>CAZMAV010000008.1:115642-190989 GCA_964564415.1 uncultured Bacteroidia bacterium | reverse complement strand
TTCCAAACGGTTCCAAACGGTTCCAAACGGTTCCAAACGGTTCCAAACGGTTCCAAACGGTTCCAAACGGTTCCAAACGGTTCCACCTCTTGCTTTCAATATCAAAAATACTTTACATGGCTCATCTAATCACAAAAACCTGCTCCCTCATTTTGCTCCTCCTTCTTTCTTGTAAGACAGAAGTACCCAGCAGCGATGCGGCAAACCTTATCATGCCCCTCGGAGCCTCCCGCGTTGAAGGAGCCAGACCTGCATTCGAGAGCTATCGCTATGACCTCTGGAAAACCCTTATTCAAAATGGGTGGGACATTGATTTTGTCGGGACAAATGAGGATCAAGCCAGCATTTATCCTCCTTTTCAAGGGCAAAACTTCGACATCGATCACGAAGGGCATGGTGGATTTACCTCGGAACAAATTCTCGACCGAATCGACAATTGGCTTGCCCGAATTCCCAAACCCGATATTGTCCTCTTGAGTTCGCCCGGAGGCAATGACGCCCTTCAGGGACTTCCATTTGACCCTATCATTACCAATATGAATGCTATCATAGATGTCATTCAGGAGGTTAATCCCAAAGTAATCATCCTAATAGAACAGATCGCTCCTATCAAAACCTCCGCAACCACCCCATCCCTTCAAAATTACCTGTCCAGGTTGCAGGAAGAAGCCATTACAATTGCAGACCAACAGAGCGACTCTACCTCCCTGGTAATTCCTGTAGATATGTTCACTGGATTCACGGATGACTTCCTGGCGGACGACGTTCACTATAGTGAGGAAGGAGCTGCATTTATCGCCCAAAATTACTATGCTCGTCTAAAATATCTTTTGGAATAAAAAATAAGCAATTTCCTCATCCTGGTCCATTCTACGCTGAACACAAGGATCTGAACCTATAATGATAAAGTCAATAAGAAAATACGAGTCCAAAATATTTATATAAAATTGATATACATATTTGTATTTCAAAAAATAATTTTTAACTTAAAGTTGTGATAGGGAAATAACAGATCTTCGTTTCCTTGACACCTTTTGGCCCCACACATCTTGACCAAATCAAAAGTCCAACAGCTTTTCGTGAAAATGAAAATTGCTGCTAGGGTACATTCAGGCCACTTTACGACAAATTGCAAGGTAAGATGATTGGATCATAGATGTGTGGTGCCTAAGCCGTTGTGAAACGGCTTGGGCTTTTTCCATTCTCAGAAAAGTAGATCAAATCAAAAAGTTAAATAAAAGCTGAGCAATGACAATCTTTGCAATCAAAGCAATGGGAAACATAAGCGTATATCCGTAGTTCGGAAGAAGGTTTCCCGTTCTGTTGAGGGCAAAATCCAAGATGGCAGGCTGATTGGCCACCATTCCCGTTAAAATACCAAAGGGCAATTTGAACCACTTATACCCCACAATTAAAATGATGAAGGCCGTTCCCAAACTGATACTTGCACCAGCTAAAAATATCCATCCGGCATTTCCTTGTTGAATCGTGTCTACAAAGGTATGGCCCGACCGAATCCCAACCGCAGCTAGCAATAGAATCAGTCCAAACTGCCGCAGGGTAAGACTCGCTCCATAGGGAAGGGTCCAAACAATAGGTCCCGTCCGGCGAAGAGCCCCCAAAATCAAGGCCACAATCAATGGCCCCCCGGCAAAGCCCAACTGAAAGGAGATCTCCCCAGGTAAGGTGAAGGTAATCATGCCCAACAGCAAGCCCAGTGCCATTCCCACACCAAAGGAAACCAAGTTTATCTGGCCCAAAGCCTGATAGGAATCCCCAAAAATTTTGACCAAAGCTGGCACATCCTTGGATTTAGCCACAAATCGAATACGATCCCCCAGCTCAATTACCGTGTCTCCATGAGCCAATAAGTCTACATCTCCCCTGCGAACCCGGGTAATGACTACCGCAAATTGTTCCTGAAGGTTCAAAGCCGCAATTCGCTGCCCCGCCACATCAGGATTGGATACAAATACCCGATGATGTTCGATTTCTGAGGCCTGCCGTGTGAGTTCTTCTTCCGATTTTTTTCCAAATAAACTGATCAGGTCCTCGATGTCATTTTCCCTGCCTACCACAGCCACGAGGTCGCCCACCTTGAAGTCTGTATCCAGGTTGGAAAGACTGACTTCTCCATTCCTCCGCATACGCCCAAAAGTAAGGTTCCACTTGTAATGATTCAGCAAATCGCGGACAGTTTTACCTTCGACTTCTTGATTGATAAATTCGACCGTCAGGTTGACGATGGCAGAGTCTATGGGATACTCATGACGCAGCGCCCTGGCCTCCTCTTCATAATTAATTTTAAAAAGGCCTTGCATCACGACAATAGCAATCATAGACCCCAGCACACCCATAGGGTATGTGATAGAATAGCCCACCACCGCACTTTTTACCATCTGCTCCTGATCCGACGAAGGTACAGTCTTCTGAATGCTATCAAGTAGACCAGCCAGGGCAGCCGTGTTGGTCGAGGCTCCGGTAAATATACCACTGGTGGCTGCCGGAGTAAAACCAAATAAGTAGTAAGTCCCCAAAGCGATGAATCCCGAAGCTAGGATCATCAACAGGACAAAGCTCAGGTTTTTGTTGCCACTTCCCTTGAATCCAGCAATGAAACCCGGACCGCTACTCAGTCCTAATGTATAAACAAAAATTGCGAGCCCCAGGAGGAATACGATGTCGGGGATTTGAAGGGACTCATCTAAAGACCCAAAAAATAGCCCTACAAAGAGTACCGCTGCGACTCCCAGCCTGCTCCCTCGTATCTTGAAGTTGCCAATGCCGTAGCCCAAGGCAGCCACGACAAACAATAATAAAAGGGGATTACTTCCCAATAATTCGATCATGGGACGAAGGTAAAAGGATTTTTTGAAGGTAGCCTTTGTACATGCCCTTCTATTCGCCCCTCATGTTGTTTCAAAAAAGCTTGATCCTAAAAAATCTCCCTTTCTCAGGCATCCAGATAGAAACTCCCCACTTCTTTCAAAGGCACGCCGACCCGGTATTCACCTGGGATATAGTCGCAGGTCAAAAACTCACTAACCCCACTTTCTGTCATAAAAAATCCGGTGAACGTAAGGCTCTTTAACCTTCCAAAGAAGGGCGGTATCTCATCGGGATCTCGAGGCTTACCCTTCATCTCTTCATTGTATCGAAATGCCGCCAGATCATAGGTTCTAAGCATTCCTATCTGCTGCCCCTCCTCCAGGGCAAGAAATGCTTTTCCATGAAGTTGGCTAGCCTCTTCGTCCACCTGTATGAGTCCTTGAATAAAGCTCTCCCTATGTTTTCGCTTCATATAATTGGCCATCATGTTATCCACAATAGCAGGTACACCCAAGTCCCTGGCGCCGGGACCATCCGTCCGGGGGATGATGAGTTCGCAGAGCTCCGACAATTTGCATGTGATAAATGTCGTAGAGGAGCTTGAAATTATCCTGGCCCAGCTTCTGAACCAAGGCAACTCCCCAATCACTGCGGCCGCATTGGTAATCCGGATGGTCGACCATGGAATTGAGTAGCTCCATCATGAGGGTAGTGCCGCGACGCCGGGCATATACCAGGAGGCTGTCAAGCCCTAAAGCGCAATTTTCAAGGCCCTCCTCATCGCTCATATCCTTTCTATTTCCTGAAAAAACTATGACGTTCTGGATACCTGCTTCCGAGTCCTGATCGATGAGGCGGCGGTACTGTTTCTGAAGGAGGCCGTGGTTCTTCTTATCGTTTAATCCTTCCGTGAGGCTGACCGCCTCGTGGGTAGCCATAGCACAGTCCAATCCTTGGGGCTGGTCAGTTCTATAGATAAAATGCCCAATTCGCGAGCTGCTTCACAAAACTCCCCCAGGAGAATGTCCCTGAAACACCAGCGGCAGACAGAATGCCGGATAGACAAAGGTTTTTCTTCCTCCCATACCCTTATGCCCATCGAAAGTCCGGGAAAAATGCCTGCAACCTCCATCCCCTTTATCAAGCTTCCTAAGGCTTTGCGTCTTTTTATGAGTTTGCGGTTACAGTTCTCTTACCCAAATATTGCGGTAGCTCACCGGATTACCATGGTCCTGAAGCATGATGGGAGCCTTGCCGTGAGCTTCATTCTTAGGCAGGCCAATGTATTCGGTGCTGCCCATGATTTCTACATGATTCTGAATGAGGACTCCATTGTGGAGAACAGTGAGCGTAGCTGGACGAACCTTAATGCCGTCCTCGTTGAAAGCTGGTGCCATGTAGATGATATCGTAGCTTTGCCACTCACCCGGAGGACGGCAGGCATTGACCAGTGGAATGTGTTGCTTATACACAGCTCCGGCCTGTCCATTGGCATAGGTATTATTTTGGTAATTGTCCAATACCTGCACTTCATAGCGCTTTTGCAGGAATATTCCGCTGTTGCCCCTTCCCTGTCCTTCTCCCTTCACTTCTTTGGGGCTTCGCCACTCGATATGAAGTTGTATACTTCCGAATTCCCGACGGGTCTGTATGTTGCCAGCTCCGGCGACCACTGTCATATGACCCTCTTCAATCTTCCAGCCAGGAGTCCTGTCTTTGTCGGTAGCTACCCACTCAGTCCAAGCCTTTCCATCAAAAAGGACGATAGCATCAGAGGGGGGCATTGAGCTCTTTGTATCGACAACCCTGGGCTGAGGTTCCCAAACCTCCGTGGGTTCAGGAGTCGTGATCTTACCATCTGTAACCTGTGCAAAGGCTAGAGAAAAACCCAAAAGGGTAAGAATGGTGGTAAAATTGAATCTTAGCATCTTCACTGCAAATTGAATTGACGGATATCGGCTTGAGAGTCTCTATTGCCTAGAGATTTTTGAGGTATTTCATGCTCACTTCAATGTCTTCCAAGGGAGCAGGAGAAAAATCCTGTTCGACCATGCAGGACAATACTCCTGCTTCGGGGGCCGCACTGACCACAGACTTTATATCTACTTCTCCCTTGCCCAAGGGCTGAAAGGCATCCTGAGGCACTTCTCCCGTATCCAGGGCAATCGGGCTTTGCTTCTTTTTATCTTTCAAATGAAGCCATTGTAGCCTTCCCTTGAGTTTTTCCATGAGGTCCAGCGGAGGATAGCCGGCTATGCTGGTCCAAAAGACGTCCAACTCAAACTTTACCAGTTCTGAGTCGAAGCGCTGTATCAGAATATCATAGGGAATTTGCCCCTCCATGGGTTGGAACTCAAAGTTATGGTTGTGATAGCCCAACTGTATATTCGCCTGTTTACAAATCTCCCCGGCCTGGTTCATGGCTTCTGCAAGACCTTTGTAATCGTCCAGGTGGGACCGTTCTTCTGGCAGCCAATAGGCAAAAATCAGGGAGTTCAGGCCTGCTCCATGAGCCTTTTCTACCAGTTGTTCGAAGGATGTAAACTCAGGCTCCGAATGCTGGAGTTTCCAGCCCTTGGTGATGTAGGCCCAGTTGAAGTGTGAGGCCCTTACTTCCAGCCCCAAATTCTCGATGATAGGCCCCAGGGTTTTCAACTGAGAAATCGACATGAGTTCTACCTGCTTATAGCCCTGCCCTTTGACAAGCTCCAGGGTAGATTGGGGATCTTTTTCAAGGGCATCTCTTAGGGTCCATAGCTGAAGGCCTATAGATGAAAGGTAGGGATTGTCAGCTTCAAACATGAAGGAAGGGAAAGATAAGGGAAGAGACAGGCCAAGGCTCAGGAAGCCCGAGCGTCTGAGAAATCCCCGACGGGATTCTTTGCGAATGTTCATATAGGATAGCAGTAGTAGGATACGTATGGAAGAGAAATATAGGAATTTTGCCTATGAATCCATGAATTCATGGGAATAGGGATAAAAAAATTCAGATAAATCCGAGCGATTCATTCTTTAGGAAGGAAGCCTAAACAATATTTTATCCCAATTTGACCTTCTCCGATCCATTCTTCCCCTTTAACATCGAGGCTACCTGAGGCAAAAATAATTTACCCTGATCACTAGTGATAGATTCAGAAAAGTTCTCTATATTGAAATTATTCAAAATCATGTGGGGGATCAAGGCCTGAAGGCCTTGTTTTGTGACTGATACACTAAATGTGCAGTTGAAGTACTTTATTGCCATAAAAGTCCCCATGTCATGCCCAAAAACATGCCCAAAAGCAGCGGAGAACGCCCCTATTATTTCTTCGATGCGCCCCTCTATCCTCCAGAATGGAGAGATATGGATGACGCTCATCTGGTGGAACTTTACCAAAAAGAGGTGGAGCTTCCCACCCTCCACAACAAAGCTCAGCTTATCATTTGCTTTCTGATGAAGCGGCATAAGGGAGGAATTACCCTTGTAAGCAGGAGTTTTGTCTCTTCTGAAAAAGAAATTGTGGAATTCACACATGATTTGTTCCTCAAACTCGTCAGTGTTCTGAAAAGCCTGAAAATCGAAAGGAATCTCGGTGGTTTTCTGCTGACGACCATTCGGCATATGCACATCGACAGGATGAGGAAGAAAAAAGCCCTGCCCCTGGGCGACAAGCTCAATGATCTGGGACACCATTACTCGCCTTTTAATCAGGTGGATATGAAGCTGGATTATCCCCTGAGCGAAGCAGACCTCCTCCGCATCAAAGGCTCAGGACTCCTTTCGCAAAGGGAGTACCAATGCATAAATCTCGTCAGAATGGGATATAAACCAAGGGAAATTGCTAGAGAAGTGGATTGCAAAACATTAGAAATGGAAGAATTGTTATTGATTCCAAATGATAATGAAAGGTTAGAATCCAAAATTAAAAAAATCTATGCGGCCATCGAAAGAGCAAGGTCCAAGATTAAGGGTTCTTTTGATATTGACTGATTTTCCTGCCGTGGAAATACTGTGACCATGAGTTCGAACAAGCATCCTTCTGACTATTCTCTCTCCCTGGAAGAAATGATCGCCTATGTGAAAGGAGAACTGAACCCTGATGACGAAGAAAGGGTCCAAGTTCTCATAAGCGAAAATCCTCTCTATCAGGAGTCCATCAAGGAATTGAGGAAAGAATGGCAGGAAAAAGGAGATGCTTTTGCAGACCTTAGAGGAATGGAGGCCGCAGTCAACCGCCATCTGGATGAGCAGGCTGCAAAGATTGCCCGAAATCAACTGCCCGATGAAGATTCATCAAAGGACCAAAACAATGTCAACCTTTTAGAAGCAAAAAGCATTACATGGCTGCCCACTCTAGCCCTGCTGGTTCTGATCGTCATAGGAGCTTCCATCTGGACCCTTAGTCAAAAACCTTCCACTGGTCCAGCATTGGCCCAGAAATATCTGACCCATTTTGAACCGCCTGCTCCGGAAGGCAAAGACAGTCCCGGCTTGAAACTGTACCGAGCAAAGAAATACAAAAAAGCCCTTCCAATTCTTAAAAAAAATAAGTCAAACCTACCTCAGGATTCTACAGAAGCTCTTCAGTTTCAAACCTATATTGGAATTTGCCAGCTCTATATAGAAGATGTACCTGCAGCGATTTCCAGCCTTTTACCCCTGGTAAAAATGAAGAAGAACCCTTTGTCTCAGGAGGTCCATTGGTACCTCGCCTTGGCTTATTTGATGAATGAAGAAAAGGAAAAAGCATGGGAACAACTGGATATCCTCCTGGAAACAAATCCCTCCGAGAGAGCCAGAGAACTTTCAGCTTCAATTAGGGCAGATTAACCAAAGTCATATACTAATCTATATATATTGCCATCAAATCCTCCCTGGGTAGGTTTTTAAATTTATACTTATTTTCAAAACCTAAACAGTAAGACCACCTATGGACAATTCGAATCAGGTAAAACTACTCAATGATCTGCTACAGCGCTGTTATGAGTCTGAAGAGGGCTACAAGGATGCGGCCAAGCAAATCAATCATAGAACCCTGACAGAATTATTTCAAAAATATTCCCAGCAGCGCTACGATTTTGGCCACCAGCTCAAAGATCAAATCAAAGCTTTGGATGGAAATGTCGACAAGGGAGGTTCCATTTTAGCTACCGCTCACCGGGCCTGGTTGGATTTGAGGAGCTTCATTGCCGGAAACAGAGATACCTTCGCCATTTTGGAAGAGGTGGAACGAGGCGAGCTGACAGCCCTGGGAACGTACAAAAAAGCCATCTCTAGTGGTGACCTGGAAGGCGATGCTGCCCAGGTAGTCAAAGATCAGCGTGAAGCCATTGAAAAGAGCATTCAGGAAGTACAGAGTCTGAAAAATTCGGCGGTTTGAGCCCTTAGCAGATCACAAATGGAAGAATACGATCGTATACTTTTGAGCCAGGCTATCTCCCTGGCCAAGCACAGCATTGAGGTAGGGAGTGGAGGACCCTTTGGTGCTGTGATTGCCATAAATGGTAAAATTGTAGGTAGGGGAGTCAATAGGGTTTATTCCAGGCAGGACCCTACCGCCCACGCCGAAATCGAAGCCATCAGAGACGCCTGTCAAAACCTTAATGCAGGTAAATTGTCAGGAACGACCCTCTACACCTCCTGCGAACCCTGTCCCATGTGCTATGCTGCAGCTCACTGGGCCGGTATCGACAGGATTATCTATGCAGCTTCCCATCGGGCAGCAGGTGATATTTCTGGTTTTAGTGTAGAAAAAATGTACGAACAACTGTCCATTCCTCCCTTAGAAAGGGAAATACAGCACCTTCAGGCCATGGAAAAGGAGGGAGAAAAAATATTTCACGAATGGGAAAAAAAGAAACCAAATGGCTCCAGCAAGCAAGCAGCGGATGATAAGAATATCGACTTCTTTACCTAATCCCTGGCGAGCACCGAGCATATCCTGACCCGTAAAGCCCCATTTTTTATATATTCCACCAAGTGAAGAAAGTTGTCCTTGTGAAGGGCAGTCTTTTTTTGGAGGAGTATAATAATGATTATTACGAATGAATGGCTAAAGCGCTGTTAGGGATATCATAAGTAATTTATTTTCAACTTCAATGGCGCTATGGATTGTATCGCAAAAAAATGATTCGTGATAATCACTAATGAACAATATTCGGTCATAAATTTACAGGAATCACATCCAAGAGCGTTGATCTAGCCCAGAAAATTTCCTTAGATTAAAAGGGAAAATAACCCTTTACATCATCTGCAATGAAGCTTTCTCCATTCTTTGTCCTCATTCTGGCTTCCCTACTTTTCCTTGGCTGTAGCTCATCTATCCAGGAAAAACCCGAAACCAAGACGCCTACTCCCCCAGAATCCGAGGCTACGGATATGACCTTCTACCGGGGGGCTGACCTCTCCTATGTCAATGAAATGCTGGACTGTGGCGCCATCTACAAGGATAAAGAGGGAGTAGAAAAAAATCCTTACACCATTTTTGAAGAGGCAGGCAGCGACCTCGTAAGGCTGAGGCTCTGGCACCAACCTGGCTGGACCGATTACTCAGACCTAAAAGATGTAAAGCGGGCCCTCGAAGCCCTAAAGGGTAAAGGAATGAAGGTCCTCCTCGATTTTCATTATTCGGACGACTGGGCAGACCCCGGCCGACAAGAAGTGCCCAAAGCCTGGGAAGCTGTTGTGGATCAAAAAGAAGTATTGGGGGATTCCCTCTACGCCTACACCTACCGCGTGCTCAACACCCTCCAACGGGAAGACCTCCTCCCCGAAATGGTGCAGGTAGGCAATGAAATCAACGCTGATATTCTTCAAGATCCCAATCAGAACTATGGGCCTATCGACTGGGAGCGCAATGCCTTCCTCATCAATAAGGGCCTCAAGGCCGTGAGCCAGGTTGCTGAGGATCTGGGGGCTGAAATCGAGGCCATGCTCCACATCGCCCAACCCGAAAACGCCCTCTGGTGGTTTGAACAAGCCGAAGCAAATGGCATCAGTGATTATGACTGGATCGGTATTTCCTATTATCCCCAATGGTCGGACTATGGCTTGGATCAACTGCCCACAGCCATAGGGACCCTCACAGAAAGGCACGAAAAGAAAATCCTTGTGGTCGAAACCGCCTATCCCTTTACCCTGGAAAACCAAGACGAAGCCAACAACATCATGGGCAATGATGCCCTGATTCCTGGCTTTCCCCCTACCCATGAAGGCCAGTTGGCCTACCTCAAGACCTTAGAGGAAAAAATAAAAGAAGGTGGAGGTCAGGGCCTCGTCTACTGGGAAGCAGCCTGGATATCCACTCCCTGTACTACCCGTTGGGGCAAGGGTTCCCACTGGGACAATGCCACCCTTTTCGATGCCGAATCCAGGGCCCACCTGGGAATGACCTACTACGCCGGAGAATAAGCCTTATCCATAACCCCAATTTCCCTCAACATGCATCCACTCAAATTCATCCTCTGTTATTTTCTTTTGCTGGGAGGCTGTTTCCCTCTTTCGGCTCAACTGAGGACCAGCTCTGTTCTTCAAAAAAATTGGAAATTTAAGAAAGGCGAGCTCAAAGAAGCTGCTTCTCCAGGCTTGGATGACAGCCAATGGGAGAGGGTCCAGGTTCCCCACGATTGGGCCATTGCCGGCCCCTTTATTCCAGATGGAAAGGGAAGCACAGGAAAATTGCCCTGGAAGGGTCAAGGCTGGTACCGAAGATCCCTTGACATTCCCCAAAACTACAAGGACAAAAGGCTTTACCTGCTCTTTGATGGGGTCATGGCATTCCCGGAGGTCTATATCAATGGTAAAAAAGTGAAAGAATGGGACTATGGGTATAACTCCTTTTATGTGGATATCACAGACTTTGTGAATCCGGGTGGGAAAAATCTCCTGGCTGTCCATGCCGATACCCGAAAACATGACAGTCGATGGTACCCCGGAGCAGGAATTTACAGAAAAGTAAGCCTGATGGTCTTGCCCAAGGTCCATGTACCCATTTGGGGAAGTTTTGTGAGCACCCCTATCGTCCAAACTCATTATGCCGATGTGAGGATTCAACTGAGGGTCAAAAACATGGATATCGCCGATAGCGTAGAGGTGCTGCACAAGATTTTTAGTCCCGAAGGTCAGGAGCTTGTCCAAGGAAAGCTATCCACCTTTATAGAGGAGGGGGAGGAAGGTCTTACCGAACTCACCCTTACCCTGTTGAATCCCCGACGATGGGACATGGCCTCGCCCTGGCTATATAGGCTACAGTCTGAAATATGGGTAAATGGAGTGCGCCGAGACCGCTATGAAACTTCTTTTGGGGTGAGAACCTTTCGCTTCGATCCTGATCATGGATTTTATTTGAATGGCAAGAGGGTACAACTCAAAGGAGTCAACCTTCATCATGACCATGGGCCTTTGGGGGCCGCCTTTTACCCGAGGGCTATGGAGCGGCAGCTATCCATCATGAAGGATATGGGAGCCAATGCCATTCGCAACAGCCACAATGTCGCCGCCCCGGAACTGCTGGAACTTTGTGATCAGATGGGATTGCTGGTCTTCAATGAAATATTTGACAAGTACGATGCAAAGGCTGACATCACCCCGGAAACGAATTTTGAGGACTTTGCCAGAAGAAACATCCAAAATTTTGTGCTCAGGGACAGAAATCATCCCTCGGTTTTCCTCTGGAGTGTAGGCAATGAAATTGGGGATGTACAGTGGAACATCGACAATGGATTTCACCGACTCCATACCATGGTCAACTACGTCAATAAATACGACCCTACCCGTCCGATCACCCTTGTCAACGATCAATGGGAAAGTGCCAGGCTACGCCATTTTGATTATTATGATGTACACGCCTATAATTACAGCCGTCGCTATCGCCTGGCCCGGCAGATGGAGCCCAACAAGGCTGTGATCATCAGTGAGTCAGCTTCAACCCTTAGTACAAGGGGCTTCTATGAATTTCCCTTGCCGAATAAAAAGACCGACTTTACTTCTTCTTTGCAGGTAAGCTCTTATGACCTTCATGCCCCCTGGTGGGCGGAGATTGCGGATGACGACTTCATGTGGCAGCAAAATGAAGCCTATATCGCAGGTGAATTTGTCTGGACAGGCTTCGACTACCTGGGAGAGCCCACCCCCTACATCCATGCAGGAGTCCTTGAAATGGGCATGGGCGTAGAAGCTGCCTCTCGCAGTTCTTACTTTGGCATTGTGGACCTGGTCGGTATACCCAAGGATCGGTATTACCTGTACAAAAGCTACTGGAAGGAAGAGGAAAAGACCCTACACGTGCTGCCCCACTGGAACTGGCCAGAGCGCATAGGAAAGAAAGTACCGGTCTTTGTGTACACCAGCGGTGACTGTGCCGAACTTTTTGTCAATGGGGTTTCTCAGGGCATGCGCTGCAAAGACCCCAAATCGGATTCCTCCACCCTTCGCTTTCGATTGATGTGGCCCGAGGTCATCTACCAACCGGGTAAGTTGAGGGTGGTCGCCTATAAGGAGGGGAAGAAAATACGAGAAAAGACCCTCCCTACCGTGGGAACTCCTCATAGGCTCAGGCTGGAGGTGGACCGCAGGGAAATCCAAACAGGGGGCATGGACCTGGCCTATGTTCAGGTCGAGATGGTCGACAAGGATGGATATAGCCTCCCAAGAGCCGAGGATATGCTAAGCCTGGAACTTCAAGGACCTGGCAGCATCGCAGGAGTAGGAAATGGAAATCCTCAGTCATTGGCTCCTTTTCAGGCTGAAGAAGTCAAACTATTTTATGGAAAGGCCATGGTGATTTTGAAATCCGAAGATCAGGAAGGGACACTTACCCTCAAGGTAAAGGCCGGAGATATGACATCAGAAATAGACATAGAGGTAATGTCGAGACAAGATCAGGAGTAGGAGTCAAGGAAGCGGGGCTTTGGTTACTTCCAGCCTCTTGCCTGTAGCGGACCTATTTCAAAATGAGGTATTTTTCAGTATATAAGAAATAACCTGGGTAGATGACAGAAAATATAGTGGGTTAGTTCCAAGTTGTTAAATTGAATTTTACACCACACAATTGTTCAACTTTTTACCACCCACCAATGAAAAATAGTCATGACTCCTTTGAAGGTCAATTATCGTTCTTTTTTTGCATAAAAGTCGCTTGAATTGTCTCGTGCAGTTAATCCTTACTTTGCTTAAAGTTCGCCGTGTAGACCTCTGTAAGCTAAACCTTTGCTTCGATGCCGAGGTAAAACTAGCTCTGTTTATCGGCGTATTCAGCGTTTCTTGGCTCGTGTGATTTTTCCTTTGGATCAGTTGAGCTGTTTTGTCTGGGACAAATTTCAGGACAATCATCCCACAGGATTGGCCCTTGAGAGGTTTTATTATGCCAAAAGGTGGCCATAGAGGTCTTATTTGGGGATTTGAAGAAGAGGATCCATTTTGAAGATACTCATATCACTCATCTTCAGAGGATTAACAACCTAATTGCTGTTCTAGTCCCAGCTCAGGTTTGGGCCATTTTAGTAGGACAATGGATAGCCCAAAAAGTGGAAAGTATTCCGATCAAAAAGCATGGAAGGAAAGCTTGCAGCATCTTCAAAACTGGATTGGATTTCTTGACCTTGAATCTATTCATAAACAACGACTTACAAATGCAAATCAATCTTTTGTCATGTACTTAGAAAATTTTTACAAAATTCTATGTAAAAAACGGACATCCTCACAGGCCGGGACTACTTCACCAAAGGTTAAAGTTGTTTACCTACCATGTAAGTCGCAGGTTTTCCGAAATGTCAATAGCCTGAACCCCATTTTCTCCCATCAAAAAAAATCCTTCCCACCCGTTGACGTTTTCTTTTTCTCCGACTCAATGGTAAAACGTTCCTGCAAAACCCTGCCTCTGTTGTGAAGATTTAAATTCCATTTCTTGTAACACGCTAATTCCCCCCCCAAAATGAAAACGCCCCAAATTTTTATTAGCCCTTCTCAGCGCAGGTCAATGAACCAGACCCTCTATTCCCTGTCGATGAGTGCCTGTCTTTGCTTTGCCTTGTTCAGCTCTATCGCTAGCTATGCCCAGACAGCTTCGGAGGCCTACCGTTCCATCGTGGATCGGTACGAGGATGGAGATGCCAATCTTCCACTTCCATCCCAACCGACCTGGAAAACCTGGGGGTCGCAGAAGACAAGAAGACAGTCTTTTCTGTCCACGGCATTCTCACTGGGCTCCCTCCCGGAACCTATGAGATAGGCATGGTCGGCAATGACAGCGGCAACGGAAACTGGAATTTCAACGGAGAAAGCCAGGGCAGTGCTCTCCTTCTAAATTGACAGTACATCCTTTTTCCATGAAGAAACGAGGAAGCCCCCCCCCCACGGCTTCCTCCTTCATGGTCCTTTTTTCAACTCAAAATTTCGAAGTCATGAAAATCTTTATCTATATATTTTTCCTTTTCCTCGGGACGCTCTCCACAAGGGCACAGGATATTGCGATGCAAGTCATTGGGAGTACCGGCTCTGACCATTCCTTCCATGCTGGAAGCCTCTCCTTTACCCTGGGGGAAAGCAGCACCCTGAGCCTGGAATCCGAAAACTATTATCTCCTTCAGGGCTTTCACCAGGACCTGATTTTTGCTGGGAATACAAGCCTTTAATCAAATTTTACTTCCTCCCCCATCAAGGTTTATCCCAATCCTATTCAGGACAGACTCTCCCTTGAACTAGCCAATGGCGGCTCAGGTCTAATTGACATAAGTATCTATGACCTAAATGGAAGGGCCTGGATCTACAAAGTATTGGACTCCAAAAATAAATATGAGGTCTTTAGCCTTGACCTCTTAGGACTCCCTTCGGGATTCTACCAGTTAGTGGTATTTAGTAGTAAGGGAGAAATGTTGATTAGCTCTATTCTCCAAAAGCAGGACTCATAATTATGCTTCATTGTAGTGTATGTACCTAGCTGCTGTGTACGATCTGACAGCACAGCTTAGTTGTTGATGGTGGTCCCTGCCTGCAGGTGGGGACCTATGCTTGTAAGGGGAATTCATATTCCTCCCCAGCACATGTACTTGAGGTTGACATATTCGTCGATGCCATACTTCGAACCTTCTCGCCCAAAGCCACTTTCCTTTACCCCTCCAAAGGGTGCTACCGGCGTGGATATTTTTCCGGTATTGATGCCTACCATTCCGTATTCCAATGCTTCGGCTACCCTCCATATCCTGGCGTAGTCCCGCCCATAAAAATAGGAGGCCAGCCCGTAGTTCGTATCATTGGCCAGGTGTATGGCCTCTTCCTCCGTCTCGAAGCGGAAGATAGGAGCCACTGGACCAAATATTTCTTCCTTGAACAGGAGCATATCCTGGCTTGCCTCGCTGATGAGGGTGGGTTCGTAGATGAGGGGATGACGATCGGAAACTTTCCCTCCCATGGTGATCCTTCCCCCTTTGTTGCGGGCGTCGGCCACGATCTTTTTCACTCTTTCAAGGGCTTTTTGTTCTACCAGCGGGCCTATTTCCGTTTCTTTTTCCAGTCCATTGCCCAGGTTTAGCCTCGACATGGCTGTCTGGAGTTTTTCGGCAAAGGCCTCGTAGATGCCCGACTGTACCAACAGGCGGTTGGCGCAGATGCAGGTTTGCCCTGCATTCCGAAATTTGGCAGCCATGGCTCCTTCTACGGCTGCGTCTACATCGGCATCATCAAACACGATGAAGGGCGCATTGCCTCCCAGTTCCAGTGATATCTTCTTGACGGTGAAGGCCGACTGGTGGAGGAGGATTTTACCCACTTCCGTAGATCCGGTAAAGGAAATTTTCTTCACTTTGGGATGGGAGCATAGTTCCTCACCGATGGCCGGAGCGTCCATGCTGGTCAGCACACTGAAGACAGCCGGGGGAAAGCCCGCTTCTTCCGCCAAGTGAGCCAGGGCCAGGGCTGAAAGGGGGGTGAGTTCGGAGGGTTTGACCACGACGCTACAACCGGCAGCCAGGGCCGGGGCAATCTTCCGTGCAATCATGGCATGGGGGAAATTCCAGGGAGTAATGGCCCCCACGACCCCTACAGGCTGTTTGACTACAGTTATTCTTTTATCGCGGACATGGCCGGGGATGATATCCCCATAGATACGGCGGGCTTCCTCTGCAAACCACTCGACGAAGGCAGCTCCATAACGGATTTCGGCTTTGGCTTCTTCCAGGGGTTTTCCTTGTTCGTGGGTAAGGATTCGGGCCAGGTCCTCTAAGTTGTCCATCTGCAAATCATGCCACCGCCGGAGGAGGGTGGCCCTTTCAGCAGCGGTGCTTTCTTTCCACAGCCCAAAGGCCTGATCCGCAGCCTCTATGGCTATTTTACACTCACTTACTCCCAGATCTGCTACCCTAGCCAGGACCTGATTGCTGAAGGGGTCGACCACTTCAAAGGTCTTAGCGGAAAGGGCGTCCTGCCACCTGCCATCAAAAAAAGCTTGGGTCTGAAGGAGTTTTGGATTGTCGAGTTGAATCATGTGTCCACATTAAAATTGGGAGAAGACCTACATACAAAGGGAAGAATGTCAAAAATCCAAGGAAGGCGGGGAGGAAAAGGGAAATTGGGGGAAACTATTGATACGAATGTCCTTTTAAGGTCATTGGAAAACGGCCTTCAACTGAGCAAGAAGGGAAAGGAAGCTATATCCAATGGTGAAAATGAAATTTATATGAGTACTGCTAGGACCTGAGAGATTGCGACAAATTTGTGCTGAAAGCCAATTTTCCTCAAACCTTACTTCTGCCTACAAATAAAAAAAAGCAGCTAGAAGAAAATTTCTCATAACTGCTTAATCTCTGATGTCGGGATACCGCGATTCGAACGCGGGACCTCACGCCCCCCAGACGTGCACTCTAACCGGACTGAGCTATATCCCGATACAATTTTTCCTTGCGGGGATGCAAATATCTACAAAGATTCTTTTAATTCCAATAAAAAGGTGCGCAGTTTTATGAGGGTATTCCGGACCTTAATTTCCTTCTCCAGGTCCTCCTGCTCTTGCTTGAGCCGCTCCTTTGCCCCCTTGATGGTAAACTTTTTGACCTTCAGCAAATAGTGGATTTTTCGTATGGTCTCAATGTCCTTTTCGGTGTAGACCCGGTTTCCTTTTCTGTTCTTTTTAGGATTGATCTCCCTGAACTCCGTCTCCCAAAAGCGAATCAAAGAAGTAGACAGGTCCAGGTCCTTCGCCACCTCTCCAATCGTGAAATATTGCTTCTGTATATATTCCTGGCTATCACTCACGCCTCATTCCTATTTTATTTTAGCTAAAGGTAAGTCATTATACTATAAAAATAAACATCTTGCCAAAAAAAATAGAAATCGTGTCAGCTTAGTTTACGAATGACAAGCCCAACAGCGCTTTGGTCATTCACTTGTGATAAACACAATTTTTGTCAAAAAATAAGCCTCACAAGTGGGACCCTGTGAGGCTTATTTATTTGTATCGAGACAGGATCAGTCCATAGACATGTTGTCTTTTTTGGCTTCTTCGCGGAGCTTAACGTACTCTTCGGGAGTCAAATCGCCATAGAAGTAGTCGATGGGATCAATGCGCTTGCTGTCGCGGAAGATCTCGTAGTGGAGGTGTGGACCCTTGGAAAGGCCTGTATTTCCGGAGTAACCGATGATCTGCCCTCTTTTGACGCGCTCGCTTTTCTTGACGATGATCTTAGACATGTGGGCGTACTTGGTTACGTAGCCGTAATCTCCATGTCGAATTTCGACCTGCTTGCCGTATCCCCCCCTGCTAATCTTGGCTAGTTTAACGATGCCATCACCGGCTGCATAGATGGGCGTACCTCTGGAAGCCTGCATATCTAAGCCCCAGTGCATGCGTCGAATCTTGTGAATGGGGTGCATCCTCATACCAAAGCCAGAAATGATGCGGCCAGGCACAGGTTTGATGGCAGGAATATGCTTGAGTTCTTCGGTCTTGTCGTTCAACTCGCTCAGGAGGGAGACATAGCTCTTATTCTGGATAGAAATCTTGTTTTGGATGCGCTCGAGGCGCTCTTCAGACTCCTTGACGACGATGGGCTTGTTGGGGTCTACGAAGTCAGCTCCTCCTATACCACCGTTCCAGATTCCCTGGTCTATCTCGTGGGCGCCGAGGAGGCTGCGGTAGAATTTGTTGTCCTGAAGGTGAAGGGAATCGATGTTCTCTTCGATTTGGGCCAGCTTTTCGTTTTGGATGTTAAACTTGGTCTCCAGGCTGGTGATGACCTTTTTGAGGTGAGCTTCTTTGGGATTGTCATAAAAGAAATAGAGGGTGGTAACCATCATGATTGCCAGAACGAGTGATCCACCGACATATTTCGACACATTGATTATTACTTTTTGAGGAGTAATTTGCTCGGGTTTGAAGGTGCAACTTTCCTCGTCGTAATAGTATCGTATCCTTTTTGCCATAGGAATAGGGGTTAACGTTTCAAGCTGTGGAATTACAATTCAAGGGAATTTTTTTTGCAAAATCATTAGCCTAGGATTTTCTCCGTATTGAAAACCTGCTAATTTTGACAAGATAAAATTAACAAAAATTTCAATAAACAAAAGGACTCGCTACGAGATCTCCCAATTGATGTTGCAAAGGAAACAAAAATTATGAAAAGTGGGACAGAAATCCGGAATACATTCTTGAACTTCTTTAAACAAAAACTGCACCAAATCGCGAAATCGGCTCCCATTGTGGTCAAAAATGACCCTACGCTGATGTTTACCAATGCAGGTATGAACCAGTTCAAAGACCTATTTCTGGGCACGAAAAGTCCGGAATCCCGGAGAGTCGCAGACACCCAAAAATGTCTGCGCGTCTCAGGTAAGCACAATGACCTCGACGAAGTGGGTCATGACACCTATCATCATACCATGTTTGAGATGTTAGGTAACTGGTCCTTCGGCGATTACTACAAGAAAGAAACGATAGAATGGGCCTGGAAATTACTTACCGAAGAGTATAAACTCGAAGTGGACAGGCTCTATGTCACGATCTTTGGAGGGGATAAAGAGGACGGCCTCGACGTCGATCTCGAAGCCAGGGAGGAATGGAAAAAATGGATCTCCGAGGACCGCATCCTTCACTATGGAAAAAAAGATAATTTCTGGGAAATGGGCGACGTCGGCCCTTCCGGTCCCTGTTCGGAAATCCATATTGACCTAAGATCAGAAGAGGACAGAAAAAAGGTCGATGGCAAGACCCTCGTCAATGCCGACCATCCTGAAGTCGTAGAAATCTGGAATCTCGTTTTTATCCAATTTAATCGAAAATCCGACGGCAGCCTGGAGGAACTCCCTGAAAAGCACATCGATACAGGCATGGGTTTTGAGCGTCTCGCCATGGCTCTCCAGGACAAGAAGTCTACCTACGATACTGATATTTTTGACCTCACCCGCGAATTTCTGGAGACAAAGACTGACTACGTCTATGCAGATGCCCCCGAAGCTCAACGAATCGCCATGAGGGTCATTGTAGACCATATTCGAGCCATTGTCTTTACCATTGCCGACGGTCAGCTCCCCTCTAATACAGGGGCGGGCTACGTCATCCGCCGGATTTTACGGAGGGCCTCACGCTACGCCTTCTCCTACCTGGGCCTCAAAACTCCTTTTATGTATCAGATGGTCGCCCTCCTCGCCCGCCAGTATGAAGGCGTATTTCCAGAGGTCGGAGCCCAACAGGACTATCTGGAAAAAATTATCAGGCAGGAAGAGGATAGCTTCCTCAGGACCCTGGAATCAGGGACTCAGTTGTTTGAAAAGTACCTGGAGGACCACAAGGCCAAAAAGAAAAAGGAAGTGGAAGGAGCCTTCGCCTTCAAGCTTTACGATACCTTTGGCTTCCCCCTGGACCTCACCGAACTCATGGCCAGGGAAAAGGGCTGGACCGTAGACCTGAAAGGCTTTGATGCCCTGCTCGAGGAGCAACAGGAGCGATCCAGGGCAGCGACCTCCTTCGATACCGGAGACTGGGTCCTGGTCCATTCCACCGATGACCTGCCTCGTTTTCTGGGATATGACACCCTGGAGACCCAGACCCGCATCCTTTCCTACAGGACGGTCAAAATGAAGAAAAAGCAGCTCTATCAAATTGTCCTGGAAGAAACTCCCTTCTACGCAGAGTCCGGTGGACAGGTAGGGGACCGGGGACTTTTGATGAAAAATGGAGAAAAGATCAAGGTCCTTGATACCAAAAAGGAAAATGAATTAATCGTACACGTGGTGGACAAGTTGCCCAAGGAGGCAGAAGGCAGCTGGACAGCACGGGTGGAGGAGCACCTGAGGGAACTGACCGCCGCCAACCACACCGCCACCCACCTCATGCATGCCGCCCTGCGCGAAGTCTTGGGTAATCATGTCGAACAGCGAGGGTCTCTGGTAAGTGAAAAATTGCTTCGATTTGACTTTTCCCACTTCCAAAAGGTAACAGAGGAAGAAATGGAAAAAGTTGAAAAGCGGGTCAACGAAAAGATTGCCCAAAATATCTCCCTGGTCGAGTATCGTTCCATGCCCATAGAAGAGGCAAAGGGGATGGGAGCCATGGCCTTATTTGGTGAGAAGTATGGAGATCAGGTAAGGGTCATCGTCTTCGATCCTGACTTCAGCGTAGAACTCTGCGGGGGTACCCATGTCCCTCAAACTTCTGACATCCGCCTCTTCAAGTTTGTCTCCGAAGGCTCTGTAGCTGCGGGCATACGAAGGGTGGAGGCCTATACCTCCGACCGGGCTTTTGCCTATTTGGACGATAAGGCAAAAAAATACGACCTGATTGCTGCCCTGCTTAAAAATCCCAAGAACCTTGAAAAGGCCATTGCCGACCTCAACGAAAAAAACCGGGAGTTGGAGAAGGAGGTACAGCAGCTGATGAGCGAAAAGGTGCAGGTCCTCAAGGAAGAGCTTCGCCAAAAGGCCGAAAAAATAGGTGCCATTGAGGTGATACGGGAGAGGGTAGACCTTTCCTCAGCCGACGTCCTTAAGCAACTTTCTTTTGAATTGAAAAAAGTCAGTACCAATACCCTAATTGTGCTTGGAGCGGCTATCAATGGCAAGCCTCTGCTCAGTGTGATCCTTTCGGATGACCTGGCAGAAGCTAAGACCTACAGTGCTGTTCAGATGATTCGCGACCTTGCCAAAGAAATCAAGGGTGGGGGAGGAGGTCAAGCCTTTTACGCTACCGCCGGAGGTAAGGATGTCAGCGGGATTGACAAAGCCTTGAAAAAAGTAGAAGAACTGCTCTGATTTTTACTTTCATGATTGGTCATATTTGGTATAAATCATATAGCATATGGATAAATTCCTGAAGGCAGCCATAGAAGAAGCGGAAAAAGGACTCGAGGAAGGTGGCATTCCCATAGGCTCTGTCCTGGTTTACCAGGGGAAGATCATTGGCCGGGGCCACAACCGCCGGATACAGAAAGCTTCTGCCATCCTCCATGGGGAAATGGATGCCCTGGAAAATGCAGGTCGCCAACCCGCAGCTGTCTATCGGGAATCTGTCCTCTATACTACCCTTTCCCCCTGCGCGATGTGTTCGGGAGCCATCCTCCTTTACGGAATTCCCAGGGTGATCATAGGTGAAAACCGGACCTTCATGGGGGAAGAAGAACTGCTGAAAAGCAGGGGCGTAGAGGTGGCCATCCTCAATGATCCCACCTGCATAGGAATGATGGAAAATTTTATTGGCACTCATCCTGAATTGTGGAAAGAGGATATAGGAGAATAATACCTGAGTCCCATGACTGAAATATGGATCGCCCTGATTGCAATCTATCTCTTTCTCAACCTGAGGGGATTTTTCCTGATGTATGGGGATAAGAAAAAAGCCAAATCAAAGGGCAGCAGGCGGATTCCAGAAAAGAACTTAATCTGGACTGCGGCTCTTTTTGGCGCCCTGGGGGTATGGGTGGCCATGTCAATTTTTCGACACAAGACCCAAAAAAGAAAGTTTGTCCTGTTTGTCCCCTTACTTTTCATCCTTCAGGGGGTATTGATTACAATTTTGGGGCTTGAATGGGGGCTTTGAGGCAGGGGAAAAGATTTCTCTGCCTTTCACCTTCTTCACACTACGCTTCACCTTGATTTTTCTGCGCCGGGGTCTCTGGCTGCCCTTCTTGTAGAAAAATTTATTGACATGGAAAAAGCCATCTTACTTATGCTATTTACCCTCGGCTTTTTGGGACTCCAAGCCCAACAGTTGAGTCAGACCCTCAGAGGAAAGGTTCAGGATTTTCTGACAGGGGCTCCCATTTCGGGGGCGACCGTAGTCCTCTTAGGTTCGGAGCCCCTCAAAGGGACCTACACCGATGAGGAAGGAGAATTTCGCTTGGAGAATGTTCCCCTTGGGCGCCAAAACTTGCTCATTCGCTATTATGGTTACCTGGACCAGCAGGTGTCTCAGATTCAGGTCAGTAGTGGGAAGGAGGTGGTCCTTTCAATTCAGATGGAAGAATCTGTAGCCTCTATGGACGAAGTCGTAATTTCAGCTCAGGACAATCCTGCCAATCCTTTAAATGGCATGAGCACGGTTTCGGCAAGGACCTTTGACCTGGAAACTACGGCTCGATTTGCGGGCAGCCGTAATGATCCTGCACGTATGGCTTCCAATTTTGCCGGTGTCAGTGGAGCCAATGATGGAAGGAATGACATCATTATCCGGGGTAATTCACCCATTGGATTGCTTTGGAGGTTGGAAGGAGTCAATATTCCCAATCCCAACCATTTTGGAGCTACCGGAGCTACGGGAGGACCTGTTTCTATGCTTAACAACAACCTCCTGGCGAGGTCAGATTTCATGACAGCTGCTTTTCCAGCACAATACGGCAATGCCCTTGCGGGAGTATTTGACCTCAACCTACGCTCAGGCAATGATGAGCAGCATGAGTTTTTGGGACAAGTGGGCTTCAATGGCTTTGAACTCGGTGCAGAAGGTCCCCTCAGCAAAAAAGGTGGGGCCTCTTATCTAATCAACTATCGCTATTCTACGCTTGGGCTCCTTCAGGAACTTGGTGTAGACTTTGGAGCTGGAACTGCTCTTCCTCAATTTCAGGATGTTAACCTCAAGGTCAACCTGCCTACTAAAAAATACGGTAGATTTTCCGTTTTCGCCCTTGGAGGACTTTCGGAAATAGACATCCTGGGTTCACAGACAGATACAGGATTGACAGACCTCTTTGGGGATGAAAATTTTGATGTAAGGCCCAGGTACCGCACTGGCGTGGTCGGTGTAACACATAAGGCCCTGCTAGGTCCCAATACTGCCCAGACCCTCACCCTTGCGGCTTCGCAAGCCCGAGAGACCACCACGGTGGATACCATTTCCAGATTTACCCGGGAGCCTACCTTTGTCAGTGGCATCCTCAACGAAACCAATACCTATTCCCTTGTTTACCAACTCAATCATCGCTTCAATCCCAAAAATAATATCAGAGCAGGGGCATACCTTGACCTCTATGACTTTGTCTACCAGGATTCAAGCCTCAATCCTGATGGGGAGACTTTTCGCCGGGTAAAAAATGCCGATGGTCGTACCCTCATGAGCCAGGCTTACATCCAATGGCAACATAAATTTTCTGACCGACTCACCCTTAATGCTGGACTGAACTTCCTACATCTGTCTCTAAATGAAGAGATGGCCCTGGAGCCGAGGCTTGGGCTGAGCTATCAGTTTGCCAAAGCCAGCAAATTAAATATTGGATATGGGCTTCACCACCAGCGTCTGCCTCTTCCTATTTATTTTCTGGAGTCGCGCGACCAGGAGCAGGAGCGAATACTCAGCAACAGAGACTTGGATTTTATGCGATCTCAGCACATTGTCCTGGGATATGATCAGGTCCTGGGAAAAGACTTTCACTTGAAGGTCGAAGCCTATTATCAGCAACTTTCGCAGGTTCCGGTGGATTCGTTCCCCTCTTCTTTTAGCTTACTTAATACAGGAACGGACTTTTCCTTGCCCAACAATACTTTTTTGGTCAATGAAGGAAGGGGAAGAAACTACGGCCTGGAGCTTACCTTCGAAAAGTTTTTTAGCAAGGGGTATTACTTCCTGTTTACCGGGTCCCTGTTTGATTCGAAGTACGAGGGCAGGGATGGAGTCATCCGCAACACTGCCTTTAATGGCCGTTACGTCGTGAATGCCCTGGCGGGTAAGGAAATCAACCTGGGAAAATCCGGCAAACATTCGGTTGCGGTTGACTGGAAGATCACCCTTGCCGGAGGAAGATTTGTAACACCTATTGATATAGAAGCTTCCAGAAGGCAGTTTCAGGAAGTGCTGATCGATGAAAGGGCCTTTTCCGAACAATTTGATGATTATTTTAGAACAGACATCAAATTCACCTACCGCTTCAACGGGAAGAAGTTCACCCAAGAATTTTCTCTGGACATTCAGAACGTAACTGATCGCCAAAATATATTCAGACGTACCTTCAATCCCAGAACTGGTGAAATCGGGAGGGAAAATCAATTGGGACTCTTCATTGTGCCACAGTTTAGAATACTGTTTTGATACAGAAATGGAGAGGGAGAACTTCCTTCTCCACTTTTACTTTCCTATTTTGTTTATGAAAAGAATGAGGGTTATCACGGATGAATGGGTAAAGCGCTGTTGGAGTTATTGTGAACAACTTGTTTTCAAGCCCGGGAGCGCTATTTGTTGTATCGAAAAATATCAGCCCTAATCATCACTAATACTCAAAAGTATGAAGGAAGAATTGCCCCCCATCAATGACAAATGGCTAAGGATCATTGGTTACCCCGTAGTCGTGGTGGTCATGTCATTGGTTTTTGGCTGGGAGGAATGGTCCACAGGCTTGGTCCCTGCCCTTTATGCATTGTTGATCTCAGCGATGTGTACCGTAATAGTTTGGGAGGGCTGCCGCTTTATTATTCCCCGAATCAGAAAGGCATATGAGGGTTTTGCCAATACCAAAAAGCGCTTGTTGATCCAGATTCCGATCATGGTCCTCTATACCCTTCTCGTGGCCATTCTCCTGGATTGGTTTGTGGGATATTGCTATCCACCAGAGTTTATACATCCTGATTTTAGGGGACTTGCGGTCATGCTGATCCTATTGATCCCTGTGGCTATATTCTTCCTTATTTACGAAGCCAGGTACTTTTTTGAAGAATGGAAAAAAGATATTCAAAAAACTGAGGCCATGGCGAGAGAAAATCTACAATCCCAATACCAGGCTTTAAAAAAACAGTTGGACCCCCATTTTCTGTTCAACAGCCTCAACACCCTGGCTTCCTTGATTGATCATCAGAATGTCCCGGCACAAGAGTACCTCGAACGGCTCTCTGATGTATACCGGTATATTTTGGAGACCCGCAACAGAGATACGGTGACCCTCAGGGAGGAAATGGCATTCTTAGACGACTACATTTACCTGAATAAGGTCCGATTTCAGGAAAACCTGAGGGTAGATCATGAACTTTCTCCAGCTAGTCAGGATAAGCAACTTCCGGCCCTCAGCCTTCAACTCCTCGTGGAGAATGCCATCAAGCACAACATTGTCTCCCGCGACAAACCCCTTACTATTCATATTCATTCAGAGCAGGATCAGTTGGTGGTAGAAAACAACAAGCAACTCAAGAACACCCTTGGCATCTCTACCAAGATGGGCCTTGAAAACATCATGAGGCGCTATGAATTGCTCAATGCCTCTCCCATCACGGTTATCAATCAGGAAGATATTTTTCGCGTGAAATTACCTCTCTTATGATTGCTCCCATCAAAGCCATCATTATTGAAGACGAATACCCCGCCGCTGAGCGACTCAGGAAAATGATTCTTCGTGAAGCCCGGGACTTGGAAGTTCTTGCCTGCCTGGAATCTGTTTCGGCCTCTATTAAGTGGTTAAAAACGAAGGAGAAGCCCGACCTTATATTTTCTGACATTCAACTTTCTGATGGGCTAAGTTTTGAAATATACGAGCAGATAGATGTGCCCTGCCCCATTATTTTCACTACTGCCTACGACGAATACGCCATTAAAGCCTTTCGGGTCAAAAGCATCGACTACCTCCTCAAACCTATCAAAAGCAGCGAATTGAAAGCTGCCATAGATAAGTACAAGAGCTTTAGAGAAGGCTTTTCGGCGCTCAGTCTGAGAAGGCAATTGGAGGAGGTCTGGAATCAACTAAAACAGCCCGTGGAGAATGCCTACAAGGATCGTTTTTTGGTCTCAGGCAAAGAAAAATTTATACCTGTGAGGGTGGAAGAAATCGCCTACTTTTACACACAGAGGGAAATCGTCTACCTGATAAAGAAAAATGGAAGGCGACATTCGATAGATTACAAGCTGGAGGGCCTGGAAGCCCAACTTGACCCCCGGCGCTTTTTTCGGGTCAACCGTCAGTACATTTGCCAGGTAGATGCGATCCAACAAATACTCCCCTATTTCCATGGAAGGCTCAAACTGGCCCTTAATCCAGAGACAGAGGAGGACATAATCGTAAGCAGAGAAAAAGCCAAGGAATTTAAGGCGTGGATGGGGGCCTGAGGAAGGTGGGAACTCCAGGTGGAGCAGCTTTTAATTTTTTTTCAACCACCCATCCCTGACACAAATGGCCCTATCCTGGCTGTTTCCCCCAATAAATTAAAAATCAAGGCCCGGCATCTCATGTAAAGAGACCGGGCCTAAGTATTTGGAGAAAATTATCCTATTCTCCCTTTCATTTCTACTACACCGGGTTGTTTGCCGGCTCCTATGGGGGTAATGCGCCAGCGCTTTCCAGTAGCTGCGAAAAGGGCATTTCCCACCGCGGCAGGAGCGGGGTTGAGGGCGGGCTCACCCAGTCCGGTCGGGTCTTCTTTGCTTTCTACAAAATGAACCTCTACTTGGGGCACATCTTTGAGGCGAATCAATCGATAATCGTCGAAGTTATCCTGGCGGGGGCGGCTCTTTTCGAAGCTAAGGGCCCCAAAGAAAGTATGACCAATTCCATCGATCACCGATCCCTGAACCTGATTGATGGCGCCTGTAGGATTGACTACGATGCCACAGTCTACGGCATTGACGATCCGCTTGATCTTAGGCTTGTCTCCGTCCATGACCACTTCGGCCACCTGAGCTACGTAGGTACTGTGGGAATAATAACAGCTCACTCCCTGGAAAGTCCCCTGTGGAGCCTTGCCATAATCCGCTTTTTGGGCAGCGAGTTGCAAGACTTTGGCAAATCGTGCAGCATCGTACTTTACCTTACCCACAGGTGATTCAAGGGCCTTTTCAAAGAGTTCCATCCGAAAATCCAGGGGATCCTTACCGGCAGCATGGGCCACCTCATCAAGAAATGACTGTTCGGCAAAACCCAGGAAGTTGTGGGTGGGAGATCGCCAGGCTCCCGTCGTGATTTCAGAGGAAAGTTTGTGGCTGTCCATAAGGAGGTTGTCCACTGCCCCGGCGGGAATATTCAGATCGCGGGTTACGTGCCCTCCATTGAAGCTTACCCCCCGCTGATGGTATGCAATCAGCTCGTTATTTTCATTTAGGGCAGCCCTGAATTTGTACTGAGAGGTAGGACGATAGGTCCCTGCTGTCATGTCATCTTCCCTGGTGTAGATGACCTTGACGGGGGCCTTGATTTCCTTGGATATCTTTACTGCATCATAGACAAAGTCGGTGTAGAGCCTCCGTCCAAAGCCTCCTCCCGTCCGGGTCATGTCTACGGTAATCTTGTCTTCCGCCAATCCGGTAATATCGGAAGCTGTCTTTCTGGCCCGTGCCGGAGTCTGGGTGGGGCCCACCAGTACGGCCTTATCTTCGCTCACATGAGCAAAGAAATTCATGGGTTCTAGGGTATTATGGGGCAGGAAAGGAGCCTCATAGGAAGCTTCGACAAGGGTGGCTGCCCGAGCGAAGGCCTCTTCAGGATTGCCATCCTTTCTCCTTACTTCTCCATTTTGATTGAGCTTGCGCCTCATTTCGGCCTCGTGTTCTGCCGTGCTTTCGGGATTGGAGGGTTCCTGCCATTCTGCCACAAGGGCATCCTTGGCCTTTTTGACTTCCCAGGTAGAATTTCCGATTACGGCTACCTTTTCATCGTAGCGGATGACCTGCTGAATGCCGGGCATAGCCTTGGCTTTGCTGTCGTCCACAGACTTGAGCTTGGCGCCAAAGGCGGGTGGATGGAGGACCATGGCGTATAGCATTCCCTCCACTTTGTAGTCCAGGCCGAAAAGAGGCTGGCCCGAGACGATCTTGGGATTGTCAACATTGGGTACATCAGTTCCAATCAAGCTAAAGTCCTTGGGGTCTTTGACCTCGATCTCTTCGGGTAGTTCTACCTGGGCGGCTGAGGCGGCCAACTCTCCGTAGTGGGCTTCTTTCCCCGACTTGGGATGAAGGACCTTCCCCTCCTTGGTTTGCAGTTCTTCCAGGGGAAGCTCCCACTGGGTAGCGGCTGCCGTGAGTAAGGCAAATTTTGCGGATGCACCGGCCATTCGGAGGCCATGCCATCCCTGGCGAATCGACTGAGAACCTCCGGCTACCTGTCGGCGGAAGTTTCCCGTATCCAGGGGAGCCTGTTCTACCCGCACTTTTTCCCAGGGAATGTCAAGCTCCTCCGCCACGATCATAGGCATAGAGGTTTTGACACCCTGGCCGATTTCCGGGTTGGGAGATTTGATGGTTACTTCTCCATTGTCAGCGATTTTCAGAAAGGCATTGACATTCTTCCAACTGGTAGGAGCTGCGGCTTTTTCTGCCGGGGTGTTGCAGGAGGTCATGGCAGGCAGGCCAATGACCAGACCTCCCCCTGCCAGGGCCGATATTTTCAGGAAGTTCCTCCTATTAAAGCGGGTCTTCATGCGTTCATCATTTTTGAGGCGGTGTGAATGGCGTTGCGGATGCGTAGGTAGGTGCCACAGCGGCAGAGGTTGCCGTTCATGGCTCCTTTGATTTCGGCATCGGTGGGATTGGGATTTCTTTCTAAGAGTGCAGCAGCAGTCATGATCTGTCCGGCCTGGCAATAGCCGCACTGAGCGACATCGATCTCCTTCCAGGCCTCTTGGACGGGATGATCACCCTCTTTAGAAAGTCCTTCGATGGTGGTAATTTTTGCCTCACCTACCGAAGAAACAGGGATAGAGCAGGATCTTACAGGATTTCCATTGAGATGGACGGTGCAAGCCCCACATTGGGCGATCCCACAACCGTATTTGGTGCCCACGAGGTCGAGGTGGTCGCGGAGTACCCAAAGTAGGGGAGTATCCGGGGCCACATCCACCTCTGCGGCTTTTTTGTTGACCTTGAGTGAATAGATAGGCATAGCGGGTAAATGGTTAATTAAGAGGTCTATTAACATACCCAGATTTATTCTAATTAGAAAGAAGTTCAGTAGATCCAAGCATTGGAAGGGAGAAGACCCAAGTAATAAGGTCCTTTTGGAAGGATTTCCTATCTTTAACCAACATTGATGAGTCCCCATGAAAAATAGGTACCAACTCAGAGAAAGAGCCTTTTCCCTCAGAGATAAGTATATCATTCGAGACAAACTGGGCAATGAAGCTTACGAGGTCAAGGGTAAATTTTTTTCTTTCGGCGATAAGCTGTCTTTTCGAAAGAAAAAGACCGGTGAGGAGCTTTTGCTCATCGACCAGCGCAAACTCAGCTTCAAACCCAATTACAGGATTTTGAGGGATGGGGAGCTGCTAGGAGAATTGACCAAGGAATTTTCCTGGATGAAAAAAAAGTTTGAACTCGATGTCGAAGGTCCCCATGACTACAGCATCACCGGAAACTTCTGGGAGAGGGAGTTTACCTTTAAGCGCAAGGGTGAAGTAGTAGCTGAAGTATCCAAAAAGTTTTGGTCCATCGGCGACACCTACGGCATCGAAATCGAAGACAGCGAAGACGAAGAACTCATCCTGGCCACAGTCGTCGTCATAGACCTGATCCTGGAAAAAGGAAGAGACCTCGACGATGAATAAAAGGCCCTAGTTAGATCCCCCGGTCAGTTTGCCGATGGCCATCACCAATCGATCCAGTTCTTCCAGGCTCGTATACACCTGGGGAGTAGCTCTTACCCCCTCAATTCCTGTCCATTTGACGGGAGATACGTGTATGCGATGTTCTTTGTAGAGCCGGTTGGACAGCTCCCTGTAGTCCATTCCCTCAATAGAAAAATTAACGATAGCACCTCCAAATCTGGGATTGAGGGAGGAGTGGAGCTTGAGTCGGGGCAGGTCTTTTACCTGCTCCGCCCAGTAATTTTTGAGGTACTGCAGCCGCCTGGCCTTGCGCTGGCTCCCGATCATGTGATGAAATTCAATGGCCGGACCAATGGCCATTTCGGCGGGAGTGGACCGTGTTCCCAGGTTTTCGAACTTCCTGATGTCTGGGCTTCGAGGCTCCTCCGTAGGAAAAAGTGGCCAGAGCTCTGAAATTCTATCTTTTTTGACGTAGAGCATTCCCGTACCGAAGGGGGCACAGAGCCACTTGTGAAGGCTGGTTCCTGCATAATCTGCGCTCAGTTCGGCGATTTTAATGTCCAGTTGGGCAAAGGACTGGGCTGCATCCAATATGACCCTTATGCCCCTGGCTCTGGCTTTTTCGGCGATGGCCTTGGCTGGCAAAATCTGCCCGGTCCAGTTGATCATGTGGGTAAGGTGAAGAACCCGGGTTTTGGGGCTGAATAAGGAAGCATAGGCTTGAATGAGAAATTCTTCATCCTCTACGGGAAGTTTGAGGTCTACCCATTTGAGGACAATGCCCTCCCTGACCTCCCTTTGCCTCCAGGCATGGACCATTAGGGGATAATCCTGCCGACAGAGAACGACCTCATCCCCCTTTTTGAGGTTCAAGCCAAAAATTACGGTATCCAGGGCCTCAGTCGCATTGCGGTTAATGGCAATTTCTTCGGGATCGGCCCCTGCCATTTCTGCCAGACGAGCACGGATGGGCTCACGGTTTTTGTCCAAACTCCGCCACATGTAAAAGCTCGGTGCCTCGTTAGAATATTCCAAGTACCTGCTTTCTGCCTCCTGTACCTGCCTGCTTTGGGGGCTTACCCCTGCATTGTTGAGGTTGATAAAGCCCGGAGTTGTGTAAAAGGCCTGCCTGACCAGCCTCCAAAAGTTTTCGTCCCGATGACTATCCTTTATATGCCTGTAGTCCGCGATCGATTGGAGGATCTGCCGGCCGGCTTCGAAGTTGAGGAGGCTCATACCGGCCAAAGAGCTGTTTCTAATGAATTTTCTTCTGTCCATTTCTGTTTTGAAAAGTGCTTGTCCATATTTGAGGGAAAGATAATGAAATAAAAATAAATGCATTTTATGGCTATAAATTTGTATTATAAATTATACTTACCTATATTTATTATAGCACTTTAAAAACACAACCCATGAAAAAGCACTTTTTCACCTACCTCATTGGTAGCCTGATGCTGCTATGGGCCATCCCTCAGGGATGTACGCCCGACGGGCAGCAAGCCCATCGTCCTCTTTCCCTCACCGAAAACCTGAGCATGGAAATGGAGGAAGATGACCTGCTTCGAAGCCTGTCTCAAGTCTTTGCCTATTTACAGGCCCTTCCGGAATTTCGCAGCTTCTTTGAAAAGCAAGTCAAAAAACAGCCTGGAGGAGAACTTTCTCTGCTTTTTATGGCGAGCAAGGACAAAAAAATCAAGGGAGAGCAGCGCCTTTCAGACTTACTCCAGGAAGAAGCCCTCAAACTCGGCTACAAAGTCGAAGAAGGTTTCTGGGAGGAACTTAGCCAGGAAATGCCCCTCTTGACCCTGAGTCTTTACCTCCCAGAGCCCTTGTCTGCCGAGCGCTGGACCTTTGCCTATCCCCTTTCTGTGGTGGCGGTAAGCTCTGCCTTTCAGGGAAGGGACATGCACACTGAGACCGGCTTTAACCTGGATGGGATCACCCTAGAGGTAGACAACATGAAGGAACCCGAGGTGGAAATGCTGCTGGTTGAAAACAATCCCTCTTTTCTACACATTTCCAGGGGAGACAAAAGGGTCGATCTCCAAAAGCTCTTTCTCGGTCGGTGGGGCATGGAGCCTTGCCAAGAAATGCGTGGGGCCCTATCCGCAGAGATCGATCGCAGTGGACCTTCCCAGGTAGTGGTCCACAAAGACCCCCAAAACCTGATTTTTTCTGCCCTTCTTCTTCAGGATTTTTTCAATCGATGTGGAAGCCATACCCAGTTGAAAGGCCGCTTTGGGGACAGCCCTGTGGATAGAAACATGAGGGAAAAACGAGAAGAAATCGTAAAAATTCAGGTGGAGAGTTCGGCCCTGAATAAGTTTTGCAAGTGGTGGAAATCAAGCTGCAGCATTGAGGTGAAAACCGATTTTGCCAATAAAACGACAGATGCCAATGGCAATCCTGTAGGCAAGCCTGTATCCGAGCCTTCGAAATTTATCATTGGCAAGAGAAAGGACATGAAGAAGGGCAGGATCTTTTACTGCTACCTACAGACCTTTAACTGGCGCTACCTTCCCGGAATCCATGGAGATCCCTACGCCTACAATTTTGTGGGCAAGCATCACAATCCCGGAGCTTCCACCAAGTTCAGTTTTAACTTCAAGCCTGAGGCTGAATTCAATGTCTTGGGATTAAATGTAAATCTCTCGGTACTCAGCACCAAGATTGACCATTCATATACCAGTTCTGACACCCACCTCGGAGGAGACTGGGTCTACTACGAAGACAATGCCAATGGAGATGGGACTGCCTATGCCACGGGAGCCATTACCTTCTGGGTCAAAGAACATCAATGAAAATACTCCTGAAGCCTGTCTAAATTTTGTGAGCGGCAGGGCAGGTGGAGGGGGTATAACCCTACCGTGTTGGTAACTTCATGTTCATGTTTGAGGGGTAGGGAAGGAGTTCCCTACCCTCTTTGGGTTGGATAAAGCTGTTAAAACATTAGAAACCTCCATAAAGGTCAATTATTTCTTGTCCTGGATCTGGAAGGGGACAGCCATTGATACAAAATTGGGACAATGAGCAGGGGCAGCAAGGTGGAGGAAAGCATGCCCCCAATGATGGTCCAACCTAAGGGAGCCCAGAGGTTTGACCCGGAAAGTGTAAAGGGAAGCAGCCCCGAAATGGTAGTTATGCTGGTCAGCAAAGTAGGACTGAAACGGGTTTCGGCAGCCTTCCTCAAAGCCTGATCCATGCTGAGGCCCCCTTCGAAATATTCCATCTAAGCGAAAATCCCGCTAGAAAATAAACCTGATCATCACCAAAATTGTAGCCAAATCCCTGAAAACCCGTTTCAAAAGAGGCTCCCAACTCCGGTAGCAAGGCGTTCTGGTGTCGCCAAATGGCCCATGCATTGGCCTTCTGAGCCTTGCTGATCTGCTGGAGTTCCGGCCGCTGCTCCATGACCCTTGTCTCAAGGATTTCAAGGTCCTCGGCGAGAGAAGCAAGCATGAGTCCCGAATCGGCCACCACAGGGGTTTCCAGGGGACGGTTAATCAGAAAATTGACGTAGGACTGGGCACTTATCTTTTGTTCCCTAAGAATAAGCGCTGTTCTTCCAGGTCGCTGAGCTCAAAATCTGTCTGCAAAAGGACTTCCCTCTGAGCCTTTCCCGCCTGAATGAGTGTTTGATTGACCCGCCTCACTGCTTTCAGAAGGATTTCTGTTTCATCCAAAATCCTGATGGCCTCCAAGCTCTGAAAGTAGGACAAATAGGCCGTCTGGATTTCCTTGGTCAGTTCTAGTCGATAGGCCTCCCGGACTACTTTTTCTACCTCGATCAGTGCCTCCCTTGCCTTGTAGTTAAATTAGATATCGCTGTTGAACAAGGCTTGCCGGAAGCTGAGCTTTGTTTCATGAAAGTTGTTGGGAAAAAACTGAATTCTTTCACTGGGGATATGGAGGGGAAACTCTAGGTTTCGGTCAATTGATTCAGGGTGCTGTTGATGGGATTGATGAGGTCGCCTACGGGAAAATCCAGGGTCTGGCCCCCATCGGAGATAATTGGGCTGGGAGGAGTAGGGGAGTCCAAAACAGGATCAGCAAAGCCCCGCTGTTAATCAGTCGTTTCATGGTGGTATGTATTAAGTAATAGGTGAAGGCATGATAAAAAATGGACAGTGTTCAGTGTTAGGGTAAAAAAAAATGAAAGAACTTTACATTTATCAAAAAGTGAACGGTGTTTATATCCAGGTTAAAAAAAATCAAGGTTTTTGAAGGAGTTCCAGAATATAGTCCAGGGTGGAGTGTGTCAGTCGCTGCCTATCTTCTTCCGGAAACATTTTCATGTCCCTGTAAAGTTTGAGGCTAAGAATCCCATGGGAGAGGCCATAGGTCATCATGGTCAGCTGCATGAGGTCCTTATTGGGAAAATAACCTGCTTTTACACACTGGTCTACGGTTTGGACCAGGACATCAAAGGTCCTCTTGGCACAGTACCAGCTCTCCTGATCCTCAATTGTTTCCATGGGAGACTGCGCCACAAACATCAGGTGATAGGCCTCAGGATTTTCGAAGCCAAACTCCATGTATTTTTGGCCCAGCCACCTCAGTCGCTGAAGGGGATCTTCGATGCTAGCCTCGTTGAATTTGCTGTGGAGCATGTTGAAAAACTCCACATGTAAAGCGTAAAAGATTGCGTTCTTATTCTTGAAATGCAGATAAATCGTCCCCACACTGTATTCGATGTCCTTGGCGATCTGACGGACAGAGGTCTTTTCAAATCCCTCCCGAACAAAGCGCTTCATCGCTGCGTCCAGAATTAACTGCCGCATTTCCCTCCTCTCCCGTTGCTTTCTCTCTGTTATTCCCATACAGACAAGATTAAGGAAAAAAATGAACACTGTTTAGTAAATATCAAACTTTTTGTGAACAATGTTCATTTTTGTCTATTGCTGTATGGATTTGTATTTCCTTTCATGTTGATCCGTCTGTAAGATTTGTCCATTTACGCAAGCAAAACTACGGTTAAGCCTAGGCAGGATAAATAATAGCTATGGTTGGCTTATTTTTATGATGTAATATTTAGGAAAAGTATTATTCAGTTTTATGAGAATTGTTACCTGAATCTGAAAATTCTGACTTGTAATTCCTCATGAACAAGCTTTTTTACTTTGTCTTTCCCCTTCTTCTGTTGTCAACGTTTAGCCTCAGCGCCCAGCATCTACCCTCCAGCCTTGGTCTGCGAGTGGGGTCAGGGGCTGGAATCAGCTACAAACACATGGCCAGCGACCGTGCAGCAATTGAAGGTATACTCATGTATAGAAGGGGAGGGCTAAGGCTTGTCGGCCTGCTGGAAGCCGAGGTTGAGGTCGGACGATCCAATACCTTCTTCTTTATCGGAGGAGGGGGACACGTGGGCATCAATCGCCTTCAGCATCCTGAAATCAACCCCTACAAGGTCGTCGGACTGGATGGCATCATAGGGCTGGAATATATCTTTCCCAGAAATGGAATGATCCTTTCTGTAGACCTCAAACCCATGGTCGAAATCCTCCAGGGCTGGAAATTTTCCGGCAATAGTGGCGGAATCAGCCTCCGCCTTCCCATTGAATAATGTTGTGAGATTCTAGATAATTGCAGGAAGCCATGCCCCAGGTGGCTTCCTTTTTTATTTTTTGATCAACTCTACTGCCTTGAGGGTCTTGTCCTTTCCCATTAGTCCCAAAATATACCTGCCTCCAGATAAGCTGTCCGGACGGAGCACCAGGGTATTGTTTCCCTGTGTAGAGGCCTGCCTCATGCAAGTGATTTCTTTTCCCTCTGCAGTAAAAAGACAGATGTCCAGGCTCTCATCAGCCGGCAAAGAATAGCTGATTCTGACCGAATCCTGAAAGGGGTTGGGAAAGGCCTGTAGCAACTGCAAACCCTTGTAGTCGGCCTCAAAAGAAATGGCCAGAGATGAAGAATACTGAGATTGTCCCTCCCGATTGACAGCTTTGATTCGATAATAGCACTGTCCTTCCAAGGGTGAAAGATCACTAAAATTGTAACTGATGGGAATAGGACTGCTTTGGCTGGCCCCCAACTGACCGATGAGCTCAAAATCTTTCTTGTCCTTGCTCCGCTCGATGATAAACTTATGGGTATCGTACTCTTTTAGTGTAATCCATTTGAGTAAAACGATTTCATTTCCCTTGTTTTCAGCATTCAACTTTCCAAAATCCAGGAGCTTTTCATTGATGCCCGATAAAAATTCTGTCTTTATAGAGAATCCATGACCTGAGCTGAATCCGGAAAAGGTGAGGTAGACAAGAAAAATAAGCGGAAGGTAAAGGGATTTTGAGGGTAGGGTCAATTTCACTTTTAGTTTGCTTGATGTCTGATTCCAATGCCGAAGGCCCCGGAGGCTTTCAACACTTTTCAAGACTAAAATATCTAGACCAGGCAAATGTTTAGAAACGATCTCCGGATGAGAATTACATGGACGAAAGTAAATTTCTATAAAAAATATATATTAATTAATGTAATGTAAATTAATTGAATGAAATGATATAAAAAATATTTAGATAGAAGTATAGTTTTACAGCGTTTGACAAGGCCAGAACTGTAAAGCTCGATGTGCCCTCCCAAGACAATCGACCCCAAAAGGATGTACCAGACCAGAAGTACACTGAAGGGCCAGAACAAAGGGATGACATAGCTTTTGAGTCTTGTCCACCTTGGGGTTTTTCCTTCCCCTTATGCACCATAAGCCGTTGTTATGATATCAAAAAAACTCCTTCTGACTCTACTACTTTGGCTTTCAGGATTTTCTGTTTTTGCAGCGGGCGAAGCCTCGACCTACTTCGAGATCTTCGTTCCGCCCAACAATGATGCTGTCAATCGCCATGTCCTCCTAGTCATTACAGCCATTTACGACTCTACCACCTTTGAAATCATCGACGATGGAAGGGATGGCGATACCGATGACTCAGCCTCCGGAATCCTAATGGCAGGCCAGTCCTACGTCCGGTATATCAAAGATGGGGATGTCAATGACGACGCTCCTCCCCGGGGACAGCCCTCGGGATCTACCCGACAAGACGGGGATTTTTTCATCATAAGAACCAGCAAACTCTCCTTTGCCTCTCAGTCCACCAACTCAGACTGGCAGCACGACTGGGTACCCGCTACCAATAAGTCCTCCAAAGGGACAAAATTCATTGTGTATGCCCCTCCCACGACCTTCTCTCCCAGAGACCTTAACGTCATGGCCTACGAAGATTCAACCACCGTTTCCATCAAGGCCATCCATACCCGCAGCACCACCCAGACGGGGTACACAGAGGTAGATATCAAGAACGCCAACCTCCTTGTGCAGCAGCGGATCAACATTGGCGAAGATTTGATTTTCTACAAGACCGAGGGTAGAAATGTGATGCAGTCGGGAGGAACCTACCTGATCGAAACCAATAAACCCGTTACGGTCATGTATGGAGCCCTCTATGGCAATGCACGAGATGGTGGGGGCTACGTCTCTTCCAGCAATGGCTCTTCCTCCGGAGAGTTGTTTTACTTTGCTGTCCCTTATCAGGCGAATCGGGAGCAGGAAATTCGCGTAGTATCCTGGCAGGATTCCAATGAAGTGGTTCTCGAAAGGTACCATCGTGGTGAATGGAAGGAAGTTGAAACCTGGACCCTCAACGAACTTCAGGCTGGAGAATGGATTTCCTACACTGGCAACCATAATGGGGTATTCCGCCTTTCCTGTACCGCTGGCAAATCGATTTCGGTCTTTGAAGCCAACTGGCTGGAAACGGGATCCCCAGGCACCTCCGACATTGCCTCTATGGTTTCCTCCCGTGATGGAACTACAGCCGGGAAGGCCTTCCTGGTCTACATGGCACCCCCGGGGAAGGAAAATAATGTCAAAATCCCCGGAACCACCGATACCTATGATTATGGCTCTCACGCTTATCTTTTTTCCAGGGATACCGCCACAGTCAGGGTAAGGGATGCCTTTACCAATGGGCAAAAGATCGACCGCAGCTATCAGATTATAGCCGGTAATTATGTGGATTGCTATTTAGACCTCGATGAGTGGAGGTCAATCTACAATGGAAGTGGAAAGCCCGATGGTGGTCCAGAAAGACCCTATCTCCTCATTACCTCGGACAAACCCATATCTGTCTTCGCTACCAATTTCAACGACAACTGGATGGCCTACTTTGGTACTTCCCAAACCCAGGACTTTTCTGTCGTCGGTGAGATGGAGGAAAAGGTCTCCCAACCTGGAGATACCCTCAAAGTAAGGGGAAACATAAGCCTCACAGGAGATTCTCTGGAAAATACCCAGGTAGAAGTGGTGATTGGAGATGGAGCAGAGGTCAAATCCAGCCATTTTAAGAATGAAGAAGGGGATGTCGACATAGAAGGATCAATTAACCCACAGGAAAATGGAGAAACCCTGATTCGTTTTGATACCGTTCCAGACCTATCTCCTGAGAAAAATTATTATACCGAAACGGATATTACCATTAATGGAAACCGAAACGACGGTGCTCCCCTGCTGGACCAGACTGTGATCACGGTAGAGACCATCGTCTCGGGCAGGGTAGATACAGTTTTCCAGCAGGCATCCACCTCCAATGGCATCACAATTAAAACCGACAACTATTCTCCCAAGATATTCTTCAGGATCAACAATGGTTCCGACCTGACCACCCATCTTCTCTCTTCCCTGGGAATGGCCTTTGGGGATTACAACAGAGATGGTTTTCAGGATATCTTTATTCCAGGCTATAACTCGGGAGAGGGTGACCTCTTGTACCAAAACAATGGAGACCGGAGTTTCACCAGGATTGATACAGGAGCCCTGGTTAATACTCCAGGCATATCTGTGGGAGCGACCTGGGGCGACGCGGATAATGACGGCGATCTTGATCTCTTCGTAACCGGCATTGGCGATCCCAACCGACTCTATATCAACACCGGAGGAGGAGCCTTTGTCGAACTCGAAGAAGAAGATATCTACCGCTACAACGGGCATAACTACAACGCCTCATGGGTGGATTATGACAATGACGGATTCCTGGATATTTATGTATCCGACTTTTTGTCCAATGCCAACAATGTCCTATTCCACAACAATGGAGATGAAAGCTTTACACGGAGGGAAAATATACTGGGGGCTGCGGGTTCTACCATCGGGGCTACTTGGGCCGATTACGACAATGACGGAGATATGGACCTCTTTGCCCCCAATGGCAATGGAGAAGATAACTTTTTATTCAGAAACAATGGGAGGGGAACCTTCGTCAGGATCAATAATGGAGACATCGTCAACGATGGAGGCAATTCTGTCGGCAGCAGCTGGGGCGACTATGACAATGATGGAGACCTGGATCTCTATGTAACCAATACCGATCGCCAGGAAAATTTCCTCTACCGCAATGAGGGAGGGGTAACTTTTACCCGAATTCTCGAAGGTAGCCTGGTCAATGATAAGGACCGTTCTCAAGGGTCCACCTGGGGCGACTTCGACAATGACGGAGACCTGGACTTGTATGTGACCAACAGCGATGAAGAAGAAAGAAAACTCTACCTGAACAATGGAGACGGAACTTTTACCAGCGATCGGGTAGAGCCCGTCAGCCGTGAGGGTATTTACTCCCTGGCTACGGCCCACGCCGACATCGACAACGATGGGGACCTGGACCTCATGGTGGCCAATCACTTTGACAATCCCAATCAATATTATCTCAACAATGGCAACGACAACAACTGGATAGAGATTCGCCTCAGGGGAACCCGTTCCAACCGCAGTGCCATAGGTGCCCAAATAAGGGTAAAGGCAGAAATCGGGGGGGAGTCCCGTTGGCAGATGCGGCAAATTGCAGGGCAGAGTGGGGGAGGAGCCAGCAGCCAAAACAGCCTCATCGCTCACTTTGGCCTTGGCGATGCCGCTAACATCGACACCATTGAGGTGCGCTGGCCTTCAGGCTTTCGACAGTTTGAGACTCAAATCAATGTCAACCAACTCTACGAAATCGTGGAGGATGAAGGCATTTTGGTCTCAGGTGTCATCTACCTCGATGCAGATTCTTCCTGTAGCCTCACCCCTGGAGATATTGGCATTCCCAATCAAAAGGTATTCCTAAGCCCAGGCGACATCTATGCCCTCAGCGACAGCACAGGTCGCTATGAAACCCACCTTCAGGAAGGAAATTATACCCTCTCTCAGGTTTCAGCCTCTGCCTGGACCCAATTATGTCCCGAAGAAGGGGAAGGCTATGAAATTTCCGTAAGCGAAGGAGGAGGTCGAAGGTCTTCGGTTTACCAAAAACAAAGCCTGGTAGAAGACTGTAGCTGGAGCTGTACCCGATTAATTTCTGGCGCCGGAAATGAGCGCGTCGACCCCGGTCAACAGGTCTGTATCGAAGAAGAAAGCAGCTTTTCCGGAAACCTCAGCCTGGAGGGAGGTACCCTGGTCATTTGCGGAGCTTTGGATGTTCAAAATTTTAACCTGAACGGAAATACTCCCGTTACTGTCATCCTTAGTGAGGGTGCCAGCCTCAGTGCCAATAACATCAACATCAACAATCCCAACGCCGCCTTCATCAATTATTCCACTCAGGTGGCCTCCTTTTCGGTCAATCAAACCATTAACCTACAGGGACGCTTCGAAAACCACGGCGAGATCGACATCAGCAGGATAAATATCAATAATGGAGGCTATGTGTTGAATTCCGGCATCATCCGAATTGAAAATAATGTGAGCAACAATGGAAGCCTAGAGAATTATGGAGAAATAGAGATAGAAGCCAACCTCAACAACAATGGAAATTCAGGATTTTCAAACTACTGCAAACTGCTGGTGGAGGGTAACTTCAATCAAAATGGCAACTTCAATCATGAAGGCTACCTGAACTGTTCGGGCCGACTGACCCTCAATGGGAGTTCGACCAGCATCCTTGGCAAAGGAGCAAAAATCAATACCTTGGACCTCACCGTAAACGGCGATATTCAAGGACCTTCTCAACCCGGCGCCAGCATAGAAGTTAGCGGCGTTTCCCAACTCAACGGAGGGGCAGTCTTGCTGGGCCATGTTGATATCTGTGATGCAGATGGGATAGAAACCATGTTGGCTGCGCTGACCGATGAGGCCAGCACCGACTGTTCAATTAACATAGAAGGCGAACCCTGCAACGACGGCCTGACCGAGCGACGCTATGAGGGCTATGACTTTGCCAATAGAGCCAACTGCGAAAACCCAGAACTGTCGGTAGGGATTGCCACCAACGACCTCCGAAGGGGCTTTGAAAATGACTATCTCATCCAGGTTTCCAATAATGGAGGAGGAGAAGTTCAAGGTTACAAGCTGACCGTCTGGATGAATGAAAACCTGGTTCCCACCTCCAGCAATCCTCCCTGGGACTTCAGAACCAAGGTAGATACCAACTTTATCATGGAATGGGACCTCGACAGCCTGGCCCCCTTAAAGGTCAGGACCATCACCTTGACCGATTCGGTATCCGCCCTTGCTGAATTGGGAAAGATCGTCCAGGTAAAGGCCAAAGTCGGTGCCGTGGAAGATGAGTGCGACACCCTCAACAATTCCTATGCCTCATTTGACGAAATTGTAGGTTCCTTTGACCCCAATGACAAGCAGGTCTGGCCCAAGGGGGCCGGACAGGGAGGATACATCCAGGTGAGCGATACCCTCCTGTACAAGATACGTTTTCAAAACGTAGGTAACTTCTTCGCCAGTCGGGTGGTGATCTACGATACCCTCTCGAAGTTTCTGGACCTCAGTACCTTCACCCCTGGTCAGATGAGCCATGAAGGGGAGGTCATCCTCAGTGAAAATGGCATTGCAGTCTGGACCTTCAATAATATCTTCCTGCCCGACTCAGCCTCCGACGAAGAGGGAAGTCAGGGTTTTGTTACCTTTACCATTCTTCCCAAGCAAGACCTCCAGCATGGAGATAGCATCAAGAACCAGGGGGCTATTCAGTTTGATTTTAACGAACACATCCTCACCAATACTGTCCTCAATGTCATCGCCGACCGATTGACCATGGAGGATGACTTCTTCATGAAGGCCGTAGCCTTTCCCAATCCTGTAGAGGAGGAAGCTACCATCATGGTGGCCGATCGAATGGAACATATTCTTCCCATCCCCCTCAAGAATGTACGCGTCCTTACTACCTATGGATCGGAGGTCAGGCACTGGGAAAACATTGGTGATACCGAGGTCAACTTTAACACCAGAGGAATGCGGCCGGGTACCTACATCATCAAGGCTCAGGACATTTACGATTACATTTACATAGGGCGATTCATTGTAAGATAAAGGAAAAGGGCTCGAAAAACACTTTTTCGGGCCCTTATTCATCTATGTAAGGTGATTTGATTTAGTAAATTTTAATTAAAATATAAAGTGCATATTTTTGAATTAAATCATGATCGAATAATTTTTATTCATATGCTTTCCAGGACATATTTCCTTACTTTGATTACCTTCCTACTGGCTGTGGGAGTCAGGCATGGCCAGGCACAGACCACAGATGACATACAGGTTACGGCCTCCTTTACCTCTTACATTCAACTGAGTGTAACGGATGGAGAAAACATTGATTTTCGGGTTCGGAGCATAGGGGATTACAGTGGAGGCATTTCCAGTCCCTATGATTACTTTTCGATCTTTGAGGTGAGCTCGAGCCAGGATTTTAAGGTCGACTTGGTCGCTACTCCCTTTACAGATGGCAATGGAAATGCCTTGGACGCCAATAATTTTGGCTATCGCATTTCAGATGAGGGGGATCACTTGGTAAATGTCAACCACCTCCTGATTGGAGGGGGAAATAGCCCTTCAGGCCTTAGCCTTTTGGGGGAAGAAAAGGAAATCGTAACGGCCCACAATCAGGGTAATTCGGGAGGCTCGGATAAAAATCGCTTCAAACTCCAATTTGAATTGGGAACACCAGGGGTAAGGAGCCTTAGTGGACTTCCCCGACTGCTCGATCAAAACATTGCTCCGGCCAGCTATACAGGGACTGTAATCCTGACGGCCAGTGCCATGCCTTGACCCGGGCATTAAGGTTTATTAAAAAATTTCTGGGAATCATCATATTTATGGAAAATCATCCAAACAACGGCATGGAGCTCAAGCCGGCAGCTAAGCTTAAAAGAAATTTATGGAAGCCTCTTTCTGTCGGAATGATGGCACTCTGTGGGATATTTCTGGTTCAATCCTATCTGGGCGGTGACAAAGGCCGATTGGAGCACTTTCAATGGCGTCAACTCATCCTCGTCGAACCCGAAATGGTGGCCGGAGAAGATTACCTCCTGGACTTCCCGCTGAGGATACACCTGATTCAGGATGAACTGAAGCACATCGATCAGGGAGGCAAGGTCCTTCATCCCAAGGGCCTTGACATTCAATTTACCGATGATGATGGAGCCAGCCAGATTCCCTTTCAGATTCAATCCTATGACCACAAGAAGGGCGAACTCATCGCCTGGGTCAATATCGATACCCTCTTCCCCTCCAAGAAAAACTACTGCTTCCTTTATTTTTGCAGTGAAAAGGAGGTACAATCTCCCGAGTTCACACAAAATTTCAGGATGAGAGGCCACTTCATCGAAGGAGGAAAGAAGCGAAACGCCCTCAAAAACAAGCTTTTTTCTGAAGAATGGCTGCAAACAGAGGTCAACAATCACGAAAACGACCAGGCCTTTGTCAAACTCGGTCCCATCGAAGAACTCGATCCTCAAACCAGGGTCGATTACGGATATTTCAAGGCAGGACTCAAAGGAGGGGCCCTTATTCTCCTGGAATGGTCCTCCAAAGCTGAAAAGGATAATGAATATTTTCAGGTTCAACGAAGCCTCGATGGAAGAAATTATCAGAACCTGGGCAAATTAGGAGGAAGTGGCAATACCAGCTTTGAGCTGAGGTACAGTTTTTCTGATCCTCAGCCCCTGGAAGATCAGGCCTATTACCGCCTCAAACAGGTAGGTCGCAACGGCACCTTTGTCTACACCTCTCCCGTACACCCTGGCTACGATTTGCACGACCAGGGCCTACAGATTTCCGGAATCACCCCCAATCCCTTTAATGAGTTTTTTGTAGCTGAATATACTTCCAGCACAGATACAGACGCTGAAATAACCATCTACAACGGCTCTGGAGAAGTCGTCGAACAGCACATCGTGCAGGTGGCAGAGGGGAGTAATAGCTTTGTCTTCAAGGACAAATACGAGCTTGAAAAAGGCGCCTATGTGTTCAGCATCATGGGACCTAAAAGAAAGCTGTTCACCCGTGAGGTCCGCAAGACTTACGATCCCATCACAAACACAAAATAATTTAGGTAGGTTAGGTTTAGGTTAGGTCAGGGGCCGGAGAGATCCGGTCCCTTTTGTGTGTTCAAATATTTAAAATGTAAAGCAATAGCCTGAGCCTACCTACCTAGTGCTTCAAAAGGGGGATTGAGCATCCTTATTTACTCTTCACCAGAATTCAATACGCTTCGCAAAGCTATCCCATATTGGCTGTACCTGGGCCGCTTAGTCTTCCTAAGCTCTTTCCTTGGCGAAACTTAAGGGATATTCCCCATGACCGATAGGGGGTGAGGCAAAGCCCAGAGATTTGGGTGAACCCTCATGGGTGGGGAAGACTGTGTAGCAGTTCGAAGACAGGTCCATTCTTGCTCATGAATAGGGATTATCACGAATGAATAGCTAAAGCCTTGTTGGGCTTATCATAAGTAACTTGTTTTCAACCCCAAAAGCGCTACAGAATGATTGGTGCTAATCATGAATTACCGTTCCAGACAGAAAAACGGATAAAGGAAGAGATACAGAGGCTGGTCTGATCCCTATCCCCAGCTATTCTCTGACTTGCTCATATGTTTGAAGCATATTTAGGAGCTTTATCGGAGGATTACTGGACTATATGGATAGGTCTCAGGTGTAAAGGCCACCTGAATATCCTACCCTTCTACCCATGAAAGGAAACGTTGAAATGGTCCTGAAGAAGTGGTCAAATAACCCATTCATATGATTTTTGGGCATAAAAAAACCCTCCCCAAGAGGGGAGGGCAAAAAAACGCTTGGATGGGCTAGCTTAGGGCATGGCGGTGGCGGTCAGCGTAACAGTAGAAGAGTATGTGGCAGGAGCGATGTTTTGGTCAAGCAGACGAGGCAGACCACTCACAGAACGCACATTGTCAGTACCCAGCTCGAACTTCAGAATGTAAGCATTCTGAGAGGCATCTCCGGCGTTACCGTCGTTAGAAGCTGTTACAACCTCGGTGTTGGTCCCGAGAAGAGCATAGGCCGAAGGGCTGGCAGTAGCACCCATAAGCTGGTGATTGGAACCGGCTGCGTGGGTTCCGGCGTCAGCGATGGTGTAGCCAAAGTTGTTGGCATCCAGAATGTTTCCATTTCCATCGTCAAAAGGAGTTGCAGTCAGGTCTACCTTGAAATCGACGCTGGAGTTTACCACAAACTTAGAGTTGTAAGCGGTAGGATCAGCCAGACCATTGGTGTAGTCATCCAGAGTGGCTACCGTAAAGCTGATGTTGTCACCCTCTGTTACAGTCAGGTCGATGGAAGAACTGAATGCCGCTGAAATCTGGATCTCGTCAGTGGCCTGAGCAAAGGCAAAGCTGCTGGCAAAAACCATAAAAATGGCTGAAAGGAAAAATTTTGTAACTCGCATAGAGCTTGTAATTAATAATTGTGAGATAGATAATATTTATTTGAACATCCGTAAAATTATATGATTGTAAATTTAGGACATACTCACTCAGCCTGTAAAACTTACCTGCTTTAATAAATGAAAATAGATTGACCTAAAATGAAGATGTTTAGAATTTAAATATTTGTATATCAAGTATTTATGTATAAAAAATTTGTTTTGATTCTCCCATTCTATTTGTAACAAATTAAATATTTGTTTAATAATTGAAATTTTTTCAATTCCAAGCGGTCAAAAAACTCGAATATAAAACACTTGCTTGTATTTTTTGATTTAAAAATCAAACTTTACGGCAGTTGATAATTATTTTTTCAGTATGTTTCAATCTTCTAATATTGTTATGAAAGTCATTCAAGCAATCACATTTGTCGCCGTTGTTCTATTCATGACCAGCGCTGCCGTCTTCGCTCAGGGATTGGAGATCTCTCCTGTACGTCTGGATTTCTCCCTAGAGCCTGGGGCCAATCAGTCCCAAACCGTAACCGTCCGCAACACCACCAACAAGCCGGCCATCTACACGCTGTCCGCTGCTGACTGGAGCCTGGACGACAAAGGTAATCTGATCCGCCAGGAAGCCGGTGTAAACCCCAATTCATGCTCTGATTGGGTTACTTTCACCCCCGCCCTGGTAGAACTCGAAGCTAACGGTTCTGCCGAAGTTACGGTTTCCCTTAATGTACCTGCTGGAGAGGCCGCTACCAAGTGGTCTATTGCCTATGTCACCCTACAGAAGGAGCAGGAAGCGCCACAGGCCGACAAGGACCTGGCTATGGGTATCGAAGTGAGCCAGTCTATCGGTGTCTTCGTAACTCAGTCTCCCCGCTCTAATGACAATGCAGCCGCTAAGTTGACAGAGTTTAAGGAGATCGGTACGGACGAGAAGGGCAACCGCCGCTTTGCCGTTAAGACCCAAAACACAGGAGAGAAAATCCTCGACTGCAACATGTACATGGTCATCTCAAACCTACAGACAGCCAAAGAGACCAAGCTTGACCCTATCACTTTCCGCATCCTGCCCGACGGAACCCGCGAAGGTGAACTCGTATTGCCTAAGGAGCTTTCCAAAGGTTCTTACCTCGTAGCCGCCATCCTGGACTACGGTCCAAACTATCCCATGGAAGGTGCTCAGCTTCAGGTAGAAGTAGAGTAATTCAATTGGAGTTAAGTCATTTGCCATCCCCTCATTCCAAAAAGAATGGGGGGATGTTATTTTATGGTGAATTATAATTATTACAAAAAAGCAAATAGTAGTAATTTTCATCTATAAAAATGAATGCCAGGGCAAATGCGAGTAGCATAGGCCCACCAAAAAGCTTTCAATCTCTGTGCATATTACCTTCAGCTATGAAAATGTACGCCCTCCTTTTCCTGCTGTCCTTCTTTCTGCCAAACCTGACATCGGCTCAGGACATGCTATTTGCCAACTCCGGCCTCTATGTCACCGAAAGTGCCAAGGCCCAGGAAGAAATTCGAACCTGGTACCCAGGCAATGGAGAAGACCTCAAGGAAGCCTACCTCGTAAGGTCCAGCGCCAAAGGAAAACTTAGGCACGGAGAGTATAAACTATTTTTCCGGACGGGAAGGCTATGGCAAAGTGGCTGCTACAGCGATGGCCAACTCTCCGGCCATTGGAAGATATATTACGAAAATGGTATCTTAAAGCAGGAAATGAACTTTATCAATGGCCATAAAGTCGGTGCCTTCAGGACTTACTACTCCACCAATGCTGCCTTGAAGGAAGAAGGTTCCTTTCTCTTCAATGAAGTCCACGGAGAAGTAAAAATGTACTACCCCAATGGTGTCATCAAAGAAATTGCCTACTACAATAAGGGTCTGCTAGACGGTGAGGTATTGGATTATCACGAAGACGGTAGGCTCATGCAAAAAGTCTACTACAAGGATGGCAAGATAAACGGCCCGGTAGAGCAATATTATCCCAATGGGCACATCAAAGAAAGGTCTATCCTCAAAGGTGAGGACTACGAAGGCTATTTTATCGGCTACTACAAAAACTACGACGATGGAGCCAAGCATAAACTATGCTTTTACCAGGATGGCAAACTAGAGGGGGAATACCTCGGTTATTATCCCGATGGCAGCCTGAGCCTGAGATGCTATTACAAAGGAGGGGTTCTGGATTCGACCTGGACGGAATTTGACAAAGAGGGTTGGGTAAAATTGCAGGGCGACTATCAAAATGGAGAGCGGGTAGGAATCTGGAAGACCTTTTATCCCGATACCACCCTCTATCTGGAAGGCGCCTACAACGCAGACCGCCGTTTCCAGGGAACCTGGAAGGTCTACCATCCAAATGGGCAGCTCAAACAAATCGGAGACTACCAGGATGGCCTTGCACAGGGCGATTGGAAATTTTATTACGAAAACGGACAACTCAAAAAGGAAGGCAGCTACCACCAGGATAAGCCTCTTGGTACCTGGAAGGTATACTACCTTACAGGCGAGCTGCAGCAGGTGGGTAGCTACCATGAAGGAAAGAAAGACGGTACCTTCACTTATTATGACATGGATGGGAAGGTCATCGAAGAGGCTCAATACATAAATGGAGAAAAGCAGGAGTAATGTTTAGGCTACCTTCGTCGGGTCTGGAGCCTGATGCTTGGTAAAGCCCTTATTGACCTGCCCCATGAACCTGATTTCTGCCCATCTGGGGACCATTCGAAGCTTGTAGACCAAAAACTTGGTGAGGAAACCAGGCAGGACCTGGCTGCGACGCCCGATGGCTCTGATGATAGGCACAGCTATTTCCTCGGGTTTGAGGGCATTTCCCATTTTCAATCGACCTCTGCCGCAAAACCACTGTCTACGGGTCCGGGAGCTGCACAAAGGACATCCACTCCCTTTCCCTTGAGCTCATGGCTCAGCGCTTCCCCAAATGACTGTGTATAAGCCTTGATGGCAGCCCCCCGATAAGGAGATGGAAGCCCTCCTCTGTAAATTTGATAGCTAGTTCCTTCCCTATGCCTGAAGTAGCTCCCGTAACCAAGACCCATTGTCCGTATTTCTCACGGAGCCTTTGAATATCCTTGCTGTCCAGTTTCATATTGATAACTACTTTGGTGGGGCCGATCGATAAAGGTCAATTTTTGGATACTAAGGTCAGCGTGGGACGACCATCCCCTGGCTTTTTATTCTCCTTAGCAACTAGGACTCATATGTTGAGGGTAAATATCAGGCTTGGAAGGGAAGCAAAACGATAACAAATGCTTAGGTTTACCTTCTGATCTTGCTCAGATGCACAGGATTAATTCCCAGATAGGAAGCGATCATCCTAGACAATGCCTCAGCCAGCACCTCCATCATAAATCCCTGTTATCGTTGATCAATTGTCGGATTTCACTGCGGGAAAAGACCTCCTTTACCGGGAGATTAACGGAATTACTGTATTCGTCGAGAACCTCGATCTGCTTTTGGATAAAATGGGTCAGAAGAAATTTGAGATTCCCAGCAAAGAGGCTTTCTTCCCCTACTTTTTCGACCTCCTCATCCTCAGAGTCTGGGAAGGGGATATCTAGCCGCGGATTTTGGATATTGGACCTATCGACCATCATATCTTTATAAATTTCCTCAATTTTTATTCCCGCCACATGATTCGTATCCAGGTAATGCTCCAGGGCCCTCAACCCTACAAAAATCCTGTAGCTGTCCTGATTTTTAACCCAGTATTCCTGGTACCACCTTTCTCCTAAGGCACCCATGATAAAGCCAAATACGAATCCCAGATCCCAAGACGCTCCCTTGGCTTCCTTCTCTTCTTTCAAAGAGATGATGGCATCGATGAGGGTCTCTCTGAGGTCCTCTACAAGGCGCTCTTCTGTCTTTATGACCAGTTGTTGGTGAATGTCCAATTGCTTTGTCCAATACCTGAATAAATCAAAGGCTGCTCCGGCAATCTTGCCTTCAACTGCCTTCAAATCGACTTCTTTCCCCAATGTCGGTTGTGTTGCCATTCTAAACCTAACTTACATATCCAATGTAGGCTTTTTCTCCCTTCCAATCCAGATTCAAACCCCGGGAAAGAGTTCTTATCTTTTTTTTTAACCTCTAGATGGGAAAAGTTGGGTTTGTCAGCCCGCCTAGCTTTTTGCATATTTAGAAACTTGAATTTTACAAACTTTTCTTCCGACATGAGAAAGCTCGGAGTTGCTTTACTGCTTTTCTTTCTATTCTTGTGCTCCTTTATGCCAATGACGCTGGCTCAGGACCTCAACAGCCTCAGCTTGGGTGAATATTACCGCAAACTCGGTTGGGACAAGTTGAAGCAGGACGATACGGATTCGGCCCTGTATTTCAACCGCCAGGCCCTGGCCAATGGCCCTATGGACAACAGCTGGACCCTGAAAATGAAAGCAGAGCGCCAGTATTTCCAGGCTCATGCCTCGGAGTTCAAGCAAGAATACGCAGATGCCATCGCCCATGTGGAGAGGGCCCAGGAAATGTGCAAGTCCATGGGGGCCTGGGGAGACACCCTCGAGGTATTTACCAGTATGTTGAAAGGTCATATACACACTGTCGCAGGAAATACCGACCAGGCAGGGACAGTATTCGAAAAAGCCAACCAACAACTGGAAGCCCTACAGTTGGGAGAGTCCACCCATGCCGCCAGTCTTTTTGTCAACTGGGGGCTGATGTACCAGTATCAGGGAAATATCCAAAAAGCCCAGGAACTCTACGAAAAATCCGTGGAGGTCTACAAGATGGCAGAGGAAGATGTCAGCCTCGAACTTAGCAAGGTTTACCTGGACCTGGGTACCATCAACTTCATCAAAAATAACATTGCCGGAGCGATAGAGAATTATGAAGATGGACTTCACTACTTGGAGGAGACACATGCCAAAAGCAGCGGACAACAGGCCAAACTCTACTACAATCTTGCTGCGGCTACCATCAAGCTCAAGGACTTCGAGACAGCCGCCAGACATGCTGCTGCCGCCAGGGAAATCTGGACCCAACTGGGAGACCCCCGCAAAGATAAGGTTTCAGCCCTCATGGGAATCATCTATGGGGAGACAGGTCAGTGGGACAAGGCCATCGAGCATTCGGAGTATTATTACAGAAAGGCTGTTGGATTGTATGGCCCTAATTCCAGGGTAGTTTGTGGGATCCTGGGCAATCTCGGTCAATTTTACCTCTCCAAGGGCGACTTGGAAAATGCCCGCCTCTACACCGAAAAAGCCTGGCAGTCCGTTCAGAATATGCCTACCCCACCCATCCTGGAATCCTTCACCCTATCCAAAGTTGACGCCATCATCGCGGCCCACTCGAGAAATGACCTGGCATGCCAAAAAGCCCTGGAAAAATGCTATCGCATGGGAAAGAAGATGAACAAAGATCCCAACGCCTTGATGATAGATACCCATGCCAAACTCTCAAATATTTATTATGAGCAAAAAAAATTCGAAAAGGCCCTCACTTTTGGTCAATTGGTAAGAGAAGCCCGGGGCGAAAAAGGAGGAACAAGTGGCTACTACATCATCAGAGCCCTTATGGCCCAGGAAAAATTTGGGGAAGCCGAAGCAGATATTCAAAAGGCCTACGATGTCCTAGGAGTCGATTTGGACCTGGAAGTTCCCACCCTCATTTCAAGAGAAGAAAAACGGAGACCTAGCATTGTTCTGGTTCAAAATCTTACCCTAACCGGACAATTTTACAGGTTCAAAGCTCGAAAAAACGGTTCAGAAAAAGACTGGCTGCACAGCTACCACGCTTATCGCCTGGCCGCTGATTACCTGGACTCCCTCCGCCTGAAAAATAAGTCTTTCGACACCCAAACGGACCTGTTGGAGGAAAAGCACCGGGTCTTCGAGCAGGGGATGGATGCCCTTTACCAGCTTTACTTATTAAATGGAGAGAAAAAATGGATTGAACAAGCCTTTCTATTCTCCGAAAAAAGCAAGGCCATCCTCCTATCGGAATCCCTCAATGCCCATCGGGCCCTTACCTTTGCAGGAATTCCTCAGGACCTCCAAGAGCGCGAACAGGGGCTCAAGAAAAAGATCTATTACTTTCAAAGGCAGGTCTCTCTAGCCAAAAAACAGCCCGATCCAGCTGTTCAGGCAAAGGTCGAAGGTTGGAATCAGGAAATTTTTGAACTCAGCCAGGAATATGAAAAACTGGCCGAAAGGCTAAGGCGCGATTATCCCGACTACATGGAATTGCGCTACCAGCCCGAAATCCTTAAAGTTGATGAAGTAAGAGATGCCCTCAGGGATGGTGAAGCCCTTCTGGAATACTTTGTAGGAGACTCCTCGGCCTATGCCATTCTTCTCAAGCAAAAGGACTTGAAGTTCATAGCTCTTTCCTCCCCCACCCAATGGGCCCCAGAGGTATCCCGGCTTCGCAGGCAGGTAATTCAGGCCGCCCGGAATACCGCTGCCTCCAGCAGTTCTTTTGCCGGAACTGCCTTTGCCTTGTACAGGGACATCTGGGAACCCTTAGAGGCATTTGATCTGCCGCAAAAAGTACTCATCGTTCCCGATGGACCCCTCGGATACCTCTCCTTCGACATCTTGCTGACCCGCCCACCGGGAGAAAATGGCTTTCCTCGCTCCTCGGATTATCTGATTCAGGATCATCAACTGCGATACACCTACTCCGGCAAAATGCTCATTTATAAGAGAGGATCTTCCTACTTCCCAGGCTCGGGAGGATTTATCGCCTTTGCGCCAACCTATCCTACTGGTGATGCCAATATTGCCAGTCTTCGGGCAGACCTGGCAGACCTGCCCTTTGCCTACCAGGAGGCTCAGCAAGCAAAAAAACTAATGGGAGGCAGCCTTATGCTGGGAAAAGAGGCCAGTGAGGACAACTTTAAGGCAATGGCCGCTGACTTTAGGGTCATCCACATTGCCGCTCACGCCCGGGTCAACGATGAAAATCCCCTCTACTCCTCCATTTATTTTACCCCCGGAGCAGGAGGAAGGGAAGACCAGGCCCTGGAGGTATTTGAACTCTTCAACATGAAACTTTCCGCAGATTTAGTGGTCCTCAGTGCCTGCAAGACCGGAGTAGGGGAGGTAAAGAGAGGAGAAGGGATGATCAGCCTGGCCTGGGGAGCCGCCTATGCAGGAGCAAGGTCCGTCCTTACCTCCCTATGGCAGGTCAATGATCAGGCGACCTCCAGCATCATTCAAAACTTTTACTCCCATCTCAAAAATGGAAAGGACAAGGACGAAGCCCTCAGGATGGCCAAGTTGGATTATATTGCAAATGGAGATGCCCTCAGCGCCCATCCCTTTTATTGGGGAGGACTCATCCTGGTGGGGGACTACCATCCCCTTCGCCAACAAAATTGGATCTTGCCCCTGGCTACCCTGGCCTTGATTTTCATGGCAATGGGGATCGGATGGAGCCTCTACAGGAGGAGAAAAACAGGCTGAGCTTAAGCCTGCCCACTGTATCCCGAAATCGTAACCCAATCACATAAATTTCAGTTATAGTAGACATGAAAAACTCAGAACTGCAAGCGCTGATCAGCTTGTTGGACGATGATGATCCCGGAGTGGAAAGAAATGTGAGAAACAAATTGATCGAATTGGGGCAGGAGGTAATTCCCGAGCTGGAAAATGCCTGGGAAAATCAGGAAAACGAGACAGTGCAAAATAGGATTGAGGACATCATCCACTCCATTCAGTCCAGGGATACCATTCTCGATCTCAGAGAATGGCGCATGGCCGAAGGTGGCAACCTCCTCAAAGGATGGTATCTCGTCAGCCGCTACCAGTTTCCCGAACTGGACTTCGAGCCCTACAAAAATCAGATCAATCGACTGGTCAATCGCATTTGGTTGGATATGCGCTCCGGCATGACCCTGCCCGAAAGACTAAAAGTGGTCAATCGTATGCTTTTTATCCGGGAAAAGTTTCGACCCAATCGCAGAAACGTCGCCGATCCCTCCAATTTTTACCTCAATACCCTGTTGGATAGCCATAAAGGAAATCCTATCTCCCTGGGAATCCTTTACCTGGTCATCTGTGAAGAACTGGAATTGCCCATGCAAGGGATGGTCCTGCCCGGATACTTTGTCCTTACCTATCAGGATGAAAAGCAGGAGTTTTTTGTTGACCCCTTCAACAAAGGAAGCTTCTTTAACCGCAAAGACCTTGAAAAGTACCTCTCAGAAGTAAGCAGTCAAAGTCCCGATGCCTACGATCGGCCAAGCTCTAAAATTTTTATTGTCCTAAGTCTTATTCATCGCCTGATCGAAAGCCACCAAAAACGGAGAAACACCGCCAAAGTCCAGGAACTCGAACGCCTGCTGGAGTACATCGATCCCGACAATAACTTTCCCGCCTAGGGTCAATTTAGGGCTACTACCTATCTATCTTTATTTTTCCTATCCTTCTTCTTTCTCTTTTTTCTTTTGAATCGGTTATTCTCTGTCAACTTAAAGTTAAAGGGAATATTTACATAAAATTTGATCGGTAAGCTATTTTGAATGGCGGGTGTAAATCTGAGCGTTGGCTTTCAACCGCCCTGATAAGTATGGGATGTCTTCCCAGCACAGGGTGATCAATGATCCTTCCTGATCTGTCTACCAAAACCTGTACAAGACTTGGATACCGGCATCTCTGGCTATGCCTGGATAACTGGTAGCTATCCTTACGGAATCTAAATGGATAGGCGTTGGATCTATAAAAAGATTTGCATCTATATTTCCGATGTCCCTTGCTCCCAGAGGATTTCCCTCCAGAAAAGGACTTCCCTTAGAATCAACATATAGGATATTTCCTTGAACTTTTCCTTCCTTAAAATTTACTTTCAGTGCAGGGGGCTTTTTTCCCTTTTCAAAAAATAGCCATTCTCCTTCTCTTAAGCCATTTTTGTAACTTCCCCTTTTTCCGTTTGAAAGCTTCGCAGTGATATCTGTATCCCATCCAGTCGGTATACCCTTTTTCGGAAGCCATCCTGGTAAGTATCGCTTACTTCATAATAGGCGGTAGATTCCCTTGGGCTGGGTGAATAGCTCTTGGTCAGCTAGCTAGTATCCTGACAAAAAGCTGCAAATGGAAAGAGGATTATAAAAATGAGGGTGATGCTGTTGTGCTTGAACATTGACTTGGGGTTTTTTCCAAAGAAAGAGAAATGTCTTCAAAAGGGAAAGCATTTCATCCCTGGTTGCGAACGGCTACTACCGTATTCCACCCTTTGTATTCACCCTCATATTCTTTGACGGCCTTTCGGAGCAGTTGGACGAGTTCGTCAATGTGCTCCATGTGCACGGGATCCTCCCGGGTCAGGACAAGTTCAACCAGGGTAGAACCGCTTTTTTCCTGGAGTTTGCCTTGAGTAAAGCCGTCTTTTTGGAGCTGTCTGGAAAAATTCTGGGCCTGACGAAGTTCGGGAAAATGGAATTTGTGAGCCACTTGCCGTTCGACTTGGGGATCATCGCCCTGAGCGACAAGGCGGTCTACAACCTTCCGGTTCTGAATGGACTGATATTCCTGTGGGGTGGGGTAAAGAAACTGCCGGTAAAAAGTCCAGCCCGGATCTGTGGTACATTGGAGGTTATAGGTATAGCTAAATCCCTCCATGATTTCACTCACTACGGCTTCGAAGCCATTCTGTGCGGTACAATAAAAATAGAAGACGCGCTTTCCGTTGGAAGTATTTCTGGCGGCATAAATCCCGTTGAGGGCCTCACTCATATGTTCGGCAAGGCGGTCTTCCATGATAAAGAGTACTTCAGCTTCTCCACTGGTCGTGAGGCCATGTATGTCTGGCTGCTGTATGGCTACCGAAACCTGAATCAGGTAGGGCTTTTCTTCCAGGGGAAGGTGCTTTTCCAGGGCAAGGTCGAGCATGATAGAAGCAATATGCCCTTCTACCTTACAAAAATAAAAATCCCATTCCGGTTGTATGACCACCATGTCGAAAGAGAAATGATAGGGTTAGAAAATCGTTGATCGAATCGGTAAGAACGGTGGGAATCTATGGGTTGTGGGCAGTCCAGGAAAGCCCGGCAACATGGCCCGGCATCTGCTGGATTCATTTACTCCCGCGCGAAAAGGATGCCAGAAAGTTCGAGGATGGCATTTTCCAATACTTAAACTCACAAAGAGTTTCTTTCTCAAACTTGTTTGATTTTTTTGAAAAAAAATGAAGGACATACAAAGGTTTTCCACCCTTTATCCACCATCTCTTTCGAAGGCTCTCCTTTCTTGAAAGAAATGAATTTTCCCTTTAAAACTGATAATTTCCTTTAAAATCATTAAAAATCGATACAATTCCGGCTAGGTGGGCATATTTTCCGTAAAATCGGTAAGGAAAAATAAGGCACAGTGGTTTTTTGAGGTTCAGTCATTTCTCATGAAGTATTTTTAATATTTGGTCCAAATGGCTAGCTTTGAAAAGTTTGTGTAACTGTATGTTTTTGTCGCTATACTTTTGATGGGTCGTTTGATTTAGTTAAATTTTCCAATCGGGTAGGCAAAACGCAATAATTTGATTTGAATGAGTGTAATATCCATTGCTAATCACAAAGGGGGAGTAGGCAAGACAACCACAGCAGTAAACCTGGCTGCGGGCCTTGCCAAATCAGGATATAAGGCCCTGCTCATCGACATGGACCCTCAGTCCAACGCTACTTTTTGCCTGGGACTAAAAAAGCAGGACCGCACCATCTATCAGGTGCTTGCCTTCCAGGATGATGTACACAAGGTGATTCAGACCGTGGAGCACAACCTGGACCTTATACCTGCCTCCGTCCACCTCGCTGGATTCGAAAAAAATTCCGAGGTAGGAAAGGAATTTATCCTGCAAGAAGCCCTGGAGCAAACCCGGGAGCAGTACGATTTTATTTTGATCGACTGTCCTCCCTCTCTTGGTGCCCTGACCATATCAGCCCTCACCGCCAGTGACTACTGCATGGTAGCCCTGCAGCCTGAATCCCTGGCCCTCAAAGGGATGGATGATTTTATCCGAATCCTCCGCACGGTCAAAACCCGGATGAACAATCAGCTCGACCTCCTGGGAGTCGTCATTACCCAATATGACCACAGAAAGGTCCTGCACCGGGAAGTGTTGGAATTCGCAGAAGATAGGTATGGAGAGGCCGTTTTCAAGACCCATATTAGGGGGAATGTAGCCCTGGCAGAGTCTCAGAGCCTGGGACAGCATATTTTCAATTATGATGCCCTTTGCAATGGGGCCGAAGATTATTTAGCATTAACCAAAGAGGTCGTCAAGCGCGTAAGTGCTGAACTGGCGGTGTGATCCCACAAGTGAATGGCAAAAAAGTTTCTGGACGTATTTGGCGAGGCTTTCGAAGAAGATATCCTCGATGAGGTGATCCCCAACCCCAAAAAAAATCCTTCCCCCAAAAGAAGGAAGAAGCGCTTCATGCCCTCGCTCAACGAAGCCCACTCCCCATCCGAAGAGAAAAAAATAAAGAAAAAGTCCCTCCTGGATACCATGGAGGAAGCCCTTGACAATCAGGTCTTTGATCAACTCTTTCCCGACGCCAAAAATCGACCTAAGATTTCTGACAAGGAAGCCCAACGCGTCATCGAAAGCCCCTTTAGTACCATGATCACCACAGAGGTATTAGACAGGGCCAGGGCCATCGCCCAGCAAAAAGGCCTTCGGGTAAAAGATGTGATCAATAAAGCATTGGAAATTTATGTGGATCATGAATGGGAAAAACTCGACTCCTGATGAGTGGATGCCATTAATCATGTATCCAAATAAAAAAATCCATCTTCAGCAAAAGATGGATTTTTTATAAATTATACCTTTCCTCCAAACAGGTTTATCCGAAGTTGTAAGTCCAAGCCGAAGCTTTGAATTGCTCCTCATGAAAGGATTGTGCCAGAGGAAAATGGAGGATCAAACGAGGAATACGGGATCATCGTCCTCCAAGACAGGCGTTTTACTTTCCTCATGCTGGTTGCTTCGGTACTCCTGAAGGAGACCTACCACAGCAGCCAAGAAAAAAAGACCCCAGAGAAGGAAAATCAGCGTATCAATCAACATCATCATAAATTTGGATGAAAAAGATTTAAAACCTAACGTCTTATTTACTGCCATATTCCTTCAATTAATACACCAATTGTACAAAGCAATCCAGATAAATCACCTGAATCGCCATTTTTTTAACATCAACGGTTAGTCTTTCGTGTCAATAGATTGTCCAACAGCACATGCTTGTTTTTGTAGGTCTGCCTTAACGGAAGTTTAACATTTGCTGTCTCGCATCTTGGATACAAATAGGGTAATTTTATAGACATATTAGAACATATTGACCTTTATCTCTTTCCTGACGGAAGTCCTGAAATTCCGTCTGAAGCGCTGAAAAATTTGTACAAAAACCGCTTATGAACCCTACGCCTGCCCCGGATATCAGGGCCCTCAACGAAAAGATTCAGATTCAATCTTCCTTCCTCGACATCCTCAACATGGAGGTCAAAAAAGCTATCATCGGTCAAACCTACATGATAGACAGGCTATTGCTGGGACTGCTCTCGGGAGGACATATTCTACTGGAGGGAGTGCCCGGCCTTGCCAAGACCTTGGCCATCAAGACCCTTTCCAAAGCCGTTGACGCCAGCTTTAGCCGGATTCAGTTTACTCCTGACCTTTTGCCGGCTGATGTGCTCGGAACCATGATCTACAACCAAAAGACCCAGGAATTCTCTGTTAAGAAGGGGCCTATCTTCGCTAATTTCATTTTAGCAGACGAGATCAACCGCTCTCCTGCCAAGGTGCAGTCTGCCCTTCTCGAAGCGATGCAGGAAAAACAGGTAACCATCGGCGAGAAAACCTTCAAACTCCAGGAGCCCTTCCTGGTATTGGCCACCCAAAACCCCCTAGAACAAGAAGGAACCTATCCCCTTCCTGAAGCACAGGTAGACCGATTTATGCTCAAAAGTGTCATTTCCTATCCAGAGATGGAGGATGAAAGACAGATCATTCGCCAAAACGTAGGGGGAGGAAACATACAAATCAACCCTGTGGTGAATGTTCAGGATATCATCATGGCTCGATCGGCCGTCCGTGAGATTTACATGGACGAAAAAATCGAGCAGTACATCCTGGATATTGTATTTGCCACTCGTACTCCCGAGTCCAGAAAGCTCGAAAAGCTAAAGCCCCTGATGAATTACGGAGGTTCGCCCAGAGCTTCTATCGCCCTGGCCCTATCTTCCAAGGCTTACGCTTTCCTCAAACGCAGGGGATACGTCATACCCGAAGATGTGAGAGCTGTGGCCTATGATGTTCTTCGCCATCGCATTGGCCTGACATACGAGGCCGAAGCTGAAAATATCAGTACCGAAGAAATTATCTCCCAGATTCTGGATATGGTAGAAGTACCCTAGGGATAAATCCCAAAGAAAGCTCATTCGTACATAAAGCAGGTAGAGATATAGAAGTCTCGCCTGCTTTTTTGCTATGGCTGATTAGCTTCCCCTTTAAAGTCCAGCGCAACGAAAACCCAAGAATCCCTGTCTATTCTGGAAGGTAGAGGGCTAAAACTCATCATGAAAAAAATCTTATCCATCATATTTTTTCTGGGCTTCGCGGTCGCTGGGCTTCAAGGCCTTAGCGCTCAAACCATAGAAAGCCTCAAGGAAAAGGCTAGAAATTCTCAGGGCCTGATTAAGTTGGAGACCCTCATCCAACTCGGTCAGGCCTATGCCAACCAAGGCAATTATTCCATGGCGGTAGAATTTGGGGAAGCCTCGATCAAATATGCCGAGCAACTGGGCAAAACTTCCCTTGAAGATCCCGAAACCCCCTACCTTTACAATGATGTCCTCCACCGGGAGGTAGACGCCCACCTTCTCCTGGGAAAGGTATATGACAAACAGGGAAGGGTGGGAAGGTCCATTCGCAGTTACAGGAAGGCCAAAAATATCGCCGAAAAGATCAGGTATGGCAAGGCAGAGGAGGAAGCCAAAAAAGAAATCGACTCTCTAAAAGAGGGAGAGCGGGGGCTGGATGTGCTAAACAACTCCCGGGAGCAAATCAAGAAATCTACTGACCGATTTGTAGATAAGGTAACAGATGCTGAAAAGGCCAAAAAAGAAGCCGCTAACCTGAGGGGAATAGGAAGAGAAGTGGCTGCAAAGACGGCCCGCAACAAAGGAAAACTTCTCAATGCCATCGAGCAGTACGAACAGGCAGCTGAGTTTTATGCAAGGGCCGGGGATTCTGCCAAGGTCGCCGCAACCATAGTCAAAATCGAGGCCCTTTACCGCGAAATTGGAAATGCCGAAAAAGCCGAAGAGTATGCCGCCTGGAACAGCGAAGGGAAAAAAGAAATAGATGCTACCTTCTTCGAAAATCGGGGCAACCCTGATCCCAAGGCCGACGCCCAAAACCTGGAAGAGATCAACCAGGGCCTTAATGAAGACCTGGAAAAAGTAAGAGCCAAGGGCGACTCCCTACGAAGACAGATCGAACGCCATGCTGGGCAGGGAGATGCTAAGGCCCTCAGCCAAAGCCTAAATGCCTACAATAGGATCAAGGAAAGCTATTTTCGCTACAAGGAAGATTCCATACAAATTGCTATAGAGCTTGAGACGGCCCGATCAGAGCTCCAGATGTATGAACAGGAACAAAAATTCAACGAACTTAAAATGGAAAAGGAGAGGGCCTTCCGCAATTGGCTGCTCTTTTCTCTGATTCTCATCCTGGTATTCTCGGCTTTGATCACCAGGCTCTTTGTCCAGAGAAGAAAAGACCACCTTCAACTTAAGGAGGCCTTTGTCGAACTGGACGCTACGCATAAAAAGCTCAAAACTACCCAGATCCAACTTGTCTCTTCTGAAAAGATGGCTTCTTTGGGACAATTGACCGCCGGGATCGCCCACGAAATCAACAATCCTATCAACTTTATTTCCGGAAATATTACCCCCCTCAAGAATGATGTCGAAGACCTGATACGGCTGCTGAAGAAATATGAGGAGGTCATAGAGAAGGACCAATTAAAAGATAAATTTTCAGAAGTAGAAAAATTCAGGGCAGAGGTAGAAATTGATTACATCACCACCGAAATCCACGAATTGATCAGTGGAATAGACGAAGGAGCAGATCGCACGACAGAGATCGTCAAAGGACTGAGAAACTTCGCCCGAATGGACGAGAACGATATCAAGGAATTCTCCCTTAACCAAGGTCTTGATTCTACTCTTTCTCTGCTTAAGAATCAACTGGATGGGATCGAAGTCCTGAAAGATTACCGCTTTGAGGGAGAAATGGAGGCATTTCCGGGTAAATTGAATCAGGTCTTTATGAATATTTTAACCAATGCCATTCAAGCCATGCCAGAGGGAGGGCTGCTCCAAATTCAGACCCGACAACAAGGTCAGAAGGTGGAAGTCTGCTTTCGTGATACGGGAAAAGGAATGAGTGAGGAAGTCCAAAAACGAATTTTTGAGCCTTTCTACACCACCAAACCGGTAGGGGAGGGGACAGGTCTGGGCATGTCAATCAGCCACGGCATCATCCAGCAGCATGGCGGTAGCATAGAAGTAAATAGTACTCCAGGGCAGGGTACGGAGATTAGGTTGCTTTTCCCTCCAAAGCAAGGCACCCGGGAAAACTCTGCGTAAGTAAGGGTGGATACAAACAATCTGATAGAATAATCGTAATATCGGACGATGAAACGAGTTATTCTTCTCCTCCTCATGGCCTTGTACCTGATTTCCTCCAATGGGATTCAGATAGAGCTCCATTATTGTATGGGGAGGCTGAAAACCGTTTCTTTTTTTGACTTCGAAGAGGAAGACTGCGGCTGTAAAAAGGACTGGGCTTGCTGCGATTATACGAGCATTGCCGCCAAACTCAGCACTGAGCATCAGGTCAATGGGGAATTAAGCCTGGAAGTAAAGGAAAACTTTAAAAATCCTGCTTCCAGGATAGTATCCATTCAGAAAATATCCTCAGGGAAAATTAACTTTTTTGGCCTGGATGATTATCCTCCGCCCAAAGCCCTTCCCCTCTTCCTCTTGAATTCCTCCCTCATTTTTTATGGATGAAATCTGATAAGCTCCCCTTATCACTCCATTTCTATTTTTCATTCATAAAAAATTAATCATGAAATTTCTTTCAGTCATATCCCTTCTTTTTGTGGTTTCCTTTATCCCTCAACATCTACATGGCCAGGATAAAAATGTGGAGACCGAAAAAAAAGTAGTCGAATCCAAGTTCTATGTACAAGGGGTCTGCGGCATGTGCAAAAAGCGCATCGAAAAGGCACTTGATATTCCGGGTGTAAGATTTGCCTCCTGGGACATGGAAAAGGACACGGTTACGGTCATCTTCAGGCAAGACAGAGTTAGTCTCGACAGCCTCAAAAATAGGGTAACTGCCGTCGGACATCGTACCGATTCCCTGGAAGCCGACCCAAAGGCCTACCAGGAACTCCCGCATTGCTGTAAATACGCCGACGGAGTCGAAAAGCACTAAGCTATCAGCAAATTCATCAAAGAAATTACAAGTAACTCATCCACAGGTATGATCGGTGGAATGAGATCAAATTACATTTAACTCATGCATACATATATATCTTGGTTTATGTCTGTCCTGTTTTTGGTAGGACAGGCATGGGCCCAATCTCCCCGTATACTGGAAGGACAGGTATGGGGGGAAAACGGAAAAGGTGAAAAAATAGCCCTCAGGCAGGCTACTCTCAGGGTTCTTCCTGGAAAGCAGGGAAGCCTGACCGATAGCACAGGAAAATTTCGCCTGGAAGTATCCGCTCAAGCTGAGTTCCTGGTGGCGGCTTATTCTGGATTCAGAAATGATACCCTGCCCATAAAGGAGAAAGATTTTTACGAATTTATCCTGGGTAACGATTTTGAGGCAGATTCCGTGCACATCGAAGCTGAAAAATCCTCCTCGGTAGTGGACCCTTTTAAGACCCAACTTACAGAAGTGGTTGATCGAAAGGGGCTGTTAAAGGCCGCTTGCTGCAATCTGGGGGAGAGTTTTGAAACCAATGCATCTGTCGATGTTCAGTTTAATGATGCATTGACCGGAACCAGGCAAATTCAACTCCTTGGCCTCGCAGGGCCCTACACCCAACTGACTCTCGAGAGCATGCCCGGTATTCGGGGGCTGGCCTCCAGTATTGGCCTTGACCTCATCCCTGGCCCCTGGATAGAGAGCATTCAGATATCAAAGGGAACAGGATCTGTGATCAATGGCTACGAAAGCTTTGTCGGCCAGATCAATGTAGAGCTGGAGAAACCCCAGGACGGAAGAAAATTGTACATCAATGGCTATGGAAACCGCGGTGGTCGCAGTGAACTCAATTTGAATACGACACATAAATTTTCTGATAAGCTTGGTACGACCCTCCTTCTTCATGGAAGCCTCAGGCCCTTGCAATTAGACCGGAATGAAGATGGTTTTCAAGATATGCCTTTGACCCGGCATTGGAATGTGATCAATCGCTGGCACTTTTCAAATGAGAAGAACCTCGAGGCACAGGCCGGAGTCCAAATGTTGCAGGATCGCCGTCAGTCTTCGGATATCGAGTCCTTTCCGGGGGCAGTAGATTATCAGGCAGTGAATGCCCAAGCCAGGATATGGGCCAAAGTGGGATGGGTCAACCCTGATCGTCCCGGTGAAAGTTTGGGGCTCCAATTGATGGGGCAGGAGCACCGACAGGAGCAGAGGGCCATCAATCTGGGTTTTGATCGCTTCAGCGGCCGCCAACAAAGCCTTTACACCAATCTGATTTATCAGAATTTTTTGGGCAATACCAACCACAACTACCGACTTGGCGCTAATTTCTCCCTGGATCGTCAGGAAAACACCTTCGATTCCATCCTGGGACCATATGACTTTACCGAGAGGGTTCCCGGTATCTTTATGGAATACACCTATAAGTACCTGGATAAGTTTAGGTTGATCGCCGGTTTAAGGGGCGACTTTCATAACCTGTGGGGATTCTTTCTGACTCCAAGGTTGCATCTCTTGTTTCGGCCAGATGATGAGAGCAGCATCCGCTTTTCGGCCGGTCGGGGACAGCGTACTTCGAGTATTTTCGCAGAAAACTTTGGGCGCTTTCTGAATCAAAGGGATATTCTTATTCGCTCCGAAAGTAACCTTCCCGCCTACGGACTTCCTCCTGAGGTAGCCTGGAACGTGGGTTTCAACTTGAGTCGTAATTTTCGACTTAGGTATCGCCCTTTTCAGCTCAGGGCAGAATACTTTCTTACGATTTTCGAGCAGTTGACTGTGGTGGATTTAGAAAATCCCAGGCAGGTGAGTTTCTATGCCTTGGACGGAGAAGCCCTGGCTCATTCGGCTATGGTAGAAGCGAAGTTGGAAATTCACAGAAGGTTTGGGGTGAAGGCCGCTTACAAGTGGCAACGTACCCTGATTGACTACGACGAGGGTCGTTTGGACAGACCTTTTTTGCCTAGGCACAGAGCTTTTTTGAACGGGACTTACAAAACCCGCAGCCAGTGGGCCTTTGATGCCACCCTTCAATGGGTGGGACCTCAGCGCATCCCTTCTACCTCAGCGAATCCGACGGAGTTTCGGTTGGAAGAACAAAGCCTGGACTTCTTTCTCTTGTCTGCTCAGGTGTCCAGACCTCTGGGGGACCGCTGGGAAGTTTATTTGGGAGGAGAAAATTTGCTTGATTTTCGTCAGGATGCACCGATCTTGGCAGCCGAGGGAAACCGGGAGTTCTTCGATGCCAGCCTGATTTGGGGGCCTGTATTCGGAAGGATGATATATGGAGGGTTTAGGTTTACCCTATAAGGCCGTCGGGGGTAAAGAGCCGGCGGGGTTATCGATATCCATACCTGGCAAAACCCCGCCGGCCCTATTCCAACAAGGCAGCTTTGATTTCCTGAAGTTTTAACAGGGCCTCAACGGGTGTCATGCGATCTATGTCCAGCCCAGACAAGATATTCCTGATTTTCAGGGTATCCGCATCTTTTAACTCAAACATGTTGAGTTGAACGGTAGGTTTTGATGAAAACTTAACGCTTTTGGCAGCCTCTTGATCGGCCATCCGGGCCTTCTCAAAATGCTTGAGCAATTGCTTGGCCCTCTTGACCAGGTCTTTGGGCATACCGGCCATCCCAGCTACATTAATACCAAAGGAATGCTCCGAACCGCCGGCTTTTAGGCTACGGAGAAACAATATTCTTCCATTTACCTCCTTGACACTTACGTTAAAGTTCTTTACCCGCTGAAGGCGACTTGCGAGCTCGTTGAGTTCATGGTAATGGGTAGCAAAAAGGGTCTTGGCCTGTACTTCGGGAATTTCATGGAGGTATTCGACCAGGGCCCAGGCTATGGAGACGCCATCATAGGTGCTGGTTCCCCTCCCAATCTCATCAAGGAGAATGAGAGACTTATCAGTAGCATTGTTGACGATCTGGGCGGTCTCATTCATTTCTACCATAAAGGTGGATTCTCCCGAAGAAATATTATCGGAAGCTCCGACGCGGGTAAAAATCTTGTCGACCATGCCTATAGTGGCTGAGGAAGCCGGAACGTAGCAACCCATCTGGGCCATAAGGGTGATAAGGGCTGTCTGGCGAAGCAGGGCAGACTTTCCAGCCATGTTGGGACCGGTGATGATGATGATTTGCTGCTCCTCCTTATCGAGGTAGATATCATTTGGGACATAGGGGGCGTCCGGCGGCAGGCTGGTTTCAATCACCGGGTGCCGACCCTCGCGGATATCAATCGCATCTTCCGAAGTGACTTGGGGCTTGGCATAATTTCTACTCTGTGAAACCCTGGCAAAACCAAGGAGCATATCTAGTTCGGCAAGTAGTCGGGCATTGTGCTGAAAGCTGTGCAGATGATTTTGAAGCTGCTTGACAAAATGATGATAGAGTTCAAACTCAAGCCCAAGGATTCTTTCTTCTGCATTGAGAATTTTATCCTCATAGCTCTTGAGTTCTTCGGTGATGTAGCGCTCCGCATTGGTCAGGGTCTGTTTCCGAATCCATTCCTCGGGTACTTTATCCTTGTGAGCGTGGGTGACCTCCAGGTAATACCCAAATACTTTGTTGAAGCCTACCTTGAGGGAGGAAATTCCGGTACGCTCGATTTCCCTCCTCTGCATAGCGAGAAGGAGATTCTTAGAATTGCCCTTGATCTCTCTGAGCTCGTCAAGTTCTTGAGAAACCCCGTTTCTGATGACATTTCCATCGCTGATAGAAGGGCTTACTTCATCGAGCAATTGGGTCTGAAGAATTTCCAGGCTGGGCTTTGGATCAGAAAATTGCCCTGCCTGATGGCTGAGAGCTTCAGAATCAAAGGCTCTCAGGATACCACAAATGGGACTGATTCTACCCAAAGAATCTCTCAGCAAAACAGCTTCCTTAGGTGTGATACGGGCGGTGGCTACTTTGGAGGCAAGGCGTTCAAGGTCGCCCATGCATCGAAACTGCTTTGCCAGTTGTTCCAAATAATGGGGGTGATGAAGAAAGGTTTCTGCGATATCGAGTCGCTGTCGGACTTGTTGAATATCCTTGAGAGGTAGGAGAATGGCTTTTCGAAGCATGCGAGCCCCCATGGAGGTCAGGGTTTGATCCAGGACATCTACCAAAGACTTGCCATCGGGATGTAGGGGGTGGAGGAGTTCGAGGTTGCGAACCGTAAAAGAATCCAGCCAAACAAACTCCGAGTCGTCAAAGCGGTAGATCCGATTGATATGGCCCAGGCTTTTCTGATGGGAGTCGTTCAGGTAATGGATGATAGCACCGGCGGCAATGATTCCGTTTTCTTCCTCTTCTACCCCAAAACCTTTGAGCGAGGCAGTCTGAAAGAGTTCTAACAGCTTTTCACGGGCATAATCGCTTTGAAATACCCAGTCCTCCAGCCTTGAGAGATAAAATTTTTCTCCGAAAATGTCGGTAAATCTTCGGAAATCCTTTCGGGGAAGGATGACCTCGGAAGGCTCTAGGGTCTGTATGATTTTTTCCACTTCTGCCAGGCTGCCTGACAGACAGAAAAAATCGCCAGTAGACACTTCTATCAGGGACAGGGCAACTTCCTTTTGGCTGGGAAAAAAAACAGATGCCAGATAATTGTGCTTGTTGGCTTCCAGAACTTTATCGTTGAGGGTGATTCCGGGAGAAACCAACTCTGTCACACCTCGCTTGACGATTCCTTTGGCCTGTTTGGGATCTTCGAGTTGATCGCAGACGGCCACCCTTCGTCCTGACCTCACCAGTTTGGGAAGGTAGGTATCCAAGGCGTGGTGAGGAAAACCTGCCAGCTCAGTATCCGCCGAGCCATTGTTCCTGTGGGTAAGGACGATGCCCAGTATTTTGGCGACCTCTACGGCATCTTTTCCGAAAGTTTCATAAAAATCCCCCACCCGAAACAAGAGAACGGTTCCGGGATATTGGGCCTTGATGGCATAATATTGCTTCATCAAGGGTGTTTCCTTCTTTTTGGCTGTCTGACTTCCGTCTTTTCTGGGTCTGGCCACGGTTGATCCTTTCTTTTGAGCTAAATTTAAAGGTAGCCCTTATATATCAAGGTAGAAAGCAGGATTGTCCACAGACCTTGTGGGAAATGGTAGATGGGATTAAATGCTAAAAATGTCTCTGTGAAGTCTTCAATTTCAAAGCTTCTCAATCACATTATAACTTTTTTAAACAAAAAACTATTTTTGTCGTGCCCTGTTTGTTTTACAAACCTAAAAAAAATGAAAATAGGCGTAGTTTGCTATCCCACCTATGGTGGTAGTGGTGTGGTGGCCACAGAGTTAGGTAAGGCCCTGGCAGCCCGGGGACATCAAATTCATTTTATTACCTACAATCGGCCCATAAGGTTGTCCCTTTTTTCCGAAAATATCTTCTATCATCAGGTGCAGACCAAGGACTACCCTCTTTTCGAATTCATCCCCTATGAGTCAGCCCTGGCCAGCACCATGGTCGACGTAGCCCGCTACCACAACCTTGACCTTTTTCACGTTCACTACGCCATTCCCCACGCTTCTGTCGCCTATTTGGCCAAACAAATTCTCAAGGAGTACGACATCGAAATACCAGTAGTGACTACCCTACACGGTACAGATATTACCTTGGTAGGAAAAAATCAGGCCTATGAACCGGTGGTCAGCTTTTCTGTAGATCAAAGTGAAGGTGTGACAGCAGTATCAAAATTCCTTAAAGCGGCTACCTACGAGAATTTTACGGTACAGAATGATATCAAGGTCATTTACAATTTTATCGATACAGAGCGCTTTCAGCGGAGCAATAAGGATCATTTTCGTAAGATGGTGACCCCTCAGGATGAGCGCATCTTGATTCATACTTCAAATTTCCGAAAGGTCAAGCGGGTATTGGACGTGATGAAGGTCTTCGAGAAGGTCCGGCAGCATGTTCCCTCCAAACTATTGATGGTAGGAGACGGTCCCGATCGTGCCAAAGCAGAGGAGTATTGTAGAGAAAAGGGCTTTTGTAAAGACGTGAGCTTCCTGGGAAGCCAGAATTCCGTTGAGGAGATCTATTCGATCGGCGATCTTTTCCTTTTGCCTTCTGAAAGTGAGTCCTTTGGCCTGGCGGCATTGGAGGCCATGGCCTGTAAGGTGCCCGTCCTTTCCTCAAACACCGGAGGACTTCCTGAATTGGTGATCGATGGAGTAACCGGATTTACCAGTCCTGTGGGAGATGTAGACCACATGGCGGAAAAAGCGATTTGTATCCTCGAGAACCAGGACAGATGGGAGGAGTTTTCGGAGAATGCTCACCGCCATGCCCAGGGATTCGCCTTAGAGCAAATTGTCCCCCAGTACGAACAGTTTTACCAGGAAATTACAGGTGCTCTGTCATCGGTTTCCTAAGAAGTTACAATAAGCCTATACCCGTTTCCGTCATTATTCGTAACATTTAGAAAGGACTACATTTGTTAAAGTGAGTGGCTCTTAGCAATATAATGTCTACAGGAATGGTCAAGGCCCTCAGTAATTAGAATAAGTTGTATGACTACCCTTCTTTGGATCATAGGAATAATCCTCGCGATAAATATTACTTTCCGTCTTTTTGGGAGGCAGATCCTCAGTTTTGGAATGAAGCAGCTGGTCAAGCGCCTGGCAAAGCAATCCGAAGCCCAGAGTCAGGCCTATGCCAAGCAATACGCCGATGAAGAAAACCGCCAGCACATCTACGTTGACAGGGATGTGAAAGTATCTGCCCCTAAGAGCCATCAGGAAAAGAAAATCAATGAGGACGAAATCGCCGAGGATATAGAGTTTGAAGAATTGAAATAGTACCTTTGCAGGGTCAATCCTAAGCCCATGCCTGCATCTCTGCGATTTTTTCCCCATGCCAAAATAAACCTTGGCCTCTTTATCAAAGGTAAGCTTCCTAACGGCTATCACCTTCTTGAAACCCTACTCTATCCCATATTCCAGCTCAAGGATGAACTTATTCTCACCAAGGAAGAGGATGGAGGCTGTCACATCCAAATCGAGGGTATAAAACTGGATTCTACTCATGAGGAAAACCTATGCGTGAGGGCTTACAGGGCACTTGAAAAAAGCTGTGGTACCCTTCCCGGAGTAAAAATATCGCTAAAAAAGTGTATACCTGCTGGTGCTGGTCTCGGAGGGGGTTCCTCTGATGCGGCCTTCACCCTCAAAGGCCTCAATGATTTGTTTGGCTTGGGACTATCTATGGAAAAACTCGCCCAACTTGCAGGGGCTTTAGGAGCGGATGTGCCATTTTTTCTCTATGAAAAGCCTATGCTAGCCACAGGTATTGGCGCTGAGCTGGAAGAGTTTGAACTAGACTTTCCCTATCAGATTCGGCTTTTTCCTCAAAACCTCCATTCCTCTACCTTGTCAGCGTATAAATCTCTCGATTACAAAGAGTTTGATCCGAACCGCGACTTAAAAGAGGTGCTGAGGAGCCCTGTTTATCAGTGGAAAGATCATTTGCACAATGATCTCGAGGTTCCGGTATTCCGGATGTACCCGGAATTAGGGGAAATTAAAGCAGAGGTGTATAAAAAAGGAGCCATCTATGCAGCCATGTCTGGCAGCGGTTCAGCGATGTTTGGAATCTTCGAACCTTAAATTGTTTTTTCACGTTTGAACAGGTAATTACCCTAATGCCAAACCTAACACTCCTCATTAACCATCTTAACCCAACACAATCCTGTTAGGAGATTTGCAAGGCCTTTATTCCTTCCGTTTCCTGACTTGTCAAACGTTCTTTTTTCATAGAATGGACCTTAGGTCCACTTATATGATGGTTACTTTGGGGTGTCGTTTTGAGGCGGCACCCTATTCATCCTTTAGGCAATAATACACGGAAAGTCGTTCCCTTACCCACCTCCGAATTTTTCACGTAGATTTTGCCTCCATGGTAAATTTCAACAATCCTTCGGGTCAGGCTTAGTCCAAGGCCCCATCCACGTTTTTTGGTAGTGAATCCGGGTTCAAAGACCTTTTGAATATTGCTTTTGGGAATTCCTTTGCCGGTATCACTTACATCGATGTAGTAGTCCTGACCTTTTTCCCCACTTTCCAATCGTATTTCTCCTTCTTCCTGCTGTATGGCATCGAGGGCATTTTTTAGTAGGTTTTCGATGACCCAATCAAAGAGCTGATTGTTGATTTTTAATTGGGCTTCTCCCGGCAGGCTATTGTTGATTTTAAGTTTGATGGAGCCTCTTTGGGTCATTCGCTTACCTAGGTAGGTGGCAGAGCGGTCCAGGATATCATTTACCCTTACAGGTTCGAGTTCGGGGATAGACCCTATTTTCGAAAATCGCTCCGCAATGATTTCGAGTCTCAACACATCCCTTTCCATTTCGTCCACCAATTCTCTCTCTTCCGGTCTGTTTTCGGTATGCATTTTTAACAGTTCTACCCAGGCCATAAGACTCGAAACGGGAGTGCCCAGTTGGTGAGCTGTTTCTTTTGCCAGACCCACCCAGACCCTGTTTTGCTCATTTCTCTTTGCAATGGCAAAGCCGATGAAGACGATGCCGATAAAGGTGAATGCCAGGAGCAACTGTGCGAAGGGAAACCAACGGAGCTGTCTCAGGAGGAATGATTCTCCATAGACGACTTTCTGGTATTTATTGGTGTCATACTTGATTTTGATGGGTTCGTATTGACTTTGGAACTCTCTGATTTTTTTATTGAGGAATTGGTTTCGCTTTTCATTGTTCCAGTTGCTGGGGAGATCCAGGTTATCGGATTGAATGCTACCTTGGTTTCCGAGTAGGATTTTTGGAATATTATTTTCCTGAATGATTCTGGAATAAATAAAAGCAACAGCTTCATCCAGGGCGGCGACGGGATCATCTTCCTGGCTTTTGTCCAAGGGGTAGGTAGAGGCGATAAACTCCAGGGCGTCGGCGTATAGTTGGACGCTGGCTTGTTCTTTCTTTGAGAGTTCTTGAGCCAGGTAATTAGAATAAATGAGGGAGCCCAGGACGATGATTCCTGCCACGCCGTATATCATGATCCGGTTAAGTGCTCTGGTTTCGATGGGAAACATAGGCCAAGAGGGTGAAATGGATAAAACAAAATGGGAAAAAGCTGGAAGAGAAAAAAGGGAGGAGTTTCTATACTTTTTATAGGTTAGGAAAGGTCAAATATACTTGATGATCTGCTTTGCCTGGGCCTTGATCTGATTGAAAAGGTAAATTTGGACATTAATTGTGCAAATAAAACCCAATTCCTCTTCGAATATCAAATTATTCCTGTACCTTTGCGCCTGAAAACAAGAAAGAACCCGTTCATCTTCGAGCATGAGCCTTGATTGCCCTCGCCTTTTAAACGTAAAGGGATTTCCTCCCCGAGAGGATGAGAAATCAGTTGGATGGATTCTTCACAGGAACAAAAAGGATTCCTACCCTTCCTATCTCAGGATAGGGAGCTATTTCTGATTCACCCTTTATCGTATCTTTCAACAAAATTTTTCTTTGACGACATTTAAAGAATTAGGCCTTTCCGAGGAAGCCCTCAAGGTCCTCGCTGAAATCGGCTTTGAAACTCCCAGCGAAATTCAAGCACAGGCTATTCCTGAGCTTATTACTGGTTATCAAGATTTTATAGGCCTTGCCCAGACGGGTACGGGCAAGACCGCTGCATTTGGTTTACCCCTTTTGGAGCGTGTAGATCCCAACATCAAAAAGACTCAGGCCCTTATTCTGGCTCCTACCCGGGAGTTGGGGCAGCAGATTGCCGAGCAACTGCATACCTTTAGTAAGTACCAGGACCGGATCAATGTCCTGGCAGTGTATGGGGGGGCAGCCATTGGCACACAAATAAAGGCCCTCAAAAAGACCCAACATGTAATCATTGCGACTCCGGGAAGACTTATTGACTTGATCAAACGGAAGTCTGTTCATCTTGACGAATTACAGTATCTCGTCCTGGATGAAGCTGATGAGATGCTCAACATGGGCTTCAAGGATGAACTGGACAAGATTTTGAGCTATACTCCTGAGGATAAGCTCACATGGTTGTTTTCTGCTACTATGCCAGGCGAAATCAAGCGCATGGTGGCTACCTACATGGATAATCCTTTGGAGGTGAAGATCGACCGGAAAAATACGGTCAATACCAACATTGCTCATCAATTTGCCGTTCTTCGCCACTCGGATAAGACCGAGGCTCTCACCCGCTTTTTGGATTTGAATCCCGATATGCTGGGGGTTGTTTTTTGTCGGACCAAGCGTGAGACTCAGTTTTTAGCTGAGGAGTTGATTCGGAGAAACTATCAGGCAGATGCGCTTCACGGTGATATGTCTCAGGTTCAGCGAGACCGGGTGATGCGTCGCTTCAAGGCCCATCGCCTTCGTTTGCTCATCGCTACGGATGTAGCAGCCCGGGGGATTGACGTTCAGGACCTGACCCATGTTTTTCATCATAGTTTGCCTGACAATGATGAGTACTATACCCATAGAAGCGGTCGAACGGCACGTGCGGGAAAGAAAGGACTTTCCATTTCCTTTATCGGTAACCGAGACAGATACAAGATCAAAAGTCTGGAAAGACAGTTAGGAATTGAATTTGAAAAAGTATTGATTCCCAGCAATGAGGATATTGCTAAGGTTCGCATTGAAAACTGGTGCATGGAAATCCTAGACCAGTCAGCTGGAAAGGGGTTCGATGATAGCTTGAAAGAAAAGGCAGAAATGCTTTTTGGCAACCTAACGAAAGAAGAATTGATAGGAAAGCTGCTGAGCCGTGAGCTCAAAGAGCTTAGTTCGGTGGGTTCGGCAGACCTTAATGAAAGCTTTCAGACCAAGAAAAACCATCATCACAAAGGTCGTGGTAATTTCGATTCTCAGCGTGGGGGTCGCAAGAATGGCAATGAAAGAGGTCGGAGGCGCAGGAAGCCAAGAAAAGCTTCTTTCAAGAATTAGGGGTATTCCAGCGGAATATCCGATGGTACGAGAATAATGTTTGAGTGCCGATCAAAGACAGGTCTTCAGGGAAAATTCCTGGAGACCTTTCATTTATTTTTGAAGCTAACGTTAAGGCCAATATTTTCCTGGAAGCAGAGATCCAAAATATTGATTTTGAATCTTTTGATATAGACATTTTGGGGGATTTTTTATTTTTACCGGGCATTGAAAAACCTTCCCTCTTATATTCGTATACTTTTATTCCTATACTTTAGGAAAAATTGCTTTAGCAATTGAAATTTTTTGATAAAAATCATTCGATTTCCTAACAAACCATTACCGGTAAGTGATGGTATATAGGTAATATTAAAGATTAAAACATAGGGGAGGGGTTGTTATTTAGACTGAGTCTAAATATTGAGATTGTAGACACATTAGTCCTCGTTTTCTCTTGTTTTTCCTTTAGTTTTGGATGATGAATGTCTCTTCATATGCAGATGGAAGTACCATTTAGAGCTGTAAGATTAACGCATACCTACGCCACGGTAGAAATCAGGGAGCTTCTTTATCTTTCGGAGGGCCAATGCAAGAACATCATGGTCAAGCTGAAGGATCTTTTTGGGATTACGGAGGCCTTGATTTTTTCCACTTGTAACCGGACGGAGGTATTTTATGTGGATGAGCGGGACCTATCGGAGGAGATTATTTCCTTGCTTTGTGTGGCAAAGGGGCTACTTGAGGTAGATACCTACAAACGATACTTTGAGGTCCTGAATGAGGAGGAAGAAGTGGTAAGGAAGCTTTTTGAGGTTTCTATGGGCTTGGAGTCCAGCGTACTGGGCGACTTACAGATTAGCAATCAAATAAAGAAGGCTTATATATGGGCCAATGAGCAAGGAATGGCTCAGGCTTATCTTCATAGGCTGTTGCACACGATATTTCATGCCAACAAGCGAGTTCACCAGGAGACTCCATTCCGAGATGGGGCTGCTTCGGTAAGCTATGCCAGTGCGGAACTTGCTTACAACCTTACTCAGCACCTGACTTTTCCCAAGGTATTGGTCTTAGGTATAGGAGAAATGGGCAAAGATGTAGCGTTTAGCCTTGATCTTGACCATTTTGAACAGATAGATCTTTGTAACCGCACGATAAGCAAGGCCCAAGCTTTGGCCTTGGATTGTGATGCCGGGGTGATTCCGATAGAAAAATTGGGTGAGGTAGTTTCCGAGTACGATGTTATTCTTTCCTGTGTTTCTGTCGAGGAGCCGATTTTGCGTCGGGACATGTTTGCTTCAAAAGTCAAGCCTAGCATCGTCATTGACCTCTGTGTACCGCGTTCTGTAGGTCAAGAGGTGGATGAATTATCTCATGTTATTGTTTATGGGATTGATGAAATCCAGGAGATGACGGCTCAGGCTTTGGAGCGCAGAAAAGCTGCTATTCCCGAAGTGAAGGCTATCATTGAAGAAGAGGCGAGGGGCTTCATGAAATGGAGGACCCAATTGAGCATTTCTCCAACCATCCAGCGGATGAAGGAGGCGCTTGAAGATATCCGAAAAGAAGAACTTGCAAGATACCTTAAGAAGAGCAATGCTGAAGAGAGCCAGTTGGTGGAGAACGTTACCCGATCTATCATTCAAAAGATCATAAAATTGCCTGTTCTCCAATTGAAGGAGGCCTGTCGCCGGGGCGACCAGGACAATCTCATCCAAGCCCTTCATGACATTTTCAACCTCGAAAGACAGCAGGAGCCCAAGTCCTAAGCCTTTTTTGGTAGTCCTCACTGGAGCTGAGATTAGCGCAGAGAGTGGCATTCCTACTTTCAGGGATTCAGGTGGAATTTGGGGTGAATACGATCTTATGGAGGTAGGAACATCTGAAAGTTGGCTTTACCATCCTGAGAAGGTACTCGACTTCACCAACGATGTAAAACTTCGCTTTCGGGACGCCCGTCCCAATCCTGGCCATATCCTACTGGCTGAGTTGAAGAAGTGCTATGAGGTAATCATAATTACTCAAAATATTGATACCCTGCATGAAGAAGGGGTCAGCAGCCGGGTCATCCATGTACATGGGAGGATAGATCAGGGAAGGTCTACCCCCGATGATTCATTGATTTACGATTGGCCTAAAGAAAAGCTTTTGGAGGTGGGAGATCTATGCGAAAGGGGAAGTCAACTTCGGCCTTATACGGTTTTATTTGGGGAGGAGGTATTGGACATAGAGTTGGCAGATGATTACATGAACCAAGCAGATCTGTTGTTGGTAATTGGTACTTCCCTCCGGGTATTTCCAGCGGCGGGTTTGGTATTATCGGTTCCCGCAGAGAGCCCCAAGTATTTGATTGCTCCTGCTCCCATGGTGAAGAGGGATTGTTTTCCGAGGCTGGAGATCATAGAGGCGGAAGCATCTCAGGGAATGGAGTTGTTGCTTCCTGTACTGTCTAGGGATTGATAGGAGAGAACGGGCTTACCTTTTTTATTTGGACAAAAAAATATTAAAATTGGTTTTTTTGAATTTAATTGTAATTTTTTTAAATAAAATTATTACATATTAAAATTTAGTACCTATTTTGAAAATCTCAATTAAAGGACTGAT
>CAZMAV010000008.1:0-115542 GCA_964564415.1 uncultured Bacteroidia bacterium | reverse complement strand
AAACGGTTCTAAACGGTTCTAAACGGTTCTAAACGGTTCTAAACGGTTCTAAACGGTTCTAAACGACCAACTATCGAATAGTGTAAGTTATATAAATTTTAAGTACTTGAATTAAAACTCATCCTTCCTACCTTGCTCATGCTCCACCACCGCATGTAAACTCAATCATGGTAGGTAATCAACTCAGTAAGACTCAACAGCAAAAAATTCAACAGCGATTTTCACAATTGGGAGCCGCAATGGCCCTGCTTTCATTCTTACTTGCCGGTATTTACATCCAAAACCAAGAAGCCCCTCCAAACCTCGAAAAAAAACATCAGCCCCAAGAATATCCCTTATTCTCTCCTGATTCCCTTAAGCCTGGCATCAAAAATAATGCTCCCATAGACTCCCTCCCTGCACCCAAAAGTTCTCAAAAAACAAACTCCACCTCCAGTTTTTCCCATTTCACATCTACTCATACCCCTCTTGGGCCTCGTTTACAATGGAAGTCTCCCAACCAGCAAATCCAAAAATATCTACTCGAACGATCCGCGGACGGAAGAACCTATGAAGTCATTCAAAGTATTGAAAATAATAAGAATCAATCCCTATTTTCCCTGATGGATACCACCTCTGCTTACCAATGTTTGCCATTGATTTTTTACCGAATCAAAGCAATAACCTCTGATGGCAGTTTCTTTCATGGTCCATCTATTCCTTTTAGAAAAAAGCTGGATTTAGGCCTGTATTTAGAAGTGATTTCTATTAAGAGGGGTAAGATTTCTCTCCTTTTCGCCTCCGACCAAAAAGCAGCCCCTCGGCTAGAGGTCCTTTCTGCCAAGGGTCAGATCCTGGAGACCATGACCCTTTCTTCATCTTCCAAGGCCACTTCCCTCACCTTGGATGTACAGAATTGGAAGCAAAATCCGGCATGGCTCAAACTTTCATCAAATGGGACCTCCCTGGGTCAAAGTTTGAAAATTCCCTCGATAAGTTCTAAATGACAAAAGCACTCTTAAGGACAAAGGTGCTCTTGCTATCTTTAAATCTAGGATGCGGTATTCCTTGCCCTTGAGAGAAGTTAAATATCGACCTTTCCTAGGCCAGGAGTTCTTTGATCTCCTGCTTCATATGCTGGATAAAGGCCTCATTGCTCATTTCTCCTAGGTCTCCTTCCTTCCGTTTCCTTACCCCAACAGATTCGGCTTCCATTTCCTTTTCACCAATGACAAGCATATAAGGATATTTGCCCAGTTCTGCCTCCCTGATTTTCTTACCTACTTTTTCATTTCTCAAGTCTACATCCACGCGAAAACCCTCCTCCTGGAATTTTTCCTGTAAGTCGTTCACATAATCGTTGAACTTTTCGGCAATTGGCAGGATGATAACCTGGGAAGGAGCCAGCCAAAGAGGGAATTCCCCGGCCAGGTGTTCGATCAGTACAGCGGTAAATCGCTCTAGTGATCCAAAGGGAGCCCGGTGGATCATCACAGGACGGTGTTTTTCATTGTCATCCCCTGTATATTCCAGCCCAAAGCGCTGCGGCAACTGATAATCTACTTGTATGGTTCCCAATTGCCACTCCCGACCCAAGGCGTCACTGACCATAAAGTCTAATTTGGGCCCATAAAAAGCCGCTTCACCTAGTTCCTTGACAGTTCTGAGGCCTTTCTCTTTTGCCGCCTCCTCGATAGCACGCTCGGCCAGGTTCCACTGAGCTGGATCTCCCAGGTATTTCTCGGGTTGTTCGGGATCCCTGAGCGAAATCTGGGCAGTATACTCCTCAAATTGAAGAATCCTGAAAATATAAAGGACGATGTCTATAACCTGGAGAAATTCTTCCTTGACCTGGTCAGGTCGGCAAAAGATATGAGCGTCATCCTGGGTAAATCCCCTTACCCGGGTCAGGCCATGCAACTGACCTGATTGCTCGTAGCGGTATACCGTACCGAATTCAGCCACCCTAAAAGGAAGGTCCCTGTAAGAGCGTGGCTTGGAAGCATAGATTTCGCAGTGGTGGGGACAGTTCATGGGCTTAAGCATGAATTCCTCGCCCACATTAGGGGTCTTGATGGGTTGAAAGGAGTCCTCCCCATATTTCTCCCAGTGCCCCGAAGTTTGGTAAAGCTCCTTTTTACCGATATGAGGAGTTACCACCTGCTGATAACCCTGCTTTTCCTGTACCCTTTGAAGAAAGTTGGCCAGCGTTTCCCGAAGCCTGGTCCCCTTGGGAAGCCATAAGGGAAGGCCCATGCCCACACGATCAGAAAAAGTAAAGAGTTCCAACTCCTTGCCGATCTTTCGATGGTCGCGCTTTTTGGCTTCCTCCAGCAATTCCAGGTATTCATCGAGTTCCTTCTTCTTTGGGAAAGAAATTCCATAAATCCTGGTAAGCATTTTATTCTTTTCATCTCCCCTCCAATAAGCTCCGGCTGTATTCATGATTTTCATGGCCTTGATGAGCTTTGAATTAGGGATATGACCACCCTTGCACAAATCAACGAAATTGCCAGAGTGGTAAAAGGTTATGTCTCCGTCTTCCAAGCCCTCGATCAGTTCGACTTTATAGTCATTGCCCACCTCCTGGTAGTGAGCGATGGCCTCGGCCTTGCTGATATCCCTGCGATCAAAGGTCTCTCCTGATCGAGCCAGTTCGAGGAATTTTTTTTCTACTTTGGAAAAGTCCCTTTCGCCAAATTTGTACTCACCAAAATCAATATCGTAATAGAAACCGTTTCTGATCGGAGGTCCAAAGCCTAGTTTGATGCCCGGATATAGCTCCTGCAAGGCTTCTGCAAGGATATGAGCCGATGAGTGCCACATAGCTTCCTTGCCCTTTTGATCCTTCCAGGTAAGAATGGCGACCTTGGCATCCCTGTGAATGGGGCGGTGAAGCTCCCATGTTTCTCCATCTACTTCGACGGCAAGGGCATTTCTGGTAAGGCCCTGACTGATACTCTTGGCAATGTCTTCTCCACTGCTACCAGCAGGAAATTCCCTGATATTTCCATCAGGAAGGGTAATGTTAATATTTTCGGGCATGAATCTTTGATGATTGTTGCTGGTCAAAAATACACAGCTTAGGCAAATGTGCGAAATAGAAGTAGAGAATCAATAATTCCTAAACAAAAAAAGCCCAGAGACTGCTCCCCGGTATTCATAAGTGCTGAACTTCTATCCATTATTTTTTCCCTTTCCGACAATCAGCCGGGCAGATCAGATCGAAGTCATAGCTCCTCTTTTCTTTAACCATCCTAAGCTATATGGGTTTTATCCATTCTAATATTCTCGGATTTCCTTCTTCCTGGGTCTATTCTGGCTAGCTACTTTTCTAACCTGCCCTCCACTTTGCTTATCGACGTTGGTATCTATGGGATCTCCTGAGTAGGTGATTTTACCGCCGGAGACCGCCTGTGCCACTAGGCTTTCTTTGACAAATACATGTAGGTTACCACCGGAAGCGGCAGAAGCTTTTACCCTATTTGCCCATAAGTTTTTGGCAATTAAATTGCCTCCGCCGGAAGCTTCTAACACCACATCCTCAGCCTGACCCCTGAGAAGCATGCTGGCTCCTCCATCCGAACCTCCTCTCAGTTTATCCACATCGACTTCAAGCTTAACATTGGCGCCTCCATGAGCCGAAATATCCAATATCGAAATGCGAAGAGGGGCTTCACTATGTACATAGGCACCTGAGCGAGCTTCTAAATACTCCAAACCGCGGTAGGTGATAATCACCTTTTTGGACTTTCCAGCACTGGAGTAGCCCTTTGGGAGCTTAAGCGTAAGGGTATTGCCCTCCCGTTCAATCAAGAGAGGTAAATCATCGAAGACTTCTATTCTGGGAGAATTGCCCGCTCGAAGCTGGACATTAAGGCCACTCTTGATCCTCAGTCCTGTAAATTCAGCAGAATAGACCGTCTCTTGAGCAAAAGAGGCCATTGTCAATATCAATAATATGGAGATAAATGTGATGCTAGCTTTCATGTCGGTAGGAGTAAATTGATGAGGTGATTGTGTCTTGTAGAAACACCAGAATGATAAGTTTTTTATCTACAGGTTGCTTCTATTGCTCCTTAAGTAACCAAAGAGAGCCTCGGTAAACAAATTTAATTCCATTTCGGTAAATAATGTGTAAACATTGATATGTGTGTTAATCGTCCTTTAAATTAGCTATGAAATTTTCAATCAGAGGTATACATCACGTCACTGCAACTGTAAACGAGGCCCAAGAAGACCTGGATTTTTATTCCAGACTCTTGGGATTGAGGGTTGTGAAGAAAACTGTAAACCTTGACAATACAGGGGTCTATCACTTTTACTATGGGAATGAAAGGGGTGAACCCGGAACCATCATGACGACCTTTCCCTACAAGGGTAAGGGAGTAAGGCAGGGAGTCAAAGGCCATGGTCAGGTGGTGGATACAACTTTTTCCATTCCGAAGGTAAGTCAAATTTCATGGAAACATCGCCTGACAAAAGCGGGCATCAACCTGGAGGAGTTTGAGCGATTTGGAGCTGCCGGGCTACGTTTTGCTGATCCTTCTGGACTTAGAATCGAATTGGTGGAAGCAGACGACAACCGCAATCCCTGGGTCGAGGCTGGGGTAGGTGAAGACATGGCAATCAGAGGCATCCATTCTGTAACAATGGTTCAACAAAAGCCTGATGCCACTGTAAAGCTCATGACTGAAAACCTTAATTTTGTCATCACTCGTGAGGAAGGCAATCGAATGAGGCTTGAGGCGGAGCAGGAAGGCTCAGGAAAGATCGTGGACATACTCATAGATCCTTACGCTGAAAAAGGGAAAAATGGGATTGGCACCGTACATCACGTTGCCCTGGCGGTGAGCAGCGATGAGGAACAAGGACAATTGCACCGCTTTCTCCGTGAACAAGGCCACAAGGTCACGGATATTCTGGATCGAAATTATTTTCATTCCATCTACTTCAGAGAGCCCGGAGGTGTACTTTTTGAGGTGGCGACCATCCCTCCAGGATTTATGGTAGATGAGTCTAAAGAGAATCTAGGTAAGGACCTCAAGCTTCCTACCTGGGAGGAAGAGAACCGCAGTAAGATTTCAGCAGAACTTCCGGAAGTAGACTATTAAACTCGGGATCAAATTTCGATTCTCGGTATTCCCGAATGAGATTCTAATGCTGAATTGTCAGAAAAAAATGCCCTTTGTGGGTGATTTGTTTCTTTATTTTACTTTCAAACCTAGGTTAAAAGAAATTGAAGCGCCCTAGATTTCATGAGGATAAAAAAGGCAAAAATTTTTCTCCATGCTGAAATTGCTCATGGGTTAATAAATCATTATTAATTTGAAACAAAAGGGACTTGGAATTAGTAGAAACTTAAACTGATACAAACAGTACATCTGCCTCGAGTAGATTAAGATTTGGGGCTTTTCATAGTTGTGTGTGTTTTTCATGACAGGGGTAGCCGCGCTGCAGTGCAGTGCGGCCCCTTTTTTTTGGTCCTTCCCCCTTATATTTCAAAAAATCCTTTATTTTTGCGCCATCATTTATAGAACCTATGGCTATTTCCTACTTCAGCAACCTGAGCGATCAAGAAATCGACCTGCTCACCAAAGCCCCCGCTCTTGTTACCATCTACATCGCAGGTGCAGATGACGACATTCACAAAAACGAAACCGAATGGGCCTCCAAACTGGTCCGCTTTCGAACTTTTACCTCCGATGAACGCCTCCATGATTACTACGAAGTAGTTCATGAAAGATTCCAGGCAGATCTTAATAAGCTCATTGAAGAATGGCAGCCTCAAAATAGCCAGAAGGCCTACGAGGAAGAACTGGCCAACCTAAAGTCCGCCCTTGACAAAATTGACGATGAACATGCCCAAATGATCAGGCAGAGCCTTAGGTCCCTTGCCGAACATGTAGCTAAGGCAGCCGGAGGATTTCTCCGTATGGGTGCCATCAATAAAAATGAGCATAATCTAATTTCCCTTGATATGCTGGGAGAATAGCCCCAATCCTCATATTTTCCTGAGAGATTTACGCAGTATTTTATGTAAAAATACTATTTAAGCTGTGGTTTTTCCGGATTATTGATATATTGGGAATGGAAAGGCTAACTTTCACAAATGGATTCCCTCCCATATCCTTACATTAGAAAACCCCGCTCTACGTTTCGATTAAGAATCCTGGTTTTGCTGTGCCTGGGTTTGACCCTGTGCAAGGGTCTTTAAGCTCAAGGAAAGAAGCCGGACCATCCCATGGAAAATTTGATCAACCGATTTCTTCGGGATTTTCCTTTCTCCGAGTCTGTCATGTTTCGCTTGGCAACTTATGCCGAACTCAAAAGTGATTCTTCTAACCGCTATCAGGCCCTGAGCTGGGACTTTAAGGGGCTTGGCCCCCTGACCATTTATCCGCAGACCTGTGTCCCCAAGACGCGGGCCCATCACCTTTATTACCTAAATAAAGGCCGCAATTCTCTTGTCCACGCGGAGGCGATGAATCATAGGTTAGGCGAACTCTTCAACCACATTTTTTTTGTTTAGCAACCACGGGATGAATGCAGAAAAACTGGCCTTTGTGGATCGCTATCTCGCAAAGAAAAACATAGAGCCGTACGACAAGATTTTTCTTCGGCACATCTTGTTAAAATACGGTCGGCTAGACTCGAAATTAGAGCGCATCGAGTTTCGGAGTGAGTGGCTGTCCCAACAAAGCCGCAGTTTTTCTGGAACTGGAATAAGAAAGTCACCCTATCCCATGTGGATCAAACTGGATAAAACCATCCTGAGGGGCTGTTATTTGAGTTCAGGTGGGGCGGTTTACGTAGAGGATGTAGACAGGGAAGTAGATTATGCCACTGGAGAAGAGTACAATTATAATATCGCAGCCTTCAAGAGCTTTCTCTATCGCTTGAGCCACCCGGCAATGCTGAGCCTGTAACGATTAAAAGAGGGATGAACCTCGTGCTCTACTTCATCTGATCTAAAAAAGACCGACCTCCCCCCAAGAGGAAGAATCTTTACATCTTTTTTCGGTAAGTATAGGCTAAGTTGCCCCCCGTTTTCTGCTTGCCAATTTTCGTTGAGATACAGGACAAAAGAAAATTTTCTGCCAGCCTGCCTCTGAAATTGATCTACGTGGCGTTTGTAGAAGCTGTTTTCTTCATAATAAGCATAATGACATTCGTAGTCATTGATGCCTGTGTAGCAAGTGCGGTTCAGGTAGTCGATAAAGCCTTCAAAGATCTTTATAAATGCAGCTTCGTAAGGCTCTCTGCTATCCTTCTCGATCCACCTGATGACATCGCCCCGGATCAGGCTGTCTTTCAAAAAGTCCTGCTCTCTGCCTACCCCCGCAGGCCTCATTTTTCCGGCCTGATAAAAGGAAAGCAGGTTTTGCCGAAGACCTGTGGTTAAATTGGTATCAAACAAAGCATCGCTCAGCCCAAAGCCCTCTTCCAGCAGTCCCGAAATCAGCCCTTCATATTTTTCATCCTCAAACTGGTGCAATGTATTTCTCATCTTTGGCAGAATAAATTGAACTTATACTATCGATAGTCCGAGAAGCCTGGAATGATACGGATTTATTTTAATAGATGTACGTTTTTTTTGTTCAAAATAGTAACCACTACAAATGAATGGCTAACGCGCTGTTGAGATTATCACAAATAACTCATCTTCAACCCCAACAACGCCATTGATTGTATTCATAAAAATGATTCGTGATAATCACTCATAGATATGAAAAGGCTTTTGTATAAAAAATTGTATCTAAGACTCATCCCTCTCTTTAGCAGGCAATTGAACGAGGAGCAAACCCATGGGAAAGGTATATATAGATTTATCCAGGGTGAAAAGCTATTTTTTCTATCACTTAAGAAGATTTGTGATAATCATTATTCAAATGAAAACAGTATCATGAAAGTCAGTTTTCACAATGTGCAGTCTGAAAATGTAAAATCCAGTTTTCTGGAGGTCTACTATCGCTATAAAATTCTACACGAGTTTGACCTTCGTTTGGTGCAGACCCCGGTAAAGGGTTCTACCATGCAGGCCCAGCCTCTCATCAGCTTGAAGAGCCTGTTTACAGGGGTGAAGCGTTATCGAATCCGCCTATCGACCTACGTCCGGGACAGTGAAGAGATGAAAATCGCCGAGTTGCCCAGGAAGGTGCTTACAGGTTGGTTTGCCCACGAATTGGGGCACGTAGTAGATTATGCCCCTTACTCAAATCTAGGTATGATTGCCTATGGACTGAAATACGTATTTTCCGATCGTTTTAAGACAAAGGCCGAGCACGTGGCAGATCACATCGCCATCCAAAACGGTTTTCACGAAGAAATCTTGGCGACTAAGCGCTTTCTTTTGGAAAATGACTTCATGGGAAAAGAGTACAAGGCAAAAATCAGAAAATACTATATGTCCATGGCAGATGTGGAGATGTGCGTTGATGGTAAAATCCCCCTCCTTCCAGGTACCCACCTATCCGCCCAGGAAGACTAAATAATCTCTCATCTTTTCTGCCTTCATGACCTTCGGCGTTTTCATTTGTCCTCCCTTCTTTTTACCCTTTTCTAGATACTGATGATAGCTAGCCTTGTCTATGGCTTTTACCTTTATATCCTTCAGCGCCTTGTTGCGGGCGACAGCATAGTTTTTATTGGCCTCCTTAAGGCTGGCGTCTAGTTTTTCTCTAAATGCAGCTTCGTCTATATCGGACTCTGAGACAATGATCCACTGGTGATAATAGGCTTCTTCTTCATCCTGTAGGGCAGCCACGGAGTATTCGTTGACGCTGTGTCCCATTTCTTCAGCAACCGAGATGATAGCCTCATCCATTTTATCCTCCGAAAGTTGAGACCCCACTACGTTGAGGAAAAACTTTGTCCTGCCTGTGATGAGAATCTCAGGGGGATCTTTTTGGGTAAACTTAACGGTATCGCCAATGCTGTACCTCCAGGTACCTGCACAGGTAGAAATAATCATGACATAATCCTGTTCGAGTTCTACCTCGTCAAGGGTGAGAGAGAGGGGATTTTCCAGCAGGTTTCCCATTTCGTCAACTCCTCTCTCGTCAAAGGGGATAAACTCGTAAAAATATCCATGAGAAAGGGCCAGTTCCATGGCCATGGTTTCGGGTCGGGCTGTGTAGGCAAAGAATCCTTCAGAAGCCAGGTAGGTATCCATGATGGTTAAAGGACGGGAAGTTATCTTTTCGAAATCTTTTCTATAGGTTTCAAAGGCGACACCACCGCTTGCATAGGCCGTTAGGTTGGGCCACAATTCATGTATGCTCTCCAACTGATGGTATTCGAGGACCCGCTTGAGCATGAGCAAAACCCAGGAAGGAATGCCTGCAATAGCTCCAATATTCCAGTTGGGCGCCTCTTTGGCGATGCGTAAAACCCGCTCGTCCCAGTCAGGAATGGCTGCGATTTCCTTGCCGGGGCGATAAAAAAGGTCGTACCAACCGGGAAAGTTATTGACGTTAATCCCACTGATTTCACCTTCCATGTGGCCATGAGGATGTTGGGCCAGGTTGGCCGAACTGCTAAGCATGAGAATTTCACTCTCGAAGAGTTCTTCTGGAAAGTCGTAGTTAGGAATGGCTTTGATCAGTGAGGTCCCCACATCCCTCATGCTCTGTATAAAATCATCTGTGATAGGAATGCGCTTGCTTTTTTTTCCGGTGGTGCCGCTACTCAGGGCAAAAAATTCAGGCTTGCCCGGCCAGGTTATATCCGGGTAGGTCTGCTGCTTGTGCCACCATTCACCGTGAATCTTTTGATAATTGTGGATAGGAACTTCCTGCTTAAAAGCCTCTACGGGATGGTTGGCTTTGAGCAATTGTTCAAAGCCGTAATATTTGCCAAATGCCGTATTCTTGGCCGTTTCCAGTAATTTCCTGAGTTGTTCTCGCTGCTGGGCTTCGGCTGACACGGGTTGGCCCTGCAAGCGTTGGTTGAGTTCTATTCCTCTTTTGATGATTGATCCTAAAAAGGCCATGGTTTCTTGATGGGGTTTGGAGAAAAAGGGGTTTAAATATGATGGCGAAATGTCAAATCGTAAACTTCCTGGCCAAGGGATGGTTAGTTCCAATAGGAAGGACCTATATACCCAGGAAGGATACGGAGGGCCAAATATTCGGAGAAGCTAGCTAAAATTCCATCTCTTGTTCAATTATTCTCCAAAAATTTCATTTTCAAGAGGGATAATAGCCATATTCGCAGTGACCCAAGAAAAGATATGAAAATTACCCTTCCACAAGGCGTAAGAGGCCTTATATTTGACCTGGATGGTACCCTTGCCGATACCATGCCTGTACATATCGCTGCCTGGAAACTGGCGGGCTCCTCCTTTGGTGTAGAAATTGAAGATCACATGATCTACGATCGAAGTGGAATGCCTACCGTCAAGGTTACAGAATTGCTCAACAAGGACTATGGGTGGTCCCTCGATCCTCAGCAGGTCAAGCAGGCCAAGGATCAGGCCTATCACGAACTAAAGCCTCAAATTGGAGTTTCACTTTTACAGCCAGTTTATGAAGTGGCTGAGGCCTACAAGGGTAAGCTACCCATGGCCGTAGGTACGGGTAGCACCCGCCAAAATGCTGAGAATACCCTTATTTCATTGGAAATTATAGACTGGTTTGATGCCATCATTACTGCCGATGAAGTCAGTAAGCACAAACCCGATCCGGAGACATATCTGAAATGTGCCCGCCTGATTCAGGTAGGTCCTAAGGATTGCCTGGTGTTTGAAGATGCCGTATTTGGCATCGAGGCCGCTCGGAGAGCAGGAATGAAGGTCATTGATGTGAGGAGTTATTTATAATTGTTGTCAAAAGAAATGGAATTAAAAAACGATTTGCTGCTAAGGGTAGCCAGAGGAGAGAAGGTCGATCGCCCTCCGGTTTGGTTGATGCGCCAGGCTGGAAGGTTTCTGACAGAATATAGAGAGGTAAGAAAGCAGGCCGGGAGTTTTCGGACCATGATAGCCCAGCCGGACTATGCGATCGAAGTAACCCTACAGCCGGTAGACCTCATCGGTGTGGATGCAGCAATTATATTTTCTGATATACTGGTTTTGCCTGAGGCCATCGGACTCCCTTATGAGATGATCCCCGGCAAGGGGCCTTACTTTCCTAAGACGATCACAAGTGGGGCTGACATAGACAAGCTCCATCCCATTGAGGAGGCTTCTAACCTGGAGCATACCTACACGGCCCTCTGCGGCGTAAAGAAGGCCCTTGATGGCAGGGTTCCCCTGATTGGTTTTGTTGGTGCCCCCTGGACCATTTTCTGTTACATGATCGAGGGACAGGGCTCCAAGACTTTTTCAAAGGCAAAGGCCTTTTTTTACCAACATCCGGACCTTGCCCATAAGTTATTGGAAAAAATCACCCAGGCTAGCATCCAATACCTCAAGGGTCAAATAGCTGCCGGGGCACAAATCGTACAGATCTTTGATTCCTGGGCGGGTATTTTGGATCGTGATACCTTCAGTAGTTTTGCTCTGCCCTACATCAAGGCCATCTGCGACGCCATACAGGAGGTACCCAAAACCGTGTTTGCTAAGGGAGCCTTTTACGCCCTGGATCTCCTCGATGACCTGGATTGCCATATTATTGGCCTCGATTGGCACACACCCATAGCCTTTGCCCGGGAGCAGGTCTCCCAAAAAGCCCTTCAGGGAAATATGGACCCCGCCTTGCTCTATGCTAATCCCGAGAAGGTCAAACAGGCTACCCTGGACATGCTGAAAAAATATCCCGAAGGAAGACATGTTGCTAACCTGGGTCACGGCATTTATCCTGACCTGCCCAGGGAAAGTGTAAAAGCCTTTGTGGAGACAGTCAAGTCCTACAGCTATGGCTGATTTAAAAAAAATAAAAAATATTTGGCAAATTCTCTCTAATGTATCACTTTTGTGGTTGCCGCACGACCAGGTCCTCCTGAACTCCGCCAGGATCGAAAGATAGCAACGGTAGGGAGTTGACCGGTGTGATGCGGCATTTTTTTGACCAATCTAAGCTGTGAATCCCAGCGACTACACTTTTTTATATAGATGTATAGAACTGGCCCGTAAAGCCCGTAGGGATGTTTTACCCAACCCCTACGTTGGTGCGGTCCTGGTCCATCAGGGCAAAATCATCGGCGAGGGCTTTCATCAAGCCTTTGGGGAAGCCCACGCTGAGGTCCACGCGATTGCGTCTGTGGCAGACTCCGCATCCCTTCCAAACTCTACCCTCTACGTCAGCCTCGAACCCTGCAGCCACTTCGGAAAAACCCCTCCCTGTGTCGATCTCGTCCTCCAACATAAAATACCTAGGGTGGTCATAGGTGTAGCCGATCCCAATCCCCAGGTAGATGGAGGGGGAATCAGCCGGCTTCGAAACGCAGGAGTAGAAGTGGAACTCGCCGAGAATCCCCTTCCCTTTATAGAACTTAACAAGGTTTTTTGGGTGAACCAGCTCAAGCAGCGGACCTTTATTACCCTAAAATGGGCCGAAACCATGGATGCCTACATGGCGGGAAAGGACGAGCATGACATTCCCTATCCCATCAGGATCAGTCACGCTAGGCAAAATCGAGAGGTACATGCCCTCCGGGCTCAGCATCATGCTATTCTTATTGGCAATCGGACCGCCTCTATCGATGACCCTTCCCTCACCACCCGACATTTTCACGGAAGAGATCCCATTAGGATACTGATGGACAGAAGGTTAATGTTGGAAGACAGCCTCACCCTCTTCAATGACGGCAAACCGACCTGGATACTCAACGAATTAGAAGAAAAAGAGGAAGGGCAGGTTCGGTACGTCACCTGCGATTTTTCCCGTGGCCTGACTGGGGTTATGGAAGAGCTCTACCAACAACAGCGAATTGCCTCTATTCTGGTAGAAGGAGGAAAAATGGTCCTTGATTCCTTCTTAGCGGAATCTCTCCACGATGAAATCTTCGTTTACAGAGGCAGAAAGCAACTGGGAAACGGACTTCTAGCTCCCAGCAAGCCCTCAAATCTTGAATGGCAGGCTCATCGGGAGCGTTTTTATGGCAATTACCTGGACTTTTTACCTCCCAAGGCTTAATTCATATTTTCCAAGCTGCTTTTCTACCTGATTATTAGAATTCCTTAGATATCAAAGACTTCTTTTCCCTTCTTTTCAAGCTCTTTCCAGGCGAGGGCACTGGCTCCCATAATGGCGGCATCGCTTTCAGGCAGATGTGAAGGCTTGATCTTTACCTTATTTTTAAATATGCCCAGGACATTCTCCTCCATGGCTTGTTTGGCAGGGAGAATGATCCAGTGCCCCGCCCTGGCCACACCTCCAAAGAGGAAGATGGCCTCCGGGCTAAAGATGTTGACGAGGTTGGAAAGGGCCCTTCCCAGCATGATACCGGTGCGCTCAAAGGCTTTTTTGGCGACAGGATCTCCAGATTCGGCAGCTTCAAAGATTTTTTTGGGTGTAATCTCCTGATAATGCAGATGGCGAAGGGCACTGTCCCGCTTGCTTCCCGCCAGTTCTTCCAATACTGTCAATACCACCCCTCGGGCAGAAGCATAGGCTTCAATGCATCCCCTGCGATGACAGGTACAGGGCCTGCCTTCCCATTGGGTGATGACATGGCCAAATTCTCCCGCAAATCCATCCGCTCCATAGACCAACTCCCCATTGACGACAAAACCGGAGCCTACTCCTGTACCTAAGGTAATGACCACAAAGTCTTTCATGCCTCTCGCTCCCCCATATACCATCTCTCCATAGGCCGCCGCATTCGCATCATTGGTGATGACAGCAGGCACGGCAAATTGCTCTTGCATTAAGGAAACAAAGGGAATGACTCCGTCCCAAATCAGGTTGGGGGCATCTTCGATGGTTCCTTTATAATAATTGCCATTAGGGGCACCGATGCCCATGCCTTTTATCTCGATGGGTTCTTGAGCAAGATCAACCAGACCCTGTATGGCTGTGGCCAGGTTTTTAATATAGGAATGTATGGATTGGTCCTTGGGAGTGGGGATAGAATGGCTGGCGATAATGCTGCCTTCTTTGTCCACAAGGCCAAATTTGGTGTTGGTACCTCCGATATCGATGCCAATGGTAACGGATTTCATAAAAAGGAATGTCTTTTTTGGATGAATATTGCTCGAGAACTATCGAAATATAGGATAAACTTAAAGGATTTAGAAGGATAAATCCGTTTGGCTGACGGATAGGCTCCCGACAGGACCAAATCTTCTGCCGAATGGCCCTGGCAAAGGCTCACGTACTTAGGATTAAACCAGAAGGACAGAAATGAAAAAAGCCCCACTCCCAGATGGAAGAAGGGCCTGTTTTGTAGGGAAATAGAAAGTGTAGATAGAATTTAAAGGGAAAAACTTTTAGCCAAGTGATCTAAACCCCTATTTCCCTATGCCTTAATCTCATGATTAGATTATCAATAATGAGAATAAATCCCCAATAAAGGATTCACATTTGTGCAATTTAAATGCAAATTAGCAATAAATTTTTAATTCCGTAATAAAGTTTACCACAGCGCTTTTGGGGCTATGAAAAGTGCAATTGTCAAAACCCCCACAGCGCTACAGCTGATAGACACTCATTTGTTTAAGGAAAAAATATGACCGTAACCTGTGTACACATCAAGGTAAAGCCCGAGTATTTGGGGGATTTTATTAAAATCAGCCTGGAAAACCATCAGGGTACCCGGACTACCGAAGTGGGAAACCTTCGTTTTGACTTTCTCCAGGAAAAGGAAGACCCCTGCAGTTTTTTGCTTTATGAGGTGTTTGAATCCGAGGAAGCCGTACGTCTTCATAAGGAGACGGCTCATTACAAAGCCTGGCGAGACGCTGTTAATCCCATGATGGCCGAGCGCAGATATGGGGTTCATTACCTTCCGTTAGCTCCTAAAGACCAAAAATTATGGTAAGCCCTTTTCGCATGGCTTCAGGCCCGGAGATCATCTTTGGTTCGGGTAGTTTGAGTCAACTTCCCCGATACCTCCAGGCTTATGGCCCCTGGATACTGATTCTGACGGGAAAATCTTCCTTTCTTTCTGGTCCTCATTGGACTCAGTTAGAGAGGGCATTAAAAAAGTTGGGCATCAACTGGGCACAGGTCAGCATTGATCGGGAGCCTGGACCCCTGGTGATAGATCAAATTGTCAACGATCACCGAGATTCTGTTCTTGACGCTGTGGTCGCCATCGGGGGAGGCAGTGTCCTGGATGCAGGGAAGGCAGTGGCTGCGATGCTTTGCCACAAAGGTTCTGTCAAGCGTTACCTGGAAGGAGTAGGAGGGGAGAAGCCAAGTGGGGAGCGCCTGCCTTTTATTGCTATTCCCACTACTGCGGGTACCGGCAGTGAGGCCAGTAAAAATGCGGTCATCACCCAGGGTGGTCCTGAGGGCTTCAAAAAATCACTTCGGCACGACAACTATGTCCCGGAATTGGCGCTGATAGATCCCCAACTGGCCTTGAACAGTCCTCCCGAGATTACGGCAGCCAGCGGAATGGATGCCTTCACCCAACTTTTGGAAGCCTATCTTTCTACCAAGGCCAGCCCCATGACGGATGCCCTGGCCTTGGAAGGCCTGGAGGCAGTAGCCAAAGGATTGAAAAAAGCTGTACACGATCCCAATCTTATAGAAGCAAGGACAGAAATGGCTTACGCTGCCTTACTTTCGGGGATATGCCTGGCCAATGCCGGCTTAGGGCTGGTCCATGGATTCGCTTCTTCTCTGGGAGGAAGCATCGACATTCCACATGGAGTCCTGTGTGCTCGCCTCATGGGAAGTGTCAACCGACTCAGCCTGGAAAAATTGCTGGAAAGTGAAGAAGGCGGAATAGCTCTGGGAAAGTATGCCCAGGTGGGGAAAATCTTTTCCCAGGATAGAGAAGCTTCTAGAGAGGATTCAGCCAAGTTCCTGGTCGAAAAGATAGAAGAATATATCGATGATTTTGAAATTCCGAAATTTGCCAAATTCGGGCTAAAAGATGATATGCTGAGAGCTGTAGTAGAAAAAACCTCTCCCAAAAATCATCCTGTATCTGTTTCTGAAGAGGAAAAACATAGGCTACTCGCCGAAAGTATCTGAAAATCAATTTTTTAAGTCTGCTAAAAATAAAAAGCTCCGACGAAAATGTCGGAGCCGATCACGAGGCTAACGTGTTTGAATGGTAAATTTTTCCCAATTGGAAGAGGGCAAATTTATTGCTTTCAATTCCAAGCATTTAATATGTAGATGTTTGTATATTAAAATTAATTAAGCAAAAAATCGGGAGAGATTCAATAGGCAAAACCCTATTTGATGGAAATAAAATATAAGAGCTGCTGAGGGTTCACGTGTAGGCCTTAGGGCAGAAATTAGCTGTCAAAGTTTAGCGTAAGCAGGGGAGCAGCTTGCTTTGGGGGATAGCGATGCAAGCGAATCAGAATTTCCCTTTCTGCGATACGATCTGCCTGATTCAGGCCAAGGACCTTTTCAGTAGCTTCGCCAATACCTGTCAGGGATAAAATACTTGAACCTTCCAATTTGAAGTGCTCTGCCCAGTGATGCTTTCGGGGATGGTAAAGGCCCACGAGGCGGTCTCCGGGTTGAAGGATAGTACCTATATTGCTGCTTTTATTGGCATTGCAATACAAGCAGGCCAGGCAGAGGTTTTCGGTGCTATGGTCCCCCCCATGCTTTAGACTTATAATGTGGTCAAGGTGAAATGTGAAAAAGGCGTCATCCTGATGCAAGAGACAATACTCACAGATAGACTGAGCTCTCCTGAAAACAAAATCCCGGTCTTTTCTAGGAATGTAGCGACCCATTAGGCCATGCCAGACTTTTCTCTCTCACGAGCCTTCCACATCCTCGCCAGATGCTCCAATGCACGGTAGGTATAAAACTCCTCTTTTTCCTCTTCAGAAAGGCCTTTATTTTTCATCTTGTCCAATAGATCGAAGACCCGCTGCTGGGTCTCGTCGGAAGGGTGAAACTTGAGTATACGCTCAGAATCACTTCCAGCCGAGAGTAGATCTACGAATTCTTTGTATGCACTTGATTTTGGTTTACTCATAAAGGTCGGTTCACTTCTTCAAAATAATCAAAAACTACCAGGTTCAATGCCTAGTTTAACATTAACCCTTGGCTTTTCATTTACGAAAAATGGTACGATTCTGTTTGACTTTCGGAAATAAATAGTGATTACCACGAAAGAATGGCTAAAGCACCGTTGGGGTTATTGCAAATACCTTGTTTTCAACCCCAACATCGCTGCTTGTTATACCGAAAAAAAGATCCGTATTAATCATCAATGAAGGCAGAAAAGTAGGAATACTGATTAATTTGAGAATTTCTTGGAAAGAAATTTTGGCGCTTGGGGTGTTTGTGGGAAGATATTTTCGACTGTAAGCATAGCGTATCATCCATCAACCCTTAGGGTTATGATGAAAGCACCTATTCTTTCTATAAAATCCAAAAGGGTCTTTAGCCCGGCAATCCTTTCCTCCTTCGTATTGAGCATCGTCAAGCCCCGTAAAAAGAAAAAACCCTCTGCCTCAATGTCAAAATTGAGGCAGAGGATATCTTGGATGACCTGAATCACGGCAGGGATTAAAGAGCCTGGACTAGCCTTTGGTATTATTTTTTGTGTAGAAAAATTCCATCGGATACAGGATAAAAGGACGAAAGCGGAATGTCAAGGAAGTGTTAAATGTCGTGGGCAAGACGAAGTCCGACCACATTGTAGCGATTATGTGGGGCATCATAAAGCCTGTAGGCTACATGGCAACCGGAAGGGCCGCTTTTCCAACTTCCTCCCCTTATGACTTTTTCTCTTCCTTCCACAGGCCCTTTGGGATCCTTTACTTCTCCCTCCTCTGCGAGGTTTTTACAGGTATGGTAGTAATCTTTACCATAGAAATCCTGGCACCACTCCCAGACATTGCCGCTCATGTCCAGGAGGCCCAGTTCATTGCCTTCTTTTAGCCCCACGGTGCGGGTTCCATTGCCAGCATTCTTTTTGTACCAGGCCACTTGATCCAGGTCTTTGCTTCCAGCATAGGGATAGGCCTTGGATCGAATCCCTCCCCGGGCAGCAAACTCCCATTCGGCTTCTGTGGGCAGGCGATAGGATTTTTGGGTCTTTGTATTAAGGGCTTCTATGAAGCGCTGGCAATCTTCCCAGGATACATTTTCGACGGGGCTGTTGGGATCGCGGAATTCGCTGGGATTATGGCCCATGATTGCCTCCCACCCACTTTGGGTAACAGGAAATTTCCCCATTTTAAATGAGGAGATGCTGACCCGATGTATTGGCCGTTCTTCCTCGTCCATTTCATCACTTCCCATCAAAAAGTTTCCTCCCTGAATGTCGATCATCCTGGGCTCAATTCCCTCCTTTTGCTGCTTTGAAGCTACTGGGCTCGATTCACTGACTCCTGTGGTTTCCAATTCTTCCAGTCGAAGCCGGATTTGCTGAATCTGATCTTTCAGTTCCTGCAATTCTTCATTTTCCTCATCCTGAGAAGGAGCCTTTTGCTCCAAAAGTTGGTCAACGGTATTTCGAAGATGGTCCATATCGTCCTCCAACTGGCTGACTCTGGAATCGAGGTCCTGGGGTTCAGCCCTATCCTCTTGGAGGGAGTAGGGATCACTCCTGAGGTCCTTCAGCTTCAAATCACCTATTGTGCTCAACAAGCGAATTCTTAATCCGGCAATCGTGAGCCTTTCATTTTCAACTGAATAAAGACCTTCTCTGGATTTTATCTCGTATTCTGTGTAAGCAGCAGAGATTCCAACCAGTGTATTAAAATATGTGGAATCTTCTAAAATAGAGGCCTTTAACTTTTCTATTACCTCCCTGTCTTTTGCATCACTTACGAGATTACGCAGTTCTTTTTTAAGATTTCCAAGGCTCATCTGCTAGTTATTTTACCTAGATGAGTTGAAATATACCCATAAATTTAAAATATTCAGGGTAAGGAAGGAAATTTTTATTCTTTTCTCATATACGAAAAGACAAAAGCCTATTTAGTGAGCTTCCAGCCAATTCATTCCGCTGCCCATTTCTACCTCAAGGGGTACGGCAAGGTCTACTGCTCCCATCATATTTTCCTTGACCAGAGCCTTGAGTTCATCGATCTCAGATTTGTGGGCGTCGAAGACCAATTCGTCGTGGACCTGAAGGATCATCCTGGACTTTAGTGAGGACTTTTTCAGGGCATTGTGAATGCGGATCATGGCAATTTTTATGATGTCGGCCGCTGTGCCCTGAATAGGGGAGTTGATGGCATTGCGCTCGGCGAAGCCCCTGACGGTCGAGTTTTTGCTGTTGATGTCCGGGAGGTATCGCCTACGCCCAAAGAGGGTCTCTACGTATTGCTGGGCCTTGGCCTTATCCACAATGTCATCCATGTATTTTTTGACCCCTGAGTACTGCTCGAAGTAATTGTCGATGATCTCCTGGGCTTCTGTCCGGCTGATTCCTATGCGCTGGCTCAGTCCAAAGGCAGAAATTCCATAAATGATCCCAAAGTTGACCTGCTTGGCATAGGACCTCTGTTGAGCGGTGATTTCTTCCGGCTTAAGGCCAAATACCCGTGCGGCGGTAGCTCGGTGAATGTCTTCCCGCGATTGAAAAGCCTCTATCATGGCTTCATCTCCTGAAACAGCTGCCATCAGGCGTAGCTCCACCTGCGAATAGTCGGCTGAAAGAAGAAGGTGGTCTTCGTCCCGTGGGACAAATGCCTTTCGGACTTCGCGGCCATCATCGGTGCGAATAGGAATGTTTTGAAGATTGGGGTTGTCGGAAGAAAGCCTGCCTGTAACCGCTACCGACTGCCGAAATGAGGTATGGATGCGCTCCGTAAAGGGATTGATCATCTTGGGAAGGGCATCTACATAGGTCGATTTGAGTTTGGTTACCCCACGATAGGAAAGCACTTTGGCAGGAAGGTCATGGCTCAGGGCCAGGCTGGTCAAGACCTGTTCATTGGTGACGTATTGTCCCGTTTTGGTCTTCTTCTGCTTTTTTCCCTTTCCCAATTCGAGCTTGTCAAATAGGATGTTGCCCAACTGCTTGGGAGAATTGATGTTAAACTCCTCTCCAGCCAGTTCATAGACCTCGTTTTTGAGGATTTTCAGCCGCTGCTTGAGGTCTTCGGAATAATCTGCCAGGAATGAGGTATCCAGGCGCACCCCTTCAAACTCCATATCCGTGAGGACGGGCATAAGGGGCTGTTCGATTTCTTCGAAGACTTTGTTTTCCTTGACTGAAGGAGCCAGCTTTTGTTGAAGGCGAAGGGTAATATCTGCATCTTCACAGGCGTATTTGACCAGGGTATCCATTTCTACGTCCCTCATGCTCAACTGCTTCTTTCCCTTTTTGCCGATGAGGCTTTCAATGGAGATGGGCTTGTAGTTGAGGAGTTGCTCGGACATGGCATCCATCCCGTGCTTGCCCCCAGGTTCGATGACATAGTGGGCCAACATGGTATCGAAAAATGGCCCTTTGATTTCTATGTCGTAGGATTTGAGGACCAAAAGGTCATATTTGAGGTTTTGTCCTACTTTGAGAATGTCTGGAGACTGCAAAACCTCGTCGAATTCCGAGATGATTTCCCGGATTTCTTCCTTGCCCATATCTTCGGGAAAATGAATGAAGAAGGCCACGCCGGAGTTGATGCTAAAGGAAATACCGATGAGCTCCGCCTTGAGTGCATTGAGGTCAGTGGTCTCTGTATCAAAGCAAAGGACCTTTCTCCTCTTTACCTTTTCGATGAAGTCTTTTCTTTGATCTTTGGTTTTGAGGAGTTTGTACGATTGCTGGCTGCTTTCAAAGTCTTCGGTCTCGGAGGGCAGTTCAAATTCATTTTCTTCCCCAAAGGCATTGCCAAAGAGGTCTCGCTGTTGGTCCGGGCGGGCGGGATTGAGCTTGGTATTGAGGATGCGCTGGGTTGTCGTTCTGAATTCCAGTTCCTTCATCAGGACGAGGAGTTCTTCGAGATCGCAATGACCGATCTTTAATTTTTCTACGGACCACTCAAAGGGGACATCCCGGTGTATGGTCGCCAGTTTTTGAGACATCAATCCCTGTTCTTTGTTGGCGATCACACTTTCGCGAATGGATTTTTTCGAAATATTTTCGGCTTGTTCGATAATGGCTTCCAATGAGCCGTATTCTTGCAGGAGGGAAATGGCCGTCTTGTCTCCGATTTTGGGGATACCGGGAATATTGTCTACAGAATCTCCCTTTAGGGCCAGAAAGTCGATGACTTGGGAGGGGGGAATCCCCATTTTTTCTTCCACCTGGGCAGCGTCCATCAGGTCAAAGCCACCTCCTTTGTATTTGGGTTTGTAGAGAAAGACGTTATCGGTGACCAATTGTGCATAGTCCTTGTCTGGGGTGACCATGTAGACTTCAAACTCCTCCGGGTCAATGTGATGGGCGATGGTCCCGATGATATCATCGGCTTCGTAGTTTTCGATGCCCAGGGCAGGTATGTCCAAAACCTTGAGGAGGCGATACACATAGGGGATGCCCTTGCGGAGATCTTCGGGCATATCCTCCCGATTGGCTTTGTATTCGGCGTAGTCCTTGTGGCGGAAGGTCTTTGTAGTGATGTCAAAGGCCACCGCAAGGTGTGAAGGGTCCTCCTTATTCATGATCTCCAAAAGGGTATTGGTAAAGCCAAAAATAGCGGAGGTATTCAGTCCCTCCGAGGTAATCCGGGGATTTTTGATAAAGGCAAAGTGGGCCCGATAAAGGAGGGCCATTGCATCCAGTAAGAAAAGTCTATTTTTAGCCATATCTATGCACAATCATGAAAGTCAACTCCTGCTTTGTCTTCTCTCCGGGCAAGGCATAAGGCCTGCCTTTCGGATTCAAGGACTTCAATAATGACGAAATTTACAATCCAGTCATATCAAAACAAATCACTGTGGATAATTGAAATTCCCCTGTAGGCCCTCTCCCTTCAAAGCAATGGGCAGAGGGAATCCCGATTTTTCTGAACAATAAAAGGGAGGTCAAGATTTATGCTATGTAACTAATAAGTGTCAAATAATAAGTATTATGGCTTCTTCCGGTCCAAGCCCTATGCTTTCAAAAAAGGTATGGATCGATTATTCCCTACCAAAATTTATTGCCATTTACGGCAGCATCACTTCTGTCCTATTGATCATCTACTTTTCCATCGCCGCTTTCCTAGATTTTAGCCACCTGATCGATTACAGATATCTTAACATTTTTTTCCAGGCCATCGGTGCATTTTTGGGATTGATACATTTTCACAGGTCTGACGAAAGCAAGAAGACCAATTATGTTAGTGCTTTTGTCTTGGCAGCGGGTATATCTGCCTTTGCCAGCCTGATTTTTTCCATTTCCATTTAAATCTACATGTCTGTGATTGCACCGGAATTCGGACATACAGTTAGGGAAGCTGTTCCCTTTGAAGCTATCTCTGTCTTTGCCATGTCTGCTATCGGTTTTGTAGAAGGCGTAATGAGAGGTTTGATGGTCGCATTCCTAAGCATGCAGTATTTTAAAAATGTACATTGATACTGACTTGCACCTCAACAGAAAATAGGGCATTTTCGGGCTGAATATTTTTGCGCTATGGTGGTCGTTCACTTCATCCGACACGCTGAGAGTACCGGCAATGTCAACAATCATATTGTGGGAGGGCGTTCCTCTCACCTTCCTCTGACAGAAAGAGGGGTTCAGCAGGCTCACCTTTTGGGCCAGCGACTTAAAGAAGATCAAATTAAGTTTGACAAGGTCTATGCCTCTGATGCTGTCAGAGCCATTGAAACCGCTCAGATTGCCCTTTCATATCTTAACCTTCCACCCAAAGAAATCAATAAGCATCCTCAACTGGCTGAACTTTCTCAGGGAGATTGGGAAGGTCTGGTCAGGGATGATGTTTTTACCTCGGAAGTTACTAGGATCATCGAGAAAGAGCCGCTCACCTTTAGGGCACCTAATGGGGAGTCTCAGGAAGACATTCGCTTGCGCATGTACGATTGGTTGACACAGGAAGTAAAATCTCTCAATGGTCAGGCCAAAGACTCCCACATTCATATAGCGGCCTTTTCACACGGATTTGCGATCCGATCTTTGATTGGATACATCACAGGAGCCGATCCCTACATTACTCGTAGGATTACCACTTACAACACTTCTATTTCCAGCTTTTACTTAGAGGAAGGCATGTGGTTTGTCGAGCGGGTCAATGATCATGCACATCTCCGTGGGACAGAGTTTATCGGTCACTATTGAAATGAAGGCTTTTACTTAGATTTTAGTCTGCCTCTGGCTATTCCCTACATGTTAGATTTATTCCAGTTTGTGTAATATAACAGTGCGAATCGATAATGGCTTGATGTTAGAAATTGAAATATTTATTTAGAAAACCAGCTAGGTATACCGTTGAATAAGGAATAATCTCCACTGATACAGGTCTTTACCTGGGTTCAATTTTTTCATAATAATAGCTTTTTACCCTATCATGGTCTAGGCTTCAATGTTAAAGATTGCCGTGCATATTGGCGGGAAATATCAATCTCAGTCGTGACATTTGTTTAGAGCCTGACAGGGCACCCTCACATAGCCCTATGTCAACGACTAGCCATACATGTTGAAAAAAATACCTACACCAGAAACCGTAATCAATTTGGTAGATAAAGCCAAAGAGATACTTTTATCTATCAGCCCTCAACAAAACCTATTTGACAATTGTGATTCTTTTTTGAAGAAAATCATTGGAGAAAATATTTTCGAAAGTGCTGTAGTTTGGATCAGAAAAGAACATGCCGAGGGAGTTCCTTTCCACTCTTGGGAGCAGTTGTACAAGAGTGATAAGGAAGAAAAAATGGTTTCCTTGTACCAATTTCTTTTCCCCTTTGAGAATCTGTCCTTTGGAAAATGGATGATCACATCAAACGAGGAGAACCCCGAATATTCCCACCTGATCTGTGCCATTGGTGAAAAAATCAGAATCGTTTTTACCTTTTTGAGTGAATACACCCCCGACATCCAGGCTGAAGTCAAGGCCTTTGTTGAGGTCTTGCTTTTTTGGGGAAAAATTCTGGCACAAAAAATATACGATTATAGGCAGGGTGAAGAGCTTGAGGAACTGCTCCTGATGCGCAACATGTATGAGCAGGCAAGAGAGGAGGCACAGGAAAAGGAAAAGCTATTCACCCTGGTTTCTGAACATACACAAGACCTTATCATTCTCCATGAATCAAATGGTGCGGTAGCCTATGCTTCCCCCTCGGTAGAGGCTTTATTGGGATACGAGGTCAGGGACTTGTTTACCAAGCAGCTGCGGGACCTCATTCATCCTGAGGACTTTGCTGGCCTGAAGGACTTATTTGACAAGGCAAGGAAAAACAAGGGGAAACTCGATAACCTTGAGTACAGGGCTATTCACAGAGATGGTCGTGCCGTCTGGGTAGAAAGTTCCATTAAGCTCATCTACCATGAAAACGAAAAATTGGCTCGTTTTCAGACAGTAACACGAGACATCAATGCCAGAAAGGAAGCCGAACGAAGGCTTATGGAGGAAAAGAACAAGGCAGAAAAGGCCAATCAGGCAAAGTCCGAGTTTCTCTCGACCATAAGCCACGAAATACGGACTCCCATGAATGCCGTAATCGGCCTTTCTCACTTGCTAATGGAGGACAATCCCCGTCCCGATCAACTCAACACCCTAAGAACCCTTCACTTTTCGGCGGAAAACCTGCTTTTTTTGATCAATGACATATTGGATTATTCAAAAATTGAGGCAGGAAAAATCACCTTCGAAAACAAAGAATATAACCTCTATGAATTGGTAGATGGGATACATCGGACTTTTCAGCCAAAGACGGGGGATAAGAATATATCCTTCCAATTGGAGTGGGACCGCCGAATTCCGAAGCGGATCATAGGGGATCAGGTAAGATTGGCTCAAATCCTGAATAACCTCATCGGCAATGCCATTAAGTTTACAGAAAAGGGAGAAATCAAACTCAAGATCGACCTTTTAAAACAGACTGAAGCTAATGTTGACCTCCGCTTTGCTGTGGAGGACACAGGTATTGGAATTCCCTTAGGAAAACAAAAGGAAATATTTAACCGCTTTTCACAGGCAGCTGACAATACTACCCGTAAGTTTGGGGGAACAGGTCTGGGGCTTGCCATTACCAAAAACCTCCTTGAACTGCAGGGCAGTGAGATACAACTCGAAAGTGAGGTGGGTAAGGGTTCCTGCTTTTTCTTCAACATAAATTTCAAACTGGCCAAGGACCAGCAAAACAGCCAAAAGAAAGACTTAAAAAAACGTATTGAAGCCGGAGAATTAGAGGGACTTCGGGTCTTGGTGGCTGAAGATAACTCCGTCAACCGGATGATTGTCGAGCGATTCTTAAAAAAATGGGGAATAGATGCCCGATTTGCCGTTGATGGGCAGGAGGCATTAGACCTGGTAAAGGCAGAACGTTTCGATTTGGTCCTAATGGATATTCACATGCCCATTAAAGACGGTCTGGAGGCATCTATGGAAATACGCCATCACCTGGGACTGGACAATCATAGCCTGCCTATCGTAGCCCTCACGGCTTCTACCATGACGGAAGATAAGGAAAAGGCGGCTGCTGCGGGCATGGATGGCTACATCGGAAAGCCTTTCGATCCCTACGAACTCTTTCAGAAAATCTACAGATATGGGAAGGAAAAGCGTCTGGGTGGCTTGATTTATAAATAGTTACCATAATTTTCTGGATTTTAGATCAACAATTCTACTTGACCCTTGTTTATAGGCTAACGAGTGTTAGGTTTTTTTATTAAATTTATATATTGTGCATGCAGGCTGTAAAAAGCCTGCGAGCGAATAAAGCGAAGCAAGCCTAACTCAAAAAGCTAAATAAATCAATGAATTTTCAACTCACCGAAGAGCATAGAATGATTCAGCAAATGGCCAGAGATTTTGCTGAAAAAGAATTGAAGCCTGGAGTCATCGAAAGGGACGAGAAGCAGTCCTTCCCCGACGAATTGGTGAAGCGAATGGGAGAAATGGGGTTCCTGGGTATGATGATAGATCCCGAGTATGGAGGAGGAGGAATGGATACCATCTCCTATGTATTGGTTATGGAAGAATTATCCAAGTGGGACGCTTCGGCTTCCGTGATGGTATCTGTCAACAATTCTTTGGTATGCTGGGGCCTGGAAACCTTTGGTACAGAGGAACAAAAGCGCAAGTACCTGCCGATGCTTACTTCTGGAGAGACCCTGGGTGCCTTTTGTCTTTCAGAGCCAGAAGCTGGTTCTGACGCCACCCAGCAAAAAACCTCAGCCATCGACATGGGCGACCACTACCTGCTCAATGGAACTAAAAACTGGATCACCAATGGAGGCCGTGCCGGTGTATACCTGGTTATGGCTCAGACCGATGCCGAGAAAAGACACAAAGGCATCAACTGCCTGATCTTAGAGCGCGGCATGGAAGGATTTGAGATCGGCCCCAAAGAAGACAAGTTGGGTATCCGCGGTTCTGACACCCATACCCTAAACTTCAACGACGTGAAGGTTCCCAAGGAAAATCGCGTAGGCGAAGATGGATTTGGGTTCAAATTTGCCATGAAGACCCTTGATGGAGGACGTATTGGCATTGCCGCGCAGGCACTTGGTATTGCATCGGGAGCCCTTCAAATGGCGACTGATTATGCCAAGATCCGCAAGTCCTTTGGTACCGAAATCATCAATCATCAGGCCATCCAGTTCAAATTGGCGGAAATGTCCACCGAAGTGGATGCTGCCCGCTTGTTATGCCTCAAAGCCGCCTTTGAAAAAGATAAAGGCCTTCCTTACAACAATTCTGCTGCTATGGCTAAGCTCTATGCTTCCAGAACAGCAATGTTTTGTGCAGACCAGGCCATACAGGTGCATGGAGGAAATGGCTATGTAAAAGAATACCATGTAGAGCGACTCCTCCGCGATGCCAAGATTACCGAGATCTACGAAGGAACTTCCGAGATCCAAAAAATGGTTATCGCCAGAAATCTTCAAAAGGAAGGTGTCACCGCATAAAAATTTTCATTCCCGAGACCAGAGGGGTTGCCTGAAAAGCCAGCCCCTTTTTTATTCTCCTTCCCAAATGTCGTAGAACTCCTCTTGTTCAGGCCTGTTTTCCGGTATTTCCCGGAGAGGATTGACTTTTCTGAGGTTTTGATGAAGGTCTGCAGGCAGTCCCTGGTAAATTTGGGTACCTTTGGTTTTCCAGGCAAGCATCTTGTCAGAAACCTGACGAACCACCCTGGCGGGATTGCCGACGGCCACAGAACGGGGCGGGATGTGGGTGTCGGTCTTGACAAAGGAAAGGGCTCCTATAATGGATTCTTCTCCTACTTCGACCCTGTCCATGACCACGGCATTCATGCCAACGAGGCAATTTTTTCCGATTTTTGCTCCGTGAATGATGGCTCCGTGGCCGATGTGGGAAGCTTCTTCGAGGACCACGGTGATGCCGGGAAACATATGGATGGTACAGTTTTCCTGGACATTAGAGCCGTCTTTGATCACGATGCCACCCCAGTCGCCGCGGATAGCTGCCCCGGGTCCGATGTAGACATCCTTGCCGATAATGACATTTCCGGTAACGGCTGCTTGAGGATGAACGAAGGCTGAAGGGTCCACCACGGGGATGAAGCCTTTGTATTCATAAAACATGTGGGACTATTTTCCTTTGAAGTGAGGCTTTCTTTTTTCTACGAATGCCGCTACTCCTTCGGCATAGTCTTCAGTCTGGCTGGCTTCGATTTGCAGCTGGGTCTCGAGTTTCATTTGGCTGTCGAAGTCGTTGGTGAGTGAGGCATTAAAGGCCCGTTTGGTAAGTCCGAGGCCCTTGGTGGGCATGGTGGCAAGCCTGAGAGCTAGGGTTTGCACCTCTTCTTCAAGTTGATGACCTGGCAAGGCCTTGTAGATCATCCCAAGCCGTTCAGCCTCCTGGGCGCTTATCTTATCCCCCAGCATGGCGAGGGCAGAGGCTTTTTGCAGGCCCAGGATGCGGGGGAGGAAGTAAGTCCCTCCACTGTCGGGAATAAGGCCAATGGCGCTAAATGCCTGTATGAAACTGGCCTTTTCACTGGCCAGGATAATATCACAGGCCAGGGCAAAATTAGCTCCCGCCCCGGCAGCGACACCCTGTACGGCTGCCACGAAGGGCTTCTCGATCTTTCTGATCTTATCTACGATGGGATGATAGCGCTCTTTGAGGAGCCTCTCAAAACCAGGATTTACCTCGGGATCACTTACTTCCTTGAGGTCTTGTCCCGCACAAAAGGCCTTTCCATTGGCTTTGATAACCACAGCTCGGATGTTGTCGTCATCTTCGCAGGTCTGAAGGGCTTCGATTAGCCTTTGGGCCAATTCTTCGTTGATGCTATTGAAAGATTCCGGGCGGTTGAGGGTAATGAAAGCCACCTGATCCTTGACTTCGAATAAAAGGGTAGACATGAGGATTGAGTTTTTGGAAAATTACCTAAAAATGCAGCCCTTTAAAAAAAATGCTTTCTGACAGGACCTCTATTTGGGGGTATTCAAAACTGAAAGCTCAAAGGGCGAGGTTTACCTTGTTGAGGAGATGCCTGGCCTCTGTCTCAATCCATTTTTGGATAAGATCAGAAGAGACTTGATCCTGTAGGAGCTGCACATGGATAGTTTTTCCAGATGAGTCCAACATAGAAAAACGGCCTTTCTCAAAGCCGGAGTTTCTTCAGGCGATGCAAAGCGAAAGATTTCACCTGTCCTTGTCCCTACGTGGTTTGGGATGGATTTGTATTCTCCTACTTTGACTGTTTTTTGTGTAGGCTTACCTTCGGGGGTAAGTGCGCAGACCTGATAGGATTTTTTGAGAATAAGGCTATGTAATTGCCTGATGAGGAATTCTGTCATCGGCCTATCTTCTTTGATTATTTCATAAATCCAATTCACAGCCTCGCTATGACCTGCCATCTCCAGGTGGTCTTTCAAGGGTTTACCTTGGGCGGTCAAACCAGAGAGGATCAGTGCCTTTGTTTCTCCATAGCTCAGGGAATTGCCTTCGATTTTATTGGAGTGATAATTCCAATCCAGTCTAAATTTTGCATGATACGGACTCCGTCCTCAGGGTCGAGAGGACGAAGCCCGTCTAATTCTGCTTTTAGTTGAATGGCTCTTTTAAGGCTATTCAACATCACACATCAATGTTTGCGTACTTGGCATTGAGTTCGATAAATTCCCTTCTGGGAGCAACTTCATCACCCATGAGGGTAGAGAAAAGGTTGTCAGCTTCTGCAGCTGAATCAATGGTTACTTTCTGCAGGGTTCTTTTTTCGATGTCCATGGTGGTATCCCAGAGCTGTTGGGGATTCATCTCACCGAGGCCCTTATATCGCTGAATGGATACCTTATTTTCATCTCCTCCGACGAGTTCCTTTATCAGTTCGGCCCTCTCTGCTTCGTTAAAGGCGTAGCGTGATTTCTTACCTACCTTGATCTGATAGAGGGGGGGCAGGGCTATATACACGTACCCCATTTCTATGAGGGGCAGAAAATGCCGATAAAAAAGGGTGAGGAGGAGGGTTCGAATGTGGGAACCATCAATATCCGCGTCGGTCATGATGATGATCTTGTGATAGCGGAGCTTGTCGAGGTTGAGTTCCTCGTCTTCTCCCAGCCCTGAAATACCTAAGGCGAGGATGATATTTTTGATTTCCTCATTTTCGTAGATCCTGGAGGGATGGGCTTTCTCTACATTGAGGATTTTTCCTCTCAAGGGGAGAATGGCCTGATAGCGGCGGTCCCGGGCCTGTTTGGCTGATCCGCCTGCGGAGTCTCCCTCCACGAGATATATTTCACATTCCTCTGGCTTGCGGCTGGAACAAGCGGCCAGTTTACCCGGCAGTCCTCCACCGATGGAAGAGGATCGTCGCTGTACGGCTTCACGTGCCTTTTTGGCTGCCAGTCGGGCCTCGGCTGCCTGCACCACCTTGGTGATGATATAATCGGCAAACTTGGGGTTTTCTTCCAGATAATCTGCAAGTCGCTTATTGACGATAGACTGGACAATGCCGGAAACCTCGCTGTTGCCGAGTTTGGTCTTAGTTTGCCCTTCAAACTGAGGTTCAGCGACCTTTACTGAAATGACGCAGGTCAGCCCCTCTCTGAAATCATCTCCGGATATGTTATCGATCTTTAGTTTCTTGATCCGATTTTTCCACTTTTCCTCGGAGTCGAGGTATCCGCGTAAAACTCGGGTCAGGGCACTTTTGAAGCCAGATACGTGGGTTCCCCCCTCGTGGGTGTTGATGTTGTTGACGTAGGAGTGGATGTTTTCGTTGAAGGAGCGGTTGTATTGAATGGCTACTTCTACAGGGGTGGTTCCTTCATCGTCGGTACCCTCGATGTAGATGGGTTCTGGGGTCAGGGGATCTCTTCCCCTGTCCAAAAACTTGACAAATTCTCTCAGGCCTCCTTCGGAATAGAATTCGCGGGTTTGGTAAATCGTCCCTTTGTTGCCTTCCTTCCGCTGATCCTCGACGGTGAGTTCGCTGCGTTCATCCTTAATGATAATGCGAACGCCCCGGTTTAGATAGGCCAATTCGCGAAGGCGGGCCGCCAGGGTTTCAAACTTAAAATTAGTTACGTTAAAGATGCCGGCATCCGGTTGGAAGAGGGTTTCAGTGCCCCTGTCTTGAGTTTCTCCTACGACTTTTACCGGACCGGTGGCCTTACCTTCCCTGTAGGTCTGTTGGTGGATTTTTCCATCCCGATAGACCTTGACCTCACAATTGCTGGAAAGGGCGTTGACACAGGAGACACCTACACCGTGTAGACCTCCCGACACCTTGTAGGTGTTTTTGTCAAATTTACCTCCTGCTCCCAGCCGGGTCATCACCAACTCGAGGGCTGATAGCTGTTCTTTTGTATGAATGTCCACCGGAATGCCACGACCGTCGTCGCTGACCGTAATGCTGTTGCCCGGATGTATGGTTACATGGATGTTTTTGGCATGGCCCGCCATGGCCTCGTCAATGGAGTTGTCCACAACCTCGTAGACCAAGTGATGAAGCCCTCGCTCTCCCACATCTCCGATGTACATCGCAGGGCGTTTTCTTACGTGCTCGATACCTTCAAGGACCTGAATATTACTCGCCGAATATTCCTGATTCTTTTTATCCAAATCGCTCATTATCAAATAATTAATTCTTCGCCAAAAATGACTGATCTAAACCCTTAAATTTAACAAAAAATGGTCATTTTTCATACTGTTTATCCATAAAAGTAGTGGATAAATATCGCTCTCTGAGGGCCTTAGCTCATGGGAGAAAAGTTCCTGAATCCAGAGAGGCCGAGGACCAAAGTTTTTACCCACATTCCCGGAAGAGAAAACTTAATTTTTAACCCTTGACTTCTCCATTTTCTACAAATTTTTCATATTACATGCCAAACATTTAGCAGGTCAACACATTGAAGAGTGTATTGATTGTCGTGAATCATATTTTGCGATTTAACCCGTAGTGCTCTTCGGGTTTAAAACCAGTTACTTATGATAACCCTAACAGCAGGTTAGCCATTCATTGGTGATAATCACTTATACATTCGAAGAAGTAATTTTCCTTCAGATGTAAAATAAAAAGCTTCGATTTTGAAATTTTGATCCTTCAGACCCCTCAAAACAGGTGAAGGAAGGAAAATCCCTTGTCCTATAAGAACCAAGTGTCTTTTCCATCGAATCATTCCTCTCTAATCCACAAGGCCCAAGTTTACCCTCATGAAAGAGCTTATTACCAAATCTCAATTTACCCGGGCGACCCAGTTGGAAAAATTTGGGCTCGCTGCCGCCGCCGGCCCACTGATGCACCTAACAGGTTTGGTACGAATCAACAGAATCTATCAGGAACTTCACCACCTTCACGGCTTGGACTTTGTAGAAGCCTTTATCCAAAGAATGGAGGTGGAAGTAGAGTGGGAAGGAAATGGCCTGAACAAAATACCCAAGGATGGGGCCTTTATCACCGTTTCTAATCATCCTTTTGGAGCCTGGGATGCCATTCTTTTGCTCAACTGGCTGGCCCGAGAGCGGGAGGACTTCAAAGTCATGACCAACCTTATTTTCGAAAAGGTCAAGCCTATCCAGGACTACCTCATCACTGTCAATCCCCTTGAAGATACTGGCAATTCCAACAATGTGACCAGCCTCAAGCGGGCCGTGGAGCATCTTCAGGATGGTCATCCCCTGGGCCTTTTTCCTGCAGGAGAGGTTTCCACCTTCCAGGCCAAGTCCCGCACCGTGTCGGACAGAGAGTGGCAGATTCCAGCCATTAAGTTGATCCAACTGGCCGAAGTGCCGGTTATTCCCATCTATTTTTCGGGGGGAAATAGCCCTCTCTTCCAATTGATGGGCATGATACACCCCCTTTTCAAGACCGTGAGAATACCCAAAGAGACCCTCAAAATGAGGCAGGGCAAGGTCAAAGTCAGGGTAGGTTCGCCCATCTCAGTAAGAGAAATAAGCCAAATCGAAGAGGTTGATCGCCTTGCCCGCTACCTCAGGGCCAGGACTTATACCCTGGGCTCAGACCTGGAAGTCAATAAATTTTTTGGAACCCAGGGTCCTAATATAGATGCCCAAAAGAAGAGCGAACCCGTCGTCAAAGCCCTCGATCGGGAGATTATCCAAAGGGAAATCGAAAACCTGGAAGAAGAAAATAAGCTCTGCTCCCAGGCGGAGTTTGATATTTTTTGCGTGGGTGCCAGTCAGATCCCCAATATCCTCGAAGAGATCGGCAGGCTCAGAGAAATTACCTTCAGGGCTGCCGGAGAGGGGACAGGACAGGCCAAGGACATCGATGAGTATGACCTACATTATCTCCACCTGTTTATGTGGGACAGGGAAAATAAGAAAATTGCAGGGGCCTATCGAATGGGACAGGGCGGCCTCATCCTGAAGCGCTATGGAATCATCGGATTCTACACCGCCTCTCTGTTCAACATTCAGGAGGGGCTAAGGCCGATTCTGGAGAGTTCAGTTGAGTTGGGCCGTTCTTTCATTGTAGAAGAATACCAGCGTAAGCGATTGACCCTCTTTTTGCTGTGGAAGGGCATCTACACCTTCCTCCGGGCTCAACCCCAGTATCGCTACCTCATAGGTCCGGTGAGTATTTCCAATGACTACACCGATGTTTCCAAGAGCCTGATGGTATCTATGGTAGAGCGTTTTTTCTTTGATCCCGACTTGGCACAGTATGTACAGCCCAAAAAGCAGTACAAACCCGACATCAGAAGGATCGATTTCGATGACCTCCTGGATGGGGTAGGGGACAACCTCAAAAACCTGGATAAAATTATCGAGGACATAGAGCCTTCCCATATCAAACTTCCGGTTTTGCTCAAGAAATACATCAAGCAAAATGCCAGGATCATTGCCTTTAATGTGGATCCTAATTTTAATGATGCCTTGGATGGCTTCATGGTTATGGACCTCTCCGAATTGCCAGAAGCAACGGACGAAAATATGCAGCGTTGATCAGAAATTTTCCAACCACAGGGCTTTGTTGGTCATCATTGATATGAATTTAAGCATTTGACCCCTGTGGATTTCCTCACACACAACCCTGGATCAGTAGGCAGGCCATCAAGCCTGCCTTTTTTAAATATCCTTCTTATCCTAGGTAAAGTGGACATGAGCTTGGAGAAGCTCACAATTGTTGAAGATGTCATCCTCCCGTTTTTGAAAGAATAACCTTGACATTTATAGGGAATTTGAAATTTGTCCCTGTATCGGCCTGTCTTAAAGAAACAATAACTTGATCTATTCGATCTTTCTTAGTATCAATGAGTACATTTGATTAAAAAAACAACCCTTGCTCATGAGGGTTATTGAATTCAAAAAGAACAAGAAAGGCTATGGATTTGACTGTCGATGTAAACGTTCAAATTTCTAAAAAGATCAAAGACTTACTCAAAACCCGTATTTTGGTACTTGACGGAGCTATGGGAACCATGATTCAGCGGCATACCCTGAGTGAAGAGGACTTCAGGGGTGAAAGGTTCAAAGACCATCCCACCGCTTTGAAGGGCAACAACGACCTGCTTTCGCTGACCCAGCCCGAACTGATAAAGGCCATCCATCGACAATACCTCAACGCGGGGTCGGACATTATAGAGACCAATACATTTAGTTCAACTTCTATTGCCCAGCAGGACTACCAATTGGAAGATTTGGCCTATGAGTTGAATTTTCAATCAGCCAAATTGGCCAAGGAAGCAGCCAACGAATATTCCCAGGAAAATCCCGAAAAGCCCCGTTTTGTCGCCGGAGCTATAGGTCCTACCAATGTCTCCATTTCCATGTCTCCCGACGTTAATGATCCGGGTTATAGATCCAAGAATTTTGATGACCTTCACGAAGCTTACTACGAACAAGCCAGGGGGCTCATGGATGGAGGGGCAGACCTTATTCTTGTAGAAACTGTCTTCGATACCCTCAATGCTAAAGCTGCCTTATTTTCTATCAAAACCCTGGAAGAAGAACTTGGCAGAGAAATTCCCATCATCGTCTCCGGGACCATTACAGATGCTTCGGGCCGTACCCTTTCTGGACAGGTTACTGAAGCCTTCTGGATTTCTGTCAAGCATGCCGACCTTCTGGGAATTGGGCTCAACTGCGCCCTGGGAGCCAAACAACTTCGCCAATATATAAAAGACCTGGGCAGGGTAGCTCATATTCCTGTTTCTGCCTATCCCAATGCCGGTCTCCCCAATGAATTTGGTGAATACGACCAGTCTCCCGGGCAAATGGCCGAATTGATCCGCCCCTTTCTGGAAGAAGGCTTGGTCAACATCGTAGGGGGCTGCTGTGGTTCTACGCCTGAACATGTCGCGGCCATTGCAGAAGCCGCTTCCGAATACCCCCCTCGTGTCCTCCCGGAAGAAGACCATAAGCCCAGCCTCTCTGGCCTTGAACCTTTGGTGGTCAATGAAAATACCAACTTCATCAACATAGGTGAGCGAACCAATGTAACGGGTTCTAAGCGATTTGCCCGCCTCATCAAGGAAGGAAATTATGAGGAAGCCCTGTCTGTCGCTAGGCAGCAAGTAGAAGGAGGAGCCCAGATCATAGATATCAACATGGATGAAGGCATGCTGGATTCCAAAGAGGCCATGGTCAAATTCCTCAACCTCCTCGCGGCAGAGCCCGACATTGCACGGGTTCCCATTATGATTGACTCTTCAAAATTTGAAGTCATTGAAGCGGGACTCAAATGCATACAAGGCAAGGGCATCGTCAATTCAATTTCATTGAAAGAAGGGGAAGAGGGGTTTAAGCGGCAGGCCAATCTCCTTCGCAAATACGGAGCCGCGGCAGTGGTCATGGCCTTTGACGAGGACGGACAGGCAGATACCTTTGAAAGAAAAATCGAAATATGTGCCCGTGCCTATAACATTTTGACCAAAGAGGTAGGCATAAAGCCCTGGGACATCATCTTCGATCCCAATATTTTTGCTGTTGCCACCGGCATTGAGGAGCACAACAACTACGCCGTAGACTTCATCAATGCTACTCGCTGGATCAAGGAAAACCTGCCGGGGGCCATGGTCAGCGGTGGGGTATCCAATGTATCCTTTTCCTTTAGAGGAAACAACCACGTGCGGGAAGCCATCCATGCGGTATTTTTGTATCACGCCATTCGGGCAGGCATGGACATGGGTATTGTAAATGCAGGAATGCTCCAGGTGTACGAAGAGATTCCTACCGAACTTCGCGAGAAGGTAGAGGATGTGCTGCTCAACCGCAATGACAGCGCTACTGAAGCACTGGTGGATTTCGCCGATAGTGTAAAACAGTCTGGTGCCAAGCGGGTGGTAAACCTGGAATGGAGGGAAAAGCCTGTAGAAGAACGCCTGGCTCACGCCCTGATCAATGGCATTGTCAAGTACATAGAAGAAGATACCGAGAAAGCCCGGGCCAAAGCAGATCGCCCCCTACATGTGATCGAAGGACCCCTGATGGATGGAATGAACATCGTAGGAGACCTCTTTGGGGCCGGCAAGATGTTTCTTCCCCAGGTGGTAAAATCTGCCAGGGTGATGAAAAAGGCCGTAGCCTACCTAACTCCCTACATCGAAGCTGAAAAAGGAGGGGGTGAAAGCAGGGCAGCCGGAAGGGTACTCCTGGCCACAGTAAAAGGAGATGTCCATGACATCGGTAAAAATATCGTAGGGGTCGTTATGGCTTGCAACAACTTCGAGGTCATCGACCTTGGGGTCATGGTGCCCTTGGAGAAAATTCTGGACGAGGCCGAAAAGAACCAGGTAGACATGGTAGGTCTTTCAGGATTGATCACGCCCTCTCTGGATGAGATGGTCTTCGTGGCAGAAGAAATGGAGAAGCGAAACATGAATCTCCCCCTTTTGATTGGCGGGGCTACAACTTCCAGAATCCATACTTCTGTCAAAATTCACCCCAAGTACTCCGGTCCAGTGGTTCACGTCCTGGATGCCTCCAAGGCTGTTCCCGTGGCTCAGCACCTCATTGGGGAGGACGAAGAGATCAGGGCCCAGTACATCGCCAAGATAGATGATGAATACGACAGGATGAGGGAAGGCCATGCCCGTCGTCAGTCCGAGAAAAAATACCTTAGCCTTTCAGATGCCAGAAAAAATAAGCTCAGGATCAACTGGAAAAATGGCGTACCTCCCGCTCCCAAAAAGCCGGGAGTCCACCGTTTTGATGATTATCCCCTCGAAGAACTCATCCCCTACATCGACTGGACCCCCTTCTTTTATACCTGGGAGATCAAGGGCAAATATCCCGATATCCTGGACCATCCGGAGAAGGGGAGCGAAGCCAAGAAGTTGTTTGAAGATGCCCAGGCCATGCTCAAGCAGATCATCGACGAGCAATGGCTGAAAGCCCGTGCCATTATCGGGCTGTTTCCCGCCAACACCGTCAATGACGACGACATAGAAGTCTATGATGCGGCAGGAGAGGTCATGGCCACATTCTTCAATCCTAGGCAGCAGGCCGAAAAGAAAAACACTCCCAGTATTTCAATGGCGGATTATGTAGCGCCCAAGGCCAGTGGGCTCAAGGATCATGTGGGAGTCTTTGCCGTAACTACAGGGGCAGGGATCGAAAAAAAGCTGGCCGAGTTTGAAGCTGATTTCGACGACTACAAAAGCATCCTGCTCAAAGCCCTCGCAGACCGACTGGCGGAGGCCTTTGCCGAGCGCATGCACCAGCGGGTTAGGACGGAATTCTGGGGCTATGCCAAAACAGAGAATCTCTCTAATCAGGATTTGATTCGGGAGAGGTACCAAGGTATTAGACCTGCTCCAGGCTATCCTGCCAATCCCGACCATACCGAGAAAATCACCCTTTGGAAACTTCTCGATGTGGAAGCTCAAACCGGAATAAGACTCACGGATTCCCTGGCCATGTACCCCACGGCTTCGGTCAGTGGCCTCTACCTCGGACATCCGGACGCTAAGTACTTTGGCATTGGGAAGGTCACCAAAGAGCAAATCGAGGATATGGCTCGACGAAAGGGATACTCGGTTAAAGAAATGGAGCGATTCATGACTGCTAACCTGAGTTATTGATAAATGAATATTCCCTTAGCCTATGGTTATCAAAAGATGAAAGGGTAAGGAAATTATAGATTTTAATGAAAAAGAACGCCCGGGTAAGGAAAGCTACTCGGGCGTTTGTGTTAGAAAATTGATGGATAAAAAAAAATCTACAGAACAGAATCCATCTAGTTGCCTGTATTAGCACTTCGGGAGGAAAAATCACTACTTTACAGGTTGGAAAGATATTTATTTAAAATATAGTGTTATCTTTAAATGTGTTGAATCAATAAAATAATAAAAGGTATTTGACTGTTCGACCCTACCCCGTTGGTCAGTCCTCCAAAGTGTAACCTTGAATGCCCATTCCCATGCAATCTAATCAATCACGTCCCCGTTGGTGGGCCTCATTATTTGGTAAAAAACCAATTCTGGTTCTTTTATCGATGCTTTTCTTATGTGGAGCAGCCATTCCCTTAGGCATTCTGCAAAGTGGAATTGATGCTCCAAGCCCCATTGGTCCTTTCCTAAACGGAACATTACCTTCGACCACACCATCCTCCATTTCCACATGGACCACGGAGGTGGCCTTTCCTAACCTAGAATTTATGGACCCCCTGGAAATGCGGGAGGTTCCGGGTCATCGCAAATTCATGATGGCCGGAAAGAAAGGATTCATATGGACCTTTGACAAAGATTTTTCTACCTCTACGAAGGACACCATGCTGGTGATAGAAGACTCGGTCTATACCGCAGGAGATGCCGGACTCTTGGGAGCTATTTTCCATCCAAAGTTCAACCAGACCGGTAATCCGGCACAGGATTCTAATTATATCTACATTTTTTACCGCTTTGCCTATGAGCAGGGGGTGGAGCGTCCCCGGGCTTATCTTCGTCTGTCTCGCTTTACAGTAGATCCCAACACCTTAAAATCTCACGACAGTACAGAGTTTGTCATGATTCAACAGTATGATCGTCATGACTGGCACAATGGTGGTGGGATGTTTTTTGATGAAGACGGATTTCTTTACCTATGTATAGGAGATGAAGGAGGTGCCAACGATACCTACAACAGCTCTCAGAAAATGAATGAAGGACTCTTGGGTGGTGTCTTTCGCATAGATGTAGACAACGATACAAGTCGCTCGGACCCTGTCATTCGTCAGCCCCAAAATCCCGCTACACCTCCCAGCGGCTGGCCTGGGAGCTTTTCGCAGGGATATATGATCCCTAGAGACAATCCCTGGAACGACCGATCTGGAGATACCCTCGGAGAGTTTTGGGCTTTGGGGCTTAGAAGTCCCCATAGGATGAACTACGACCCTCAGACTAAAAATATATGGATCGGCGACATTGGTCAGGGAAGCCGGGAAGAAATAACCCTAGCCGAAAAAGGAGCCAACATGCAGTGGCCTTACATGGAAGGGAATTTGGCCGGGCAAAGGTCCAAGCCCACCAACCTCATTGGCTATGATCTTCCCCCAGTCCTAGACTATCCCAGGTCCGATGGTACTTCTGTCATCGGTGGCTTTGTCTACAGAGGTAACATGTGGCCTGAATTGCAGGGGAGATACATATTTGGAGACCATACTCAAAGGAGGATTTGGATGATAGATGCCAATGACACTTTGGGAGTGAATCCAAAGACCTTCCTCGCTACAGTACCAGCCTTTGGTCAGGGGGGGAAATCGGGTATTTCTTCTTTTGCAACAGATTCTACAGGTGAAATTTATATACTTAAATTATTTGGTACCAATCTTAATGGGGGTAAAATCTACCGGCTCAGAGCAGCTGTTTCCTCTAATGAACCTCCGGCTTTGCTAAGTCAACTGGATATATTTTCCGATCTCAGTAACCTGAGCCCACAGGATTATATGATACCCTACAATATGATCGAGCCTTTCTGGTCAGATGATGCCCTGAAAAAACGATGGATGGTCATCCCTAATGATGGTACACATGATACCCCTTCGGAGCAGATAGTCTACGATGAAAATGAAGATTGGGAATTTCCTGTAGGTGCTGTACTGGTCAAGCACTTTGACCTTGAAATAGATGAAACCAATGCTTCTCTCACCAGAAAGTTAGAAACCCGACTGATGGTAAGGGGAACGGACGATGTCTTTTATGGGATTACCTACCGATGGAGAGAAGATGGGTCTGATGCCGAACTCTTAACGGTAGGCCGCTACGATACCCTTCAAATTCAAACTGCCCTCAACGGTCCGAGAGAAGTTCAATGGTATTATCCCAGCCGGCAGGAGTGCCTTGCCTGCCACAACAATGGAACAAAAAGCGCCCTGGGACCCAGTACCCGACAGTTGAATATGGATATCTCTTATCACCAGACCGGGCGTATGGCTAATCAGCTCAAGACATTGTCTCATTTGCAGGTCTTCGATACCCCTCCAGATACCAACAACCTTTCTTCCCTAATGATTGCTCGTGCCAAGGACGATGCTTCGGCCAGCCTGGAAGATAGGGCTAGAACTTACCTCGATGTCAACTGCGGCTACTGCCACCGACCCAATAACTCTATTTCAGCATATTTTGATGCACGGATGAGTACACCCCTGGAAGAGCAAAATATTATTTATGGCCCTGTTTTTAATAAATTTGGGGCCTTCGATCCCAAAACCATTGTCCCGGGAGATCTTGAAAACTCTTTGATCTACCAGCGCATGAAGGCCGTCCACGACGATGTGGCAATGCCTCCACTTGCCAAAAATCTAAGGGATACTGCTGGTGTAGAATTGATCAGGGCATATATTCAAAGCCTTAGTCCAGATGGTTCGGGCGCTGTGTCCCAGACGGTGGCTGACTACCAAGATGACTTTGGTGGACCTACCGCCAATGGGTGGGAGTACCTCTGGAATGGAGGTGGAGCCATGGGCAATGACGCCAATTATGCTCCTTTGGCTTGGAACGGAACCTACTACGATGGTGATGGGATCAATAATGGAATGCCTGATGCAAGTACCGCATGGGCAAACCTGGCAGCTAATGGTGGCCATCCCGGCAGGTCTCTTAATCAGGGGCAAGCCCAATCTCGATTTGTGATCGCAGGTTTTACAGTCCCTACCGGTGGAGATTACCAACTGGAAAATACACAGGTCATTGATGCCAACACCAGCTGTGGAGACGGAGCCGAATTACACGTCTACATCAACAATAACCTTATCCAAAGCTCTACTTTTGCCAATGGCGGCGGCTTGAACTTCGACATGAGCCTGGGAAGCCTCAACGCCGGAGATAAAATCTATGTTGCCCTTGGACCCAAAAATACTAATGATAATTGTGATGGCTTTGAGTGGGATTTTTCAATTGTTAGAAGCAATATCAAGTACGGGCAAAAAATCAGTTTTCAGCCTATCCCCAAGCAAACCAGTCAGGGAAGTATTCAGAGTATCCCACTTAATGCAAGTGCAAGTTCTGGTTTGCCACTTTCTTTTCAGGTAGTCAGGGGGCCGGGAAGCATCAATGGTGGAACGATTGATATACCCTCAAATGCTGAAGGAGAGGTGGTCATTCGTGCCACCCAATCAGGCAACAATAATTTCTTTGAAGCACCTGCGGTAGAACGTAGTTTTTGGATTACCCCCGCCCAAGCGGCAAGCGGTACCGGACTTCTGGGAACCTATTTCGATGATAAGGAAATGACCCAGGTAAAAAGCTACAGAATCGACGATAAGATTGATTTTCGCTGGGGATCAGGTGCCCCCTTATCCACCATGGAGCTCAATACCTTTGCTGTCGTCTGGGAAGGCTTCCTGGAATCTCCTGTCAGTGAAATGGTTGATTTTTATGCCATCTCTGATGATGGAGTAAGGGTATATGTCAATAATCAGTTGATCATTGACAACTGGCAGGACCAGGGGTCCACAGCAGCCCAGGGTAAGATCAGTCTTCAAGCCTGGCAAAAAGTACCTATCAGGGTAGAATACTACGAAAACCGAGTCTACGCAAGGGCCATCTTGGAGTGGTCATCCTCCAGTATGGATAGGGAGGTGATACCCGGAATCTTCCTCTACCCAGCTAATTCTTCTTCATTCCCTATCGAACTGTCAGGCTTTTATGCCGAAGCCAAAGGACCCCAGGTTCAACTAGACTGGATTACAGAGTTGGAAGAAGATGCTTCACACTTCGAGATTCAACGAAGCCGGGATGGCCAGAATTTCAATAAAATTGGAAAGGTAGAAGTCCAGGGCAACAGATCGCGAGGATTTGAATACGGTTGGTTGGATGAAAATCCATTTATAGGCGAAAACTATTATCGCCTCAAGATGGTAGACCTGGATGGTTCTTATTCTTACTCCAACATTCGAATGGTAGAAATGGACGGGAGCCATGTGTCAATTTATCCCAATCCCCTTGACAGATCTCGATCCCTGACCCTAGATCTCCAAATGGACCAGGCCAAAGACCTAAAGATCAAACTCTTCGACTTAAACGGAAGAATGTTGGAAGAGCGTATGATTCGCATGAACCAGTCCTTTGAACAAAGGCAACTTTCCTTAGGACACTTGGCCGCCGGTAACTATATCCTCCACATCCAAATCATAGGAGGCAAAACCCTGGTCAAAAAATTGAATGTGAGGTAGAAATTTTTGAAGAAAATATGAGAGGGGAAGTGGTTCTATAACCATTTCCCCTCCTTTTTTAGAATATTCTTGCGCTGACCAAACAGTTTGTCCCATTAGGCGTAAATTGGTAAGCATTTACTCACTTATGGACAGAAAAGAAGCGATATTGGATGCAGGTCTGAAGCTTTTTGCGGAACAAGGCTACCACGGAACCCCTACCCGTCAGATAGCCGTACAGGCAGGTGTTTCTGAAGGATTAATATTCAAGCACTTTGAAAATAAAGAGGGCCTTCTCAGGGAGATATTCGAAGCGGGCAGTGCAAGGTTGGCTAAACTCTCCCCTTCCTTGCTCGACGAAAGAGATCCAAAGGAAATCCTCAGGAAATTTATTGAGTTGCCCATCAGGGTAGTCGATGCGGCTCCTGATTTTTGGCGGCTGCAATATGCCATCAAGTGGCTAGACCCTGCTCTCAAGAAATCCATCCATACCGGAGAGGCCATGGAGCAGCTCAACCCAAAGGCCTTTGAGGCATTTTCTAAATTGTCCTACTCCTCTCCCGAACAAGAAACCCTCTTTTTTTCCCTCCTCCTCGAAGGTCTTATGTCCCTATACCTCCAAGAAGGCAAGACTGAAAAGGTCGAAAACCTGATTGGCTTTATTCAGGATAAATACAATTGTCGCTAAAGGCCTCTTTTTCTCCATACCCTTCTAGCTCACCAATTTATTGACCTCAGCTTAATATCTAATTTACGGAAAAAAAGTGCTTGGAATCATCTAACCATTTAATGCTATGAAGAAGATTTTCTTGCCTTTATTCTGTTTACTCTCCCTGGTGACCGTGGCTCAGCAACCCGCCCGCATCATCATAGACACCGAAGGAGAAGTCCATCCCTGGAGCAACCTCGATGTCAACAATGAGGCTTCCACCTTTCAGTTTGCTATCGTATCTGACAGGACCGGAGGTCACCGCCCCGGAGTATTTCCCATCGCCATCGACAAGCTCAATCTCCTCCAACCCGAGTTTGTCATGAGCGTAGGCGATCTCATCGAAGGATATACCGAAGATGAAGCCCGCATTGACAGGGAGTGGGAAGAGTTTACCGGCTTTATCGACAAACTCGAAGTGCCTTTTTTCTATGTTCCTGGAAACCATGATTATATCAATGATGTCATGGCCAAAAAATGGAAGGAGCGTTTCGGAAAAGATTATTATCACTTCCAATACAAAGATGTGCTCTTTCTCTGCCTTAATTCAGAGGAAAGGAAAAGAGGTGCCGGGCGCGGCTACATTGACCAGCCTCAATACGACTACATCAAAGAGACCCTGGCGGATAACCAAGATGTAAAGTGGACCCTGGTTTTTATGCACCAGCCCCTTTGGGACCAGGAAGACAGTGGTATGTGGGAAGATGTAGAAGAACTGCTCAAGGACCGCAAACATACGGTCTATGTAGGACACAGACACCGCTATGTGAGGTACGAGCGCAACGACAGCAAGTACTTTATCCTGGCGACGACAGGTGGAGGATCGGGTTTGAGAGGACCAGCCTTTGGGGAATTCGACCACGTGGTTTGGATTACCATGACCGACAATGGACCCATCATGGCAAATCTCTTGCTGGATGGAATTTGGGATGAAAATGTGCAGACAGAAGCACTCCTGAAGCGCAACCGGGAATTGACCCAGGTAGATATTCTCGAAATTACCCCTTTGATGGCCAAGGATGGCTTGTTTGAAGGAGGAGAATTGGTCTTCCGCTTCGACAATCCTGCCGATATTCCCCTCGAAGTCGAGCTTGAAGTGGCTGCCCACGACAAACTCTTCATCGCCAAGGCCCCCGAAGAAATAGAGATCCCCCCAAATTCCGTCAGAAAGCTTAGCATTCCCGTTAAGACAGACAAAGCCCTTCAGGCCTCGACCCTGGAAGTCCTGGAGGTTGAAATCGAATACACCTATGCCATGGAAAATGCCCCTGAGCTTTCTTGGGAAAAGGAAATCAACCTGGCGCCTATCGATTTCATGGGCCTATCCTACAGTGTTAAGCCCTACACCATTGACGGATCTTTAGGGGAATGGTCAGGCTTGAACTACAAAGTGGAAAAGCCCTTTGTAGATGCCGATCCCTTTTCTCATAGCGGAAAAAAAGATGCCTCCTTCGATTTTGACATCGCCTACGATGATGATTATGTCTACATGGCCATGAAGGTTGTGGACGACGAAATGCGCCTTTCAGAGACTGGAAACCTTTACTCTCAGGATGCTGCCTTTATTCAGGTAGATGCCCGACCCTTGGATAAGCTCATGAATGGAGAAGTAGGCCGCTACTTCAGAGACTGGACGATACTGGCCGTAGCTCCCTCCCCCGACGGAAGCGCCAAGTTGTTCAGAGAAAACAACTTACCCGAGGGAATCAAAGTGGCCTGTCAGATCAGCGACAAAGGCTACACCATCGAAGCAGCCCTTCCCATCGCCTACGTAAAAGCTATGCAGGGAGAGAATTGGAAGCACCTGCGCATCAATGCAGGTGTCCACGATATCGACAAAGAAGGGGAGCATGATGCCACCCTGTTCTGGAGACCCGACTGGAGAGGAGAAGACAATATCCTTGGTTCGGGGATGTTCAGAAAATAATTTCGATCAGGAGTTTAAAAAAGTGCGCCGCCCCCTTGTAATGGGCGGCGCTTCAGTTTTCAGGGTCTCTCATCCTGATTATCCATTCTTCCTCACGGTCCTTGCAAATGGGCCATTCCCCATCTACGCGACCAGCCAAATACCATCACATCCTAAATCATTTGATGATGAATCTCTTTGAAAGCTGACCCTCAGGCGTATCCAGGGTAATGACATAGGGACCAGGTCGAAGAGCGGCAGTGGAAAGCCCCACCGTATTGAAGCCGCCGTGGAGGTCCTTTATCTCCTCTTTGACCTTTCGTCCCTGTATATCCCTGATGCTGATCCGGATTTCACCTTCCCAGCCCCTGCTTAGTTCTAATTTCAGAGACTCACCAGCTGAGAGGGGATTGGGATAAAGATTGAGCCTTCGCTCTCCCTTTTCCTCCATTCTGACCTCTATCATTTGTGAGTAAGAGAATTTCCCATCTATGTCTGTTTGCTTAATCCGGTATACATTGCTTCCCACCCGTGGCTCAGGATCAGTATAGCTGTATTCTTTAGGTGAACTGGTATTGCCAAAACCCTCTACCCTGCCCATAGCCTGAAAAGCTTGATCATCTCCCATTTTTTCTACCGTAAAGTAATCGTTGTTGACTTCTATGGCAGTCCCCCAACTTAGGGCAATCTTACCTCCCTGAGCCTCTCCATCTACATAGAGCCATTCTACAGGGAAATTGGAAGAGCTCAGGCCTACCCCCACCAAGTCTCCATCCTGAAAGTTTATTCCTGTAAAGGTGAGGGTTTGATCTCCAGCATCGTAGGTACCCATGGAAGGTGTTACGTCTTGGGTACGAAAATTATCTCCGCTTCTTTCTATCAGGAGGTAATAATCCTGTGGATTGCTCCCAGGAAGTTCTTCTACATTTAGGATGAAGTCTACCCTGCCAAGGTCTCCCACATGGGTAAATTTCCAGGTTCGCTCCAGACGGGCATCTACACTGGAAGGGTCTACCTCGCTAGTGTTTACCTGGGTAATATCAGCACCATTATGACCCCAAATCAGAAACTCTTCGGGCCCCAGGTCATCGGGGTTTTGAATTCTTACAAGGGCGGGACCCCGGGCATCTTCGTGCATACTTCCATCGGCCTCCATACCTAGGCCCGCTACCTGATAGCTATGGGTACTTTCATGATCATAAAGTTCTGTGGCAAGGCCAAACTTGGCATTCAGGTAGTCGTGAAAAATCCTTGTCTGTGCCTGATTGAGCGCGTATTCATATGAAATAAATTCTAATAGGTTCCCTTTGAAGGGGAAAACCCCCGAGTTTACCTGTCCATTGGGGTCATAGGATTGACTATTCATGCCTCCAAGACCGATTTCATTGGGATGGCTGTGAAGCCTACCTATGCCCCTCACTGTATCCTGTGCTACCCCATTGAGATAACCAATAATCCTGTCATTGGGATAATCGAAAGAAAAACTGGCTACATAAGTCTGGTTGGCCTGTATGGGAATTTGTACATAGATATAAGGCCAGGGAGTAGTCTCGTCGTCATTGGCTAGGTTATAGGCTCCCATGTAGAGGTCTCCATTTTCTATATAAAAATTGATGCCTCTTACATTGCCACCCTGCTCGTAGATCCACTGACGGCTGGCCACATCATTTCGGGTCTGAAAAGCAATACTGATAAATTTTTCTTCGTAAGGTCCATCCGTATTGATGTTGTTACTGGAATTGTACTTTATAAAGTCATCTTCCCCGTCGAAGAAAATAATAGGCCTTCCATTGACCAAAAACGCTGAATCAGAGCGGTACAAAGGTCTTTGTCCTGAAGAGGCAGAATTGGGGTTGGCATTTCCCGACTGGTCGCTCAAAGAATTGAGCTCAGTTGAGTCTTCCAGGTCCATGCGGCTGACATCAATCCAGATGTTGTTGCTACTGGAACTTCCTATTCCAGCAGGACCCTTGTAGGACAGCGTCGAGCTGCTTTGGCTGGTATAAAACAAGAGTGCGGCAAGGATGAGAAGGCCTGAAGAAGCTATGCTTACTTGCAAGACCGTTTTTTTGGTTTTTGCCCCTAAGGAGGCTTTTTGCTGTTGGGCCATGGAAAATTTTATTTCCCACTAAATTCTTCCTTTGGCCCGAAACAATCGAACAAGTAGAAAATAAATTACAACATATGTAATTTTTATGAGGAAGTAGACAAATATGCTGGATGCTATATTAGTGATTATCACAAATCATTTTTTGCGATACCATCACCAGTGCTGTTGGGGTTATCATAAGTAACTTATCTTCAACCCCAACAGCGCTTGAGCCATTCATTTGTGATAATCATTATTTAAAGGCCAGTCGATCTCATTCAACTGAGTACACAGGCCTATGATTTTCTCTTCTGTACCTAAAAGCTTAGGGTCCAAACCTACTCTTCTACGGCAATAAAAAATCCATCTTCCCCTTGAGCCTGGTAAAGGGGCATGAGAATGTAGCCAGAATAGGGAGCATATATAGGTCCATTTTTGTCTCTGGCGAGTAATTCTCCCCTTTGGATCGGCATAAAATTTTGAAATCCGGGTTTCATTTGAAATTCATCCTGGATTTCTATCCGATGGCGGTAAACGATTTTACTGTACTTAGGTGCTTCCCCGGTCTGCGAACTGCCAGGAGAGGTTGAAAGGGGATGGCGGGAGATCAGGCTCAGTTTGAGAAGAGCATTGATGAGGGCAGCCTTTGCCTGGGTGATAGAGGAGGCTGCCTGGTGCTGTCCGGCTTCGAAGGCCAGGGCCGAACTTTCTATTCCCCAGGGATTGTGGGAGGCGTACTTTACCAAGGTACCTCTAAGCCTGTCTGAAAGTCCTTTGATGACCGGAGCCTTGAGCGCCTGAGCTACACCGAGGGATTTTTTCTTATCTACAGGAATGGAAAAAATACCCCCATGGGCCGTAGTGGTATGGATGTCCAGTATAAAAAGATTGCTGGCAGGATAGGATTTGATTTCTTGAATGATAGCCTCTTCCAATTGGAGGAGTTCCTTCTCTTCATGGGCTTGCATCTCATAGGATGGCTGATGAAGGCGCCTGATCCGATCCGAAGTCCACATCCGGTTGAGGTCCTGATCGATGAAGCGTATTTTTTGCTTGCCCGCTTCCAGGTTGCCCCTCAGCCCTACGATCTTACCATTAATTTCAAGGGAGGTCGCTGGCCTTTGGCTAGCCTTGATCAAATCGAAAAGCTGTTTCAAGGCCAGGGTTCCTGCGGGTTCGTTGCCGTGAATTTGGCCAATAGCTATGAATAGGGTGCCCCCGGGCTTCCCATTTATTTCACCTAACTTTCTGTTCATGATGTCCTCCAAGGGGGAAATATAGCCATAAAAATCAGGAGGACATAAGCATCCTTCGGCTCATGATCATAAAATTATATTCAGATAGCATTCCTACCAATTTCCCCTGAGCCACCACAGGGAGGCATCCAATGTTGTGTTTTTTCATCAGATGCATGGCATCAAGGAGGGACTCCCGGGGAGAAATAGTTAGCGGGGCCTGTATCATGATATCCTCTACGAATTCCGCTTGAGTCCCAAAGGACTTGGCCCTCCGCATAAAGTGGCGCATCAAGAGGCGGGAAGTTACCAGCCCAATCAGGTTGCCTTCCTGGTCTTCGACAGGCATGTGCCTCACATTTCGCCAATCCATCATATCGGCGACCAGTTCGAGAAGGTCTCCCTCTTGTACCGAACAGAAATCAGTAGTCATGCATTCTTCCACCAATTGCCTGCTGGGGGAGGGGAGGGGAGTATCCTTTAGACTTGGAATGTCCCATTCGTGAACGGGCTTTCCCTCCTGCTGTCGCTGCATCATAGCTGCCGTCATGCTGCTGAGGGCTTCGTCGCGGGTAGTTTTTTCCTGAAAATCTGAAAACACCCTAAGCATCCAGCGAGCCCCAGTGGCTTGTTTGCGGGCCCTTTCTTCGATAATGCCCAGGTATTTATCTATATCATTCTTACAAATATTACGGGAAGCCAATCCCTCCCGGGCAATTGGGATGAGTTCTTTTACGATGAGTTCTGAGGCGCCGATTTTTTGATCGTTAAACCAGGTCAGGTTGGAGTCGATGCCGGTCCGGGCGGCTTTAATAAAATTATCCCGAGCGTCCGAAAAAGGCATGACTTTGCTCACATCAGGCACCTGCCGGGCCATTCCTGTCATGGCACCCAACCAGAAAGCCGTATTGGCCATTTCATCCAGAAGGGTAGGCCCCGCGGGTAAGATTCGATTTTCTATGCGCATATGAGGCCTGCCGTCAGGGTTGATGCCGAAGCAGGGGCGATTCCACCGATAGACAGTACCATTATGAACCTGTAGGGCCTTGAGCTTGGGGGTGATGCCCTCATGCAATTTGGAAAAGGCATCTTCCATTTCCTCGGGACCGAGTACAGGCCGAAAGCGTGATATGTCTTCTTTGTAAATTTCGAGGATAGATTTTTTCAACCATCCCGTACCAAAGGTTACCCTCGGGCTTCTTTCCCGTTGATAGTCATAGCTATGTCGATCGTCGATAGACTGCTGAAAGAGGACAATCCGGGTTTCGTGCCACAATCGCTTGCCCATGAGAATAGGGGAATTAGCGGCAATGGCAAGGGTGGGGCCTGCCAGGGCCTGAGCGATGTTGTACATAGGCACGAAGGTATCTGGCTCGACTTGAAGATGTACCTGAAAACTGGTATTACATGCTTCCAAAAGGGGAGAATCATGGAGAATCTGTAGTTCGTCGATTCCCCGAAACTTCAATTCGTAATCCCTCCCCCTCATTTCGGTGAGGGCTGTCATCAAGGCGTGGTAGCGCTGCTGAGGAGTTACATTTTCCAGGGTAAGGTCAAACTTACGAATGGTGGGAAGAATGCCAGTCAGGATGATATCGACGTCGTTTTTTCGGGCTGCTTCATGGACCTGATTGTAGCAGTCACGGAGTTCGGCCTCCAGCTTAGATAATGCCTGGTCGTGAAATTCGTAGGGAGAAAGGTTGAATTCCAGGTTGAATTGGGCCAATTCTGTGGTCAGCCAGTCAGGGTGGAAATCCCTGAGCACATCCATGGCCTTGCTGGCGGGTTTTCCCAGGTTGTCCACCAGGCAAAACTCTTGTTCAGCACCGATGCGTACCATGCCCGTTTCAAACCAATCATTCTCTAGCATGTACTCCAAAGCATGGACATCGGCCAGCAGTTGCTGGACAAAATGCTGACGTTCCACCTTATCTCTGGATAAGATTTTGACCCGTGATTCTCCCATTAGTTCCTAAATTGATGTATGCATTTTATTTAAGATATGAAATCTTACATACATTTTGGAAATCTGAAGGAAGAAATCTTGGAATTATCATCCATGGATAAATAAGGAGGTAAACCCAACTCCCGCAAGCCTTAATCTTGGAGTCTGTATCTACATCCTTAAGAAAGGAGAGAAGACAGCATATCCCCTGGAACTTTGCCTGAACATCAGGATACAATTCTCCCCTCTCCCCTGTATAAATAGAGAAACCTGTGCTAAATATGTGTTTCTGCCACTTAAGTCGGGTAATCTTAGAAAACTCCTCTTATTGGAAAAGGACGGTTACGTCCTTGCCTTCTACCAAATAAAGCATAATAACCAGGGCGATGCTCACGATCAGCCCCAGGGCTGCTTTACCGAGGTCGGCAAAAACCATCTGACCCAGCCTTACATCAGGTTTGGGCCCTATGCGGAAACGAATGGCGATCTCGCGTCCTGCAAGCAAACCCAGGAAGACCCAGGTGGTACTCATCGGCAGCTTTCCTGCCCAAAGTCCCAGGGCATTGTATTTGAAGATATAAAGGCAGATACCGTAGAAAAAGTCGATAAAGGTCGCCGAACGAATATCCGTGGTGTTGGTCTTAGATTTGACGATGTCCTGTATGGCTCCTCCTTTTTGGTAGAAGATAAAGGCCAAAAGCCCCAGAAGGATTACCAGAGTAAGGGCAAAAAGTCCCGGGCTAATCTTTTCCGGATTGCCGAGGTAAATATAGATATTGGCAAGATCCTGGGTCAGCCATTGGGACCACAAGAAACCTGTGGAGAACCACTGGAGAACCACCCAAAAATTTTGATTGGTCCAAAGGCTGTTATCCGACCCCATTTTTCTATGTAGGAATATCCTCTCCAAAGCCCGGCTCAGAATGAGGTACATGATCAAGGCAAACCCAAAGGCAACCGCATATCCCGTAAGGGACTTGAATAGCATCCCCGGCAGGTTTTTGATTGAGAAAAATGAAAGTATGAGGAAGGTCGTACTGACGGGTATCCCTACCTGGGTGATGATCAGAAGGATAGCCGGTGGCAAAAGGTACCACCAGGTAAGGTCGAATCCACCTTCATCCCTGATGATCTTGTCCAGGCGGTCAAAAGCCACATCATTACCCCCTAAAAATTCCCCATAGCCCGTATAGCCGAGAATGAGGATGGTAGCCATAATCCCTCCGGCAAATAGCCAAAGCACCCACCAGGGCCTGTCGTCATTGGATGTCAGAAAAGTTCCAAGGGTCTGAATGACATCGTTGCCCACTACCGAATAAGAGGCTAGGGCAAAGCCGATTAGCGCAATAGCTAGTTCCATGAATTTAGGTTGGTTCGTAGTTGTGCGGGTAAAATTACTACCCTATTTCTTACAAAACCAAATAAGCAGGCCAGCATATCGACTCCGGGCTTTTTGCCTTAGACACTTTTTCTTCTGCCTAAAGAAAAATAAAGCTTAAGGGGTGGTAAACCAACCCCTATAATGAGGATATATCAAAAAATCTGGAAAAAATAGTCCGAAAAGGTCAAGATGGAATTACTTGACCACTGAAACCCAAGGGTTGGAAAAGGAAATCCAGGCTTCTAGGCTCAACTGCCTACCACTGCCCTCCACTCCCGAAGAAGATCAGCTACAACAAAGGTGCTTCCTCCTACAAAAATGAGATCTTCTGAAGCCGAAGCCCTACCTATAGCGATCTGAACCCCTTCCAGGACTGAGTCAAATACCTCTCCTTCCAGATCGTGATTTTCTGCCATGATCTGTAAGGTATGTACAGGGAGTCCCCTGGCCAGCTCAGGTTTTACATAATAATACAGGGCATCCTTGGGTAGAAGGGACAGCATCTTGTCGTGAGACTTTTCCTTGACCATACCCAGGACGATGTGGAGCTTTTGATGGGGCATCGCCTTTAATTGTTCCATGACCGCAGCAATACCAGCGGCATTGTGGCCGGTATCGCACCATATCCTAGGTCTGCGGTGGAGCAGTTCCATCCTGCCACGCAGGCCAGAATTGATTTTTATATTTTTCAGGCCTGCAGCGATATCGGTCTCTTCGATCTCCCAGATATCTTCTCGAAGCAACTGAACCGCTGCCAGGGTGGTCCTGAGGTTGTATTCCTGGTATTTCCCATGAAGATAAAGGTCGTAGGTCTCTTCGACCTCTTCCTTGGCATTGAAGTAAGTCAATCGTTGAAAGTCCGGATGTACTTTACGAAATACAGGAAGAAACCTATCCTCCGCATAGTCAAGAGGAGCCTCCATTTCATCGGCCTTAGCCCGGAAGACGGGGGCAGTCTCGGAGTGTCGCTCTCCAATCAGGGCGGGGGTAAAACGCTTGATAATACCCGCCTTTTCACTGGCGATCTCCCCCAGGGTATCTCCCAGCATATCCATGTGGTCATAGGAAATATTGGTGATGACACTGAGTTCAGGACGTATGATATTGGTAGAATCCAGTCGTCCCCCAAGGCCTACTTCAATGATAGCGATGTCAACCTCCTGTTCCCCAAAATAATCAAAGGCCATGGCTACGGTCAGTTCGAAGAAACTGGGCTTGATTCTCTCTATGCTTCTCTTGTAGCAATCCACAAATTCTACCACAGCCTCCTTTTCCATCTCACGGCCGTCGATGCGGATACGCTCGGTAAATTCAAGTAAGTGGGGAGAAGTATAAAGGCCTACCTTGTAGCCCGCTTCCTTCAAAATACTGGCCAGCATGGCAGAAACAGAGCCCTTTCCATTGGTGCCTGCCACATGAATGGCATTGAATTTCCATTGGGGAAGTCCCACATCCCAACAAAGGGCATTGATATTCTCTAATCCTTTTTTAAATGCCGCATTGCCCTCTCTCTGATACATAGGTAAAAGGCTATACAGATAGTCTAGGGTTTCCTGGTAGCGATGGTTTATCATTCGGGATATTTCGTTGAAGCCATTTATCCTAAAGCCAGTGAACAACAAAACATATACGAAAGGACATAGAAAAAGGATAAAGGTGAAACTCCCTCCAACCTGATCCCACCTCCGCATTGTTTCTTAACAGCTTCGAAAGGTAAATAGGCCGAAGAGTAATTTCCGAAACATTCGCCCAATAAACGTTACATATTTCCCGTTTTAAAGGTGCGACCTTAGATTTTGGCCAAGGTTGAAGCCCAATGTTATCCCATTGGGCATATTCATTCTCCTGTATCCTCAAAAGACTTATTCCAAATACCCATGCGTCAAGCCCTACCCCTTCTGTTTCTGTTTGCCAGCCTCCTCCCTCAATTCGCAAAGGCTCAGGTGAGTATAGGTCCTAACCCCGGCATCGGAGCCAGGGTTGTTGGATTGGGGAATGCCTATTCTGCTGTTAGAGGAGATATCTGGGCCCTCTTTCACAACCCCGCAGCTATGACCGGAGCCGAACACCTACAAATTGGATCCTATGTCGAACAACGCTTTTTTCTCAGCGAGCTAACCTTTGGATCTGCTGGTGTACTCCTTCCTTTTGCCGGTAACCAGGCAGTCGGCTTGTCCTTATCCTCCCGCGGATTTTCCGACTTCAGGGAGAGCAACATCGGACTGGCTTATGGCATCACCTTACTTGATAAAGTAAGCCTGGGGACCAGGGTCAACCTGATTAACTTTGCCATTCCTAACTATGGCTCAGCTATGGCTTTTTTTGCTGATGTTGGGATCCACTATCAGTTTAGCTCCCAGCTCTCCCTTGGAGCTTCCATGATCAACATCAACCAAGCCCAACTTACCAATACCTTTGGAGAGCCTACCTCTTTGCCCACCACCCTATCTGTGGGCCTGGCCTATCGCCCCAGCCAGGAAGTCATGGTCGTGGCTGACCTAGTCAAGCAAGTTGATTTTCCAGCTTCTTTTAGAGGTGGGGTAGAATATGAAATCACAGACATCATTTTTGCCCGTTTAGGTGTCGGCACCGAGCCCCTCTTCCTCAGTGGAGGAGCAGGAGTAAAATGGAAAGGGCTGGCCGTGGATTTTACCCTGAGTTATACCGAATTACTCCAGTATAGCCCCCATTTTTCACTGGCTTATACTTTTGGGGAAGAATAGAGCTGGGGGACTAATATCCTGATAGGCTATGGTATTGGCTACCCCAATTCGGATGTATACCTGGGTATAATTGTCCATACGAACTGAAAATTTGCTTTTTCTCTCATTTGGGCTGGCGATTTTCGAGCCTTCTCTCTATTTTAAGCTTTGAAAATTTCAGATATTCAAATAGAGATATGAGAGCCATTATTTTTGACGAACCCGGAGGTCCTGAGGTTCTAAAAATTGGAGAAGTAGAAAAGCCAAGCCCTTCAGAGGGGCAGGTCCTTGTCAGGGTAAGGGCTACGGCCATCAACCGGGCCGATACCCTTCAGCGCAGAGGAAAATATCCCTTGCTGGAGGGAGCAAGTCCAATCTTGGGCCTGGAAATGGCAGGTGAAGTTGCAGAGGTCGGACCTGGTGTCAACCAATGGAAGCCCGGTGATAAAGTCTGTGGACTCTTGTCAGGAGGGGGCCACGCCACCTATGCCTTGATTCATGAAGATATGTGCCTGCCCATTCCTAAAGGCATGGACTTCAGTGCTGCTGCTGCCATTCCCGAGGTATTCCTGACAGCCTATCAAGCCCTTTTTTGGTTGGCTGATCTCAGGCAGAGGGAAAATGTCCTTATTCATGCAGGTGCCAGTGGGGTGGGGACGGCTGCCATTCAGCTAGCCAAAAGTGTAGGGGCTCAGGTGATGATTACTGCTTCGGGACCCAAGCACGAAATCTGCCAAAGCCTTGGGGCCGACCTTTGTATAGACTATCGAACCCAAGATTTTCACCTGGAAGTCATGCAGCAAACCCAGAAAATAGGTGCACATGTCATTTTGGACTTTGTTGCAGGCCCTTACTTTCAGCGAAACCTGGACAGTCTGGCACTAGACGGCAGGCTAGTTATGCTGGCCCTTCTCGGTGGAGGCAATCCCGGCCATGCTAACCTGCTTCGTATCCTGAGAAAGCGACTTTCTATCATGGGATCCACCCTTAGAAGCCGAAGCCTACCCTACAAAATAGGCCTGAGCAGAGACCTCAGAGACTTTGCCTGGAAAAAATTTGAGGAAGGCAGGCTAAAACCCGTCATTGACCAGGTCATGGACTGGACGGAAATCGTGGAAGCCCATACCCGGATGGAGGAAAACAAAAATGCAGGGAAGATTGTCCTGGTGGTTTCTTAAAGAAGTTCTGGTCCTTCCACAGCCTCGTATCCCTGGTCTACCCCCAGAGCAGGACCCCGAGCCGCATCGACGGCAAGCTCATCACAACGCTCATTGCCAGGGATGCCCGCATGGCCTTTGACCCAGCGAAAAATAACCCTGTGCTTGCGGTAGATCTGAAGAAAACGCCTCCAAAGGTCAGCGTTTTTTTTGCCTTTGAAGTTTTTTTTCTCCCAGTTGAAAACCCATCCTTCACTGACAGTCCGCTGCACATATTGAGAATCAGTATAGATTTCAACCTCCATATTGGCTTTTTTTAGAGCCTCCAACCCCACAATGACGGCCAGGAGTTCCATGCGGTTATTGGTGGTCTTTCGATAACCGGCCGAAATCTCCTTTTTGTATTTTCCCAAACTCAAAACCACGCCATAACCCCCCGGACCGGGATTGCCCAGAGAAGAACCGTCGGTGTACATGATGACTTTCATAGGACAAATAAAAGACCTGAAGCCTGTGCTTTGCAAATGAGCAGATTGTTTTCTGCAAATGAATAGCGTGTAGGGGCATTTTTCAGGGAAAAAATAGTCCCATTGGTAATTTCTCCTTCTTTCCTTCGTTGTCTCCCCATTGCCAAGAGAATGCCTGGGTATATGTTTGATTTTTCCCAACATAAGGACGAAAGATCCAGTATACTTTAACTGTAATAAAAAGAGAAGACAAGATTTTTAGTATTCCTTGAAAATTTATTACTTTGTATTATCCGAAGGTTAATGCGCGTCCGGAACCTCTTCCAGATGATGGAAAATTCATGGATAACCATTAACACCAAATATGATGGCTTTACAAAGATTGATTGTTGCAGGACTCTGCTTTCTCCTAATTAATTTGAGCAGCCTGCAAGCCCAGGTCGAGTACGGCGATGCTGCATATTATGCAGATAAGTATCACCTGAGCAGCAAGACGGCCAGTGGAGAACTCTACGACAAGTACAAATTTACAGCGGCCCACCGAAGCCTGAAATTCGGGACCATCCTGAAAGTAACCCATCTAGAAAATGGTCGATCCGTCACGGTCAAAGTCAACGACCGGGGTCCCTATACCAAAGGACGTATCATTGATCTTTCCCGGGCGGCAGCCGAGCAGATCGATTTGATCGAAGACGGCATAGCCAAGGTAAAGATCGAGGTAATGGTCGATGGAAAAGTTCCTTCTGCCTCCCGTTCTGCTCGAAGGGAACAACAAACAGCCTCCTCACGCCCTGAAAGTTTTGTTCTATCCACGGGCCGGGAACTGGATGAACCAAAGCCTCAGCATGGAGACCTGAGTAAATTGCCTCTCAGGGATCACAGGGGAGCCTTGATCAATGCTGAAAGACCGGCAAGCAGTGGAGCCACCTATCCTGAGCGTAGGAGTACTTCGAATCCACAGATGAGCATGGCCGGTATTTCACCTGACGCAAGGGTCGGGGGAACTACCATGGCCGAGGCAGAAAAATTTACCCCGACCATCTTTAGGATGATTGCGATTAAGGATAATTCCGGAGGCTTTGCTGTACAATTAGGTGCCTTTAACAGCTATTACCGGCTGCTGGAAGGCCTGAACAAGATCAATGTAAAGGGAATTGACAATACCCTGGTGCAGAGCGGAATGAAAGATGGAAAGCCTATTTTTCGTATCCTCGCAGGGCCTTATCGCTCCCGCGCCGAGGCCGAGCAAGCCAGAAAGTCTTTCAAAAGGCAGAATCTCAAGGGTATTACTGTCAACCTGAGCGCCCTTAATTAAGTAGTCTCGCAATTTCATTTCGGAATTCTTTGTGCCACTTTTTTCCGAATTCTGTGTCATTTTCCGATGAATAGGGATCGATTTAGAACCATTAAATCTGCGTTCAATTCCTTGACTTCAGAAAAAATTGTCTCCAAATAATGCCGAATTCAATATGCTCGCCTACTTAATCCCAGCCGAAGAAATCTAATAATAAATGCCGAGACAGTCCATTTGCCTCGGTATTTATTTTATTCAAATATCTTTTCATGAATTATCTATATCTACTTAAGAAATGCTTCATTTTCCAAAGAATTACAGCTAATCTCCTCTGAGACAAGCTTTTTGGAAGTGATTTTGTATAAAATATTCGTCTATAGAATTAAAACTACCTCTTTGATGCTCTGGCCTGTCCCCGTGTCAGGGTGAGTCAATACAAAGGCAAATTGAATGAGTCCTATCAAATGGACTTACTTGGAAAAACATTCGAAGTTACGATCAATAGCCCTTGAAATTCCATACTGAAAATGGGGAGACCGCTCGATACCTCATATAATTTTCTTAATTTAGGCTAATCCTCATTTTTGGAATCTAAGTTGAAAAGAGTCAGTCCCTGGGTAGGTGTTCTTCCTGAGGCATGCTGGGCTGTTTGGAGTTAAATGCCTTAACAACTATTCCTAATTGAATATTAGAATAAAAAGGCTATGAGGAACTTGCAAAAATTCTGCTTACTGCTGCTGTCCATTTCTTTGGGAAATGTTGCTGATGCACAGTGGCGGGACCTGTATATTGAAGACTTTTTTCCCGTCAATAGAAATCGTGGGGAAGGTGAAGAATTGAGGGCAGAAGCCATTGTCTTTGGTGATGGTCAAAATATCTCCTTACATGTCGAGGTTTCAGATCCTGATGTCCGCCTTGCCTCTTCCAACATTTCTTCCGATCAGGTGAGGGTCTGGCTTGCCCTCTCTTCTGAAGCCTTTCCCGAAGGCTTTGACTACAACTTACACGCCCACTATATCACAGCTCGGCAGACCTTCAGTCCCATGACCGAAAGGCTACGGTTTTTTGGGGTGGAGGAGGGGCATCCTCCCAATGTCGATATGGACCAGGTGCTCGAAGAGTCCGACTATCCCTCTAACCTCAAGCTATATGCCGATAGCAATGCCCTACCGCCCAAGGTAGAATTGGAGGAAAACATTGTCCCCTTCGGAATGGTGGGCTACGCCTTCTTTCCTGACAATAGAAAGCCCGAATGGGTGAACAGCCAGCATATGGATTTGCTGGAAAAGTCTTTGGACCTGAAACTGGCCAGACTGGAAGATAGCATTAAGTATGTGGCCGAAGAAAAAGATGGAGGAGGAGGCTATACCCTGGATATTTCCTTTTCGCCAGCTTCCTTGGGCTTTGTCCAATTACCCGAAATGAGAAAGATCAGGGTCCTTATTGAAGTGTTAAAAGGCAGCGGGGGTGGACGGTCCACCAAAGTCTTGCTTTCCAGTTCGGCGGATCGGCAGCCTGATAAGCCCCATACTTTCAATGAAGTGGTGTTTCACACCCCTCTCAAGACCAATTTTACAGCCATTCCTGACGAACTTTTCTACCTGACTGACTTTTTTCCCGTGTTCTTGTTCAGTGAAGCCGACTGGACCCCTACCTCCGTGGATGTTGGCGCCCTGGAAATACTGCCTAGACAGACCAGTCGCTTTCTGACGGAAATCAAATTTTACAAACAAATGCTGGATTATGATAGGCGGATTTTTCAAGGGATACCTGTAGAAACTCTCCGGGTGCAATTTAATCCTGTCAATCAAATTCCGCGTGAAAAGGAGTTTACCCTCATCAACAATCGGCTGTACACCGTCGAGCATTCGCCCTACATCATCTCTGATCCCGAGGCCATCATGACGGGACTTTTTGCCTATCCCGACGGTGGAGTAGGGATGATATTGAGGAATTCTGTACCTGTGGACCCCTACGGCTGGGACAATTGTCAGACCTGTGTAGAAGAAAGGATCAGTGTACACCGAATCAGTGCAGAAGGGCAGGGGCCTCTATTTGAGGTACGGCAGGGCGAGGGTGAAAATGCCTATTGTCGAATAGGAGAGTATTATTTTCCTAATTTTTTCCTGGCCGAGATCGACTGGATAGAAGAAGGGCGGATCATGATATTGAACCTGAACCATCGCTACCTCAAGACCAAGCGACGTATCAAGGTAAGTTGGAATGACGTGGGCTCCGACTTGGAAATCAAGGTAATGCCTTAATTTTTGGCCATTCAAGCTGGAATTTTTATTTCAGGAAGCTTTTTTCAAAAATCTCTTCGAGGAAATACGTGAAAGATGCTTTTGCCCTCCATTATTATCCCTAACTTTCGACTATGAAAGACATTCTCCTGGTAGCGGCTACTTACGGGGAAACCAACCTGATTAGGAAGGAATTATTTTCCAGCAAAGAAGAAGTTCCCTTTCTTTCCATTTCAGATGGGGATCATAATTATTCTCTGATTCACACGGGTATAGGCATGGTCAATACTTCCTTTCACCTGGGCAGTTACCTGAGCCACCACGAACCCGACCTCATGGTTCACTTTGGCATCGGAGGAAGCTATAAGACGGAATTTCAAATCGGAGATGTTGTAGAGCTTAAGTCCGATACCTTTGGGGAAATGGGTGCCAATAGTCCGAAAGGATTCATGGACCTGCGCCAAATGGGCTTTACCTTGATGAAAAAAGAAGAAAAAATCTACTACAATACCCTTAAGAGTCCCTACGATTGGAATGGGGGACTGCCCGCCTGCAAGGGGCTGACTGTCAATGAGGTCAGTGGAGTACAGTCTCAAATTGCTTTTCGGTCCTTCAAATGGGATCCTGACGTGGAAAGCATGGAGGGTGCAGCCTTTTTTCACGCCGCTCTCTGGTTCGATATCCCCTTCATCTCCTTGAGAAGTATTTCCAACAATGTCGAAGTTCGGAATAAGGAAAACTGGGATATTCCTTTGGCCTGTCAGCGAATGCAGACCTACCTGATGGAAGCCCTTAGCACCCGTGAAATGGACAATATTTGCAAATTGACCGAAAAGCAATAATTTAGGTTTTGGGAAAATGTACCGCCATCCGTCCGTTTTTCCCTCTTCTCTTTCCAAAGAATTATGACTGCAAAAGAGCGTTCGCAAAAAACGAGTAGGGCAATTATCGTAATCGCCAGCATATTGGTGATATCTGCACTGAGTTTCTTTGCCTTCGAATATTTTTCCGATCGTGAAAAGCTTCGCGAAGCCAACCGCGAAAGGATTCAACTTGAAAATGAAATTCTCGACCTCGAGCAGAAAGTCCTTGCTTTTTCACTGAAAAATGACTCTCAGGAGGCAGAATTGGAAAAGAAAGACGAAGATCTCCGCCAAAAGGAGGATGAACTCCAAAGGTTGAGGGCTGAGTTGAACAAGCTCAATGCCCGGCAGGCCCAAAGTGAAACCCAGGAAAAAGAACTTCAAATTCTCCGAAAGCGGGTCTCCAACATGGACGAGATGATCCGCCAATATCGGACCCAGATTCGACAGTTGCTCGCCGAAAACCAAGCCTTGGGAGAGCAGCTTGATTCAGTGAGGACTGACCTGGAAGAGTCTGGACTGGAAAATGATAGCCTGCTGGTAGAAAATCAAGAAACACGGGAGGAACTTGCCCGCACCCGCAAATTGGGGTCTATCCTTAAAGCCAATAATTTTGCTTACTCCCGCCTCAACAACAAGGGGAAGGAAAGAAATGAAGACGAATCCTTTCGCCGCTTTAGCATGAAAAACCTGAGGGTCTGTTTTGATATTCTCGAAAATGTCATCGCTCGCTCAGGGCAACGAGACATTTACCTCGTGCTGGAAAACCCTGATGGGAGCATCAATACCAATGTCGAAGATGGTTACAGCGGAACTTTTAGGTACGAGGGAAGGAAGAAAGAATATACCGCACAGGCTACGATCAACTATCGAAAAAGTAAAATAAATCTTTGCATCGACTACTATCCTCCAGAGGACTTTAAGTGGCAGAAGGGGCCTCAATTCGTCAGGATTTATTCCTCAGATGGGGATATTATTGGTCAGGGGCAGTTTGAAATAAAATAGCTTTCTTCTACAACAAAGGTCTGATTCCCTCCCAAATCAATTCATCTGGCTGAATCTCCTGAGGTTTATGAGACACCTCTTGAAAGGGATTTCTTTCTCTTGGAAGAGAAATGAGGGCCGTCTGATTGATTACTGCCAGATCCTGTATGAGTGTACCCAGGCTATCCCCCTGGCTTTCTTCAGGATGAAAAGCCGAAAAATCGAGCAAGACGACGCTACTCATGGGATATTTGGACTTGGATAAGTCAATGATATGTTGGATGTTTTTCCGGCTTTCATCAAGCCTCAGGCCACCACGATGATCGCTTGATCCCATTCCGATCAGGAGGAGTTCAGGAGAAATATCCAAAATCTGATCAATGTTGTCGGTTAAGCTCCGGCTGTCCTTATCCAGGCTGGGGTCGTAGTGGACGTGGTAGGGAAGGTGTAAGGAGTCCAGTCTCTCTTGTAGCAATTTAGGCAGCTGCTCATTTAGCTCAAAAAGGCCCCACTCGCTAAGGTCATCGCCGATGAAGATGATATTGCGGATAGGCCCTTCCGATTCTTTTAGGTCGGAGCTTTGGGAGGAAGGCTGACAGCCTACCAAAGCAATGAGCAACAGTAGCACGATTGACCTGTATATGAGCATGTTGTAAATATAGTCAATGTCAGCTGGATTTCGTCAAAAGAAAAGAAAAAAAGGAGTGTGAACATGGTCAAACTCCTTCTTTAGGGGGCTAACTCTCTTTATCTCAGGTCGATATAAATTTGATGCATAAAGCCGCCGGATTCTTCGACCTCCAGGTAATACCTTTCTCGTGGAAATTTATCTAAATCGATTTCTAATACCTGTCCGGGCGATACCTGATAGATTTTTTTGGGTACAATGGTTTTTTGGCGAATGTCCTCCACCCAAACTTGAACAGGCTGCTCTTCGGTAATGCCAAAGGAGAGTTCTACCTTCCTTTGTCCGGGCTTGGGATAGGCCTCGACGAAGTTTTCGCTAAGGATCATCTCACTGGAGGAGGTCCTGAGGTTGCCGCTGGCAAGGCTGGCTGAGGGAAGGATAAAACTGGAAACCTCCGAGTAAGCTCCCCTTTGATCTCCCTTGTTGGCCCTCAATCGAAAGAGGTAGCGTTTGCCGTGGGAGAGTTTAGAAAGGGTAACCGAATTCATGTCCACACGCCGGCTGTAGACCTCCTTTGCTCCGGCAACCTTGTATTGGAGCTTATAATCTGTTGCCTCTTCTGCCTCTTCCCAATCAATCTGAGCCGAATGGGCCTTAAGATGGGTAACACGTATGTTGGCAGGGCCATGCTCCATGGGATCGCGATAGCCCCTATCCAAGCAGCCTTCGGTCTGAAAAAGGAAGGAGGAGGAGAAGTCGCTGACCTTGTCTCCTACGACAGAAGCTACCTGAATTTCGTATTCGCTACAGGACCTCAATTTACCGGCATTGACAAAGTTTCTGTCAAACTGGCGAGAAACCCATCTGTCATTTCCCTTTCTCCTCAAGCGTACCAGATAAGCCCTCACCCCATCCAGTCCGGGCCAGTCTATGCGGGCGTGATTGCTGCCTACGGAGGAGACCTTTACTTTGTCGGGTGGGGTGATGGTCACCACGGGGAGGGTAGCTTCCAATCCCCGGGAAGAAAGTATCGCATGCCTGAAGCCCCCGGGAGCAAAGAGGGAGCGCATGCGCTCAGATTGTCCCTGAGTAAAGAGATTCATGCAGCCATCATCCGAGTAATCCATGTAATTGGACACCATATCGAGGTTGCCACAAGATGAGTAACCCTCCATGCAGCCATAATGCTGTCGATCAGTAGGAGGCGTATCTTCTACTCCGTCGTCTACCCCACAAGGCCCATCTCCGGATATATGCTTGAGGTTGAGCCAGTGGCCCACTTCGTGTGTAGCCGTACGGCCCAGCGTGAAAGGAGCTACCACAGTACCCTGGGTACCAAATGCCTTGTAATTGATGACCACACCATCAGTTTCTGCCGGCCCGCCGGGAAACTGTGCGTACCCAAGTACTCCCATTCCAAGAGGACCTACCCAGATATTGAGGTATTCATGGCTGGGCCAGGCATCTGAGCCTCCCATGTTCTGATACTTAATATTATTGGTAGTGGTATAAAAAGCAGATTTGTCACTTTGCCTGCGAATAATTCCGCTTGTAGGATTGCCGTCAGGATCGCGGGTAGCCAGGCGAAACTCTATATCTGCCGAGGCTGCTACAGAAGCAAACTCCTGAGGGGTATTAAAGCGGTCAGGATTCTTTCTTTGGTAGTCCTGGTTGAGAACCTTTATCTGGGAAATGACCTGCTGGTCGCTGATATTTTGCTCGGCAGTATTGTAGACGACGTGAACAACCACCGGTATACGGATTTTTCCGGGAATGGCAGACAGGCTGCCTTTGGCTACCATGCTACGATGGTTGTCGATCCGCCTTAGGCTTTGACGCAGGTTGGGATGGCTTTCCATCAGGTGATTCATGTGATCGACGGTGCCGCAATTTCTCTTCAATGTTTGGGCAAGGGCCGGGGAAAGGCCGAATAAAGCAGTGGAAAACAGAAAAAATCGAAGAATGGTCCGTGCGTTCATCATATCCGTGGTGTCTGAAAAGGCTCTTACACTTGCATGGGTTCTAGCCCGGAAAGTCTCGGGTGTCAGGGGTTTAGCTTTTGCAAAAAATCATCTTTAGGTGGGTAAATGTTCAGTATATAAGGATGGTATTTGTCAATATATAAAACGGAATCAAGATTTATAGAGTTTCAAGCCTGAGCAGGATTGGTCTATTCTAACTACAAATTGGCTATCAAAAACCCCCTTCTCAGATGCTTTGCAAAGGAAAATAGACAAGCAGCCATACTTTTTCCTACCCTACCCGGCTCAGCTATCCTTCTCCGATGCCCTTTTGACCCGAAATGATGGTTTTTCCACCTCTGAGTTTGCTGTTTTTTATGCTTTTCTATTTAATTTTTCTACCTTCGAAGTCTGTATTATAACAGGGGTGCCCAAGGATTCGTCCTGTTCGGGCTGAGATCACACCCTTTGAACCTGATCCCGGTAATGCGGGCGCAGGAAGTTCGGGTTACTCTCCATTTAGGAGCTGTCCCCTGGCTCCCTATGTGTGACCTATAATTTACATGACTTATGCGATTGATTGCGACACAGCTCATGCTGTGGCTATTGCCATTATCTCTGTTTTCTCAGGGTTTTATCACAGGCAAGGTTAGTTCTGAAGCAGGCAAACCCGTAGAGGGCGCCGAAGTTTCCCTTGCCAGACTGGGAAAAATCACCTTCACGGACGCTGAAGGGAAGTTTAAGTTTGAATCCCTGCCCCAGGGAAGCTACCTCTTGAATGTCAATGCTCTAGGCTATGCCAAAGAGAGTAGGGAAGTAAAACTGGGAAGCGATGGACTGAAATTGGACATTGGCTTGATCCGAAAGGGAATGATGGAAGACGTGCTGATTACCTCTTTAAGGGCGAATGAAAAGACCGCCACCACCTACACCACCCTGGAGAAGGAGGAGGTCGAGGCCCAAAACTTCGGTCAGGATTTCCCCTTTTTATTAGATCAACTGGCTTCTACGGTAGTTACCTCTGATGCTGGTGCCGGCGTGGGTTACACCGGAATACGGATTCGTGGTTCTGACCCCACCCGTATCAACGTGACCATCAACGGCATTCCCCTCAACGACTCTGAATCCCATGGAGTTTTTTGGGTGAACCTGCCCGACCTTGCCTCATCTGTCAATTCGGTACAGGTACAGCGGGGAGTAGGAACTTCTACCAATGGGGGAGCAGCTTTTGGGGCCAGCATCAATATTCAGACCAGCCAGGTAGCCCCTGAGCCCTTTGTTTTACTCGACAACAGTGCCGGCTCTTTCAACACGTTGAAGAATACCCTTTCTCTGGGAAGCGGACTCCTGGACAATGGCTTTGCCTTTGAAGCCCGTCTCTCTAATGTCCAATCTGATGGCTATTTGGACCGGGCTCGTTCTGATCTACAGTCCTGGTTTGTCTCTGGCGGCTACTACGGGGAAAAGACCTTCCTAAAAGCCAATGTTTTTTCTGGTAATGAGAGGACCTTTCAGTCTTGGTATGGAGTGCCAGAGGCCCTTATCGAGGGGGATGAAGAAGCACTGCTCAACCATTATTTCAACAATAAGGGGAGCATCTATCTCACCCCTGAAGATTCTGTCAATCTATTCAGTTCTGACCGGCGATACAATTATTATACCTATGAAGACCAGGTAGATAACTACGGACAGACCCATTACCAGCTTCACTTTGGCCATGATTTTTTGCCCAACCTGAATCTCAGTGCAGCCCTTCATTATACCCGGGGGCGGGGATTCTTTGAGGAATTCAGGGAAGAGGATCCCCTGGGCGCCTATCCCCCCCTGGGGGTGAACCCTTTGGTTGTGGGAGGAGACACCTTGGGTAGCACCGACCTGGTTCGCCGCCGTTGGTTGGACAACCACTTTTACGGAACTGTTTTTACCCTGAATTACGATCCTCAGCAAAATCTTAATTTGACGCTAGGTGGAGGAATCAACCAGTATGATGGAGATCACTTTGGAGAAATCATCTGGGCGAAGTATGCGGGGGAATCTGAAATTGGCGACCGCTATTACTATAGCCGAAGCCTGAAGGTCGATGGCAACCTGTATTTTAAGGCTCTGTATGAAGCTAATGATCGGCTTTCGGCCTATGTAGACCTACAGGTGAGGGGAATCGACTACCAATTGGGGGATTCCGTCCTTTCTGAGCCAGGCCGCGACAACCATCAGCAGCGGATTCAGGGCAGTTATTCCTATACTTTTTTCAATCCTAAGGTTGGGCTGACTTACAATTTCAACCCTTCTCATCAGGCCTACATCTCCCTTGCGGTGGGCAATCGTGAACCCGTAAGGTCTGACTTTGTCAATAGCCCCACAGGAGAAGAAACCCTGCCCGAGACCCTGTACGACCTAGAAGCCGGGTATCGCTTCGGGAGCCGAAGAGCCTCCTTATCGGCAAATCTGTACTACATGTACTATGAAAATCAGTTGGTACTGACCGGTGCCCTGAATGATGTGGGAGCCAATATTCGTCAAAATGTGGATGTATCCTATCGGGCAGGAATAGAATTGGTGGGCGAGCTGGAGCTGACCGATTGGCTGGACTGGGGAGCCAACCTCACCCTTAGCCAAAATAAAATCCGCCAGTTTGAGGAGGTAATCTATGACTATGCTAATTTTCCTGCTACTGAGGATCGAATTTCCTACAGTCAGACTGACATTTCATTTTCTCCCAATGTAATTGCAAGTTCCCAACTTGATTTTCATCCTTTCAGCGGGTTCAATTTCCTGGTGGTGAGTAAGTATGTAGGGGAGCAGTACCTGGACAATACCAGCAATCCCGATCGGGTCCTGGATGCTTTTTTCGTGAATGACATTCAGGTCAATTACACCTTCCAGACCTCCTGGATGAAGGAGATCAACCTCGGGCTCTTGGTTAATAATGTCCTGGATACCGAATATGAAGCTAATGGATATACTTACAGCTATCGATTTGGCGAACTGATCACTGAAAATTTTTATTATCCCCAGGCGGGAAGAAACTTCCTCCTTCGTCTGGTTTTAAAAATCTGAGGGGTAAAACCCTTTTAATTTGTATTTAATAATGGGAGAACTAAGTTTCTCCCATATTTTTTTGCTGAAGTCGATTCTCTCTTCGAATGATGAATAATCCGAAGTATCGGATGCCATTTTAGTTCCTACGCACAACCCAACCTCGAGGTCCGGGCTTTCCTGGACCTATTTTTTTGCTCCTCTTGGCATCCTGCCTCCATTTTTCCCTATATTTAGCCTAAACATACCCCATTTGCTATGAGAAGATTTCTTCGCATTATTCTGTTCTTGATCTTGCTACTGGCGGCTGCCGTAGCGGGTTATTTCTTTTTTGGCCCGGAAGCAGACAAGCGTTCTCCTTGGGAATTTGTGGCCGAGGATTTCATTTATGCAGTGGAATCTGACAGACCCATTGAGGATTGGCGGGACCTGAGTCAAACTGAAATTTGGCAGTATCTCAAGACCAACGAATTTTTTGCTGATATCGAAGCTGATGCTGACTATGCAGATTCCCTTTTGTCTGCCAATGACCGCTTGCTAAAATTTGTCGACCTTGGCGATATGGTCATTTCGGCCCACCTTACCCCCAAAGAGGAGGAAGACTATGACTTTGTGGTCCTGGTGGACCTGGTAGGCAATGCCCGACTGGTCAATAAGTTCAAGGACTGGGCCATGCCCCTGATGAACAAGATGGGATATAAGGTGAATAAGGATAGTTATTATTCCTACATCGTCTACGATCTCTATGACCCCAAAGAAGACCTTTCGATGTACATGGCCGCAGTGGACAATGTATTGATGGTTTCCTATACAAAATCCCTGATAGAAAAGGCCATAGCCCAGTCGGAGGGTAGCGATATTCGTGAAGAGCCTGCCTTCAAGAAGGTCAAGGCCAAAACAGATCCCGGCGAGCTTTACAACCTTTACGTTAATTATGCCACTGTCAATAAGATGATGGCTGCCTTTACCTCGGATATGCCCGAGATGCTACGCGAACTGGATCAGACCCTGACTTTTTCCGGGATAGACCTCAGCCTGGATGATGATCTCGCGACGCTCAAGGGTTATGCCCTTCAAAACGATTCATTTCCTTCTTATCTCCGCGTTTTTAAGGACGTAGGTCAGGGTAAAATTCGCGCCGCCCATATTCTTCCTGATAACACAGCCATGTACACCAGCATTGGTTTTGACGACTTTGCGGACTTTTACAACCGTTTCATGGGCTACAATCAGCTTTCTGATCCTAAAGGATACGAGAGTATGCAGAAAAGCCTCCGGCAAACCCAACGCCTGCTAAAGATCGATTTTGAGCGGGACTTTTTTGCCTGGATGAATGAAGAAATTGTCAGTGCAGTCATACCTGCTGATCAAAAGGGCTTGGCGTATTCCTATTATGCCATGCTTCATTTCGAAGATGAGGATCAAACCCAGGAGCGCATGAATTATGTCCTGGAGAAAATCAGAAAGCGGACCCCCCTGAAGTTCGAGTCTGTATATTACAGGGGTTTTGAGATTAAATACCTGGAGCTAAACAGCTTCTTTAAGATTTTTTTCAAGAAGCTCTTTTCGGAGATCGAAAAGCCTCACTTTACCTATATCGGCGATTATGTTGTCTTTTCCAATGATACCACCTCTCTGATCAATCTGATTGAAAAATACCTGAATGGAGAGACCCTTGGTAACGACAGGAAGTATAGAGACTTTATGAAAAACTTCAGTTCTTCTTCCAATATATTCAACTACATCCAAATGGATTACTGCTACGGCTACATCTACAATACCATGAACGCAGAGGGGAAGAGGGATATCAGGAAAAACCGCAACTACCTCTTTAGTTTTCCACAGATCGGCCTGCAATTGTATCCCAGTGGGGGCATGTACAAAATGGACCTCTACGGCGAATTCGAGAAACCGGGAAGCTAGACCCAAGCAGTCTGGCCTGTTGAAAATGCTGGAAATGGTAAGTTTAGCGAATAAAAAAATCCCGCCTGCCAGGTCGCAGGTGGGATTTTTTATAAAGTTTTAAAGTCTGTTATTAGGCGGGGCTTATGCTGATAGGAAGCATGAGCTTTTCCCACTTCATGATGATGGCATCGTCTTCGGCTACGAAAACAAGGCTTTCAGTCATTTCATCGGTCATTTCGGGGGTAGTTTCTACGGTAAGGACATCCTTGGTGTCGTCCTTTTCGTAAGCTCCCCACTGGTCGTACTGGGAATTGAAGACTACCTTCCAGGCGCCCTCTTTTGTGGGCACGGTGAAAAGGGCGTACTTACCTGCGGCCAGGGGACCTTCACCATTGACCATGACATCTTGAGAAAGCTCAATGATGGTGGCTTCGTTGGCACCTGTGCGCCAGGTTCTGTCGTACTTGACCAATTCACCCCAGACAGCGCGGCCTTTGACGCTTGGGCTTCCAAAGTCGACGCTTACATCTACTTCGTCCACCTTGGTGGTCATTTTCATGCGAGGACTGGCAACTGAGTCGTTGAGGGTTTCAAGGGTGTAGCTTTTATCGGAAGCCATGGTATCCATATCAGTATCCATGTTTTCCTTCTCCTGTCCGTCTTTTTCAGCAGTAGATTTTTCCTGCTGTTGGTTACAGGAAAATAGGGCAAAAGCCAGAAGGGTGGTTAAAATCAGAAGTACTCTCTTCATAATCAATTCAGGTTGAATTTTCTCTTAAATTCGAACTATCCCCTCTCAAAAGCAATTTGCCAAGGAAAAATAAACGTTAAATTATTCTTAAAATTTTGCTATCAGCCCTTTGATAGTCAGTTTTTAAGGTATCCAGACAAGACAGGCCTTACACATAACCAACTTCCTGGTAGGTCTTGTAGGATCGCTTAAGGAGGGATTGCAGTTCCCGGAAGAGATTCTCATCCTTTTTTTTGAAATTAAAACAGGATTTGCCTTGCCTCCGCTTGTTAAGTTCTGGTGAAATTCCCTCCAATAACTGGGGGTGGGTATATACAGGCATGAGGTAGAAGCTCACATAATTTTTCTTGATATTTACCGAGGAAAAAAAGTGTGGTCTTCCCTTTTCATAGGGATCATGGGGGCAGTCCAGGTACAGAGATTCTTCCGAATCAGTCTTGACCTCAAAGTGATCTACATAAGGCTGAAGGATGTCTCTCAAGGACTGGTATACTGAAATGAATTCCTCTCTCATAGGGTCGACACATTTAGATAAGAATAAAAAAATAGGACCTAAATTTGGAATAAGGGTATTGATATTTTTCAATTTTCTCCCTCATTTTCCGCTACCCCAAGGCGAATAAGCCTATTTTTATGGAATTCTGTACCCTAAATGGTTTTTTACAGCTAGAAAAAAGGCCAGGCACCTGTACTGCGCCCGGCCTTTGCTGGTTTTTGGCTAACTTTTTTAACCTATCTGATAACGATTTTCTGGCTTTGATTGAAATCCTCACCTCGTAGAGTCAGGAGATATACACCTGAGCTGTACTGCTGAGATTGTAGAACAGCCTTGTGATGGCCCATGGTGAAAAACCTGTTTTTGAATACGTGATCTACCAACTTTCCGTTTAGGTCATAAAGGGAAAGGTTCAGCCTTTGGGGTGCAGAAAGGGAGAAGCCCAGGTTGACAGGACCATTCATGGGATTGGGAAAAACGGGGTAAAATTTATCCTGAGGCAGGACAAGGTCCTGGGTAGAAGTAGGGCCAGAACTGCCAAAGGTAGTATCTGTGGCATAGGCCTTTAGGTTTATTAAATAGTCCTTTCCGGCTCCTCTGAGGCCTCCAGGCTCAGGAAGGGCCACCTCCAGACTCATGGTATCATCTCCAGGCAGGGTAGGAACAAAAAGAAAGGGGAGGTAATACATTTCATCGGCAGTTCCTTCACCCCATCTCACCCTTTTCGGGGGGGAATTTGGATTGAGTGGATTGCTGGAGGTATTGTCATAGGTAGCAAACGCATGGATGACAGAGCCTGCTTCGAGGATTTGAAATTCCTTGTAAAAATAAATGCCCTGCCAGTTGAAATCCCAATCGGGAATGCGGATCAGGTTAGTGGTATCTCCGGAGGGACTGACAGCATATACTGTCCAGTTCTTGCCCAATAGGTGCATGTGAGGTCCCAGCCCCATCAGGCTTACATCTATGGGTATGTTGAGGACTCCATGAAAAGTCTTTACCTGATCAGGAGGAATGATAAAGGGGCCGTTGAGCAGGGTAGTTTCCGAACTAAAGGGATGCATGATGGCAATCATCACCTGACGGTCGATCTGTTCGCTGCTGTCTGCAAAAAATATATTGACCGTGGACGAATCGGACTCGGGAGCCGAGGAAGGAGCGTAATGCATCTGAATAAGGAGGTCAGAACCTGCATACATTTTTTGCCCGATAGCCTCAGGGTACAAAAAGGACCTATTTCCAGGGACATAGCCCGGAAAATTATCTGCTACATTTACATTAAATCCACCAAAACCGTCATAGCCATAGGTATTTGGGGATAGGTTGTCCAAGATTTGGGCATTTCCGGAGGTATCCATGGCAAAAAGAGCATGATGAACGATCCTCGAATTGCCGGGACGCAACTCAATGGCCTTTAGAATCCTGTCCTGCGTAAGCCCGGTAGGTAAAACAAAGTTTTGGTACTGATCTTTGTTGTTGCCTTGATGATGAAAAGCCTCTGCAAAAGAAAGGACGAGGTCAGGTTCTCCAATTTGCGAGCCTGTGGGAAAAATCGGAGGTGGAGGTTCGTGGATGGGATTTCCTAGAGGCATACCAGCCGATACCCAGTCCTTGATTTTCTTTTTTTCCTGATCCGTGAGGTACCGCTCATCCTGAAAGGTCGAAAAAGACCGATCCGTCTTCCAGGGTGGCATATAATTGATTTCTGTGACATATTCTATCATGGCTCCCCAGGCTTTGACCTCATTGTAGTTGGTCAGGGGCATGGGACCGATCTCACTGGGACGATGGCATTTGGTGCAGTTATCATAGATAATCGGAGCAATATCTTTGGTGTAGGTCACCTGCGCTGACAAGGGGGAAAGTCCCAGCATTAGACAGGTGATAAGGGCGATCCAGGGTTTCATGTGGCAATGTTGTTTTTGATTTATTCCATATAGGTGATAAAACAACCCACTGCGGGAGTATCAGGGGTATTGATTGACTTTTGTTGCTTTATGGATGTAAGAACGTCTCTCAATTCTCTCTGTGTGGGCCTGGCCTTTCTTCTTCCCAGGGCGGCATAGGTGTTGTCTATTCTTCCTTGGTAGACGACTTTTTCGCTGTCTTCGTTGTACACCACGACCTCTGGCGTCACTTTTACATCAAAGGCTTTTGATCTCTGCTGAAGGTATTCTCTCTTCAAGGGAATCTGAAGGTCGTACTTCTCTCTGAATTCAGATATTTTTCTTTCGGTTGAGGATCTATTGGGGAATAGGCCCAAAAAGCCCAGATTTTCTCCCCCAAATGAATCGTGGAGATCCTTGATTTCCAATGAATAATACTGACAAATCGGGCAATCTTCCGACAGAAATAAATAAACCGTAATGCTGTCCGATGCATGAAGGGAGGCAGCAAGAATGAGGAAGATGTTAAGGGCAAGTACTCTCATGCTCATTAGACTGAAGAAAATCTCTTGAGTTTAATTTCCCTTAGGCTAATCTTGAAGGGTAAAAAGCAAAGATTGGCTTGCGAATGGGAAAAACAGAGATGAGCCAAGAGGTATGTACAGCAAATTCATATTGATAAATGTAAGAAATTTTCATGAAAAATGTTGTATATGTTGCCTTTGTATATATTAACAATATTGTCCATGGCAAATTAATCATGACTAAAAGCATTCACAAAATTAAATTAACTTCCTTAAAGTGGTAAATTTGGGTCTTAAATAAGATCCATATTGATATTGGGTTTTGATAAATGACTGCCTTCTATTTATTTTAATTCCTGCTTTTTTAGTCTATCCACACCATCAAATTCTTTTACATGCCATCTATTTTTCGCGTGGGGGGAGTACCCGAACACTTCAATTATCTGTGGCACCTGGCGCTGGAAAATTCCCACTTTAGGCAAAAGGGCGATTTTGAGGTGAGTTGGAAGGATGTAAGTGGGGGAACAGGATCGATGAGGAAGAAATTGAGGGAGAATGAGCTTGACCTAGCCCTTATGCTAACAGAGGGTGCCATACAGGCTATTTCTGAAGGGGAAGACCTCGAAATCATTGGTACCTATGTTTCTTCCCCCCTTCTTTGGGGCATTCATGTGGGAAGCGAATCAAGTATTGAGAAAGTAGGGGATTTGGAGGGTAGGCGAATAGCCATCAGTCGCAAGGGATCGGGGTCCCACCTCATGTCCTTTGTCTTGGCCAGCCAAATGGGATGGGAAGGAAGAAGCCTCGACTTCGTGGAAGTCAAAAATTTTGAGGGAGCCCAAAAGGCTTTTGATGAGGGGAGAGTCGATGTTTTCTTGTGGGAGAAGTTTACCACCAAGCCTCTGGTGGACCGCGGAGAATGGAGAAGGTTGGAAGTGATTCCCAGTCCCTGGCCTTGCTTTTTGATGGTGGCTCGTGCCGGACTGTCCCGTCGTTTTCCCAATGCCCTCCTCCAAATGATGGAAGTCCTAAGAGAGACCCGAACCCTCTTGTCAAAGGATGAAACCCTTTCTTACCTCCACCAAAAATATGAGCTGGAAAAAGAAGATTTGGCAGAATGGTATAGCCAGACGCACTGGCTTTGTGAGCCTGTCATTTCGGGGAGAGATTTTTCTCTTGCCCAGCTAGCCCTTCACGATCTTGGCCTGATTGATAGCATTCGGGCCAACTCACATTATCTGGCTGAGATTTGCCGCATTTCTTAGTGTTACTTTATCCTAACAAAGCTTATGTCTTTTCGAATATTTCTCTCATTTGGAAACACTTTCTCATTTTTAGAAAAGGCCCAGTTATTCTCTTGTAGATAAAAATACTAAGAAGCTGGTTCCTAGTTATTTGCGAAGCAGGTAGGGCTTCGGCACAACTTTTGACAAATGGAAGTGCTAAGCTAACCTTAATTTAATCTAATGAATAGCCACACACTGAAAGCCACAGCCCAGGAAAAGAAAAAAGTGAGCATCATGTCCGTAGCCAAGGATTTGCTCCTGCTTTGCCTGGGACTCATCGGACTATTGCTTTTGAGCGTCGTCCTTCTGTTCAGGTAGATTTCGGTACATACAACTCTGTTTTGCATACGAAAGGGAATTCCCATAAGGATTTCCCTTTTTTTATGCGAATAGCGGCAAATTTGATTTTTCTCTTTTATTTTCTCTGTTCCGACTGTATTTTAATGGCTAATCGGAGCTTATATTCGAGGAAGAAAAGGACTATCTGTTCACTTATGAAGGATGTTAAATACCTGGGTGCTTATCTGATCCCCCTGTTTACCTGGTTGGGTTTTTACCTCCAAGGCATATGGACTTTTGGAGCGGCCACCTTCGCCTTTGTTTGCATTCCCCTTCTCGAACCCTTACTGGGAGGGAGTAGTCGGAATTATTCTAAGGAGGAAAAGAAGGAAAGGCAGGTCAGGCAGATTTTTGACTGGCTCCTTTACCTCAATGTACCTATCGTTTATGGGACGGTAGGGGCTTTGATTTACTTACTAAATACTCAGGAATTCCAAACCTACGAGCTTATTGGTCTGGTATTCTCAACGGGCATCCTCTTGGGTGCCAATGGCATCAATGTGGCTCACGAATTGGGCCATCGCCGCAAGCGGTATGAGCGTATCCTAGCCAAGATTCTTCTGATTCCCGAGCTTTATGGGCATTTTTACATCGAGCACAATCGCGGTCATCACAAGCATGTCGCCACCAACAAGGACCCCGCCTCTGCCCGCCTCAATGAATGGGTATACATCTTTTATTTAAGGTCTCTTCTAGGTTCCTACCTCAGCGCCTGGCGAATTCAGGCCGAGCAGTCCAAGATGAGGAAGAAGGGGTTTTGGACCTGGGACAATGAAATGCTTAGGCTTCAAGTCTTCCAGGTTATCTATGTCCTCGGAGTAATTTGGCTGACTTCTACGCTCTGGGCCGCAGCCATGGTCCTTTTGGCAGGCTTTATCGGAGCTCTCCTTTTGGAGACCATCAATTATATCGAGCATTATGGATTGAGGAGGAAAAAGCTGGATTCTGGAGCTTATGAACGGGTAAGACCCAGGCATTCCTGGAACGCAAACTTCGAAATGGGAAGGATTGTCCTCTATGAATTGACCCGGCACTCCGATCATCATTACCTGGCCAGCAAGAAGTACCAGGTGCTGGACCATCACGAAGAGTCTCCCCAACTCCCCTTTGGCTATCCCACTTCCATGCTTCTGGCCTTGCTGCCTCCCCTCTGGTTTGCTGTGATGAATCCACGGGTGCCCAAAGAGCAAATGGAATTAGCCTGAAAGACAACGGTAAACTGAAAATTATACTAGCACTTAGGCGGGCCCATCCTCAAACCTAACCCAACTCCTCCTTATTGATAAAAAAAAGAACGGCCTGAAAGATCAGACCGTTCACTGGTAGAATCCCTAATCTACCTACACACAACCATGTATTGTAAAGCCCGTAGGCGAATTGTTTTAGTTCATCACTGATAAGCGCACGCTAGAGAAGACGAATACCGTCATGCTCAATTGTTGGGCGAGGCTGCTCATCTGATTCATGGTAGACTGCTCATTGTACTCAGCAGCCAAGTAAAAAATCTCTTTGACTTCTTTAAGGAGTTCCTGGCTATTTCGTATGATAACTAGTACAGCATTTTCGAAGACATTGATATTTTGAAGTCCTTGTATGTATGTATTGGAAGGCAGGTAGGAGGGGCTAGTTTCTCCAATGGAAGGGGATTTGCCCAGGCTCAAAACCTGCTCAGCAATATTGTCTTGGGTGTGTGCACTTACTTTGTGGAGGAAGTCCACCTTTTGGTTAAAGTCCAGAAAGGGATTGAGTTGCCTCTCCCAATGGATTTTGCGAATGTTATTATGGTAGACCTCGTAGTTTCTCAAAAGGTCATCCAGTCGCTCAGCCAACTCTTCTCTTTGCTCCGGACTCGTCTTATCAAAGTTGATCAGATCCATGGTTATTGTCGTTTTGTATACTAATGAACGGAGGGTCAGAATACTTGTTTCTTAAAATGGTGTTAAAACATTAAAATGTCTTTCATTTGACCCAGGGAAGGAAAGCAGCCCTTTTATATGGAGCAGCCCTCCAACGACTTTTCTTTAGCAAACTTCAAACCAACTCGAATTTCCTGACACCCTGTCTGGATGATGTGCCTGAATGGCAGGGGAAATCAGGATTTTCGGGTAAAGACCCATTCTTTTTCAGAGGATATCTCGGGATTATAGGCATATCCCATACCTTGAAAGTCTTTGAGTCCTTCTGGCTTATCAATTTTTTCTTTTATGATGAAGTCGCACATGGAGCCCCGAGCCTGTTTGGCATAGATGGCGATGGTTTGATATTCGCCGTCTCTTTTTTCCTTGAAGTTGGGGGTAAGGATTGTGGCGTCGAGGCTTTCTTCATTTACGGATTTAAAGTATTCCTGAGAAGCCAGGTTGATAAGGTGTTTGGTTCCGATGGCTTTCAGGTCCTCATTGAGGGCATGGGCAATCTTGTCTCCCCAAAAATTGTAGAGGTTTTTGCCTCTGGGATTCTTCATGCTGGTCCCCATCTCCAGGCGATAGGGCTGTATAAGGTCGAGGGGGCGTAGCAATCCATAAAGGCCGGAGAGGATGCGCAAGTGATCCTGTGCAAAGGCAAACTCTTCTTCGCTGTAGGTATCTAATTCAAAACTTTTATACACATCTCCATCAAAGGTCAGGAGAGCCTGCTTGGCATTACCGATATTAAAGGGGAAGTTAAAATTCTGGTAGCGGGTATAATTGAGCTCTGCGAGGTTTTCACTGATGTCCATGAGACTCTCCAACTGGCCTACCTTCATCTTTGCCAGGTCTTTGACCAAAATCTTGCTGTCTTCGATGTGGCGGGGCTGGGTGTGGGTAGAGGTATATCTGCTTTCTTCGGATAAATCCAGGCTCTTTGCCGGAGAAATTACTGCTATCATCGTTAAAGGTGATTGTTGACAAATAAATGTGAAACTGCTATTGCAGAAATGATCAACTGTATAACTGTGCAAACTCAAATTCGTTGCTCGAATCATGAAAAATATACCTGCCTTGATTTAAACAGGTCAGACAAGAATAATGTAAATGCAGGGGGATTTACATCAAGCATACATGACTTTTTTGGAGCGAAATCTGTCCTTTTAAATAGTCTTATCTTTGCAAACGCCAAATTCTTAATTTTTGCTTACACCTATTCCATGATTTTATATAAGTTAGAATAGATATGTCAATTGGCTGATCGTGTAATATTAAGTATTGCATAAACCATGAGAGCACCTGACAGATGGAAATGGCTGTCTTCAATAGGCGTCCGTGAAGAAGGTATTCTTGGCGAATATGAGAGAAGGAGGGTGATGCTTTTGAATCAGGTCCTCCTTGCCGTTGCTCCAATCCCCCTGATCTTGGGGGTACTCAGCATTTGGATGCTTACCTGGGTGGAAACTGCTTTGGCTACCCTTTCTCTCTTGATCCTCATCCTAGCATTATGGCTCAATGCCAAGAAAAAATTTGCTGTTGCACGCCGGGTCGTCACCCTCGGATTTATTCTCTATATCCGTGCCTCAATCTTGATATTCGGACGGGACTTGGGGGCTTCGCCTACCTATCTCACCATCAGCCTGATGGTCATGGTCCTTTTTTTGAAAAACCTCGATCGCTGGATACTTTTCTCTTTCATCATGTTATGCTTCGTTTTTACTGAGTATTATCAGCACGCCTATGCCCCCTCCTTCCGATAGAGATGAATTATTTTTCCTATACGGGTACCTTGTTGTCAAATTTCATCGCTATCGTAGCCATTGTTTGGTTTTTTTCTTCTGAACAACGAAAAATTCTCAGATCCAAAGAAATCCTGCTAGCTAAGCTCCAGTCCAGCAATGAGAGGCTGGAGGAAAAAAACCGTCAGATCGCCCTCCAAAATGAGACCTTATCGGGATTGAACGAGGAGTTAGAGCAATTTGCCTATGCCTGTTCCCATCATTTCAAGACGCCTCTAAGGAGCATTCACTCTTTCATGGGCTTGGTGGAAACACAATTGGAAGAGAAAGCAATAGCCAGGGTGCGCATTTACCTGGATTATGCCAAAGAAAGTTCACTACAACTCTACGAATTGACCCAAAATCTGCTGGATTTCAGTCGCCTGAGCAGTCCTCCAGAAGAAAAGAAACAAATATCCTTACCTAAGGTGCTGAAAGATATCCGAAGAAATCTTCATGATCAAATGAAGGAAAAGAAGGTCGAGGTGGTCTTCGACGAACTTCCCAATGTGTGGGGGCATGAGTTTCACTTCCAACTGCTGTTTCAAGACCTGATTGAAAATGGCCTGAAATATAACGATTCAGGCATACCCAGGGTAAGCCTCTCTTATTCACTGAGTCCAGACTCCCTCCGCGTAGTCGTCAAAGACAACGGCATTGGAGTTTCAGAAGAATTCAAAGACAAAGTATTCGATATGTCTGCCCGCCTTCATACTTCCGACCAGTTTGAGGGCACAGGACTTGGATTGGCCATTTGCCGAAAGATAATTTTTCAATACAAGGGTAGAATAGAAACCAATCCTGAGGGAGGAAGTTCATTTATCCTATATTTTCCAAGGGGGATTATTATTCCAACTCCACAGGCATCTGCCCTGGATCATCATACATAAAGGTGTAATCCAGCCGCTTTCGGGTGTAGCTATTGTCCAAACGAGGGTAGTCAGATTGGGGCTCCTTTGCATAATGAAGAGGAGCCAGCCCGTATTTTTGGGCCATCTCAGGATAATATTCAGACTTAAGGGGATGGTTCAAGGCTGTTCCCAAAAATGTATCTCCCCAGGCATTATGTTTAATAATCGCCAAAATCAGGCCTATGGCATCTTCACGGTGGATCAGGTTGACGGGAGCATTTCCTCCGGAGAGATTTTCTCTACCAGCCAGGTATTTGACAGGGTGTCGGTTTCCTCCTATCAGGCCACTCAGCCTCAATATCGTAGCCTTAGTTTGGAGATTTTGAATCCTTTTTTCGACTTCCAGGAGGATGGCCGAATAGCCTTCTTTTGGGTGGAGTTTCTGGTGCTCGTCTACCAGCCCCACTTCGGATTGGTAGACCCGGGTGGAAGAAACATAAAGCAGATGTTGGACGGGAGATTTTTCGATTAAAGGTAAGACTCGCCTTATGGTCTGGTCAAAAGTCTTTCCTCCATCTTTGTTGCTCCGCCCCGGAGGAATGTTCAAAATCAAGGTCTGAGCTTGGAACAAGGGGCTACAATCCTCCAAAGAGCTATGGGGATTGAGGATGAGCCTGTCGGGGATGATGCCTTTTTGCTCAAGTATAGGCAGCATTTCTTCCCGGGTACTGCTGCCCCTGACGCTGTATCTCTGGTCAATGAGGGTTTCTGCCAGGGGGAGGCCCAGCCAACCGCAGCCGATGATGCTGAAATCGCAGGTGTTATGGATTGACATTGAGCTTTATATAAACGGGAAAGTGATCGCTAAAGCCATTATCCTGAAATTCTCCCCTGAAAATGGCTCTTCTCGGCACAAAGCGAGTCTGGCGATTTGGCACCCTGACCAGCTCCTCATTGAATACCTTGACAGAGCCAGGAAGGTAGGACAAGGCGTGTTCTCCATCGATCAAGTCCTCACTGAGCAGGATCTGGTCGAAAAGGTCCCATTTCCCCTGATAAGTGAGTGAGCCCATGGACGAGGGATCAAAGATTCCCGCCATGGGATTAAAGAGTTGATCTTCTTCGAGATTGAAGATACTTGCCTCTGCATCAAGGATACCAGCAATGGATTTATTGGTGGGATTGTCGTTAAAGTCTCCCATAACGATGATACCTGCATTGGGATTTTTACCCATCAGCAGGTCGATTTCGCTTTTCAGTTCTCTTGCCGCAGCCAGGCGATTGGGTTCGCTGGCCTCCTGCCCTTCTCGGCGTGAAGGCCAATGATTGACAAATATATGTAGTTCCTGGCCGTTTACCTTTCCGGAGGCCACCAGGATATCTCGGGTACGAAAATAGGGATCGCTATTTTTTTGGATGGTCAAAGCCCGGTAAGCGTCAATCGATAGGTAGTTAGGATCGTAGAGCAGTCCCACATCTATTCCCCTTACGTCCGGAGATTCTTCGTGGACAATCTGATAGTTTTTTTGACTGATCAAAGGATTACGGGCCAACTGCCGGAGGACTTCTTTATTTTCTACTTCAGCCACGCCCAGGATTTGTGGTCCTCCCTCTCCCAACTGAGAGATGACCTTGGCCAAATTGTCAATTTTGGTATCCAATTTTTCGGAGGTCCACTGATAGCGACCCTCTGGAAGGAAGTCCTGGTCATCGGTTTGGGGATGATCCTCTGTGTCAAACAGGTTTTCAAGGTTATAAAAAGCCAGGGTGAGTTCGGTGCCTGCTTTTATTTCTGTTTGGGGAGGGTCTTTTTTCGGGTCATCCTCCTTTTTATTCTCCTCCGAAATTGGACTACAGGATAAAAGGAAGAGGCTGAGCAGAAGCAGGATATAATTACGTGGGCCCATAATTTTTTCAAAATAAATTTGAAAGGTAAAGGTGGTAAAAAATTAGGGAAAAAGTCCTGCTGTGATGCATTGAAATTTCGAGGCTGCTAGCCTTTTTGCTGGTAGGTGATTCGATATATGACATCGGCAAAATCATCGGAAACCAGGAGGGAGCCGTCGGGCAGTTGTAAGAGGTCCACGGGCCTGCCCCATGCTTCTCCCTCCCTCAGCCACCCTTCTGCAAATACTTCGTAGCCCAGGGAGCGGTCCCCATCAAGGCTCACCATGGTAAGTCGATAACCAATGGGGATTTTTCGGTTCCAGGAACCGTGCTCGGCAATGAGGATTCGCTTCTTAAAATCCTTGGGAAACATCTCACCGGTATAAAATTTCATGCCCAATGCAGCGACGTGAGGACCTAACTTCTGTACAGGGGCGCGGTAGTCCCCGCAGCGCTTTCCCTTTCCGTAGCGAGGATCGGGGATATCACCTGCATGGCAGTAGGGATAGCCAAAGTGAAGGCCTTCGCGAGGGGCGTGGTTGAGTTCGTCATTGGGAATATCATCGCCGAGCATGTCCCTCCCGTTTTCTGTAAACCAGAGTTCCTGGGTTTCGGGATGCCAGTCGAAGCCTACGGAATTGCGTATTCCTTCTGCAAAAATTTCCTGCTCGCTGCCATCCGGATTCATCCTAAGAATGGTAGAATACATCTCCTTTTCTCGTTCACAAATGTTGCAGGGAGCACCTATGGGCATGTAGAGTTTGCCCTCCGGCCCGAAACCGAGATATTTCCAGCCATGCATGCGATCATCGGGAAAACCATCGGCGACAAGGACAGGGGAAGGAGGATTGGCAAGGCGGTCTTCGATGCCTTCCAGTCTCCATATTTTATCGATTTCTGCGATGTAGAGGTCTTCATCCCGAAAGGCCAGGCCATTGGGGACTTTAAGGCCCTTGGCTACCACATAGCTTTGATCGGCCTTTCCATCCTGATCTGTATCAAGCAGGGCATAGACCCTATCCAGGTTGCGGGTAGAGGCAAAGATGGTTCCCTGAGTCCCCAAAGCCAGGGACCGTGCATTGTCGATTCCTTCTGCAAAAATGCTGATTTCAAAGCCAGTGGGAAGCTTTATGTCATCCAGGGGGAGGGGAGTAACTTTCTTCTCGGCCCTGTTGACACTGATGCAAGAGGACAAAAATAGGAGGACAATAGAAAAGGTAAGTCTACAAAATAACTTCATGGTTCCATAGAAATTTGGCACTCATACGTATGTAAGCGAGTGCAAAGAATTCTGATTCAATCCTCCTCTATTTTACAAAGGATTGGGCTAAAAGCCTCCAAGACTCCCGAGGATTTTTTAAGGAATGTCTGTTTAAAGAATGGGCCAGGGGCCAATGCCAAAATTCTGGGTGGAGGGCTCAGATTCATTGAATATTTTTATATCCTTTGTCTCGATTTATTCGTATTATCGTGTCTACAGTACAAAGTAACAAAATTAATTAATGGAAGACTCTAGATACAGAAATACAGCAGAACCTTTTCAGCCATCTTCCAAGCCTTTCACGGATGAGATGGCCAATGCTTTTCTGAGAAATGTATTTACCAACATGGCTATTGGCCTGGCGCTGACCGGATTGACAGCTTGGCTCGTTTTTCAGACGCCCGCTTTGTGGCAATTTTTTATCCAAAATAAAATTGTCTTTTACATCACTCTTTTTGCTCCTTTAGCTCTGGTCTTTTTCCTGAGTGCCCGGGTACACAAAATGAGTTTGGGACAGGCAACCGCTGCTTTTGGAAGTTATGCCATTATAAATGGAATTACCCTCTCGGTGATTTTTGCCGTTTACTCTATGGGTAGCATCGCAAACACCTTTTTTATCACTGCGGGTACCTTCATTTCTATGGCGCTGCTGGGTTATACGACCAAGATCGACCTCAGCAAATATTCCTCTATCCTTTATATGGCTCTGATCGGACTGATCATTTCCATGGTGGTCAACTTTTTTCTCCAGTCGGATACCTTTGACTATATCATATCTGGCGTAGGCGTCTTGATTTTTTCAGGACTCACCGCCTATGATACCCAAAAAATGCTGCGTATAGGAGGTTCTGTAGATCCCGAGGAGGATTCCAGCAAGAAAATTGCCCTCATCGGTGCTCTTCAGCTCTATCTCGACTTCATCAACCTTTTCCTCTTCCTCCTGAGGTTCTTCGGTGGAAGGGATTAATTCCAAGGAGTAAGAAGATAAAGCCTATTGATATTCTGCCAATAGGTAAAGATTAAAAGTAAGGCCTCGATTCATAACGAATCGAGGCTTTTTGCTGTCTTCTTATATTGAAAGATGTCAATCGTAATTCAATTCCAGGTTTTTGATATCCGCCCCATCCAGAATCTGTAAGGTATAGGTCCCTTTTTCATAGCCGATGAGGTTGATTTCTTGTTGGTAGATTCCTTCGTTTACTTGGAGGATACCGGCGAGCAACTGTGCCCCTTGCGCATTAAGAAGCCTGACTTCCAGGGCCATAGGACGAGGACTTTCAATGCTGAGGAGGAAGAGCCCGTTCTGATCTCCCTCATTTACCTTAATATTTCCATCTTCGCTGATGTCAAAGAGGCTACTTGAATTCTTGACAGTAATCTGTTCGGTGGCCGTCGCCGAACAAGTTCCATCGCTCACCTGTAGGGTTACAGTGTAGTTGCCGGGTTGGGTGTAGATATGCTGGGGGTCCTGGTCGCGGGAGACAGATCCATCGCCAAAGTCCCAAAGCCAACTTTCTGCATTGGGGGTGAGGTCAGTGAAGGCTACGGCTCCACTCTCTTCTTCTTTGGCGAGATCGATTTCCGTCCGTGAAGCCCTAAAGTCCGCCAGGGGTGAACCTACACCCACCTTTACTATGGCCGTATCCTTACATCCAAATTCATCCTCACCTACGACTTTGTAGATGGTCAATTCTTCGGGGGCTACCTTCACTTCTATTCCTCTTGTGTTGCCGAGGTATCCACTTGCAGGCAGCCATCGGTAGCTAACTCCACCCCGGGCAGACAGAGATATTTCCCCATCTCCTTCACAGAAACTGGCTGCAGATGCCTCTGCCTCAATGAAATCTCCCTCTCTTACAGTTACTGTAACAGAACCCCGGCTGTTACAGCCATGAGAGTCATAACCGGATACAGTGAAGGAGGTTGTTTGCCTGGGGAAGACTTGAACCTCTGGGCCAAAGTTATTGGATATACCCTCGGCGTACTCCCATTCGTAGCTGGAAGAATTACTGGCCAGGAGGGTTAAGGTATCGCCCTGACATATTTCGGCCTGGGATGGCTCTATCAATACAGGTTCGGCTTCTACTACCTCTATGGTAATATCTTTTTCGGCACTGCATTCATCATTGGCAGAAGTAAGGGTGTAGGTGGTGGTCTCCCTGGGGAAGGCCATGATCCGTGAACCCCTGTCCTGGCTGAGTCCACGGGAGGGACTCCAACTGACATTGCTGGCTCCGCTGACCGTGATGGCAGTGCTGTCTCCCAAACATAATTGTTCCTTGCTAGCCCTTATTTGTATGCTGGAAGGACTTTTGACCTCGACTATTACCCTCCCTTCGCTGGGGCATCCGCTTTCATCCTTGCCACTTACAGTGTAGGTTGTCGTTTCTCCCGGATAGGCGATGACTTCCTGGCCCAGGGTACTGGAGAGCCCATAGGCCGGGGCCCATGTAAAGACTCCTTCATTCAGGACCTTGAGGGTAGTCTGGTTGCCGGGACAAATTTCTACTTTTTCGGGGATGAGGGTAAGGTTGGTCTTGGGCAATACCTTGACAGTGATGGTATCCTGAGATTGGCATCCGTCAATATCGGTGCGGCTCACAGTGTAGAGGGTCGTATTAGAAGGAGTGGCCAGTACGGCCCCATTTCCCGAGGTTTCGATATCTCTGGAAGGCTCCCATTTTAGGTCAATGCCCGGGTCATTGACCCTGAGGCTGACGGCTTCTCCTTCACAGATGACGGGAGAGATATTTTCGATCTGCACAGGATCAGAAGCACTGGTCAGGTTGACCTGTAGTGTTTTTTCTGAGATACACCCATGATCACTCGTTCCTATCACAGTATAGGTCATATCTCTCCTGGGACTTAACCTCACCCTTGAACTCTGGCTCTGGTCCAGTCCGTCGGAGGGAAACCACTCATAGGTTCTTGCACCTTTGGCCTTTACTGTGAAATCGCTTCCCTTGCAGATATTGACGACTTCCTCACTCAACTCAAATTCAAAGGGCTGAGAAATTACGATATAACCCTCCTTGGTTTCTTCTTTGGCTCTACCATCACATCCCCTGACTACAAGGGAGACATCATAAAAGCCCTCCTCTTCAAAAACCACAACAGGGTTTTCCTCGGTGGATGTACGTGGTGTTCCTCCTTTAAATTCCCAAAAAAACTGGGTGGCCCCCCTGCTGAGAGAACGAAATTCTATTTCCTGACCCGCACAGGTGACTGAGCGGGAAGCTTCGAAGTCTGCAAAAGTCTCGACCTGGCTATTGGTCAGGGCAATATCTATGGAGGCTTGTGATTCGCAGCCCCGCTCATCCCTACCCAGCACAGTGATCTTGGTGGGGTCATAAAGGATGGTGCTGTATTCCTGAGTTCTGAGGGAGAGGTCTAGTCGGTTGCCATCCTGAAACCATTGATAGCGATTGCCACCCTCGGCAAATACGGTGATTGATTCTCCCAGGCAGGCAGAAGACTTGCTGGACCTCAGCTCAATTCTGGATGCGGGCAGGACTTCCACTTCCACCCTCGCGGTATCGGTACAGTTAAATCCTGTCTTGCCAACTAAGGTGTAGGTGGTGGGTCTGAGAGGTCTGGCGTAGACCGCAGGGCCATTTCTGTCGAGCAGGCCTTCCCCGGCGATCCAAGTATAGGAATCTGCCCCAGAGGCATTGAGAAAGACTTCTTCGCCGGGACAGAGGATCTTCTGGGCGGCCATCACCTGAAGCGCTGGTCCCGGATCGACTTCTATGGTCAGGGAACGTGAGGCTTCACATCCATTGGAGGTAATGCCAGAGACCCGGTAAGTGGTGCTTTGATCGGGGCGAGCCGTTACGCTGGCTCCATCTGTCTTATTGAGGCCCGTGGAGGGCGACCAGTTGTAGCTGGAAGCTCCCTGAGCTTTTAGGCTAATTTTTTCTCCCTGACAAATTTTTTGCTTACTGGCTTTAAGGTCCAGGTTTTCGGGGCCACCCTGAACTTCGATGGTCACCGAATCCTGGATGACACAGCCCTCGACAGTGGTTCCTGTGACGACATAGGTGGTCGTAAGGGTAGGGCTGGCCTTGGTGATTCCACTGTTTGGGCTGCTGAGGCCCATGGTAGGGAGCCAATGATAGGAGATGGCTCCCGTAGCATGAATGTCCACAGATTCTCCCTTACAGATTTTTTTACTTGGAGGAGTGAGGGTCAGGGTCTTTTCCTGGTCTACCCGTACGGCTACTTCGGCTTTGGCTTTACAGGCTCCCGGGCCCAGGGTTTCGATGCGGTAGACAAAATCCTTTTTTGGGTTGAGCGTGATCCGATCGCCGAGAGGGGGAGGGATACCGGGTTCGAGGTACCACTTATACGGGACATCGGCTTCGGCGATGAGTTCGATGGCTTCCCCCTTACATATCCGTGTCTTGGTGGCTTTTAGGCTAATGTCAGGACTCTGGCTTATGCGTATGGCATTTCTTTTCTCGGTGCTACGCTCACCGTATTCATTGATGATGGTGAGGCTTACATCGTAGGTCCCCGCGCTGTCATAGCGTACCTGGGGAGTTTTACCTGTATCGCTGGCGGGAAATCCTCCGGGGAAGGACCAGATTCTTTTCTCCACCTTACCTTTAGTCTGGTCTTCAAAAGTAACGGACTGTCCTGGGCAGAGGCTTGCACTATTTTGGGTAAAGCTAGGCTCAAAACCGCTGCCTTGTTCAGGGCCCAGGTAGACATTGTCTAGGAACAAATTATTGCCATGCCCATTGAAGCTGACAAAAGCCACCTGGACAGTTTCGAAGTTCTGATAAGCGCTCAGGTCAATGATTTCTCTCTTCCAGTCTTGGCTCTGGGGCACAAAAGCTTTCTGAATCTCATTTTCTTCCCTACTACTGAGGGTCTTGCCTCCCTTGTAATAGATGTTCTTAAAGGTCGTGCCGTAATCCGTGGCAATAAAGACCCCCAGGGTATCGGTATAGTTATCATTAAAGGGGGCATAGGCCAAGTCAAAACTGAGGACCATCTTTCCCTCCTGATTTACTTTTAGCAGAGGTGAGACAAACCAATCGGAGGAATTGAGCAGGTTGTTGTCAAAGTGATTGATCATGAGGGATGCCCTTCCCTGGCCTCTTCCACTCACTTTTTCTGTACGCTTCCATTGGTACTTATCATCCTGAATATTGCGAAGGATGCTGTGTTTAGGCGGAAAAGTTTCCCCTTCAAAGGTCAGGAGATAGGGTATGGTATCGTAGGTAGCCAAAACCTCGATAAAGCCTTCCTTGCTGATGCTTTTGCTTCCTCCACGGTTTGCTACAGTAAGAGAAACGCGGTAGACCCCGGGTTCTTTGTAGGTAACCCTCGGATCGGATCTTCCGGAGGAGGAAGGACGTCCACCGGGAAAACTCCAGTTCCAGGTTTCTGGCTCGTGGCTGCTCTCATCTGTAAATTGAACTCTCAGGCCGGCAAAGCCCAGGCGTACATCGGCAGTAAAATCTGGCTCTGGTGGGAGGACGCCAGCTCCGCAAGCCTTGGAGTTGAGCAGGGACTGTCGCCTTGGACTGCTTTCCATGACGGTCCGCATGCGTAGCCGCTGGCTGTTGGTAAATAGGTTCATGCAGGCATCATCGGTATAGTCCATGAAGTTTTCAATCATGGCCCGTTCTCCATTACAACTGATGCCAGTAGGGGGACAGTTGAAGGTGGGTTGTCCTGCTTCAGGGGTATCATCACAGAAATCATCTTTTCCGCAGGGGCCATCGCCCCAGATATGTCTCAAACCCAAAAAATGGCCCACCTCATGGGTGGCAGTTCGCCCGTGATTGAAGGGGGCGATAGCTGTGCCAGTGGTTCCCATAGCCAGGTAGTTGAGGACAACTCCGTCGGTTTTGGTTCCTCCAGGTGCTCCGGGCAGTCCTACGAGGTTGCCCGATTCGGGAAATTGAGCAAAACCCAGGATGCCATTGGAGAGGTTGGCCACCCAGATGTTCATGTACCTCGTGGGGTCCCAAATGGTCTGAGGTTTGACAACTCCATTCATAAAGGACTCCGTAAATGGGGCTCCGGACATGGAGACACGGTTTATGCCATCGGTGGGATTGCCATTAGGATCAATAGAGGCCATGCAAAATTCTATGCCGGTATCGACAGCTATCCTGCGAAACTCCCTTGGAGTCTGGTCCTGATCCTCATTAGTTCTGCGATAATCCTCGTTGAGCACCTCAATCTGAGAGAGAATTTGCTCGGAAGATATGTTTTCCTCTGGGCGGCTGTAGATTACATGGACGACTACAGGTAGGGTATAGACTTCCTGTCCCCGTGCGGAGGCCCTTTGGTTCATGGTAAAAAGGTTGGTTTTACGCTCCATCCATTGCTCGAACTGCTCTACCGTTTCTACCGCCTGATTGAGGGAACGGGTCTTTTCGGTATCGGTAGTTCCGCACTTTCGCGTTCTGGGGGGGATAAACTTGGCATTGGTGAATTTATTGAAGTCGAAGCTGGTGGATTTCTGAAGGCTTCCGGCCTTAGGATCTTTGAGATCGAGGGTGCGGAAGGGAGAAGCTCCGTGATAGGCAGGAGATTTGGCTTCCTGACCTAAGGATACTTGGAAAAACAAGCACAAACTCACGGCGATGGCCAGTGATCGAAACATAGTTGCGTGTTTGTAGAGTGATGATTTGAGGATAGCTATCGATCCGTTGCAGGGACTGAAATCAATTACTGTATTTGAAGGGAGATCAGGTAGTTACTTTTTCCACAATTTAGCAATTGTTGAAGAAATGACAAGGCATTCATGTTTTGCCTAATCGACCTGGGGAGGGAAGAAAGCAAAGTGGAGGAGAAAAAGGGTTTACCTTAGGCGAAGTCTTCCAGGAGGACGAGCATATCTCTGTAGATACCCTTACTGCCTTCCCGATAAAACTGCCATGCAATATCCAGGGCTGTCCTTCCCTGGATGTCGGGTTGTAGGGGGTCTGCCTCGTGCCTGAGAAGGCCTGGAAGCATGTGGCCTCGCTTACAGGTGACGGCGTAGTGGAGAGGAGTGCGGTCATCGTAGATACCGGCAGCGGGCATGTTGGGGTCAGCACCGACCTCCAGTAGGAAGTCAACCAAGGGTTGATGATCGTTGTAGACGGCCCAGTGAAGGGCACTCAGCCCCCCTCCGATGGGCTTGGCATTGACATCTACTCCTTCTTCCACCAGGACTTTTATTAGATCTACTTCTCCGTGATAAGCCACCAGATGAATGGCAGACCTGCCTGCGATATCTCCAGCCCTGATGGCAGCGTCCAGGTGAGCTCCCTTCTTGATCATTTCAAGGCTAACCTCTTTCAGGCCATTCTCACAGGCCACCAAAAAAGGGGTCCAACCTTCTTCTTCCTCTACAAAGTCTGTGTTTGCCCCCATCTCAATGAGCCAATTGGCAAGATGAATATGCCTTTCATTGAGGGCGATCATCAATGGGGTCCAGGGACGCTTTTCGGAGGTGGCGTCCATTTCTGCTCCAAAACCCACCAGAAGTCTGGCGGCTTCCCATTCTCCATATATACAAGCCACATGAAGAGGAAGATTACCAAAACCATCCTCTAGAGAAGGGGAGGCCCCGTGCCTCAGCAAAACCTCAGCCGTAGCCAGTTTGCCATCACAGATTGCCAGATGGATCAAGCCATTGCCGTATTCATCCACCAGGTCGGGATTGCCCCCCCCGGAAAGATAAGCATGTAGGCAGCTAAGGTCGTTGTTCTTTATGGCTTCAAAAACTGGCATAAACCAAAAGTCCCGCTCGTTTAACTTTTATTTATAAGTTACAAGAGGGACCGCATCGAAGCAACCCGATTTTGAAATTTTAACCCGGATTTTTTACAGGAGAAAGAAGATATTATCCTAAAAATAATTTTTACTATAAAGAAGTAAATCTTCTATCAAGAAACTTCACCTAGGAGGCTAAAACGCAGAATTTGGAGCTGTTTTTTATGATTAAGAATAAAATTCACTGGTGAAATGAAAGTTCACATCGGGAAACAATTCTTGGGTAGAATTTAAATCCCAGGAAGTTTCAGCCAAAAATACGTCGTTTCCGTGTTTATCTTTCGCCATGTTGCGGGCTTTCCTTGTCCTAAAGGCTTTCAGGACGGCAGGATCCTCGGCTGTAATCCAAACTGCTTTGTGAAGAGAGGCTGTTTCGTAGCGACAGGTAGCCCCATACTCATTTTTCAGTCGATGTTGAATCACGTCAAATTGAAGGGCACCCACTGTCCCGATGAGCTTGCGATTGGTATATTGGTGAAAAAATAGCTGGGCCACTCCTTCATCCATCAGTTGATCCAGGCCCTTGGCTAGTTGCTTGGACTTCATGGGATCGGCGTTTTCGACATAGCGAAACAATTCGGGAGCAAAATTTGGAATGCCCGTAAAGTGGAGGCTTTCCCCCTCGGTGAGGGAATCACCGATTTTGAAATTGCCCGTGTCGTAGAGGCCCACAATATCACCGGGAAAGGCTTCTTCAACGATCTCTTTTTTCGAAGCCATAAAGGTGGTGGCATTGGAAAACTTCAGGTTTTTTCCCAGTCGAATGTGTTTGTAGGCCTTTCCCCGCTCGAATTTTCCTGAACAAACCCTGACAAAGGCGACCCTGTTGCGATGCTTGGGATCAATGTTGGCATGTATTTTAAATACAAAACCTGAAAATTGCTCCTCGAAGGGATCTATGGGACGCTCCTCAGTCAGAGACTCCCCTGGAGAGGGGGCTACTTGCACAAAGCAGTCCAGCAGTTCCTTTACCCCAAAGTTATTGACTGCAGAACCAAAAAAGACCGGGGATACCTGGGCCTCTCTGTAAGTGGCCATGTCAAAAGGAGGATAAACCCCCTCGATCAACTCTACCTCCTCTCTCAACTGCCGGGCAGGAGAGTCGCCTATCATATTTTCCAGCAGGGGATCGCTGAGGTCCTCGAATACCATAGCATCCTGGTCGATGTGCTTCCCATGAGCAGTAAAAAGGACCAAGTTTTTATCAAACATCGAATAGACACCCTTAAAGTTCTTTCCCATACCTACAGGCCAGGATAGGGGAATGGGGTTGAGCTGTAACTTTTCTTCTATTTCGTCGAGGAGTTCTAAGGAGTCCTTGCCTTCCCGATCGAGTTTGTTGACAAAGACCATGATGGGAGTGTCGCGCATCCGGCAGACTTCGACGAGCTTTTCGGTTTGTTCCTCCACACCTTTGGCTACGTCGATCACCACGATGACGGAGTCTACGGCGGTGAGGGTGCGATAGGTATCCTCAGCAAAGTCTTTGTGGCCGGGGGTATCAAGGATATTTACCTGTAGGCCCCGGTATTCGAAGCCCATCACGGAGGTAGCCACAGAGATGCCCCGCTGTTTTTCGATCTCCATAAAGTCAGAGGTCGTTCCCTTCTTTATTTTGTTGGACTTTACTGCCCCGGCCGTCTGGATGGCTCCTCCAAAAAGGAGGAGTTTTTCGGTAAGGGTAGTCTTGCCGGCATCCGGGTGGGCAATGACAGCGAAGGTCCGTCTCCTTTTAATTTCTTCTTTACGATTCATAAAATGCTTTCACTCTTCTTTGGGAAGCATACAAAAATAGAAAAAATAAGGTAGGTCTTGAAGCCTTGTCTACGAAATCCAGTGATTCTCCCCCTCATCCGTGGGGTAAGGGAATCAATTTTTACTCATATTCGTTTACTCCATTGTGTTCCACCTATCCAATCTCATTCTTATGCAGTCTCGCTCGATGCCCGCAAAGGCAATTTTCCTTTTTTTCTGTCTTTTTGGTTTTCCTTCGCTGGCACAGGCTCAGGAAGCTGCCCTTGATCGTATGTACAGCGCCGTCCGCCAGACCCATAAGGTATCTTTTAAGTTCCGCTCCTTCGAAAGGATGGACAAGGGCTCTTCTTCCTCCTTATCTGAAAAGCTCCTCAATGTGGACATGACTACCCGCCCCCTTAAGATAGAAATCAACATGATAGAGCCCAATAAAGGCACAAGAGTCTTATATGATGAAACGAAAAAGTCCTCCTACGTGACGGTTTACATTGACCTGAAATTGGCCACGGTTCCCAAGGATTTTTACATTCACGGAAACACCATCATGGCCAACACCCACCACCCCATTACGGCCACGGGCTTTGTACCAATTGTCAACCTGATGAAAGCCGCCGAAGAAAAAGCCAGGAAGGAAGGCAGATACGAAAAGGTATTTGCCGATAAGGGAATCACCAACTTTGATGGCCGATCCTGCCGCAAGATCGAAGTCTTTGACGAAGGATATGGATTCACTTCTTACACTGCAAAAAAAGGTGAAACTGTCCTTTCCATTGCTGCTAAGCAAAATCTCAGCGCCTACAAGATTATGCAGCTCAACCCAGATTTATCCAAGACTTATGATGACATTGGAGGGAAGACAATCAAAGTGCCTAACTCTTATGCCAAGTACGTCTTGCTGTATATAGATACCCAAACCCAACTGCCCTACATGACAGAGGTTCATGATGACAAGGGACTGTTCGAAAAGTATTATTTCTTGAATGTGAAAAAATAGGATAAAGCAGGGGGTAGGCGAGGCGTGAGATGTCGAAAAATGATCTCCTTCAGAACTTATCCTAAGAGAGAAACCTCTACTTCCCGTATTACAGGGCTATTCATTCGGGCTGGAAGGGAAGCTGGTCGTTTGCGCCTTTTTCTTTTGGTAGGGGGGAGTGAGGTACAGAAAGGAGCCACGTCAAAGAGGGTCAGCTGGGGATTGCTGAATCTTTTGGCATCGAACAGGGCCAATTGCTTATGTGGAAAATTTACATCCATTTTCATTGGTGGATGCTAATATAATGAGCGGGATTAAAGTTGACTTCAATTTTATTCACATTTCCTCATTTATTGAGGAAAACTGGGGCTACTTCCCCCATTTACCTGAAGAATCTCCTCTTCTACAATGGCAAAAAGACAGTCTTCTTCTCTGGGCTCCATGATGAAAAGGCCTGTAAAGTCTCCGAAGGCAGGGAGAATTCCTTGTTTTTCTCCAAAGAAAAAACAGGGGAGGCTCATGACCTGACGTGCCATTCCTCTCATCCGTACACCGGGATGAATATGTCCTGCCAGCACATAATCATCGCCTTTATGATCGGTCAGGGGTTCGTGAGAAAGTAAGAAAGGAGAAAGGGGATAGCTACCTTTTTTTAAGGTGATACCTGTGTCCTCATACTTTTCTTTGGGGAGAATGTCGTGGTTGCCCTGGACGAGGAGATATTCTACCGGAAAGTCTCTGATGACCTTTTTGAAGGCTTCCCATTCTTTGTTGTAGGTGGAGTGAAAAAGGTCGCCCATGAAGATGACCATTTCTGGCTGAAAATCGTTGAGGAGTCGGTTCAGGCGTTGAAGGGTAGCGACATTGACGAGGGAGGGTACGGCAATCCCGTGGCTTCTGAAATGTCCTGATTTGCCCAGGTGCAGGTCGGCAATGAGCAGGCTCTTTTCTTTGGGCCACCACAGAGCCCGCTGGCTTAGCAGGTGAATTTCCTCTCCCCGGAGGTGGAATGTACAGCTTCCCTGAGTATCCATGCCTTAGTTTTTTTGCAAATAAATTCTTGTCGTACCTTTGGGGGTTAATCAACGGTGAATGAAGCTCAAATATACACTCCTACATACAGATAGCAAGTCTTCGGCTCGTGCGGGGAGCATAGAAACCGACCACGGCAGCATAGAAACCCCCATTTTTATGCCTGTAGGGACGGTAGGCAGCGTCAAAGCCCTCACCCAGCAGCACCTTACCGAAGAAGTAAAGGCACAAATCATACTGGGTAATACCTATCACCTGTTTTTGAGGCCGGGGACCCAGGTCTTGGAAGAAGTCGGAGGCCTGCACAAATTTATTGGTTGGGAGCGGCCCCTGTTGACCGACAGTGGAGGATATCAGGTGTATTCGCTGGCAGCCAATCGCAAGATCACAGAAGAGGGGGTAACCTTCGCTAACCACATAGATGGGTCCAAGCACCTCTTTACACCTGAAACTGTCATAGATATCGAGCGGTCCATCGGGGCTGATATCATCATGGTCCTGGACGAATGTCCTCCCTATCCCTGTGAATACGAATACGCGAAGGACTCCATGCACATGACCCACCGTTGGGCCAGTCGCTGCAAGCAGTATTACCGGGAAAAAGGGCCCCTGTACAACTACGACCAAAACCTCTTCCCCATCATACAGGGGGGGGCGTACAAGGATCTGCGAACAGAATCTACCGATTTTGTAGCTCAACTGGATATGCCAGGAAATGCCATAGGAGGACTATCTGTAGGAGAACCGGCAGAGATCATGTACGAATTGACAGACCTTTCCTGCCAAATTCTGCCCAAGGATAAGCCCAGATACCTAATGGGGGTGGGAACCCCGGTCAACCTGCTGGAATGCATAGCCCTCGGTGTAGATATGTTTGACTGCGTCCTTCCCACCCGCAATGCAAGGCATGGCCTCATCTATACCCGGGAGGGTATCCGAAACATGAAAAATAAAAAGTATGAGAAAGATTTTTCCCCCTTGGACCCGGATTCCGATTCGCTTATAGATCAGCACTACAGCAAGGCTTACCTAAGGCATCTCTTTAAGTCCCAGGAATACCTTGCTTTCACCATTGCCAGTGTGCATAACCTGCACTTTTTTCTCTGGTTGGTCGGAGAGGCCCGGAAAAAAATTGCAGAGGGAAACTTTGCCACTTGGAAGGATGAAATGGTAAGAAAACTGGACCAGCGGTTGTAGCTGCCAATAAATTTATCAATGATCTTTTGGGCCATATCAGATATTCTGTACATAGATTCATGCTAATCACGACTCATTTTTTGCGATACAACCCATAGCGCTTTTGGGGTTTAGACCATGTTATTTTGGATAAGTCCAACAGCGCTTGAGGCATGCATGATGCTCACGATTAAAGAACCGGCGTTTTTGAGCACTGACTTCTGTCCGGCTTTTTTCCAGAAAGAATCGGCTTAAATATTTAAATTGATAAAGACTTTTTCATTTAGGTCTTTTTTGAACGAAGTGGAAGCTAGAACCCAGCCCACTTTTTTTTAAAAGGGATCGTTGTTTAAATATCATAAGACCGCAAACAAACCATTGCCTCATGAAAACCCTGATCATTCTCCCTACACTTTTTTTTATTTCGATAGGTCTCATATGGGCTCAACCGGATATTACGGGTCGCTGGATAGCCACAGGCGAACAGGGGGACGGAATTGTGGAAGTATATATTGGCAAAGATGGCAAGTACCACGGACGCTTTATCAAAGCCCTCGATAAGGATCAGGATCGCCAGATTCGCGAGCAGATGAGGGAGACGGGTAAAAATGAAATCATAGTCCTTCAGGACATGGTTTATAATAATGATAACACTTGGTCCAAAGGCAGCATTTTTTCAGTTTCTCGTCAGATGAAATTCAGTTGTAAGATTCGCTTTGAGGATGCCTCTCACCTTGAGGTTACAGGCTATTACGGTCTGAGCTTTTTGAGCAAGACTTTTACCTGGCGCCGTCCATAAAAAAAGCCGCCCAGGAATAATCCTGGACAGCCTACAGCACAACCATGAAAAAGTCTTTGGGTCATAAGATGAGACCTTAATGGCTTGTGTGCAGCACTTGGGAAAATGCCTACCACAAAGACTTTATACACGGCTTTCAGGACAGGGGCATCGAAGTTTCACCTCGAATACCCGGGACTGTGTTTGGGTTTGGATGCCTGTAGAGACAACTTGGTTTTCTGGTTGGGCAGGGCCTTAAAGTTGTGTGCAAAAAAAGGGTGTTTGTTTGAATAAGTTGATATAGTTTACGCCCCTAGTGGAATGAGGATATGCATTTCATGAGAATAAAATGACCAGTTTCGCCCTTTTGGAAAAAAGCAAATAAAAAACTCCCTTCTCAAAAAATGAAAGGGAGTTTTTTATCTGGTAGAAAATGTTCTACACAAGCTTTATGCCCTGGTCAGTCAGCTTTATGAGCATCAATTTAAGCCATGGCTTTGGCCAGGGGCATGCGGTTTTTTTCGAGAATTTCCTTAGCTAGGTTCATGTAATTGACAGCTCCTTTGGACTTTGCATCGAAGGCAAGGACTGGCATCCCGAAGGAGGGAGCCTCGCTGATTCTCGTATTTCGATGTACGATGGTATCAAAGACAATTTCGTTGAAATGCTTTTTGACCTCGTCGATGACCTGGTTGGCGAGGTTGAGGCGCCTGTCATACATGGTCAGGAGGATACCTTCATATTCCAGGTCTTTGTTGAGGCCCTGGCGGATGATTCGAATGGTATTGAGGAGCTTGCCCAATCCTTCGAGGGCAAAGTATTCGCATTGCACCGGTACAATGACGGAATCTGCGGCTGAAAGGGCATTTACGGTGATAAGACCCAATGAGGGAGAGCAATCTAGGAGGATAAAGTCAAATTCATCCTTGAGCTGCTGAAGAACCGGGCGCATTTTGGTTTCTCTGCCAGACATTTCCACCATTTCTACCTCCGCTCCGATCAGGTCTTCTGCCGAGGGTAGGACGTAGAGGTTGGGAAAATCTGTCTCTTCGATCAGGTCCTTGACCTGGGTTTCTTCATCCAGCATCGCGGAGTACACGGAGGCTTCCATTCCGTGGACATCCAGGCCTACGCCGGAGGTTGCATTGGCCTGTGGATCTACATCCACCAGGAGAGTTTTATAGTCAAGCGCAGCAAAACTGGCTGCCAGATTGATGGCCGTAGTGGTCTTTCCAACCCCACCTTTCTGGTTGGCTAAACAAATTATTTTGCCCATGTTTTTATTAAGTTTGCTTCTTACAAATATAAAGAATTGAAACGTACCTTCATCCACCGATTGAAAATATGTTTGTTCATATGTTGTGCATTGGGGATAAGCCTGTGTACAAGCTGTGGAAAAGACGAAAGCGCTGTGGGTAACCTGGAAGTTTTCCACATGAACCTTTCTGAAGGCCTCAACACCCTCGACCCCGCCTTCGCTCGTTCGCGGGGGCGAATCTGGATGACTGCCCAGCTATTCAACGGATTGGTGGCCCTCGATAGTACCCTCAGGGTCGTCCCCGCCATTGCAAAAAGTTGGGAAGTCTCTCCTGATGGGAGGCGCTACACCTTTTTCCTTCGGGATTCAGTCTTCTTCCATCCCCACGAGGCCTTTCCCACAAAAGAAGCAAGAAAGGTGAACGCTCGAGACCTTGCCTATTCTTTTACCCGAATCTGCAATCCGGAGACAGCCTCTTCAGGAAAATGGGTTTTTAGTGGAAAAATATTGGGGCTTGAGGCCTACACCCGTGGAGAAAAGGAGGAAATAGAGGGATTTCGAGTGTTGGACGATTCTACTTTTCAGGTCGAATTGACCCGCCCCTTTCCCGCTTTCCTATCTCTCCTAGCCATGCCATACGGATACATCCTTCCTCAGGAAGTAGTGGAGTATTATGGAGAGGATTTTCAGTCTCATCCCATCGGTACAGGGCCTTTCAAATTTTTTCGATGGGAGGAGGGCAATTACCTGATCCTCCACAAAAATACAGAATACTTCGAATCAGAGGAGGGAGAGCCTTTACCCTATCTGGACGCAGTAAAGGTAAGCTTCATGCCCAGCCGTCTTTCTGCCTTCATCGAATTTGTCCAGGGTAAGCTGGATTTTATTGGCGACCTGGACAATAGCTACAAAGATGAAATCCTCAATCGGGATGGGAACATAAAAACATCATATGCCGAAGAATACCAATTTATCCTTGCTCCTCAGCTCAATACAGAGTACCTGGGTTTTCAGGTAGATGACAGCCTTGAGGTTGCTGCAGGCCATCCCCTTCAGGACCCCAGGCTAAGAAAAGCCTTGAATTATGCCATTGACAGGGAAAAAATCACTCGTTACCTCCTCAATGGCATGGGCTATCCTGCTACTTCAGGTTTTATTCCTTATGGGATGCCCGGCTTTTCCTATAAAAAAGTAAAAGGGTTCTCCTACAAGCCTCAGGAAGCGAGAAAGCTGCTGGCAGAAGCGGGTTATCCCAATGGAGAGGGCCTTCCTGAGTTGAGCCTTTATGCCACTCAGGAGTACGCCACCATCATGGCCTTTGTCCAAAAATCCCTGGAAAACATAGGGGTAAAGGTCAACATTCAAAACCTCCAGAGTGGAGCTTTGAGGAGGGAAGTCTATGGCTCCAGGGTCAACTTTTGGCGTGCCAGTTGGATCGCCGACTATCCCGATGGAGAGAATTATATGGGCTTGTTTTACTCAAAAAACTTTGCCCCCTCCGGACCTAATACTACCCATTTTTCTTCCCCTCGTTTTGATCAACTCTATGAAAAGTCGCTGACCCTTACGGATGATTCTAGCCGTCAGGCCTTGTACAGGGAAATGGATCGTCTGATGCTCGAAGAGGCTCCTATCATTCCCCTCTATTACGATCGCTCATTCAGGATGCTACAAAAAGAATGGACAGGCCTGAGCAGCAACCCCATGAATCACCTTTTTCTGAAAAGCGTCAGGCGAAGGTAATATCTGTCATCAACCCTGGGAGGAGCCTAGCCCAGGATTTCTCCTATTTTTTCCTTTACTGGGGTAAGAAAGGGATCATTGAGGCTGTAGGCGGTGATTTTGTGCTGAACAAACTGGGCAGAGACCATATCTGCGCATAGCAATTCCAAGAGCCATGCAACCTCAGACCATTGATAGGAGGGAGGGCCCCACTGTTGAAAGTAATCCCAGCGGGAGAAGATCAGTTCGATAAGGCGCTTGGCGAGGGGAGGAGGGAGGATGCTCTCTCTGAGGGCATCTTCGAGGTGAGTCGCCATGAGGGAGGAGAGGCTTTGGACTTTGTAGCGGGCCTGAGCATCCTGGCTGTGGAGATAGGCCTCATAGGCGGCCAGCCAATATTGACCTGCTGTGTCGTACTGCCCAAATTCAAGGGCTTCGAGGAGGGGGAGTAGGCATTTGCCTTCGACCTGGAACTGAAACTCATCGTTTTTTTCGGAGATGAAGGCTGTCCAGTCTTCTGCTGTCTGCGGAATATCCACCAAAGGACCAGGGAGGGCCCTGACATACCTCAAAAACTCGGCCTGTAGATGGGGATTTTTGGCCATCAGTTGCTCCAAAAATCCGAAGGTGTGGAAATGCCTGGCCTCCCTGACGTGTTTGGACATAAAACCACTAAGGGGTTCCAGGCCTATGGATTGATTGGGAATTTCCTCATAGGCTTCCTCCTGAATGCCCAGGGCCGTAGCGACCAGGTGCTTGCACCAATTCTCCTTCCGGTAGGGACAGGTGCAATAGGCCAGGACTTCGCCGGATTCGATGCTGATTTGGGTGTAGTAGGGACGGCTGCCAGTTATCTCTCCCTGATAGGTCTGTTCTCTCTTGATCAAGGTCCTCAGCCTTCCCTCCCGATAGTAGGAGAGTCCTCTTGCGAAGGTCGCAGATGAAGAAAGCTGTTTTATCAATTGAGTCGCAAACATCCCGGACAATTTGGCTGAAAGTTAAGGAATAATATAAAACCTCCTCAGGAGGCGCAAAGCTTTCTCTCAAAAAGAAGTGAGCCTGAGCCCAGAAAATCAGGGGATGAGCCTCTGTGTATTGGCTCGGGGATTTGGCCTGCCTCCCTTAGCATTTATAAAAAAATTGTAAATTAGGGGTAAACTGACCAACAATAGAGGTACATTCATAGCCGCAATGGGATGTAGGTCTTCTTCACTGGCATTTTCAATGACTGTAGACTTACCTGATTGCTTATTTATCGAGATATTATGGCAAAAAGAAAGGCGCTGGGAAGGGGAATGTCGGCCATTCTTCCCGACTCGAATTTTCAGCAAGACAAGGAGTCTTCGGCTTCTTCTTCACCTACTGAGGTTTTTCGCATTCCCCTGAAGTACATAGAAAAGAACCGCTACCAGCCCAGGCAGGAGTTTGACGAAGAGGGACTTAAGGAACTGGCCAAGTCCATCGAAGTTCACGATGTAATTCAGCCCATCACGGTGAGAAAGTTGGGAGATAAGGCCTACGAACTGATCTCGGGTGAAAGGCGTCTCCGTGCTTCCAAACTTGCCAATCTCAAGGACATTCCCACCTATGTCAGGGAAGCCAATGATGAGCAGATGCTGGAGATGGCCCTCATAGAAAATATCCAGCGCGAAGATCTCAATCCCATTGAGATTGCCCTTTCCTACAATCGCCTCATCGAGGAATTGAGCATTGATCAAAAGAACGTCGGTGATAAGGTCGGCAAGGAGAGGTCCACGGTTACCAATTATCTGAGTCTACTCAAGCTAAGTGAAGCGATCAAGAAGAGCTTACGGGAGCGGGAGATCAGCATGGGTCATGCCAAATCTCTAAAGGGTTTTTCGGATCAGGATGTTCCGGACCGCCTCCTTGATATTATCCTGCGCCAGCATTTATCTGTCAGGCAGACGGAAAGCATTTCCAGAGAACTAAAGAAGTTGCCGGATTCATTTTTACAAAAAACCTTACTGGGAGAAATAGAGGACAAGGAATGGTCTGTCAGGCAGGTTCAAGACTATGTTAAAAAGTTCCTAAGCCGGAGCGAGGAGGAAAAGGAAGGCTATGTACAGCCCGACCGAAACGAAATTGTTCTCCGCGAATTATCCAGAAAGCTGGAAGAGAAGTTTGGCAACAAGATCAAACTCAAGCAAAATGATGAGGGCAAGGGTGAAATCGCCATTCCCTTTAGCAGCAACGACGACCTCAACAGGATTCTGGAAATTCTGGATGTGTAGGCAACGCCCGAGGGTTCTGGATACACTTTTGAGGAGAATGTATTCCTAAAGAGCCTTTAATCCGCAATAAAATGAGAGGAATCCTTTTTTTGATCTTTCTGTCGCTGGGGATGAGGGACTGCGTATTTGCCCAGGCTGATAGCCTTCGGGGTGAATTTTCAAAGCCCCTGGCAAAAGACAGCATGGAAAAGAGAGAGGCTCCGGGTTTTGGGTCCTCTTCTCTGGCTAATCAGATAAAGGAAGAGTTGCCCCGGGTTGTTACAGAAAATGACAAGAAAAAGCTAAAGCTTAGCTTTCCCTGGAGGGATGATATCTTCATTCCCTTACCCAAGGCTTTTTTTCCTGCTCCCTGGACGGAGAGTCCTGATCCCACAGTGGCCTGGCAGCGCAGCCTGATGTTTCCGGGCCTGGGTCAGGTCTACAACCGTTCCGGCTGGAAGGTCCCCATCTTTTATACCGGCTATGCGGCGATAGGTGGATGGTTGGCATTTACCAACTCTCAGTACAGCCTTTACAGGAGGGCTTTTTTCTGTTTTGAGAATGGCTGCGAAAGGCCGGAAGGAGTCGTTGGGGACGGTCAGGGGCTGAGGAGGCAGCGGGAAACTTGGCGGCAGCGCAGGGATCAGGCCATTCTTATCCTCATTGCCTGGCATGGGATAGGCGCCGTAGAGGCCTATGTAGATGCCCACCTCAAGGATTTTGACGTCTCAGAAGATCTGAGCCTTAAGGTAGGCCCTACCTGGATAGAGGGTCCTATTTCCGGACCCGGCATAGGGCTGGGTTTTACTTTTCATTCCAAAAAATCACACAATATCCATGCAATTAAAGCTAGCCCTGATTGGATACGGGCGAATGGGAAAGGCCGTTGAGCAGGAAGCCCTGCAGCGAGGCCACGAGATCATAGCCAAGATCGACAAGGACAATAGACATGAACTCGACAACCTAGGCGCTGAGGGCTGCGATGCAGTGATCGAGTTTACCCATCCACAGAGCTTTGAAGGCAACTTCGAAGTCATTATTGATCAGGGACTTCCTTTGCTTACAGGGACTACAGGCTGGTATGAAGATATGGACAAGTACCGGAGGAGGATCAAGGAGAAAGAGGGGGCCTTCCTCTACGCTTCGAATTTTTCTATCGGCGTAAACATGCTTTTCAAACTGAATCGCCGGCTGGCCAGGCTAATGAATCCCTACCAGCAGTATGATCCCTTTATCGAGGAGCAGCACCACCGCTACAAATCGGATGGGCCAAGCGGTACAGCCCACACCTTGGCCAGAGACCTGATCGAGCGGCTGGACAGAAAATCTACCCTAGCAGGGGAAGACCTCCGCGACCGTGCCCCTCGTGAGGATGAATTATCTGTCGGTTTTGTGCGAAGTGGGGAGATCATAGGAAGGCACAAGGTCAGCTATCACTCCGAGATTGACAGCCTCAGTATCGAGCACGTGGCCCACAACCGCAGGGGCTTTGCCCTGGGAGCGGTAGTAGGGGCCGAGTGGCTGGCCGACAAAAAAGGCTTTTACGAGTTTATTGATATCCTTTAGGCTTACTTCCTGATCACTTCTATTTCCACCCTTCGGTTTTTGGCCCTTCCTTCGGGTGTCTTATTGGAAGCGATGGGTCGGTACATGCCGTATCCTTTTACCGTCATTTGATAAGGGGGAATGCCCTGGCGGAGAAGGTAGTCCCTGACTGCGTTGGCGCGGTTGAGGGAGAGGGCTTCTTTGGTCCTACGCTTGCCGGTATTGTCGGTATGTCCACTGATTTCCACCCTCACCCGGGGGTTGAGGAGAAGAAATTTCCGAACCCTTTCCAACTCTGCGTTGGAGCCTTCGAGGAGGTCCCAGCGTGCAGTGCGGAAGTAGATATTTTTTAAGATCAGCTTGGTTCCTACCTCGATGGGATCTAAAAGGATATTTTGACTTAGGGTAGTCCGGTCGATCACGGTATCCATCAAGAAGTCCCTACCATAAAACATGTAGCCCTCGCCGAGGACGTTGATACTCACGAGGCCATAGGCGGGCATGATGAGGGCGTAAGACCCGTCATCTTGGCTGCTTTTAACACTGGCCAGGGAATCCAGGGTCTTGTTTTCAGTGAGGGTCAGGGTGGCGGAGACCGCTTTGCTATTGCTTCTGTCTTTGATGGAGCCGATCAGAAGGGGAGGGGTGACGTAGGGCTTGACTCCCTCTCGCTCGGGGTCGCTGATGTTGCACAGCCAGAAGTCCGCGACACCCTTGTGTTCAGGCAAGATAAAGCCTTCCCGGGCTTGGGTGGCATATCCCAGGGCTACATATCCTCCCTTGGGTACCTCTACCAAAGAACTGAGCACATCCTTGCCTTCATAGCCTATGGTCCTTGACCATAGCCTTTCTCCCTGATCATTGCATTTGAAAATCCAGCCTTCGTAGTATCCCGAATTGTATTCGATATCTCCTTCTCCTGTTCTGGATTTGGTCAATCCGCAGAGGATAAAGCCTCCGTCCTGGGTAGCTTTGATGTCCAGAAATCCTTCGGGGCGTATTCCTCCGTAGGTGCGACTCCAAATTTCTCTCCCTAGGGTATCTACCTGAAAAATCCAGGAGTCTCCAAGCCCCTGCTGTCGTTTTATGTCTCCATCCCCCGAGAAGGTCGTACCTGCCATGACAAGCCTTCCCTGGTCATCCATGAGGCTGGTATGTATAAGGTCATTGGCGGAGCCACCATATACCCTGCTATCTGTCAGTTCGCCGTCGCCATTTACCTGAAAAAACCAACAATCCTTCTGGCCCAGGTTTCTGGGGAGGTCTCCATCTTTAGAGTCGGAACTTGCGGCGAGAAAGAAGCGGTTTTCGTCGAGTTGGTGGAGGCGTCTGCATTGTTCATTGGCTGAACCTCCATATTGTTTTTCCCAAATGACCTCTCCCTTTTCGTTTAACCTGGCGAGCCATGCGTCAAGTCCTCCGTGATGGGTACGATGATAGGACATATTTGGCGAACCTGCCTCCCCCCCAATCAGGTAGCCTCCCTGGGTCAGTTCGATGGCGCTGGTCGCCCGGTCGTCGTTGATGCCTCCTATGGTCCGGCTCCATTCAGTATCTCCCTTAGCGTTAAGTTTGACGATCCAGATGTCAGAACCTCCCTTGTTTTGAGAAAGGTCGCCATCAGAGGAGTTGCTATGGCCCACGAGGAGGAAACCTCCATCACGGGTGGCGATACAATCTCCCATGGATTCCTCTCCACTACCTCCCAGAAGTCGTTTCCAAAAGACGGTGCCCTGGGTGGAATACTTGAGGATCATGATGTCTGAATCTCCATGATTGCCCTGGCCCAGGTACTTTTTTGAGTAGGAATCTCCGCATATGATGAGGGTTCCATCTTCCAGGTGAAAAATCTTTTTGCCTTTGTCGTAGGCCTCTCCTCCCATGTATTTTTGCCAGAAGGCCACCTGGCTAAAAAGGGGGGAGGTCAAACAAGATAACATCAGGAAAAATGTGATCAATCCTTTCATACTGTCCATTGCTGCTGTGTCGGGTCGGTTCAAACCCAGGGGATAAAATTATGGCATTTATTTGATGCCATAAAGGTCATGATTCAAAAAGTGGGTAAAAACTCCGTCTTCGATAGGCAAATTACTGGGGAGATGAGGTGGGAGGGATGAGGCTTTTGGTAAATTCATGCTGGAAGAGGTGGCGGGTCAGGGGATAGCTTTGGGCTGCGACTTCGAGCCATTGTTCTTTGCTCATCCACTTTACGGCTTCGATATTTTCTTCCTCTTGCGGAAATAATTCTTCTTCCTCAGAGGCCTCCATCTTGTACCAATAGGTAGTTTTCAAGACCCATTTCCTTTTTCTGCGAAAGGTATGGTAGGTACTGGGCAAGGCATGGAGGATGCTCACTTCATCGAGGCCGGTTTCTTCCTTGACTTCTCTGACTGAGGCTTGCTCCACGGGTTCGAGCCATTCTACTCCCCCTTTGGGCAGGGTCCACTTGTGGCGGTTATAGATGCAGAGGTACTCGCCTTTTTCGTTGACGACAAGGCCTCCGGCGGCGTCGGTTTGGCTAAACATATCCTTGAAAGGGTCAAGGAAATCATCCCGGGAACTTTCGCTGCGAAAAAGGAAGACGACAGTGAGCTCAAAGTCCCTGAAGACTTCATTGGCCTGAAGGTCGAAGACGTGGTCCAGCAGTCTATCCTCTTTTGCGGCATCTACATAAAAAATTTTGCCTTCGAGTTCTGAGCCTTTGAAGAGGTGGCCCATGAGGACTTCGAATGACACTGGGGGAAATTCGTAGTTCTGGTCGGGATTTTTTACTTCAAAGCTAAGACACAGATTTAATGCGAAAATTTTCATACTTTTATCGCTCGAAAAGAGAAAATATGCCCGTGGAAAGTCGCAAAGTAGCAGAGTATTTGCTTAAAATCAAAGCAGTAAAGTTCAACATGGAAACTCCCTTTGTGTGGAGTTCAGGCTGGCATGCCCCTGTTTACTGCGACAATCGCCTTACCCTTTCACATCCCGAAATTCGCACCTATATCAGGGATGCCTTCGTTACTTCTATCAAGAAGAAGTTTCCCGAGACTCAGGGTGTGGTAGGAGTAGCCACAGGAGCTATCGCTCAGGGGGCCATGGTAGCTCAGGAACTGGGCTTCCCCATGCTCTACGTGCGGGCCAAAGCAAAGGGGTATGGCATGCAAAATCTGATCGAAGGTGATCCTCAGCAAGCCAATAAATACGTCATCATCGAGGACCTGATCTCTACGGGAAGAAGCAGTGTACATGCCGTACAATCCATCCAAAGCAAGGGCCTAGAAGTCTTGGGCACCCTTTCTATTTTTTCCTACGGTTTTCCGATCAGCCATCAGGCCTTTAATGCAACCGGAACCAGCTTTAGCCCTCTCTGTACCTTTGACTTGCTCATGAAGGTGGCCAAGGAGGAAGGCTACATCAAAGAGGAGAATTACGAGGTGCTCAAAAAGTGGCAGCAAGATCCTGAAAACTGGCAAATTCAATAAAAAGCCTCGCAGAGCAGGAACTTTTGAAGCCATCTTTGTTATTATTACAGATACAAAGCTGAAGGAAAAGTAAGGAAGTACTTATGGCAGAAGAAACATCGACCTTTCTGGAAAATATCAGAAAGTCAAGCATACAGGACTATATTGTAGAGGTACGCGGACATGCGGGTGAAATGACCATTGAGGTCAAACCCGAGCACCTGGTAGAATTCATGCTCGTTCTGAAAAACGAGTTTGGATTTAATTACCTTGTAGATATTACTGCATCGGATCACTATACCGATGAAAAGCGCTACGAGCTTTCCTACAACCTCGTCAGCCATGCTCAAGGCCAGCGCCTGAGAATTTCTTCCTTTGTCGAAGAGGATGAGCCCCGCATTGCGACCATCACCCATATCTGGAAATCTGCAGCTTGGATGGAAAGAGAGTGCTTTGATATGATGGGGATTCAATTTGAAGGACACGAGGACTTAAGGCGTATTTACCTGCCCGAAGATTTTCAGTGGTATCCCCTGCGGAAGGAGTTTCCCCTGCTGGGTATTCCCGGTTCTCTTTCCCTCCCCGAAAAAGATCCTCCGAAGGAATACAAGTAGCCTCGGGTAAAAGTTTTAATAAATATGGCATTCACTCTTATAGCTCAAGGGTGGATGCTTTATTGTTATGAATTAGGGGCTTAGGAGTAGAATATACAGCTCGAATGAAAAAATAGACCATAGAGTCTTAAATTTTATCCACTGAAAGCAAAATAAATTCCAAAACCGGAGAATGGGGGGGTGGGAAAAATTTCGGCACGGACTTTGTCTTACATATAACAGATAGGAAAATTAATCTAATGGATGAAAATTATATAAGTCCAAACAAGTTTTGCTTTTCATTCAAAGACATTTGTTTACCTATCAAGATGCTGACCATCAGTTTATCACAGACTGATTTCAATCAAGGTTCATAGTTAGTTAGTTTTAGGTTAGATGTAGTTTATGCAGGGGTATAGCCGGGAAGGTTATACCCTTTTTGTGTTGCATGACTCTGCTATTCTTCTTTAATAGATCCTTCTTCCTTGACTGGGGTAGAGGCCTCCTCCCGTTTTTTTATCAAGTAATAGGTGTGTCCATCTCTGACGTCAAAATGAGGCTCCTGATCTACCCGGTATACCTTCATCACGGAGTCCAGGTCCTTAGGGGGCCGCTCGAGCAGCTTTAGTTTTTCAAACCAATCTGTGCTTCCCACCTGAGCCATGTCCAGTTTGATGCCCAGCAGTTTGGCTTCGGAAAAATCGGCTCCGTAAAGGTCGGCCCGCCTAAAATCGGCATATTTAAGGTCTGCCTTGGTCAGGTCGGCCTGCTCGAGGTAGCACTGGGAGAGATCGGCAGAGTGAAGGTCTGCTTCGCGCATGTCTGCAGCCATGAGGTTGATGCTGGAAAGGTCCCTGCCATAGAGGTAGGCTTCTGCCAAATCTGCTTGTTTGAAGATAGAAGCCTTTTTGATGGAATCCATGTCGGACGGGTCCAGTTCGCTTGTAAGGAGGGAAAAGAGCAACTGTCCTCTCTCCGGGCTGAGTTCTTTGCTGAGGGTATTGTCTTCCTGTAGATAGCGGTAGGGCTTGAAGGATCGGCTGAGCGCTTCGATCCGACCTATCAATTCCTGAGAGATATGCTGGACCCGGGGAAAGGGTTTGTTGGGATTGGCGGCTTTCCACAGTTCTCGCTCGCTTCTTTGCTGCCGTTTTTCATCGGTAATGGCATCCAGGACATTTCCCAATTCAAATATCAAACCGTTTCTCCGCTGAGATTCGATCAGTTGGGACTGACGGTCGATTTTGACATTCTGCTGCATGATCAGGGTATTCTGTCTGTTGAGCAGCCAGGTCTGTAAGGCGATGAAGAGGATGGGCCCCAGAGCAGCCAAAACGGTAAAGAAACCTACCCGAATAAAACGGGCGATGACGTGGGCCATGACATTTCCCATGGTATCGGTGGTGACCCGTGCTGACTGAATTTCTTCGAAAAGTTTTTTTGTACTGTCCGACAGCTTTTTGCCCAGGAAGACCTCGACGGCCTTGCGTCCCACCAGATAATTGGCTTTGAATTCCTTGACGGTCTTATTTTGAAAAACGGCCTCCTTGACTTCGTACTCTCGTATTTTCAGCTTCAGGCGTTTGTTTTCCCTTTCCAGTTGGGAAAATTTATCTGCGGGATTCTGTGGGCTTTCCATGTGGGACCAGGCTATAAAGAGAAGAAGGATTTGGCGTTGAACTTAGCACTTTTCGAAGCAAATATCCTAGAGAGAAGAGAGCGAACGGGAGGATGACCTGCTAAAAAGGAAGCTCCGAATGCTCCAACGGATTTTTTTTGTGGATTAGTATGTAAGTGGAAGTACGGATTTTGGGTGGGGAAGCTTATCTTTGAAATTCCGACCACCCCGATGCTTATGAAACATCCCCTTTCTTTATCGGTCTGCTTGCTGTTGGGCTTTTTCTTGGTGGGTATGCGTCTTTTTTATTCGGATGTAAATCAAGAAAAGGACCTGATGATCACTACCTGGGATGCCCTTGGCTATTATCTCTACCTGCCTTCCACCTTGATCTACGAGGATGTGAGAGACCTGAGCTGGTTTGAGGAAAAAGATCAAAGGTATCGAATGAGTGGGGGGCGATTTTACCAGGCCAATGTCTTTGATAAAACCGGAAATTACGTCTTCAAATACTATGGGGGGGTGGCAGTCCTCCAACTGCCCTTTTTCCTCTTGGGTCATCAGATAGCCCTGCGCACAGATTATCCGGCAGATGGTTTTTCTCCGCCCTACCAGTATGCCATAGGTTTTGGGGCGGTTATCTATGCGCTGCTGGGCTTGCTCCTTCTCCGCTGGCTCGTGCTTCGTTATTTTTCTGATTTAAGCGTAGCTCTGGCTTTGTTGGTCATGGGGCTGGGAAGTAATTTTTTACAATATGCGGCCGTAGATGGGGGGCAGAGCCATGTTTACCTATTCTTTTTGTATGCTTTGGTTCTCCTGGCCTCCTGGCAGTGGCATCGGAATCCTAGGAGAAGTTGGGCCTTTGCCACTGGTTTAACCATTGGTCTGGCGGTATTTTGCAGGCCTACGGAGATATTGATGCTTTTTATTCCTCTCCTTTGGGATACCCATAATTCTGAAGCCTCCAGAGAAAAGTGGAAAAAGGTAGGCCAACACAGGATGCATGTACTTTTAGCCTTGGTTGGTGGAATTCTGGCCCTCCTTCCTCAGTTGCTTTATTGGAAGTATACCTCAGGTTCCTTCGTCTATGACGTGGGAAGCAAGTGGGATTTTCTTACCCCTCATTTTCAGGTGTTACTGGGGTTTGAAAAGGGCTGGCTGATCTATACTCCTTTGGCGGTATCTTTCTTAGTGGGATTATTTTTCATCAAATTTTATCCTTTTCGCTATTCGGTCCTCACCTTTTGCCTGCTCAATATTTACGTTATCATTGCCTGGCATGACTGGCGATATGGAGGGAGTTATTCTACCCGGGCTTTGGTCCAATCCTATCCGGTTTTCACCCTGGCTTTGGGTGCCTTTATCGAGCGGATCAGAAGGAAAAGGTGGAGTTGGGCACTGGCTTTATTGAGCCTATTTCTGATAGGGGTAAATATTTTCCAACTGTGTCAATACAACGAAACCCTCCTTCACTATGGAGACATGAACAGGAAATTCTATGGAGCTATTTACCTGAATCCCAGTCCCTCTCCCTTAGACATGAGCCTAATGGACACGGAGGAATGGCTTTCAAGCAAGCAAAATTTTGGAGAAAGAATCTTGTTGCAGCGTCATGCTCCCTTTGACATAGAGGAAGGGCCCTTCGCTGTTCTGGACATAGACAAGGCCGAGGCAGAGGAATATTGGGTAGAAGTGAGCACTTCTATCAAGATGACCCAGGGATATTGGGAAGCTAAGCTTCAGGTCCTTTTTGAGGATGGGAGTCAAAAGAAGGTGCGGCAGTTTCGCCTTTTCCACGCCCTCAGCAAAGAAGGTAGTTTTAACGATTATGCTTTTTATTTCAGGATACCTACTGATAGCCCGGGGGGAAGGCTGAGCCTAAGGTTGCTCGGGTCCGGAGGGGTCAAAGGCAGGGGAAAAGACCTGCTTATCAAGACCTACAGAAAGTGATTCCTGTGGATGAATATTTTTGGCCTGAAGGGCTATATTCAATAGTTTGCATTTGAAAAAGAATTTGGATCAAAAAGGATTCTTACATACGAGATATTCCAGGGATAAAAATGAAGATACAGACGCCCGAAGAGGCTCTTAGGCATTACTTCGGATATGATAGTTTCAGGCCTTTACAGAAAGAGATCATTGAAGCTGTGATGTGGGGGAGGGACTGCCTGGTCCTGATGCCCACCGGAGGAGGGAAATCGATTTGCTATCAGGTTCCGGCCCTGATTAAGCCCGGCATCTGTGTGGTTATCTCCCCATTGATAGCCCTGATGCGCGACCAGGTGGAGGCCCTTCGGGCCAATGGCATATCGGCAGCCTACCTCAATTCCAGCCTGGACTTCGATACCTACATGGAGGTGATCGAACAGGTAAAGATAGCGGACCTCAAACTCCTCTACATTTCACCGGAGAAGCTGCTGACATCGGAAATAAAAGACCTGTTATCTTCGGTTAAAATCAGCATGTTTGCCATCGACGAGGCTCATTGCATTTCTGCATGGGGCCACGATTTCAGACCTGAGTACACCCGTCTTCAGTTGCTGAAAACCAGGTTTCGTGGAGTCCCCATCATCGCTCTCACGGCTACTGCCGACAAAAATACCCGTCGCGACATCCTGGGGCAGTTGAGCCTCTCTGATCCGGAGATTTTCATTTCTTCCTTTGACCGTCCCAACCTGAGCCTGAGCGTCATTCCCGGACAAAGTAAGATTCAGAAGGTGCTGGATTTTGTAAAACTGAGGCCACAGCAGCCGGGAATCATCTACTGCCTCAGTCGAAAAGGAACCGAATCCCTGGCTAAAAAACTTCAGGAAAAAGGCCTTGAAGCCCACTTTTATCATGCTGGAGTGGGAGGGAAAATCCGTGAAAAAGTCCAGGGCGACTTCCTCAATGATCGAATTCAGATCGTCTGTGCGACCGTGGCCTTTGGAATGGGCATAGACAAGTCCAACGTCCGCTGGGTCATTCATTATAACCTACCCAAAAATCTGGAGAGCTACTACCAGGAGATTGGACGGGCCGGCAGGGACGGACTTCCCTCGGATACCTTGCTCCTCTACAGTCATGGAGATGTAATCCAGCATCGTAGATTTTTGGAAGAGTCCGGCCAGCAGGAACTTCAGTTGGCCAAGTTGGAGCGGATGGAGCAGTACGCATCCGCCCAGGTCTGTCGAAGGAGGATTTTGCTTTCCTATTTTGGGGAACATGAAGAAACTCCCTGTGGCAATTGTGACATATGCAAAAATCCTCCTGAGTGGATAGATGGGACAGTCCTGGCACAAAAAGCCCTCTCGGCTCTCTATCGCCTACGAGGAGAAGTAGGGATCAATACCTTGGTCGATGTACTGAGGGGATCACAAAAAAAGGAAATCTTGGAGAGGGGCTACGATCAGATCAAGACCTACGGTGCAGGGAGCGACATGAGTCATTCTGACTGGCAGCACTGCCTGCTTCAAATGATGCACCTGGGGTTGTTGGAAATCAACTACGACCAAAATAAGACCCTTAAGTTGACGCCCGGAAGTATGTCTGTCTTAAAAGGAGAACAAAAGGTCGAAATGGTAAAGCCAGAAAAGAATTTTCAAAAGTCCGGGACCACAAAAAAGGATCCTGCTCCCCTGGCCAATCGCTGGGAAGAAGGCCTTTTTGAGGAATTGAGGTTGTTCCGGTACGAATTGGCACAAAAGCAGGGCATCCCCCCCTACGTGGTTTTCAGCGACTCCACCCTTCGGGAGATGGTTCGGCACTTGCCCAAAGATGAAGGTGAAATGAGAGAAATTTCCGGTGTCGGCGCTGTTAAATTTAGGCGTTACGGCGAGAAATTTATCGACCGCATACGGTCATACCTAAGTAGCAAGGCAAAAAACTTAGAAGCTTGATGCCGGCATACTTGAGCTAATGCCTCAACCAATTGAGTCCCTCATCCCGAGTCTGGAATACCTTTAGGATGACCCCCGAATTATTAGAACTGGTCTCATAAAAATCCCAAAACTCCTGACTGGCATGAGGGGAAGCAAGAACAGCGACCTTACATGAGGGATAGTTTGGATACTCCTTTTGCATGAACCTGGGAAAGTAATAGGCATTGGCTACAGAGTAATCGACAATACAGTCTTTCATGTCGTAAAGGGTGTTATACCCCTTTTCAAATGAAAGCTTACGTATGTTTCCTATTATTTCCTTAAACTTCTCTTTGTCGAAATTACCTGTGAGGACCGCAATTAATACTTCTTCTTCTTCCTATTAAATGTACTCGACCGAACCTGTGGGTGTCATAATATAGAATTTGACCGGAAGTCGGGGAAAACTCCGGATGAAAACTGTGTCAGTAAGGTAAAGTCGTGGTTGTTGTTGCCCTGAAGTGCTTATTATCTAGGCTAAAATTAAAAATAATGAGCAAGAAAAAGGTGAAAATTCTATTAATTTTGAAAATTAAAATCTGGGCCTGATAAAAATTCTAAAATATCGAATCAAATGGCCAAAATCTAGGATTTTACAGCTAGGTTTATTCTCTTTATTTTACATTATCCTCCGATTCATCCCTCTTTTTTCTCCAGGAATTAATTTTTTGATTTCTCTCGAAGGAATAAAGTTCAGGATTGGACCGATTGAGTTCTTCGAGTAGGACAATGGCCTTGTGTAGGGATTCGTCTCCCCTCACCCATTCCCCCCTGCTATACCAGAGTTCTCCCTCCTCTTTGAGGATTTCTGCCAGAATGGTCCAATGATCCTCGCTCAGTTCCTCATAATCTTCCATGAAGGCGGCAGTTTCTTCAGCAGGGGTGTGGCGGATCATATCGGGAGAAAAGGGAAAGTAGGCCTCGTAGATGTCGCCGATCAGGGAAAGAGCTCGATCCGGCATCTCCTCCATTCGAAGACTCACGAGTCGGCGCATCATTTCGCCAAAACGCTCGATCATTCGCTGCAAGTAGTCCCGGTGAAACATAAATAGGTGCTAAATGGAGTTCTGAACCAAAAGTAATCAAAGAAAGATCCATTATCCATAAAAAAAACGGAGCACCATAGTGATCCGTTTTTTCATTCTCTGTCAGTTCTCCTTCTCCCTATCGGATGAGCACCAATTTGCGGTTTTCGTGCTGACCTCGATAGTTGAATTTGACGTAGTAATTGCCGCTCATCAACCAGGAAACATCGATCTCTAGGGTGTTGCTTCCCTGGAAGACCTCCCGCTTATAGCTCCGAAGCATCCGACCCGAAGCGTCAGTCAGGTAAAGAATGATTTCTCCACCTTCCAGGGCAAAAAGATCCACCTTAAATGCTGTCCGGGCAGGGTTTGGATACAGGCTGCCCAGCTGCATGTCCTGATCGGTAAAGATGCTTGCAGAAGCCATGTCCGAAAACTCACTGCTTCCATCCCTCCTGATTTGCTCTAACTTGTAATAATAAGTCTTATTGAATTCAGCACGGTGATCCTCAAATTCATAGTTTCGTGGATCAAGGCTGTTCCCCTCTTCTGCCAGCTCATAGGAGAGTTCGCTAAAGTTATAACCATCCTCGCTGCGGAGAATGCTGTATCCTTCCACATCCACCTCAGCCTCCACAGACCAGTTGAGTCCAATGTGAGTCTTTCGATCTTCTGCCGAAAGCCTAGGCACCAGAGACTTCGAATTGTTGCAGGAAATTCTCAGGCGGAAATCGCCTTCTGCTCCTGGAGGAGTAGATACAAAGAGGTAGTAGACAACATTGGGGTCGGTGAGAAAGCTCACCTCAGAAGGACCTCCGGGACAACTTTTTGTGTCATCGTTGGCCGTTACGCAGCGGAGGTTGCCACAATTTCCCTTGTAGACAGATATCTCCGTATCCAGGAAGGGGAAGCTCCCACAGGTGTTGACCGTAATGAGATTCCCGTTACCCAAAATTTCATACCAGACCCCAGGATGGCCGCTGATGTTCATTCCCGAGCAATTAAATGAAAAGGAAGAAGGTGTGGCTTTGCGGGTGGAACCATCAACAAAACTATTGCAACTGATCGGCTCCGCCTGGGCACAAATCCCATTCGTCGGGGGATTGCTACAATCCAGGCTCACAATCGGTGAGGAAACCTGGCAGGCAAAGCGATCCAGGTCATTGACCTCTACGACCACAGGGGTGTTGTTGGGATAGCAGCCTACCGTATACATTCCCGCCGAGTCAGTCAGGATGAAGTTCTGAAAGAGGTTGTCCGAAATGCGATAGGTGGAATTAGGACCACTAAAATAGACCTGGACGCAAAAGGAATCACTTCCCTGACAGACCGCTACCACAGAATCCAGGCTCAGCACACAAGGATTTACAGGAGTACAGTCCGCCGTGATTGGGCCAATGAGGGTATCACAGCCCGCTACATTGGAATCACTTACGGTGATAAAGACATCGGTACTGTTGAAGTAGGTGCCAAACACAATGGTATCTGTAGGAGAAGGAGAAATCCCTCCTAAGGAATTATTGAGGTTGTCGCTTATCGTGTAGTTTGAATTGATTCCATCCAAAATCAGCTTGATCTGGAAACTGTCTGTGCTGATACAACTGGCAAAAATCGTGTCTATAGAAAAGTCACAGGCTGGTGTGCAAATGGCCGAAATCCCCGTAAGCAGGGTGTCGCAGCTGCCTGCTGTACTATCCAGGTCTGTGAGGCTGATGCTGACCTGTGTTCCACTATTATAAGGCCCAAAGGTATACTGACCCGCAGAGCCAAACTGAGAAGGATTGCCCTGATTGTCTACCAATCCGTAGTTGTTGCCACTTCCAGTAAAATCTACCACCACTTCAAATTGGTTGGTGTTGCCAATGCAGCTCGCTACAGCAGAAATTACCTGAAGGTCGCAGGGACGAGGACAGTCAGTAGTAAGATTAGTCAAGGTCGTATCACAGCCTTGGAAGGCTGTAGCGCTCAGGGTCAAACTTACAGCGATGCTATCAGGGTAAGGACCTAAAATGTAGGTTCCAGGCGCCTGAATTTGGGAGGGAGAACCCTGATCATCCTGGATTAAATATCCCGATTCCGACCCGCTAAAAGTCAATTCTATCTGAAATTCACCGCTGGGAAGACAACTAAGTATGGGCGTTCCCACCTGCAAATCGCATAGAGGTGGGGGAGGTAGACAGTCTTCGGTCAGTCCTGTAACTGTGGTATCACATCCGGCAAGCGTCGTGTCATTGATGCTAATGTCCACCAGGGTATTGTTGGGATAAGGCCCAAAGGTAAAGGTCCCTGCCGCTCCACCCTGCGCAGGTGAACCCTGGTTGTCGGTGAGGACAAATCCATTTCCGGTCCCGGTGAAGGAGACCACAACCTCAAACTCATTGTTGTTGAGGCAATTGGGCGTAGCAGAAATTAGCTGCAGATCACAGGGAGGTGGGGGAGGAGCACAGTCTTCGGTCAGTCCTGTAACCGTGGTATCACATCCTGCGAGGGTGGTGTCATTGATGCTAATGTCCACCAGGGTATTGTTGGGATAAGGCCCGAAGGTAAAGGTCCCTGCCGCTCCACCCTGCGCAGGTGAACCCTGGTTGTCGGTGAGGACAAATCCATTTCCGGTCCCGGTGAAGGAGACCACAACCTCAAACTCATTGTTGTTGAGGCAATTGGGCGTAGCAGAAATTAGCTGCAGATCACAGGGAGGTGGGGGAGGTAGACAGTCTTCGGTCAGTCCTGTAACTGTGGTATCGCATCCGGCAAGCGTCGTGTCATTGATGCCAATGTCCACCAGGGTATTGTTGGGATAAGGCCCAAAGGTAAAGGTCCCTGCCGCTCCACCCTGCGCAGGTGAACCCTGGTTGTCGGTGAGGACAAATCCATTTCCGGTCCCGGTGAAGGAGACCACAACCTCAAACTCATTGTTGTTGAGGCAATTGGGCGTAGCAGAAATTAGCTGCAGATCACAGGGAGGTGGGGGAGGTAGACAGTCTTCGGTCAGTCCTGTAACTGTGGTATCGCATCCGGCAAGCGTCGTGTCATTGATGCTAATGTCCACCAGGGTATTGTTGGGATAAGGCCCGAAGGTAAAGGTCCCTGCCGCT
>CAZMAV010000007.1:0-230178 GCA_964564415.1 uncultured Bacteroidia bacterium | reverse complement strand
GCTATTGCCGCATTTCATTTTCAAGATAAAAAGCCAAGACCAAGATTTGATTTCCTCTTTCTAACTGAGGTTGATCCTAAGTTTCTATTGGATTAGCCAAGACTCACGTTGTTTTATACTAAAGTAGAAGACAAGAATTATTCCTCTAATCGAGCGATGTACTTGTCAATCTGCATGTTTTCACCCGCCTCGGGGTATGAGTTTTTAATTTTTTTGTAGAGGCGCAGAGCTTTTCCGTTTTCGCCGGCAAGCTCGTAGCTTTCTCCTGCCTGAAAAAGAATGTGAGGAGTGGTATGCTCATTTTCTTCTGGCAATTTAGAGGCCTTTTCAAAGTTACTGGCGGCAGATCCGAAGTCACCGACAGCAGCGTAGGCGTTGGCCAGGGCAATGTGCTTCATAGGATCGAGGAGGCTACTGGTGGTAGAAACCTTTTCGAGGTAATCTATGGCAGCATCGGGATTGCCCTGACGGAGGGAGATAATTCCAGAGTAGTAGTTGGCCTGGTCGGCAGCCTTTGTACCAGAAAACTCATCGGCTATATCGAGGAATCCCAGGTTTTGGTTATCACCTTCCAGGGCTCGGTCGAGCGAGTCAGCTTCGAAGTAATAGGGTGCCTCAATCATCAGCTCCTGAGCTTCTGTATTTTGAGATTTTTTCAGAAACTTGAAACCGATAAAACCGATAATGACGAGAAGGACGGCTCCTGCGATTCCCAGGATCAGGTAGCGGTTTTCGGAGATGATTTCCTCTATCCCTTTTTGTTCTTCTACCTCTTCGTACTCAAATTCTTCTTCCTCGATTTGGTTCTTCTGCGATGCTTTTTTAGCCATGATGAGATTCGCTTAAAAATCTGGAATGCAAAAAAAGCAAAAAGGCCTTAAAACCCCAAAACTTTACCCTTCTTAACGCAAACTTTACCATAAAAAAAGCAGATAGCCCCTAGGGACTATCTGCCTCATTCCTAATAAATTAGCTTATCGTTTGATGATTCGGCGGAAAACTTCCCTGTTTCCGTCGGATATCTTGATCAAATATACCCCCTTGGGCTGCTCACTCAGGTCTACTTTCTGCTTAAAGTTACCGATAAGTTTCTCCTGGTGATGCTTGTAAATTTCCTTACCACGGAGATCACTTACCTCAATTTGCAGCTCAGCCAACCTCAGATCATCTCCACTGATGAAGAACTCACCCGTCGTAGGATTGGGGTAAATGCTGATCCTTTCATCCAGGTAATCGATGGAGGATGAAGTGGTCACAAGGAGCTTGAAAACATCTGTCCCACAATCATTTGTTACTTCCAGGGTTACCTGATAGGTGGCTGAGAAGGCAAAGGTATAGGTGGGATTCTGCGCCGTACTTGTGCTTCCTGTTCCATCATTAAAGCTCCAGAGGAAGGTAGTGCTCGAATCGATGGGAGTAGATAGGTTGACGAAGTCCACTGTGAAGCCGTTGCCGGTCACATTGTAAGTCGCCAAAGCATCGGGAGTCTCCAGGATTTCGACCTTCACATCCTTGCTTACCACACATCCGTCGGAGTTGGTTCCAGTTACCGTGTAAATACCCGTAGAGTCTGCGACAATGCTCTGGGTGGTTTCCCCCGTATTCCAGATGTAGGTCAGGTTAGGATCCCCTGCATTCAGGGTAATGTTATCACAGGCAGCCAGAGAATCAGCCAACTTGATGATGGGCTCTTGTCCCTGAGAAACTATGAGGGTATCAGCGCCCACACAGCCGTCCAGGGAGGTGACCTGTACCGATACAGTATCCGAAGGAATAAAAGGTGCATTAAGGGTGAGGGTCTGGGTTGTATCCCCTGTACTCCACAGGTAAGAAGTACCTGTGCCTGCATCCAAGGTAACATCGCTACAAGTAGTCCTGTCCATACCGAGGTTCAAGGGAGGACCGGGGAGAATATTTACATCCACCGTATCCTTGGCGGTACATCCTAGGGCATTGACTGTAAGGATGTAGGTACCTGAACCCTTGGCGGTATAATTGACCTGGGCAGAATCCTGATCATCGGGGAAGGTCGAGAACCAGAAATAAGAGGCATTGCTCATGGTATTTGCCTGCAAGAGAATGGGATCACAGGATGAAGTATCCGAACCAATTTCGACTTCCGGAGCCGGATTGATGGTCAGGACCACCGAATCCTCAGCATTACAGCCCACTCCATTAAAGACCTCGATCGAATAAAGACCTGAGGTATCGATGGTCTGTAGAGGGCCTAGGGCATAAGGCTGCCCATCCTGGAACCACTGGTAAGAAGATGCAGAAGGATCGCTGGCATCGATGGTGTAGGAGCCACAGAAGGCACCATCCAAACCAAGGTTGACCGTGGGAGGGGTAAGCAGGACTGCATCTATAGGAGTCCGGGGGCTGGGGCATCCCAGGGTACGGATCTTCCAATCATAGAAGTAATAATAGCGGGTATTGTTAAAGGTGATGGTATTGCCAGTGATGGCGACTACACCCGGGACCGAGTAGGGATAAGTAGCTCCTGAGAAGTTCCTGAAGAGTCCATTGCCTGTACCCAGGTTGGTTCCAGAGGCTGTTATCAGAAAATCATCCCCTACCGGAATCTCAAAGTTGAGGGTGAGGGTAGTATCAATTACCGATCCTCCAAAGTTAAAGATAGCCGTCCGGTTGAAGGCCGGAATATTGGGATTGGTTACCAACACCCGTATAATTCCACTGCTACCTACTTCTGGAAATACCCTTACGGACTCCAGGACCATGGCTTCTTCGACATCGAAGTTAAGGCCTTCATTGAAGCTGACATCCCAGGTTCCTGTTCCCACAAAACTTCCGGTAATAGGCCCTACTCCGAAGCTCTCAGAGTTGGAGGCCTCTACATAGAAGGTCTGAGAAGATGCGAGAAAGGGAGTGCGGAAGGTATCGCCTTCGGCCACCAAAGATCCACTCACAGGAGCGTCAAACCACTTGAGGTCTACAGTAGTATCTGCGGCCTGAGCCAGCAGCGTGAATTGGGAGCCCACAGCTGAACAGATCGAGTCTGAACTCCCCGTGGGAGCTGTGGTAATGACATTGATCTGGAAAGAATCGAAGGTCGTATCGTTGAAGGCAGTCGTATCATTGGCCAACATAGGATAGCCTATGATGCTGTATTGCCCACCTACCAGGTTGCTGTAAGTTCCAAAGTTGACGACAGCCGTACCATCTGGAGCAAGGGGAGGACTAAAATTTTGAGTGAGGGTATCCGTTCCCCCTGGGCCTGAAATGATCACCTGCACAGGGAAGTTGCCCTGAGTCAGAAGGCCATCGTTCCTGATTTCCAGTTCGATGGGGGCATTATCATTGTTACAGAAGGTTCTGGGCAGGTTCTGGAAACCAAGGGAAGCCATGTCGTCATTGGCGCGGTCCCAGATGAAGACATCGTCAAAGGCGAAGCCATCATCCTGACCAAAGCCACTGGCTCCGAAGGCTACGCGAAGTCGTACCAAAGACTCACCTCCTAGTCCTGCAAGGGCGTTTTTGGCATTGACCCAGCCACCAGAACCGGGACCAAAGGTTCCGTTTCCACGTCCAGTCCATCCTATCTGCTGACCTCCGGGATTTCCAAAGATGGTATTGTCATTGAACCAGTTGAAGGGGTCGTTAAAATTACCCACATTCTCCCAGGTAACTCCTCCATCGGTAGAGGCCTGAAGGACAGCTCCGTCCGAACTAAAGGGACAGTTCCACCAGATATTCATAGAAATCTGTGGATTGGTCAGGTCGCTCAGGTCCAGACAAGGACTTATGACAAAGGATTGTTCATTATTGAAGAAGAAACCAGGCCCCAAGCCACCTGTTACCCAGGCGTTGGAGTCTGAAGCTGCTCCTCTAATGGTATTTTTATTGGGATAACCAAAGGCCCAGGAATTGAGAACATTTCCAAAATTGTTGGGAATACCCTCGGAGTTCCAGCCTCCCTGACCATTTTCAAAGTCTTCCACATAAGGATACTGGGTAACCGTAGGAATAGAGACCGGAGTCAGGCTTATGGTCCCACTATCATTGACCGTTGCGGTATCCCCTACCAGGCTAAGCCAGAAGTCCACATCGTAATTGACGGTCAGGTTGCTCATGTCCGCCGTCTGGCTGAACACGTGAATAATGGTATCTCCAGGCTGGAGAAGGTTGACGGTAGTATCTGTGGAAATGGGTCCTCCATTGACGCGGTAGGAAACCACAAGGGTATCGAAATCCTGGGTACCTACATTGGTGTACTCCATGCTCACCGGAGTCTGATCGCTGTATCCACAGCCTCCTGAGGGTGAAGCAAGACGGGTGGCTTCTGCATTGATGGGAGGTTTTTCGAATACCCTGACATCATCAAAGGCAAAACCATCGTCAGCGATGATAAAGTCTGACCCGAAGGACACCCGAAGGAGGACACTGCCAATGCCTCCCAGCCCGGTCAACTCGTGGCTGGCAGTAACCCAACCTCCCGATCCGGGACCAAAGGTGCCATTACCCCGACCCGTCCAACCTACACGGTTGCTGAAGTTGTTGTTATAGCCAAGGTTTTGTAGTCCGGTGATGGTGTTGTCATTGTACCAATTGACAGGGTCATTTAATTCACCTACACGCTGCCAGGTGAGACCTCCATCTGTAGAGGATTCTAACAAGGCCCCATCAAAGCTAAATTCTGCATTCCACCAGATGTCGAACTCTATGATAGGTACGACGACACCGGAAAAATCAAAACAAGGAGCAAGGACAAAGGAGCCTTCATTATCATTGTAATTCTGGGTGCCAAGTCCGCCGGTTACCCAGGCGTTGCTTCCTGAAGAAGCACCTATGATGGTCCTCTTGGCTGGGGTGCCAAAGGCCCAGGAGTTATTTAACCCTCCTGAATTCCAGCCTCCCGGTCCATTTTCAAAGTTCTCGAAGTAGGGAAGAGTGGTCGGAGTAGACCCAAAGTTCAGGAAGGAAGAAGAGATGATGTTGTTGCCGGGATTTTGATCCGGAGGGAAAATGTTGTTTACACTTACCTCCAGGGTGTGAGGACCGGCTGCACTAAAGTTGGCTGTCGAATTAAAGGTGTAGATGACCGTATCGCCCGGAGCAATAGGTCCCGGGACAGCCTCGCTAGGAACAAAGCCCGTATTGTCGGGATTGAAAGAGGCTTCCACATCCACCAGCGTATCACGGCCTACGTTGACCAGAGAAATGATCACCGGTTCGTTAGCAGATAGGCCACAGGAAGACTCAGGAGAGAGAATGTCCAAGGCCTGTACATCAATTGCCGGAGGCTCGAAAATATTAATGTCGTCGATGGCAATATCTCCAAATCCTCCGCCTATGGTAGTCACCCGAAATACCACCTGGAAAACATCGTTTTGGAAGGGGGTGAGGTCAATGGTAGCCGAGTCATAAGGAGCGGCTGATCCGCCTTGCTGCTGCCCGCTAATAGAAAACACGTTGGTATTGAAAGATCCACTTCTCACAAATACGTCCAGCGTCCCTATGTCGGAACCAAACATATGGTAGAAAAACTTCAATTTGGGAGCAGTCGTAGCCGACATATCTACACAAGGGGTAGCCAATTCATACTCTTCACCTGCATTGGTACTCGCAGACTCAAGGTAGACATAGCGAGTTCCTATCGCGGAGTTACCCTGATTGGGACCGGTATTGAAGGTAGGGGTGGGTCCTGCCCTTACAAACCATCCATTTACATTATTGGTGTTGGTTCGGGTAAAATTATTGACAAGGATACCTGGAAATCCTACTGAAAAGGTCTCGAAATCCTCAGTCAAACCTCCCAGGGTTACGGGAAGATTTTGGACAGGAACGGTGGTCGTGTCGTTGAAGGCATTTGGGTCTGCAGCGGTAGTAGTAAATGCCTTGAGGGTATAAGGACCTATGGTAGAAAGGTCTGCATTGGTGGTAATGGTGACCTCTCGGGTTCCAAAGATAGGTAAGACCCCCGTGTCTTCCACCACGGAGAAAGTCGCGGTACTACTACCGGTGATTTGAGCTCCCACGGTTACAGGATTGGCTACAAAATCAAGGGGCGCAGATCCCAGGTTCTGAATATTTACAGTAATGGTTTCATTGGGACCGTAGCAGGTAGGACCATTGGGGGTGATGATCTCGACCACTCCGGGGTCTACGGGAGCGGGATCGAAGAGGAAGATATCATCGATGGCCATGTCGCTGTTGAAGCCATTTCCTATGGTTCCGCGAAATTCCAGCTCGATGATCTGACCAGCATAGGTACTCAAGTCTACAATGGCCTCCAGCCAGGGCCCTCCATTGGCAGTTTGCTGCTGCCCGGTCAATTGCCAGGCCAGGGTTGTGTCATTGTTGGATATGACGTGCAATTCGAGGGTACCCATGTTTGAACCAAACATATGATACCAAAAAGAAAGTCTTGGACCATTGGTACCTCCGAGGTCAATACAAGGAGAATTGAGCTTCATCACATCCCCCAAGACCGTACCTGAGGACTCAGTAAACATAAATACAGAGCCCTGAGGAGTGTGATTGGCATTAGGACCCGTAGCAAAGGAAGGTGTCGTATTGTTGGCCACATGCCAGGTCTCATTGTTGGTACTCGATCGGGTCCAACCATTGTTGAGGATACCGGGTGCCGCAGGACTGGACTGCGGAGTGAAATTTTCGAAGGTCTCCGTAAAGGGAAGGTTGTTGAGGCCCGGCGAAATAAAGTTAATCGTCAGGGTATCATTCGTAGGATTCAAATCTCCGGGTACGGCCGTCCATATCTTTAGGGTATAGGCTGAACTCGGGTTGGGAAGGCTAAGAAGGGCTGTAAAGTCATAAGTGTCGGTGCCATTGCCTGGCAGCGCCACTGTATTGACCTCCGCCACAGGAGTACCCCCGCTAAGAGAATAACTCAGGGGAACGATAGGAATATTGACCGTACTGCTATTGGAATACTGTACTCCAAGGGTGACCCCCTGAGAGTAGATGCTACAATTGGTAAGGTCGAGATTGGTAACCGATGTAACCCGGGCGTCCTGCCCGTACACCGACCCCCAAATCAGGCAGAGAACTACCAATATGTGGGTAAATACTTGCTTCATGTTAAAGACTTTGGGATTTGAACATGTAGTATTAAAAATACTAGGGTATTAGGGAAAAACAAAGTTTCAAAATTGAACGAAAGGGCTTTCTTTAGAGCTTAAAGTAAGGCTCAACCTTCTGTTTAGCAGGGAATTATCGCTGTTTTGCTGGTATCTTTCCCCTCCTGATGAAAGTTGGATTTTCTACCTTTTTCCCAAAAGAAAGTCCATAGAAAGTATAACTCTCTCTGCTTGTGATGAAATCAGCTTAATACTGGCAGGAAACATTACATCTGTTTTTTCTGGAGTGGAATGGCCTTGGAATGCTAAAATATCCTTAATTTAAGAAAATCAAACATCTACACCTAACTATATGTAGACCTTATGCCGAAATTTGATTCGTCCCAGGAGGTATTTGGAGGTGATTCAATGTTCTTTATTGTTTAAGAAGCCAGTTTTAGGCTAAAGGTAAAGGTAGTTCCCTCACCAAGTTTGCTTTGAACGGTGATTTGCTCCCCATGCATCTTGAGAAGGTGCTTACAGATGGCCAAGCCAAGGCCTGTCCCGCCCTTTTCACGAGACCGACTCTTATCCACCCTGTAAAATCTCCTGAATATCTTGTCAAGGTGCTCTTGGTCGATACCCGGGCCGTCATCCTTGACGGAGGTGTAGAGCTTCCCGTTTTTGCTTTCCAGGGTAATAACTACCTGTCCTTCAGGGGCCCCGTATTTGATGGCGTTGTCGATGAGGTTGGTCAGTACCTGTTGGATACGCTCCCGGTCTGCCAGAACCTCGATGTCCTCCAGGCTATTGGTATCTATCTGATAACTGATGTTGCGCTTTTTCTTGGTAAACTTATGTTCCAGGCTATCGAGGACATCGCAGACCAGGTCATATATGGAAAACCTGCGAATTTTCATTTCCATCTCTCCAGATTCTGCCTGGGTGATGATCAAGAGGTCTTGAACCAGGCTCGAAAGGCGGTCAGCATTTTTCATGGCCTTTTTCAAAAACTTGATCCTTACTTTCTTGTCATCAATGGCTCCGTCCATCAGGGTATGGATAAAACCCTGTACAGCAAAAATGGGAGTCTTCAGTTCGTGGGATACCTCCCCCAAAAATTCTCGGCGAAAGGCTTCCAGGTCTTTGAGCTTCTTGATCTCCCGCTGATTGACGGTTTGTAGGTTTTTCAACCTTCTGAATACCAGCCACTCCAGGGTCACCACAAGGGTAGTAAATGAAAGAAAGAAAAAAATCAAAGCCTCATAAATTGGATAGGGGCCTACAGAAAGTTGGGAAGAATTGAGAATCAGGTAAAGCACTGCCATGCCCAGAGAAAGATAGAGAGAAAGCATGATAGAGGAGGGGAGCTTGGGACGTTTGCGCTGTCCCATGACCTCTCTTCTTTTTTTAGTGGGCTTCGGCTTATTGGGTTGGGTGAAGTTTGTCATAGCAGCGGCCTCCAGGTAGGATAAATTACAGGACTACCCTTGTCCAAAATGATTTGACCCTAAATTACTCATACAAATGTAAAGGGAAGGTTAATTTTTGAATCAATCCTCATCCCCAGTGTCTTCCCCTCCCAGATAGATCAAAAGGAATTGGCAAATTTATAGCCTACACCTTTGATGGTTTGGATATATTCATTGCCCAGTTTTTCTCTTAGTTTTCTGACGTGGACATCTACGGTGCGATCCACGACGTAGACATCACCCCAGACATTTTCCAGAAGTTTTTCTCTGCTGAAGACCTTTCCGGCATGGGCGGCAAGGAAATAGAGGAGTTCGAACTCCTTACGGGGAAGAGAAAGGGTGATACCATCCTTTTTGACGATGTATTCGTCCCGAAGTATTTCAAGGTCTCCAATGTAGAGGGTATCGTGGTCCTTGGTATCGAGTTCGCGGCGGAGGATAGCCTTGATCCTGCTGATCAGAATCCGAGGTTTGATGGGTTTTGAAATGTAATCGTCCCCTCCCGCATCAAAACCTGCTACCTCGGAGTACTCCTCAGCGCGGGCGGTGAGAAAGACAACGAAGATTTTTTCCATACCGGGAAGGTTTCTTATCCTGCGGCAGGCCTCGATACCGTCGAGATCGGGCATCATCACATCCATCAGGATCATATCGGGACGTTCCTTTTGAGCAACCTCCATGGCTTCGTTTCCATTGTGGGCTCTTATGGTTTCATAGCCTTCCTTTTCTAGGTTGTATTCCAACAAATCCAGTATATCAACTTCGTCGTCTACGATAAGGATCTTGGTCTTCATTTTCCCGGTATTTAGATTTGGTGTAATTAAGGCTTTAAAGTAAGTTAATTCACAGATGATTTTCGAATCTGATTTTGTAAAGTTCTCTACCACCCAAAATTTCTCCTTCTGCTGACGATGATCATGGATCTTTTTTGCCGATAAAATAAGTAGCCCACCTGGGGTGAAAACACATTATTTATGAGCATCCATACAGCGTTTTTTCAATTCATTGGGGGCAATCCTTTCTATTCTGCCCAATTTTCCCTTGAATTCCTCCAGATATCTTCCTGAAATCTCAATTTAAACCTGCTCATTTCCCTCTCAGTGTTTTTTTTCTTCTTTACCAGACAAATCTTACAGGGCATTTTTTTGTGTTTTCAATCTTATAAAAAGAGATAATTGAAGTTTTTCCTTTGATCTGTACTTTCTTCTTTGAGATTTAAGCTTTTAGTTCCCCAGGCACTCCTGCAACCCCGTAACTCCAAGATATGAAGCTTCCTTTGCTAAAGGAAACAGACTTGCCCCTTCCTTTTTGCCTGGCCGGCTGGCTTGAAGATCAGTCAGAACAAAATGAAGATGATTATTCTTTTGAATATGAGGATATTTATCTGAAAAGGCTGACGTTTTATTTCTTGGAAAAAATCAAAATACCTACCCTAGATTCCCAGGTAGAACTTTGGGTTTTTCAAGTTAATACCTCGGGCCTGTGGGTCTCTTTGAGGGGAAACCTGAGAGGGGAAAGCCTTCATGTCTTACCTGGGTATTTAGGTAAATTGCTGGACAAAGCGAGGCCCATCCCCTCCTGTTTGACCTTAGATTTCCAAGGGATTCGTCTGAATTCTGAGGAATGGGTCGGCACTTTAGGTCAAATTTTCTCCCGATCTGACATTTTCTCCCGCTTCCCCAAACTTTTTCTTTTATTAACTGCTATACCGGCTGAAGGCCTTGTCCTGCCCCCTCAGTTGCACCATGGCTCTGTACACATTCACGATTCTTTCATTCAAGTACTAAAGGAGCTACGCATCACAGGAAATTCCAAGCTTAACACTGAAATATTTCCCCTCAGACCTACCCGGCATTTGGCCTCTATCGATTCTTACTCAAAAGAAGAACTCTACGAAGAGGTAAAACGGCTAAAAAAGAGGATGGTCGATGATAAAGAAAAAGAAGGAAATCAACGGGCTGCCCTGCTGAAATACATGACCTACGATCGCCTTTACCCAGAGCATTGGAAAGGAAATCAGCCTTCGGGAAGGGAAGAGGACCTCGAAAACTCCAGCCTCTTCGAAGCGGCCTACAGGCTCAAACGGGATATCCTCAATGTGGTAGGTCGGTTTTCGGTCCTGGAAGAAGAAGTAGAACAAAGAAACCGGGCCCTCGCCATCAAAGAGGCCTACATGAAGGCCATACTTGAAAATACCAGCGATCAGATTTTCTCCGTCAGCAAGACCGGAGAACTCCTCATCGCCAATTCAGCAGCCATTCGTTTTGGTCATCGACTCCTGAAGATTGACATGAGTCCTGGAGTAAATGTCCTTCAAAACCTGCCTAAACCTATTCGTCCTTTTTTTCAGCCTATTTTTCAAAAGGCTCTGGAGGGTGAAAGGTATCGGGGCAAGCACCAGATCCCCATAGACGAAAAGGTCCATCACTTCGAATTTTCCATTAATCCTATCCTTACAGAAGAAGGAGAGCCGGATGGTTTTGCCTTTTTTGGAAAGGATATCACCGTGGAAGAAAAGATAAAAATAGAGGCCAATCGACAGCAAAAGCTACTTTCTTCTATTTCTCAAAATATTCAAGAAGGTATTTTTAGGACTACAAGAGAGGATGGGGTCATCTACATCAATGATGCTTTCCTCCGCCTTTTTGGCTATGATTCGGTAGAGGATGTGAAGCAGATCGACCTGGATACCTTATATGTAAGGCCAGAGCAGAGACAGGAAGTCATCGAGTATATGAAGACCCATACCCACTTTGTCAATAAGGAGATCCAATTTCGAAAGAAAAATGGAGATACTTTCTGGGGACTCATGAGCAGCAACAAATTTACAGCCAAAGATGGCAAGGTCTACTTCGATGGGGCCGTAAGGGATGTTACCCAGAATAAAATCGCCAAAGAAACCCTCAAACAGAAAAACCGTGAGTTGATCAAGCTCAATGAAGAGTTGGACCGCTTTGTATATTCTACCTCCCATGACTTAAGGGCTCCCCTGGTATCCATCCTGGGGCTGGTAGAAGTCATGCGTCTTGGTGAACTACCCCCCGACAGCCTTTCCTACCTGGATCTAATGGAAACCAGCATCAAAAAACTGGAATCCTTCATAGAGGACATTATCAACTACTCCCAAAATTCAAGGATGGAAGTGGAAGTGGAGGAAGTCGATCTTCAAGCCATGCTAGAGCAGAGCTTCGAGCACTTTCAGTTCCTCCCCAATTATCCCAGTATTTCTACCCAGATAGAGGTAAAGGGAGATACTCTCCTAAAGTCTGACAAATCTAGGGTGAATATTATCTTAAACAACCTCATTTCCAATGCCATCAATTATGCTGATCCGGAAAAGGAAAATCCCTTTATCCGGGTAGAAGTGGAGCAAAGAGAAAAGGAAGTCCTGATCGCTGTGATAGACAATGGGATAGGGATAGAAGAAGCCTACCACGAGCGCATTTTCGATATGTTTTTCAGGGGAAGTAAAAGAAGCAAAGGATCAGGCATAGGGCTTTATATCGTCAAGGAAGCCCTGGACAAATTGGGGGGAGAAGTGGAGCTTCAAAGTCAGGAGGGAAAGGGCAGTTCATTCTGCATTACCCTGCCACATCTCTAGGTCCTTATCCTGTTAAAGCCAAAAAAAGGCGTCTCCTCTTAGGAGATGCCTTTATTGGATAGTAATTTTAGCTTTATAATTTCCAGTTTAGAGGCTTACTCACACTTGCTATGCCCGCAGGCTTTGCAGTTGAGGCAGCCTTCTTCGTAGACGAGGGCACTTTCCCCACATTCTGTGCACCTGTTTTCTACAGGCTCTGTACCATCGGGGATAAAGCGCTTGAGGGCCCTGGCCACACCATTTTTCCAGGTATTGAGGGACTCGGCATCCAGGTGAAGGTTGCTGACGAGGTGTACCACATGCTGGAGGGGCATACCGTGGCGAAGAACTCCGGAAATTAGTTTGGCATAGTTCCAGTATTCCTTGTCGAAGGTTCTGGATAGGCCTTCGATGGTGATCTTATAACCATCTCTATCGAGGTACTGGAAATCGTACTGACTTTCGCCGGCTTCGTCCTTGCTTTTGACAACCCATCCTTTGTCTACAAAAGAAAGGATAGAGAAGGAATGCTCTGCATGACCGGTAAAAATTTCGTAAGGCTTGCCATTGAGAAGACCTACTACGGCCACCCATTTTTCATCCCCATTGGAGAAGCGGACGACTTCAGCCTCTAGTTTTTCGGGACGCTTGGGAGCGTGGGTCTCTACAAAATCACCCTCCTTTTTCTTCCCTTTGTCGTCGTTGGAAACAAGGACACCTGAACGAGAGCCATCCCGGTAGATGGTAATTCCCTTACATCCTACTTCCCATCCGGTCTGGTAGATTTTGGAGACCATCTCCTCGGAAATATCATTGGGGACATTGACCGTGACGGAGATAGAGTGATCTACCCATTTCTGTACAGCTCCCTGCATTTTTACCTTGGCTACCCAGTCCACATCGTTGGAGGTAGTTTGATGGTAGGGAGACTTTTTGATCAGTTCATAGAGTTCTTCCTGAGGCATTTTAGCCACCTGAGCCAAGTCGTAACCCTGGGTGGACAGCCAGGTGCGGAAGTGATGGTGGAAAATATTGTACTCTTCCCAGGAATCTCCTACCTCATCGATAAAATCTACTTTAGCAGTCTTGTCATTGGGATTGACCTTGCGGCGGCGCTTATAGGAAACCATGAATACCGGCTCAATACCAGAGGTAGTCTGGGTCATGAGGGATACGGTACCTGTGGGAGCAATGGTGAGCATGGCGATGTTTCTGCGTCCGTACTTGACCATGTCCTTGTATAGCTGAGGATCGGCCTCCTTGATGCGATTGATAAAGGGGTTTTCCTCTTCTCGCTTGGCATCGAAGAGAGGGAAGGAGCCTCTGTCCCTGGCCATTTCTACAGAGGTGCGATAAGCAGTAAGGGCGAGGGTCTTGTGTACATTTACAGAAAACTCGGTGGCCTCATCGCTACCGTAGCGCAGGCCAAGGCCTCCCAGCATGTCTCCTTCACCGGTGATGCCTACTCCGGTCCTTCTTCCATTTGCGCACTTCTCACGGATTTTCTCCCAAAGTCTGCGCTCAGTACGCTTGATCTCTTCATCCTCGGGATCTTTGTCGATCTTCTCGAGGATCATGTCGATCTTTTCCAGTTCCAGGTCTACGACATCGTCCATGACACGCTGAGCCATGGCTGCGTATTTTTTGAAGAGGTCAAAGTCAAAGCTGGCTTCTTGGGTGAAGGGCTTTTTGACAAAGCTGAATAGGTTGATGGCCAGCAGACGGCAGCTGTCGTAGGGACAGAGGGGTATTTCTCCACAGGGATTGGTGGAAACAGTGCGGAAGCCAAGGTCGGCATAGCAATCGGGAATAGACTCGCGGGTTACGGTATCCCAGAAGAGGATGCCAGGCTCGGCAGAGGCCCAGGCGTTGTGGATGATCTTGTCCCAGAGTTTCTTGGCTTCGATCTCCTTGGTAAACATGGGTTTCTTTGAGTCCAGGGGGTACTTTTGCAGAAAGGACTTATTGGCCTTTACGGCTTCCATGAAGTCGTCGGAAATTCTGACGGATACATTGGCCCCTGTAACCTTGGTGCCATCCATTTTGGCGTCGATGAAATGCTCCGAATCGGGATGCTTGACAGAAATAGAAAGCATCAGGGCTCCTCGGCGACCGTCCTGGGCTACCTCACGGGTAGAATTTGAGTAGCGCTCCATAAAGGGAACTACTCCGGTAGAAGAAAGGGCAGAGTTCATGACAGGACTGCCCTTGGGACGTATATATGACAGGTCGTGACCTACACCTCCCCGGCGCTTCATCAATTGTACCTGTTCCTCATCCAGCTTCATTACCCCACCATAGGAATCTGCCAGGTGGTCATGACCGATTACAAAACAATTGGAAAGAGAAACGACCTGGAAGTTGTTGCCGATTCCGGACATGGGCCCTCCCTGGGGGACAATGTATTTAAAATTCTTCAAGCCCTCATAAATCTCCTCCTCGGAGTAGGGATTGGGATATTTCTTCTCAATACGGGCGATCTCGCGTGCCAGACGCTTGTGCATATCGTCGGGGCTGCGGTCATAGATGTTGCCGTATGAATCTTTCAAGGCATACTTATTGATCCACACGTTGGCCGCGAGTTCATCTCCATCGAAATAAGCCTTGGAGGCTTCCAGCACTTCTTCATAGCTGAAAGACTTTGGACGACGCCCTTTTTGGGGAGTTTGGGCTTGAGTTGATATTACCATGTTACTTCCTGTGTTTCAATTGTACAAATAGATAGTTAGCAGACGAGATAAAGATCTCAGTGCAAGGATTTAGAATAAGTAGGTAATTTGTGTAATGTAATTTACTTTGAATGTCATAATCCGACAATGTGACTTATGCACAACCCCTGGGGATAACGACCTCACTCTTCTTCCATTCCCTTTTGATCTAAATCGTAAAAAAGAAAAACGCCCCCAATGAAAAAACCGCTTGTAGAACTTATCTACAAACGGTGGATAACCGAGGATTATCTATTTTAATGCCTTAGAGCCGGGATGCTTCAGGCAAATTCAATAGCTCCAGAGGTGATGCTCAAACTCTACCAGTTGGAGGCGGCGCTTTTCGGCCTCGGCAAGTTCCCGGACCCCATTGCCGGAAACATTGATGATATAGCTGTGAAAAAGGCGGAGGTCAAAGGCTTCTTTCAGGCTCCTATGCTCAGCGTCGTTGAAACGGTTGTGCCAACGGGCCTCTTCCAGGACCTCCCTGGCCTCTCCATACTCGAAGACCGCCAGGTATTTTTCGGGCAGGGTCTCTCCCGGATCGGTCCAGATCAATTGTATATGCCTGATCTGCTTGACCATGACTCCCCGGTTTTTATCAAATATCCAGTCTTCTGTCCACTGAACCACAGACTCGTAAGGACCCAGGTCCTTGTTTTCCTCTTCCATGTCCGCATCCAGGTTAAGGATGTCTGAGTCATCAGTTTCCAGCGAATCCGGCAGGTAAGCGTAGTCATCCAGGATAGGCGAACCCCTCAAGGCCTGTTCAAAACTTTTCATCCTGCGGACTACCTCTTCGTAGCTCATCGCCCGACTTAGGTCGTCCGGGTCATAGGCCTTGATAGCTCCTTCCTCAAGTGCAGAGAGAAGAGTCTGAACCAGGCCGTTGGCTCCCCCCTGATCGGAAGGATGGCGGAGGACACCGCGAAAAGGACGGTTGATTTTTTCGTCGAGGTCCATGCGCTGCACTACCAGGCGCTTGTAAAAATGATCTTCCTTTCTGACCGATACCTGTGCCTCAACTCTTACCCACATGAGTAGGCCAAGGAAAATGAATACTTGGATTTTCATATTAATTTATTTTGAAGATTTGTCGGACCGGCCGGACCTGGATTTTATTTCATTAATTCGTCACAGGCAAAAGGTTACACCTGCCCCAAAAATTCCTTACTTGCGTCATGAATTGGCCTAGCGACATCAAAGCCTTTGTCCTTTTGCTCGAAGAGCGCTTGAAAGATATCTACCCTCCCTCCGAAGCCCAAGCCATCACCCGCTTCTTTTGGGATTATAGCTTCGAGATGAAATGGACGAAAATATGGGAAGAGGGAGGTGAGTTTAAGGACCCTTCTCTCGAACAGGCAAGGCGAGGAGCCGAGCGCCTCCTCAATTCTGAGCCTGTACAATACGTCGTAGGCTGGGCGCACTTCTACGGCTACGATTTTAGGGTCAACGAGCATGTCCTCATTCCCCGCCCCGATACTGAAGGGCTGGTCCTGTGGATCAAGGAGGAGTGGCTTTCTTCCCGCCCATCCAAGGCACCCCGACTTCTGGATGTAGGTACAGGCAGCGGTTGTATTCCTATCACCCTGGGCATGGAATTGAAAAAGGCAGGCCTCCAACCTTCCGCCTTTTATGGCATGGATCTAAGTGCAGAGGCAATTGCCTTGGCCAGAAAGAATGCCAGGGATAAGCCCTTGCTCATGCATTGGCTAGAAAAAGACGTCCTGGAAACATCTCCTGATGATTTTTCTCAACTGGATATATTGGTCTCCAATCCTCCTTATGTTTCAGAGGCTGAGAAGGATTTTCTCGACGCCAATGTAAGGGAATACGAACCTGAATTGGCCCTTTTTGTCAAAGAGGATGATCCCCTGGTTTTTTATAAGGCCATTGCCCACCTGGGCCGGACTTGGCTAAAAAAGGGGGGAAAGCTTTACTTTGAAATTCACGCCGATCGGGGAGCCGATGTAAGAAGCCTGCTATCAGATATGGATTATAAGGACATAGAACTGAGACAGGACCTGGGGGGAAGGGATCGAATGGTGAAGGCCCGTAAGCGATAAGAAGACCCGGGGAAGGGGTCAATTTTTCGAAGGGAGGCTGACGCCAAAAGGCTAAAGATTGAATAGATATACCCTTTTAACAGTCAAACAAGTCGTTTCCTGATGTCGTGGTCTTTATGCAGTCTCCCTGGCAAGGCGAACATTTTATTTTATTTGCTTCTGGGACACATTCATCGTTAGCAAAACATGTTTTGCTTGTACAGGTAATCCCAGCAAAAATGAAAATTCCTGTCCCTCACTCCTCTTCTAATCCAATCATTACTTTATACTCACTTCCTTTTGCTTGTAGGTAGTATCCTCCATCATTAGACTCGACAATTAGCATTGATGTCACCTCCGGGTTGAATCCTGCCTGAGTATGAAGGAAATTATTTATGCTTGAGATAAGTTCACCATCACCTACGACTAAAGAAGGATTTCCACTATCGTCTTCCTGTACAAGCTCCTGAGCATAAACAAAACCAAGGCTAAGGGCGAAAAATAATGTCAGGGGTAATAGTTTCATAATTTTTGATTTTTAAATAATTTATACATATAAATTAAAAAAATACATGAAGTCAGTATTACTTTTATCAGGCATTGAACCGCATTTCCTTCAATCTTGTCAGCCACATGACAACATATCTACATATTTAGAGTTCAATTTGGGTAGTAGATAAGGAATAAATGTATTAAGTTCCTGTCATATCTTAATTAACACCACCCAATAGCCTTCATCCATGCACGTCGTCATTATCGGAAATGGCATCTCAGGGGTCTCCGTGGCCAGGCACGTCCGCAAGCTTAGCAGTGAGGCAAGGATCACCATGATCTCCGCCGAAACGAAGTACCACTGGTCTCGAACCGCCCTGATGTACATTTACATGGGTCATATGACCTTTGAAAACACCCAGCCCTATGAGCCTTACTTCTGGCCCAAAAACAGGATCAACCTCCTTCAGAAGTACGTCTCCAAAGTAGACCCCGACAATAAATTTCTTCACTTCACCGATGGCGATGCCATGCCTTATGACAAGCTTGTCCTAGCCACAGGCTCTCAGTCCAATAAGTTTGGCTGGCCCGGTCAGGACCTTGCCGGCGTGCAGGGCATGGTCAGTTTTAATGACCTCCAATCCATGGAAGTCTACTCCCGCGACCTTCAGCATGCCGTCGTCGTAGGGGGAGGACTCATCGGTATTGAAATGGCCGAGATGTTTCACTCCCGCCACATTCCCGTTACCCTACTGGTCAGGGAGACCAGCTTCTGGAATGTAGTCATGCCTCCCGAAGAGTCTGCCATGATCAACCGCGAAATTGACCGCACCCACGGGATAGACCTCCGCCTTCAATCCGAACTCAAAGAAATCCTCCCGGATGAAAATGGAAGGGTTAGCGCCATCATTACCAAGGAGGAGGAAGAAATCCCCTGCCAATTTGTAGGGCTGACGGCCGGGGTACACCCCAACATTGACCTGGCTAAGGATGCAGGCATAGAGACCCAAAAGGGATTCCTGGTGGATGAGTTCCTCCAAACCTCTCAGCCTGACATTTATGCCGTGGGAGACTGCGCCCAACTTCGCCAACCTGCTCCGGGACGGCGGCCCATCGAGGCTGTCTGGTATACCGGTAGGCACATGGGACCCGATCTGGCCCGCATTCTTTTGGGAGAAAACATACCCTATGTACAGCGCACCTGGTTCAACTCTGCCAAATTTATCAATCTCGAGTATCAGGTCTATGGAGAGGTGGCCAATAAAGTAAAGGAGGGAGAGCAGCACCTCTATTGGGAGCATCCCACTCAGCATAAATCTGTACGCATCGTCTATGATGCTGACTCCAAGGTAGTCAAGGGCTTTAACCTCATGGGCGTCCGCTACCGGGCAGATATTTGCCTGAAGTGGATCGATGAAGGAGCTAAAATGGAAGAGGTCCTGAATAATCTCGGCACTGCCAACTTCGATCCTGAATTTTTCAAGACCTACGAAGGTGAAATCGTCCGGCTCTACAATGAGCAAAATGGAACCCAGATCAAGCTCAAAAGGAAAAAGAACCTGAAAAATGTCTTTGCTGTCCTCAATTCTTAACCTATCCACCCCAAAATTAACATAAACAATGAGCCAAATAGATGCCAGCCTGTCGATCGCCAATCCAGGTGTTCGCAACCTCAACGGCGCCCAAAAAGTAGGTCTCGCCATGGTGGGCGTGGCCATCACCCTGGTCTTTCTCGCCATCTTTGGTGCTGCTGCCACCCGAGAAGCAGCCTTTCTATGGTCAATTCTAGGCCTTTTTTCCGGAGGAGGCATCCTCTACGCCTGGGCCACCTACCGCAATGAAGAAGCGGGAATCAAAAACAATGGTGTCTGGTTTTTTTCCGAGTCCAGCAGGGGCAATTGGGGTTGGATACTGGGCATCGCCCTTACCGCATTTTATGTTGCCCTTTATTTTTACCCCGAATGGCTGGGCATCAACAACGAAGGAGCCAATGGGGGCTTGGTAGCCGTCTTCGATCCCCTAAGCTATATGCTGAGTGGCAACCCCGCTTCCCAATGGTTTGTCTACGGCACTTTTTATACCGTGGCCATCATCATCATGGGAATCAAATACATCTGGAAATACCGACACTCGGCCTACCATGTGATTCGGACCATTTCGGTGATGTTTTTCCAGACTGCCTTTGCCTTCCTGATTCCGGAATTCATGGCCAGGCTCAACGATAAGCCCCAAATTGAAGAATTGGGACTGTCTGTCCCTTATTACGACCTGAAAAATATGTGGCCACTCAATTATTACAATTTTGACGGCTACAGGTTGGATGCCATGACCAATTCCACCCTTAATGACCTGACAGGCAACCTCGGCTTTATCATGCTGGTGGTAGGAATCGCCTCGGTCTTTATCATTTCACCTATTTTGACCTATTTCTTTGGCAAAAGATGGTATTGTAGCTGGGTATGCGGCTGTGGAGGCCTGGCAGAAACTGCGGGTGATCCCTTCCGACACCTCTCCGACAAATCTCTCAAAGCCTGGAAAATAGAGCGGTGGATCATTCACTCTGTCTTGGTCTTTGTTATTGTCATGACCATTGCGGTGGTCTTTAGCTACCTCCACGGCAATGACCAGGGATTGTGGATTACCAAGGAAATATTTACGGCAATGGTCGTCCTGGTCATGCTGGGCCTCACGATCCTGGTCTGGGCAAGGCCCAAACTCTTTGGCACAGTAGAAAGAGACATCAAAATTATCGCTTCGGTCCTCATGGTGGCGATCACAGGATTTACGGTGTGGGCCTTTTTGCAAGACAATCAAAACGTATTTTTCATGGAGAGCTATCCCCTGCGCAAGTATTACGGCTTTTTTATCGGAGCTATCTTTTCGGGAGTCATTGGGGTGGGTTTCTATCCCCTAATGGGAAGCCGGGTCTGGTGCCGTTTTGGCTGTCCTATGGCGGCAATTTTGGGCTTGCAGCAACGCTTTTTCTCTCGATTTAGAATCACCACCAACGGAGGACAGTGCATCTCTTGTGGCAATTGCTCTACCTACTGCGAAATGGGCATCGATGTGAGGGCCTACGCCCAGCGAGGACAAAATATCGTAAGGGCAAGTTGTGTGGGCTGTGGAGTCTGCGCTGCCGTGTGTCCCCGTGGAGTCCTTGCCTTAGAAAATGGTCCCAACACCGACAATTCCAGAATGGATGAGGTAAGATACTGATTCAAGGGGCTCCATTAGGAGCTAGGATAAAGGATCGCAAAAGCTAGCTCCTGCGGCCCTTTTTCCTTACCTTCGGCGTAAAAATCAACGTGAAAGCCAGATTTATTTACATTACTTGTGAGGACAAGGCAGAAGCCCTTCGCCTGGGAAAAGTCCTGCTTCAAAATCACCTCGTCGCCTGCATCAACGTCATAGAGGGAATGACCTCGGCTTATTGGTGGAAAGGAGAAATGGTAGAGGCAAACGAAACCATCCTGATCGCCAAGTCAAGAGAAGAACAAGTTCCCGCCCTGGTCCAAAAAGTCAAAGAAGTCCATAGCTACGAAGTTCCCTGCCTGGTAAGCCTACCCATCTATGGTGGAAATCCGACCTTCCTCCAATGGATCGGAGAACAAACAGGCGTGAAGGAGGGCTGATCTGTTTTTTTCTTTAGGAAGATTTAAACTGCAAGACCATTTAAGGCAAAACCTAATTTCATGATTCAGATTCGCAAAGCCCTCAAAGAAGACATGGAAGGCGTCCATGAACTCGTCCGCGAACTCGCAGCCTACGAAAAAGCCCCTGAAGCCGTCGAAACCAGTCCCAAAATCTACCAACGCGATGGTTTTGAGCTGGATAATACCTTATTTGAATGCATGATAGCCGAAAATGCAGGTGGTAAAATCGTAGGGATTGCCCTGTTTTTCTTTGGCTATTCTACCTGGAAAGGAAAATTGCTCTACCTGGATGACCTTGTCGTGAGCGAGCCATATCGCAGACAGGGCATTGGGAAGAGACTCCTTGGCAACTTGGTGGCATACGGAGTAGAACAAGACGCCCGCCTGATCAAATGGCAAGTGCTGGACTGGAATACTCCCGCCATTGAGATGTACAAAGGCCTGAAAGCTCACTTCGACGGGGGCTGGATCGACTGTAAATTGTACCGGGATCAAATGGAAAATTGGACTTCTTAGGGCTTATTGCTTTTTTCCCGAAAAAACGAAGGAGAAATGACAAAGACTGTACTCATTACGGGAGCTACCGCAGGCATTGGCCTGGCAACTGCTGAACTCTTCGCCCGCCACGAATACCGCCTCATCATCACAGGAAGAAGGGCTCCGAGGTTGGAAGACCTGGCTCTGCGCCTGGATACCGAAGTTCTCCCTCTGGCTTTTGACGTCAGAAATCAAAAAGCCGTGGAAGAAAGCTTTCAGCAGTTGCCCAATAAATGGAAAGACATAGACATACTTGTCAACAATGCAGGTCTGGCCGTGGGAAAGGGGCCTTTTCAGGAGGGTGTCGTGGACGACTGGGAGCGCATGATTGACACCAATGTCAAAGGTCTTCTCTACGTAAGCCGGACCCTGGCACCCGCCATGATTCAACGCGGCAAGGGACACATCATCAATGTAGGTTCGATCGCCGGTAAGGAAGTATATCCCGGTGGCAATGTCTACTGTGCTTCAAAGCATGCCGTAGATGCCCTTTCCAAAGCCATGAGGATGGACCTCCTCCCCCACGGAATCAAGGTAACCAACGTGGCTCCCGGATTGGTGGAAACAGAATTTTCTATCGTTCGTTTCAAAGGAGACAAAGACGAGGCCGACAAGGTCTACAAAGGAATGCAACCCCTGCGTGGAACTGACGTTGCAGATATCATTTGGTATGTCGCACACACCCCTCCCCATGTGACCATTAATGATATTGTAGTCATGCCTACCGCACAGGCTTCCTCCCATCACGTGCATCGGCAAGACTAATTTTTACCTAAAATCAAACCAGTATAAACAAAAGTAACAATGATTAAAAGCACTAAAATCTGTCTTTTGGGCCTCCTGCTGACCCTGGCAGTACCTTCCATGGCCCAAAATCCGGGCTACATCGAAGGCATGTGGCTGCCCAATACCGTAGCCGAACTGAAGGGAGAAGAAATGGTAGAAATCGGACTTGAGATTCCGCCGGATTCTATCTACAGTGAAGATAATCCTTCCCTCAAAGATGCCGTTGTGGTCCTCAGTGGAGGTTCCTGTACCGCCGGAGCCATCTCTCCCAATGGCCTCCTCATTACCAATCACCACTGTGCCTATGATGAAGTAGCAGCTATTTCAACCCCTGAGGAGGACCACCTGACCCAGGGGTTTTGGCCAGAAAATCAATCAGATGAAATCCCCCTGAAAGGAATGACAGCGGGTTTTCTGAAAAAAATCGAGAAGGTAACCGATCAGGTTCTGGAGAATGGACAGGAGGGGATTCAAACACAGATCGAAGCCATTATCGCAGAAAATGAGCAAGGAGGCCTCTTCGTCGCTGATGTGGCCGAAATGTACCATGGCCTGGAATATTACCTCTATGTCTACGAGGTATACACCGATGTTCGCCTGGCAGGAGTTCCGCCCCAGGACATAGGAAAATTTGGTTATGATACCGACAATTGGATGTGGCCCCGCCATACGGGTGATTTTGCCCTGCTTCGGGTATACGCAGATTCCAGTAACCGACCTGCCGACTACTCTCTAGACAATCAGCCTTATCAACCCGTCAATTACTTTTCCGTCTCCAATGCCGGAGTCGACAAGGATGACTTTACCATGATCATGGGCTATCCTGGCACGACCACCCGCTACCTGACTTCCTTTGCTGTGTCTCACCTCATCGAAAATAATTATCCCGACCATATCACCATGCGGGAAATTACGACCAGCGCAATGAAGGAAGCCATGGCTGAAAGCGAGGCCAATCGCCTCCAACTCTCAGGTGACTATGCCTCTCTGATGAACTACTACAAGTATTTTAAGGGAGCCTCTACCATGCTGAAACGCAACGACATCGTCGAAAAGCACAAAAAGGAAGAAATGGCCTTTCAGGCATGGGTCGAAATGGACCCCGAAAGGAGAAAAGCCTACGGCTCTATCCTGGAAGAAATCGAAGAACTCTATGCCCTACAGAAGGATGCCGACCACCTCAATCAATACCTGATTTATGCCATGGCCAATCCATCCTCCGCTTCCAAGGCCCTGTATTTTACCCTTTCCAGCCTCCGCCGCCTGGAAACCATGATGAGCAGAGGAGGAGAAGAAGCCCAAAAGCAGGAGGTAAGCCGGATGAAGGAAGCCCTCCCTCAGTTTTATGAAGATTTCCTCAGGGGAATGGACAAAAAAATCTATAAGGGCCACCTCAAGGCGATGTACACTGACTTTGGAGAAGAGATTCGGCCTGAATTGTTTGACGAAATTGTCGAGGGGAAGCATTCTTTTCCCATGACCACAGAGACAGACCTCTCCAGGAAGGAAAAAAGGAAGCTGAAAAAGCAGGGCCGTAAGAATCGTAAAAAATGGGACAAAATGAGCGAGTTGGAGCGTTTTGTCGCCTGGACCGATACGGCCTATGAGCGTTCCTTGGGTGCCAATCCCGCCATGATGGAAGAATTCCTCCAAAACCCTGACAAAGAGGTGCTGGGCGATGATCCCCTCCTCCTCCTGGTCACTGAAGTTTTGGATGTTTACCGAAGCAAGGCCCTCATCGTCCTGCAAACCTTTTCCACCCAAATCAGCGGGCTCAGAAGAGATTATATAAAAGGAATGATGGAGATGAATCCTGACAGGATCTTCTATCCAGACGCCAATTCTACCACCCGTTTTTCATATGGGAAGGTTCTGCCTTACAGTGCCGGTGACTCTGTTACCTACAATTGGTACACTTCTACTGAGGGCATCATGGCCAAGTACGATCCCGAAAATCCCGATTATCAGGTTCCCGAAAAACTTCGCAACCTGATCAACAGCAAGGATTTTGGCGACTACGCCGATGAGGATGGCTACATGCCTGTCAACTTCCTCACCACCAACGACATTACGGGAGGTAACTCTGGTTCTCCAGTACTTAATGGCAAGGGAGAATTGGTAGGTGTGGCCTTTGATGGCAATTGGGAATCCATGTGCGGAGACGTGCAGGTGCTCAAAGAAGTCAACCGGACCATTGTTGCGGATGCCCGCTACCTCCTATTCATCATCGACAAATATGGTGAAGCCGAGAGGCTAATCCGCGAAATGACGATTGTGAAGTAAGGGGATCGTTAAAAAGAAATGGAAGAAAAGCAGACGGGCAGGGCTCGTCTGTTTTTTTTGTGGGATTTGGTAAAAAATAAAATGTATATCCGTTTCTTTCCCCCACTTAAGTCGCTGGAATCAGGCTTTTGTCTTGAATAAGGTTGAAACTGGAAAAGATAGTTTAGGGTTTTTAGCCAAAAATTTAGCCTAAAAAATCTACACATTTTCCAATTGCTTAATTATCAATAATTTGTAACTAAGAAAACCTCGAATACTTTAGGGGTAAAGTCGAGGACAATCATTAAAAATAATAATCACGAATGAATGGCTAACCTGCTGTTGGGCTTATCATAAGTAACTTGTTTTCAAGCCCAAGGGCACCATGAGTTGTATCCCCAAAAAAATGATTCGTGATAATCATGAATACTTGATCGAGGAACCCTTTATTTCGGGGGTTGGTTGTTGAAATATAAAAATCCCCTCTCAATAAAACTCCCCTCTGATAAAGGGGATGAAGGCCATGATGACCGGATGGATATAGAGGGTTTCTCGGGTGATGGCGTTGTGGGTGAGCAGGCCTATGGCGCCGTCGTTGTACTTGGAATGGATGGAACCAAAGACGATATCGTCGGCTTCTCCGAGTTCCATGCCGGAGCGAATGAGTTGAGCGACTTTTTTGGGGAGGAAAAAAGTCGCTGACCGCGCTTCGCCAACCCGATCCCGATTCGCGATGACTACCCAGGCAAAGGCCCCCATCTTATCGCCCCAATCCTCCACACCGGCTTCAATGCCTACCCAATAATCTACCTGGGTGCCCTGTTTCATGGCATTTTGCACCCTTTTATGGGCTCCTTTACGGGTTTCGGCATCACTCATCGGCTGATCGCTCACCTCTGAAGGAACTTTTATCCCCTGAATATTTGGTGTAATATTAGGCCAGAGTTCTGATACGCTCTGTTCTACAGCTCTGATCTTGACTGGATTGAGAGAGGCAACCGTGATTTTCATAAGTAAAAAGACTCGCAAGGAACTTCTACATACGAATCTATGAATAAGGAAGCGGTAATACAAAAGACCCGTGACTGGATTCTGAAATCCGTGCTCGGCCTCGGTACCTGTCCCTTTGCTAAGCCTGTCATCGATAAGGATAGCCTCAAACTGCGGATCACCCAGGCTAAGCATCCCAGCGACCTTATGGAGGACCTCCTCGAAGCCATTGTCTACCTCAGTGCCAAGCCTATTCCACAAGTCAATACCCTTATCCTCATTCATCCCGAGGTGCTTAGAGATTTTGATGACTACCTCGACTTTGTTGCTGACCTTGGAGAGGTGATGAAGGAAACCAAACTTGACGAAGACTTTCAGGTAGCTACCTTTCATCCCGATTACCAATTTGGAGGGACCCGAACAGGAGCCAAGCAAAACTACACCAACCGCTCACCCTATCCCATGCTTCACATCCTCCGGCAGGTAGTGATCAACGAAGCCCTCTACAATTATCCTGACCCTGAAAATATTCCCCTCAGAAATATCGAGACCTTCGAAGCCCTAAGCTGGGAGGAAATTGAGGAACTTTACCGTTGAATTTAATAGCTTTTTAAACCTAATTTTCTGATCTACTTCTAGGAAAATTAGAAAGTAGCCCGTAAAATACTAATTTGAGTGACAAATAGATTTTGGTATGGACATCTGGCCATTGATAATGCTGTCTTTGCTGGGAGGAGGAATGCTGGGCTTCCTGGGCACTTACATTTATTTTCAGTCAAAAATATCCAGGGAGGCCAACCTGCGCACCCGGCTGGAGACCGAAAAGCAAAGCCTGGAAGAGCAATTGGTCAAGCAGGACGACCTCTATCGTCAGGCCAAGGCTGATCAGATCGACTACCAGTCTCAAATTCTGGACCTGACCAGCGATCTGAGCCGGATTAAGGAATCTTATGCTCAGTTGTCCCGGCAGTGGGAGGACCGGCAAAAAGACCTTGGCCAGCTTCAGCAAAACTTTCGCCTTGAATTTGAGAGCCTGGCCAGAGGGATCATGGAGCGAAACAGCAAAAAGTTGGCCTCGGACAATCAATTTCAGCTCCATCACCTGCTTCAACCCCTCAAAGACCGCATTGAGGACTTTGAAAAGCGGGTCGAGCACAGCTATCAGCAGGAGGCCAGAGAGAGGTTCAGTTTGCAAAAAGAAATTCAAAAATTGGTAGGCCTTAACCTGCAGATGAGCGAAGAGGCTCGCAACCTCACACGCGCCCTGAAAGGGGATAAAAAAATGCAGGGAAACTGGGGAGAAATGGTCCTGTCCCGGATACTCGAGAGCAGTGGGCTAAGAGAAGGAGAAGAATTTGTGGTTCAGGCAAAAGGCATGCAGCTCAAAAATGCCGAGGGCCGCAGCCTTCAACCCGATGTGGTGATCTGCCTGCCTGATGAGAAGCACCTCATCGTGGATTCCAAAGTTTCCCTGGTGGCCTATGAGCAATATGTTCACGCCGAATCAGAAGGTCAGCGGGAAAAGCAGCTCAACAAGCATCTTCAGGCTGTGCAGTTGCATGTCGATCAATTGAGTGCTAAGGACTATGACGATCTGGAAGGGATTAACAGTCCGGAGTTTGTCCTGCTCTTTATGCCGGTAGAACCCGCCTTCACCCTGGCCCTTCAAGCCAAGCCTGATCTTTTTACCTATGCCTGGGATCGCAAAGTCATCCTGGTGGGACCTACCACCTTATCAGCGACCCTGAGGACGGTAGCTTCCCTCTGGAAACTGGAGCAGCAAAATGCCCATGCCCAGGAAATCGCCAGGCAGGGGGGAGCTTTGTTTGATAAATTTGTAGGATTTGTAGAAGAAATGGAAAAAGTAGGCGCCAGCCTGGACAAAGCCGGCCGTAGCTACCAGGATGCTATGCTCAAACTCAAAGATGGACAGGGCAGCCTGGCCCGAAGGGCAGAAAAACTAAGGCTGCTCGGCATCAAAAATCGGAAAGAATTGTCATAAATTTACCCTTCGACCCAACCCCTGTGAAGCTTTTCCCCGTGTAGGAGATAAAGGGGCCTCCCCTTTCTTCATACACATGATCATATTAAAATATTGGCTATGAAAAGAACGATTTTACTCTTTGCGATTTTTTGGGGAATAGGACAATTGGCCTTCGCCCAAAACCTAGCCCAAATAACCCGATCGGACTCAGCTGGCTGTGGTTCCTTGACGGTAAACTTTGGGGCGACGATCATTTCAGGTACGGCGACCTCTTACAACTGGAATTTTGGAGACGGAAATACCAGCGGAGCCCAAAACCCTACCCATACCTACACCGCCAATGGTACTTTTTATCCCTTTGTCGTCATCAACTTCGCCACCGGAGGAAGCCAGACCTTCTTTTTTGCCGGTGGACCTATACAGGTAGGAGCTCCTAACATCTTTGGCACTCGTATCAATGAGCTAGTTTGTGGTCCCGATTTGTACTCCTTTAGTGCCTTTATTGACTCATCCCTACAGAATACGACCTTCGAGTGGATTCTCACCTATCCCAATGGAGATACGTCTATGTCCAACCAGCAATTTCCTACCTTTGACATGAATCAGGTAGGTACCTACAATGCTCAATTCAAGACCTTTGTGGACCCCGGATGCCAGGATTCACAAAGTATTTCGGTAGATGTGGATACCCTGGCCTTTAACCCTGTCATTATCAATGCTAGTTGTGGAAACAGTGACGGTGAAATTTCTATTTCTCCCTCAGGTGGAGCTGTTGGAAATCCCCCTTTGATCACCTGGTCTACGGGAGATAGCAGCCTTACGGTAAGCAACCTATCTCCGGGTTTCTACACGGTTAACGCGAACTATGGACCCAACTTCACTTGTCAGGCATCTGATTCCTTTGAGATTGTTCAGACGGGTGTATTGGATTATAGCATAAGTAAGACGGATGTAGGCTGTGAACAAGACTCTACAGGTGAGATCGACATTACCATCAATGCAAGTGCCGGTCCTGTGTCTTTCAATTGGAGCACCGGTGCCATCAGTGAAGACCTCAGCAACCTGACAGGCGGAACTTACACCGTAATTATTTCCGATACAGCCTGCAGCTTCACCGAAACCATCGATATCGATGGAGACAGCCTGGATGTATCTTTTAATGCGATCAATGCTGATTGTTCGGGAAATGGAGGTGGCCTGGAAGTACTGGTCAATGGTGGACAAGCACCCTACACCTTTGCCTGGTCAAATGGCGTAACTACCAGCCTCAATTCCAATCTTTCCGTCGGAGGATACTCTGTAGTGGTTACCGATTCGGGAGGATGTACAGACCGTGAGGTGAGCTTTGTGGAGGTAGAAGACACCTGTGAATACGTGATTTCGGGAAGGGTATTTTTCGACTTCAATGGAAACTGCCTTTTTGATGGCAATGATTTCTACATCAGTGGAGGATGGGTAAACCTGATGGGAACAAGTCAGGCTTCTTACCTGGATACAGCAGGCAATTATAACTTTTCTGTGCCTCCAGGCAATTATACTATTGCTCCCTCACAGAATTCCTTTCCTTACTTTCAGGTCGTATGTCCGGCTGCAGGCCAGTATGATACCCTGGTAAGCAACAGTGATATTCCCGACCTCAATTTTGCGATGCAAAACGATACCAATCTCATTGACCTGGCTGTCAGCGTTACAAATACCGTAATAAGACCAGGATTTAACCACAGGTATTTTGTCCGCGTCCATAACTTTGGAGCTGTACCCATGAGTGGTCTGCTTACTTTCTCCCACGATCCCCTGGTTACTTTCTTGAACTCCAGCCCTACAGCTACCAACTATAACAGCAGCGCCCGGACAGCCATCTGGAACTTTAGCAATCTTCTGCCGGGGAGAACCCTTACCTATGAAGTTGAGGGCAGCATTTCTGCTTCTACTTCTGTTGGAACTTTGCTCGACATAAATGCTGATGTTGGCCCTGTTACCCAGGACGTCGATCCAAGCAACAATGCCCTCCAAAGAGTGGCAGGTGTGGTAGGTTCCTATGATCCCAACGATAAGCAGGTTTTTCCTGAAGGCGATGGTCCTGAAGGCTTTATTGAGCCTACCGACAATGTCATGAGTTACACCATTCGCTTTCAGAATACAGGTAATTTTCCTGCAGAATTCGTCGTGCTCCGCGATACCCTGGATGCCAACCTTCGTTTTTCTTCGATCAAGGCCCTCGGTGCCAGCCATGCCTATACCATGACCCTCGATGGCAGGGCCCTCGAAGTGCGTTTTGACAATATCAACCTTCCTGACTCCCTCTCCGATCCTGAAGGCAGCCAAGGACATTTCTCCTTTGCAATCGCTCATGAAGGCACCTTGGCTCCCCTTACCGAAGTTAGGAATACGGCTGCCATTTACTTCGACTTCAACGCTCCAATCATTACCAATACCGTGTTGAGTACGATTGCTGAGCCTTCTTCTTTGCAGATTTCCGAGGAAGGTGGAATTTTGATCTATCCCAATCCGAGCCGTGGTCTTTTTCATATCAATGCCATCGACCTGAAGGTGGAAAGGGTAGAAGTCAGAGATCTCACCGGCCGCTTAGTTCTTCAAAGCGACGAACAAAGCATAGACCTGAGCCGTGAAAGTGCCGGGATTTATATCCTGAAGGTGCAGACCTCAAAAGGAATCAAGACCCGTAGGATAAGCCTAAGAAAATAGAAAAGTGAATTTGTGTTTTACTATGGAGTGGTAAAACCAAGGCGCGCGATTCACATCGCGCGCCTTTAGCTTTAAAAGTATGGTGAGACCTTAGAATTTAATCCTACTTTATATTCTATTAAATTGAATTTTTTTATTTGAAAATTTTAAATAAAAAAATTAGCCTGGATTTTTTAGCAACTACTAGGAAATTATGGCAAAGTGGAAAACCAAGTGGATAAAAAAATTAGTGTAAACCTAAGGCCTTTTGGTACATTTAAAGAAAAACCACTTATTTCTGATACAAAAAGAGCGATGACTTCACAGGTCGATATCATATCCAAGGAACTTAACCTTCAGCGAGGCCAGGTCTCGGCGGTCCTAAAAATGTTAGGGGAAGGAGCGAGCATTCCCTTCATGGCCCGATACCGAAAAGAGGCCACAGGCAGCCTCGATGAGGTGCAGTTGGCGACGATAAGGGACCGTTCTGAGCAACTCAGCGCCTTGGAAAAGCGAAAAGAGGCTATCCTCAAATCTCTGGAGGAAAGAGAACTTTTGACAGAAGAACTGAAGGAGTCGGTGCAGGGAGCCTCCAACCTCAGCGAATTGGAAGATATCTACCTTCCTTATAAACCCAAGCGCCGAACCAAGGCCATCATCGCAAGGGAAAAAGGCCTGGAACCTCTGGCCAAGGCTATTTTTGAGCAAAAAAACAACTTCGATCCCTCCCTGGAAGCCGCTGCCTACATCAATGAAGAAAAAGGTGTCGCCGATGCGGAAGAAGCCCTTAAAGGGGCTCAGAACATCATCGCCGAATGGATCAACGAGGATAAGGATGCTCGTTCTCGGGTTCGAAATATATTTTTCAAAAGAGGTGTGATTTCCGCCAAGGTCATTAAGGGAAAGGAAGAGGAAGGCGCCAAATACAAGGATTATTTTGAGTTTAATGAGGGAATTGAAAAGATTCCCTCTCATAGACTTTTGGCCCTCCGCCGGGGAGAAAAAGAAATGGTCCTCTCTCTCAACATCCGACCTGAGGAAGAAGATGCCCTTTATGCACTGGAGTATCAGCTTATAAAGGGGAAGAATGATGCTGGACAGGTCATACGAGAGGCAATGGAAGATTCTTATAAGCGGCTCATGGCCCCCTCCCTGGAGACAGAGACCCGAATCACCACCAAAGACAAGGCCGACCAGGAAGCTGTCAATGTATTTGCCGAAAATTTTCGTCAACTCCTCCTGGCTGCTCCTCTCGGCAAAAAAGCTGTCATGGCCCTTGACCCTGGGTTCAGAACCGGATGTAAGGTAGTATGCCTGAGTGCCCTGGGCGAATTGCTGGAAAAAGATGCCATTTTTCCTCATCCTCCCCAGCGAAAAACCGCTCAAGCTGCTACCACAGTTCTCCATCTGGTCGATAAGCATCAGATCGAAGTGATAGCAGTAGGAAACGGAACCGCAGGTCGGGAAACCGAAAGCTGGCTGAAAGACATAGGCCTACCTTCCTCCGTATCTGTGGTCATGGTCAACGAAAGTGGTGCCTCCATCTACTCAGCCTCGGAAGCCGCCCGTGAAGAGTTTCCCAATGAAGATATCACCGTCAGAGGTGCTGTATCCATCGGGCGAAGGCTCATGGACCCCCTGGCAGAATTGGTGAAAATTGACCCTAAATCCATCGGTGTTGGACAATATCAACATGATGTGGATCAAAACTTATTGAAAAAGACCCTCGACGATACCGTGATTAGCTGCGTAAATAAAGTTGGCGTTGAGGTAAACACTGCATCAAAGCAGTTGTTAACATATGTATCAGGATTGGGACCTTCCTTGGCTGAAAACATTGTGAAATACCGAAACGAAAACGGTCCGTTCTCTTCACGTAAGGATTTGTTGAAAGTGCCCCGCCTAGGCCCCAAAGCATTCGAACAGGCAGCAGGCTTCCTCAGAATCAGGGAAGCTAAAAATCCCCTCGATGCTTCGGCTGTACACCCGGAGTCTTACCACATCGTAGAGCAGATGGCCAAGGACCTTGGCGTTACCGTGCAGGACCTGATGGCGCAGGATAACCTGAGAAAAAAGATTGACCTGAAAAATTATGTGAGCGATACTGTGGGCCTGCCTACCCTCAAGGATATCATGGATGAGCTTGACAAACCAGGCCGAGATCCGCGAGAGAAATTTGGGGTGTTCAGCTTTGCGGAGGGGATCAATGAGATGAGCGACCTGACAGAAGGCATGGTCCTTCCGGGAATCGTAACCAACATCACCGATTTTGGAGCCTTTGTGGATATTGGTGTCCATCAAGATGGCCTGGTACATCTCAGCCAAATGGCCAACCGCTTTATCAAGCACCCAACGGAAGTCGCCAAGGTGCATCAAAAAGTTCAGGTAAAAGTTATTGGCGTGGATATTGCAAGAAAGCGCATAAGCCTATCCATGAAGACTGAATCCCAGCGCCCCATGAAAAGTGAATCTATGCGCGTAAAAAAATCCCAGAAAAAAGGGAGGAGAAATTGAAAAAATATACCCTTCATATATAAAGAGTCCTTTTGGCTAACGTGTTTGTATGGCCCGTCGTCCCGACGGGCTTTTTTTGTACCTTGGTCCCACCTTATCCACTTGCCCCACCAAGAAAAAACCACCTGTTGGGTCATCCTTCGAGTGATCGGCGGCAAGGCTTTAGGCTCATACAAGAACTCATGAAACTCTATTTCATCGCCGGTGAAGACTCCGGCGATCTTCATAGCTCCAACCTGATCAAAGTGCTTCGCCAGAAGCTGCCCAACCTGCATTGCCGGGGAGTAGGAGGTGATAAGATGGCCCAACAAGGTGCCGAGCTTATCGCTCATGTTCAGGACATTAATTTTATGGGCTTTGCCGAAGTGGTCCGGAATATCCGCATCATCAGGAAGTTGTTTACCGATGTAGAGGCAGATATAAAGGCATTTTGTCCGGCTGCTGTCATCCTCGTCGACTATCCAGGCTTTAACCTGCGCATGGCAAAATTTATCAAGTCCCTGGGCATCAAAGTTATTTACTACATTTCTCCCCAGGTATGGGCCTGGAAAAAAGGCAGGGTCAAGAGTATCAAAGCCTTCACCGACCGGATGATGGTCATCCTTCCCTTTGAAAAGGCCTTTTACCAGGCTGAAGGCATGGAAGTGGACTTTGTGGGCCATCCCCTTTTGGATGTGATCCAGCCCAGCGAAAAAAATTATCCCGAGAAGGAGGGCATCATCGCCCTTTTGCCGGGCTCCAGAAAGCAGGAAATCAGCCGCATGTTGCCTATTATGCTGAAACTTATCCCTCATTTCCCTCGCTTTCGCTTTATCGTGGGAGGAGCGCCCAGCCAACAACCGAATTTTTATCAGGCCCTAATGGGAGACAGTTCTGCCGAATTGTGGATGAATCGGACCTACGAGCTCCTGGCCGAAAGCGATTATGCCGTTGTCAGCTCCGGGACGGCTACCCTGGAAACAGCCCTTTTCCGGGTGCCGGAAGTGGTGGTCTACAAAGGTTCATGGCTTTCCTACCTGATCGGACGCCGACTGGTAAACATCGACTTCATTTCCTTGGTTAACCTGATCCTGGGAAAAAAAGCCGTTGAAGAACTCTTGCAAAGGCAATTTACAGCAGCTAGAACAGCCAAAGAACTCCGAAAGCTCATGCAAGTCCAGGCCTTTGCGGAGGTACAGGAGCATTACCATGAACTCCGGGAAAGATTGGGAGAGGAGGGAGCTTCCCACAGGGCGGCTTCTGTGATCCTGGAGGAACTCAATGTTTGAGATGAAAGATAATAAGCAGCAGCACGTCGTAATTGTAGGTGGGGGATTGGCAGGCAGCTTTCTGGCCATGCGCCTGTGCAGGAGGGGACAGAGTGTCAGCCTCTTCGACGATAAAAAACCGGGAGGAGCCTCCATGGCTGCCGCAGGACTCTACAACGTTATCACGGGTCGTTATGGTGCCAAAACCTGGGAAGCAGAGAAACTTTTGGAGGAAATAAAAGCACTTTTTTCTCAAAAAGAATGGGATAAACTGAGGACCTATGTACAGCCCTCTCTGATCTATCGACCTTTTAAAACGGAAGAAGAACGACAAAAATGGGTGGAAAGGAGGGAGGACCCTGATTTCCGGAATTTGGTAAGCTTTCAGGATGCTCCCTGGAAAGAGGATACCATCATCAATCCCTTTGGGGGAATTCGTATCCTTCCCTGTGGCTGGGTGAACATCCCTGGTCTCATAAAGGCCATCCCCTCCTTGCTGGAATCCCGGTTTTCCTTCCGTTATTTTCCCATAAATCTTTCTTACAACCAAATTGACTTGACAAAAGGGGAAGTTGCCCTAGATGGACGTAAGATCGGGTTTGACCATATTGTCTTTGCAGAGGGTTATCGGCTCAAGGAAAATCCCTTTTTCTCCTTTCTGAAAATTGTTCCCAATAAAGGAGAAATATTGGCACTTAAAGCCCTGAATTGGCAGCTCCCCTTTGTATTATCTAAGAAAGTATATCTAATCCCCCGGGGCCGGGACCATTATGTGCTGGGGTCTAATTATCAGCGTTACTTCGATCATCCCCATCCTACAAGGGAAGGGAGAGAAGAGATCGAATCTTACCTTCAAAAAGCCATCAAAGGTCGATACGAAGTCATAGATCACTGGGCAGGCATTCGTCCTACCACCCCCAACCACAAGGCTATAGTTGGAACTCATCCCGAGCGGGAGAACGTTCACGTCCTGGGGGGCTTTGGGACCAAGGGTATCCTTCAAGGGCCCTATTTTTCTCGTCTTTTGGCAGAAATAATAGAAGGTAGGAAAGTAGAAATACCAAAAGAGGCCGGCATAGAAAGATTTCTCAAGTCAACATAAAACAGGGTCCCTGGGTTTTTGCAATCCTTTGTTCCTATGTCCTATCTTTGGTGCATACCTTTAGACCCATGAAGCTGATTTATCATCTCCAGTTTTTTTTCTTGATTTTCGGCTGTATACAGGCCCAGCCCAGCCTTTCTCCTCAATCCCGGATTTCTTTGCTGACCATCGATCCAGGGGCGGAGCTTTATTCTGCCTTTGGACACACCGGCATTTGGGTTCATGACCCCCTCAATGGGATTAATACTGTGTACAACTATGGTACCTTTGATTTTGTGCCCGGAAAGGAGACGGAATTCTACTTGAACTTTATCAAGGGTCGCCTCATTTATCGACTGGACAGGGAAAGCTTCAAGCGATTTCAGTATGTATATAAATATTTCAAGCGCACCTACTTCTCTCAGGAACTCAACCTGAGCCTGGATCAAAGGCAGGAGGTATATGAATTTTTACTGCACAATTATCAGCCTGAATACAGGAATTATCTTTATGATTTTATTTATGATAACTGTGCCACCCGTGTGATCGAACTGCTCAATTATGTGTTGGAGGATAGCATCATCTGGGAGGGAGAAGAGGAAAAGTCAGAGATGACCATCAGGGAAATGCTCCGGGATCCCTATCTGACTGGCAGAGAGTGGTCGGGCTTCGGGATTGACCTGATACTGGGTTCAGTAGTGGATCAGCATCCCACCAAGGTGAAGCAGGCCTTTCTGCCGGATTATCTCGCAGCGTATTTTGAGGAAGCCAAGGTGGTGAAGCCCAATGGAGAAAGCCTTCCGCTGGTCAGGCAAAAGCGATCCCTCTATCAAGGCGAGCCTGGTCCTCAGCCCCTGCCATTTTACCTGAAGCCCATTTTCTTTAGCCTTTTGTTATTCTTTGCCATAGGAGGATTTACATTTTATCAATGGAAAAATGGAAAAAAAGGCCTCTGGTTGGACCGAATCCTCTTTGGTGTGTCAGGGTTGGCTGGACTCATATTGCTGCTGGCCTGGATAGCGACCGAGCATACCTCGACCGCCTGGAATTACAATATCGTTTGGCTATTTCCGCTACATATAACAGCTACAGGCTTTATCAGAAAAAACATTAGCCCTATTACAGGTTTATACTTTATAGGAACTGTGGCGCTGATCATGGTCGCGGCTATATGCTGGATAGCAGGCATTCAATCCATGAATCCTGCTTTCATTCCTCTTATGGGAAGCTTGACGCTGCGAAGCCTGATAATTTTTCAGCGGAGCCGTACTTTTGAAAGTGACGGCGAGTTGCAGTCCGACATCTAAATCTTAGTCAAACCAATTATTCTACATATGCAGAACGTAAAGACCAACACTATCTTTTTGTTGTTCACCTTGCTTGCCTTGGGAACATTTGCCCAACAAGCCTTCGAACGCAAATTTGAATTCGACAAAAAAATCGTACCCGTAGTAAATGGAGTAGGACGGACGACAGAAATGTCCGCCGAAATGGTCATGGAAGTTGTCGAGAAAAAGTTTGAAGAAGGTGCTAATGCCAAATCAAAGAAAGCCCGCAAAGACATCATCGTCTTCGAAGGGGTAATTATGCCTCAAATCTCCTCCGCTAAAATGGATTACTACTTCCGGGTAGAGGAAAATAAGAAAGATAAAAATCTGATTCAGATGTTCCTTTCTCTGGGCAACAATAATTTTATCAGCTCCAATAAATTTCCGAGTGAGATCGAAGCTGCCAAGAGATTTCTGGACAACCTGAATAAGGATGTCAGGTTACAAAAGATGGCTGCTATGATCGAAGCTCAAAAGGAGAAAGTCGAGGAAATGGAGAAGGATAGAGAAAAGGTCATGGATGACAAGGAAGACCTGGTCAAGGATCATGAAAAACTCATGAAGGACCTAAAGGAAAACGAGGCAGAGCAGGAAAAGGTGAAGGCGGAAGCTGAAAAGCTGACCGAAAAGCTTGATCAAATGAAAAAAGAGCTGGCCCGTTTGGAAAAAGAAATGGAAGGGATCCGCTGATAAGTTTTTCCAATAAAACTTACACATAAAAAGAGGGAATGGCAGCTGGCATTCCCTCTTTTGTTATTCTTGCAACCAAGAGGTATCAGAATCTTTTTTGAAGCATGCCAATAAACTCTTTAACGACGGGATCTTCGCGGTCGAGTTTGTCATTGTTGAGGACAAATTTTTGCAGGATGTCGTCGATTTCGTTATTGTTGCTGGCATTGTTGACCTTGTCCACAATGATGCGGAAGCGGACATTGTTGCCTTCGAAGACCTTCTGCACATACTGGTACTGCTTGTGAATCGGAATCTCATCAAGCTTTATTTTTCCACCCCCTTCCTGACTTTCCTCCTTATTTTTCTTCCCTAGGATGCGGTCAGCCACAGTTTTTGAGCGTTGGTTGACCATGTCGAGGACGGAGGCCTTGGACTCTTTGGGCGTGTCGCTGTCTTTTTTCTTCAGGTGATCAAGGAGGGTAGAGGATTTTTCTCTTTGATCTTCCTCCTCGCGTCGGGGCTTTTCTCTCTTAGGCTCCTCCTTGGCTTGTGGCTCTTGCTGCTTTTCCTCCTGAGGGGCTTTGTTGCTTTCTTTTTCTTTTTCCTCGGGAGGAGTCCAGACGTATGGGCTGTGTCCATTGCTAATAGGCTCCGGACGGTTGGTGGATTTATCCTGAGGGTTTTCCTCGACCTCTTCGGTTTTTTCCTCAATGGGCCCTTCGTCGGTAGGGCCTGAATCGGGAAGCTGTTCTTCTTCCTCTTCCTCCTCATCAAGGTCGAAGAAATTGTCAACACTACCCAGGGAATCGAAAAAGCTGGACTGTCGCTGCTGTTCCTCTGCACGTTTGCGTTCCTCTTCTTCTCTTTTGCGGCGCTCTTCCTCCTCTTTGCGAAGGCGCTCCTCTTCCTGTCGAATTTTTTCTGCTTCCAGTCGGCGCTGTTCCTCTTCTTCTTTCTGGCGCTGCTCTTCCTCCTGGCGGCGGCGTTCAGCCTCCTCCATCCGACGCTTTTCTTCCTCGCGCTGGCGAAGCAAGCGCTCCTCTTCCTCTTTGGCCTTGCGCACTTCTTCTTCCAGTTCGAAGATTCCTTTACCTGTAAGCTCCTTGAAGAGGCCGTCTCTGTACTGGTCAAAGGACTGACCTGACTTCTTGTTGTAGACATCTACGGCCTTCTTCATTTTGAGGAAAAAGACGTCTTTTTCTACCGTGGAAAGCTTATTTTTTTGGAAATATCGGAGAATGCTGTTGACGACAAAGTCGAGATCGGAGAAAAACTGCGCGTAGCGGGCGTAGACTTCAATGGAAATCTTGTCGGCCTGGGCAAAGAAAAAGCGTCCAAAAGTTTCTTCGGGGTCTAGCAGTAGTTTGAGGTTGTTGTAGACCGATCGCTTGAGCAGGGGCTGAAACTCATCCTCAGAAATGGAAATATGCTGTGAAATCTGATTTTTGAGGAGCTTTACAGTCTGCTGTATGTCAGGATGATCCAGGTCGAAGTAAGGATGATAGAGCTTGTTGATCTGCATTTCCCAGACCTGGAAGATTTGAAAGATGAGAAATTTGTTGACTTGCTGGTGCTCGGCAAATTTTCTTAGGCCGTCTCCGTCTATTTTTCCTTGATCGAAAAAATGGCGGGCGTGCAGGCGGCTGCTTACCTCCTGAGCAAGTTCGTTAAGCTTTTCTTCCGGTATGATTATTTTTTTCATGCTACGTCTTTCTGGAATGCGAAAGCAGACATTATAGGGCTAAATATAATCGTTTTATCAGGGAAAGAAAATTTCATCAAGTGTTAGAAATTTCCCTTAATCTGGTTTTTTTTTCTTTGCTGCAATCTATGGACTTTCCTACGAAAACACCGACCCCAGAGTTGTGAATGGTTGGTATAATTGTCTGAAAGGAAGGTGATTACAGCTCAAAGGCCTATGCCTCCTTTATTGCCTCCCCAACCCTTACCTCAAATTATAGGCCTAATTCCTGCCAATATTGAATAAAATAAAGTAAATTAATCCCGTGATTTCTTACAGGCACTTATGGCTGTTATGCCTCGTGGCTTGCATTTCATGCGAGCAACCTCAAAAAACCACGAGCTGGGAGAAGGTAGAAGTTGGGAACCTCTATTCCTTGTACCTTCCCTCTTATCTACAGCCCGGCTACGATATGCATTCCTATGCAGGCCTACAATACTACAGCCTCGTAGACAAGATATACGTCCTAGGTATCGAGGATTCCAAAGAAAATCTCGGAGACATAAAACGCAAACGTCTAAAACTCAAGGGATATTTTGCTTTTGTCGAAAAGACCGTCCTGCAACCTATGGATACCTTTTCGAGAGAATCCTTACAAGTCTTCCAAAATGAAGATGGTTCTACCGTCAGGGTAGGCGACTATTATACCAATAGCGAGAGGTTTGACTGGAATCCCCTCTATTATCGGATCAGTGTCTACGAAAACAGAGATTACTTCCTCCAACTGGTGATCTGGATGCCATACGAAGAGCATTGCAATTACCTCTCCACCCTTGATACCATTACCCAGTCCGTAGAGTTCATGGAGGACCTCATCATTGACGATTAAAAGCTATCGAAAGAAAGCTGTGCAGACTCGCATGAGCCAGCTTTTTAATGAATTCTTGGTGATGAAGAAACTCCGCTCCATGCAAAAACTGACCATTCTTTGGCATGAATGAAGACGCCTATAAACTCCAACATCCATTTTGACGGAAGCTTTGGGATAAAATATTCCCATTAATCCCATATCCTTCTTACTTTTACGGTTTCCAAAATTTGGAAGTGTATGAACTTAAATGAATTGACGGCCATCGGTCCTCTCGATGGAAGATATCGGGGTAAACTTGTCTCCCTGTCTCCCTTTTTTTCTGAGTTTGCCTTGATTCGCTATCGCCTAAAGGTGGAAATCGAATATCTGATCGAACTATTCAAAACCGAAGTCAGGCCCCTACAAGCTCTGAGTGAGGCAGAGGCCGACCAACTCAGAAAGCTCTACTTGGACTTTTCCGAAGAAGATGCCCTACTGGTGAAGGCTTTTGAAAATGAAACCAACCACGATGTCAAAGCCGTCGAGTATTTCATCAAATCCAAAATAGGAAAGTGGGATTTTTCAGCCACCCTTAAGACCCATGCCGAGTTTGTTCATTTTGGCCTTACTTCTCAGGACATCAACAACACTGCCACTCCTCTCATGCTGAAAGAGGGAATGGAGGAAGTCATCCTGCCTTCCCTCGACGAAGTCCTGGCTCTTCTCGCTGATTTTGCCGACCAATGGAAGGAAATTCCCTTATTGGCCCGGACTCACGGACAGGCGGCCTCTCCCACCACCCTGGGTAAGGAGTTTGCGGTTTTTGAGACCCGACTTCGTACACAGGTAAAAGAACTCAGATCCCAGCCCATTCCCGGAAAATTTGGGGGGGCTACCGGCAACCTAAACGCCCATTACGTCGCCTACCCAGATACGGATTGGCAGGGATTTGCCACACACTTTCTCGAGAAAAACCTGGGCCTCTCCCGCTCCTATCCCACCACACAGATTGACCATTATGACGGATTGGCCAGGATTTTTGATAACCTTCGCCGGATCAATACGATTGTGATTGATCTTTGCCAGGATGTGTGGATGTATGTAAGCATGGACTACTTCAAGCAAAAAATAAAGTCCGGAGAGGTAGGTTCTTCTGCCATGCCCCACAAGGTGAACCCCATCGATTTTGAAAATGCGGAAGGAAACTCAGGTCTCTCTACAGCTTTATTGGAGTTTTTGAGTCGCAAATTGCCCGTTTCCCGCTTGCAACGAGACCTGACAGATTCTACCATTCTAAGAAATGTAGGTTTGGCCCTGGGATACAATTACCTGGCTCAAATCTCAGTAAAGAAGGGCTTGAGCAAGCTCCTGGTCAATCGCCCGGCCATCGCCGCTGACCTCAATGCCAATTACTCCATCCTGGCTGAAGCTATTCAGACTATTCTTCGGAGGGAGGGCTATCCCAAGCCTTATGAAGCCCTGCGTGACTTTACACGAGGAGAGCAGCACATAGACGCAAAAGTTTTGCACGATTTTATCGACCAACTCAAGGTAGGTGAGAAGATAAAAGAGGAACTAAAGAGGCTGAGGCCTGAGACCTACATTGGTAATCCCTGATTAGCCTTCTTTTTCGATCTCGTCGAGGTCATAGGGGACAAAGACAAACTGAGCGATCTCGGGTGTAATAATAAAAATACAGGCTCGCTTGAGGGGATCGTCGTATACCTTTTGGAATTCCTTGACACCTTCCTTGGAGATGATTTCTTTTTTGAGAAATTCTTCTAGCAAAGAGGCATAAAAAAACCAGTTGAGAGAAACTTCGTCCCGGTCGAAGATTTGCCTGCCAAAACCGATCAACTCCTGTGCCACCACGAAGATGGGATATTCTGATATTCCTTCTTCGATAACTTGGTTGGCGATGGTTTTGAGGTCATCACCGACCTGGGCGACATCATTGCGGACTGATTCTAGGATGGTGGGATGAATTTCGGGATTCATTGAAATGTATTGGATGAAGGGCCTAAAATATCCCGCGAATTTACACAGCTAATTGACAAGGGCGACAATTTATTCCCAATAATTCAAATCCTTATTTTTGCGTTTTTTAGCCTTGTCCAGGATATACCTGAGCATCTGTATGGCTGCCACCGGGTCCAGACTGGCAGTGGGGATGAGGTTTTTGTTCTGGTAATAGTTATAATAGCGCTGACGAGCGACTACCAGCCTCTCGTTGCCGTCGATCGGGAGAGAAGCCATGATGGAGTGCAGGACCCTGGGATCGAGGTTTTCGCGGGCCCGGGCTATCATGGAGTTGGGATCACTGTCGAGGTTGATGACCGCCGTACGGAGTTCCTCAGGAGTATCGTAGGGGAAGATATACACCATTTCCAACTCCACCGTATCCGGGTAAAGATAATTGATGACATAAATATATTGAGATTTGTCTCCCCGGTAGTCTTTAAGGTAGTCTTTGATGACAAGTTTGCTGGGCTTGTATCCGATGTGTTCGAAGTATAGGGTATCGTTTTCGGTGACGGGAACACTGTAAAATCCTTCTTCGCTACTTACAGCTCCGTTTCGGCTATGGTTGATTTGAATGCGAACAAAGGGAATGGGGGTGAGGCTATCTATGTCCACGACCATCCCGGAAAACTGGTATACACCCTCCTCCCTTTGAGCAAGAGAAACAAGAGGAATCAACATGATCAACGATAAAAGGAGAAGAGTATATTTCATAGAATAAATATAATAAAAGTAGTAGGCTTTGAAAATCAATTACGTCGAGATCGCTACCAGGGTTTGAGGATTTGCCAGTGAGCTTCACCATTTTGGAGACAATTTATCTCATCATCCTGATTTTTGAACAGGAATACAGCACTTATTAAGGAAAGATGCTCAACAGGAGCCTCTTCGTTGCATGCGATAGCACTTTAAATCTATGAATTTGCAAACACCCCTAAATATACCCATTCTGGAAGCTCCCATTAGCTATGAGCATCGCTTGCTGGCCATGGGTTCCTGCTTTGCCGAGACCATGGGCCAAAGACTTGCCCAAAACAAGTTTGACATCCAGACCAATCCCCTGGGCATTGCTTACAATCCTCGGTCCCTTTTCAAATTGATCCGAATTGGACTGGGCAGAGAGGAACTTGACCTCGAAAGCCATCAACACCTGGGCCATGGCTTTAGTTTTGACCTTCATGGCAAATGGACAGCTGCAGACCTATCTGCTCTGAGAGAAAAACTAGCTCCCGTACAGGAGTCCCTGAAGAAACGGCTCCAAAAGCTAGATTTTTTGATCCTGACATTTGGCACAGCCCATGTGTATGTCCGAAAAATAACCGAGCAACTGGTCAACAACTGCCACAAATACCCCTCTGATTATTTCTATCGGGAAATGCTGGACCCCACACTCATTGCTAAAGACTTCGGGGACTTACTTTCTGTCCTTCAGGCCCTGAATCCAGCTTTGCAGGTCATTTTGACAGTGAGTCCGATTCGCCATATCAGAGATGGGCTGAGCGTCAATTCCTTGAGTAAGTCCATCCTTCGCTACAGTTGTGCCCTGATGGAAGAGGGAAGGGAGGCTGTCCATTACTTTCCATCCTTCGAGGTGATGATGGACGAACTTCGCGATTATCGTTTTTACGGCGAGGACATGATACACCCCAATTCTACCGGGGAAGCGGTGATTTGGGAAAAATTTCAATCTTCCTGCCTGAGGGCCGAAAGCCGTGAGCGGATGAAAGCATGGGCCAAGGTAAGGCTGGAACTGGAACACCGACCCCTTCACCCTTGGTCAGAGGATTATTTTTCTTTCTTGGAGAAATTAAAAGTAAAGCTGGAAAATTTGACAAAAATGGGCTTTGATGTGTCTGATGAAGAGAAAAAGCTGGATCAACGTATGGACCATTGGCACAGTGAATATGGCACAAGGCAAAAAAAATAGGACGCTCTGGCATCCTTTTGAAACTTCCCGGCGTTACTATTGCAAAATGAACCAAACTATTACAAGGGAATCTCGCTCCGGCAGGTTCCCTTTTTTTACGTTCAAAATATGGTTCGCAAACCCGCCTTCTTCTATATCCTCCTTCTATTGACCTTGCTTTTTGTGGTGGATGCTGGTTATCACAAGCCTGTCTACCAAATCGCGGATTCAATCCCTTTGGTAGATAAGATCGGCCATTTTGTTTTTATGGGTACCCTGTGTTTGCTGGTAAATCTGAATATCAATAATAAAATGCTACAATTGGGAAAGATGAGGTTGCAACAAGGCAGCCTCATTGTTTTTTTAATTGTCAGTTTAGAAGAATTAAGCCAGGGGCTTCTTCCTCATTGCACCCTTTCGTGGATGGACCGGAGCGCAGATTTCCTGGGAATTCTCCTGGTCAGTTACCTGTCCTTGTATATAGGAAAGAGAATCACTCGTTCAGGTTCCAGTTATAGTTCAGATAGCTGATGGAAGCATCCGCCTGAATGTCGGTCGAAGTGTATTTGTCAACAAAGGCAATGACACCTCCTTCAGCGTTAAAGTCTCCTTTGTACCAGTCAAAAATCTTAGAAAGCTTCAGGGATGAAGAATTTACCTCATTGTGGCGACTGGAGAGATAGGATCTGGTTTGCCGGTCGAGTTGGCCCTGTATTTTGGTAGGAGTATATGCCTGGTTGAGCAGCTTGGGACAGGAAATGGAGGCACAGTTGACCGCAAAGTGAATGCGTGCATCCTTGAAGGTTGGCCTCAGAATCTTGTGCTCTATATCATTGAGACTGTAGGTACTCCCGTCGATGCTTATGAATTTCTTATCCCAGGGTTTGCCCAAGTTGGTAATGCTGGTCAGGGGATAACTGTCCAGGATCAGCTTTACGGTGAAAGCATTGTAGGCATTGATCCAATAGGCCATCTTCTCGTTGGCGCTCCAGGAGGATTGGGGTCCTTGTTTTTGGAGAATGTCCAGGTAGGCCTGAAGCTGGCTTTTGTCCTCCTCAAATCCCTTGTAATTGACCTTTCCTTCAGGGGTAACGTGTTTTTGCAGAAGTTTGTTCCATATTTCATGGGAGGGTGCAGCGGCATTCTCTTCCGCAACGTCGGGGTCTATACCGAAGTCCTTTGCCTGTACCCCAGCGGGAAGGGAAAAGATCAGCAGGGAGAGAAGAAAAAATTTGATTTTATTTATAGCTTTCATCTCAAAAGAATACATTTTTGAACCAAAGAAGGTTACAGTCAAAGCAACTATTGTCTGACATCTGACGAAGCTTATCATTCTCACTCAATCTTATCATATTTTAACCTCAATACTATGAAAAACGTAATTTATACAGCCTTTCTGGGGGTATTTGCAGCCATGCTTTTATGGACAAATTCAGCCGTGGGGCAGGTTTGTACACCGGACAGCCAGTACACAGTTCCGGGATTTTATCCTCAGGTCCTTCCTGAGATATGCCTTAATACTCCTTATGACGAAGCGATCACGGTGATCGTACCTGTGGATACCTTTATCACGATTCCAGGTCCTTTTCCCATTTCCGGAAATGTAACCGTGGATTCTATCGTGGTCAACAATATCACCGACCTTCCTCCTGGCGTTACATATGGATGTAATCCTTCTAACTGTACCTTTCTGGGGGGATCTACAGGTTGCATCAGTATCAACGGTACTCCCACGGCATCTGGTATGTATGGGGTAGATCTGGACGTTACCTTACATATCCAATACCAGGGCAATGCCTTTGTCCTTCCTACGGTTTTGACCGATACGATCATGCTTGAGGTAAAGGATGAATTGGTAGCTAACCTTTTGACGACACCAGCGGATTGTGGTAGCAGCAATGGCAGTGCTTCAGTCAATGTTACCTCTACGGCCTCTCCTTTTACCTATGCATGGAGCACAGGAGATACCACAGCTTCCGTCTCAGCTTTGGCGGCGGGAAGCATCAGCGTTACCGTCAGCGATTCCAATGGGTGTAGCAGGCTTCTTACAGGGGTTGTAGGCTCGGCTTCGGGAGACCTTGCCATCGACTCGGCTGCCACCGTCATAGATTGGATGGGATGTGCAGAGACCCCTGGAGGAATGGTAGGTCCCGCCGTGAGCAGTTCGGCCACCCCCATCACTTATTCCTGGTCCAATAATACTAGCGACTCCGCCCTTGTAGGGTTGGATGTAGGTACCTACACCCTTACTGCCACTGACTCAGCAGGTTGTGTTGAGGTCGAGTCTTTTAGCGTTACGGCTCCCGATACCTTGGAGGTTTCTACCGGATTGCTTACAGATGTAGCTTGTAATGGCGATTCCAGCGGATCAGCTTCCATTTTGGTAAGCGGTGGCGAGGGAGCCTATGATTACATGTGGAATTCCACTCCTCCTCAGACCAGTGCAGCGGCTGTCGATCTGCCCGCCGGAAACTTTGAGGGGATGGTAACAGATGAGGCTGGATGCACAAAATCTGTTCAGGTAAGCATAGCTGAACCTCCAGCTCTGGACCTTATCATTGATGTCATGGACGAAACCCACGCAGGTTTGAGAGATGGATCAGCCGAGGCGAGCATCAGTGGAGGGACTCCTCCCTACATCTATACCTGGGACAATGGAGATAGCACGGCTCTTATCGATAGCCTTGCGCCCGGAGACTATACCCTGATCGTAACCGATTCAAATGGCTGTACCCTCATGGAGATGATTACTGTATTATCTGGCCCCGGAAGTGTGGCTTCCCTGGGAGATATATCCTTGATGAAGGTCTATCCCAACCCCAGCCAGGGTGCTTTTACCTTCAGCATGGACCTCAAGCGTGCCAAGGAAGTTGAACTCAGCATCCTCAATGTGCAGGGGCAAAGCATTTACACAAAGTCCTATGGCTCCAGCCTGGGAATAGAAGAGAGCATCGAAATAAATCAGCCCGGCATCTATCTACTGCAGGTTCAGACTCCGGATGAGTCGACCAGCCTCAAAATTTGGGTCAGATAGAGACAGAATTCTTTATAACTTTGATCGTCGGAACTTCCATTTGGGAGTTTCGGCCTTTTTTTTATCGGCTGAGTTGCCACTGCCAAAGGAGCCGGGCATCAGCGGAGTCTCGGGTCTGAGGGTTGTAGACCTCAAAGTTGGCTTCGTGCCTCCAGATTTGTTCTTCCCGGCTGTTTTCGAGGATGTTAAAGCTGAAGTTTTGCTGGTCGGGAGCGTCTATGTCATCTTGAGGAAAGTCGAAACGAAGGGCCAATCTTTCTTCATCCAGGCTCCAACTGAAGCTATCCCCCCTGCTGCTGTCATTTTTGACCCGTAGTACCCCATTGTCCCAATAACCCCTACCATTTTCCAAAAACAAGAGGCTTCCCCGGTCGGCTTCCTGCACACTTTCTATGAGGCTAAAGTCCCAGGTAAGCTCATAAATGCTTCGGTCCAACTGCCAGGTCTCCTGGTCTCTGGGAAGCAGCCTCTCAAGCCGCGGTTCACAGGCCAAAAACAGAAAAGCCATCGGTATTAGAAGAAGGAATGCTGTGTTTTTCATTTTTTTGTTGAATATGGTCAATTCTAAATAGTGCTCTCATGGTATATTTTGACATTTTCCTCAGGCAAATGCCAGTTAGCCTGTTAGATTCACTGCGGCTGGGCCATGAGCAGCATATTACAGAATTGTAGCCGGCTCCTTTTTAATAAGAACCTATTTCCTTTGGAAGAAGTAGGCTTTTCACCCTGCCAGATTCAATATGCAGGCGTAGTTAAATTTAAATATAAAGGCCTTTAAGACCTTACAAAATTATTCATCTTCATTAACTTGTCGGGCAAACAAAGGATAAAACAATGAAACGGGTCGTTGTACTTACGGGTTCTGGCATCAGTGCTGAAAGTGGGCTAAAGACATTTAGGGATTCCGGCGGATTGTGGGAAGGATTTCAGGTAGAGGAGGTTGCTTCTCCCGAAGGTTTCGCTGCCAATCCCAGGAGGGTACTGGATTTTTACAACCAACGTCGGCGTCAGGCCCGGGAAGCCGAGCCCAATCCCGCTCATCTGGCCCTGGCCAAACTTGAAGAGGCCTTTGATGTACAGGTCATTACCCAAAATGTAGACGATCTCCACGAAAGGGCTGGTTCCAGCTCCGTCATTCACCTACACGGCCAACTTCGCCTGGGCAGGTCTTTACGAGACCCCGAATGTGTGGTAGAAGTAGAGGGCGATATCGAATGGGGGGATCTTGCACCTGATGGGGAACAACTGCGGCCTCACATCGTCTGGTTTGGCGAGTCGGTCCCCAAAATGATGGAGGCCGCTCAATTGGCAGCGACGGCTGAGATTTTTCTGATTGTGGGGACTTCCCTCAGCGTTTATCCAGCCAGTAGCCTGGTTGACTTCGTGCCTGAAGATTCTCCTATTTTTATTGTGGACCCTGTAAAGCCCGTCATGGCGCGGCAGCGAAAAATCTACTTCGTGGAAGACAAGGCCAGCATAGGTCTGCCATTTGTGGCAGAAGAACTCCTGAAGGCTGCAAGGGGGAAGGATGAAAATTCGCCTGAGGATTCCCAGGATTTACCTTAACTTGCCCCCCAATCATAAATCGATCGAATGCACATGAATCCTACCCCCCGTATATTGGTCACCAATGACGACGGCATCTATGCCCCTGGAATTGCAGCCCTTATCCAAGTAGCCAAAGAGTTTGGAGAGGCCATCGTGGTAGCCCCCGACAGCCCACAAAGCGGGATGGGCCATGCCATCAGTGTAGGTCGTCCCTTGCGGATCAACAAAGAAATGATCCCTGCCGACGTGGAGGCATATTCGGTATCCGGTACCCCTGCGGATTGCGTGAAACTGGCCACGGGGGTCTTAATGGAGGAAGATCCAGACCTCATCGTCTCAGGAATCAATCACGGCTACAACTCTTCTGTCAGCTGTATCTATTCGGGAACCCTTTCTGCAGCCCGCGAAGGCGCAATACAAGGCATTCCATCTGTAGGTTTTTCCTTGGGCAATTTCCAGCACAGCGCAGACATGAGTGCCGCAAAATATGCCGTCAGGGCTGTTATCAAGCGGGTAATCGAGCAGGAACTCCGGCCCGGACAGCTCCTCAATGTCAATATCCCCTACCTGCCCATCGATGAGATGAAGGGAATAAAGGTGGTAAGGCAGGCAATTGGTCGCTGGCAGGAAGAATTTGATGAGCGTGTAGACCCCTACGGAAGAAAGTACTACTGGCTCACCGGTAATTTTACCCTGCAGGATGAAGGAACAGATACCGACATACATGTCCTCAACGATGGTTATGTATCGGTAACGCCCATGACCCATGACCTGACTCAGTATCAGGAGCTAGCTCCCCTGACCCAGTGGCATTTTGAGATTGAAAAGTAGGAGGGAAGGTAAATGCTACCCCTCTCTATCGATGGCATCATTGAGAAAATGAACCAGGGAACTCATGGCTTCCAAGGCCTTGAGGCAGGAAGGAAGCATTTGTTCTGAGGTCATCACTTCCAATGGAAGGGGTCTGATGGCTGTAAAGCTTTTCATCCGGAGATAATCAATGTAGGGATGGTCTTTTTCAAAGCCCTTGGGAGCAGTCTTGAGGCGGGGTGCCTCACTCAATCCCCCAAATTCCTTCTGAAAGGAAGATTCTTCTTCTATGGCTTTGAGTTGAGGACCATTGAAATCGATATGCTCCCGAATTTTTTTCAATACCGGAGAAGGAGGCATGTAAAAACCTCCACCAACAAAGGATTCTGCCGGATCGATATTGACGTAATAGCCTGAGTAGCCAGACTTTTTGCCTCCTTTGACAATGCTTGCACCAAAGTTAGTCTTATAAGGATCTTTATTTTTGGAAAAGCGCACGTCTCTGTTGATACGAAAAAGGGTTTGCTTAGCAAGGACTCCCTGAAGAGAGGGATCGAATTGAATGATGCCTTCGATCAATTGATCTACAACATCAAGGATATTTTTGCGGGCTGTCTGATAGCGGCTGCGATTCTCGTCAAACCACTCCTTGACATTGTGCTCTTTCAAGTCGAGTAAAAAATGGAAAGTTTCCTGCTTAATCATGTTGGCAAATAAAGTTCAATCGGGCAATTTCTCGTTATCCCAGGCAAAACCAAGGACTACCAAGAATCGTTAACCGAATATGCGAAATCTTCTTATTATTCTGACTATTATTTATCTGAGCCCTCTAAGCTATGGACAAAACGACGGGGCACACTTCAAAATTGCCAAACTCAAGTATGAAGGTGGAGGAGATTGGTACGCCAATCCTAGTTCCCTGCCTAACCTGATCCGCTTTATCAACCAAAATAGCACGACCAAGATCGACCGTCAGGAAGAAATTGTCGAGGTGGGGGGCTCCCAGATCTTTCAGTACCCCTATGTCTATATGACAGGACATGGAAATGTGATCTTCAGCGAGCAGGAAGCCAAAAACCTTCGTCTGTATCTTCTTTCCGGAGGTTTCCTTCACATTGACGATAATTATGGGATGGATAAGTACATCCGCAGGGAAATGAAAAAGGTCTTTCCGGAATTAGAATGGGTAGAATTGCCGTTTACCCATGAAATATACCATCAGCATGTGGATTTCGAAAAGGGATTGCCCAAGGTACACGAGCACGACAACAAACCTCCCAAGGGCCTTGCCTTGATCTATGAAAACCGGGTAGTTTGCTTTTACACGGTAGAATGCGACCTCGGTGATGGATGGGAGGATGTAAGCGTCCACAATGATCCTGAAGAACTCCGGGAAAAAGCCCTACAAATGGGCATGAACATCGTACTTTGGGCAGTCAATCATTGAGCATAGAAGTCAGGCTGGCATCTTCGTGGCTGGCTTCCAGAAAATAAGGCTTTTCTCTCAGGAAGCGATCTATGACAAAGGTCTGCACCGTCAGCAGTTCTTCCTGTCCTTCTACCCTGCCAAAGTAGTTGTTGGGATTCCCTTTTCTTTTGTACAGGTAAATCACCCTTTTCTCGCCCCCCTTGTTCGTGGCACGAATGATGAAGTCCGCAGGTTGCTTCCTCAGGTATTTTAGCATGGCAGGGTAGTCATTTGTGGCAAACGATTCCGCATAGACCTTCCCTTTAAAATTATCGAAGTAGCGCTTGGCCCTTAGCGGATCTGTTTTTTCTTCTGAGGCCAGGCGGGGACTATCTTCCAGATTTATCCATTTGAGATTGTTGACTTCCGGCAGGGTGTCGAATTCAATGGCGAGGCTCTGAAGCTTATCGAGGTCTGCGTGAAAAAGAAGGTTTTCTCGCCAGACTTCCTCTTCCATGGGAAAATAGACGTTGAGGTATCCGGGAACCCCGGGAATTTCGAGGACATAGGGCTGCCTGCCTCCTGCCATCATCATGACTGTGCCCTTAGCGTCCTTGGTTTGGGTGCCAATGAGGATGGATTTTACCTTTTTCTTGTCCTTATAAATGTCCAGGCGGGTATGTAGGGTCTCGATAAACTTGATCCCTGTTCGTTGAGCAGATTCGGAGAGGGATTCTTTGATGCGCATCCAATGCAGGGCCTGTAGCAGTTGCTCAACCCGGGGCTCGAAGGCCGGATAGCTCCCATTCAGGATCCAGTCATTGTCTTCCTTCCTTTCCAGGTTTATCTGAAATTTATCTTCTCCCTTGATTACACGGGTAAGGCTGATTCGAGTGATTTGGGCGGTATCCTCTACAGCAAAATCAGTTTCACCCCCCATGAAGGAGCTAAAGCCCTTTCCATAGATGAAAAAAGCATATATACCCGCGCCTCCCAGCAAGATAAAAAGCAGTGCTATGGTCTTTTTATTCATAGAAATAATTTCCTTGACGGTACAAAGCTATAAAATCCTTTAGGACAATAGGCGTAAAATAAAAAGCTGACAGGGTAAAATATGCTAGTTTTAGCTTCCTGTCAGCTTTTTATATATCCGTAAAATTACTTCAGCTCCTTACCTTTCTAAAAGTTGCGGACCAGAGAGGTGGTGAGCTGAGGTCTTTGGAGAATGTAATCATCCAATCCCCAGGCCAGGTCAAACCTCGCCGACCAGTTGAGCAGGTTGACTCTCAAGCCAGTACCTATGCCTATGAGGAAGGGACTCTTTAGGGTCTGTAATTTGATGGTTACGTTTCCGCTTGTGATAAACTGGGTATCGGTAGGTTTTCTTTGAGAAAAGGGGTTGCCTTCCGTCCAGACTGTACCCGCATCGATAAATGGAATGAGTTCTACATTGTAGAGAGAATTAGGCTGTAGGGAGTACCTCAGCAGCTTGGATATGGGAATTCGCAGTTCGAGGTTGGCGATCATGTATCTTGATCCTGAACGGGTATTGTAGCCAAATCCCCGCATAGGCGTGAGGAATTCTGCGAAGTGCAGGGCGTAAAGGCTGGTATCTACACTGTTGTCCCTCACGCGGTTTTCGTCCCTCCGCTGAAAGACGACGGGATTGTGCAACTGACCGGGGACCCCACCGAGGTAATACTGAGGCACGAAGCGCGCCGAACTAAAACCACCGGAAACTTGAAGGGAAAGAACCATGTTGTCAAATATGGGGCGGTAATAGTTAATCCGGGCCTTGGCGCGGTAGAAGGCCTCCTGGCTATTGTTGAGGGAATAAAAGTAATCTGCCTGGGCTTGTGCTTTGAAGCCCTCGAGGGTGAACCCGTCCTTTTTGACGGTATTGTCATATTCGGCTTTGAGGCCTCCCCTCAGCAGGTTATCCCTGTCGTTGAGCAGTACTAGGCGAGTGAGTCGCTGATCGAGTCGGTCGAGGCGAAGAATTCCGGCCTTGGCTTCCATAAAAGATTTGGCAGATAGGGGATATCGGGCCCCCACATTGGCAAATACCTTGTTATAGCGGAAAATCAGGGAGTCAAGGGAGGTCGAGACATCCTGAATCCATAGGAAACGAGTGGTGAGTCCAGCCTCTCCGATCAGGTCAATCTTGTTCTTTTTATAAGCATAATCGGCTCGGATGATGTGATCTCTGGGCGCTATCCTAAGCCGGATAAAGGGAATCCAGGTTGCCTTAAGCTCGTGATTTTGGGCGAGGTCCTGAAAGCCTGCGTCAAACTTAAGTCCCAAGGTAGAAATGGGATCGTAATGGATGTTGAGCCCCGTGTAAAGGGTACGCCAGGGATTTTCTCCATAGGTGGGCCTGGATACTTCCACGTCCCCAAGTTCAGGCTTGTCCACCCGCCCAAACACCGTGGTCGGAGCCTTAGATTGTGGCTTAGGTTGGGTAAGAAAGTCATCCTTATCAGCCTTTTTTACCTCATAGGGCTCATCATCATCGTCGAAGATGTAGTACCTTACGGGCTGCTTTTCCTTTTTCTCAGCTTCTTCCTCTTTTTTTTTCTTATCTTCTTTTGCTTTTTTGACGTCCTCCTCTTCCTGACGCCTGATTTTTTCCAGCTTTTCTTTGCGCTTTTCCTCTTTCTGCTCCTCTATCTTGCGTTTGCTGTCATTCTCCAAACGGCGCAGGGTAGGTTCGGGAAATTTATTTTCGCCCAGGCTTGACCTTCGCATGAGAAGAAGCTCGGCTTTTTTGCCCTTGTAATGGGTCAATAAGGCAAAGTTGTTGTACAGGTGCAGGCTTCCAATCCCTACAGAAAGGTTGGTCAAAGCACTGGCCTTATGGCTGGATATGTCTATTTCCTCGAGGTTGGAGACACCCGATCGGTCAGATAGGTACCAAAGTTCGTAATGGCTTGTTACCTGAGGTTGACGCTCATCGATAAAGGGAGTGGAGCTGATACGGGCCCAGAGAGCTGTATCCCTAGTCATGATGATCTGAAAAATATCGAAGTGGTTCTCATAACCGTATAGTTGTTCCTCGAAAGAGGATTTTCCAATTTCTTTTCTATTTGAAGAAAAGAAAATGGACTGATCATCATCGCTCCAGATGGGATCCAGGTTATCATAGCCGTCGTTGGTGATTTGCTTAAAGGACCCTTCCTTGCTAGGACCTGTGTAGATGTCTATACTTCCCTTGTGTAAGGCTGAAAAGAGCAAGCGATTGCCATCATGGGAGATGGAAATCGTGTATATTTTTCTGACATCCCTTGGAAGATCACGCATGGTGAGCTCATTTTCGACAAGGTCGTACATCGCCAGCTTATACTGACCCTTGGTCCATACGGGGGCATAGATCAGCGCTTGGTTGGGATGCCATTCCAGGGTGGCCTGAAAATCCAGCAACTGGGCGTTTTGATGCTTGAATCCGGATTTAATGGGGGTGGTAGTCCAGGACTTTTCGCCGATGTCATAGATTTGTACTGACTGCTGGCCTTCTCGGTCCAGGTAGAGGGCGACCCGATTGGAATCCCCATGGTATCGGGCAGCCAGGACTCGCTGTTTGTCCTGAAGGGGGATGTCGGTGTAGGGGCCATAGTCTTCCAACTTTAGCCTGTTGACCAGGAGGTTTTTGATTCTATTCTTGATATACCTTTCCCATCTGAGGGTGAGGGTATTGAGGGTGATGCCCAAGACAGAAATGATGCCTGACTCTATGGAGTGAGAGATATTGACGAGGTAGACGATTTCGGATATCTTTTGCTCGCCATACTCATGGACGATGTAGTGCCAAATGGACTTTCTCAAGAGGCGGCTCAGCTCTCCATCACCTTCTATGGCCAGGGCTACCAGGTCTTCCTTGTAGGCTCCGGCAATTTTTCTTTCGTCTTCATAGGTCCAGCCTGAGCCAGCGTATTCGACCAGGCCTTCAAAAAACCACTGGGCATCGTAGAGGAGGAGTTCTTTTTGTAGAATGGTGTTGAATAGAGTTCCGTTGGCAAACTCTTCCAGGATGACCTCGGCCATTGCTTTTCTAACTTCCTGATATAGACCCTGGCTGCTTCCGGGATGTACAATGAGGGCTTGGCCCTCCGGAAACTCTATTCTTCCTTCTACCTCTTCGGAGGGACCCCAGTCGATATTGCTGTGCAGGAGGGCCTGGGCCGAGGGAAAATAAAAGAGCTTATAAGTGCCTACGGGGCGATAGTCGAAAAGAATCCCTAGCTCATAGCGTGCTTGTTCAGCCATTCTCGCTACGCGGTTAGCGGCGTCCAGGTCTTCCTCGTAGGCATAGACCTCTACGTGCTCGCTGCTTACCTTGCCTAGCCTGGATTTAACAGAAAAAGGCTGCGCCAATTGGGCGCTGGACAGTTGGAGTATAAAAAGGGCAATGCCTGTCAAAAATAGGCGAAGCTTCATCGTCAAAATCGTTAAGGTTTAGGGCAAATGCACAAAGACTGTTTCAATACAATGAGTCAAATCCTGGGGGCAAAACACCCATCGGCCTACCCACCGAGCTGAGACCCTTGTCATGATCTTTTGTAATAATTAGAAAACCGTAGTTTTAGTCAGCCTTACCTCGTATGAATATAAATATTTCTTTGGGTATATGTTTGAGAAATTAAGGACTTATTGAGTGAAAAAAAGGGCAAAAATCAGGAATATCTTTGCTGTATGGCTTCGTAGGAATGTTTGATCATTTTTTTCAAAATATTAAGGTCTACATCCTCCAATTTGTTGATGTAAAGGCAGGACTTTCCTGTTTTATACTTGCCCAACTGCCCCAACAAATCTTCGAAGCCCTCAAAGCCTCCCATCATGTAAAGGCTCAACGAGGTTTTGCGAGGAGAAAAGCCGGCCGCCAGAAAATCTCCTTCCCTGCCGGATTCATATTTATAATGGTAGGAACCGAAGCCAATGATGCTGTCTCCCCACATTTGGGCTTCTTCTCCGGTGATGTCCCTGAACATCTCCAATAATGCAAAGCTATCTTTCCTTTTTTGCTCCTGATCAACTTCCGAAAGAAAGTCTGCCACGCTTCGTTCGTTAGGTTGAGTCTTGTTCTTAGCCATAATGGGAGATATTTAAAAGTGATGATCACGAATCATTTTTTTGCGATACCATCAATAGCGCTGCTGGGGTTGTCATAAGTAACTTATCTTCAACCCCAACAGCGCCTGAGCCTAATCATTAAGATAAAAAGTTCTTACTGCCAGAATATCTTTCTGACGGAAGCCGATCCATCTTCCAGTATGACCTCAAGGGTGTAGATGCCTGGTCCAATTCCATTTCTGTTAATTTGAAATACTTGACCATCAACATCCACCTCTTTTGAATAAACTTTACGACCCTGAAGGTCTCTTAGTTTGATTTCTGCTTTTCCCTGGTAAAAAGGCATCCTGATGTCCAGGAATTCTGAAGCGGGATTGGGACCTATCCTCATGGTCTCCAATGGATCAGCCTTAAAATCCGGCGTGTCGTAGTCGAGGTCGAGGTTACGAATTTCTATGATTCTATCATCATTAAATTGTCTGACTTCTTCTCCGTTGAATTCCTGGTTTGAGGTGCAGATAAACACCCTCCCATCCAGGCTGGCCTCGACGTCTCGGAGGCGGCCAAAGGTCCGGACAAGGTGGTCGTCAATGCTTTGCACCACCCTTCCTCCTTCATCTAGGTGAAAGACCTGAAGGCGCTGACCTGTACCTCCATCCCCTCCTTTGAGGCTGGTTTGGAGGAGGCTAGCTTGCCATTCGGGAATGGCAGGATGATCGTAATACTCTGTACCGCAGACAGCCACGGTCCACTGGTAATCGTAGAGGGGTTCGACGAGATCATCACTGGTGCAGATGCTGTCTTCCTCGGGAAGGTTACAAAGACCCTCGACATTGGGCCAGCCATAATTTCTTCCTTTTTGGATGATGTTGAGCTCGTCGTGATTGGAAGTTCCATGTTCGGAGCTATACAGGATTCCATTGCTTCCGAATACCAGACCCTGAGGGTTGCGATGGCCATAGGACCATACCGGAGAGCCCGGAAAGGGATTGTCTTCAGGGATGGACCCATCGAGGTTGTATCGGAGAATGCTACCGTTGAGATCGTAGACGTCCTGTGCCCGCTCGGCCTGGTATCCATCGCCCAAGGCAAGAAAGAGTTTGTCTCCGGATGGAGAAAAGACGATCCGGGAGCCATTGTGGGAGCTGGATCCCCATATGTCATCCTGAAGAACGAAGCGGTCTTTCAGGGTGAGGTCTTCTTCGTCGAAGGTAAAGCGAACCAGGCGTGAGGAATCCCAGGTAAAGGTAAAGTGCACGTAAAGGTAGGGAGTCTCCGGGAAGTCAGGATGCAGGGCTAGGGCGTGGAGCCCGGAGTTTTCGAAGGACTCAAAGGATTCTTCGATCAAAAAGACCTCTTCGAGATAGCCATTTTCAGGCCGCAGCCTGAGCAGCCTCCCGTCACGCTGTGAAAACCATAGCCAACCGTCAGGAGACCAGGCCAGGTCCCAGGGGATGTAGCGATTTTCAGCCACGACCCTGATTTCGAGGCGGGTTTGGGAGAGGGCAAGGGTGTCAATGACCTGGGGCAACTGAGATTTTCCCAGGGAAAAGTAGAGGATCAAAGAGGCAAAAAGTAGGCTATGTCTCATGGATATTAGGTAGATATGGCAGAAAGAATATACTCAAAAGGGGAGAATTTGAATAAAGTCTCTCAAATATAGAAAAACTTTCAGGTGATTTCAGGGATGAGGGGGCTTACAATTTGCCATCTGCAATGGCCTTTTCGAGGATTTCTGCCCGCTTTTTGCCCAATTTTGCTTCTCGCTCAGCCTGAGGTGCTTCTTTGAGTTTCTTGATGGATCGAAAATGCCTGAAAACCTCTTTTTCTGCCTGTGGCCCTATTCCCTTGATCTGGGTCAGCTTGGATCGTTGGTTAGTCTTGCTTCTCTTTTGTCGGTGAAAGGTAATGGCAAAGCGGTGAGCTTCGTTGCGGAGCTGTTGGATGAGGTGGAGGGCCGGACTTTTTTTATCGATGTGCAGGGGCAGGGGATCGTCCACCCGGTAGATTTCTTCCAGACGTTTGGCGATGCCTATCATGGGGATTTTTCCCAGCAGGTCAAGTTCGGCCAGGGCTTCGGCTGCGTGGCTGAGCTGGCCCTTTCCTCCATCTATGACAATGAGTTTGGGCAATTCCTTTTCTTCCTCCAGGAGCCTGCGGTACCTTCTCCCGACCACCTCTGTCATTGAGGCAAAATCATCAGGTCCCTCCACTGTTTTGATGTTAAAGTGGCGGTAATCCTTTTTGGAGGGCTTACCATTTTTGAATACCACGCAGGAAGCTACAGGAGAAGACCCTTGAAAGTTAGAGTTGTCGAAGCACTCAACATGGTCTGGAAGTTCGTCCAGGTTGAGTTCCTTTTGCAGCTCCTCCATCATGGCCTCCTGAGCTGTTTTTCTCTTCTTGAAGTTTTGGTTGTAGAGCTTTTCTGTCAGCAGGGTACGGCAATTTTTGAGGGAAAGCTCAACCAGGTGCTTTTTGTCTCCTCGTTGGGGCACGGCGATCTGGTAGCCCTCCAGGAGTTCTTCATTTTCAAAGGATAGGTTACTTACGATTTCGGGAAGGATTTCTTCATCTCCGGCCATCATGTGTTCCAGGGTAGCCAAAAGGATTTCTTCTTCGCTCTCTTCATGCTGACGCTTTATTTCCCAGGCATGGGTCTGAATGATGGCCCCGTTCATGACCTTGAAATGGTTGACCACAGAAAGGTGTTCTTCGGATTCTATGGTCAGAACTTCCAGGTCATTGATCCTTTCGGAGACCACGGTACTCCTCCGCTTATAGGCACGGACTTTTTCCAGCCTTCGCTTGTAGAAGTCTGCTTTTTCGAATTCGAAGTTGTTGGCAGCTTCCTTCATTTGAACTTCAATATGCTGAAGAACGGGGCTGAGGTTTCCCCTAAGGATATGTCTGACCTGACGGATGCCTTCGTTGTATTCCTCTTCGGAGACCCTGCCTTCGCAGGGAGCCCCACAGTTGCCGATCTGAAATTCCAGGCAGCGTTTGAATTTGCCTGCCTCTATGTTGGCTTCTGAGAGGTGATAGTTGCAGGTGCGGAGTTGGACGAGGTTGCGAATGAGGTCCAGGATGGCCTTCATCGTGGTCACACTGGGGTAGGGTCCATAGTAGGTCGAACCGTCGTCTACCTTGTTGCGGGTAGGGAATACCCGTGGAAATCGCTCGTTCTTGATGCAGACGTAGGGATAGGTCTTGCCATCTTTGAGCAGGATATTGTAGCGAGGCTGGTGGTTTTTGATCAGGTTATTTTCCAGAAGAAGGGCCTCAATCTCACTGTTGGTAATGGTAAAGGCAATGTCTTCGATGTGCCTGACCATGTGTGAAATCCGGTAGGAATGCCCCCGGGAGGCAGTGAAGTAGCTGCTCACCCGCTTGCGTAGGCTTTTTGCCTTACCGATATAGATGATTTTTCCCTTTTTATTCAAAAACCGATAGACCCCTGGCTGGTCGGGGAGTTTTCGGACCTTTTCTATGACGACTTCCTGTATCTTCATCACCTTATATATACCCGGGTTTTTGGGAGAATGTTAGGGGCGAATTCCCCTTTTTTGATGGATAGATTAAAATAAAGAGGTCATGAGACTTGAGCCTCGGCCTTCTCAGGTAGGTAGTACAGGGTGGATGAATTTTCGGGTTTAAGGTAAGTTCGTACCGCTTCCCTGACTTCTTTCAGGCTTATATTTTGGTAAATGTCCGGGGTGGTGTTGATCAGGTCGACATCACCCAGGGCGTCAGACATGGCAAAACCAATGGCTTTGTTGAGGAGGGTGGTTTTTTGCAAAATAAAGGTAGCTTGAAGTTTTTGCTTGATTCTTTCAAGGTCCTTCTCCGTGGTTTCGTAGAGCTGTTCCAGGCTTTCTTTGAGGGCTTCTTCAAAGTCCTCAAAGCTTGTGCCCTCGCTCAATTTTCCGTCTATGGAAATGATCCCCGGATCGTGGAGGCCCCAGGAGTAGGCTTGCACGGCATTGCTGACCTTTTTTTGCTTGACCATGTGTTGAAACAGCAGGCCACTCTTTCCATTGGATAGTAGATCAGTGAGGATATCCGCCACATAATAGCTGCGTTCTTTGTAGCCGGGGATGTGAAAGAGCTTATAAACAGCCGGGAAGGGAACCCTTCCGTAGGTGCTCATCTGACGTAAGGCCTCCTGTGGTGGTTCGACTTCCAGCTTTCGCTTTTTGAGGGGGCGAGAGGGGATGGGTCCAAACCATTTTTCTGCCAGGGCAAAAACTTCCTCCGGATCTACATCACCCACCACAGTAAGGGTGGCGTTGTTTGGGGCGTAGTAGCCAAAGAAAAAGTCCTTGACCTCCTCCAACTTCGCCTCCTGAATGTGGCTGATGTCTTTGCCAATGGTCGGCCACTGATAGGGATGAACCTGGTAATGGAGGGCCCTGAGCTTGATAAAGGCATCTCCATAGGGCTGGTTGAGGTAGCGCTGCTTGTACTCCTCTATGACCACACGCTTTTGAATGTCGAGCTTTTCTTCTGAAAAAGCCAGTTCTAGCATGCGGTCGGACTCCAGCCAAAATGCCGTTTCCAACTGATTGGAAGGGAGGGAAAGAAAGTAGTTGGTAATGTCGGCGGTGGTAAAGGCATTGTTGTCGCCCCCTACCCGCTGCAAGGGAATATCATAATGGGGAATGTGCTTGCTCCCCTCAAACATCAAATGCTCGAAGAGGTGGGCAAAGCCCGTACGGTGAGGTTCTTCGTCTTTGGAACCGACCTTGTAGAGGACATCTACGACTGCCTTGGGGACCGAGTGATCTTCGTGGACAATGACCTTGAGGCCATTGTCAAGTTGGCGTTTGGTATAAGGTAATGCCTGCATTTATTTGTCTTCCTGCTTGGGAGGTGAATCTTGAGTTGTATTTTCTTTCTTCCTAACTACCTTTTTTAAGGGAAGTTTTTTCTTGGGCAAGGGAGCCTTTCGGATTTCCTTGCCTGCCTCTTCCTGAGTGGGAGCAGAAGAACTTTTCTTAAGGCTCGGTTTTTTCAGGGGAAGTTTCTTTTTGGGTCTGGCCGGACTGCTTTCCTCTATGGGTTTTTGAGAGGGAAAAGAGAGTCGAAGGGGATTGAAGTCAAACTTCTTTTGTTGGTCGAAGGAAGCCGGCCCCAGGCGTTCAAACAGCTTTTCCCAGGCTGCCCAGAGACTGGGCCTTTCTTGTCGAAGCCTTTTTACGTCTATCCGTTTTTTGTCCAAAAACTTTTCCAGCTTCATTCTTCCTTCATGAATGCGGGTAAGTCTGTCAACTTGGCCCAGAGTTTATCCTTGAGTTCGGTCAGGCCCTGCTGGGCGATGGCGGAAATAAAAAGGTACTCGACCTGATCCATTTCTTTGTCTTGTTTGATTTCCACTTCGATCTCCTCCTGGAGTTCCCGGTCGATAAGATCGACCTTGGTAATGGCGAGGAGTCGGGGGGTCTTGATCAGGTCGAGATTGTAGAGCTTGACTTCATTGAGAAGAACTTGGTATTCTTCGGCAATGTTGTCGGCATCACAGGGGACCATGAAAAGGAGGAGATTGTTTCGCTCGATGTGTCTGAGGAACTGAAAGCCCAGGCCTTTTCCTTTGTGTGCGTCTTCGATGATCCCAGGGATATCCGCCATGACGAAGGAGCGGTAATCTCTGTAGGATACGATTCCGAGGTTAGGCACAAGGGTGGTAAAGGCATAATCGGCGACCTTGGGTCTGGCGGCGCTTAGGACGGAGAGGAGGGTGGATTTTCCCGCATTGGGAAAGCCTACCAAGCCTACATCTGCAAGGGTCTTGAGTTCCAGGACGACGGCTTTTTCTCTGGCCGGACCCCCTTCGCTGGCATACTCCGGGGCCTGATTAGTGGAAGATTTGAAGTGGACATTGCCTTTTCCGCCGTGGCCACCTTCGAGGAGGACCACGGATTGGCCATCTTCGGTCACTTCACCCAAAAACTCTCCGGTTTCAGCATCCTTGGCGATGGTTCCCAGAGGAACTTCAAGGAATTCGTCGGCTCCGCTTTTGCCAGTTTTTTTCTGCCCCCCTCCATTCTGACCGGATTCGGCCTTGATATGCTTTCGATATTTGAGGTCCAGGAGGGTCCACATCTGGGCATTGCCTCGGAGGACTATATCGCCCCCTTTGCCTCCATCTCCTCCATCAGGCCCCCCTTTGGGTACAAACATCTCTCTCCTCCAGGAGACAACACCCTTGCCTCCCTTTCCACTTTTGAGGTATAATTTGACGTAATCTACAAATGATGCCATCTCCTCTTCTTTCTTATTCCCCGCCAACGGCGATGGATGTCATGTAAGATCACACATGGACCTTAATGCCCTCAGAGATTCTTTCGGCGATTTCCTCCACCGATCCTACTCCATCTATTTCACTGAGTTTACCCTGAGAGCGGTAATAATCAGCTACGGGAAGTGTTTTAGTTTTGTATTCCTGTATACGTGAGGTGATGGTTTCTCTGTTGTCGTCGGACCTTCCACTTTCCTTGCCCCTCTCCAGGAGGCGGTTGATCAGTTCTTCTTCTGGGACGATAAGGCTCAGCATACAGGAGATAACTGTCTCTTTTTTCTTCATGAGTTGGTCAAGAGCTTTAGCCTGGGCAACGGTACGGGGGAATCCGTCAAAAATAAATCCTTTGGCAGCGGGATGGCTTTCGATGCGATTTTCAATAAGGGCAATGACGATTTCGTCGCTGACCAACCTGCCCTCAGCGATGATGTCTTTGACCTGTTTGCCCAGTTCTGATCCTGAGGCCATGGCAGCCCTCAGCATGTCTCCTGTGGAGCAGTGTACCAATTGATATTCTTTGATAAGGATGCCGGACTGAGTGCCCTTTCCTGCTCCAGGAGGGCCGAAGATGACGATGTTGACCATTTTCTAGTAGTTGATAGTTAGTGCTTTACCTGTATAAAGCCACAAACTACATAAATTTTAGCTAATGATGAACCCTTGAGGAGGAGATAAACCCGAAAATTCGCTTTCTGTGAAAGGGTATGGAAAGGAAGAATAATTTCCCAGTAGGTCAGAGCCAAAAAGTACCCTTTGCCGGAGTGATTGGAGACCTGCCGGCGCTATTCCCCCTTTTCTTTACGTAAAAGGAAAAGTATCTAAAGGGAATATTTGCATTTAACGAACAAGCCTTAACCAATGGCGTGGGAGGGAGGCTTTGGCATGTGGATTGTGTACGTAAGGTGATAGGAAAAATAGTATATTAATACCGATGGGATGAATAGTTATTTTGTTTCACTTTTTTAAGGAGAGGTTTAGTCTAAATTGTGTAATTTTCGCTCAAGCCCTTTTAATCCCGATGAAGATTTTACGTCTATTCACGTTTGTAGCTCTTCTTGCATGCTTAGCAGCAACTGCTACTTCCAAACCTAGCGAAGGGTTTACCCTTCAAAAGCTCATCAATGAGCGCATTTATGCTTATCCTTTTTCTCCTGACAATCTCCTGCGCCTCGCGGCTTATTACGAGATGAAAGGGGCCTATAACGCCGAGTATGACCAAATGGAATTTCCTTTTGGTGATCTGGGAACAGTCTCAATTTACAAGGATAGGTTTTTTATTAGGACTTACGACCAGAAGGTCTATCACCTCAAGCCTGACTATCCCGACCCAAAGCTTCTCGGGCTGGTCAACGATGCCCTGAGGGATCTGTTTGAAAAAATTCCTCTAATGGGCAATTATGGATGCAGCTCTACGCAGATAGAATTTGTCGACCAGCACCTGGCGGGCAAAAACCTGGAGCCCTTCGACAAGCTATACCTGCGCTACATTCTACTAAAATTTGGCAGATTGGATAAAAAAAGGTCAAAGGTAGAATTTCGCTCCTCATGGTTACCGGAGATTGACGAAGAAGCCCTTAACCAGGCTGAAAATCAGCTGATTCGCAAGCACAAGACCCCATTGACGATTTATCTCTATCCCGCTGTGGTAAGGGGATATTACGAAAAGATCGGGGGAACGGTCTATGTCGAAGAAAAGGAAAAACTTCAGGGTACCTATGCCACTGGTCATACTTCCAAGCCCAATGTAGCGGCGTTTAAGCTATTTCTGCAGAAATTGTTTGTTCAATCTATTCGCTACATCGCCGACAATGAAAATGACCGCCTGAACGAAAAAGTAAAGCTCGATAAGGATATCGAGAGCAACTCCCTCGCTAGCGTTGGCCGTGAAGGAGCTGCGGTAAAGGTAGTCAAGGTGAAGTGGAAAAATCCCTATGACAAAGACAGTTGGATGATCATGATGCTGACCATTCTGAGGCAGAATAACACCAGCATTGGTGATCCGGAAATTGTTAAATATTTCATTGACGAGCCTTACTTCGACAGGTTTTACACCTACATGACAGTCGAAGAGCGGAGGCAGGTAGACCGTTATCTAAGAAGCCGATAAGAGGAATTGTAATAAGATTAGTTGGAGGCATGCAGTCAGGGTTTTCCTGGCTGCATGTCTTTTTTTGCACTTTTTCGAAGATGTTGGGGACAGTAGGTGCTGAAGAAGGCCCTGAGGACTTGATCGCGTCGCTGTTCGATGTGGATCAGGCTATCGGCCCATATTTCGGGTTGAGAATCCTGGCGTTGAAGGGTGAGGTAGTGGTCCTGCTGGCTGACCAGTTCAAAATAGCGGGCGATCTTGGGACGGGCCTCCTTGCTTTCCTCGGAATCCAGGCTTAGGATACAGGTGGCCAGGTCTTTTTCGAGGGTGACAAGCTGATATTCGTAGGTGGCCTGACGAGCGGGTGTAAGGACAGGAGCCTTTTTTAATTCTTTCTCCAGAGAGATCGGGAGGCTTTGTTCGTAGGAATCTTGCTCTCCCCGAAGGAAAACTGCCAAGAGTATCATGGCAGCAATACTTGCAGCGGCCCACAGCAACCTCGTTTTTGTCTTCTTACCCTTTTGCAATTCTTTTGAGATGTGCCCCCAGGCCTCTGAAGGCGCCTGATAAAGAGGAAGTTCAGAAAGCCTGAGCTGTCCGGAGATACCCTTCCAGATATGGTCGGGAGCCAGGTAGGTGGGAAGCTTCTCGATGGCTTCCCTAAGGATATGGCGATTTTTTTCTTTCATCTTTCTATGCCCCAAGCTCTGAGTTGTTTTTGAAGATGTTTTTTTGCGTGAAATAGCTGAGACTTTGAAGTCCCCACCGAAATACCCATGTTTGCGGCTACTTCCTTATGGCTGTAACCTTCGATTTCTATCAATACAAAGACGGTTCGGTAGCCTCCGGGAAGATTTTGAATAGCCTTTTCAAGGTATTCAGGGGCCAAGTATTCTCCCCAATCCAGCAGGCTGTCCTCGGGAACCTGATCCAGGGACTCGAAGTATCTAAGCTCTTGTTTGACCTTTTTATAGGCCGTACGCACGATGATGGTTTTTATCCAAGCACCGAGGGAAGACTGCCTGCGGAAATTGTGTAGGCCCCGAAACACCCCTACAAAGCCCTCCTGAAGGGCATCCTGGGCCATGTCGAAATCACTGGTGATCCGGTAGCACAGGGTAAACATAGCGTCTTTGTATCTATCGTAAAGGGCTTTTTGGGAACGAAGATCCCCCTGGAGGCAGCCTTCAAGCAGGTCTACCTCCAAGGGGTTCATTTGGTATATTTGCGGACTTTGCTTCACTTTCATTCTTATCCCTTTCCCCCCTAAGGTAAGCAAAAGCTAATGACGGGTTGTATGGGAATGATCTTTTCTAGGGATAGCGCTCGATCAGGTCCTGCATTTTTTCCTCCCCGATGTAGGGTTTGAAGACCCTTGCAGCTGAGAGTTCGATCGAGGGATACTTGTTTTGCAGGGCCAATTCCAGGTAGTAAAACATCTTATCTTCCTGTTTTTGGACGGCGTAAATTTTAGCCAGGGTGCCACTTGCGAGGCCATTTTGGGGGTCTGCTTTGATCGAGGCCTGAAGGTCCCGGATGGCTGAGGGGTAATTTTTCTCCAGAAATTTGAGGAATCCTCTTTGATAAAGGGCTTCTGCTTGGCGGGGGTCAAAGCGGATGGCCTGGTTGTAATAGGCCAAAGCCGCCTGAAATTTTCCCGACTTTTTGGATTCATTCCCCAGGTTGGTATAGACATCAGCATTGGTAGGATCAAGGTCCAGGGATTTTTGGAAATCCGCCATGGCTTTTTCGGGCATTTCCATCATGATGTAGAGCTCGCCGCGCTGGTTGAAGGCCTGAGCCGACTGTGGGGCCAATTTGATGGCCTGCTCAATGGCTTCGAAGGCCTGAGCTTCATCTTCGAGTTGGATAAATAATTCAGCTTTTCGCAGATAGGGCAAGGGGGAAGCAGGAGTCGCCTCGATTCCCTTGTTGTAATCTTCCAGAGCTTTCTGCGAACGGCCCATGCGCTTGTAGAGGTCTCCCCGGGTACAGTAAGCCAAGGTCCAGTTTGGAGAAAGGAGCAAAGCCTGGTTGTAGTCTACCAGGGCCTGGGTATTATTATTTTTCTTTAGGTGAAGCTCTCCCCGGTTCAGGTAATCTTCCGCTGTAGCCTCTCCCTGAAGTTCAATAAGTTTATCATAATCCTGAAGGGCCTTCTCAATGTCATTTTGATAATGATAGTACATGGCCCTGTGTCGATAAGGCTCAGGAGATTCTGGATCGTAGTCTACAGCTTTGTTGTACCTTTCCAGGGCCAAAGATGCCTCTCCAGACTCCAGAGCAGCATCGCCCAGGTAGAGATAGGCGTCCAACTGAGCTCCTCCCAGCGAAACAGCCTTGTCGAAGTCTTTTTCGGCCCTGTCTTTCTCCCCTTGTTGCATCAGGGAAATGCCTCTATAATAGTAGGCCTGTGGAAGTTGGGGTGCCAGCTTAATGGCGGTGCCAAAATCCTTAAAAGCTTCTTCATTTTCATCCCTTTCCAGGTTGATCCTTCCTCTGACAATCAGAGGCCTGGGATCTTTGGAATTGATTTGAATGGCTTTCTCTACATCCTTGAGGGCAGCTTCAAATTCCTTTTGCTGGAGGGAAAGCAAGGCCCTGCCATAATAAGCTTTGCCTAGTTCAGGATCGATTTCCAGGGCTTTTTCGTAGTCGGCCCGGGCTTCGGGGTATCGCTTAAGTTCGGTGTAGACTTCACCTCTCAGGCAAAAGAGCCTGGGATCACCGGATCGAAGGTCTATGGCCCTGCGATAGGCATTGAGGGCCTGCTGGGTCTTCCCTTGATTCAGGTTAATGTCGCCCTGAGTTATCCAGGCATCGGTGTTGGAGGGATCGCCTTCGCTTGCAGCGATAAAGTCCTTGAGAGCCTCTTTTTCTTTGCCTTGCCGTTGATACAATTGGCCGCGTAGGAAGTGTGCCTCCGCTGAAGGGTAACGAGAGAGGATGACATTAATCTCATCTACGGCTTCTCTTATCTGGCCTTCTTCCATCAAGAGTCGGGGACTGAAAAGATTGGCCTCCGGGTGAGAAGCATCATGGGTAAGGGCCTGATCTATGGCATCTTTTGCCCCCTCCAGGTCTCCGAGCTTAGCCAGGATCTCTGCACGACCTACATAGGCATCGGCACTGTTGGGGTCCAGACTGATGGCTTTTTCATAGTCCAGCTTGGCTTCTCTCCATCGCTCCATGTTGCGGTAAATGCTTGCCCGGGTCATGTACAACTCAGGCAACTGATCGAAATTTTCCAGCAGAGACTCTATATCCCTAAGGGCCTCCTGGTACCTTTCCATGGCAGAAAGAGCCTTAGAACGGTTGATCAGGGCCTGTATATTTTCAGGGGTAAAGCTGAGGACTACCTCAAAGTCCTTTAAAGCTTTTTGAGGCCAACCCATTTCCAGGTGTATCATGGCTCGTTCCTGGTAGTATTTCTCGTTTTGAGGTTCTTCCTCGATCAATTTGTCAAAAAAGGAGAGGGCCCGTTGATACCTTCCGCCTTTTACCAGGCTTTTGGTCATCATCAGTATGGTAAGGGATTGGAGTTCGGGCCTGGAGGCCTCTATCTTTTCCAGGGCCAGGACGGCATCGTCATTATAGCCTCTTTCCATGGCCCTCATGGCTGCGGCCCAGTAGACGAAGTTTTTGACGTCCTCCAACAGGATAGAACTGGCAGGAAGGGTCTCTGTTCCGTGGATTTCTGTGCGGATTCCCTTGCCTTTGACCAGGACCTCCTCCTCTGAATCTTCGGCCAGGACATAAAACATCTGAAGGTGGGTTTCCCCTTCACTTACGCCCGGGCGCCAGGCACCTCCAAGGATCAGGTCTGCATGGCAGTTTTCGGCGATGGCCTTCAGGTCCTCGTCTTTTTGTAGGCAGATATCCGGTTGATACCTTACTGCCACCCGCAGTTCATCGGCCTTTTTGATCCGCTGTATGGCATTGATGACCTGCTCTGCGTATTCTTCTTTGCTCTTGTTGCAGTTGCCTTCCTTGTTAAATGGAGCTACGAGTATCCTGTATTCATCCTCATCCGAGGGGAAGGGGCAACGGGTTACGGAAGCTCCAATCCCTTGATGAGAAGGGTTTTGGAGGAAGAACCATGTACCCATGCCAGCTATGATGATGCCTGCTATGGCTCCAATAAAAGTCCTGCGGACCCTTTTCTTGTGTTTGGGACCTTTGACAGGGGTGGCGACACTACTGATTTTCTCCTTTTTTAACCGATTGGGACTGCGTCTGGTGGTGGCTTCTTCTTTTTTCAAAAGAGGATTGGCCCGGGGCGTCTCAGTTTTTTGGGGTTTAGGGACGGATTGGGGCCTGTCCTTGGTCAAGATTGCCGAAGTATGCTGGCTCTCCTCCTTTAGGCTTTTCTGGGTAGGAATGAGGGGACGTTTTTGGACCGGAGGGGGAGTATTCAAGGACAGGTCCTCCTCTGGCTTATTTTTCTCCGACTTGATTTCCTTGTCAGGCTTAGAGTTTCTGTTTTTTATCCTTTCCCTCTCATGAGCATTTTTGCTACCCGATGACAGTTCATGGGAAGAAGTCTGGGTCTCTTTTTCTTTTTTCTGAATAATTTCAGAAGACTTTTCCTTGGTGAGAGAAGAGTTTTCCTTTTCTTCCTTGTCCTTTTCAGTTTTACTGAACTTGAGCTTCTCGTCTTCGCTTTTCTGGGAAGTGAGGCTATGGTTTTTTTCTTCTCCTTTCTTTTCTTCTTCCGATTTAGAAGAGGTTTCCTTTTCTGGAGGAGAAGCTGAAAAAGTAGTTTTTGCCTTGGTATTTTCTAATGGCCTTGGCTTTTTGTCCTCCTCGGGAGGCAGGTCCGAAGGCTTATCTTTTGGGAGGTGGGTTTCCTCCTTTTCTTCCTTTTTACCAAAAATGCTGAGCCTGCTACTGCTAGGCTTCTTTTCAGAAGTTTTGCCGGGAGTATTTCTTTCTTCTTCTACCTGAGGCGCTTCAAGAGAAGGAGCATCCTCTTCTACTTTAGGGGCTTCCTGGACTGCTTCTTTTTCCGATTGCCTTTTGTTTGAAGGAAAATAGATAGAGAGGTCAAGGGGGGACTCTGTGGTCGGCCTTGCCCCAAAAGAATCCCTCTTTAGGGCATCGCTGGGCTGTAGTTTCCAGGTCAATCTGTGTTTATCCAGCCTGCGGACAGTCAGTCCTCCCCGCCAGTCCGGTTCCTTGCCTAACTTATCCTCGTCCCATTTGAGCTTCTTTTGTATGGGATCAATGCTTATTTCCTGATAGGTGAGAGGGCTCTTGTCTTTTTCGATGCGATCGACGAAGGCCTGCTGAAGGCTTTTGCCAGCGATGATATCCCGGTAAAAAGGAAGGTATACCATGGCTGGATTCAGCTCAGACTTAAGCGAAATCTGAAGGGGGATTTTATTTTCCAGAAACATCCTGGCGACCTCATTGTCTTCTACATTGGAGAGAATGATCAATTGAAGGCCAGGAAGGGCAGATAATTTCTTAATCCACGGGGGGGTATCCAAGGAGAGGGGGCCGTCCTGGGTATTGAGGCAAAAATCCTTACCCTCAAGTCCTGAACAGTCGATATGGACAAGGGGAACTTTTCTGGCGGGAATCTTATCCTCCATGAGTAGATTTAGTTTCCAATCTACTCCTAATTGTACGGCAAGGCCTCCCTTTTCCTCTTCCCATAACCTTTTGACGGGCTTGAGGGCAGCCGATGGCTCAGTAATATGCTCAGCACTTTCCGCTTTGGAAATTAGCGAAATCAACAACAAATGCGGCTGCGATATATTCAAACTCATAAGTTAATAAGCTGGTTCAGACGCTTTTCGATCAAAGTAAAGGTAACGAATAATCTTCTTCCTCAGGTAGATGCGGGGTAAGTGGTTAGATCAGGGGGGAGTTTGGCAGCAATTTTTGGCAGGTGGAATTTACAAATGCCCTTTAAGCTCGATATCAGAACTCAGCAGGTGATGGTATTCATGTAATAATGGGGCATATTATTCCCCATAAAATATTTGCTTTGGTCCCGACGTCTAATCCACCGTCATTTTTATTAACTTTCATGGGCTTTGGCAGAAAAAGGGCATTTATCCCTATTTCCAGTATAAACCCTATTCATGATGACTGATAATTTATCTACAAATATGTCTATCGAAACTCAAGAGAAGCCCAAACTCATTGTCCCTGAGTGGGTCTATGAAATTAAGAGAAAATACATGTCTGAGAATGTTGCCCAGTTTATCCTTCACGGCAACATCAATGACTTTGTCCGGGTAGAGCGGGATGGAAAGCCCGAATACCTGCGCATCCGCGAATTTATCAACCAGGAGCTGTTTCGCGGCAAGGATATTGTCATCACCTATGATCGTGCGGCAGGAATAAGGTTCAAGGATGACACCCGTTTTGGGGGTGAAAGCAAGATGCGACACGATGTGGAGTCTACCCTGGAGATGCTCGCCGAACTATCAGGGGGTAGTGGGACCAACCTGGGCCGATCTCCCGGAGATGCCTTCTATGCCCTTGACAAATATTTTGATGTTACCCTCAATCAAAATACCATTCGCTACCTGATCCAGCATCTTCAAAAGCGAACCAAAAACTTCTCCGGCAAAAAAGAGGAGGAATCCGACATCGATCGATTCATGAGCATCAACCTGCCCGAGTTCAATACGAAGGACAGCCGTGCCCGCAAGGATTATGAGAGTCGGATTCAGAAACTTCAGGCCCAAATCTCTCAGCCAAAATCAGTGGCCCTTACGGTGGACTACGCCGAAACCCTGATCTCACAGGGCGAAAACCTTCGTCCAGAGGAAAAAATGGCCCTTGTCTTTCTCCAAAAATGGGCAAAGGATGAGCAGTTTCTCAATGCCGATATGATGGTCGTGGTCCTCGTGGAAAGCCTTACAGGGATTGACAATCAATATGTCCGCAACCCCTACACCCACGAAATTTCGGTTCCCTATCCCAAGGAGGAGGAGAGATTCAATTTTATCGAATACTTTTTCGAGACCAATCCCGATGCCCGCACTTATTTTGAAATGACGCCCCAGGTCTTAGCTAAAAATACTGCCGGACTGGGCATCGTTCACCTTAGGACCATCATGTCTGAGGCGGCTAAGAATAAGCTGCCCTTCACCAATGAGGAACTAACCAAGAAGAAGAAGGAGATGATCGAGTCTGAGGCGGGGGGACTGCTGGAGTTTGTGGAGACCAAGTACAACCTGGACGATGTGGCTGGGCATGCCCAGGCTAAAAAGCACCTCCGCGACGCCGCTAATGCCCTCAAAAATGGCCGGCCCGACGTCATGCCCATGGGTTACCTGGTTTCCGGTCCGGTAGGAACAGGAAAAACTTTCATGATCAAGTCCTTTGCCAATGACGTGGGAGTGCCCATGGTCATTCTCAAAAACTTCCGTGGCATGTATGTAGGTCAATCGGAAGGCAACCTGCAGAAGGTCCTTAAAATCCTGAAAGCCATGGCCCCTGTGGCCGTGATGATTGACGAAGCAGATGCCTACCTTGGCAATAGAAATAGCAGCGGGGGAAGTGGGGTCAACAACCGGATTTTCTCCATGATCGCCAGTTTTATGAGCGATACGGACAACAGGGGCAGGATCATTTGGTTTTTGGTGACCGCCCGACCTGACCTTATGCCCGTTGACTTCAAGCGGCAGGGAAGGGCAGAGGAGCACATCGGCCTTTTTTACCCAGAGACCCTGGAGGAGAAGCAGGAATTGCTGGAAGTAATGCTCAGGAAAACAGGAATCAACTACTTGAATAAGGAAGAATTTGATGAGGATTTTTTCGAGGACATTACGGTCAAGTCTGGGGCTGACATGGAAGCAGCCCTTACCAGGGCCAAGTTCAAAGCCGCTAGCCTGGGCATTGAAGAAGTCAACCTGGATATCATCGTACAGGTATTCAATGACTTTTTGCCTCCTACCTATCCCGAAGAGATCGAATTAATGGAATACTCGGCCGTCCTGGAATGTACCTCCAAAGAATTGCTTCCCCCGAGATTCAGGGAGATGGACCGACAGGCAGTGCTTGAGCGAATCGAAGAGTTGCAAATGCGGAGAAGATGATTTTCTCGTAAGCCAACTAAACCAATGAGGATGAATTCGATTTTCAACAAGCTACAATAAAAGGATCAGGACCGAACTGCGGTCCTGATCCCCCAGATTTCTTTTGGGAGAGATCAAGGAAATGGAAAAGCAGACCAAGGTAGAAAGAGATGCCCCGGGCTCTGGTATTCCCTTTGTGCTGGGTTTTGCCGAAATGGAAAAGGACCTGACCCAGTTGATCGACGACATCAAGGGTAAACTTTCCTCCAATGATCCCATTCTCTGGATTGCCTATCCCAAGAAATCCTCCAAAAGTACAAGTCAGATATCAACAGAGATAGTGCCCACTGGTCCCCCTTGGGAGAAATGGGGTTTGAAGGAGTGAGGCAGGTGGCCATCGACGATGATTGGTCATCCCCTGGACTTCATTCACTTCCCTCAAACATGCCCGCCGTTTTGCGAAGGACGATTCGATTTCTAAGATCGTATTTGGTAAATTTTTCCAAGAGGGAAATGTGCTCAAGCTACCCATCTCTGTGGAGGTAAACCACGCCATGATGGATGGCTTTCAGATAGGAAAATACCTGAATGAGCTCCAAAAAATGATTTCTTCCTGAAATTTCAGTATGTCAAACTCCTGGCAGGGCCTAGTCGATCTCCTTTTCGAGGTCGGCCAGAGGCTTGATGGGATTCTCCTTGAGTTTGGCATTCATCTTTCTCTCCCTAAGTACATCGAGGGCGAGGTAGACAGACTGCCTTAGGCTGGCGGGATCGGCACTGCCCTTTCCTGCGATGTCGTAAGCTACACCGTGGTCAGGGGATGTTCTCACGAAGGGTACACCAGCCGTATAATTGACGCCATGATAACCAGCAATCAATTTAAAGGGAATGAGGCCCTGATCGTGGTACATGGCTAGGGTGGCGTGAAACTTCTTGTAGGTCATGGCTCCAAAGAATCCGTCGGCAGGGTAGGGACCAAAGGCTTTTATCCCAGATTTTTTGAGCTCTGTAACGGCATGAGCAATGATTTCTTCGTCCTCGCTGCCGATCAAGCCCTTGTCGCCTGCGTGTGGGTTGAGTCCCAGGATAGCGATCATGGGTTTTTGGATGGAAAAATCATTTTCCAAAGAGTCATTGAGGATACGGGCTTTCTGTACGATGCGCTCCACAGAGAGGTTGCGGGAGACGTCCTGAATGGCTAGGTGATTGGTAACTGTACCTACCTTGATCTCTTCGGAGACCATGAGCATCAGGTTAGAAGGTACGTTGAAAGCTTCAGCTAGGAGTTCGGTGTGTCCCTTGAACTCTGGGACAAATTCCTGCATAGATTTTTTATCGACAGGAAGGGTGACAAGGGCTTCAATTTCCCCATGTTGAGCATCCTGTATGGCTTTTTGTAGGGAAAGGTGGGCTGCCTTACCTCCAATTTCCGAAGCTTTGCCTATATCTACCCGCTCCAGACCGGGGACACTTTCTATAAGGTTGAGCTTTTTGTACTGGGCCTGTGAGGGGGTTTGAATGACTACGTAGTGAAACTTGTTGACATTCATCACCTTTCGGTAGATGTTGATGACCCGGGAAGAGCCATAGACGATAGGGACAAAATTTTCCTTGAATCGCTGGTCCAAAAATGCCTTGATGATAAGTTCGGGGCCGATGCCATTGACATCGCCCATGGTAATCCCGATACGGGGTTTATGGTTGGACATAGGGTTCAGTAATTTGAAATAAATTGAGTAAGTAGGCGTACTCCTGCACCTGTGCCATTCTTTCCTCGGTAGCTGTCGGGCTTATGCAAAAAGGCAGAACCCGCGATATCCAGGTGAATCCAGGGGTAGTCCGTAAAGTGCTCTAAAAACTTTCCGGCAGTGATCGAGCCTGCTTCTCTGCCTCCTATATTTTTTCTGTCTGCAATGTCGCTTTTGAGCATGTCCCCATACTCCTCCCAAAGCGGAAACTCCACCAGTCGCTCATAGACTTCTTCCCCAGCTTTTTTGAAGGCCATTTTCTGCCTCTCTTCTACCTTTTTGGCCATCATGGCTATGCCTATGGAGCCGATGGCGACCACCTTGGCACCGGTAAGGGTCGCCAAATCGATGACCAGTTCCGGATCGTACTTTTTGGCGTAAGCCAAAGCATCTGCCAGGAGCATCCGCCCTTCGGCGTCGGTGTTGAGTACCTCGACGGTAGAGCCGTCAAACATCTTGATTACGTCTCCGGGTACGTAAGCGTTTTTGCCGGGTCGGTTATCGGTAGCCGGAATCAGTCCGATCACATGCTTGTCCAGCTTCATATCGGCGATGCCACAAAGGGCCCCAATGACAGCGGCCGCCCCTCCCATGTCTGCTTTCATGAAGTCCATGGAATTGGCAGTGGGCTTAAGGCTCAATCCTCCAGTGTCGTAGACGACGCCCTTGCCGACCAGGATGATAGGCTTACTGTGGGTCGGATGTTCGGGTTTGTATTCTAATATAGAAAAGGTCGGAGGATCTTCAGATCCCCGGTTGACGGCAAGGAGGCCACCCATTTTTAGGCTTTGAATGCGAGACTTGTGAAGGACCTCTACCGAGAAGCCATATTTACGCCCCAGTTCCTCCGCTCGCTGCCCCAGTTCTACCGCCGTAAGGGTGACCAAGGGCTCATTGACGAGGTTACGGGCTTCGCAGGTCGCTTCAGCCATGGATTTCCCCCTGCTCATGGCAGCTTTCATATCCTCAGGTCCCAGGAAGCTTACTTCTTTAAGATGGGGACTCCTGGCTTCGCTTTTATAATGGTGGAAGGTATAGGTGCTAAGGATGCTCGCCTCCGCGGCAGCCTGAAAATAAGAGGGGTGATTGCCCAGACCATCTACCAGGACCTTGGCAAAGCCCATTTGTTCTGCCGTCTCCAGGGCTTGGTGAATGGCCCTTCTGATGGCTTCCTCGGTGACTTCTCCCAGTCCCAAAATAAGAAGGGAATGTCCCTGAAATACCGAAAGCTGCTTGTTTCCGCGCCGGGTCCAGGTCTCGGGAAGTTTCTCGCCCAACTGAAAAAAGGGCTCCTGATGTGGAACCTTGTCTAATGGACCGGAAAGGAGAACCAGTAGCTGATCCTCTTCGATTTCGGGTAGGCTTGGGGAAAGAAATAGGTCGATCATGGCGAGGGGCTTGTCTCCTTTGTGGGTAATTTTGCTTAGTTTAGGCGATTAAAATACAATTCTCCTTGGATAAACTGAAACCAAAGAAATACTGGGGCCAGCATTTTCTCAAAGACCTGGAAGTTGCCCGTCGCATTGCGGAGACCCTTCAGGCTCAGCCTCCCACTCCAGTGGTGGAAATAGGCCCGGGCGAAGGAGTCATGACCCAGTTTTTACTGGAAAAGCATCCTCATTTGGCTGTGGTAGAGGTCGACCCTCAAGCCGTAGCCCTATTGACAAACAAATTCGGCCTTGAAAAATTGACCATCCACCACCTTGACGTCCTCAAATGGAAACCTTCCGGTGAGGAGAAACAGGCTATCATAGGAAATCTCCCCTACAATATCAGCTCTCCCATTTTCTTTCTTTTGCTGGAGCACAGAGAAAAAATTAAGGAAGGGGTTTTTATGTTGCAGAAGGAAGTAGCCGAGCGCGTCGCCGCAGAGCCCGGAAGCAAGACTTTTGGGGTTCTCAGTGTCTTGTTACAGGCATATTTTAAGGTGGACTACGAATTTACGGTGCCCCCTGCTGTTTTTCGTCCTCCACCCAAGGTAGATAGCGGGGTCATTCGGATGCTTCCTTTGGAGGAAGAGCCTCCGGTAAGCTTCAAGCAACTGAGGCGGGTGGTGAAACAGGCCTTCGGACAGCGACGCAAGACCCTTCGCAATGCCCTCAAGAGCCTTGATTTCGAGGAATTTCCTGAGTGGGAGGAATGGAAGGGGCTTCGTGCCGAGCGCCTGGCTGTGAAAGATTTTATTTACCTCACTGGAAAACTGAAGGAAAATCAGGGATGACCTATGACCTCATCATGGTAGGCAGCGGCTTTTCGGGTACTTTTTTTCTGAAAAAATACAGGGAGCGCTTTCCCCAAGCCAAGGTTCTGGTGTTGGAAAGGGGAAGAAAGGCCAGCCACGGGGAGCGAATCCTCGCCGCCCGCGAAGAAAAAGGCCTGCCCAATTATCCCAACATGTGGGAGGCCGCTTTGCAGAAAAACAAGGGGAACCACGCCTACTACTTTGACCTTAGCTTTGGTGGAGGCTCCAACTCCTGGTGGGCCTGCACCCCCAGGTTTTTGCCCCAAGACTTTCAGATGAAGAGTCTCTATGGTCTGGGAGAAGACTGGCCCCTGAGCTATGAAGACCTCGAACCATACTACGAACTTTCTGAGTCATGGATAGAAGTATCGGGACCTTCCCAGACCATTTTTCCAAAGAAAAGCCCATACCCCCTGGCTCCCCATCATATACTCCCCTTTGATCGCCAGCTCCAGCAGAAATATGGCCTTCTGGTTCACGCCCAGCCCACAGCTAGAAGTAGCAAAGGAGGGAGCAGAAGTCGCTGTTGTGTCAATTCTACCTGCCATGTATGCCCCATTCAGTCCAAGTTTAGCATTGCAGAGCATTTTGCTTCGCCCTTCGAAGGGGTAGAACTGCTAACTGGAGCACAGGCTTTTTCACTGGAAATGGAAAATGGTCTGGCAAAAAGTGTTTTATATCTTGAAAATGGCCGGGAAAAAGCTGCGAGGGGAGAAATGATTGTCCTGGCTGCCAATCCCATTTTCAACAGCCATATCATGCTAAATGCCGGAGATCTATCACCCGCTTTGGGCCAGGGCCTTGGCGAACAGCGATCCTTGTATGCAGATTTGATGCTGGGAATGGATAATAGGGGAGGAAGCAGCACCATTACCAGTAACATGTGGATGCTGTATGAGGGTGATTTTCGTAGGGAGAGGGCTTCTTGCCTGATTGAAAGCCATAATCCACCCGAGATGATACGATTGGAAAAGGGAAAGTTGAGGCACCTTGCCCGCTTTAAATTTATCTGGGAAGACCTCTACGATCCGCGCAACAAAGTGGAGAGGACGGACTCTCCCTACATTCCTCAGGTCAGCTATGCGGGCCCCTCTGACTATTTGCAAAGAGGAAAAAAGTCGCTACCAGGAGAAATGGAAAAATTGATGGCAGATATGCCGGTTGAGGAGATCAGATACGACAGGGAACTGAGCAGCGGAGAGTCCCACATCATAGGGGGACATATCATGGGAGAAAATGGAGTAGTGGATGATAATCAGGTTCACCACCACTATCGAAATGTCCTGATGCTGGGTGCGGGAAGCTTTCCTACGATGACGGCCAGCAATCCTACCCTGACCCTCTGTGCCATGGCCATACGTTCGGCAGATAAAATATGATCTTATGAAACGAAGAAGTTTCCTCCGTATTTTGGCTGCGGGTCTCTTGGGATTGATGGGCCTTGCCTGGCTGTACAGGGACAAGCATCTCCTCCTGTGGCAGAGGCTGAAGAACCTGGGCTTTGAGGTAGAACAGGATGAGGTAGAGAGATTTTGGAAGGCCTGGAAGTCCCAGCGCTGGGGAGCAAAGGGTAAAATATGGAAGTACTACGTCCTGGTCTTTTTGCAGTATCCTGCGGAGCCTAGAGATGAGACGGTGAAGTTATTTTTGCTTTCGTCTAATGTATGGGCAAGGGCCGATCATGAGAAAGTTCGGTTTTTAGAAATTTATCACCCCTACAAGAGAACCTGCGCCCATCCCTTTGCTGATTTATCCTGATTTTTGTACATAAATGGCTATTAAAATAGGGAAAAATCTATACGTTTAATCGAATAATTTTCAGTCAAATTTTATCTTTAATATATATTTATATTAATAACTATACTGAAAGTAAAAAGCAGCTAAATTAAATTGGTAATCGTCATAAAAATGAGCTAGCTTTTCTAAGCATATCTTCAATCCCTAATTCTCCTATCAAACCATGAAGAAGTTTATACTCCCCTTTTCCCTTTTACTGGCCGTTCTCGTTTTTGCTGCCGTACCCTTTATGCCAAGCAGCTACGAGGCCTCTGCCCCCTCAGAGGCAGCCACCCTTGGCCAGCAACCCTTACTCCCGACCAAGGCCAATTCCTATGAATATGCTAGCCCCATGCTGCCGGACTACCTGGAAGATCACAGCGATGGCCGTGGCGATCAGTACAATCCCATCGATAATCCCATCACCAATGCAGGTGCAAGGCTGGGCAGGGTTCTGTTTTATGATACTCGACTCTCCATCAACAATAAGATTTCCTGTGCTTCCTGCCATGTCGCAAAGTTTGGGTTTAGTGATTCTGCCCGCTTCAGCCAGGGCTTAGACGGCAAGACGACCCATCGACACTCCATGGGCCTCACCAACTCCAGGATTCAACCGATTCAGAAATTTTTCTGGGATGCCAGTGCCGATGTACTGAGAGATCAGGTGGCCATGGCCGTAACCAGCGAGGTTGAGATGGGCATGACCTTTTCGGAAGTCATAGAGCGACTAAAAGCTACAGACTTTTATGCAGGGCTGTTTAAAGATGCTTTTGGCGGTCCTCACATCTCAAAGGATAGGATTACGGCTGCCCTGGGACAGTTTGTAAGAGCTATGGTCGCCAAAAACAGCAAGTTTGACCTGGCTGCTACCGAAGAGGGTAGATTCTTTCCTCCTCTAGCTGCATTTTCCAAAAAAGAGGATGATGGCTTTAAGATTTTTGTAGAAAGCAATTGTGTCTTATGCCACAGCGTCCCCCACTTTGCTTCCCACTTCCCCTCCAATAATGGTCTGGATGCGACCAATGAAAAGGACAAGGGCTTGGGTGGCGTAACCGAATCTGTCTTTGAGGAGGGACTGTTCAAGGCTCCCCCCTTGAGAAACATCGAACTTACGGCACCTTACATGCATGACGGACGCTTCAAAACCCTGGAAGAGGTCGTCGAGCACTACAATTCCGGCATACAGCCCAATCCCTCCCTAAGTCCCGAGTTGATGGACAACTCCGGTAAGCCCAAGCGACTGAACCTCTCGACTTACCAAAAGGAAGCCCTGGTAGCCTTTTTAAAAACCCTTACCGATACCTACTTTGTGGATGATCCCCGCTTCGAAGATCCCTTCAACATTACCACTGTGAGGGAAGAACCCCTTACCCCTATGGATAAGATCCTGCATCGTAAGCGTTTGGGTGGGAATAATTTAGATTTGCTTAAAGTGGATATCTTCCCCAACCCAATGGTAGATAAGCTCAACATACAGCTGAAAAATCCCAGCAGTGTCGAGGTAAGTATCGAGATCGTAGATATGAACGGTAGGGCAGTGGCCCGACAGTCCGGCGTTGAGGAAAACTTCAAGGTCGAAAGAAATGGGCTTCCCTCAGGAACTTATGTCATCATGGTGAGGAGCCAATTCCATGCCTGGTCTCAGGCCTTGATCATGGAATAAACCCAAAGCTATCTAAAAAGCTTAGGTAAAGGACTAATACCAGGGTCATTCTGAATTCTCAGAATGACCCTGGCTTTTATGGGAAACAGAAGCTCTTGGAGTGAAAGTATATAGGTATTTAGTAATAAAGCCAAGAAGTATATTTCATACTTACGAAAATTGCATAAAAATTATACAATAAAGCCATGCGTTTTGTTTGGTTTTCGTCTTATTCATTTATTGTATAAAATGCTGATTGTTAGTAAGTTAATATGCTTGATATTTAATGTGTTAGGATAGGATTCTTCCCCTGAGCTATCCACTCGCTTATCCTAACTGTTCATTCAATTATTATTTCTGATCTGCCTTGAAAGCCATTTCTTAGGGAGAAATAATAGGACATTTGGGTTGAACCATTTAATATTTATAAACCCAACAATAATGGAAACGAAGAATGATGTCTTGTGGAATCCGGATGCTTTTATGCAGATCGGAGACTTGGTAGCCTCTTCCTTTTTGGTGGCGGCTGTGATCCTTTTTGGTGTATAGTATTTATTCTAGTACAGTGGAGCATGGTCCATAAGGACTGGAAACTTGCCGTTTTGATATCGGCCATGGTTCCCCTCATGGCTTCCTGTTTTACCTTTTTTCGGACAAACTACTGGATAAGCGCCCAGACCAATCCGATAGAGTTCAGGTTTTTTGACCGTACCCCTCATGGCCATGGTCTTTTACTTCCTCCTCAAGCCTATCGGAGCAAGGAAGCGTCTGCTTATTGGACTATTTTTGTCAGCCCTGTGGATGCTGGGATGGGGATATATGGGAGAAGCCTTGGAGCCTGAAAACTCTATTACATGGGGAATCCTGGGTAGCATTGGTTTTGCCTGCATCATAGGCCTGATCATAGGTATTGGCTATCCCAAGGTCTTTGGCGAAGGGGTGCATCCCTATCACAAAATGGGCTACATCACCCTGAGTATTCTTCTGCCCTTGGGATGGAGCATTTATCCAGTTGGTTATATGTCTGTACCTGGAAATGTCCTGGAAGGGGTACTGGGTGCGATTTAATTACTACGACAATCGTCGTTCGCCAAAGGTCTCCGTGGAAGAATTGATAGCCAAACTGGAAAAGGAGGAAAACCAGGGCTCTTCTATGTCAGAAAGCAGCTTAAGCAAGGCGAAGACAGAAGAAAATGTGGCTGAAGAGGAAGAACTGCCCATGGGAGTTACCCTGGACACAGACCCTATATTCTTCAGGTTTGCCAGTGCTTCTTTGACCCGTGAGTCTCAGGAATATATTCAGAAAGAGATTTATACGGTTTTGTCTAAGTACCCTCAGATCAACCTTGATATTTCTGGATTTACAGACAGTTCAGGTGATGACAAACTAAACCTCAGCCTATCCAAGCGAAGGGCAAAGACCATCTACGATTTTCTTATCCGGAAGGGAATCGATGCCAGCCGTCTTTCCTACCAGGGTTTTGGAGAAAGCAATCCCATCGCTTCCAATCAAACCCCTGAAGGCAGAGCCGCAAACAGAAGGGTAGAGTTTGAAATTACCTTCTGATTTCCTGAAAGCTTACAGGCGCATAAAGCCAACCACGAATAGATAGGCATGGGATATGGATATGATGAAAAATAAGTTTTCATCAGCCTGTCTGTTTTGTTGGTACAAATGATTCGGAATTACCGCTGATATCTCCGTTGCCCTTTGGCGGCGGAGATCATTTTTTGATCTGTGAGCGGCTACACTTCTCCCAACAGACCTTTCTCTCTTCCTCTCTTTTCCTTACTTTCGGGTTTTTGCAAACAATCAAACTCGATATGAAATACCTTCTTATTGGAATTATTTTTCTTCATATGCTAGTTACCTCGACGAAAGCAGCCGATTATCATTATGAGCTTTCCTGGCTGGAGCCTCATACCCGGACCTATGTCATCGAGATGGCTACGGATGGAGATGAGGGCAATTATACCGATCTTTCTCTGGCTGCCTGGAGGCCCGGGCGTTATTACCTGCAAAATTACGCAGCTGCCGTTACAGATTTTCGTGCAGAGGATGGAGAGCAGCATGCCCTAAAATGGGAAAAAATCGATAAGGATACCTGGAGGGTTCACCATTCGAAGGATTTCAATGGTGTCATCAAGGCTACCTATCATTATTATGCCAATAACCAGGATGCAGGTTCTTCCTACCTTTCGGCAGACCAGGTCTACTTCAATCCTGTCAACCTTTTTATGTTTAAGTGCGGCAATTATGAAGGCAGTGTAGAACTTACCCTCCCTGAATTGGACGAAACCTGGAAAAAAGCAACGGCCCTCAAGCAGGGCAATGCCTATAATGTATTTAAGGCTGAGTCATTCCATGAATTTGCCGACAGTCCTACGGTTTTCTCCTCCAAAATGAAGCAGTGGAAGTTTGAGGACCAGGGCACCACCATTCACGTACATATCCAGGGCAATTTTTTGGGGAATAATGAGGATGGGGAAGCCCTTCTGGAAATGTTAAAAAAAGTCTGTGCGGAGCAGGCTGCTATCTTTGGAGCCTATCCCATGGAGGAATTTCACTTCATCTACCGCCTGCTTCCCTACAACATCAGCCACGGGGTAGAACATAAATTTTCCACCTCTATCGCCTATCCCGAAGCTGCGACCCGGAATGCCAATGCCCTCGTCTCAAAATTCAAGGGAACTTCCACACACGAATTCTGGCACGTCTGGAATGTCAAACGCATCCGTCCCGCAGCCCTCTGGCCCTATGATTACACCCGACCTCAATACACAGGGCTTCACTGGTTTACCGAAGGCGTAACGAGTTATTACACCTCACTGACCCTGATGCGGACAGAGATTTACAGCGAAAAACAATTCCTGGATTTGCTCGCCAGGGACATTCAAAGTTTGGAAAACAACTATGCTTCGGAAGTTGTCTCTCCCACCCAGGTAAGTTTTGACAGTTGGTTGACAGGGTCGCCCTATGACATACCTCACACCCGGATATCCTACTACACAGCGGGATCTCGCTTAGGCTTCCTCCTCGATCTTTCCATCAGGGCTGAAACCAAGGGCGATAAATCCCTGGATGACGTATTCAGGTACCTGTACCAAACTTATTACGAAAAAGACCAGGGAGTACCCGAAGATGGTGTCAAGAATGCTGTTGAGACCGTAACCGGCAAGTCCTTCGATACTTTTTTTGACAAACACGTGACTGGAACCGAGGATTTTGACTATGAAAAAATACTCAAGCCTTTTGGCCTGGTCCTTGACAAAAAAATCGATGAAGATGCAGGAATGAGAAACCTGGGCATCATCTCCGCCGAAACCATTTCCCAAGGGGTATATGTAAGACGCCTGGACCACAGGGGTGATGCCTACCAGGATGGCATGGGGGAGGGAGACATTATCCTCGAAGTGGATGGGCAGCCTGCAGCCGACATAGACCTGGATGACTATATGAATGGAAAAAATAAAGGAGATGTCCTCGATATGCAGGTATTTTCCGGCGGAGAAATCCGAAGTCTCAGCGTAGAATTTCAGGGACGATTTGGTGCCTACAGCTACGAATTAAGTCGGAAAGAAAAGCCTAGCAAGAAGGAAGAAGCCATGTACAAAGATTGGGTCGGAACAAAAATCAAGCAGTAGAGAAGCAATTCTCACCAGAGGAAAATAGAATACTGGCTAGCTTCTATTCGAATAAAAGTTAGATTCTTTTCAACCCTAAGAGGGAAAAGATCGTCTCTATAAGTGAAACTTTAAACAACAATCGAACTATGTTTGGCTTAATTGGATTTATCATTTCCGCCGTCTGGTTGATCATTACCCTTGGGGTATTGTACAACATCTGGGTGGAAAGTTCACTGGAAAATACCCCCAAAGTTCTCTGGACATTGGGAATTTTGATTGCTCCCTTTCTTGGTCCTTTGGCCTGGATTCTCTTTGGAGAAAGGACAGGCAGCATGGCCAGAAAGCACGACTAGGTCCTGAACCGATCACCATTGTATAGCCGGGTGCTCCCCTTCAAAAGGGAGTGCTCGTTTTATTTTAATAACCGGAATATTGACCAAATTCCAGCTAAGGCAGCAATATCTTCCTCACCGAATCCCGAATAAGGCTCACCCAGTCTGCATACATGGTAGCCGAAGGATGTAGGCCATCTTTGGCCACATAGTCGGTTCGACTTAAGGCTTCACGGGAAATGGTAGTAACATCAAAAAATGGAATGTCCCTGTCGGCGCAGACCCCGGCCGCAAAGGCATTGTACTGATCGATTTCACGGGCGATCCTGGCGCTGTCTCTGCCCTGCCCAAAGGGGGTAACCCCATAGTCCGGAATGGATAGGACAAATACCGTGCTGCCCCGCTTGCCAGCATGCTGAACTGCCAGGTCCAGAAGTTGAGGGAATTCCTCTTCATATTGAGAGAAATCATAGCCCCTGTACTGGTTATTGACTCCTATGAGCAAGGATACCAGGTCAAAATCCTCAGGTGGGTCTTCTTTTTCGATAGCCTCGAGGAGTTCGTCGGTGGTCCATCCGGTCTTGGCGATGATAATTGGAGTCTCCACGAACAATCCTTCGGATTCATCCAGTTTTTCTGCCAGAACGAGGGGCCAGCGCTTGGATTCGGCCACAGCCTCGCCAATGGTGTAAGGAATCTCCCAGGGCAAGGTAGGCGATGGTATCGGGAGGGCTAGCTGTGATATTTTGCCTGGAGTCTTCCGGGGCTTCGATTTGGCAGCCAAAAAGGCAGCCCAGCAGCAGAAATGTCAGATATAAAGCCTGATGGGAACCTGTTTTTAGCCTTGGCATCATTTAGGTAAGCCAGGGATAAGGTACAATTGTGAAAAGGTGATCCTTCTCTCGTCGGGCTAAAATATAAAATTTGTTGGTCCGACTATTTAGAAAATGTTTCTCAAAAGGATTTCGATATTTTCCGGATATTAAAATTAGAAAAATGGACTCCCAAACCTATAAATCCTATCAGGAGCTTCTCTTCCCCATAGCCTACAACATGCTGGGAAGCCAATCCGATGCCGAGGACCTTATTCAGGAAACCCTCATCAAGTGGCTGGATTTGGATAGAGAAGAAATCGAGAACCAGCGGGGTTACCTCGTTCGAATTCTGGTCAACAAATGTCTCAACTTCCTGAGAAATCGTCAGCGCGAACAGTTAGAAGCTTCTCCTGAGACAGACGCTTCTACCACGATTCCCTTTAGGGTCGAGCATCAGCACAGCCTTTCTATGGGCTTTCATCTGATGCTGGCCAAACTAACCCCTACTGAGAGGGCTGTCTTTTTGCTCAAGGATATCTTTGCTTTTTCACACAAGGAAATCGCCGAGATGCTGGACCTCTCTCAGGAAAACTGCCGTCAGATTCTGGTCAGGGCGAGAAAGCACCTCAAGCGAGACAAAAATCGCTACGAGGTCGCTCCCCAGCATCATCAGGAATTGGTGGATACCTTTATAGAAGTCATCGAAGGGGAAGACTTAGGACAGCTATTGGAGCTGCTCAAAGAAGACATCGAACTGGATGTGATCCAACCTGCGGCTTATCAGGCCATGTATGGGAGGCTTGCTGTGGGTGAATTTCTTCGTCATCAGGTTCGCCTGGGCTACAAAATGAAGATTGTCGAGCTTGGAGGCATTCCTACCCTGGTCTGGTACAATGGAAATGAAGCTATTTTCAAGATCGACCTGGAATGGGAAGGAGAAGAGGTCAACCACATAGAACTGCAAAGCCTTGTCCCCCCGAAAGAGCTTGAATTTATGATTGCTTAGTTGGACGTAAAGAGCATTTTACCGAAGCCGTCAGATTGAAGGAAGGGCTGGCTTCTTTACTGATTTTCTCATAACTTACCCTTGATTCACCCTGTAAAGCAAGTCTACCTTTTTTAAAAAAGGAAAGACTATGATTTTTCGTGTATTTGTTCTATCCCTCTTGCTTGGCCTGGCTGCTCCTTCGCTTTCCCTGGCATCTTCATCTTCTATTCACCCTTCCTCTGCGTCCTTGGGTCAGGATCAAAGCTATGAGGTTGTCAAAAAGAAAAAGCCCTTAAGAGGCTTTTTTAGGAGGCTTTTCAAGAAAAAAGACAGCAAAAATCCCCGGACTCTTTTTGGTTTTGAGCCTTTTACGGTAGTGGGAATCGGACTCCTGGCTGCAGGCTTTTTTTGGATTGGCCTTATGCCCCTGGGTTTGCTTTCTATCTTGATTGGCTTTGTCAGGTATCGCATTTTTCCGGATGCTTTTAAGGGAAAAAAACTATCTCCTATTGTGCTGATAATGTCCCTTGTAGTACCTGCTTATGTCTTTTTGGTAAATCTTATTTTTAAAGGAAATGTAGGGGAATGATAACTTTCCCCCAAAAAAAGGAAGCTTGCCCATAAGGGAGCTTCCCTTTTCGTGTTATCTGTCTGCCTTAGTTAAATGGCTTAGGCAAGGCTAATCACATCAAAGACAACAAGGAGGGCATAGACGATACCCGGAATACCTCCAAGGAGAACCCACAAGCCCAGGGAGAGCCAGAAATCGGTGGTGATTCGGCCCTGGTAGTACCATACACCTACAGGAGGAACAAGGATAGCCAAAATAATGGCCAGGACGTCAGCGGCTGGCTTGGCGTTTTCCTTCTTGTTTCTCTTGAATACAGACTTAAAGGCAGCTTTGCGAAGGGCCTTTCTCATGGCCCTCTTCTGGGCTTTTGCCTCTTTTTTGGAAAGAGGAGCAGCTGCCTCCGTAGAGACCTCGGCAGAAGGTAAAGCCTGACCAGCAAAGGCAGGAACAGCCAGACCCAGGGTGGCCAGCATCATAAAGAAAATGTACAGCTTGTTCATAATCGGTCGTTTAATTGATGTTGTGATTTGTGTGTAATTCCTAAGCTAAACGAAAATTTTGATTCGATTAGTCTGAAAACTAGACACGAATTGGAAAAACGAAAAGATCGAAAAGGCAAGCAATCACTTCAAACATTAGATTTTTGCTCTCAGTATCACTTGCGCTCGGGATACTGAGCTTGGATTTCTTTGCTCCATAGCTCCTTCCCTTCTGTATCGAAAAATCTGAAAACCAGCTTGCGCTCGAGGCGTTTTCCACTGATGTCCATGATGCCAAAGTTTCGGTCTCCAATGTGAGAGCCGGGGACCCGAAGTTCGTTGGGCTCGTCGGCGGCGTTGTGAGATCCTGAGGTCAGGGGCGACACGGTATAGTCATAGACCTTTATACCATTCTTTTCCCAGACGGATAACTCGGAGTGATGCCGATCTCCTGTCAGGAAAATTACATTGTAAATTTCCTCTCTGGCAATGACATTTAGCAGGCGTTTGCGCTCCATAGGAGCCAAGTTTGCCAAAGTTTCATAACGTTTGGTGGTATTCAGGACCTGCCCGCCAATCATGACAAACTTGAACCTCGCATTGGAACTGACAAGGGCATCTATCAACCATTGCATCTGCTTCTCCCCGATAACCTCCTTTTCTCCAAATTTTCTTCCATTTGGCGTGCGAAAATAGCGGTTGTCGATGAGGAAAAACTGTGCGTCTCCCCACATGTAGGTAGAGGTAATTCCCCCTTGCCTGTCCACCCCATAGGAAGGATTTCCCCAAAAAAGCTGGAAAGCCCTGAGGGTCTCATCTTTCATGATGTAGGTGCGGTCGCTGTTGTTGGGACCGTAATCGTGGTCGTCCCAGATGGCGTAATTGGCAGCAGATCCAAGGAGGGGCTGCATTTCATCTACATTTCTGCTGTGAGTATATCGGTGGATGATACCCGTGCGGCTGTAAAAATCAGGTTCGCGGAGGTAGACATTATCTCCCAACCAAAGCATCATGTCTGGCTTTTTCTCTACAATGGAGCTAAAGATTTCATATTCACCTCCGTAGCCTTTTCCGGGGCGGTCATATCGTTCTTCATTGACAAAGGTGCAACTTCCCAGTGCAATCTTCATCTTGGGAGGATCTGTCCGGTACTGCCAGAGAGGTGGTGTCTTGAAGGTCAGGGGATAGCTTCTTTTAGCTTCCTGCCCATTGAGAAAAACTTTGTAGGTGTAGGTATTGCCGGGCTGTACCTGAGTGGCGAGGAGACGGGCAGTATAAGCCTCATTGGCATTGGTTTGGTAGGCAGCCGTTCGCTGACGGGTCTCAGGTTGGTCTTCGATCTGGTATTCAAAGTATACCTGAGCAGGACCATTGGTCTGTACCCACAGCAAGGCTTCACGCATGGTGGTGTATCCTACCATAGGACCTGTAAGGAGAAGTTGTGTCGGATCTGTGGGAGCCGTTCGGGTCTGGGCCAAAAGATTGGCTCCCAGAAGGCTCAGGATAAGAAAGGATAGGGTAATCGTTCGTCTCATGGGTTCTGGATTCTTGATTTTGTGAATTCCAGGACTAAAGTATATAAGATTTAGGACTGACGCACTTTAAGAATGAGTTAAATGTGAGAAAATAAACATTGAAGGGTGGCAGGCTTGTCATTGAAAGAAAACCGGACCCTGCTTAAAAAGCGAATACAGACTGTTTTTTCTATTCCTGCATAAATCTGCTCAGCAGTCGATGGAAGTGGTGAACGGCAGGCTCCATTTTAGGCGAAAAACGACCTTTTTGATATAGCCTGGACCTTACTCCTGCCTGTACAGCTTCTACTACTTCCTCATCTTCCAGTTCAGTCATGTGTATCAGATCCTGAGAACGGGGATCGTAGAGGTCTTTCTTCCACAAAAAGGTCTCGAATCGGATCCGGGTATGGGTAGGGGTGAGGGGTTCGACCAGATTGAGAGAAAGCCCCCAAGGATAGTAGTTGAGCATGACATTGGGGAAAAGCCAAAAATAAAAGGCCCTCACTCGCTTGCCATGATCGGGATGGCCCTCGGGCAGCTCAAAAACCGTCTCATCTTCCTTTCCTATGCCCAACTGAAGGTTGCAGTAGTCATACATTTCGTAGCCATAGTTGGAATAACTGAGAGATTGACTCAGTCCTGGATGGACAAAGGGCAGGTGAAAGCCCTCCAGGTAATTGTCCACGTATAAGGCCCAATGGGCCTGGACCTCATAGACTTTGGAGTATTCCGCTGAGTATTCAAAGCTTTCCAGGGGCATCCAACCCACCCGCTGTCGGATAGGCCTGACTACTTCTTCGAAATCTGCTACGGGTGAAAGAGAAGAAAAAAGCAGGTCGCCCAGCTTATGCAAAGAAAGAGAAGGAAGGTTGTCTTCTTCGGAGGGGAAATTTTGAGCCTCTTTGAACTCTGGCATGGATTTGAATTTACCCTTCATGTCAAACCTCCTGCCGTGGTACTTGCAAACCAAGTCTTTGCAGGGGCCCGACTCGTGGACCATGAGATTGCCTCGATGGGTACATACATTGGAGAGGCAGTGAAGCTGGTTTTCTTCGTCGCGCGACATGAGCAGGGGTTCGCTCAGAAATCCGTTCAGCATGACGAAGGGCTGCACATGGCCGGCCTTTGGGGTAAGGCTGTGAAGCCCAATGCACTGCCAAGTGCGGGCAAAAATTTTGTCTTTGGAGCTATCGAAGAGGGCTTGGTCCTTATAAAAGGTCGCCGGAAGGGTGTGTGCCTGGCTCACATCAGGATGTACAGACAGGTCTACCTGATTGGCTTTGATGCTGGGTTCTAGGGTATCCATATTATGCAGTTCTCTAAGCGTCTGTTTAAGGTTTATCCTTTTCCTTTACAGTTGTCCTTAAAGGACCTGAGTTTGCATTTTTCTCTCACATTAGCCCCACTAACGATCAAAAAAATCCTGCCTGTAAATTGAAAAATGTGAAACCCAACAGCCTCTAAGCTATTGGCAAGAATCAGACCAAATTTTTTCCCAAATAGCTTTGATCCCCTTACTATTGTTTGCTTGAAGGTCCTGCCAACAAGAATGGGCTATTAGGGTTTTCTATCTTTTAGATCTTCCTTTCCTTTGCAGCAGATTCGCATCAAACCACAAGTATCCCTACAGGATGAAAATCATAGACACCCATTCCCACCTTTACAGTGAAAAGTTTGACCAGGATATAGAGGAGGTCATTTTCCGGGCCAGGGAAGTCCTGCACGCGGTTTTTTTGCCCAACATCAGCGAGGACTCCGTGGCATCGATGAACCGATTGACCCAGCGGGCTCCTGATTTTTTCTTTCCCATGATGGGCCTCCACCCCAGTGATGTCAAGGAAAGCTGGGAAGAAGACCTTGTTCGTCTGAAGACTTACCTCGACGATCCCGTCCATGAATATTATGGGATTGGGGAGACGGGGATAGACCTGTATTGGGACAAGAGCACCTTTGATATTCAGAAGAAGTCCCTCGAAGTACAGATAAAATGGGCAAAGGAGTACCAATTACCGATTGTCCTCCACGCCCGGGAAGCGATAGATGAGACAGCGGACATCATTGAAGCTCATCTGGATGAAAATCTGAAGGGAATTTTCCACTGCTTTGATGGCAATTTGAAGCAATCGGAGCGCATACAGTCCTTTGGTAGCTTCAAAATGGGAATCGGGGGCATCCTCACCTACAAAAAGGACGTCATGGAAACGGTGAAGCAGACTCCTCTGGAATTTTTGGTACTGGAAACCGACAGCCCCTATCTGCCTCCTGTGCCTCACCGCAAGGACAAACCCAGGCGAAATGAAAGCAGTTACACCCGCTATGTGGGGGAAAAAGTGGCTGAACTCAAGGCTGTCACATATGAGGAGATGGCCCGTGTCACCAATGCAAATGCCCTGGGCTTGTTTCACACGGCGGGCATAGGGGGCTAAAGGCCAGCTCGACAAAAAATTTGGGCTTAAGCGCCTCATTCACAGAGGGCCTTCGGGAGACCCTCCCCAGGCGGCTATTAAATGATGGGAAATAATCTTATATTAATCTTATGAATCAATTTATGGCGGAGATTTATCTGCCGCACGTGATTCCGCAGGATTTGATCAACCTGATTCCTGCACAACGGGCGCAGGTAAACAAATTATTCGAAGACGGTTCGCTCAGGTCCTATTCACTTTCCTCAGACAGGTCCCGGCTTTGGGTCATCATGGTAGCTGAATCTCAGCATCAGGCCTACGATATCCTGGACATAATGCCCATTATGCCCTACTGCAATGCTGATGTGTACCAGCTGATGTTCAATGACATGGCTACCCATGAATTGCCCCGCCTTTCCCTCAATTGATCATGAAAAACATCCTGGAGGCTTTGAAGGCCAACGAAAATATTGGCCATGTGCCCCAAGACCAGCTCCAGTGGCTGGCCGATCACTCTGAAGTAAGAAACTTCAAGGTGGACGAACCTCTCTTCCAAAGAGGGAAGGAAAGCACCCATATGTACATCCTCCTTCAGGGGCGATTTCGCATTTGGTTGGGAGAAAAAAACAATACCCGTGAACTGGGAAGATTGGGGGCAGGAGACATCACTGGGATCCTCCCTTATTCCAGGGTAAAGACAAGCATAGCCTTCAGCGCCGCGATGGAAGATTCCATCGTCCAATGCACCCACCGGGATGCCTTGCAGGAAATGATAGCCCAGCATCACGAACTGACGGCAGCCCTGGTTCACTTCATGCTGGACCGCACGCGCAACTTTACTACCCTTCAGCAGCAAAATGAAAAACTCATGTCTCTGGGTAAATTGTCCGCAGGGCTGGCCCATGAATTGAACAATCCTGCTGCGGCCCTTGTCCGAACGGCTCAGGAGCTTAAAAGTCATCTTTCCTACCTTCCGGATAATTTCAAGAAGGTCATGCTCATCCGCATGGAACCCGAAGAGGTGGACGCCGTCAATGGCATTATGTACCAAAAGCTTCAGGCGGGAGCAGTAGCTGAGATGAGCATGATGGAGAGAAGTGAAAAAGAAGACGATATCAGGGACTGGCTGGAGGATCACCACATCGAAGCGGACGAAGACCTGGTAGACAACCTGGTCGAGTTTGATTTCTCACCCGATGGCCTGGATGAAATTGACAGGATCACCCCCAATAAGGACCTGGGCCCTGTCATCCATTGGATTGGCAACAACCTCTCTACTGAGCGCATGGTGACGGAAATTCAAGATGCCTCTTCCCGGATTTCAGGTCTCATAGGGTCGATCAAGTCTTATACCCACATGGACAAGACCACAGATCGTCAACCTGTCAATATTCATGAGGGGATCAAGAATACCATCGTGATGCTCAAGCATAAGATCAAGAAAAATCAGATACAGATCGTTAAGGATATTAATCCTGATCTACCCAAGGTATCGGCCTTTCCGGGTGAACTGAATCAGGTCTGGACCAATATCATCGACAATGCCATTGATGCTATGGAAGAAGGCGGAGGGACCCTGACTATCCGCACAGACATGGATGGACATTGGGTAAAGGTGCAAATCGAAGATTCTGGCAAAGGCATTCCCGAAGAAATTAAATCCAAGATTTTTGATCCCTTTTTTACGACAAAATCGCTGAGCGAAGGTACAGGACTAGGGCTGGATGTAGTCCAAAAAATCATCATGCACCATCAAGCCGATATCAAAGTAGAATCCCAACCTGGGAGGACTGTATTTACACTGCTTTTTCCGGTAGAAGGCTGAGGACGAAAAAGTTTATCAGGTATAAATGGGTATAGCCTTGTTAGGGATAACTCCTCAGATGCCTGTGGCATCATGACCTACAAGCTTTCTCAGGAAAATTTTACCTGTGATGATGTAGGTTCTAACCCAGTAACCCTCACAGTTACGGACTCATCTGGATTTACAAATACCTGCCAGGTGGGAGTCATAGTTAGGAGCAACCAAGCTTGTACACAAACCAAACCTCAGTGGGATTTTTCCAAAATCTTTTGGTGAAAGCCTATCCCAACCCCTTTGATGAAGAGTTTTACCTACAGTTCTACCAGAAAAAGAGTGCTGAGGTATACCTTGTGATTTACGGCATGCTGGGAAAGGTGGTGTATGAGTCCCATGAGTTTAAAGAAGCGGGCACTCACCTGGAAAAAGTTGGTTTTCACAGGCTTCCTGCGGGCATTTATAGCCTACACCTTGTCTCGGGAAAGGTTAGAAACGTTATTTAGGTTTAAAAGAACCTATAAAAATACGGTCGTAAAAGAATTAAAAGGCGACGGTCTTCTTTGAGACGGCCGCCTTTTACTTTTGGCTTCATTCAAGCTGTGTTTATCCTGCCATCAATTTAGGGGCAGCAGCTTTAATCTCGTCGCTGGCGAAGTCGCTGTACTGAGTGAAGTTGTCATTGAACAACTTGGCCAGTTCCTGTGCCTTCTTATCGTAGGCTGCCTTGTCCGCCCAGGTGTTGCGGGGGCTGAGCACCTCAGCAGGGACATTGGGAACGGAGGTCGGCATCAATAGGTTGAAGATAGGATCTGTGATGTACTCCACTCCTTCGATCCAACCGTTAAGAACGGCGGTAATCATGGCTCTTGTGAATTTCAGTTTGATTCGGGAACCTACCCCATAAGGGCCTCCGGTCCAGCCGGTATTGATCAGCCAGACATTGGTCTCATGCTCATCGAGCTTTTCTCCCAGCATTTCGGCATACCTGGTGGGGTGAAGAGGAAGGAAGGGCTCTCCAAAACAGCTTGAAAAAACAGCCTGAGGTTCTACGATACCTTCTTCCGTACCTGCAATCTTGGCGGTGTAGCCTGAGATAAACTGGTACATGGCTTGCTGCTTGCTCAGGCGAGAGATAGGGGGAAGCACGCCAAAAGCATCACAGGTCAGGAAGAAAATATTTTTGGGAACCTCACCTACGGAGAGTTCCATGATATTTTCGATATGGTTGACGGGGTAGGAAACCCTGATATTTTGGGTGATGGTATCGTCTTTGTAGTTGAGCTTCCGGCTCTTGGGATAGAATTTCATGTTTTCCACGATGGCTCCATGCTTGATGGCATGGTAGATATCGGGCTCACGTTCGGGGCTAAGGTCTATGGTCTTGGCATAGCAACCTCCTTCGATGTTGAAGACGCTGTCTTTGGTCCATCCATGCTCGTCGTCGCCGATGAGTTTGCGGTCGGGGTCAGCAGAGAGGGTAGTCTTACCGGTACCGGAAAGGCCGAAGAAGATGGCGGTGTCGCTCTTCCGGCCTACATTGGCGGAGCAGTGCATGGAGAGCACTCCCTCCATGGGTAAAACGTAATTGATGACCGTAAAGACTCCTTTTTTGATCTCACCGGTATAGCCGGAACCACCTACGAGGATGATCTTACGGGTGAAGTTGATGATGGAGAAATTTTCTTGTCGGGTGCCGTCCGTGGCGGGATTGGCCTGAAAGCCGGGTGCTGCGATGACGGTCCACTCGGGTTGGAAGTTTTCCAAGTCCTCGGGATTGGGACTGATAAACATGTTGTTGACAAACATATTGGCCCAGGGAAGGGTGTTGACCACCCTCACACTAATCCGATAATTAGGATCTGCTCCGGCATACACGTCTCTACAATAGAGCTCCCTGCCCTGCAGGTAGGACTGCATCTTGGCCAGGATTTTTTCGTAGTGCTCTACTTCGATCGGATGGTTGACGTCTCCCCACCAGATGGTATTTTCGGTATTTACGTCTTTGACGACATACTTGTCCTTGGGTGAGCGTCCGGTAAATTTACCTGTGCTCACGAGGAGAGCCCCATTATCTGCCAATTGGCCCTGACCTTTGATAAGGGCGTGCTCGACCAAAGAAGAGGGGGAAAGGTTCCACCACTGCCTTCCGGTATTTTTGAGTCCGACAGATTCAAGGCCAATTTTTGGGATGATCTCAGTAAAGCTCATTAGCAATGTGATTTGTAGCTGTAGATAATTTCGAGGAGAAAGTGAATATCATTAAAAAAACGAATTTTCGCTATTTTTTCAAAAGTAATGTACCGCTGGGTTCTGTGATTCTTGCACCCTCAAGGTAAAGGATGTATTCCTAAGTAAGGAATGACAAATGTCAGGATTCTTCCCCTCTTCCTCCCTTTCCTGCTCTGATTTCTGTCATTTTACCACCCCTGAATTTCACAGAATAAACTACTAAATTTCCCCCTGTATGCAAATATTTCAGGCCGAAACGATTGAATTTCCCCTGGCCACCCTTGGGCCGGAGGAGAGCCGCCACTGTATCAAGGTGCTCAGGCATCAGGAAGGAGACCTTATTTACCTGACCCAAGGCAAGGGCTTTCTGTATCAGGGGCGAATCTTGACCTATGATAAAAGAGAGACCCAAGTTGAAATCGTCGAGATCTTTGAAGGGTTTGGGGAGCATAGCCATCAGATCAAACTGGCGGTCTCTCCCCTGCGCCTTAAGGACCGCTTTGAATGGATCATGGAAAAGGCGGTCGAACTGGGTGCCAACGAGATCATCCCCCTTCACTGCCATCGGACGGATGTCTACAAAGCAACATTCAAGGCCCGGCGGGTGGAAAGCATCCTGATCACAGCTCTCAAGCAGAGTAAGCGATCTCAGCTTCCGAGGCTCCACGAAGTACGGCCCTTTGAAGACTGGATCGCAGAGGAAATGGACGGCCTCAAACTCATGGGTTGGTGCGAAGCCGATACTCCGGTTCAGCACTATACCCAAAAAATAAAAGACCAAGGCAGCATCACCCTTTTGATCGGGCCCGAAGGAGATTTTACAGATGAAGAGGTAGAATTGGGGCAAGAAGCAGGCTTTTTACCTATATCTTTGGGAGAAAATCGCCTGCGCACAGAGACAGCTGCCATTCATGCCCTTTCCTTCGTTAAGTTTTTGAAGGGCTATTAAGGGGAGGATAGCAAGTGTAGGATATGGGCAGTAAGGGATGTGAAACTTGTCCGATCACCCCTTACCTTTGGAAATGTAGGATTGGTACATACCTATTCACCGATCAAAACGTTTACCCTTGAAGAAAAGATATATTTTCTTCAGCTTTCAAAAATATCTCTACAGCCTCAACCAGATGGCATGAAAGCATTCCACCATTTTCTGCTTATCTCCTGCCTTGTTTTTCCCCTGCTGACCCAGGCTCAGGACAAAGCTAGTCCTCCTCGTCTGGGGCTGGGAATGCTCGGTTGGCTATACACCGGAGACCTTACTGTAGACGAGTCCGAGTACCTGCGCATGTACCCGGGTGCCAATGTATACCTTCAATTTGCAAACCATCGTCCCTTCCGATTCAGGGCCAATGCAGGTTTTGGAAAAATCGTGGAGCAGGTAGATCGCCCCCTGGTCAGCTTCGAATCTGAAAGAATTCCCAATACCTACTTCGAGACTAACCTATTCTACATAGACCTCAGGCTGATGAGGTATTTTCTCCGGGACAAAAAAGTCAAACCCTTTCTGGGCTTTGGTCCTTCCCTCTTTTTCTTCAACCCCAAGGACCAGGATGGCAATTTTTTGATCGACAATATATTTACCCGTCAGCAAGGGGAGGAATTTCCAACAACTACCTTTGTTTGGCCGGCTACCCTGGGCCTTTCCCTGGCTGTGAATGACAGGCTTTCAGTTAATGTTGATTATACCTACAGGCTTAATATGTCTGACTATGTAGACAACATTGGGCTTCTCGGGGACAATCCGGGGAGGGATCAAGTCCATGCCTTTCAGGTGAGCATGGACCTTGATATAGGAAAGGAAAGTGTGATTCGCTTGAATGATACTCCTGAGGAGAAAAGCGAGGCTCAACTTCCGGTAATGGCTAGGCAAGACAGGTCTAAAAGGGTGCTTGGGGAATTATCCTACAGGGAAATCGAGGCTGAACACCATCTTAGGGAGGATCGGATCAGAAAAGAGGAGTTGGCTTACCTTATGTACCGGGAAGCGGCCCATTCTCCCCAATTGCCTAGGGGAGAGGTATATACCCCGGCTTCTCCACGCAAAGCCAATCCCTCCTATGATGAGGCCACCTGGAAAGCCCTAAAAGAAGAAGTCTTTGAAAAGGAACTGTTTAAGACGGTGTATACCCGAGGTAGACTCTCTGCCGAGGCCTGGGCCCAGGCCTATCACCTGAGCCTGGAGGAATTTGAAGAATTGAATCCCGGCCTACCTGAACTTATTGCCCACCATACAGCCATCAGGGTTCCCGACTGGGAGGCAGTTTGGGATTAATCCTTTGCCCTTACAGGTGCTGCCAAGCAATAGAATTTGAAGAGGGCATATAAAAGAGCAGAGGCTCTTCTACATGAAAAGCATCAAGGAGAAGGGCTTTGAGGGGAACCTGATCGATAACCGAGAACTCTTTGTGCTGAGAGGAATAGCTCAACCAATGACCAGTTAGGGATTTTCCAAGGTTTCCGCTATAGGTCTGCAAATAAGTGTGTCCATACAGATCCAGCAAGGCCAACTGAGCGATGATGGGACTTTTGAGGAAGTCCTCTATGGGTGTTCGCCATTCTTCAAACAAGCGGCTCCCCGCTAAATAAAGGGAGGGGAAGTGTCGACCGCCAGATTTGATTTCTTCCAGAGGAGTAAAAGTCTGGGAGGGCCTATCCAATAATCCTCCATCCTTCCATCCGATTGATTGACCCTCCTGGGTGAGGATTCCTTCAACAAAACTTTGTTTAAGGCTAGCTTCTTCCTCCTTCCACAGCAAATGGCCATTCATGGCGTCGTAGGCGAAAATTCCTTTATGGATGGGCAGTCCTTCGTTTTCGTAGCCATGGAGTAGAAGAATCCCATCATAGAAGTCCAAAAGTCCTGCCCACCACGTATGTGAGATGAGAATAGGATAGGTTTTTCCCGAGGGAAGCTGGACCAGGTAATAAGAAACCTTCTTTTCTTCTTTATTTCTTACCTCCACGGCTAGGAGATGCCTTTTCATGTCAAAAAGGATTTTCCAGATGCTGGAATCGAAGTTGGTGGAGGAATTCATGGGACAAAAGCTTCAGAAATTAAGGCAAAATAAAAATAATCTAAGACGGGATAAGAATAGTATTGATTTAAGCATATGGAAAAAGACATAAGTTCTGTAAGTCATTGAAATTGAGATACATATGATAAGGATTTCATATTGTATAAGAGATGCTAAACAAAAGCTCAACACAAATATACTTAAGTCTATGTGGGCTTTGGGGAGAGCTGAGCCTGTAATTTGCAGATATTCAAGATGTTATATAAGATGATGTTTAGACATTATTTAACATGCACCCTTGACCCATCCGCTATTTTTGTTTAACTTAGTTCTGTAATCGTTGAACAAAACACTTGCACAATTCAACCAAATTTTATTAATTGCAATTGTACTTTCAGAAAATACTATAAGTTATGACATCTGTTGAGTTTAACAAAGCGGTAATCGAACTTCATCCATCTTTGAAGCCCATCGCTTACAAACTAACCCGAGATACTGAAGAGGCGAACGACCTCATCCAGGAGACTCTCCTTAAGGCTATCGCCAACCGCGAGAAATTTACCGACGGCACTAACCTCAAAGCTTGGTTGTATACCATTATGAAGAATACCTTCATCACCAACTATCACAGATTGGTAAAGCGCAAGACCTTTATCGACACCACTGACAACCTTCACTTCATCAACTCTTCCAAGCACGTAACGGAAAATGCTGCCGGTACAAAGCTAACCATGGATGAGATCAATGAAGCCATCAAAGACTTGAGCTATGAGTACAAGACTCCTTTTATGATGCACTTCAAGGGATATAAGTACTTTGAGATTGCCGATATTCTCAACATCCCCATCGGAACCGTAAAGAATAGAATTCACATTGCAAGAAAGGAACTCAAGGGCAAACTGAAAAGCTACAAATCCGCTTAAGCCTCTCTCCATATTGTGGGCATTCTGTTGAATCTATTTTTTGAATATATAAAAAACATTTCATCCGCTCTCCCCGTTCAAGAATTGTCCTTAAAATGCTTGGGCCTGGATTCGAAACGCGAACCCGAACAGAAAGTACATATATCAAACAAGGCCTTTCACATTAACTTGTGCAAGGCTTTTTTTTCCAGGCCTTTTCCTAGACCAATTACTGCTGGCTATGAGTACTCATCCCCTAACTATGCAACTGTACCGCTCCACCTGCATGGAGTGCAGCAAGTTGATCACACAAAATTACAGTACTTCCTTTACTTTGGGAATAAAAACCCTGCACAAGAAGTACCACGAATCCATCTACGCCATCTATGGTTTCGTAAGGGCCGCAGATGAGATCGTAGATACCTTTCACAACTACGATAAGGAAGGCTTGCTCGAGCAGTTCCGTCAGGATACCTACCAGGCCATCGAAAGAGGCATCAGCCTCAATCCTGTTCTGCATTCTTTTCAGGCGGTAGTCAATGACTACAAAATTGAAAGGGAACTCATTGATGCCTTTCTACACAGCATGGAGATGGACCTTCACGACCACAACTACAATCAGGACCTTTATAAAGAATACATATATGGTTCGGCCGAGGTGGTGGGGCTGATGTGTCTCCGCGTTTTTGTGGAGGGAGATGAAGAAAGCTATCAATCACTCAGGGAGTCTGCCTGCAGCTTGGGAGCAGCCTTCCAGAAAGTAAATTTCCTTCGCGACATGAAATCCGACTTCCATGACCGTGGTCGGGTTTATTTTCCCGGAGTGGACTTTAATGCCTTCGATATTTCTGCCAAAAGAATCATAGAAGAAGACATCCAGCGGGACTTCGACCACGCTTTGGGAGGGATCATGCGCCTCCCGGCTGGGGCCCGCAATGGAGTCTACCTCGCCTACAAATACTACCTCCGCTTATTTAAAAAAATAAGCAAACTTCCCCCTTCCCGCATCTTGCAGGAACGCATCCGTATTCCTGACTCGGAAAAAATGGTCATTCTCTTCGGAACTGTCGTCAGGCAGCAATTGAGCTTTTTCTAATCTTTCATGAATACTCCCCTAGTCGAACTTAGAGATCAGTATCAAGCCTCCGTTTCTCATGCCTCTAAGGCCGAAATCTTTTGGAAGGGCATCAAAGACTACCAGGGCCGGAGCGCCTACATGTTGGCCTACAAAGCCGCTGCCCTTTCCCTCAAAGCCAAGCACGACTGGAATCCCTACAACAAACTGAACTGGCTTAAAGAAGCCCTGAATATTTTTGAGGAAGCGATAAGAATGGACCCTGACAACATCGAAATTCGATTTCTGCGATTCTCCATAGAGCATTACATGCCGGATTTTCTGGGCTTTAGCCAGCACCTTGAAGCAGATAAGAATGCTATTTTAAAAAACATTCATCATTACCAAGACTTTGATTTAGAGCTTACTCATCTGAAATCCTTTCACGGATTTTTCGAGGAAAGTAAGCGCTTTGACCAGAGAGAACTGGACCAAATCAAAGTTTTGATACAAAACGAGCATTAATCCCTTGTACACCTACCTCATCCTTAATATCGCCACTTTCTTTTTCCCTTTTGTCCTTTCCTTTGACAAAAAGGTGGCCTACTTCCGCAGTTGGGGAGCCTTGTTTCCCGCGATCGCTATTGTGGCAGCTGTCTTTTTGCTGTGGGACGAATGGTTTACCGAAATGGGGGTCTGGGGCTTCAATCCCGACTACCTGATTGGCGTCTATGGTTTTAGCCTTCCTCTTGGGGAATGGCTATTTTTTATTACGGTGCCCTACGCCTGCCTCTTTATTTACGCCTGTTTGAATGTTTATGTCAAAAAAGATCTTCTGGGAGGCATTGCTCGACCCTTTTTTATGGGCTTAGCTCTGGTTCTGCTTATCTTGGGAGGCCTCTTTTTTGATCGCCTCTATACAGCCATAACCTTCTTCGCATTGGCCGGGTGGATCGGGCTGAACCTATTTGTATGGAAGGTGGACTGGTTAGGGCGTTTTTTGTTGGCTTATCTGGTCTCCCTTATTCCTTTTTTGGCTGTCAACGGAGTTCTGACTGCCCTGCCCGTCGTATGGTACAATAACTCTGAGAATATGGCTTTCCGCCTGGGATCGATTCCTGTGGAAGATACCATGTATATGATGCTTCTCTTGCTGATGAATGTCAATATTTATGAATGGCTTCTTTCCCGTCGCAACAAAGAGACTCTACACATGGCTTCGACAAAGGCCTAGGCAGAAGTTGGACCTTCAGGTGGAAGTGGATAGGGGTTCCGGTTTCTGCTTTGGGGTGGGCTACGCCGTAGAAATGGCCGGAGATATTCTCCGGGAGGAGGGCAAGCTATACTGCCTCGGTGATATTGTCCATAACGACATGGAGGTAGAGCGCCTGGAGCAGATGGGCCTTATCATTATTGATCACAGGGCACTTGGCAAACTTAAAAATGAAAAGGTTCTCATTCGCGCTCATGGAGAACCTCCATCTACCTACTGGGCGGCCATGGAAAATCATCTCCAACTGATTGACACATCTTGTCCGGTCATCCTTAAGTTACAGCAGCGCACTTGGCAGTCCTACGAAGCCGGCGAGTACATCCTGATTTACGGGAAAAAGGACCATGCCGAAGTCATAGGACTTAGGGGGCAGACCCAAGGCCAGGCACCGGCTTTTCTCAATCCTCAGGAGGTGGAAAACAAAGATTTACCTGCAGAGTTTATCATTTACTTCCAGATCACAAAAAATAAAGGCCGTTTTAGAGAGGCTGTCAGGCAAATAGAAAAAACGGGAAGCAGGGTAAAAGCCCATGACACCATTTGCAGGCAGGTTTCTCACCGAGGCCAGGAGTTACGTGAATTTGTACAAAGGTTTGATGCGGTTATTTTTGTAGCAGGAAGAAAGTCTTCAAACGGCAAAATGTTGTTTGGGGTCTGTCGACAAGCCAATTCGCGTACCCACTTCGCATCTTCCGTCGAGGACATTCGCAGGGAAAGTTTTGGTCAGGGAAAGAAAATTGGCATCTGCGGTGCTACCAGCACTCCACAGTGGCTGATGGAAGAAACCAAAGCAAAAGTCGAATCCTGGTGATGCTTTATGTTTTCCCTTCTTACACCTAAAATGGCATAGAAAAAAATCAATTACAGATATGTTGATCCTACAAAATGCCCTTGTTGTTCTGGCTACTTTCATCTTGATGGAAGCGGTCGCCTGGGCTTTACACAAGTACATCATGCATGGCTTTTTCTGGAAGCTTCACCATGATCACCACAATCCCACGGGGCATCACTTCCAGAAAAACGATTCTTTTCTCTTGGTATTTGCCATTCCCAGTTGTCTTTTGATGGTCTGGGGTTTTCAGCAGGGAGTTCAGGACTTTCGGGTGTGGATTGGAGTGGGGATTGCCATCTATGGCGCCATCTATTTTATCGTCCATGATGTCTTTATTCATCAACGCTACAAGGGATTCAAGCGAAGCAAGAATCCTTACTTAATGGCTATACGCAAGGCACATAAGGTACATCACAAATACCTGGAAAAAGAAGATGGCGAGTGTTTTGGCATGCTTTGGGTGCCTCCCAAATATTTCAAGGACGCATGGGCCTACAGCAAAAAGCTGAAAGCCTCTAAGAAAAATTAATCCCCCTTACCTATATGGAATCAATGATAAGAAAATGGACTCGTCATCCCCAGACTGGGGTAAGAATAGGTGTAGGGGTCATTTTGCTCTGGGCCCTCTGCCTGGCCTTCAACCTCAACATGGCTGTTGACTGGTATTCTCCCCTGACCTACCTAATGATCCTTGTTCAGGGGCATCTCTTCACGGGCTTGTTTATCACCGCCCATGACGCCATGCATGGGGCAGTAGCTCCCAAAAATCCCAGGCTCAACCATGGCATTGGTAAGGTAGCTGCCTTCTTTTTTGTCTTCAATTCATACAAAAAACTGAAGCCCAAGCACTACGATCATCACCGATATGCAGGTACGGAGGAAGACCCGGATTATCACAGGGGCAACCCCAGTTTTTTTGCCTGGTATGTTGATTTTTTGAAGGAGTACATTTCCCTTCCCCAGATCCTGATGGCTGCCGCCTTCTTTAATGCGTGTAAATATCTCTTTGGAATTCCCGAGGCCAATCTCATCCTCTACTGGGTCATTCCCTCGTTTTTGGGTACTTTTCAGCTTTTTTATTTTGGTACCTACCTCCCTCACATGGGCGAGCATGACAACAAGCACAATGCGAGAAGTCAGGGAAAAAATCATCTCTGGGCCTTTTTTACTTGTTATTTTTTTGGATACCATTATGAGCACCACGATTTTCCTGCCACTCCCTGGTGGAAATTGTGGGAGCGAAAAGAATTGAAATAATCTTTATTCCTCCTTATTCTTAATTGACTCCCCCTTGATCCATTTGTTAAGAGGCAGATGTATTGCCTTAGCTATATCCTTTATTCATGACCTTTCAAGTCCCATATAAGAAGAAATACACCATAGATGAATATCATCGAATGGCTGAGGTGGGCATCACAGGTCCTGAAGATCGGGTAGAACTGATAGATGGAGATATAATTGTCGTGAGTCCTAAGAGCAAAAGGCAGAGCTATATCATGAGGAATTTGTCCAGCCTTTTTTCCCATGTAGGGAAAAGTTATATTTCTCAGTTTCAAGATCCGATACGTCTTTTGGAGCACTCAAAGCCAGAACCGGACCTGGCCCTGTTGAAATGGAGGAGGGATAATTACAGAGATGGAGATCCCCAAGCTAAGGATATTTTGCTCCTTATCGAGATATCCGACTCCAGCCTCGCCTATGATAGGACCAAAAAGCTATCCCTCTACGCCCAGGAGGTATTCCCCTGTACTGGACATTAACCTACAAGAGGACCTGATCGAAGCCTACCAGCAAGCCAAGGGAGATACCTACCTCCGGAAGGAAAAAATTGGTAAGGATGCAAGTCTGAGCCTTGCTTCTCCGGGCATTCAATTAGAAGCTCGGAACATATGGGGCTAAGCTTTAACCTCACACATAAGCGGCCGCCCATGCTATTAGGACCAATTGTAAAGGGATTCGGAGCCAGAGCAACCACAGGGGGAGATTGAAACTCGCCTTCGGATCTCTGACCATGTAGAGATGGACCGGAAAAACTGTGATAAGCAGGACGATCACCCCGATAGCAGCAAGGCTTCTCGTGGCCGGAATCAGCAAACCAATGGCTGCCAGGATTTCAGAAATACCCACAATGATATTGATCGTCTTGACCTGCTTTTTGGCAAAGGGTGGAGTAGCTTTGTAGTAAACTTTGGGAAAGATGAAGTGTGAAGTTCCTGCAAGCAGGTAAAATAAGGCCATAAGTAGCAGAAAGGCATATTGATAGTCCATATGAATCGTCGATACTGGGTATTTGGGATAAAAATTGGGATAGAAAAACTAAAAAAGGAAACACCGGAAAATCTCAACTGCTTTCCAGATAATCATCGAAAAAATGTTCCCTGCGCTTGGGCTGATCGAAGCGCTTTTTGTTGAATTCCTTGCTTTCACCCTTGGGTATGGCCAGGCTCTGCCAGTTGGGACCTTTGGCCATCCGGGCCACATAAACGATTTGCTCCGCGTGATAGGCATTGTGATTAGCCTGCCTAAGGATTGCCTCTATGATGGTAGGTCCCACATTTCTAAGGTAGACTATATGATCCATGCTGGCAGGATGGAGGCTGTTAAGGGCTGCAAAAACCTGGGACCATCCTTCTTCCCATTTGTCCATGAGGGCTTGGCGGCTCATGTCTTCCACCTCAAACCCTCCGTCCCTGTCTCTCCATTCCTTTTCTCCGTCGGGAGTCAGGAAGTCTGTGAACCGGGACATCATATTGCCCCAAAGATGCTTGACCATGACAGCGATGGAGTTCCTCTCGGGGTTGTACTGCCAGAAAAACTCTTCATCCGAAACCTGAGCCATAGCCCTTTCCGCCTGTATTTTGTAGTATTCGAATTGCTTGCGGCTGCTTTCGATAAAATTTTGGGTAATCATCTTCCTATTCTCTGTTTTTGCCTCTGAACACGTTGACATTGGGGTTGATGGGATTGCCAGAGCTGCGCCTAAAGCTGACCACCTGACCACAGTGGTAAATGGCGTCGGCGATAGGGCCATTGATCATATTCCAAAAGGGAACTCCCTCACTGCCTTCTCTGAAGTATATCCTCAATTCAACTATCTCAGATTGACTTTTGCCTCTAAGGGCCTTGGCGGCACGGTCAAGGTGAGTCAAGGTATGGCGCCTTACCTCATCAAAGGGCTTATCACTGGAATTGTCTCTTTGAATGACCTCTCCTAAGGCATTGTACATGATGGTTTGGGATAAATTGTATACATGATCCAGGGTTTCGCGACAGGAGCGAGCTTCTGGGGTAGGGCGATAATCGAGGTCCTCTGCGCGCAGGCCCTCAGTTGCCCAATAATAGCGATAGCCAAGACCCTCGACCATGCGGGCCATGATGTTTCCAGGGCTGTAATCTTCTGGAGAAGGAGGAATTTCTTTAAAAGGAAGGTCCTGGGCGTCGAGATGAGGCATGAGACAAATTAAGCTGAGAAGGAGGAGGTAAGGAAGGCACATGGATTCGGGATTTTAAGAAAATTACAGGTTTTTTCTTAAAGTCAAACATGAAGCCATTTGAATATTTTTTCATTGATCATTTCCTGGCTATTTTGGGCGTCAACCGAGATTTTCGACCCAGGCCTATGACCATCAGTGGATTTTCCTTCGCCAAAAATACTCAAAAGCTATATTTTCCTCTAAGGGAAGCCATCCTTTCTATTTTGCCCCTTGTAGATGAGTTTGTGCTGGCCTTGGGGGATTGTGATGAAGATGATCGCACCCGTGAAGAGGTACTTTCTATCGGTTCGGAAAAAATCCGCATCATTGACACCGTCTGGGACCTGGGAGCTTATCCCCGTGGGATGGAAAATGCCCATCAGACCGATATCGCCAAGAGTTATTGCAAGGGTGATTGGCTGTTTTACCTGCAAGCCGATGAAGTCATCCATGAAAAATACCTTCCCATCATCAAGGGTCGCTGTGAAGAACTTCTTCACAAACCGGAAGTTGAGGGTTTGCTTTTTGATTACTTGCATTTTTGGGGGGATTATGACCATGTGCATCGCAGCCACGGATGGTACCAACGAGAGATCCGCATCGTCCGAAATGATCCCCGGATTCACTCCTGGGAGTCGGCCCAGTCTTTTCGCTATATTTCTGATTTTGATGGGAAAAGCTACAGAAAAAAAGAAGGTAGCCGCAAACTGAGGGTGGCCAAGGCTCATGCATTTGTATACCACTATGGTTGGGTGCGTCCTCCCAGGCTCATGCGCAAAAAAATGAAGGCCCTGACCACCATCCACCACGGAGGCAACGGAGCAGAAGCCTTCTTTAAAGACCAGCCCCTGGATTTTGACTATGGAGATATGGGGCGCATTGCCCGATTTAAAGGGAGTCATCCACAAGTCATGGAGGATTTTATGAAGCGTTTTGATTGGGGGGATCAGTTGACCTATGGGGGAGGAAATCCCAGGGATCGGAGGCTTTTTAAGCACGAAAAACTCAAATACCGGCTGCTTTCCTGGATAGAAAATCACCTGAGAGGAGGAGAACACCTTTTTGCCTTCAAAAATTATGAATTATTGGACTTGTAAAAAGGGAAAAGAGAGCTTTAAAGGCATTCTCAGAATCAAAGAATTTTTACGACAATTCCAGGCTTGGACCTCCTGTGGGACTTGATGCACACTGAATTTCCTTTTCTTCGGCAGGTCTTTCTGCTACATTGGCCCTGCATTTTTAGTATATTCCTATTGCTTTTGAGCCCAAGTCTAAGCCTTCAATCGCATGAAAAACGCTGGTATTTGTCTTAGGATTTTTTTTGTCCCTTCAGTGCCTGTATGCCCAGGCTACTTTTGTTATCCATCCCCTGTTCGGCCCTGAGTTGGGCCGGGAGGAGATAAAGAACTACCGCCTCGACGAGGAGTGGAAACTCGACTTTCCCTCCTGGCATAGCCTTTCCTTCCAGAAGAATGATAAGGGCAATCTGCAGCTTACATCCCTGACTGACACGAGCCTAAAGGCTTAAATGAAAAGGAAATAATCCGAGCCAGGGCCCTGATCGAAGACAAAGCTTCGGACCTGCTGCGAAAGTTGGATAGCCTAGATCTGGAACTCCAAAAAAAGGATAGCCTAAGCCTTGTTTTAGGCTTGAAAATGGACTACATCCCCGTGTCAAAGTGGTGAAAAAGGACTCCACGAGTCTCTATTTGGCCGAAAAAGGCCAGAGCCTGGTCCGCTTACCCATTGAGGGTAAAAATTCGATCTCTTCCATATATCCCAGAGACTCGGATTCAATCTTCGAAAAGATTTACCTAAATGGAGATCGACTTTTGATGAGTACCACGGCCATTCCCTTGAAGAAAGGAGAGTGGTATTATCAAAATATCTTCCTTACAGGCCAGCGTTTTCGCGGAGGCCTCACTGACCACCTTTCCTTTGCGGTGGGGCTGGAATGCTAAAAACCATACAGGCCATCAGCGGGCGAGGAGCACCCCTGCTAAATACTGGACTTCAGTACAATCGCCAGGTAGGTAAAAAGGTATACCTGGGTATCGAGAGCCAGGCCATTCTGGGAGAAGAAAGCTTTTTGATCATCCATTCTAACCTGATGATGACCCTGGGCATGCTCGATCATAATTTTACTACCAAACTCTCCGTCTTTAGCTATGGAGAAAGTCTATCAGCAGAAGAAGTGGTGGCGGGAATCTCTCTGGCCTACAAGGTAAGGCTGAGCAAGCATTGGGCCCTGGTTTCTGAGAATTATCTCTATACAGAGATGGAAGATCCGTTTTTTTCACCAACTCTCCAGATGACTTTCGACGGGCTACCCTCTACAATATATATTCCCTCAATGCCCGATTGCTCTGGAAGTAAAATTCCCTGGATTTTAGAGTGGGTATAAGGCATGAAATTCTGCGCTTTTGGCAGGACTTACCCCGGGTCAACGGCAATCCTTTCCCACCAACAACTATTTTTCCGAAGTTACGGGGGCACTGCCCTTCATTTCCTATGTGAGATTTTTCAATCGCTAGGACCGGGATTTACTGTGCTTTGAACAAAAATTCTAGGAATTTGAAGTAAATAGGAGAATTTTGACGGCTTATTTCCTAATTTAAGTAGGGAACCCATAACAATCCATGAAAAAGACTTATTTCCTGCTGATATCACTTCTTTTGTTAACCACGGCTACATGGGGACAGAGTGTCCACCTTCTTCATCCCCTGGTGGGTGAGGAAATTGACGGGAATGAAAGAAGAAAGTATGGCCTGGATCCAATTTTTGGGCTGCATCTGCCTTCCTGGCATCGACTGAGGATAGACTCTATGGATCAGAATAATTTTGTTATTTATTCTTTAGAGGAGGAAAATGATTCCCTCTGGAAGGTTGATTCAGATCAAGTAAGAGAGGCTCGTCAAGCAATTTTGGAAAAGGGAAAAACGCTATTGGCCCAGTTAGGGTCTCTAAAGGAAGCCCTGGGCCGATATGACACAGTCTTTGTCCGATTGAAGTTGAAACACTATCCCGCTTTTGATGCCAAGGCTGTTGGTCTTACCCCCAGAGCCATTCAGGTGGGAGAAGAAGATCATAGCCTGATAGACCTGCCCCTGGAAAAAATCAGGTCCATGAGCCTGATCCGCCATCCCAATGCACCCAATCCCTATTATGATACTACCTACCTACAGCGGGATCGCTTGTTTGCTACTTCTACGGCCATTCCCCTTCACAGAGGAGAGTTCTATTACCAAAACATCTACCTGTTGGGGCATCGCTTTCGGGTGGGCCTAACCGAGGAGTTGTCCCTGACAGCGGGTATGGATTTAACTACCCATTTGGGCAGTCTGGGCAGCGGCTATTATTATGGCCTTACTAATTTTGCGATCAACTGGGGCCGAAAATTGGGCGGAAAATGGCATATCGGGGCGGAAGCCCAGACCTTTGTTATGGGATATGATGGAGGATTATATGGATTGAGCGGCCTGGCTACCTATGGAAAAGAAAAGGCCAATGTCACCCTTCGCCTGTCAGCTGCCTTTGCCAACAATTATGTGATGGATTATGGGGTCAATTATGCCGCTGGTTTGGGGTTTAATCTCCAATTGGGACGAAAAATGGCCCTTGTATCGGAAAATATGCTTCGCCATTACAAAAACGGGGATTACTGGGGAATCTTTGATGGATCATTGATTGAGGTTGAAAATTATGCCCTGTTGACCTCCCTGGGCTTCAGGTATATCTGGGGAAAAAACTCAGTGGATATAGGCTTTTTTGGCATTTACGAGTACAAGTACTCTTCTTTCTCCTATCCTAATTCTAATGGGGGAGTGGTGGAAGAAGTTTTCCAACGGAAGGGCTGGAATGGTTTCTTTCCTTATATTTCCCTAAGCCAATGGTTCAGACCCCGATAGCTTGTCCTGGATTTCATCCCCTTCTGACATCGAAGATCATGGATATACGCCTACTTTCCCTTTTTCTGCTTTTCAGTTTTTTCCTTTGCCTGGAGGCAAGAGCCCAGGAAAAGCCCCTTTTTATTCATTCCATGGTAGGATATAGCCTGGATCAGGATGAGATTAAGCGCTTTCATGTTTCCTATCTACTTGACTTTTTCTGGAACAAGTACTCGGTGATTAGATTTTATGAACATCCTTCGGAAGATAGCCTGATTATAGAGTCTATCCATCGGGAAACCCAGGAAATTCAGCATCGTCAGCGGGTAGCTGCCGTCAAACTGAGGTTCATGCAGCGCAGAATCACAAAACTGAAGGCTCCCTTGATTGAAGACCTGGAAAGACTTCGCAACATCGTCGAGGAAGGAGACTCGGTTTTCATTGGAGTAAAGACTTCTTACGGCTATGTCGGAAAGGGATGGGTAGACCGAATGGATGATTTGAGTCTTCACCTGACCCAGGGGGTGGACATAGAATACGGAGAAATCCTTAAGCTAAAGGTATCCGATGAAGAATTCAATGCCTTTAAAAAAGAAGCCATCATTAATGAGAACCACCTCCGGGTCTTCCTCAGCAACAATGCCCAAAACCTGGAAAAAGGGAGTTTGGTCTACAAAAATAACATGGTCACTGCCAATTCACTGGAATATGGGCTCAGCAACAACATAAGCCTCAGTGCGGGCATTGAGTTGGCCTCTCTGTTTTCCGGCATCTTTACCGGTACGGAGAGCGACAATCTTTTTACCCCCACCCAGCGCCCTCCTTTTGAGTTTTATTCCTATGCTGATATAAAAGCAGGAGCCCAAGTCAATGATGAGATGAGGATAGCCGGGGGCATTATGGCATTGGGTGGGATAGGAGAAGATCCTCGCTATCCCATGATTCCCTTTGTATATGTGGCACAGACCTATGGAAAGGAAAATTTCAACCTCTCCTTTTCCTTGTATCTTCCCCTGACCTACAGCAATTCCTATTCCTTTGAAAGAAAGATACCCGGGACCATCGCGATGGAAAAGGTCGACAGGAGTGTTGACTTTCCGCCCCTGAGCTTTTCTGCCCTTTTCAAAATCAGGCGGAATGCTCTGTTTATGACCGAGCATATTTATTATGGACTTTCCAGAAATGAGGATATATCCGATACCTTTGGTCTGATAAGCAGCACAGAAGAGAGCAGCCAAAACCTAATCTCATCTGCAGGAATTCGCCTGATTGCTAAGGACAGAAGGATCAATTGGGACCTGGGATTCATCTTCTGGGGTCGTCAAATCCTGACTGAGACTGAGTCCCGCAAAGACCTCAGCTACCGCGGTTTGTTCTTGCCCTATGTAAGCCTCAGCTACCGAATCCGGTAGAAGGAATTTTCAGATAAATTTTTTACAACTCACTAATTTATTTTGGAAAAATGATTAAAATTCTGATCCCCATCTCCCTCCTTGGCATGTCTGTAGGCTTGTTTTCTTGCGTGGAAGAGGGAGTAACCCCCACCAATTGCAGACAAGGCAGGTGTACCTACGTGTTTTTTAAAGGGGAAGGTCTTTTCCTTGACGAAAGAAACGTCTTCTTCAATTTCTCTTTAAACCCAAATACCGATAGCCTCATTTTTCAGTACTTCTATGAGAGATCGGAAAGTCCCCTGATTCCAGATGACTCTTATAATGAAATTATTATGTTTCAGGTAGGTCAGGCTCAGGATTCTTTCTCATTTTCGAACAGCTCGATGAGAGGTACCGGTCTATTTATACTAATAGACGATGACAAGAGGAGCGAGGATTTTCAAGATAGAAGGGAGGGCATCCGCATCGACAGGGGGAGTATCAATGGGGTAAAGACCGAGGCCAATCGCTGGCAAGTCGATATGGACCTTCGTTTTATCCTGGATGGACAAGAAGAGGTAAGACAGATCAGGGCCAGCTTCGAAATGCGAGAATAAGACCTGAGATAAGCTAACTTCGGGGATGGTAAAGTTGAAATACCTCCCGAAGGTATTCGCTATCTATGTGAAGGTATATCTCAGTGGTGGTAATGGACTCGTGTCCGAGCATTTCCTGTATGGCTCTCAGGTCAGCTCCTCCCTCTACCAGATGGGTGGCAAAGGAATGTCGGAAGGTGTGTGGACTTACCTTTTTGGAAATGCCAGCTTTGGCGGCTGCTTCTTTTACGATATTGAAGACCATGACCCTCGACAACCGGCCTCCCCTTCTGTTGAGAAAAATAAAATCTTCATTTCCAGATTGAATGGGAAGGTTTATTCGCATTTCAAGGAGGTATTTTTTCATCCATTCCATGGCCTGAGCTCCCAGAGGGATCAACCTTTCCTTTCCTCCTTTTCCCTGAACCTGTATAAAAGCTTCCTCCCAAAATATTCTGGACAACTGAAGGCCGGTAAGTTCAGAAACCCTTAGCCCGCTTCCATAGAGCAGTTCTACGATGGCTCGGTTGCGAAGTCCGGTCCCAGAGTTGAGGTCTATGGCTGACAGGATAGCTTCGATTTCTTCAAGGTGAAGGACAGTGGGTAGTTTTTGTCGGAGCCGGGGCATCTCCAGTAGGGAAGAAGGATCAGCCTTGGTCCACTCATCTACCAACAAAAACCCGTGGAAGGACCGAAGAGAGGATATGTTACGTGCCAGGGATCGTTCACCTAAAAAGCATTCCTGAATCAGGTAAATAAGAAACTCCTGAAGATGATCCAGTTTTACCTCTGTAGGACAGTCCAGGTCAAGGACTTCCTCCATGTAGTATCGATATCTTTGAAGGTCTCTTAGGTAGGCTTGCCGGGATAGGAGAGCAAGTCCTTTTTCTACTCCGAGAAATATTTCATATTCGCGGATGGCTCTTTCCCAGGAGATAGTTTCTGGACTGGGATTCATGGCTCGGAAGGACTTTGGCTCCCTCTTCGTGCCAGATAGGCCGCTCCGACCAGGGCTAGGAGGAGAAGGACAGACATAAACTCAAAAGGAAGGAGGTATCGAGTCAGGGTCTGAATTCCGATTTTTTCTATCGAGTCAGGTCCGGTAACAGCAGAGGCTTCATAAGCTTGAATCCACCCCGGTGGGTGAAGGCGAAAATAATTCCAAAGGTAAAGAAGGCCGGTAAAGACAACTCCTCCCAGCATGAGGGCAGGTAGGACATTGGCAAAAGCAGTCCTGGCCTGTGGTTCACCCTCTCGCTGGGTAAGCATGATGCCAAACATGATGAGAACGAGGATACCCCCTACATAGACCACCAATTGGGCTACAGCCAAAAATTCAGCTCCTAAAAAGACGTACATAGCTGCGACCCCCACCAGGGTGGCGAACAAGAGAAAAGCAGCATAGATAAGCCTTTGGCTGAAGGAAAGCAGGAGGATGGAAAGGCCGCAGATTCCGGCAAAAAACCAAAAGGCAAGCATCAGTTCGTTCATCCTACAAAGGTAAAAAAATGTAGAGCTTTCCCCTCCCCATTGTTCCAATTACCCATAAAAAGACAAACGAGGCCTGCCCCTGTTTCGTAAGTAAAGTAAAGTTAAGCATCATGGACGCAATACATCTCATTCAAGAAGCAGATAAAAATAATCCCTCCATACTCGCCTTTCTTCCCCTGCTCTACATGGCATGGTCAGATGAAATCCTGACCCCCGGGGAAATTTCCCTCATGGAAAAGCGGATTGCAAAGGTCAAAGGGCTCACAGAGGCGGAGCGACAGTGGCTTCGGTCCAAACTGAATCCACAACTTCCCCCGAAGCCACAGGAACTGAAACAATGGATGCACATCATCCGCAATGGCCTCCACAAAATTCCCGATCACAAAAAAGCCAACCTCATCAAACTGAGTGAGTCACTTGCCAGCCTAGGCATGCCTCACTCCGGTGAGAGGCTCAAAGGCGAGGAAGCGGAAGAGGCCCTTTCGGAGATAGAAGAAGCCGTAGGATGGAAAACCGACGAAGCCGTTAGAGAGATTTTTCTCGAGGAAAGGAAATCCACGCCCAAAAAAGGGCCCTATCTGCCTTCTTTTGATCCCGACCGGCTGGGTGAAATCCTGGATCACCCCTATAGGGATATTCACCAGAAGATGAGAACCCTCTTGTCGGACCCCTTTTTCTCCTACGACAAGATCAGTCGCCTCAAAGAAGAACATAGAGAGCAGGTACTCCTCTGGTTGCAGGAGCTTGCCCGCCAAGGCTTTGGTTCCCTGGCCTTTCCGGAAGCCTATGGAGGCAAAGACGATATGGGCCAATACATTGCCGTATTTGAAGCCCTGGGCCATCATGACCTTAGCTTACAGGTAAAATTTGGCGTCCAATTTGGACTTTTTGCAGGCAGCATACTCGGCCTTGGCACCCAAAAGCATCACGAGCGCTACCTGCCTGCGGCTGGGAAAATGGAACTGCCCGGCTGCTTTGCCATGACAGAGGCCAGCCACGGATCGAATGTCAGGGATTTGGAAACACGGGCTACTTACGATCCCAAAGCAGGCCAATTCATCATCCATACCCCCAATTATAAAGCTCACAAAGAATATATCGGCAATGCGGCTGCCCACGCCCGTCTGGCCGTGGTCTTCGCCCAACTGGAGACCCAGTTGGAGAATTACGGAGTCCATGCCTTTGTCGTCCCTATCCGAAGCGCTGAGGGAGAGGCCATGCCAGGGGTAGGCATTGGCGATAGTGGGCAGAAATTGGGCCTCAACGGAGTAGACAATGGCCGCCTGTGGTTCGATCAGGTAAGGATTCCCCGCGAAAATTTACTGGACAGGTTCGGAGGGGTTGACGAAGACGGAACTTACTTTAGCGATATTCCCAGTGAGGGGAGGCGATTTTTTACCATGCTGAGTACCCTGGTGGGAGGAAGGGTAGCCGTACCCGCCGGAGGACTGAGTGCCGCCAAATCCGGTCTCAGCATTGCCCTGAGGTATGCGGCCAAACGTCGGCAGTTTGGAAGGGCAGGTGAGGAGGAAATGCCCATCATCGAGTATCCTACACACCAGTTGCGGCTGATCCCTAAGTTGGCCAAGACCTATGCCCTGCATTTTGCCCATCGCTACATGATAGACCGTTACTTGCATCGCAATGAAGAAGACAGCCGTGAGGTAGAATCCCTGGCCGCCGGCCTCAAAGCAGTTTCTACTTGGCATACGACCGCGACCCTTCAGGAGGGCAGAGAGGCTACCGGAGGGCAGGGTTACCTGGCCGTCAACCGATTTGCAGACATGAAGGCCGATACCGATATATACACCACCTTCGAAGGCGATAATTATGTCCTCCTTCAATTGGTGGCCAAGGCCCAACTTTCACGCTTTCGGGCAAGCTTTCGCTCCCTCAACTTCTTTGGCATCCTAAATACCCTCGCCCAGCGGGCCGCTCACTCCATCGCCGACAAAAATCCTGTTTCTAGGTCAAAGACAGATGCTGAACACCTTAGAGATGCTGATTTTCAGCTGCATATGTTTAAGGATAGGGAGGAAGAGCTGGTGTGGGAAACAGCCAAAGAAATGAAAAAACTCATCGACGATGGCATGGATTCCTTTGATGCCTTCCTGGAAGTCCAACCCCGCTTGCTGGAAATGTCCAAGGCCTACATCGAAAGGGTTATATTGGAAGAATTCATAGCAGCTATTGAGCGGATAGAGGAAAAAGAGATAAAGGCTATTCTCGACAAATTGAGAAGCCTCTACGCCCTCGCAGAATTGGATGCTAACAAAGGCTGGTACCTGGAAGAAGGCTATTTTGATCCCTCAAAGACCCGGGCTATTGGCCAGCAGGTGGTCGACCTCTGTGAAGAAATCAAGCCCGAAATGATCGGACTGACAGAAGCTTTTGGTATTCCGGATGCCTTGCTTGCAGCCCCTATCGTGATAGGAGAAAATGGAAAAGACGAGGAGGCCTGATAGTTTTGTCCTCAAATTTTTTTAGGTTGAAACTGCCTTTCAAGATCAGGAGGGCAGTTTTTTTGAGGTTAAAGAAAGAATCCTCCTTTCCACATTGAAAGGAAGGATACAAGAAATCAGACCAAGGGAAAATCCATAGTATAGCAAATAACTCGAATCTGTGGGAGGAGACTGGAAAGAAATGTTTCATGCAGCAAAGGAAGGAGACATTGACTTGCTGACCTATCACCTGAAAATGGGGGTAGATCCCAATTATCAACATCCTGAATTTCTGACCACGGCTCTTATCGAGGCGACACAGGAGGGCCGGACAGATGCGGTCAGGTGCCTACTTGAGTACGGAGCTGATCCTTCCATTAAGGCAATTTTTGGCGGTTATACGGCCCTTTCCCTAGCCAAAGCCCTTCGACATAAAGAAATTATATCCCTTCTGAAAGCAAGTTTGTAATTGCAGCAGGTGTTAGCTTTTTTCATGAGTGAGCGCCAGGGGTTTATTATAAATAACCTGTGTTTAAACCTAAAAGGATTCACTAAATAGATTTGTGATAATCTCCATCCAAGGAAATTACGAAAGTTAGTATTTGAGCGGAAGATTTTTGTAGTTGAGCTAATATTACCCTTATATTAGAGAAGCATTATCTAAAATCCCATGAATCCTAGATTTCCTGTGAATTATCATATGGAAGATCAAATATGTTTTTAAATTGAATTTACTTGATATATCTACCAAATCCAATTAACATGAAAAAACTAGTACCATTGAGCTTGTGCTTACTCTTTGCCCTCACCGGTTTGCATGCACAGGTTCTATTCCTTAACGAAGACTTCGGTACAGCCACGGGATCCACTCCCCCCGTAGGTTGGACCCAAAACCTTATCGCAGGAGATCCCACCTTCGATACCTGGCGATTCAACAATCCTGGAGGTCGTATCCTCAATGCCCCAATTTCAGATCCTGCTGCCATCTTCGACAGCGACTTTTACTCAAACCTCGGAGGAGCTGAGGATGTAGCCCTGGAATCACCTATCTTCAACACCACAGGATCCAACCTGATTCTGCTGGAGTTTGATCACTTTTTCCTTGGTGGATTTTTAGGGGCTTATGAGGTGGAAGTATTTGACGGCACAGCCTGGGTATCTGTTCTTTCCGGTACGACTACCACGGCCAATCCACAGTTTGAGCAGATTGATATTTCGGCTCAGGCCGCCAACCGTGCCAATGTACAGGTACGCTTCCGCTGGACCGGAGACTATTCCTTTTACTGGATACTGGATAACGTAGTCGTGTCAACTCCCGGGCCAGATGACCTGGGTGTTACCGCTATCGATCCTATTGCTTCAAGTTGTTCCTTTGGGCCGGCTACGCCCATCTCGGTTACTGTGGAGAATTTTGGTTCAGCTCCACAGGATACCTTTGATATCGCCTACAGCATCAATGGAGGTACCCCTGTGGTAGAAAACATTACCGGTCCCAACCTCATGCCCGGGATGACCCGAACCTATACCTTCACCAGTACTGCAGATTTTTCCGTACCCGGCAATTATCAGATAGATGTTTACACCCTCCTGACAGGAGATGGAGACCTTAGCAATGATACCGCCAGTACTTCACTTGACAATTTGGGAGGAAGCTCAGTTGGTGTTCCCTATCTTGAGGACTTCGACAGCTTCCCCGTCGGAACTACCGGTACCCTGGCCAATGGTTGGACCAATGGCACCAATGGCATCATTGATGATCTAGACTGGTTTGCCGATACAGCCGGTACTGGTTCGGGAGGTACTGGACCTGCCGTAGATCATACCCAGGGTACAAGCTCGGGCGTCTACCTTTACACGGAATCCTCCTTCCCAGCTAGCCCGGGTGATGTATTTTCCGTCTTTAGTCCCTGTATAGATTTGGGGGCTGGTACCCAGGTTCCATTCCTGAGCTATTGGTACCACATGGCAGGCAGCGATATGGGTAGCCTTGAGGTATTTGTGGTTTCAGGAGGTGTGCGCACCCGTATCGATTCTATCGGTGGACCTCAGCAGGCAAATGAAAATTCTCCATGGCAGGAGGCATTGGCGAGTCTGGCAGGATTTTCCGGCCTTATCCAGCTCGAATTTAGAGGAACTGTCGGATCAGGCTTCTTAAGTGATATCGCCATCGATGATGTATCGGTATTCTTTCCTCCTTCTACTGACCTTGAAGCCACTGCCATCATTGCTCCCACTGATACCAGCCAGTGCTTTACGGCCAATGAAACCCTTACCCTGCGTGTCATCAACATAGGGGTGGACACAGTGGACCTTGCCGTGGACCCCGCTACTGTAACCTTGGTAGCCTCAGGAGCCAATACCGGAACATTTACAACTACCCTCAACTCCGGTACCCTATTGCCCTTGAGTACCCTGGATGTGGATGTCAACAACGTAGACCTTTCTGTTATTGGATTGACCAATGTCAGCATGTCTATCGACTTGCCTACAGATGGAGATCGGAGCAACGATACGACCATACAAACTTATGTAACCGAGGCACCGGTGACATTCCCATACTCCGAAAACTTTGATACCTTCATCCCCGGTCAACCTGGTACCTTTGCCAATGGATGGGAAAACTCAGCTACTGCCGATCGGGAATGGTGGGCCAATACCGGAACCACTACTTCTACTTCAACCGGACCTGACGGAGACAATACCACAGGAACAGGGGTCTACCTTTATACCGAGACCAGTACACCTACTCAGCCTGGGGATGAGTATTCTCTGCTAAGTCCATGTGTAGACCTTACGGGTAGTGTAGCTCCTACGCTCAGATATTTTTACCACATGTATGGAGAAGATATGGGAACCCTGGAAGTATTTGTCATTTCCAATGGTGTTTCCACCCGGGTGGATTCTATCGGAGGAGAGCAGCAAACCTCTAATGCTGAGGCCTACCGCCAAGCCTTGGTCGATCTGAGCGCTTTCAGCGGAGTGATTCAACTGGAATTCCGCGGAACCAAGGGTGCTGACTTTAACAGCGATATGGCTATCGATGATGTTTCCATCGACGAGGCTCCCAATCCAGATCTTGGACTGATAGGACTGGAGACTCCCAGCCTTCCCTTTGGTTGTTTCGATACCAGCGAAACAGTCAGGATCAATTTCTCCAATTTTGGAGGGGAACTGGATTTTGTCGCCAACCCCACAATCCTTGACCTAACCGTCAGCGGCGCCAATACAGGAACTTACAGCCAGACCATTTCCAGTGGACAGGTTGGCCTGGGCGAACCCGGTGTATTTGAATTTACGGGAATAGACCTCTCCAACCTCGGTACTTCAGAGCTGACCTTCGTGGTGGTGGCTCCCATCGATACCAACCTGGTCAATGACACCCTGAGTATTGAGGTAGTTACACAGCCAGTAATAGATTCCTTCCCCTATATCGAAGACTTCGAATCCGGAAGAGGGGGATGGATACCCTTTGGTGAAAACTCTTCTTGGGATTTCGGTACCCCCGCCAAGAACGTCATTACCGGCGCCTTCTCCGGAGTCAACGCATGGACCACGGGCGGTTTGGGAACTTCTTCCTATAACCCCAATGAAAACTCTGCGGTTTACAGCCCATGTTTTGACATGACCAATGCTCCTCAAGGGGTGAATGTCGCCATGAAGATATGGATCGAGAGTGAGTTTAGTTGGGATGGCACAGTTCTCCAATCTTCTGTAGACTCTGGTAGGACCTGGGTCAATGTGGGTGACTTTGGAGATGACTTCAATTGGTACAATGATACCACCATAAACGGAGAGCCCGGAGGACAGCAGATAGGCTGGTCGGGTACGGGATTTGGTAGCTACGTCGTCGCATTTACTCCCTTGGAGCCCAGTCTGATAGGTATGCCTGACGTGAGGTTTAGGGTGGCCTTTGGATCCGATGGAACTGTACAGGAAGACGGCTTCGCCTTTGACGATTTTGCCCTGGCTGTACCTCCCACCCTCGACCTGGGACCTGATACCTCCATTGTGTGTATTGGCGATTCCCTTGACACAAACATACCTAATGCCTTCTTATATAGCTGGTCTACGGGTGATACGACCCAAAGTATTGGCATTTCCAATGCCACAGGTATGGCGATAGAGGACTCTACCATCGAGGTGGCTGTCCTGGATCAATTCGGTTTTGTAGCCTTTGATACCATCACCATTAATGTTCCTGCCGAACTTCCTCCTACCGTAAGTGGCTTGACCATTACGGATGTGGCCTGTTTTGGTGATTCAACCGGAGCCATCGATATTGAAGTGAGTGGAGAAGCCAATCCATTCTCCTATGTCTGGAGCAATGGAGACAGCACCCAGGACCTGACTTCTCTACCCGCTGGAGCTTACATTGGTACCATTACCGACACCAATGGTTGTGTATTTGTTTCTCCAGCCCTGACGGTCGCTGAGCCTACCGCTCCCTTGGGAGTTGCCGTAGATACGATTCAGGATGCAGGCTGCCCGGACGACACAACTGGAATTATCAATATCACCGTAGATGGTGGTACCATGCCTTACTCCTACCTATGGGATAATGGAGATACCACCCAGGACCTCACTGTGCCCGGAGGTGTCTACGTAGGTACCATCACCGATGCCAATGGTTGCGAACTCGTATCTCCTCCTCTGACAGTAGGAAATACCGATACCCTGCCCGAATCGCCAAATATTGAGCAGGTAGAACTGATCGGTTCCAATGTTACCTTCAACACCGATTCTACAGATGTCATTTCTTACACCTGGGATTTTGGTGATGGAAGCAACTTCTCTACAGAGAGGAATCCTACCCATACCTATGTAAACAATGGAGATTACGTCGTAAGCCTCACCGTAACCAACGAGTGTGGAAGTACGACCTCCACTGATACCGTATTCATGCGGACCGTAGGTATAGCGGACCTGCTTGCCAACAGCATCAAGCTCTTCCCCAACCCCAGCAACGGGCAGTTTGGACTGAGCTTTGACAACCTCGATATGAGCGATGTAGCCCTTAGGGTGAGCAACCTTGAAGGTCAAATTGTCTACCAGGAAGAACTGGGTATCAAAAGCGGTTCATTTACCCATCAGGTGCGCCTGCCCATGGGAACGGCCCGTGGCATATACCTCGTTCAGATACAGGTAGGTGAGTCCTTGATCTATAAGAGAATGAATGTAAAGTAAGAAGCCCAACATAGCTTCCCTTCATCGCCGCCCGGTTATTCGGGTGGCGATTTTTTTTAAATGAAGTATGGGCCCTGTTGAGGATGCAATTTCCGGAGCCGGAAAAACCAATAGGAGCATGGTCCAGAGTTTTTTAACAACAGATAACTTGGCCAGAGTCCAGCTTAGGAAATGTGGTAATTTGGAAAGGGATCGCTTGAAAAGTCTTCTTTAGGCTTCCATAATCAGGATTTGCTCGGATACCTTTTTGGAAATGTGTACCTCTTTTCCCCCTTCGATTTCAAGGCTTAGGGACTGGTCGTAGGCAATTTTTTCCTTTAGGTAGAGATGGGTGCCAATGCGGAGGCCATTGGCATCGAGATATTGGAGAAAGTCGGAGGAATCGTCAGTAACCCGCACAATGCAGAGGTGGGTATCGAGGGGAGCTATAGAAAGCAACCTATGGGGCTTTACAGAGATATTGCCGTCCTTGTCCGGGATAGGATCGCCATGGGGATCAACTGCAGGATACCCTAAAAACTTGTCCAGTCGGTCCAGAAGTTCTACAGACTGAATGTGTTCCAATTCCTCAGCCAACTCATGGACCTCGTCCCATTTGAAGCCCAACTTCTCGACTAAAAATACCTCCCACAGCCGATGGCGGCGGATGATGGTCAGGGCAGCTAGCAAACCCTTAGGAGTCATGGTCACTCCATACCATTTTTTGTGAAGAATATAACCCTTGTCGGCCAGTCTCGAAATTCGATCCGAAACTGAGGAGTCTTTGGTTCCCATTTCCCTGGCGATGGTTCTGGTAGAAACAGACTCTTTTCCCCTAGACAATTTGTAAATTGCCTTCAGATAATTCTCTTCTCCCCTGAACAATTCATCCATAAATCAAATGTAATACCTGTCCCTGAGCTTTGGAAATGAAATTGCGAGAGGGCTACAGTTCCGCCAAAAAAGCCAAAAGATTAGGTCGAACTGCCAAAAGGTTCTATGTTTGATAGCCAAATATTTACTCATGAAGCAAAAGATATTTTATACCTCTGTTATTTTACTCCTTTCCTCGCTCTTCTTTTCCTGCAGCCAGGGGGGAGAAAGCAAGGAAGGTCAAAAACCCTCCCTCGTGGCTACCACAGGCATGATCGCCGACGGGATGCAAGAGATCGTCGGAGAAGAATTTGAGGTAATAGGCTTAATGGGCCCGGGGGTAGATCCCCACCTCTACAAAGCTACCCGTAGTGACCTAACCAAACTTCGGAAGGCTTCAGTCATCTGCTACAACGGCCTTCACCTCGAAGGGAAAATGGGTGAAATCCTGGAAAAGGTAGGGCTTAATAAACCCGTCATTGCCCTGGGAGAAGGAATTCCCAAGGACCAACTGATTTACCATGGAGAAAACCAAGACAGCCAGGACCCCCACATCTGGTTTGACGTATCCCTCTGGATGAAGGCTTTGTCCCATGCGACAAAAGAACTTAAAGATATCTATCCCGAAAAGGCTGACCTTTTTCAGCAAAATTTGAATACCTATCTCGACAGCCTCGCCCAATTGGATAGCCGGGCGAGAGAAGCGCTCGCTACCATCCCCCCTCAACAAAGGGTCCTCATCACGGCTCACGACGCCTTCTCATACTTTGGTGAAGCCTACGACGTGGAAGTCAGGGGACTTCAGGGAATTTCCACCGTATCTGAATTTGGCCTCAAAGACATCAAGGACCTGGTCGATTTTATCGTGGAGCGAAACATCAAGGCTGTATTTGTAGAATCATCCATTCCTTCCAAATCCCTTGAGGCCGTAGTCTCCGGTTGTCAGGATCGGGGGCATGAAATCGAAATCGGAGGGACCCTTTACAGCGATGCCATGGGGGACAAGGGTTCCGATGCAGGTACCTATCCCGGTATGGTAAGGACCAATGTACGCACCATCGTGGAGGCACTTAGGTAATAGCCTTAGGAAGATTTTTCCCTTGACAGCTTTCATGATTTTTCACTGGAATAATGTGTACTTTTACCTCCCGGTCATTTATGCACTGTTTTGATGAACATCAAGCCTTTACTTTTTCTTTGTTTTGCCTTGCTGCTTTTCTTTTCCGTCCAGGGTCAGAAGAGAGATATGTGGGCAGGCATAGATGAAGATTGCTATTACCTGAACTTGAATAAGGGATGGAAGAGCCCCAAAGGCAGCACTGATCTTCCCCTACGTCCTTCTTTTGCCCCCAACAAGGGAAGGGCTTACACCCTGGAAAAGCAGTTTTTCCTCCCCGACAGCCTCCCCGACAGCCTTTATCTCTGGGTAGGCAGATACGCATGGGAACTGGAGGTCATCCTCAATGAAAAATACCTCACCCTGGAGCGGAAGCCCTTTCAAGATGTATTCTTTTATGTAGAAAAGGCCTGGCTCAGGGCTGGAGAGAACCGCCTTAGCCTCCGGCTTACCTTTTTGGAAGGCTTTACCCACAGCCCCCGTCCTGTACTGGGGGTCTGGGATGGTATAGGATTGATCGAGGCCCGGGACCTGGAAAATTTCTATCTCCCAAAACTCAAGCCTTCCCCACCCGCTCCCCCTAAGGTCGCCCTTCTGGCTCCCTACTATGGAGAGAGCGCCTACACCTTCGATGAGTTTGAGGGAGCCCGGATTCTTCTGCCCTTGGTCAATGAGAAGATCAGGGATGTTTATTTTTGGTTTGAACCCGACCGCAGGCTATTGGCCATGTGCCAAAAGATGGGCCTACGCAGGATCAAAGAAATTCCCCAAGGTCAAACCGTAGCCGCCATCAACGCCTATCCCTTCGATCCTGTCTACCACGGCAGGCCCCACAGATTTTGGTTGGACCCCCAGGGAAAAAGAAATACCTACTACGGTGAGTTTGAAACCTGGGAAGATAAAAGGGTCAGAAGCCAGGAGCTCTCCTCTGGGGATGAAAACTGGCTCATCCTCCTGGCACTTTCTTCTTTCCTTTCCCTAGCCCTGATCAAATTAATTAGCCCTGCCTATTTTGCGACCTTCGCCAGCCTCTGGATGGGGAAAACAACGAGAAACGATATATCCGGGGAGAATATTTACTCCAGCACCCTGCTCAATTTGATCCTGAACCTTATCCGATTGGTAGGGCAGACCTCCTGGTTGGCATTGGGACTTTATTTTCTCCAACACCAAAATCTTTGGTACTTAAGCCGGGAACTCTTCTCCTCAGAAAGCCTCTTTGCCAGCGTTTTTTCGGGTAATGAGTCCCTTTCTGCCTTCCTTTACAAGGTTGTAGCCATTTTGTTGATCTGGCAGGCCGTCAAATTGCTGGCATGGTCAACACTGGGCAGGATTTTCATGAAAAAACAGATGGCTGCCAAGAGCTTTTCCCTCGAAGTCCGTTCTGATCTCCCCCCTATGCTGTTTTTGGGCCTTCCCTGGATTATAGGCCTCTATGCCATTGATGAAGGTGGGCGCATCCTGGTGATCGCTATGATCATTCTTTCTGCTCTGTATGCCCTGCGAAAGCTAATTATTCTCTTCTCTGAATTGGGTAGGATTTTTAACTTTTCTACTGGGATGAAAATTTTATATATTTGCGTCCTCAATGTGCTGCCATATCTCATCTGGCTCTGAGGAAGGCCGGCAAAATTGACAAATAGCACATGATAATAGGTACTCGCGGAAGCAAACTGGCACGCTGGCAAGCCACATGGGTTCAATCCATGTTGAGAGGAGCAGAAGTCGAAAGCCAGTTACATATCATTACGACAGAAGGAGATCAGCGAACTGACATTCCTCTGCATGCCTTTACTACAACAGGGGTTTTTACCAAGGGATTGGACCTCGCTCTTCTTAAGGGCGAAGTGGATCTGGCTGTTCATTCTGCCAAAGACATGGCCTCTACCCTTGAAGAAGGACTGGAGGTGCTGGCATTTATGAAGCGCGAAGACCCCCGCGATGCCCTCCTGGCCGCTTCTCCCCAGGTAAAACTCGACAACCTTTCCCGTCCCCTCGTCATCGGCACTTCATCTGTCAGAAGAAGAGCCATGATTCGCCATTATTTCCCTCACGTGGAGGTCAGGGACCTTAGGGGAAATGTGGATACCAGGGTGGGGAAGATGGAAAAAGGCGATTACGATGGCATCATATTGGCCTTGGCTGGAGTCAGAAGAATGGGATATGAAGACAGGGTTGTACAGATTCTAAATCCCCATTCCTTTATACCGGCTGTAGGGCAGGGGGCCGTAGCTGTCCTTTGTCGAAAAGACTGGAAAGAAAAAGAAAAAATTGCGTCCATCCTCGACCATAAAGAGACCTCTACCGCTGTCAAGGCAGAAAGAGCCTTCCTCAAAACCCTTAAGGGAGGATGCTCTCAGCCCGTCTTTGGCCACGCCCAGGTGTGGCAGGGAAAGGTAAGCCTCACCTGCGGAAAACTCATCGAAGATGGAGCCAGGATGATCCGGGAAAGCGCCGAAGGACCCGAAGCAGAAGCCGAAAACCTTGGATACAGCTTGGCAGAAAGCGTTTTAACAAAAATTAAATCATAACAGGCAAACTCTATGAGTGTACTCAAACCTGTATATAGCATCCTTATCTCTCAGCCTCCTCCGACGGATAAAAATTCGCCCTACTTTCGGCTGGCAGAAAAATGGGAACTTAAAATAGATTTTCGCAAGTTCATTCAGGTAGAAGGCGTCTCCCTTAATGAGTTTCGCAAGCAGGGCATCGAGCCCCTGGACTTCACAGGAATAATTTTTACCTCCAAGGTAGCCGTAGATCATTTTTTCGGATTGCTGGAGGAAATGAGGGTCGAAATGCCCGCCGATACCAAGTACTTTTGCGTCAGCGAAGCTACCTCCAAATACCTGGCAAAGTTCATCACCATCCGAAAGCGCAAGCTCTTCGTCGGTGAAAGAACAGCCATGGACCTTTGGTCTTACATCCAAAAACACAAAAAAGAAAAATTTCTCTTTCCCTGTAGCGACGTACACCGCCGCGAGCTCCCCGGTAAGATGGTGGAAGCAGGGATGGACCTCATCGAAAGCGTGATCTATCGCACGGTACATTCAGACCTGTCCGACCTCGAAAAGATCTTCTACGACATGATCTGCTTCTACTCTCCTTCGGGTATTCAGTCTTTGTTTGCAAATTTTCCTGAATTCAAACAAAATGACACCCGGATCGCGGTCTTCGGCCCTACAACCAAAAAAGAAGCGGAAAAGCATGGGCTCCGCGTGGACGTGGTAGCTCCCATGCCCAATAAACCCTCCATGACCATGGCCATCGAGGGCTACTTGAGAAAAGTCGAAGAGCAGGAAAGCGAAAATGTGTAACCTTTCTTAGGGGCCGCATTATGTAGGCAGATTCACGCTCAACAAGGGTTAAAGCCCAAGATTCAGCTCTTGGCCTTTTTGGTTTATTGGAACAAAAATATCATCTTAGCTAGCATATGACCTAACTTAAACTCTACTATGAAAAAGATATTACTTGCCTTGTTGTTGATAGGACTGTGTAGCCTTCCCGCACTCGGCCAACAGTACTTCCAAAATACAATGTTTCCATACACTCAGTATGGTTACAACCCTGCAGCCGCCGGGGCTACCCGCGTGGGAATGGACAAAGGTTCCATGCTCACCCTCATGGGCCGTCTGCAGTGGTTGGGCCTCGAGGGAGGGCCTGAGACTTCTTACCTTTCCTACGAAACTGGGCTACCCGCCAACGCTGGTTATGTAGGTGGATTGGTCGTCTTTGACCGGGCAGGTGCCATCACCATAGGTACAGTTACGGCTTCTTATGCCTACGAATTCGAACTGGGGGCTGACAACAACTTCCTTAGAATAGGTGCCTCCGGGGGTATCAAGCAGTGGAGGCTGGATGGTACTAATTGGCAGGCGAGGGACGACAACGATCCCATCTTGCCTGAAGGAATAACAAGTGTAGCTGTCCCCGCCCTTTCGACCGGGGTGTACTTTACAGGCAACTATCCTGACAATGACCTTAAGTACTACGGAGGAATATCCATACAAAACCTGTTGGAGCCTTCCTTTGACAATGCCCTGAGGGCGGTCGGAAGTGGTACGGAAGATGTGAGAACCTTCATCCTTTCTGGTGGATACAACTTCAAGTTGGATGCCGATCGGATGCGCCTCATGCCTTCAATCATGATGATCAACGACTTTGCACTCGCAGCTCCTCAGGTATCGACTGGATTGCTGTGGAGTTATAAGCCCATTGCCATCGGTGTCAATTACAGGTTCTTTGGAGAATCAGTAGGCGCTACGGCAGGTTTCCACATTACCGATGACCTCTTCGTAGGCTATTCTTATGATTATCCTACAACCACCCTCAATGCTTCTAGTGATGTGAATACCCACGAGGTTATCCTCACTTATCGCCTTGGTTCGTCCAGAAGCACAGTGGGAGGGGAGAAGCAGGACATCTTCAAAGACGCAGGAGAAAACTAAGAGATAAATAGTCAAGCTCTTTCGGGTCTTACAAGAAAAAAACCTAACTGAGCGGTAGGGTATTTGCTTTAATGTGTGTTAAAATTTGTGAGTATTCATTTTTAAAGAGTTTAATAATCCTTTTAAACTTGCGTAATAAATAGTGGTTGGAATAATCTTTAATTGCAACAATCAAAAGAGTTTCCGCCCGTTATTACCAAGTGATTGAATCGACGTACACCCACACTTATCGAAATTCGCGCAGATATGAAAAAGGTATTTCTTTGGATCGCCGCACTAGCACTCATCACTACTGGATGCGGCCTGTTTGGAGGAGGAGGGACAGGAAACCACGGTGAACTTACCGGGGTCATGAAGCGCCCTCAATGGGACCAGTACCAACCTCTGGGAATGGTCTATATTCCACCAGGATCCTTTCACATGGGACAAAATGACCAGGATGTCCCTTATTCTCAGATTTCTCACAACCGTCAAATCACCATCTCTGCCTTCTACATGGATGAGCACGAGATCACCAATAACGAGTACCGCCAATTTCTCTATGGTCCCTCCCCCGAGGAAAATGCAGGTCCCATCGACCGTTCCATAGATACCGTGGCTCCTCCCTACGACGCCATTATCATTCCCGATACCAACGTCTGGATCCGCGACTTCGCCTACTCATATAATGACCCCCTCAACGAAAACTACTTCTGGCACCCCGCCTTCGACGACTACCCTGTGGTAGGTGTCAGCTGGTATGCCGCTCAGAAGTTTTGTCAGTGGAGAACGGCTCACCTCAACAATTTCCGCCAGGAAGAAAGAGGTTTGCCCGCTATGCCACGCTTCCGCCTCCCTACCGAGGCCGAGTGGGAGTACGCAGCACGTGGTGGATATGAGCACAAGCTCTATCCTTGGGAAGGTCCCTACCTGCGCAATTCAAAGGGATGTTTCCTCGCCAACTTCAAGCCCGGTCGTGGAGATTATATCGCCGACAACTACGAGTATACCGCTCCTGTCGATGCTTATTTCCCCAATGACTATGGCCTCTACAACATGCCCGGCAACGTAGCAGAGTGGTGTGAGGACGACTTCGAAGAGTCTGGCTACTCTTATGCCCACGACCTGAATCCCCGCTACATAGACAAGCGCATTCCCGACCAGGATCGCGAGCCAGGAGGAGCAACCATCCGCAAAGTCATTCGCGGAGGCAGCTGGAAGGACATCGGTTATTTCCTCTCCTGTGGTACCCGCTCATACGAGTACGCCGATACAGCCAAGTCTTTCATCGGTTTCCGCGCTGTCGTACCTGTCATCGGTCGCTCCGGTGCGGCAGGACGCTGATCAATCATTCACACACCATTGGCCTTTACAGCCAATCTACTATAAGATTTTTTCAGTGTTGTCCCGTTTTAGGGGCAACAACACACTCACTACACATTCAATAATTGTACATTAATTGGTACAAAACACTCAATTTAAGGAAAGTTTAAGATGGCAAAGAAAAAAGGTTTCCTGAAGTCCCGGGCCGGTAAAGTTACCCTTAACTTTATCTATGGTGCCGCAGCAGCGGTCGTAATTGTAGGGGCACTCTTTAAAATTCTTCACTGGAATGGAGCTAACGAAATGTTGATCATCGGAATGTTTACCGAAGCATTTGTATTCCTCATTTCTGCTTTTGATCCCCCAGCTGATGATTACGAGTGGGAAAGGGTCTATCCCGCATTGGCCGACGATACCCTGGCCGTTTCCGCTCCTATTAATACCGAGTGGACCAACGAGATCAGCAAGCTCGACGGTTCTGTATTCGGCGAACTCTCTTCTACCCTCTCAGGGCTCAACAGCGAGGTAGGCAAGCTTACTACAGTAACTGATGCTGCCGGCGCTACCAATGAGTATGCTGAAAAGATCAAGGAAGCTTCTTCCAAGATCGATCATCTCAACCAGAGCTATGGCGTAGCTGTAGAGTCTATGGGATCTTTCGCCAATGCCGCCGGTGATGCCAAGGCTTACCACGAGCAGGTATTGTCCATGACCAACAACCTGAAGTCCCTCAATTCTATCTACGAATTGGAACTCCAGGATGCCAAGACCCACCTCAAGTCCCTCAACCAGTTTTATGGTGCCATGACTGAGGCAATGTCAAGCATGGCTGACGCATCCAAGGATGCCAAGCAGTACAAAGAAGGCATGGCCAACCTGAATGCTAACCTCAACAAGTTGAACCAGGTTTACGGCAACATCCTTTCTGCTATGTCTGGCGGAACCCGCTAGTAAAGCACTCAATTGTAGATTTTTTTAACCAAAAGAAAGGAAAGTAAAAATGGCAAGTGGAAAATTATCACCCAGACAGAAGATGATCAACATGATGTATCTCGTGTTGCTCGCTTTGCTGGCGATGAACGTAAGTGCCGAAATACTGGATGCCTTTGAACAAATCAAGGAGAAGCTAAATACTTCTGCTTCCCAAAATATCGCCTCCAATACAGCTCAAAAAGAGCGGATGCAGGCAAAGATTCAGGAAGAACTTGGCAAAGGTAAAACAGACAACAAAGGCCTTCAGGATACAATCAAAATTGTTTCAGCGGCTACCGATAAGATCCTCCAGGAAATTCAGAAGCATCAGGACACCCTGACTGAAATTGCTGGTGTGGATGAGGTTACAGGTAAGCTTGTCAACAAAGGTGAGTCTGAGCGCAATTATCAATACTGGATGGGAACCGGTGCTGACGAGAATACAAATGATGGCCGTGGGAATAAGGAAGCCTATCAGTTGCATCAAAACCTGGATGACTATGTAGGGACACTCTTAGGTGTTTACAATGCAATCATCCCTGACTCAACTCCAGGTAGAAAACTCGACTTCGACGGGGAAAGACTAGCTAAGGATCCCGAAACGACCCTAGATGGGGAAGACAAGACTTGGGAAAGGTACACCTTCCACAATCCGGTTGTAGCTAACCTTGCTCTCTTAGAAGCCCTTAAACTGGACATCATCAAGAAGGAAAAGCAGACCCTCGACTTGATCAATACCCGCCTGGGTGTCAATACTTTCGAGGTGGACTCCGTCATCGGAGACTACGCTGCGGTATCCGAGATCGTACCAGCAGGTCTTCAGTATGAGGCTAAGTTGTACGTAACCATGGCTTCGAGTGCAGTCGTCCCTACCTTTTCTTCCGGTAGCGGAGCTATTGAGCAGGACGGCCCTATCGGTCGCCTGAAGATTCCCGCCAATGGACGTCTGATCCCCAATGGGAAAAATGAAGCTCAGCAAAGCTGGACGGCTACCATCCGCGTACCCAAAGCTACTGGAGGTTTCGAAAATATACCCATCAGCGGTGAGTTTACGGTGCGCAAGCCCGAGATCGTTGTAACATCAGCTTCGGTATCTCTGCTTTACCGCGCCTGCGCCAATGAGGTAAACATCGACGTGCCCGCACTTGGCGAAAACTATAATCCTCGCTTTTCTGGTACCAACGCTGAGGTAATTCCTTCTTCTTCCAACCCCAAGTTGGTAAGGATCGTACCAGGCAATGGCGCCAAGGCAAGGATCAACGTAAAGAGTCTGACAAACGGACAAACCATCGACATTGGTCCGATCGACTACCGCGTCGTGGAGCCTCCTAAGCCTGCCATCAACATGGCCGTCAACGGTCGGATTTACAATGGTGCCTCTATGGTGCCCAAGTCCAGCCGTGTCGCAGTAAGGTTGGAGCCCGATGACGACTTCCAGGCAGCCCTTCCCAAAGATGCAGGTTATGGCATCGGAAGCATTGAGGTGCTTGCCCAGTTGTCCCTCGGACCTCCAACCCGGGTAAATTCCATCCGTGGAAGCAAGGACGCCGTCAGAAAGCCCATCGCCGTTTCTTTGGGTAATCAGGTGCGCCAATCCAGCCCCGGTACCAAGGTATACGTTCGTTTGAATGACATCTTCCGAGTAAATTACAAAGGAAAACGTATTGTCGACAAACGATTTAATGAAGTAGAAAGAACCCTCTCCCTCGTAGTGAAATAATAGGGAAAGGCAAACACTGACCAAGTATTATGAAGAATCTAGTGCTCTCCACTATTGGATGTTTTCTATTCATCCTCCCAGCTTTTGCCCAAAATGCGCCCCGTCCGGAGGACCACTTTTGGAGAAGAAAAGTCGTAAACCGAATTGACCTGAACGAGAAAGTGAACTTCCCCCTGATCGTGAGGGAAAGCCAGCTTTATGCGGATAATGGTCAGTATCCCGAGAGAAATGGGATTATCGTTGCCCTTTTTAATGGGCTGAAAGACGGAGCCTACCAGGCCTACGATCCTGATTCGCTCAACAGACCCATGACCTGGGAAGATGTTCGCGCCAAAATCCGTGAGTTTGAAGGTAAGCTCACCGGAGAAGGAGCTGGCATCGACGAGCCCGGAGGCGATGGTAGCGATTTTGAAGATTTTTCTGCCGAGGATGACTTTGAAGATGATTTTGGAGGAGACTTTGAAGATGACTTTGGAGGAGAATTCGAAGATGACTTCGGAGGCGATCTCGCAGAAGATGCCCTCCCCGGAGCCGAATTCGCAGGATCTGAAATCGACTATGGTCCCTATGAGCAGGTGATTCAGTTTGTCGAAAACAGAATCTTTGACAAGGTGAGTTCCAATATGGTATACGATATTGAATTTATCCAAGTCATCTGGACAGCTCCCGGCGACGTAGTTCCAGAAGAGTACCTCTGTACCTTCCGCTACAAGGAAGTCAGCGAGATGTTTGAGAACACCCAGTGGAAAAACCGCTTTAACGATGCTGAGTATAGAAATCTGCGCGAGGCATTTGAATTGAGGCTCTTCCACTCCTACATCATTGAGATCTCCGGAGATGGTATGCAGGAACTTCAGGAATCTGAGTACCGCCGCCAGAAACTCGTCGAGTTTGAACACCACCTGTGGAGCTACTAAGATTCATCAAAAAATAGAAGAAAAGGGAGATCGAATGGTCTCCCTTTTTTATTTCCCTCTCCCTCCTGGATTTTTTTACCATCCATCCTCATCTACTCGTAACTTCACCTCTCTTTTGCATTATATAGGTACATACAAATCAGGGATAAATCCCAAGCGGTAATCAGACTTCCTGGCCTACCCTTATCCTGGAGAGGAAAGAATAGCCATGTCCTGGCTAAAGGCCCGGCAGGCCAGGATCGAGCAGTCTCAGCGTCTAAAAACTGTCTTCATGGTTCTTCCTCAGGGAAATAGGTGCATCCTGGAAGTGTCTTCTCTCTACAGGGGACAGGAGGTAGAATTGGGCAAGCTTCCCTGTCGTGTCGTTGCTCCTCCCAAGCCTGAGTTTATCTATCGGGTCAACGGCAATGTTTACAATGGATTTACCCCTGTCGCCAAAAATAGCTGTATCTCCTTGCAAGTAAAGCCCGATAAGGATTTCAAGGAGCAACTGCCCAGAGACGCCAAGTACAGGATCGATGAAATTCGTGTCCTAATAGGCGATGGCTTTGGTGTCCCTAAATTGGTGCAAAGAATTAACCTCGGTGAAAAAGACCCCACCCAGCCTTTACGCCTTAGCCTGCCTTCTGCTGTAAGACAGTTCAAGGCCGGAACCAAAGTCTATATTTAGGTACATAAATTATATTGGATCAATTTTCGCAATCAAAGGGAAGAGGTAAAACTCTCTGAGCTTACCCGTACGCTTTCCCTGAACCTTAGATAGAAGAGGATTTAGAATTCAAAAGGCCCCGAAATCACAGGATTTCAGGGCCTTATTTTTTGAGAGAGGGTGAGATTAGCGGATAATGAGTCGCTGTTGGTAACGCCTTTCGCTCTGAAGAATTTCAATCAGGTAGACTCCGCCGCTCAAGCCTGAAAAGTCCAAAACCCGGTAGGATTGTTGAATATCTTCATCGCCTCGAACCAGGTTTCCTCCCAGGTCAAAGACCTTGTAGGACCATGGCCCCTGTATTTTTTGCTCTATATGGACCCTTCCCTGGCTTGGATTTGGATAGATAGAAGGGAGAGAGGTCTCCGGAAAGAGGGTTTCATTGTTGACAGCTCCAGGGATACTCCCGGTCCATTCGTAGATACCCCCCTGGGTGCTGCTGGAAATGGTAGTGCCCCCGTATCCCTCGTTAAGGGAGAAAAAGACCATGCTCTCCATGGAAAGGAGGGCATTGAAGCTGGCCCAGGTCTGTCCTCCGTCGTTGGAGTAGGCAATGTCAGAGTTGTTGAAGGGGGCATTAAAAGCAATATAAGTGTTTTCCGTTTTAGGGATATAGAGGACATTGGTGGGCTGCAAGGCTCCAATGGCGGTAGAAAAGCCTGAAATCGTTGTCCAGGTACTTCCTCCATCAGAGGTAAAAGCCCCGGTGCGATCTTCTGTAACGCAGACTCCATTATTGGCATCCTTGAAGGCTACGGAACTGATATTCGTACCCAGTCCGGTAGAGGCAGAGGTCCAGGACTGTCCCTTATCTTCTGATTTCCAGATATTTCCTGCTGTGCTACCCACCCAGACGGTATTTTCCACGACGGCAAATCCCTGAGTTCCGGAGGCGGTCCATGTCCCTTCCTTGGCTGGTGCATTGGCCACCTCTGTCCAGGTGCTTCCTCCGTCATTGCTGGTGAAGAAGCGCAGTTCATTTTGATTGTCATCCAGGGTACCGGCACTGCCAAAAGCGATTCCTTCGTTGGCATCCCAGAAGTACAGGGCTTTGAGTCCCCTTCCTTCAGCTGTAAAAGCACCCGTGAGGGCGTTCCAGGTGCTTCCTCCATCGGTAGTCTTGTAAATGACGGCGCTGTCGCGGGTGTCGAATTTCTCCATGCTCACCCAAGCCGTTTGAGCGTTCAGGGCAAAGACATGGACAGAAGTCAATTTAGATCCATGGGGTACGGGGATAGTATCGGGATCCCAACTGCTACCTCCGTTGGTGGAGCGTGTGTAGGACTGCACCCCCTGGTCATTGAGAAAATTTCTGGTTACTGCCCAGATGTTTTGCTCATCAGGAGCGGATAATCCGTAGATCTTTAGGTTGTTGCCCGCAATTTCGGAGCCGAGGGAGTTCCAGGAGCTTTGGGCGCTGAGCGTCCATGCGAAGAGGGAGAAAAGGAGGATGGTAAAGATGTGTTTCATGATTGATAATTTGGATTTTGAAATAAGTCTGGCCAATTAAAGAAAAATAGTCTATTTAGCCGGGCTGAAGGCATATTTTTTAATTGGCATTCAAAAAAATATGCTTAGGAAAGAGGAGTAAAAAAAATCAAACTTACTGACATACATCAATACGCTCGAGTTCCAGGTCCTGGGAAAAAAAGTAGCAATCATTGCCGGCCAGAAGTTTGATGCCGCTGCCGATCTTCTCCAGCCTGAAGTCTATCCATTCGCGGGTCATGCTGGAATCAAAGCTGTAGGAAGATAGCTCTTGGTCTTCTTCAAAGGATCGGCTCTTGAGGACTCCGCTTCGCTTGTCAAACTCATAAATAATCTGTCTACCCAAGTCGGCAATGGAGGCTTTGTTGTAGTCGTAGCGCTTAATCTGATCGGTAAATTCGGGATTGCGAAAATAGGCGGGATTACCAATCATCTCCGGGACGATGCCTCCGTTTCGAAAATCTATGTTGTAACTGGCGGCTGCGACGACGCCTTTCTGTGGTGAAATAATCCATACGGAACGCTCTTTCCAGCTTTTAAGTCCTTGTAGGGAACGGCGAAGGACGTAAAAGACCTCCCCATTGGTCAGAGGGTCGAATTTGCGGTCCAGCAGGAGCTGATACCGGCTTTTGCTGATCTGGCTAAGGGTATCTCCGGGTATAGCAGAAAAATCGACCAGTATTTGCCTCTGAGTGATAGGGGCATCTTCCCTGAGCAGGTAGACCCTTTTGCCACTACTTAGCAAATAACCGTCAAAAGAATGTCCCAGCAGATAGTAGGAGAAGGGGTATGCCGTAGCATTTTGTATGCTAATCGACTCATTGGCAGTATATACCCAGGAGTCACTGTCCAGATAAAGGGTATCCTGGGCCTGAGAGAAGGGAGGTTCGGGAGAAAACTCTTCCTCGCAGCTCAACAGAGCCAGAGCCATTACAACACCGAAAACCCAAAAAATTCGAATGGACATATGGGAGCATTTCTGGAACATCGACCTGAGGATCAGCACCTTTTTTACAAATATAATCAAATGCTATGATTTCTTAAATAGACAAATGTTCAGGCCGAGAGGCGACATTCACCGTTCTGGTTCAGATTTTTTTCTCTGTGGATACCGAAGAGTCATTTGCCTTGAAATAAGGCCAGATGGCAGACTTGGCGGATAAAATTTTTAAATGGAGGAGAAAAAACTGTATCATGCCTCTGAATAAACCAAGGTTCATGAGTTCGGAAGAAGTAGTCATTCGCCTGGAGCACATTTCGAAGGTCTATCAGATGGGAAAGATAGAAATTCATGCGCTCCGAGATGTTTCCCTTGAAATCAAAAGAAGTCAATATGTAGCTATCATGGGCCCTTCGGGCTCGGGTAAGTCTACTTTGATGAATGTACTGGGATGCCTGGATTCTCCCACGGGGGGCAGCTATTGGCTCAATGGAACGGATGTAAGCGAGATGAGCGACCGCGAACTGGCCTTTATACGAAACAAGGACATTGGCTTTGTATTTCAGACCTTCAACCTTCTTCCCCGCTACTCTGCCCTCGAAAATGTAGCTCTTCCCCTCGTATATGCCGGACTGAGTAAGAAGGCCCGCTTTCATCAGGCCGAAGAAATCCTCGGTAGTGTAGGGCTGGGAGACCGGGTGGACCACAAACCCAACGAACTCTCAGGGGGACAGCGCCAAAGGGTGGCCATCGCCAGGGCCCTGGCCAACAAGCCCGCCATTATCCTTGCCGACGAACCTACCGGAAACCTCGACACACAGACCTCCTACGAGATCATGGGCCTGTTTGACAAACTACACGAGGCTGGAAACACCATTATATTGGTTACCCACGAAGAAGATATCGCCCGGTATGCCCAGGGAGTCATCAGGCTCCGAGATGGACTTGTAGAGCAGATCGACAAAGAGTTGCTGGCATAAGCTGCTTTTTTGCAGGAAGTCCTGGCATTTTCAATGTTTAGGTCTACCGAAGAATAGCCCTATTGGGCGGCTTCGTCTTTGTCCCGCTTTACCATGAGCCTGAAAGTAAAGGCTGCCAGGGTAGCGCCAACAAATGGCCCTACCGCGTAGTACCACATGGGGAAGAAGTTGAGATGGAGGACATTGGGGCCAAAGCCGATCGCAGGATTAAAGGCTGCTCCGGAGACTCCTGCTACCGCATAAAAACCAGACATGACCATAAAGCCGATGGCCAGTCCGTAATAGGCCTTAGACATTTCCCTGATATTGTGAGAAATATTCAAAAATAGAAGAGCCAGAAAAAAGGTAAACAGGACTTCTGCCAAGAGAATCTGAACGGGATTAGCGCTGCCTGCTGGCTCGATCAGAAAGGTAAAGTCTTGGTCCTGAATCATAATGCCCGCCGAAAGCGCCCCCAGTGTTGCCCCCGCCAGTTGGACAAGGAAGTAGATACCCGCGTCCTTCCAATGGGTATCACCATTGATCAGAAAAGCCAGGGTAATAGCTGGATTATAGTGAGCACCAGAAATATGAGCCCCTAGGTAGACCATGGCAGCCAGCCCTACGCCTATGGCTATGGGGGCCTGGGCAGAGCCTGAACCCAGGGAGAGGCCTATGATCAGGACAAGAAAAAAGGTTCCCAAAAACTCAGTAAGGTATTTAGCCATTGTGTGCGAATTGATGATGGAGCTAAGATAAGGTTAATGTCGGATGGATGCGAAATTTATGGCAGGTACCAGATAATTTGGTTAACTTTGAGGTAAAATTACGAAACACAAAACAAAGTAGCTGATTTTACATGATAGCTGTTTCTAACATATCTCTTCGATTTGGGAAGCGCATCCTCTTCGACGACGTAAACATCAAGTTTACCCCCGGCAACTGCTATGGGGTCATCGGAGCCAATGGTGCAGGAAAATCTACCTTTCTAAAAATACTCTCTGGCGATGTGGAGCCCAACACAGGGGGCGTGGCCATGACTCCGGGAGAGCGTATGTCTGTATTGAAGCAAAACCACTACGAGTTTGACGAGGTGGAAGTGCTGGAGACTGTGATGATGGGCAACAAAGAACTCTATCAACTCAAAAAAGACATAGACGCCATTTATGCCAAGCCCGATTTTTCGGAAGAAGATGGAGTAAAAGCCGCTGAACTTAGCGGAAAATTTGAGGATATGGGCGGTTGGAATGCCGAGGCTGAAGCAGCCACCCTGCTGTCCAGCCTGGGGATTCCCGAAGGAAATCACTTCCGACTCATGAAGACCCTCACCGGTAACGAGAAGGTAAGGGTACTCCTGGCCCAGGCACTCTTTGGCAACCCCGATATTCTACTGCTGGACGAGCCTACCAACGACCTCGATATCGAAACCATCGGTTGGCTGGAGGACTTCCTCGCAGAATTCAAGAACACCGTTATCGTCGTCTCCCACGACAGGCACTTCCTCGATTCGGTCTGTACCCATGTGGCGGATATTGACTACAGCAAAATCAACCTCCATACAGGAAACTATTCTTTCTGGTACCAGGCCAGCCAATTGGCCCTGAGACAGCGTGCCGATCGAAACAAGAAAAACGAGGAAAAGAAAAAGGAGCTTCAGGAGTTTATCTCCCGCTTCAGTGCCAATGCCGCCAAGTCCAAGCAAGCGACGGCAAGGAAGAAAATGTTGGCCAAGCTCAACATCGATGAAATTCGACCTTCCAACAGGAAGTATCCTCATATTTTCTTCGAACAATCAAGAGAAGCCGGAAATCAAGTCCTGGAAGTCAAGAATCTCAGCGCTACCCTGGAGGGACAGCCACTTTTTCAGGACGTTTCCTTCGAAATCATGAAGGGAGATAAGGTAGCGGTCTTTTCCAGAAATAGCCTCGCCGTTACCCGACTCTTTGACCAGATCATGGGGGAAGCTCCCCTGAAAAGCGGAGAGGTAAATTTTGGTGTTACCATCACACAGGCTTATCTCCCCCTCGAAAACGCTGAGTTTTTTCAAAAAGACCTCAACCTCATCGAGTGGCTTTGGCAGTACTCCGATAATACTGAAGAAGACTTCATAAGAGGATTTCTGGGAAAGATGCTCTTTTCCGGAGAGGAGGTAATGAAAAGTACAAAAGTACTTTCGGGAGGGGAAAAGATGCGCTGTATGATCTCTCGCATGATGCTCCAGCAGCCCAATTTTATCGTCCTCGACGAGCCGACCAACCACCTCGACCTCGAGTCGATCCAGGCCTTTAACAATTCCCTGATTGAATACGGGGGCGTGGTCCTCCTGAATTCCTCTGATCAGGAATTCATGACCTCCGTTGCGAACCGCATCATCGAGTTGACCCCCAAAGGTATCATCGACCGATACCTACATTTTGATGAATACCTGCAAAATGAGGAGATCAGAGAGCTTAGAGAAGAGAAATACAGCGTACCTGCCTAAGCAGTCAAGCCTATTTTCAGGCCTTGGTTAGACCTCTGCACTCCTTGTTCACTTTTTCCCTTTTGGGTTGATTGAAGATGACAATCATCCCAAGAGGGATATCTTTTATTTCTTTCTACTTCCTGTTTTTTAAAGAAAGTCTATCTCTTATAGGGAATTTGAGAGGCGTGAGGGTCCTGTTCGGCCCCTGTGAGAACTTTTTGAAGGTCGGCCTCAATTTCAGGGGTAATGATATGTTCGATAGCTTCCGCATCCTCATGAACGTGGTCGGGCGGGAGGTTCATATGGGTGGTCAGGTACAATTCCCATAAGCGATGAATCCGAATGATGCGTTCGCCCTCTTCTTTTCCTGAAGTCGTAAGGGCATATGTACCCTTGTCTTCTAGTATAAGACCTTCTTTTTTCAGTTGCCTGGCCCCGGCTTTAATCTGTTCCCCGGGGAGGTAACGCCTTTCCTGCATCTGCTCCGGGCTTCGGAAGGCGGTAAAACTGCCATTAACTTCTCCCAAATGCCAAAGGACCTTGAGAATATTTTCCTTGAGCATTTTCTTTTTGTGGTAGTTTTGCCTCATCTGTCTGGCCAATACTCCTTTTTTCCTACCCAAAAAGACCGAGGCCAGGGCAAAGACAGAGAGGATGCTCACAATCCAGGGGCCGGTAGGCATACGGGGAGTGGTATAGGAAATGTAAGTACCAATGAGTCCAGAGAGCACTGCAAAAAAGGTTGATAGCAGGAGCATCCATCCCAATTGATGGGTCCAATATCGGGCAGCTGCCGCCGGAGCGATCAGCAGAGACGCCATCAAAACTACCCCAACTGCCTGTATGCCCAGGGCGATGGCACTCACCGTAAGGATCGAAAGGAGAATTTCCAGGGAAGGTACCGGAAGGCCCTTAGCCTGGGCAAATTCACGGTCGAAAACCACCAACTTAAAGGGCTGATAGAGGGCAATGACAATCCCGATCAGGATAAGCCCAAAGACTGCAAAGGTGAGGGCGTCTTGCTGTACCAGGGCGGCTGCCTTGCCAAACAAAAACTTATCCAATCCGGCCTGGGCTGCCTTGCCACTAGATTGAATGGAGGTAAGCAAAACAATGCCCAGCCCATAAAAAACAGACAAGACCAAGGCCAGGGCAGCATCTCCCTTGAGTTTGGTTTTTTCTGACAAGTAATTAATGCTTATCAAGCCTAACCATCCACTAATGCTTGCTCCCAACAAAAGGACGATGGGATGCTTGGTTTGGGTGATCATAAAGGCCAGACAAACACCCGGCAAGATGGCGTGTGAAATCGCGTCTCCCACCAAAGCCTGCTTGCGGAGCAGGGTAAATGTCCCTACAATGGCTGCAGCAGCCGTAATGCAGGTAATGCCCGCCACTACCCAGGCTACATTTGGATCTTTGAAGAGAAAAAAATCTAGGAAGGTCTCCATGAATGCCTTTGTTTTTTATTCCCTGACAGGATGCTCTTGCTTTCCGAGGAGTTCGGCTACTCGGGAAAGGATGTTGAGCTTTCCTCCATAGGTCTTTTGCATCAAGTCTTCGGTGAAGACCTTTCCTGTAGGTCCGGAGGCTATGAGTCGGGTATTCATCAAAAGAAGCCAGTCAAAGTAATCCTTGACCGATTGAAGGTCATGATGGACCACAAGGATGGTTTTGCCCTGGGCGTTCATTTCTTGTAGGAGTTCCATGATAGAATTTTCCGTGGCGGCGTCTACCCCTGCAAAGGGTTCGTCGAGCAAGTACATGTCAGCTTGCTGAGCCAGGGCACGGGCGATAAATACCCGCTGTTGCTGGCCTCCCGAAAGTTGAGAAATCTGACGCTGGAGGAAGGGTTCGAGCTGAACCTTGCGAATGGCTTCCATGGCGATTTCCTTATCTTCCTTGGTGGTGCGGCGAAACAATCGGCCGGGTTTGTAGCGGCCCATGAGCACAGCATCAAATACATTGACAGGAAAGTCCCAGTCTACGCTGCTGCGCTGGGGGACATAGGCTATCCGGGACCTTACCTCTTCCAGGTCTTTTCCAAAGACCTTGGCATAGCCACTGCTGGGCTTGACCAATCCCATGATGGCTTTTAGCATGGTAGATTTACCAGAGCCATTAGGACCGACGACCCCTATGAGGTGATTTTCGGGAATGCTGCAATCTATATTCCAGAGAGCAGGTTTACTCTCATAAACGACAGTCAGGTTATGGAGTTCCAGGACAGGATCCTCGACTTGCTTAATCATGTGTGGGATTTTTTTACCCTTGCCTAAAAAATATTTACGCAAATCTAAAAAAATAGTTGAAACCCTTCTTCAAAGAAAGCTTTTTAGACAAAAAAAATGCCGGAATGAATCTCAATCCCTATATTTCACCTTCCCTATATTTCACCTTCTATATGAAAAGGAAACTTCTAATCGTGAGCATTTGGATAGGACTGGGAGGGGGCATCGCTCTGGGAGGATGGGTCCTATCCCAATTTTACATCCTCTTCCCCAATTCTGATCAGCTATTTGCCCTGCGCCACAATTACCTACCCAGCCTCGTCTTCCATACCGATCGATATGGCTATAAGGAGGGGGAAGAAGTACAGCTATTTGCCTCCTGGCGGGGAGGAGACTCCGTTTTGCTAACCCTTTCTGACATTCTCCAAAAAGACCCCCTGTACGAAACCTTCATTTGGGTAAGACACCAAAAAATTGAGCCTGGGGTGGCTATTCATGGAACCTCCTGGCAGCCAACTTATTCCTTTTCCATTCCCCCAGACCTAAAAACAGGATGGTATGTGATTGGCTTACAAAAGGGCAAAGACAATTTTCATCAAAGCATTTTTATCCAACCCCGTCAGCCTCAGAAGAAAATCGCATGGCTACCCTCCACCCATACCTGGAATGCCTATAATCCCTGGGGAGGACATTCGATTTATTCTAAAAATCCAACCGACTCTGTGTCATTTCTTCGCCCCCAGCTTCTGGCTGACCCATTTATCCAAAATACCTACCCCAATCACCAACTCTTTTACCAGGCAGCTAACAAAGATGCCTATTTGGCAGAACTATTGGATACCACTGGCCTGGATTATGATGTGTATTCAATGGAGGACCTGGAGTCGGGAAATGAGGCTCTTTTTGCCTACGATAGCTGGATCATTTCGACCCATTCTGAGTATTGGAGTAGAAATATGATGGAAAACCTGAATACTTATCTGGATTCGGGAGGAAGCCTTATTAACCTTGGAGGAAACGTAGCGGCCTACGAAAGTTTCATTGATACTGAAAAACGCCAACTCAAGGTAGAGAGGGCCATCGAAAATTTGTGGGAAGAAAGAGATAGTTCCGGAATCCGTCCCTTTGGCATGAAACCGGGATTTTTGGGTTTTCATACCTATGCTCCCTACAAGGTAGTGGTGGACAGTTCCTGGTTGCTGGAGGGCACAGGCCTGAGCAGGGGAGACCTGATTGGCGAAAAGAGCGATACCTACGATTATACCTACATGTATGGCAACTGGTGGGAACGCTTGTGGGGACTGAGGAAGAAGGGAAAAATGGGAGCTGCCTCCGGGCTGGAAATTGATCAAATTTACGAAGGAACTCCCCATAATTGGACCAGTGTTGCGGCTGGACTTAACCCCCGAATAGATGGAAGGGGGGAGGTTTATCCAGAAGCGGTCTCGGAGACCTGGAAGACGGGTGAGGGTGGATTCATCGGTTATTATGAGCATCAAGGGGGAGGAATAGTATTTGGTGTGGGATCAATGGCTTTTACGGGTGCCTTGCCCTACGATGGGAACCTAAGACAAATTGTACGGAATGCCCTCGAAAAAAGTCTAAATACCAAAAGGAAAAAGTCAGTTTCCAACCATTTTAAAGAGGGTAAACCCAAAAAGAGGGAATAGGACCATGATTCCTATGAAGGTGTAGATATAGGCTTTTCGATATTTTTCGAATTTACTCCGCATCTCCTCTACTTTTGGATCAGAGGAAGGGAGAATGAACCTATACATGATCGTTTGATAGGTAAATAGATTGACTTGCAGAGGGTCTTTGATCCACTTGCGGTATGACCTGTAGGTTTCCATGGCCATAAAATTGTAGTACATAGCCAAAAACATAAGGGTAAGAAAACCTATTCCAAGCAAAATGCAAAGGGCAAGTAGCATTTTGATATTTTTTATAATGATAAGCTATCCATGTTCAAGTTGAAAAGACGCTTCAAATAACAGCTTTTTATCCCTTTTTAGATTTCCTCTGTTAGGGTATGCACCAGGGCGAAACTCATTGGTGAAGATACAGTGAGAGACTTGATATTTGCTAAGCTCCTGCCTGGGCCAAGGCTTTCGAAAAAAGCGACCAACAAAAATAGACCCCCCATCTACCTAGGACAGGGGGGCATGCTGTAGGGCAAAGCAGCCTAATTTTACTTCACCATGAGTCGCTGGGACCAAAGCATCCTTGAATTTCCATTTACTTTGAGTAGATAGATGCCAGGCTGAAGAGCATTTAAGGAAATTTCCTTGTTTTCTTCGGTGGAAACCCTTTCCTTAAGAACCAGACTCCCCCTCATGTCAATTATTTGTATTTCTGCCTGAGCAAATTCGCGGGATAGGCTTGCCAGGTCGAGTTGGACAAGGTCGTGGGCAGGATTGGGCCACATCAACACTGGAGCTTCGTCTACCCAAAGGGATAAGACATCCGAATAAGCATAGCTCCCGTCGATATCTACCTGCTTGAGGCGGTAGTAGTATTGTCCATTTCCTTTGAGTCGATCTGTAAAATCATAATGCTGAACCTGGGTGGAATTACCTGCTCCTGAGACCCTGCCTACCTCTGTCCAAAGGCTGGCATCCAGGGCCCTTTCTACAGAAAAGTGAGAGAAATTCTCTTCCATGGCGGTCTCCCAGGTCAATTTTACCTGTCCTGCGGGACGGCTTTCACCCTGAAAACTCAGCAACTCGATGGGCAAACTGATGGTAGAACAGGTCCCTGGATCACCAGAAAGCCCCTGGCTTGCCAAAACGGGGTTACTTAGAGAGCCTACCGGGGCAGAGGTTCCACCGATATAGATGGGTTGGCTCAGGTCAAAAAGGCTGGCAAGATCTGCCGTGTAGGTAAGGGAATAGGTAGCATCCAGGGTAAACCTCAGGAAGTGATTGGAAGTATTGGCCGGATCCCAGTTGATCAGCAACTCAACCTGGTGATAGCTTCCATCTTGCATGTCGGGAAGTAGCACAGGGCCTCCTGCGACAGAGGGCTGAAGGTATTGCCCATTGAGATGTACCCCCAGATGATCGGCTCCTCCGGCCAGGCTATCATGAAGCCCTGTTTGGGTATCGATTTCAAACGCAATTGCCGGGGAAAAAGTGCTGCTGCTGTATCCCATGGCCTGTCCTCCCTCTCCAATTTGATTGAGGTCAGATTGCTGCAGGACAATGGCCAGGCCCTGGGTGGCTTCTGAGGGATTCCCCAAAAAGACTTCAAAATTTCTGACAATTGAGATAGCCGAGGGAATATCCTGGAGGATGAGGTTGTCATCGATCCAGATGGCCGTGGCCTGATCTCCTCCGAGGTTGTTTTGAAAATTGGTACATGTCCCATTGTAGACAATGGGGTCATTGACAGATGTAAGGGTCTGGGCAAATAATGGTTGAAAAACTAAGCCCAGCATGAAAATTAGTGTAAGTTTTGACTTCATAAGCGAGAGTAGTTTTAATGATTTTCAGATAAAAATAATTAATCCTCAATCAGACAGGTCTGTAGTTGTTTTAAATAAATGTAAGAATTAAAATAATTTAGAATATTCTGAAATGGAAATACCTGGGGGCGAAAGGAAATTTCCTCCGGCTCAACCCTCAGGAAAGCCGTGCGAATGAAATAGAAAAATAAAGCCTTGGTGGGGCTAACAAATACTCCGGCCCATACCTAAATGTGAGAAAATAAAGATGGATAAGGTCTTATTTTAAGGAGAAGTTGCCTGTGATCCTCATTATTGGAGGAAGGCTAAAGACAAAATCGCCGAGCTGGAATAAGTCCAACCCGGCGATTTGCCTGTGTATTTCTATACGGCAACTTTCGTTGGTCTTAAAGTCTTTGCCACCAAAGGGAGAAGCTCTGAAGCTGTCGCTGTCGCCACCGGCCAGTCTGAGGGCGTTTACCTGGTCAATGACATGGTCATGGCTTCCAATTCAGACTCCATCCACCCGGACCTGGATACGACTTTTTCCCTAGCGGCGAAACGATGGATTCTGGTGAAGTACCACACCAGCGGCATCTATCAATGCCACCAGATGCCTCAACCGTATAACAGCTCTTTGACCTCAATCAATCACAGTCGTGGGTATGGGCTATCAGTCTCGGACCAAGGAGACATTTACTGGTACTGTCAGATGCAAAGTGGTCTATTGGGCGGTAGTAGCGGTGTGATGGCAGATAGTCTTGGTCCGTACATCCTTCATTATAACTCAGAGGGGGGCGATTGGGAAGGGGATTCTTAAAAACAGTCGTTTCCAACACTTTTGGCTAGGAATACAGGCCCAGGGTTAACAAGACCTAGTCACCCCGTCACCCCATACAAGCGTATTTTTTGGGTGAATCTCAAAAAACAACTTGAAAATCGCGCTGATTCCCCTTTTGGCCTGCTTTGGGTTTTTGATCTTCCACTGCTTAGCTGTCGTCCCAAATACCCCACAATGTTGAGCAGATGGACCTCCTCTTCCTTTAGCCGATTAAACTCTTTGATGAGAAGTAACTTGAACTCTGCACGGATCTTTGGACCAAACTCAAAGACGGTGTCCTTATGCGGATAAGTTCCTCCATAGCGACCAACTCAGGCTTCTAGACCTATGGCTTGAAACGATTTAGACCCGCTGCGCATGTAATTAGATCGAATTCGACCCAATTAGAACTTGAGCTAAAAAGGATTAGCGACGCTTTTTCTTCTTCCTCTCCTGGGCCCTGCGCTGAGCACGGCTCAGTTTGCGTTCGGGTTCACCTCCACCGGCGGCGGCCATGACCCGTTTTTCCTGTTCGATCCTGCGCTCGCGATCGTTGGTCGCATCCTTATGCTTGGCTTTTAGCTTTGAGAAGTCGTCTTTCTTGGTACTCAGTTGCTCTTGGCTTTGCTGACTGCCTTCTATGTGAAGGTCCGTCTTGAATATCAGAGAAAGGACCTCCTGGTTGACCTTGGCCAACATCTGTCGGAAGACTTCGAAGGATTGAATCTTATACACCAAAAGAGGGTCTTTTTGTTCGTAAACCGCATTTTGGACATCCCGACGTAGGTCGTCCATGGTTCGCAGGTGATCCTTCCAGTTGTCATCGATAATGTGAAGGGTAGCAATCTTTTCAAGTTCGTCTATGACTACCTTGCCTTTTGTTTCCAGGGCCCTATCCACCTCTATATCAATTTGAAACTTCTTGGCTCCATCCGAAAATGGGATTCGGATCCACTGCACCTTGGGATTGTCCTTTTTGATGCGGGTGATGCCATTGAAGAGGGTCTCTGCCAGGACATCGGACTTACGGCCGTAATAAGCCGTAGCCTTTTCATATAGCTTCTCTGCCAGTTCTTCGGGCCTCATATCATTGAGGTCGGACTCGCTAATCTCAGGATCTACCCGGAGGAAGCGAATGGCGTCAAACTTGAGCCCTTCGGCATCGGTCATGTCGATGTGAATCTCGATCATTTCCTGGCAAAACTCCTTGAGCATGATGTCCAGGTCTACCTTGATCCGATCTCCATAGAGGGCGTTTCGGCGGCGCTTGTAGATGACTTCTCGCTGGGAGTTCATGACGTCATCGTATTCGAGGAGGCGCTTACGCATGCCGAAGTTATTTTCTTCGACTTTCTTTTGAGCATTGGAGATGGAGCGGGTAATCATGGAGTGTTGGATCACCTCTCCTTCTTCGAGGCCCATGCGGTCCATGATCTTACTGATTCTTTCGGTACCAAAGAGGCGCATGAGGTCATCTTCCAGCGAGACATAAAACTGGGATTGTCCAGGGTCTCCCTGTCGACCGGCACGTCCACGAAGCTGGCGGTCGATCCTTCGGGATTCATGGCGCTCGGTACCCACGATGGCAAGGCCTCCATTTTCTTTAACTCCCTTGCCCAATTTGATGTCTGTACCCCTACCGGCCATGTTGGTAGCTATGGTTACTGCTCCGGGCTGACCAGCTGCCGCTACGATTTCAGCCTCTCGCTGGTGCTGCTTGGCATTGAGTACGTTGTGCTTGATCTTACGAATTTTGAGCATGCGGCTGAGCAACTCCGAAACTTCTACCGAAGTGGTACCCACCAGGACGGGTTTGCCCTCCTCCCGGAGAATTTCGATCTCCTCGATGACAGCATTGTACTTTTCTCGTTTGGTTTTGTAGACAAGGTCGTCCCTATCGTCCCTGGCGATAGGTTTATTGGTGGGGACAACCACTACCTCCAGCTTGTAGATCGAGTAGAATTCCTTCTCTTCTGTTTCGGCAGTACCCGTCATACCTGCCAGTTTGTGGTACATCCGGAAGTAATTCTGGAGGGTAACGGTGGCGAAGGTCTGGGTCGCAGCTTCGACTTTGAGGTTTTCTTTGGCCTCAATAGCCTGGTGAAGGCCATCGGAATAGCGGCGGCCGGGCAGGGCACGACCAGTCTGTTCGTCCACGATCATGACCTTCCCATCATCGACGATGTATTCAATGTCTTTTTCGAAGAGGGTATAGGCTTTGACCAATTGGTTGATGGCATGGAGGCGTTCAGACTTTTCTGCGAAGTCCTTGGCGACCTCGTCCTTCTTCTTCACCTTGTCTTCCTCACCGAGTTCGTTGTCGTTGTCGATTTCTGCGAAAACCGATCCGATGTCAGGCAGGACGAAGAGATCCTCTTCCTCCCCGGCTTGGGTGATAAGTTCCCGACCATTGTCTGTCAGCTCGATCTGGTTATTTTTCTCGTCGATGGTAAAGTAGAGGGGTTCATCGGCGATCGGCATATGGCGCTGGTTGTCCTGCAAGAAGTGGCCTTCCACCTTGTTGAGCAGGGTACGCATCCCGGATTCGGAGAGGTACTTGATCAGGGCGTTGTTTTTGGGCAGACCCCGAAAAGCCCTAAACAGGGCCAATCCACCCTGGCCTTCTTCCAAGCCGTCCTCACCTTTGGGAATTTTCTTTTTGGCGTCATTGAGATACTGAGTGATGAGCTTGCGCTGAGCCCTGACCAATCGCTCAATACGAGGTTTTAGCTCATTGTATTCGTGTCTGTCCCCCTTGGGCACGGGTCCGGAAATGATGAGGGGGGTACGGGCTTCGTCGATGAGAACGGAGTCTATCTCATCAATGATGGCGTAAAAGTGATTTTTCTGGACCAACAACTCGGGGTGGGTGGTCATGTTGTCGCGGAGGTAGTCGAAGCCAAACTCATTGTTGGTTCCATAAGTAACATCCGCGAGGTAGGCCTGTCGCCTTTCCGGAGAATTGGGTTGGTGAAGGTCGATACAGTCCACGCTAAGCCCGTGAAACTGAAAGAGGGGACGGTTCCACTCCATGTCCCTCCTGGCCAGGTAACCATTGACAGTTACGAGGTGGACACCCATGCCGGTAAGGGCATTGAGGAATACAGGAAGGGTAGCAACAAGGGTTTTTCCTTCACCAGTGGCCATCTCGGCAATTTTTCCCTGGTGAAGAACGGTACCTCCCATGAGCTGCACGTCGTAATGGACCATTTTCCATTCGATTTCTGCATCTGCAGCCAGCCATTTGGAGGACCACAGGGCCTCATCCCCTTCAATTTTTACATATTCATGCTGGGAAGCGATGCTCTCGTCCCATTCAGAGGCTTTGACCCGCAATTCACCATTGTTAGTCAGTCGGCGGGCGGTCTCTTTGACCAGGGCAAAGGCTTCGGGAACCAGTTGGTCCATGATCTCGTCAAACTGCCCGTAGAGCTGCTCGGTGAGCTTGTCTATTTGTTCGTAGAGCTCATTTTTTTGGAGGACGTCCGGGGTATTCTCAGCCTCTTCCTTTAGGGAATCCAGTTCGCCTTGAAGCTCGCTGGTATATTCTTTAATCCGTGATCTTAGCTCATTGGACTTTTCCCTCAACTCATCATCGCTCATGCTGCTGTATCCTTCGTGGACCTCATTGACTTGATCTACAAAAGGCTGAAGCAATTTTACGTCTCTTTCTTTTTTCGAGGGGAAAAGTGCCTTCAACAAGTTTTTCATCGTATATGGGTTAATTCTTTATCTGAAAATCAAATGCTTTTCCTCAGGGATATAAATTTACGGAAATAATGAAGGAATTCAGGATAACCTGTCTGCTAATGTAAATTAATCTTTCCCCTGAATCACGAGGAGCAGTTCATCGTGGATATGTCCGTTGGAAGAAACGAGTTCTCCGCTGAATACATAATCCTCACCTCCTTTGAAGTTACTGACCCTGCCTCCGGCTTCCTTTACAATAAGGCCACCTGCAGCCACATCCCAGGGATTGAGTTGGTATTCGAAAAAGGCATCCAGCCTGCCGCTGGCTACATAGGCCAGGTCGAGGGCAGCAGAGCCTGTCCGCCGGAAACCCTGAATTTTTCTGACCGCCTTTATGATCATGCCTAAAAAGTCATCCATCCATGCAGGATAGCCATAGGGAAATCCCGTAGCCATGACGCTCGTTTCTAATGTGTTACGATGACTTACCTGTATAGGTTGATCGTTGAGGGTGGCTCCCCTGCCTTTCAATGCCTTGTACATATCCTCATAGACCGGGTGATAGATATAACCCATGACAGTTTCCTCCTTGTACTGCAAGGCAAGGCTAATGCAAAAATGAGGAATTCCATGCATGAAGTTGACCGTGCCGTCGATGGGATCTATGATCCACCGGTAGCTTTCCTCGAAGTCCTGCTCGCCAAGCTCTTCATTGATAAAGCCAGAGCCGGGGATCAATTGGCTGCAGACTTCCCTGAGCATCTTGTCTGCGGCCACATCTACATCGGTAAAGGGATTGTGGGCTGCTTTGTATTCGACACGCTTAAAATCAAAGTGTTGAAATTCCTGATGGATGTATCTGCCTACTTTCTTGAGCAATTCCTGAATGTCCGCGTCGAGTTGAAAATGATCCATGAATAAGAGGTTTAGGCAGAAGGGTTAATTTCAGAATTCCATGAATTCGAATCAATTATCCACTACCCGAATGATACCAAATCCAGCTAATAGGCCGAATTAACCGAAAAATCAGGAAAAAAGCGGCCATATTGACAGAGGATTTCTTCTTTTTCTTCATATTGTCTACAGAAATACCAGGGACAAGGATGGCCGAAGACCTTCTTGTCCACATTCATTGACCAAACCATCATCAACCTGTGAAAATAACTGCTGCCCGCGCCTGGAAAGAAGACCTGGAACTCCTCCGACCCTATACCATCGCTTACAAGACCATCTCATCGGTGTCCAATATCTTTGTTGAATTGGAGACATCGAATGGGCTTACAGGTCTGGGCGCCTGCAACCCCAGCAAGCAAGTCGTCGGTTGGGATGTAGAGGAAACCTGGGAAGAACTACAAAAGGAAACCTGGAAAGAAAAGATCATCGGCAAAGACATCCGCAATTTTCAGGGACTGTTAAGAAGTCTTCACCGGATGGAAAACCGTAGATTGGGCTATGTAGCTGCCCTGGACATTGCCCTTCATGACCTTTGGGGCAAGTTTTTGGAAAAGCCCATCGCCACTTATCTGGGCCAATATCATCAAAAGCTTCCCACCTCGATTACCATTGGCATCAAAAACGTAGAGGAAACACTGGCAGAGGCAGATGAGTACGTGGGTAGGGGCTTCAAATACATCAAGGTAAAAATCGGCGAATCAGTAGAGGTTGACCTTGAGCGCCTGGTAAAACTCCGGGAGCGTTTCCGGGACGTCATACACCTGAGGGTGGATGCCAATCAGGGTTACAGCCTGGCTCAACTCCTTGCTTTTTGGAAGGAGGCCCAAAACCTAGACCTGGAGTTGGTGGAGCAGCCCATGTCGGCCACGGAGCCTTGGGAGCAACTGCCCCTGATGCAGCAGGTCCCTCCAGATATTCTGCCCAAAATCGCCCTGGATGAATCGCTCCGATTTTGGGAGGATGCTCACCTCATCACGGGGCTCAAACCAGTGCCCTGCGGCATATTCAACATAAAATTGATGAAGTGTGGAGGTATCTATCCCGCTATGGGTATCGCCAAACTCGCAGATTTTGAGCGTATCCAATTGATGTGGGGCTGCAATGACGAAAGTATCGTCAGTATCAGTGCCGCTTTACATGCAGCCTTCGCCAACAGACACACGGCCTATCTGGACCTTGATGGGTCTCTGGACCTGGCCAGGGATTTGGTTAGGGGCGGCTTTCACATAGATAAAGGCATGATGTCTCTGGCCGGAGGAGCAGGGCTTGGTGTAGAAAAGCTCTAGAAGTTTTTACCTTAGCTTAAAGGTGATGGTCACCTTTACTTCCTGACGAGTCCCCCTGGAAAACTTCCATCGCATGAGGGCAGACCTTCCCGCCTTGACGAGGCTACTCATGCCGGGAGCCACAGGACCATCAGGACTGGCAAACAAGACACTTCCGTCAGGCCCGATGATAATTTTGAAGGTGATTTTACCTTCTTCCTGCGAACTGTATTCAGGTTTGGGAAGGGAGAGGGGTTTTCTCCCTTTCAGGGCTCCGGGGCCCGACTGAGCAAAACTGTAGAGGCCATCTGAATCGAGGATTTGGGTATTGGGGGTGCCCTGGTTGCCTGTACCCTCATTGGCGTCGCCTTCATTGGAACCTCCACCCATAGAAAAATCCAGCCCTTCTTCCTGTTCCTGCTCTGCCTGGGCATCGCTGGAGTTATCGGTATTGGTATTAGAGCTTTCTGTCTGGGTATTCTGAGGGGTAGAAGGATTTTCCTGAGCTTGCTCCGTAGCAGGAGGAATGGTAGTCTCCGTAGGCCTGGTGGTGGTGATCACATCGGAAGGAGTTGGATTGGTCTCGGCAGGGGCGGCCTCTGAAGGTGGCGGGGCTGTCTCCGTAGGAGTAGGGGAGGGCTGTTGAGGAGTAGGCTGAGGGTTTTCTACAGGAGTGGGATTCTCGACAGGGGGAGCATAGGTATTAACCCGCTTGCTCCCGTTGGAATAGTCCCCAAAATCAATAGAGCCTACGACCTTGTATTTGTCTCCCTCTCCTATCTGAATGTCGCGGTACAATTCGAGGAGCATGAGGAAGGCCAGCAACAAGAGGACGACCATGATGATGGTGGTGAGGATGGCAGCGAAGCGCTCGTTTTTGCGCTCTATGATCATCGCCTTTTCCAAAAAGATCTTTTCCGTAGTGGCCATATTTCTTTTTATAAATGTGAACAGCGGCATTCAAGATTCAAAGGCTGGAAGCACAGCTCATAACTTTTCCTACACGTAAAAAAAGCAAATCCGATGCTCATTTACTAAAAAAAGACAGATGAGCCGATGAAGCGTGGCATGATTCATTGGCATACATCCATCTCAACAAGGAAGAGGGAGTAAATCTTTGAATTTCACAATAAAAGGATAAAAAGCTGCTTACTCGTTCGACAGCTCCATGCCGACTTTTCGCTGATCCAGCCGTTTTTCCACCTCCCGGATTTTTTCAGGTAAATGCAGATGAAGGTAAATATTTCTCAGGTTGCTGAGAACCTCATAGGTGGAGGGATTGATTTTCTCTGCCTCCTCGAAGGCATACATGGCCTTTGTCAGGTGTCCATAGCCTTTTTTGAGGTCGGATTGATTCAATGCTTCCGAAGCCTGATTGTAGTTGAGCACCCCCAGGTTGTACCAGCCATCAAAGTGGTCGGGTTGCTGGGTGAGGAGGACTTCATAGTACCACTCGGCAGCCCTGAAATTTTGAGTCTCTTCGTAAGAGCGAGCCAGGCTGAAGAGGTACTGGCTTTGCCCAGGTCTGTTTTTGACGAGCCACCTGAGATGGGGACGAGCAAGAACATATTCATCCAAATGGATCAGCATAAGGGCCATGGTCTCCCTTAGATAACCATCTTCAGGAAGGTGAGTCAGGCCTTCTCCGGCATAAACGACAGCCCTGCGCGTATCGAAATCCACAAAGCGGGCTACGTGAATGAGGACCCGATAGGCCTCTGGATGATTGTAGCCCTGGTCGATCAGGTGGAGCATGAGCCTCCTGGCCTCCTCCCATTCTTCCCTGTCATAGGCGATCAGGCCAGCATAGAGTATGGTCTCCAGCCTTTCTGGAAATAGCTTGCGACCTTGGTCAAAACAACGAACAGCCAGGTCATATTCCCCCTTGGCATAAGCCTTTTTGCCATTGGCCGTCAAAAATTTCCACCACAAGTCCTGTTTTTTTCTGCAATGGGTAGAAAGGGAATCTTCGTTGCTGTACCTGAGGGCATAAGCATAGGCATCCAGGGCTTTTTGAAGGATGGAAAAGTCTTGATCTTCTTCCCAGTACTTTTTTTCCCATGCCCTGGCTTTTTCATACCAGATAAAGGACACTTCCTTTGCCCTGGCCCGCTTTTCGGCTTCAGAAAGGTAGCTGAGGGCCAGATCGGTTTTGTTGTTGTCAATGGCCCAGCGCGCTGCCTCCAGGTATCCGGGCTGGGCCGACAGCAGCTGAGCGGCACAAAGCAGGAGGAAAAGAATGACGAGTTTCAAAGGCATGGGGGCAGGGTAGTCAGGGAAAATAATTATAAAAATTAGAAATATGTAAGGGATCTTTCACAATTGGTCATGCCAGTTTCCCAAATATATGTCCAAAGGGTCCGAATAGGCTGCTCAGTGGGAAAAATAGGTAGGCGAACTTATAGCAAAATGATTGTGAAAAAGGATGAGCCGATAGGTCTCCAAAGCATATGGAGGTCTATCGGCTCCTTGTCCTTCTTTCCAGATATCTTTCAAAACCAGTTGTGTTTGAACATCTGGAAGGCCAGGGCAATCATAATAATGCCAAAGATTTTGCGCAGGGTAGAAAGGGCTTTTGGGCTGATTTTTTGGGTAATCCAGGGAGTCAACTGAAGAACCGCAAATATCAGAAGGAGGTTGAGGATGATTCCCACTACCAGACTACCCGTTTCGTACTGGCTACGAAGCGAAATAATGGTCGTGAGGGTTCCGGCACCTGCCAATATGGGGAATACCAGGGGTACTACGGTTCCGGAAGCTTTAATTTCCTCATCTTCTTCCCGAAAAAGCCTGATCCCCAGTATCATCTCAAGGCCTATAAAGAAAATAATGAGAGATCCGGCGAGGGCAAAGGAGGATATTTCCAATCCAAAGAGGCCCAGGATAGAAGTTCCGAAAAATAAAAAAGCAAGCATGAGAATACCTGCGATCAGGGTGGCAGAGCCCGCGTGTATCTTGGCCCCCTGCCGCTTCATGTCAATGATGATAGGAAGAGATCCCACCACATCGATGACAGTGAAGAGAATGAAGGTAATGGTAATAATGTTGCTCAGGTTCATGACTTATAGTTAATTGGTTAAACTAACAGCATTATTACGTAGATAATTTTATATTTTATTTATTGGTATTTATTTTATGTTATTTTTGACAAAAATGCATAGGTAACTTGTTAAACTGGTTTTTTTATTAAATGTATATCGAACCCAAAAATCAATTTGATCCTCTGGATATTGAGATCATGGAGGCCCTGGTAGAGGATGCCAGAATACCCTTTTCGAGGTTGGCAGAACAGCTCCGCGTCTCGAATTCCCTGATCCATCAGCGGGTGCGCAAACTGAGGGAAGCTGGAGTCCTCAAAAAGCCCAGTTATCGCCTTGATCCTGTGGCCTTGGGTTATGAGACCTGTGCTTTTACCCAGATTTTACTGGTTGATGCCAAGTACATGAATGACGCCCTTGGGCAGTTGGAGCAAATTCCGGAAATCGTAGAGTGCGTAAACATCGCGGGAAGGTATGCGATCATGGTCAAGATTTACGCGATCAACAACATACACCTCAGGGATGTGATCTACGAAAAGATACAAACCATTGACGGAGTGGAGGGAACCAACACCCTGTTTTCTTTTGATACACCTTTTGTGAGATCAGTACCCCTTAGGATCAAAAAAGATTAATCGAGCTTTAGGCATTCAGTGGGATGACCTTGACTCCGGCTTCTTTCATCTCTTCGAATGCTTTTTTCGTATCCCCTTCATTCAGGTTGACGCCGCGGGTCCCCTTTTCATAGACGACTGTCCGAAAACCATCACCTCGGGCATCCAAGGCAGTAAATTTCAGGCAATAGTCCGCTGCCAGCCCTACAAGGTGAACTTCATCAACTCCCTTTTCCTTGAGAAAATTACCCAGTCCTGTAGCCTTTCGATGTCCATTGTCATAAAAGCCGCTATAGCTGTCGATTTGGGGATCTGTGCCCTTGGGAAAGATTTTTTCAACTCTGCTCATGTCGAGTTTGGGTGAAAATTTTGCTCCCTCGCTTCCTTCTACACAATGGACCGGCCACATGACCTGCTCCAATCCGTGAAAGTCGATGACTTCACCTACCTTTTTGCCCTCGTGGTTGGCGGCAAAGCTCCCATGATTAGGGGGATGATAGTCCTGAGTAGCTACGATGAGGTCGAAATCCTTTTGGATGTCATTGACAAAGGGAAATATTTGATCGCCTTCTTTGACTTCCAATGCCCCTTCGGAGAGGAAATCGTTTTGAATGTCGACTAGGATGAGGGCTCGCATGAGTTTCTTGAATTTATCGTTGGCCTAGAAAAAGTACGAGGAAGCTCTAGTTTTGTGTATAAAATACAATATTTATATTCTTTTCCAATCCATTGACTTAAGTAGGGAGAATAAAAAATGGAGGGAGGTGTAAGAAAGCAGGGGGGATATCGACTGATAGGGGTGTAAAAACTCCTCATCAAAATCTGGCATAGGGAGGTAGAATTTATAACTTTACGGGGCTAATTAGCCAAAGGGCTCATTTCCGGCTGTTAGACGCCCGAACAAACGACAAAAAAATGCTTGGATCCATCTTTTATATCAGCATATTCCTACTTCTTATTGTAAGCTTTTCGATTGGTCTATACAAATTATTCGAAAAGGCTGGAGAAGCGGGTTGGAAGGCCCTCATACCCATCTACAACTGGTACGTATGGCTCAAGCTGATTGGTAAGCCCTCATGGTGGATTGTGCTTACCCTCATCCCTGTCGTAAATGTCTTGGTCATTGTGGCGATGGTCATTGACCTGGCCAAGGCCTTTGGCAAGCACAAGCTCAAGCATCACGCAGCGGCTCTGCTTTTGCCCTTCTACTTTTTTCCCAAAAATGGATTTGATCCTGAGGTCAAATATCTAGGGCCTGCTGATCAGCAGAAAAACCTACCCAAAAAGTCAGGAGCCCGTGAATGGGGAGATGCCATTCTTTTTGCAGGGGTAGCTGCGCTGATCATTCGCACCTTTTTCGTAGAAGCCTTTATGATCCCGACTTCCTCCATGGAGCGCACCCTGCTGGCAGGTGATTTCCTCTTTGTAAGCAAATTTCACTACGGTCCCCGCATGCCCCGTGTGCCTTTTGCTATTCCCTTTGTGCACAATAAGATCAAGATTGGCGATGTGACCATTCCTTCCTATTCAGACTTTTTGACCTTCCCCTATTACCGGGTAAATGGCCTTACCAAGGTCAAGCGCAACGACATTGTCGTTTTTAATTATCCGGCTCAGGACCAGGAAATGTGGAAACTAGACGATGGACTTGGAACGGTGAACACCTCCAGCATGAAGGAAAATTACATCAAGCGCTGTGTAGGTATACCGGGGGATACGCTTTCGATCAAGCGAGGTACCCTCTACATCAATGGGGAGCTAGCCTATCAGCCTCCTAACCTTCAAAAAGAGTTTTTGGTGGTCTCCAAACCAGGAAAGTATTTTGCAGAGTCAGAGCGGGGCGACCGCATCGTAGAAGGCGGGCAGCGAAAGCAACTGATCCAATGGTCCTTTCCGAGGATGAAAGAACTGGGCTTCAGGAGGCTCCTGACCTCAGGCAATCCCGGAAATGGAGACGGATTCAGGTACACGCAAAACTATAATTGGCTGATCAACAATTCCAGCAGGGGCAGTTATACCCTATTCATGTCAGATTCTATCGCCAGGATAATCAGGAGCATGGAATCGGTGGCAAAGGTGGAGGAAGTCGTGGCTGAGGCCGGAGTCTACCAGATGGAGGGGCGTAGGCCTATATATCCCCAAAAATTCAACGAAAGGGGGAGGCTACTCAAAAATAATGTCGATAATTTTAACCCCATTGTCCTTCCTGCCAAAGGAATGACGGTAGACCTGACCGTGCCGACCAACCTTTCGGTCTACTGGCGCCCCATTTCCGCCTATGAAGGTCATGATATTCAGGTCAAGAAAGGCGGAAAAATCTTTATTGACGGGAAGGAAACCAAGACTTATACCTTCGAAATGGATTATTACTGGATGATGGGAGACAATAGGCACAACTCCGAAGACAGCCGTTATTGGGGCTTTGTGCCGGAAGACCACATCGTAGGCAAGCCGCTTTTTGTCTTCATGAGTTTCGAACGGGAGTTTGGTATTCGCTTTAAGCGCATTGGGACCCAAAACGTAAAATAGTTGAAAGGAATTTATGGCCAAGGAGAACAGTTGGGCAGATGTAGAGCTGAAATTGATGGAGCAGTTTGGCAAAAAACTTAGCCTGGAGTCCATCCTCTTTTTGATCGGCCTTCGCGAGTTAGGTGCCTCTCCCAATAAGAACTTTACCAAGGAGCAAAAGGTCGACCTGATGCACATAGCAATCTGCCGCCTTCTTTCCCAGTCTGGTTATTATGAGCTTTCTCACCTCGATCAGGAGGGCTGGCCCCATTGGACCTTACTCAAACCCCTGCCCAATCAAGATATGTTTTCTCAGGAATACCTCTTGAGGGAGCACATATTGACATATTTTGAAGAGGAAGGCTTGCTGGAGGAATAAGGCGAAGTTTTTGATTGCACTTGCTTCATATGTACAAGTGACCCACAAAGGCTACTGAGGATATGAATGTGCTAACTTCAACCGCCATAAGTGGAAGGGAAATGCTCTGGGTAAGCCTGAGTTGCTTTATCCTTAACTGCGAAATCTCACCAAAATACCCATCGACATTCTGCGTCCTCCCCTGTCCCTCATGAATAGTTCTCCACTTTCGGCCTTCTGGCTGATCTTTGAGCCAAAATGGGTATGGATCAAATTGGAGATGACAAGAGGAGAAAATCCCAGGGAGTAGCTATTAAAAACCAAAAAATGATGACGAGGATCGAGGATCTGGGACAGGAGCCGGGTGAGTTCGTCGATCATGTCTTCGAGTTTCCACTTTTCTCCTTTGGGACCATGGCCAAAGGCTGGGGGATCCAGGATGATTCCCTGGTAGGTGTTGCCCCTCTTAGCCTCTCGACGCACGAATTTGAAGGCGTCTTCTACCAACCAGCGAATGTCGCCCAGCCGGCTTGCCTGCATATTGGCATTGGCCCAGTTGATGGTGCTTTTGATGGAGTCGCAGTGAATGACATCTCCTCCTCCTACCCGGGCTGCCAGGGAAGCCCCACCCGTATAGGCAAATAGGTTCAAGACCTTGGGCTGCTTCATGGTCCTGCAAGCCTCGTAGATATAGTTCCAGTTGACGGCCTGCTCCGGAAAGATGCCCACATGCTTGAAGGGAGTGAGGCTCAGGCGAAACTGTAGCTTCATGTCTTTGTACTGATAGTGGAGGGCCCACTGCTCCGGAAGGCTTCTGCGCTTCTCCCAGCGTCCTGAGTTGCTGCCTTCCTGAAAGAAGCGAGCATCGGTCATTTTTTGCCATTCCTGTTCGCTCAGGTGTCGGGGCCAAATGGCCTGGGATTCCGGCCTTCGGGTGATGACAGCCCCAAAGCGCTCGAGTTTCTCGCCCTCACCACAGTCGATCAGTTCGTATTCCTTCCAGTCTTTGGGACTCAGTAATTTCATTGGGAAAAAATCAAATCCGGAGGATCAATCCAGCACACGTTGGACAAACCAGCGCTCATTGAGGTTGAAGCCCAGGCGGATGCGACCATAGTATTCTTCGGCGGGGAGCCCTGCATTCAAACTTCCCCTGCGACCCACAACGAAGCTTAGGCTGATGCGGGAGGAAGCTCTTCCCCGGTTAAATCGGCTATTGCCTTGACGACCAGCGGGAAGACCCACTCCAAAGGTGACCCCATAATCGTTGAGTGGGACATTCTCAAAATTGATGTAGGTCTGCTTGTAGAAGCCTCCAAAGCGGTAAGCCACCCGGTTCCAATATTTGAAACTCTGATAATCGGGAATATATTCCCCGCCTACTCCCACCTTGAATTCTGCCCCCAGGTCGGTACTATCAGAAAAATATTCCAGGCGACTCCAGTCCTGATAGGTAGCGTCTGCCCCGAGGGACCATGCACCAGGTTGGTGAATCATAAAACCCAGGCCTGCCTTGAGGGGGATTTGAATATCGCCAAGCTCCAGGCTGCGAATAGTATCCTCCCCCCTGCCCAGGTAGCGGTCTCCCGTCAGGGTGAGAGAATAGTCTGCTGAAGCTCCTATGCGAAGAAATCGCTTTTTTTCCTTGTTGAGGGTGTCGACCCACATCAAGCCCACCTGACCAGATAGTCCATTGATATAGACGTCGCGGGTGAGAACCACAGGAAGGACGCCGGAAACAAGGGAAGAATCCTCCGTGAGGAGGGCCTGCTGCCAGGTATAAAGGGTGTTGCCAAACAAATACCTACCCGTGACTCCTATGCGAAGTCGCTGGTTGAGCGCCTTGAATCCCGCCCCCAGAAAAACCTGGTTGAGGCCTCCATCTCCAGTGATGTTGAGGCGCTGAATGTAAGTGGTGTCCAGTTGGACATTACGGGTATCGATGATGTCGTAGCCCACAGCACTAAAAGGAGCGAAGCCAAAGGCGATGACAGGGCCATTGTTGCTGGGGAAGGCAAAGGAGAGGTTTTGAAAGCCAGCATTAATGGGATAGCGATTGCCCTGCTCCGTCTGAAAACGATTGAACTGACCGAAGGCGGATATGTCCATGGTGGTATAGACAATGTCGGTCAGACTGGCAGGATTTACCTGATTGACGGAAAAGAAATTGTCTGTAGCGACACCAATCCCCCCCATGGCTGTATTTCTGGTAGTGGTAAAATCCAATATTTCGCCAATAGCGTAGCGCGAGTAAGCGCTGACAGTCAGGTTTTGGGCCTTCAGACCTCCCAGAAGGAGGACAAGTGCTGCCGTAAACAGTATGGTCTTAGAACTCATGTAAGCTTCAGATGAGTGAGTATATGATAAATCCCCAAGTGTATGAGATTTGAGGATGCAAAATTGATGTTTTTCAATCGCTTTTCAAAAAAGGAAGCATCTCCTCCGGTCAATATAACGCTAAGAGCTCCATCTCCGCAGTCTTGGTACTGTCGAATGACACCATTCATCTCGGCCAGCATCCCGTTGATGACCCCTGACCGAATACTTTCGACGGTATTTCTTCCTATCAATTCTGCCTTGCCTTCAGGGCTGAGCAGGGGAAGGCGAGCCGTAAATTCGTGTAAGGCCCGGAAGCGCATGGCCATTCCCGGAGCGATTCCCCCTCCCAGGTAGGCATTTCCCTCCGCATAATCATATGTCAGGGCCGTGCCCGCATCCACTACCAGGAGATTTTCTGTGGAGACCAGGGTTCTCCCGCCTATGACCGAGACGATGCGGTCGGTGCCCAGGGTGTCCGGGCTACGATACCGATTTTCTATGGGTAGGGTACTTTCTTTATCGATCCGAAAAATCGGAGGAAGCTTTTTAAGCCTTTTTGCTAAGGCTGCTTCCAGATCGAAGGCCTGATTTACATTGATCCAACCGATACAGGTCAGAGAACTCCTATGCTCAAAAATAAGGCCTTCTATGCGATCCAGGGCATGATCCTTGGCTTCGCTCCATTTGGTAAGGATTTCTCCCTCCCGGAGAAGGGCGATCTTGGTAAAGGAATTTCCGATATCGACAGTTAGGATCAAGGGCAGTAGGTAAACGTACAATAATGGGACAGAGGTCTTGGGAGAGGGAAAAGTTGCATTTAGCCAAACAACTTCCACCTTACTTCTTTGATATCAAAGTATGCTAGCCTTTCTCTTATCACCAGGGCGGCCCTTCCGTCTTTTCCTACACCGACCAGCATCGCCCTTTCTTCCCTTCCTTTTATTTCTACTTCTACCTCTTCCTGATAGGCATATAAGTGTCTGAGGTAACGACGGTCAATTTGCTCAGATTTTCCCTTCTTGAGTTCTTCATAGCGGCCTTCAAGGGCATCAAAAAGGAGGTCAGTCGGCAGTTTTGAATTTCCTCCTTCCAGCCTTACAGAGGTGGCCTTGTCTGCCAGGGCTTGTGGAAAGGTAAGTTGCCCTACATTGAGACCTATGCCGATGACTGAACTGCGCACCTGCCTACCTTCCAACTGATTCTCGACCAAGATACCGGCAATTTTCTTTTTATTCACCAGGAGGTCATTGGGCCACTTGATCAATAGGTCAGAGGAGGGAAGGAGGACCTCCAGGGTATCGTAAAGGGCCAGAGCCGTAATCTTGCTCAGCTGAAAAACCCGATCCACGCTCAGGAAAGTAGGATAGTAGATGACGCTTAGGGTCAGGTTAAGTCCCGGAGCTACTTCCCAACAACTGCCCTTCTGTCCCTTCCCTTCAAACTGAAACCCTGTTTGTACCACACTGCCCTCTTGCGGGCCTTCCCTCAGCCATTGGGTCGCATAGGTATTGGTGGAAGGGAGTTGATCAAAGAATTTCAGATTTTTTCCGGTGTACAGGGCCACTTTTTTCTTCAAACATACACTTTTACCAATTAAAATACTGGTTGAGAACGACATCCAGGAAAGTGTTCAGTGCAGGGCTGTTCCTGCTGAGGGTGTGCAGCTCGATGGAAGAAAAGACTACATTGGTTTCTCCATTAATAAAAACAGTTCTTCCAATCATATCTGTGGGGCCTTGCCAGGCACCTCCTACCCCGGAGACGTCGGCGGTAAAAAGTGTATTGTCAGGATTTTTGGGATAATAAGGATAGACAGCGGCTGCAAAAAAACTGCTTTGCAGGGCTTCCAGTTCGCTGGCAAAGGCCGCTTTGGGGCGAATCAGGCTATCAGGAGAAAGTCTTGGCTGACGTCCGAGGTTATTGGCCAGGCTGTCCATGGGAGTAAATTCGAAAAGGGGAGAGAGTTCCAGATTGAGGCGCTGATTAAACTGGCTGGTAAAGGTCGTGGAGAAAAGCAGTTTGCCCCCTCCACTCAGAAAATTCTGGATTTCATTGGCGGCCAGTTCAATGAGGAGAGATTCCGTACCAGAGGCAAATCTGCCATCCCCATACCAGAGTATCTTGTCGTAGAGGCTGATCCAGACCCGAAAAGTAGGATTCCAGAGCTTAGGTCTGTTGAGGGCCATATTTACCTGATCGAAATTTGGGTAAATATCCCTCAGTCGATTGGAATAAATGGTATCTACATCATCATTTTGATGGTCATCCAGGACGAGTAGGTTTCCGGTCTTTCTTTTAAGGAAAATGCGCTGAGAGGTATCGATCTTGCTGCTACTTCCGGCGATGTCTACCGACTTAATGTAGAAGATATTGTCATCCTCCAGGCGTATGCCTTCTAGTTCTCCAAATGCAGAGGGATCCAGGTCTTCGAAGACGGTACCATTCATGGCTCCGGTGGCTTCGGGAGAGGTAGGAAGGACGGTAACAATTTTTGTCGAGGGATTCACGGCCAACCAGGGGCCTTCATTGGCTTTGATCAGGACAGAATCTATGGTATTGCTCCCGTCCGGATCATCCACCAGGACTGGAAGGGCAAAAACCGTATAAAAGGTATCCTGAAGGGGGCTTAGGGTATCAAAGAGGGCAATGGGAGGGGTATTTTTCAGGGGAATGACGAGTTCATCCGGACTTGGATCAAGGGCTCCTTCATTGTCTTTGGCTCTGACAAAGAAGCTTAGGTCTATGGTATCTCTTCCCGGAGGAAGGGCAAAGTTTAAGATAGAATCTGTTCTGGTAGTGAAGGTCCAGTCGTTTTGGTCAAGGGAAACTTCATAGCCTACTACATATCCATCTACATCTTCACCTATCCAGTGTAAACGGATGGTGCTTCGAAGGCGATTTTCCCCTTCCAGGTTGATTTCATCGAGAAAAATCTGAGTCTCGGGAGCTTGGTTATCAAGCTTCTGGCCCATGTCGCAGGCACTTAGGCCCATGAGGATCAGCAGGGCCAGGAGGGGATAGAATAGCTTCGGCATGAATGTATGGATTGTTTGAAAAGAGATCGGAAGAACCTTCATCGAAGGCCCTTCCGAACCCGGTTATTGTTTTATCTGGCGATCAAAACTTTGTTTTGAGCGATAATGGCGTTGTCGGTGCGAATGACTACCACGTAGGTACCGGGAACCAGTCCCAGGGTATTGAGCTGTACGCGGCCTTCCTTGCCACGGAAGCTTTCGGCCAGCACCTGACGTCCCATGAGGTCTCTGAGCTCTACCACGCCCTGCTGTGCCCGTGTGAGTTCATAGGCGACATTGAGCTGGAACCTCGCGGGATTGGGGTATACTTTTACTTCGCTGCCTTCAAACTCGGGCAGTACATCCAGTCCGATAAAGTTGGCTTCAAAGCAATCAGAAGTCGTCAATCCTCCGGGAACCGGGCAGTTAGCCCCACTAAAGGCCTTCTGGTATTCTCCATTTCCATCCACAAAAGAAGGAATATCATCGTCATTTCTTGGGAAAAGCTTCCACTCTCCAAAGGAATAGGCCATGATACCTACCATAGAGCAGATGGTGTCTCCCGTGCTGACGATGCAAGGATTCTTGACAAACATGGTATCCACGATACCGAAGTTTGACAGATAGAATGAATCGTTGATATAGGAGAAAGAAAGAGAAGAGAAGTTTCTGTCGTCGCGGCGGCCTGCCAATACCCTTGAACCATTGATGTCGAAGGGATTGGTACCTACCAACCACTCTCCAAAGTTAGTGGGAGCATCGGGACGGTCGCTGATCACATAGAGAGGTCCTCCGGTAGGATTCTTGAATTCGATAAGCATGCCCTCATAAGGCTCGGTAAGCTCATAGTCAGGGAAAATCTGAGCATCGAAATCGCGGAAAAAGACGTCAGGATTGACCTCCACAGGAGCAGGAACGGGATTGTCGCTACTGATTACAGATACGGAATTGACGACCATGGCTGTCCAGTCGCTCAATTGAAACTCGTTGTCAAAGCGCTCTGTGATCAGGCCGCTGACCTCAATGGAGTCTCCGCGCTCCAAGTTGAACAACTCTGGATTCTCAAGAAGAGGAAGACCGGCCCACCTGTCTTCTCCGGTCTGCTGGATGTAGACAAAGCCAAGGTCTCCGGCCTGAGAAGATGCTGTTACGATACCTCTGAGGGTTACTTCGAATCCATCGAAGGAAGAGCGTCCGCTTTCAAAAGGAGAAAACTGGACATTTCTGATAGAAGGACCATTGTCGTCCACAATGATGAAGTTAGGGTCGGAACCCCCGGGGACATCGGGGAAGGTGGAGGTCAGGGTATCGTTGTCAATGGCTTCGATGTAGTAGACCACTACATCTCCGTCGCTAAAGGTCGTATTTGGGATGGTTCCACTAAAGGTAGACCCACCAGAACTGGTCATTGAGACCTGAAAGTAGTTGCCGGGCTGGGTAGAAGCTCCTACTGAGTAATACAGATTAGCCTCGGAAATGGAACCATTGTCGGTGATAGAAGCGTTGATCGTGATGTCCTCGTTGGCGGCGGGTGTCAAAGGATTTGTAGAAATATTGGTAATGGTAGGGGGAACAATATTACCCAGTACCAGGTCTGAAGACAGGAAGGGAAAAAGCTGATAACCATCCTGATCGGCACGGGTGTGGACAATCACACCACGAACAGTATCGTAGACGGAGCCTATGTTGGGCGTCTGGAAATTTCCTCCCTGACTGGGAATTTGAAGGGCACGGAAGCGGTCGGACATCTGGATGACGTTTCCGGCAGCATCCTGAAGGTCGATGAAGCGTCCGGAGACAATGTTGACGATAGTCAGGTTGTTGAACTCCACGTACATTCCTTCCCACTGCTCACCAGTTACGCGGTTGTCGTTTTTGTTTCCATCATTGAAATCGCCCACGCTGCGCACCACAGGAGTAAGGGGCTGATTGGCTGTACCGATCAATTCCACCTCAATGGGCATGATTTCGGTCTCTGTACCGCGAAATTCTTCGATAAACCCGGTAATTTTGATCGAGTCTCCCGCTACCAGGGTCAACATGTCGATGGGGCTGGTAGGTCCGGCAGAGCTTTCACCATTGAGGTGAAAAACGTCGATTCCTGCCCAGGGATCGGTACCGGACTGAATCCAGAGGTTGTGGTGGCTACCGGGATTGCCATTTCTGATCAGGGTTCCGGGGTTCTGAGGATCATCTACAAGTCCGTCCATCATGACGGTTCCGTAGACAATGACGGTATCTCCATTCAGCAGGGAGGTGTCGTTATCGGCCTGCAAATTGGCCAAAGGCACTTCCTGAATATCGCGAATGGTCACAGTGGGGAAAGTTTGGGCAAACAAAATGCCTGTCAAACTCCCCATCAAAATGAGTAGAAATAACTTCTTCATAAATGTGTGAAAGATTAGTAAGGTATTTAAAATCAGAAGATTGGATTATTTGATAACGACAAATTTACCCTTGCGTTTGTCTCCGCTTTCCTTGTCAATCACCACAAAGAGGTAGAGCCCTCGAGCGATGATCTGATTATCTTGAGAGAGAAGGTCCCAGGCGTGTTCACCACCGGCAAATTCGTTTTCTTCAGGATTGGCATAGGTAGAAAACCATCTGCTGTCGCCTCCATCGTAGGTATCTGCATCGTGGTCCAACACGTCGACGAGGGCTCCGGCTACGGTGTAGATGCGAATTTCACACTTAGAGGGCAGGTTGGCGAAGTATAGCTTGCGATCCTCTTCAAAGGTACTGATTCCCTCCCAGGCTGCCTCTCCATAATAAGGATTGGGGTAGACGAAGGGATCACCATTCTCGAAGCCCTCATTTCCTGGCTTGCCGGGAAAGGTCCGGAATAAGTTACCTGTAGGAGAAGATTCCAGGGACTGAAGGTTGTTGACTTCATCTCCGGTGTCAAAGGCCGTAACGGCAACCGCATGCTGCCAACCGTTGCTTACATTGTCAAAGGTGTACCGGTAATAATAAACAGTGGTATCTCCTTCAAAGGTAACAGGCTCTTCAAGGCGAATAGACCCAAGTCCGGTATCAAAAAAAATGGAGTTGCCCTCCCTGTCCCACTGACCCACGAGAATGAGGGCCGTGTCTATCGATTGTACCTGCTGAATATCAAAACCCAGGGGAGTCTTATACAGGCGAAATCCTTCGAAGTCTTTTTCCTTTGATATGGGGTCCACCGATTGCTCAGAGTTGTTGCTCCAATAAACATCTACCTTATTTTCCCCGACCTCAACCCTGGTATTTGGGATATCGGGAGGGGAGGGGAGGATAAATCGGGTGATCTGTCCGTCATTGTCGGCGTCTTCTTCTTCATCCAGTACTCCGTTAGCGTTGGCATCCTCACCGTCGTAGGCAGTCTGGGCCCAGAGGGCATTGGTGATCAGGTTGGCTCGTTGGGCAGCGTTGTTGACCAGAGCAGGATTTCCATCGAGGACCCGCTTGGCGCAGACTACAGCAAAAGCTACCTCGACCACATCACCAGGCATAAATTGTCGGATAGGTCCCGCAGAAATAAGGTTGGAGCGGTTGTTGGCACTGTTGATGATTCCCTGAATGGTAGACCAATTGTCAAGTTTGTCCATTCCAAAGGTCATTTTACCATAGCGCTGAATGTCCGTGGAAGGGGCAAAAAAGAGGGGATCGCCGGAGTTTCTAAATTGCCAGGTATTAAAGTTAATGTCAAAATTGGGCAAGAGCTTGTGAGACATGCCGTTGTATTCAGCTCCCAGAAATTTGGTTCCAACATAGGAGTCCGTAAAGCCAACATCACCGATAGCGTCAAATTCGTAGGCCATATCCATGCTGTCGATGAATCCATTTCCTCCTTTGTTGTAAAAGGCGGTACCTCCCGGAGGAGTGATGTTGGTATTTCTGATAACCCCATCGATCCAATAGGCAAAATACATGGAGTCCACAATCTCATTGCCGATGTTCTCTATCCTAAAATTGAGGATGACAAAGAAATTTGCGAAGGGGAAGTTCCAGTTGAGGGAGCGAAAATCTACCTTGAGTCCCAGGGGCCTTTCGTGGCCATTGATGGGAATCTGCGAGGTACTGGTTTTGATGAATGTGGTGGTATCGGTAAAGGTCGAAAAGTAGTCCTGATGAGAAATGGCGAAGGGGTTGTAGGTAGGTTCGTTGAGGAGGGAGGACATCTCTCCCAAAGGCTCCTTGGAGGTGTATTCAAAGCCAGCCTTACCCGTAGAGTAGCCGGAAGGATCATCAATGGCTCCCGTGGTTACGGCTACCTCTCCATCCAAAAAGCCTCCGATCCAAAGTCCTCCTTCGAAGAGATGCTCGATGCCCGAGCCTAGGGGAAACTCACAGGAAGGGAAGCCCTCGATGTTATAGCTCCCACTAAAGCTATTGCCGATGATACCGAGGTTGCTGATTGTCGCCGATACATTTCCGGCACTGGTTACTTTCTCGTCATAAATATCGGGGTCTTGAGCCACAAGCCCTGCAAAGGTCCCCAATAGAAAAAAGCAAAGTGATAATCTTTTCATAGATTGTAAAATTACCAAAAGCCCAACTCGCTTGTGTAAAGTCTTCGTTAATTTTGAAAATGCAAAATAGGTGTTGGAACATTGGAGCTGGCCCTACGTATAGGCAAATATTAATTTTTATCGGCAAAAATCGTATATTTAGCCTGTAACATTGAGAAGTTCTTTACAGTTGCTAAACGCAAAAGTCAGAAATATTATTCTGACCCCGTTACGTATTATTCTATAAAAGAAAAAACAATGAGCAGATACCCAGAACATCTTACCGCGCCTATGGCCGCGGAACTGGAAAACGCAGGATTCAACTCTCTCAAATCTTCTGAAGAAGTGGATCAGGTCATGAATCAATCCGAGGGGACTACCCTCCTGGTCGTCAACTCTGTATGTGGATGTGCCGCCGGAGCTGCCCGCCCGGGCGTGATCGATTCACTGAATTCTGAGGTGAAGCCTGACAGGTTGGTTACTACCTTCGCCGGAGTAGACATGGAAGCTACCAAAAAGGCTCGTCAGTACCTCCTTCCCTATCCTCCTTCCTCTCCTTCTATCGCTCTTTTTAAGGATGGACAATTGGTCCACCTCATCGAGCGCCATCATATCGAAGGACGCCCTGCGGAAATGATCTCCGCTAACCTCAAAGGAGCTTATCAAGAATACTGCAAGGCCAGGGTTTAATTCAAAACCAGTCGGAAAAAATCACAGAGCAGGTTGATCCCTGCTCTATTTTTTTTGATTCCAGCTCTACTCTTTTGCTCCGAGATTTGTCCCCCTTCGGACAGCAGCATAACATCGACAGTCAGACATTTGCCATATGAACAACATTTTATCCCAGAGCCTTGATCAATCCATAAGTTATGCGGAGTACCGCCAACTCCTGGATCACTTATTCGAAGAAGGAAAGACCACAGGTCCCAATCAGTCGGAGACCTTTATCAAATATGCCGGGCTGAATCTTCGCCGCATGCAGCGCCTGGAAAAGAGAGGCCAGCTCAGCGGGGAATTAGAAGATTTCCTGGCTCAGTTGGACCGGTCCTATATTTTCCTGACCATCACAGAGGGCTGGTGTGGTGATGCCGCCCAGAGCCTCCCCCTGATAGATATGATAGCCGAAGCAAGCCACAAGATCAGCCACCGCGTCGTCCTTCGCGATGAACATACCCAGTTGATTGACCTTTACCTGACAGATGGGGGGAGGTCCATTCCCAAGGTCATAATCCTGGATGCGGATAGCGGGGAAGAACTGGCAACATGGGGTCCCAGGCCCCGGGAGATTCAGGAGCTAGCCCTGGCTCATAAGCATGCTCCTGAGCCCAAAGCCTCCAAAGAGGACTTTGCCAAGGAACTTCACGGCTGGTATGCAAAGGATAAGACCCGTAGCTTGCAGGCAGAATTCCTGGACCTTCTCAAAAACCTGGAGAAGAACAAAGCCATTCATTAATGATCATCACGAATAAATGGCTGAAGTGCTGTTGGGGTTATCATAAGTAACTTACTTTCAACTCCAACAGGCCTAGTGATTGTATCGCAAAAAAATGATTCCTGATAATCACCCTTAATCTTCCAGAAATGAAATAAAAAGGGGCAAGAATGATTCTTCATTTCTGCCCCTTTTTGGGTGAGTAATTTTGATTCTTAACTATCAAATGAGGTTTTTCAGCTTAATTAAAAAAGTCCCTGATCTTTGAAAAGAGGCCCTTTTGCTCATTGCTGGGATTGGGCTGGAAGTTGTCGGCGGCTTTCTTCTTTTCCAACCATTTTTTCTCTTCACTGCTCAGGGTCTCCGGAGTCCACACATTGATATGGACCAACAAGTTTCCGGTTCCATAGCCATTGATATTGGATAGGCCCTTGCCTTTCAGACGGACGACCTTGCCACTTTGGGTGCCGGCAGGAAGGTTGATCCTGACCTTGCCATCCAGGGTAGGTACTTCTACCTTGGTACCGAGGGCTGCATCTGGGAAGCTGATAAACAACTCGTGAATCAGATTATCCCCGTCGCGGTCAAAAATCTCAGAGGCTTCTTCCTCAATTTGAATGATCAAATCTCCGCTGGGACCACCCTTGAGGCCTGCATTTCCCTTGCCTTCCATCTTGAGGTTCATTCCTCCCATGACACCGGGGGGAATATTGACATCAATCACATCGTCGACCTGATTTCTGCCTGTTCCCTTACACACATTGCAGCTACGGGCTATGATTCGCCCTTCTCCCTGGCAGGTTGGACAGACGGTAACGACGATTTGCTGGAAGAATCCTCCCCCTGCTTGTTGGCGAATCTCTCCTGTTCCCTGACAAGTAGGACAGGTACTGAAGGCGGTTCCATTTTCGGCCCCCGTACCGTAGCAGGCTTCGCAGGAGATCTGCCTGGGAATCTTTATCTTTTTCTCAACTCCATGAGCGACTTGATCGAGATCTACTTTGAGCGTAACCCGAATGTTGGAGCCTCGTTGTCCCCTTCTTCGGCGCCTACCTCCTGCCGAGCGGCCAAAAATATCGCCAAAGGCACTGTCGCCGAAGATGTCGCCAAACTGGCTGAATATATCCTCAAAGCCTGCCGAACCACCGCTGTAGCCACCAGAGCCACTTACACCTGCATGCCCAAAACGATCATACTGGGCCTTTTTCTGCTCATCGCTAAGGACTTCATAGGCCTCCGCCGCCTCCTTGAATTTAACTTCAGCTTCCTGGTCGTCCGGATTTTTGTCCGGGTGATACTTCAAGGCTAGCTTTCGATAGGCCTTCTTAAGTTCATCCTTGGAGGCTTCCTTGCTTACGCCAAGCACTTCATAATAATCTCTTTTTGCCATGAGGCTTGAAATTCCTTTTGGATGGGGGCATCCCCACGTTTATTGAACAGTTCCAATTACTCTCCTACGACGACCTTTGAAAAACGGATCACCTTGTCCTTCAATCGGTACCCCTTTTCAATTTCGTCTATGACGATTCCTTTTTTCTCTTCTTCTTTTACCGGTACAGAGGTGATGGCGTCGTGGAGGTTGACGTCAAATTCCTTTCCCCTGCTCTCTATGGGCTCAAGACCGATTTTTCCCAGTTGGCGACGCATATTATTGCTTACCAGCCCAATGCCTTCTTTGACAGCTGCCAGATTGTCAGTTTTGTCGATAGCCTCCAGTGCCCTGTCAAAGTTGTCCAGAATGGGAAGAAGTTCCTTGAGCAAATCTTCATTGGCAAAGCGAACGGTATCCGACGTTTCCTTTTCTTTCCGCCTGCGAAAATTGATAAAATCAGCCTGAAGGCGCATGGCTAGGCTTTTCTGCTCTTCCAGTTCCCGCTGAGTCTCCCGCAGCTTGAGCTGCAATTCGGCAAGGGCCTTCATCGCTTCCTCCTGCGTAGGAAGTTCTCCCTCTGCAAAAGCGTTTGATTCTTCCTGGGATCCCTTTGCGGATGTATCATTCTCGGAAGCATTCTTATTTTCCTCAGGACCCTTTTGATCCTTGTTCTCCCCGGAAGCTACTTCTTGCTCAGAAAGCTTTTCTTCCGAAGTTATCTTTTTGGATTCCTGATCTTTAAGATTGTCCTCCATATCTTCGTTTTGTTCGTTCCTTTTTCCCAAAGTATTGTGAATAGTTTGAATGACACAGTAAAATAACATATTGTATGCCATTGACAAGTTGTCAAGTTTGGCCTGCCTCAATGGCATTCCATCAGATTTTCCTTTTTTTGGGCCATATTGGCATTTTTAATGCCTAAAGCCTGCCATTCAAGGCCACTTGTTCGATTTCTATGGAATGCTTGTTGTCATGCATTTCTTTAATCAGTGAGGTTTACTAAATTTATCCAGCCAAAAAATAAGCTAAACACAATGATTCCTAGTATGAAACGGGTCTTTTTTCTGTTTTTGAGCGTATCGGCTTTGTGCCTGATGAGCCTTCCCTATCAGTTGCACGCACAGCGGAAAAAGAAGAAAAAAGAGAAAATGCTACTTACCTTCGAACAGGAAAAAGTAAGCAAAAGCGAGTTTGAGCGGGTTTATGCCAAAAATAACGGGGGTGAAGCAGAAGCTGCGGATCACAGTCCCGAGCAATACAGGGAATACCTCGATCTCTACATCAACTTTAAGCGGAAGGTCTTTGCTGCCGAAGCCGCTGGCCTCGATACTACCCAATCCTTTAATCGAGAGTTTGAGCAATACCGCAAGCAACTGGTACAGCCCTACCTTTCAGCCAAGGACGTAGAGGAAAAGTTAATCGAAGAAGCATATGAGCGATCCGGCTATCTGATCGACGCCAGCCACCTTTTGCTCCGTCTTCCTCCCAATCCCTCTCCCGAAGATACCCTCGCCCAATACAAAAAAATCCTGCAGTACCGCGACTCTGTGGTAAAATTCGGTAAGGACTTCGAAGAATTAGCCCAACAATACTCTGAGGATCCCTCAGCCAAGAGCAACAAGGGTAACCTGGGATATTTTTCAGCCTTCGCCATGGTTTATCCTTTTGAATCAGCAGCTTTTGATACCGAGGTGAGAGAAGTATCTATGCCTGTCAGAACTCAATTCGGGTATCATTTGATAAAAGTCAAGGATAAAATCGAAAATCAGGGCACCAAGAGAGCTGCACATATCATCATCCGTGTTGGCGATCGCTACAGCGCACCCACTGAGGAAAAAGCAGAGGAGATCATCAAACAGATCCACGACCAATTGCAGTCAGGTGAAGACTTTGCCACACTGGCCAAGCAGTATTCCGACGATCCCAACACCGCCAACCGAGGAGGAGACCTGGGTACCAATCGTCTCCTTCCCATCATGGAAAACTATAAATACAAGTTGGAGGAAGGTGAATACTCCGAGCCTTTCAAGACTGACTATGGCTGGCACATCATGAAGGTTACGGAAGTAGAAAAAAGACAGAGCTTCGATGAGTCCCGGGGAGCCCTCAAGCAAAAAATCTCCCGGGACAGCCGTTCCCAGATCAGTCGCAAGGCTTTATTGAAGCGAATCAAGGAGGAAAATAATTTCCAGGCCTATGAAAAGCCCCTGGATTCTTTAAAGAATATCGTCGATGCCAACTTCCTTCGTGCATCCTGGAAGCCTGATTCTACCTATGGCGGACTTTATGAAGAACCCCTTTTCAAACTTGGGGAAGATTATGAAGCCAGGGTTCAGGACCTTATCGACTATTACCTGAGAACTCGTCCCAGAAATCCCAACCAAAACCTGGATGCTGCCGTGCAGTCCGTTTATGATAAATTTTTGGAAGCAGAATTGCTCAAGTATGAAGAAAAGATGCTGCCTGAAAAGAATGACGAGTACCGATACCTTCTTCAGGAATACAGAGACGGCATCCTTCTCTTTACCCTCATGGAGAAAAAAGTCTGGAAAAAGGCCGTAAAGGATAGCGTCGGACTAAAAGAATTTTACGAGGCAAACAGGGACTCCTTCAAGGCCGATGCCCGCGTGGACGTTCGTGAATATCGCTCCTCCGAAGAGGAAGTCCTGCAGGAAGCCTTGAATATGCTGAAAAATGGGGCTGACGAGGATGCCGTTGACTCCGTCCTTAACGCCGAAAATCCCGTAAGCCTGAGGATGACTTCTATGACCTACGAAAAAGGACAAGGGCTTATCAAGGAGGAAATTTTCTCCAAGGAAGAGGGCTACATCTCCGACATCATGAGCTCAGGTAATTTTTACCGGGCCGTCAAAGTCACCGGCAAGCGACCCGCCGGCATTCGTAGCTTCGAGGAGGCTCGTTCAGCGGCCATTACCCGCTATCAGGACTATTTGGAAGAGAAATGGCTGGACGAACTCGCCCATACTTATCCCGTCAAGATAAATGAGAAAGCATTTAAGAAACTCTTTAAATAGTGGATACAAGCCCCTCGCTCTCCTGCTCGTCTTCTTGTTGCTAAGTCTGTTTCAGGCTTGTAAACAGGGAGGCGAAACCGAGCAGTCAGAGGTGATCGCTACCTATGGTGAAAGCAAACTTAGGGTAAGTGAGTTGGAGTACTTCCTGCCGGAGCTTTATTCGGAAGAAGACAGTTCCCGCTATGCAGAGCAGTTTATAAGAAAGTGGCTGCGGCAGCAAGTAGTCAAAGAAGCTGCCGGCAGGGCCATACAGGACATAGAGGAGAAGATTCAGCCCCAACTTCAGGACTATGAAAGTACCTTGATGGAGCAGCAGTTTGCCAAATGGCTCATTGATACACACCCCGAAAAATTCGAAGTGAGCGAAGGGGATATTCGCAATTACTACAACAAATTTTCGGATAAATTTATCAGTGAAGCCACCTATTATCAGTTCTTTTATATCAAGACCACAAAGGCAGCTCAGTATTGGATCATCAATGAACTTAAAGAGGGCAATGCCCAGGATATTCAAGAGCTGATCGAATGGTGCGCCGAAGAGGCACAAACCTACAAGATGGACAGTACCTTTCGTAATGAGGGCGAGTTGCTCGACCTTTCCCAAGGCTATTATTTTGGAAACATTAGAAAAGCCAACGTAGGCATGGTATACCCGTATCAGCAACAGGAAGGAGACATAATCTCGTATTGTTTTTTTAAAATGCTCTCCATCGTCAAAGAAGGTGAAATCAAACCCCTGAGGATGGTCAGTGATGAAATCGAGCTGATCATCAAAAATCAAAGAAAACAAGCCCTGATCAATCAGACCATCGCGCGACTGGTCGAAGAAGCCCGCGCAACCAATAAATTCGAGCGGGTCAAATAATGCTTGAACAAAAAATTAACATAATTTTATGAATGTGTCGAGGAATATATTGCTGAGCATGATCCTCTGTTTGGGCCTGTGGAGCCAGGCAGGAGCTCAGCAGACGATCGATAGGATCGTAGCTGTAGTAGGAGAAGATATCATCCTGAGTTCGGATGTGGAAAACCAGTACAACTACCTGAAAATTAATGGTCAGAAAGACGACGGAACCCTCCGCTGTCAGGTTATGGAAAACCTGATCGTCTCCAAACTGATGCTCAACAAATCCCGACAGGACAGTGTTGAAATTTCCGATGGGCAGGTGGATGCAGAACTGGACCGCAGAATCTCCACCCTGCTCCAGCAGATTCAGGAGGATCAGTTTGAAAAGATCTATGGAAAATCAGTTGCCCAGTTTCGTCAGGATGTACGGGAAGACGTTCGCAATGACCTTTTGGTCCAGCAAATGCAAAGCATCATCGAAGCTGAAACCGACATTACACCTAGAGAGGTAAAAAAGTTTTTTGGCTCTATCAATCCCGATAGCTTAGGACTCCTTCCTGCCGAGGTGCAGATCAATCACATCGTCATCAAGCCTCCCTATTCGAAAGAAAGCCGAAAGGCTGCCAGGGAAGAACTGTTAGAAGTCCGCCGAAAGGTCCTGGCAGGGGAAGCTGATTTTGGTGAGATGGCCGCAAAGCATACCGATGAGCCTGGAGGCAGGCAACGAAAAGGTTCCCTGGGAGAATTTGGTAGGGGAGCTATGGTACCCAAGTTTGAAAATGTAGTCTTCAACATGAGGCCGGGAGAGGTTTCCCTTCCCTTTGAAACCGAGTTTGGGATACACATCGTCAAGCTCTATGAAAGAAAAGGGGAGGTCATCAAGGCCAGCCACATCCTCAAGCAATTAGAGGTAACCGCCAATGGAGACTCTATCGCTATCGATTCCCTTAATGCCATTCTGAATCGCATCCAAAATGATACCCTGACCTTCGAAAGAGCAGCCATGAATTTTTCTCAGGATAGGATGACCCGCTTCTGTGGAGGCTGCATCGCCAATCCTCAGACCCAAGAACTCAAACTTCCCATGGATGCCCTTGACCCGGAAATGTATTTTAAGGTAGATGAAATGAAGGCAGGTGAAATCTCCGAACCCATGGAGTACACCCTCCCCAACGGAGAAAAAGCTTATCACATCATTTACCTGAAAAATAAGGTAAGTCCCCATTATCCCAACCTGGATATGGATTACCAAAAAATCAGAAACGCAGCCTTGCTTGCCAAGCGCTCGGAGAATTTCGAGAATTGGCTAGAAAGGGCTAAGAATAATATCTATATTGACATCAAACCCACCGAGTGCCAAAATGCACTGCAAAACTGGTTGAATTAATGCAGAAGTATCAGACAGAAGTAGAGGCTGCGGATGCCCTCGCTCATAAGTATGGTGAGCTAAAAAAAGAAATCTCCAAAGTTATTATCGGTCAGGAGGATGTCATAGAGAAGCTGTTAATCGCTCTCTTTTGCAAAGGGCACACCCTCCTGGTAGGGGTGCCGGGGCTGGCAAAAACCTTACTAGTCAGCACAATCGCCGAGGTGCTGGACCTGAAATTCAACCGGATTCAGTTCACCCCGGACCTCATGCCCAGCGATATTGTAGGGACAGAAATCCTCGAGATTGACGATGACACCAACAAAAAGTACTTCAAATTCATTCGCGGGCCTATATTTGCCAATATAATCCTGGCTGACGAGATCAACCGTACCCCTCCCAAGACCCAAGCAGCCCTGCTCGAAGCCATGCAGGAGAAGCGTGTTACCATCGGAGGAGTCGTCAATGAACTCGCCAAGCCCTTCTTCGTTTTGGCCACCCAAAATCCCATTGAGCAGGAGGGTACCTACCCCCTCCCCGAAGCCCAGTTGGACCGCTTTATGTTCAACCTCTTCGTAGATTATCCCTCCATTGAGGAGGAAATCAACATCGTAAAGCAGACCACCACCCACCGGGAAGTAGAAGTCAATACCGTCCTGACAGTCGAGGAGATTATCTACTTTCAGGACCTGGTCCGCAAAGTCGATGTACCGGATAATGTCATTTCATATGCGGTAAATCTGGTCAACAAAACCCGGATCACTACTTCTCACGCTTCTGATGAGATCAAAGAATTGATCACATGGGGAGCAGGACCCAGAGCCTCTCAGTACCTGGTCTTGGCCGCTAAGGCCCTGGCCTTGCTCAGAGGAAAATATTCTCCTGATATACAGGAAGTTCAGGACGTGGCAACCTCTGTTCTTCGCCACCGCATCGTAGCCAGTTTCACAGCAGATGCAGAAGGAATCACTACCGAGGATATCGTCCAGAAACTCATGGCCTAAGGAAATTGCGATGATCACAAATGAATGGCTAAAGTACTGTTGGGCTTATCATAAGTACCTTATTTTCAATCCCAAGAGCGCTATGGGTTGAATCGCAAAAAATGATTCGTGAGAATCATGAATGCCTAAAAATCAAGATGCCGACCTTGAAAGAGGCCGGCATCTTGATTTTTGTTGGAAATAGTAAATGGGATAAGGGAGACCAGATTAGTCATCTTTCCCTCAAGCACCTGCGACTACCTCCAGCATATCTTCTGGCTTGAAATACCTAGAGGCTAATTCGGGTACCTCTTCTCTCTTCAGCTTTCGGATGACCTCAAAACGCCTGTCAAGTTCTTCGAAGGAAATACCGTTGACCAGGGAAAAACGCAGCCAATCTCCCATTTGGAAGGGAGACTCTCGCTCGCTGATACTTTTGCCCAGCAGATAATTCTTCACCAATGAAAGCTCCTCTTCTCCAATCTCTTCTTTCTGCAGCCTTTTCATCTCCTTTTTGACCTCCTTGATGGTCGCTTCTACATATTCATTGCCTACATCTCCCTGGACGATAAGGACCCCTTCATGCTTCATGGCTGCGATCCCTGCATAGATTCCGTAGGTATACCCCTTCTCTTCCCGGATGTTGCTCATCAATCGGGAGCCAAAGTAGCCCCCCAAAATAGTGGATACCACCGCTAAGCGGTAATAGTCGGGATGGCTACGCTGGACCGTCAGGTGTCCCAATCGCACGGTAGACTGCATGCCACCTAAGGAGATATGTCTCCGCCCCCTTTGATTGAGAGCAGGGTAGGGAAATTCCCGGACCTCCTCGATGGGAGTTCCTGAGAGTTTCAATTGTCCAAACTCCTCCTCCATCAGGCTCATAATTTCTGCTTCTTCAAATTTTCCAACTACGGCCAAGCTCATGTTGGCGGGGAATAGCCAGTCTTCGTGGTATTGAATGACCTGATTCAGGTCGAGCTTTTCAATCTCTTCAGGACCTGTATGTAGGCCGTAGGGATGGCTGGCCCCAAATAGCTGGTGAGCAAAGTTTCGACGGGCGTGGGTAGTGGTCTTTTCAAAGTTGATCCTGGCTGAGTGCAGGCCCCGCTGCTTCATCTGATCGAATTCTTCAGCTGGAAAACGGGGGTGAAGAAGAATTTCCTTGAGCAAGGGAAGGGTAAAAGGAGCATTGGGAGTGGTGGTAGCCAACTTGAAGGCAATAGCTTCTTCCTCCTGCTCCACATTGATCCAGGCACCGTAGGTATCGAGTTGCTGCGATAACTGAAGGCTGGAGTAGCGCTGGCTTCCTTCCTGCATCATGCGAGTAGTATAACTGCCAAGGCCGGCAATGGGGAGGAAGTTTTTGCCCGCCCGAAAAATGGCCTGGAATTCAAGTACCCCAACCTCGCCAAAGGGGAGAAAGTGAACCTCGATCCCGTTAGAGAGGTGCCTGCTCCTATACTTAGGAAAAGGAATATGGTGAAAAGGCTTAGACTCCGGTGGAGTAGTGCGATCGGGCTGCTTGGACATAGGATGGATTGATTCAAAAAAATAGCACCTTCGGGCAAAGTCCCAGGGCGCTGATAGTTACAAAAGTTTTGCTATTCTTCAAACCGAACACGCAACACGGTGTAGATACGTCCCCGATTTTGTATGTAGACCATGAGGGCTTCAGAATTATCTGTCTGTACACTATACCGGGGATAGTATACATCCCCATACCTGAAGTCCTTTATAAGAGGAGTTCTGGGACCTACATTTCCAGTAATGTCTACCACCTGATAATAGATGTTGAGGTTGCCCTTTCGGGGCTTGTATTCATAAAAAATATAGGTACCCCGTGGACTGGAGGCATTGAAGAAGGAGAGGTTTTCCGGTTGGTCCGAGACCTGACGCTTAGGAACGACCGATTGCCACTCGATCTGGCCGGAGGCACTGATAGAAGTAAGGATCACATCATCATAGTGATAAATCTCCCTGTCGACCAACACGTTGAATCGATCCCGATAGGTCTGATACGTAATGTAAAATTTTTCCGCGATCAAAAGGACCCCACCATCCGAGCGAAGAATAATTCCATCACCCGGACGGATGTAGAAGTCTCTGAGTTCTTTGCCCCGGTTGATCTGCCCCTGAGAGAGGTAGTTTTGTAGAAAGTATGGGGTAAAGGGAGCCGTCGCATCGGTGAGTACGATGCCTTCTTTGCTTATTTTTTGAAGAAAGGTACCGGCCATTTGATCCGCCCCTCTATTAGAATAAAATCCGGCCAAAAATATGTTCTCATCCCTGTCTACCCTAAAGGTTAGATCAGTAATGACGCGGTCGTCGAGATCGATCTGAAATTCTTCGCCCTGGTTGTAGCGGGTATCGTAGCGGTAGGCGAGGTAACTATACGATTCGGAGTCAAAGGCCCAGCCCCGCTTTGAGAATTGTCCCAAAATGAAGATGTTGCCCTCATTGCTCAGGCGAATATTCGTAATCCGAAAACGGTTATCGGGATATTTTAGCTGCAATTCCCCGTTGCCAATGCTGATTCCACTTTCTGAAAAAAGGTAATAAAGAACCTTCTCAGCCTCCTTGCGGTTTTGGAGGTTTTTGTAGCATAGCAAACGCTTTTTATCAGGGGAAAGCACATATTGGAGGTCTACTTTCTGCTCTTTTTGGTTGGGATATATGGAAAGCAGGGATTCCTCTTCCAGAACCTGGCCCCTGAGGTCATATCGGTAATAGTAGGTTTTGATGATTTTGTCTTTAGGAAAAAATTCCGATATGAATACCAGGATATTTTTTCCGAGGACAGTCATGAAGTCGACGTTTTTTCGACCGTTTTGCCTAATGATGTCTTCTGACCAGGACTTCTCAAAATTGCTGTCATACTTGATCAGGGAGAGGATTCGGGTGGAAGCCCTACTGGCTGGTCCCAGGGTTACGAGGCCTTTGTCCACGGGGGAATATTCTATGAAATCAGGCTTGGGTTTTCTACGGCCTATGTCCAGTTGGGCCTGAATTTCCTGGGCCTGCAAGGAGGAGAGGCCCCAGCATCCAAAGAATAAGATCAGGTAGCCCAGAGGATGAGGAAATAAAGTTGCCAGGCTACGTATACAAAAAGCTAATCGAGTCATATCAATATCGCTTGTTTTCTTTTAGGGTCTTGTATGATCTCCAAAAACGGAAGATCCCATAGGCTACCAGGAGCATGCCGATCAGCACATGATACCAGGCAGGAGCATCCTTAAAAAGGTTGGTTTCAGGGCGAATGATCATGATGGCCACCCCAAAGCCCACAAAAAAAATGCTCATTACGAGACCTAGCATTCCAACGAAACGTTGCATAAGCGGTTTGATTAGATTCAGTACAAATGAATATACGTGTAACTTCTCTTATCAAAGATAGTTAGCACCCCTGAATTTCCTAAATGCACAGCCACGAAGAATGGTTGATACTTCCTTTTTTAAATAGCTTTATGGGTAAAAAGGGTCGATTTTTGGGCGAATCCAAGGCCCTCTTGATGCGTAAAATGAGTATCCTACGTTTATTTTCTATTTTCCCTACAGAATCTTCCATGCGCCTGTTATACCTATTGTTACTTTCCCTTTTTAGCCTGCTCTCTTTTTCCGCTCAGGCCCAACTCCGTTTTACCCGCTTTTACGGAGGTCCTTACAATGAACATGCGATCAAGGCCATCGAAACTTCTGATGGAGACATGGTCGTGGCGGGCATCACTTATTCTTTTGGGGCAGGCAAAAGCGATATATGGGTGCTCAAGATTGATGCTTACGGAGAAGAACTTTGGCGCAAATACCTGGGGCAAGAGGGATTTGACTGGGTGAGCGATATCATCGAAACCCGGGATGGCAACTACACCCTTGCAGGATATAAGAGGGGAAAGGACAGCAGCCACCTTGATGCCTGGGTAGCCCAGCTCAATCGATACGGTGAGCTCATGTGGGAGCATACCTTCGGGGGAAATAAATCTGACGAGATCAAGTCCCTCATCCAGACCCGCGATGGGGGTTTTGCCCTTTGCGGATTCACCGATTCGAAAGGAAGTGGCAAAGGTGATTTCTGGCTGCTCCGCCTCAATGCAGTAGGGGATCTTATGTGGGAGGAAGTATATGGAGGAAAATACGATGAGCGCGGCCATTCTATCATTCAAGGCCCCGACGATGCATTTTTTATGGCTGGATATGGGGTCTATCCCCGATCCGCTTCTGATATGGTCATCCTCAAGGTAGACCGAAATGGAAAGGGAATTTGGAGAAAGATAGTAAGAGAAAAAGGGGTCGGAGTCGCTGAGGGCATGGCCATGACCTCTGATGGAAGTCTGATGGTAGCGGGTCGTGGAAGTAAAACCGAGGCCAGCAGCCCTGACGGCCGACTCATGGGCCTTTCCCCTTCGGGTTCTGTCATGTGGACCAGGGATTTGGGGGAAGAAGGGGCAGAAGGATTTGTAGACATAGAAAAAGTCAGTGGTGGGTTCATCCTAGCCGGACAGCGGCAGCGCAGAGAAAGCAACCGGGACATCTGGCTACTAAAAGTCAATGAAAGTGGGGACCTCATTTGGGAGCAAAATCCCATTGCTTCGAACAAGGATTGGGCCCACGGGATCAGTCCCTGCCGGGATGGAGGCTTTCTGCTCGCCGGTGGAACCCGCTCCTACGGTAATGGAGGAAGCGATATGCTCATCATGAAAACCAACCTGAGGGGAGAACCTGAAGAAGGTTCCTTCGAGGGAGCCGGTGAACTCATCGTGAGCAAAAATCCGGAGGATCAGGTCCCGGGAGATTTGGACCCTTTCAAGCCCGACCTCTACATCCTCTCCATCGGAGTCTCCGATTACCAGACCGAGCCCATCGACCTTACCTACGCCCATGAGGATGCCTCCGCCATCGCCGATAAGTTCAAAGAGCTGGAAGGCTCTCTATATGGCAGGGTGAAGGTCAAAAAACTTCTCAACGAAGAAGCAGACCTCATCAGCATCAAGCGCGGCCTGAGCTGGCTGGAGAGAGAAGCTACCCAAAAAGATGTCATCATCCTCTTTATTTCTTCCCACGGGGCCCTGGACAACAAAGGTAACCTCTATATTTTACCCTCTGACTTTCAGTCCAATGACTTGTTTGCTACAGGGCTGAATATCAACCAGATCACACAGGGCATTAACGGAACCCCTTGCAAAAAGCTTATCTTTCTGGACGCTTGCCACAGCGGACAGTCAGGATTTAATATGATGGAATTAGCCTCTGTAAAGGCCCTCAACGTGAATCAGGCGTTGGAAGATATCATAGGTGAGCAGGCTGGTGTAACAGTAATGACCTCTTCCAGTGGGGCAGAATTTTCTTTTGAAAATGGAAGGTGGAAGCATGGAGCCTTTACCAAGGCCATCCTTGAGGGCCTGGATGGATACGCAGATTACAACAACGATGAGTTGATTTCCCTTCTCGAGCTCAACCTTTACGTCACCACCCGGGTCAAGACCCTGACGGGAGGCAAACAACATCCCTATACCCCGATCAACCTTTTTGGCGATATCCCTCTTTTTGTGATTGAATAGGGAAGCTGACCCCGCCGAGCTATGGGGTATAACTTTTTTATTAATTTCACAGGGCAAATATTTCCGCCAAACTTTTTCATGCGACAAATCCTTCATAGCTACAAATTACGTCTGACCAATCTCAGTCAGGCCAATCGTTCCCTTCGCCTCGGACGCCTCTCCAAGCGCCGGGACATCGACCTCAAGGATTTTAGCTTTATCGAAGAAGATACAGCCGAGCAGATTCTCCAAAAAATTATCCAGGGAAAGGATGTATCCCTTATTTCACGTCTCAATCCCCGATTTGAGGCTACCAATCTTCTGGACCGCAGGCTTAACCAGGTCTACCGTACCGCTCAGGGACTCGAAGAAGAAAGCGGGAGCTACGACCTGTTTTTGGGCTATCCCTTTGTCGAGGGTAAATTTATAGATGAAACCATCTGCCGCTGTCCTGTCCTGCTTTTTCCGGTGAGGCTGGAAAGAAAGCTCAAAGGTCGGCCCCGCTGGAAACTCAAATACCTCAAAGAAGAAGGTATTCAGTTTAACAAAACTTTTTTTCTTGCCTATGAGCGATACAATCAGCTAAGACTCAAGGATGAATTTTGGGAGGAAGAGGTTGAAACTGGTAAGGATTGGTTGGAATGGTTGAGAGGACTTTACGAAAAAGTTAAAGAGTATGAAGTAGAAGTAAATTTTAATCCCAGGCTCTTCGACCTTGAGTTAAAAGTTTTTGAAGATAAGAAGAAAGAAGAGCTTCAACAGCTGCGAAGGGGTGTCTTGACCTTTCAGTCTCAGGCTGTACTAGGGATTTTTCCTCAGTCTGACTCAGCCCTTTTGACCAATTACAACAAGATCGAAGAAGGGCTCGAAAATTTTCCGGTCCATCAGCTCTTTCAGCCTCCCCTTCCTTCACGAAGCAAAGATCTCCCCTACATCAAGGAGGAAGATCGGTTTTTCGTAACGGATGTGGACCAATCTCAAGAAGATGCCATCCTTAAGGTCAAGCATGGCAACTCCCTGGTTATCCACGGTCCTCCAGGCACAGGAAAGTCTCAGGTCATCGTCAATATAATAGCTGATGCCTTGGCTCACGGCAAAAAAATCCTCCTGGTTTCCCAAAAGCGGGCTGCCCTGGATGTGGTCTACAAGCGGCTGGAAGCCTTGGGACTTTCTGATTTTTCTGTATTGGTCCACGACTATCGGCATGACAGGGGACAGGTTTTTCGCCAGCTTCAGCGGCAGATAGATGCCATCGAGGGCTATCAAAGAGACCTCATCGACCTCAACATCACCAAGTGGGAGCACGATTATAAGCGGTTGTCTCGGGAGCTTGACCGACTCAATCGAAACTTTGAGGAACTCTATCAGGCACTGATAGGGCTTGAAGAATTTGGCATGAGTGCCCACGAACTTTACCTCTCCAGTGATCCTGAGGAGGAAAAGCTGCCTTTGAAAGCATTGGCACAAGACCTGAACCGGGAACAGCTCCATGACTTCCTTTACAAAATAAGGAGTCTTAAGGATTATTCGGACCTCATGCGGCCTGACCACCCCTGGAATCCCAGGCTTTCCTTTCACAGCTATACCTCCACCGAGCGGAATAACATCCTATCGGCAATCGAGGCCATGCCGGAGTATATTTCGGGTATTCACCTACAGTACGTAAAACTGGAGAAAAAACTAAGCAGCCGCATGTTGAACCCAGCCTTGAACCGGGAGCGCATCGCTGAATTCAAGGAAATTGATGGATGGGTGGAGAAAACCAAGGTCCTCACCGATTGGAATGCCCTGCAATCCGGCAAAACCAAAGCTGCTGCGGTTGGCAAAAGGCTGGAAAAATTGGAAAAACTACTTCAGGGCCTAGATGCACGGAAATGGCTGGACGATGGATACTGGAAGTTGCTGGGAAGCTTGCTCAAACACAGCCAAAAATACCGAGATACCTATACAAAGCCTCTGAGATTTCTCCGCCTGGATTATCAGCAGGCCCGATGGTTCCTGAAAAAAATCGCCGAAGGCTTTGGGCAGACCTTTACACCTGAATATTACCGAAATGTCCTGGAAAGAGAAATCGACTACTTTCGAGAGCTTCACGATTGGTATGTCAAATACCATGAGGAGGAATTTTTCGGAGATTTTCCTCTTTTGGATGTTCAGGAGGAAAAATGGAAGTGGCTGGAAGAAAAGAGAAAGCATTTGGGATACTTCGAGCAGCTGAAGTCCATGAGTTATTTCCCCAAAATCAAACCCAAGTTTCGTCTGGGACAATTTGACCTGGAAAAATGGAGAGAAAGCATGGAGCTGGTCCAGAGCTTCGAGGCATTCAACCAAAACCTGATCCAAGTCCTCAACAGCTGGCAATGGTTTCTCCACGAATCGCAAATCTTACTGCTCAGCCAAGGTTTTAAAGACCCTGGTGAAATCCAACCTTTCGTTGAGGCCCTAAAGGAGAGTCTGAAGGAAGAATTTGAAGACCTCAGAGACCTGGATGTCTTGCTAAAAGGGGCTACCACCAAAGAGCTGGAAGGGATTCGACTGCTGCAGCCACATTTTTCCCTGGATGAGGAGCTGCTAATAAATAAGATCAAGCAGTCCATCTACTTTTTTTGGATAGAACAATTGGAAAGCCAAAAGCCAATCCTAAGGGAAGTGAGCAGCCGATCCTGGCCCAGGAAAGAGCGGGAATTCACAGAAAAATACGATCAGAAAAGAAATAGGGTCAATGAATTGATTCTCAGAAGGCTAAAAGAAAGTCTGGTAGAAATCATAGAATACAATCGCCTCAACAATCCCATTACCTTCCGTGAAATTTACCATCAGGTAAGCAAGAAGCGAAGGTTATGGTCTGTCCGAAAGCTCATCGAAAAGACCTGGAATAAGGGCCTCAACTTGCTGGCTCCCTGCTGGATGGCTTCTCCAGAATCGGCTGCTGCCATTTTTCCCATGCAAAAAGACTTCTTTGACCTGGTCATCTTTGATGAAGCCTCCCAGTGCTTTGTAGAAAGGGCTATTCCTGTCCTGTTGAGGGGGAAACAAGGGGTGATCGCCGGGGACAACAAGCAGCTTGCACCTACCAATCTTTACACCGTGAGGTACGAAGAAGCAGGAGAAGAGGAATTTGTGGAGGACGAGATGGCCCTGGAGGTAAGCTCCATCCTGGACCTGGCGATCAATACCTTCGAAGAAAGCCACCTCAATTGGCATTATCGCTCTAAGGACCAGCAATTGATCAATTTTTCCAACCAAGCTTTCTACGAAGGTAAATTAGAAGTGATCTCTCCGGCTCAGCCTGATCCCCTCGACCAACCTCCCCTCAATTGGATTGCTGTAGAAGGGGAATGGAAACAGAATAGCAACCTCCCCGAGGGACTGGAGGTGATTCGACTTATCAAACAATTGATCCGACGAGGAGATCAGCCCTCCATAGGCATTGTTACGTTCAACTACCAGCAGCAGGAACTTATCCGAGACCTGATCGATCAGGAACTGGAATCCCTGGGGCAAGTCGATCCTTCCACCTACGAACTTCTCCAAGCCTGCCTGCAAAAGCGGCAGGGGGAGGAATTTCAAGGCCTGTTTGTCAAAAATATAGAGAATGTACAGGGGGACGAGCGGGATATTATTATTTTTTCTACCGGATATGGATATGACGAGAAGGGTCGGCTGAGCAGTAACTTTGGCTTGCTCAACAAGGAAGCCGGTGAAAACCGCCTCAACGTGGCTATTTCGAGGGCAAGGCGCAAGATATATGTGGTCTGCTCTTTCAATCCGGGAGATTTACGGGTGGAGCAGTCGGTAAACCAAGGCCCCAGGCTTTTTCGGGATTACCTTCGATTTGTCAAGGCTGTTTCGGAAGGGCGGAGCCGGGATGCCCTCCGCATCCTCAATGTCCAGCAGGAAGAAGACCTTAGGCATGAAGCTCCCAATATCCTTGCCGACAGGGTTGAGGCATATTATCGGAAAAAGGGCTTTGACCTTGTTCGCAATTACGGAGACACAGGCTATAAGATAGACCTGGCCGTCCGAAAAGCGGGAGAGCATCACCCCAGCCTTGCTGTAGAGTGCGAAGGCCCAAATTATTTCAGTGGGAAAAGCGCCAAAGAAAGAGAGATCTATCGGAAAAAACTGCTTGAAGCCAAGGGTTGGGAGGTGAAACGTATTTGGTCTCGCAACCACTGGTTGGAGCGGGAAGCCCTTTAATCGTCAAAAGCCAGGAGGACCAATTGATCCACGAGGAGGGGGTGGGTGCTTCCGGCATTCCATAGGTATACCTTCACCTGCTCGTAATCCCCGCTGGGTAGTCTCATATCGACATTCATCTCAATGGTTTCACCTTCATTCATGTGCCTGTGAGGTCGAATGATTTGGGACTTTACGACATTTCTCCCTTTCCTAAGCTCCATGATGACCTGTGGAACCCTCCACCATTCCCATTCTTTGCTGATACACCTTACTTGGGTCTGTAGGCGAAGATAATCCTTCTCCAAGGGAGAGACAGGAATCATCCAATTATCAGAAAACTCCTTGTCGTTACTGACCCAAAGGGATTGTTGACCCTGAATCGGAGGGAAAGGAGAAGGAGAAAGTCTGTCGGCTTCCAGGTCAGTCCTGGCGATTTCAAGAATATCACGAGGTTCTCCCAAAAAACCTTCTGAATTGTCAAGCAGAAGTTTGACATTGAGTTTTGCCTCGTATCTCCACAGGATATTTTTAAAGTATCTTTCTGTAACCTGTTCTGGAACAAAGAGTCCACCTTTATGCGCTTGATGGGTAATCCATAAATTGTGATAAATGCCCAGTCCTACCAGAATATAGAAAATGTAGGTCAGAATTTTTCTCGAATGAATCCACTCTGTCAGGGCTGTCAGAGGAAGGAGGAGGACAGCATAAGCCTGTACCATGGCCCGCTGGCCCAGGGAACCACCATACCACCAGATATCCCAGGCAAAGGTTACATACATAAAGAGGAAGGAAAAAGCCAGGCTAGGCCAGAAAACCCTTTGATTTTTTGCTGCTAAAAAGGGAAAACCCAAAAGAGGCAGGACCATCAAGGGAGAGTAAATCCACCATCCCGCCCGGTAGCTGAAGAGGCAGTCCATGATATGAGGATGTAACCAGCTGAAGCCTTGATCCTGGTAGCTGTAGATCAGCCAATCGCCTCCTACCCATTTCCAGTAGAGCAATTGTAGGAAACCGACGGCCCCGGTCAGAATTGCCGCCAGGAGGAATTTGGGTAGATGGCTGCGAAGAAAGTTCAATCGCTCTTTGAGAAATTTTCCCAGAGGAAAATACAAGCCCCACATCAGAGGAAGAATAGCTGAAAGAATTTCTGTAGGTCGGGTCAAGGCGGCTATCCCTACGAGGGCGCCTATTCCAGCGGCCTTTCGATAACTGGGATTTTCATAGAAGGAAATGGTGAGCGCGAGCAATCCGGCATAGACCGTAAATAGGTAATTGTGGGTCATGGCCGCGTTCATGGAGCTGTAGTCCAGGTAATTTGAACCGAAGACAACGATGACAAGAGCTCCTGCCACAGCTCCCTCCTTAAAGAATCGAAGCAAAACCCTTCGAATGATCCATAGCCCCAGGAAGGCCATGAGCATAGAACCCAGGCTGATAGCTACCTGGTAGGGAAGAGAAAAACCATCAGCCGGATAAGCACTGACCAGGGCATAGCTGTGCCCCAAGAAAAAGAAAGGGAGGTACATTACTGCCTGACCCATAGAGTACTTCATCACCCAGTTGCCATTTTTGTAGGGATAGGCTTGCTGAAAGTCTGGGGTAGGCTCGTAAGCTTTCATGATCTCATCCCGGAATTCAACTTTTTTGAGATCTTGATAGATAAAGGCAGCGGGAAGGTACATGTAATAGCCAGAGACGTCCCAGCCAAGGGTAGCTTCTGCCTGAGGAGCCTTGTACTTGGGGTAGTAAATCAGGGAAAAAAAGGCAATCAGCAAATATGAAAAAATCAGACTGAGGATGGAAGGCGACATGTTCATAGGGTTGAGAGGCTTTTAATCAAAGCTGGGGTAGGTCAATCCTATGCAACATAGGGCAAAAATCCGATATTTGTCAGATAGTTTGAGAATTCCTACTACATTTAGCCCGATGAAAATTAACAAGCTCTCCATAATTATCCCCGTCTACAACGAAGAGGCCACAATTCACCTGATCCTGGATAAAGTAAAGAAGGTAAGCCTGATTGATGGCATTAAAAAAGAAGTCATCATCGTCAATGATTGTTCCAAAGACAAGACTGGAGAAGCCATTGAGGCCTACATGGGATCAAACCCAGACTTTAACATACAGCTTCACCACCACGAGGTCAATCAGGGCAAGGGAGCAGCTCTGCATACCGGAATTTCTAAGGCCAGCGGAGACTACCTCATCATTCAGGATGCCGACCTGGAATATGATCCTGCCGAGTACAATCACCTGCTTCGACCTGTCCTTGACGGTTTTGCAGATGTGGTCTACGGATCGCGGTTCATGGGTGGCAATCCCCACAGGGTACTTTTTTTCTGGCATTCTATAGGCAATAAGATTCTGACCTTCCTCTCCAACATGATGACGGGACTCAACCTCACGGATATGGAGACCTGCTACAAATTATTTAACACCAAAATGGTGCAGTCCCTAAATCTGAAAGAAAAAAGGTTTGGATTCGAACCTGAAGTAACCGCCAAAGTATCCAGGATAAAAGGAGTCAGAATCTACGAGGTGGGGATTTCTTATTATGGGAGAACCTACGAAGAAGGTAAAAAAATCGGCTGGAGAGATGGATTTCGGGCCATTTACTGCATTTTAAAATACAAGTGGAGCCGTTGATTAGTAATGATTATCACGAATAAATGGCTAGAGCGCTGTTGGAGTTATTGTAAATACCTTGTTTTTAACTGGTTAAGGTGCAGGTGGAAGCCATGAAGGGAAGTATTTCTGTGGAGGGCAAACCCGGACAGGGAACCATATTTGCGATAGCCTTCCCTCTCCGGGAAGTTCAGCTGATAAAAGAAAAGGCTTGATCACTACCTGCGCTCGAAGCTCATCATGATAGGTTCTGCTGGTCTCAGCGTAACTGCGGGGTTGTACTTGATAGGGCCCTGCTCCACCCTTTTAAAGTTAAAGCGATGCAAAATCAAAGGGAGGGCTACCTGCATTTCTGTCATGGCAAACTGCTGTCCGATACAGAGCCTGGGGCCTCCTCCAAAGGGAATGTAGGCATAGGGATGCCACTCCTTTTCTTCCTCAAAGCGACTGGGGTCAAAGACTTCTGGATTCTCCCAATAAAGAGGATTGCGATGCAGGCCATAGATATAAATACTCACACTGTCTCCGGTTTGGAGGGGATAGTCGTTCAGGGTATCCGGTCCCAGTGCCTCTCTTCCAATGATCCAGGCGGGGGGATAAAGACGCATACTTTCCTTGATCACCTGTGTGATGTAGGGAAGTTGTCGGAGGTCTTCGAAGGCGATGCTACCATTTTTTACTACCGCATCAGCCTCGGCTCGGGCTTTCTCCTGAACCTCGGGATACTTGTCCAGCAGGTGCATGGTGGCGGTCAGGGCATTGGAAGAAGTATCGTAGCCAGCCAAAAACAGTACCATGGTTTCTTCCTTGAGCTGCTTGTCAGAAAGCACCTCACCGCTATCGGCATCCTTGGAAGCCAATAGCATGTCCAATAAATCTTGGTTTCTGAGCACTTCCCCGCGGCGGCTATCTATGATCTGATAGATGGTCTCATCCAGGTCATGAATTCTTTGATTGAATTCCTTCATCTTCCCCGTAAGCCGAAAGGTGAGCAGCTTGATGGGATTGCGAATGCGGGCTATGGCCAATTCCATCAGAGAGGATACGGCTCTGTCTACCCTGTACATCAATTCGTCATCGATACTCGTGCTAAAAAGGGATTTGGAGACCACATTGAGGGTCAGGTTGACCATTTGCTCGTGAAGCTCGGTAGGCTGACCATCGGAAGGAATGTGATCGATAAAACGCTGGGCCTCCGAAATCATGATTTTGGAAAGGTTTTCGATCTGCTGCCGATGAAAGGCAGGTTGAATAAGCCGGCGCTGCCTCAGCCAATAGGGAGGCTCACTGGTAAGAATTCCATTTCCTATGTAGTCAGCCACAATCCTATTCGGCCTGTCCTTGGAGTAGTTGCGGTTGTTCTTTACCAATATGTGGGCTACGATGTCCGGGTCGGTCGTGATGTGTACAGGCCTTCCTCCCAAATTTAGCCTGAAGAAGTCCCCCAGCCTTTCCTGATAGGAAGAAAAAGTCTCCAGGGTATTAGACATAATGCCGATCTGGCTTTTAAAAAATTCACCCTTGGGTAAACTTGGAATATCGACCTGTTTGGACATAAAATCAAAAATTTAATTACCCCTCTGCCAGGAACCTTCATTCATTGCCGCCGTCTTTGTAGGACAATTCCTCTTGCATGCAGGGGCTTAAAGGTCTCCGGATTTTTTTTAAATCTTCCTGTAATTAAGCATTCAGCCTGCTGATCTCCCTGAGAGATATTTCACAAAATAGGAAAAAAAGAAAAACTGCTCCTATGAAAAGGGCAGTTTTTTAATTGATAAATGATTGTCAGGAATCTTTTTTGAGATACAATCCATATCGCTCTTGGGCTTGAAAACAGGTGATTTATGGCAAGGCCAAGAGCGCTTTAGCCATTCATCTATCTTTTCCATCGTCCCCTGGGCTGTGGACATCTTCTCCAGTCGAAGATATAATTGAGCCTCATTACGGTAAATACATACCAGTCGGCCTGGGTACGATCTCCACGAATTCCGTTGAGGTCGGCGACATTGTCGGGATCGGAGAGGATTACGGCCCTGGTTCCTAAGGTTCCTCCCCCTGCGGACTCAAAAAGTGCATCTCTGTCGGGATAAACACCACTGACATCATCGAGATAATCAGTGAAGGTCTTCCGAAATCCCGTTTCCAGTTCGAGGTCCCACTGATCGGCCAACTTGAACCTTACCCCGGCTCCCATGGGTATAGCCAACTGTACGAGGGCATAGGGGTCCAGGTCGTTGTTGCCAAGGATAAACTGTCCTTCGGTACCGATGCGCTGGAGATCCACCCATTCTCCTTGATAGAGGGCCTGGGGATTGAACTTGAAGATGCTAAATCCACCAAAGACATAGGGTACATAATTGGGACGGTCCCTAAATCGACGATCATTGGCAATAAAGTCAATGACCAACTGGAAATTACCCTCGGTGATAGGTGTTCGAAAATGCAGGTTGCGCCTGTTTCTGGCCAAGTCATTGGAGACGGAATCGGCAGCACCGGCCCAGCCTTGCATGAAGCCCAGGCGTACACTCATCAAAGGATTGAATTTGTAAGATACGTCTAAGCCAAATGACCCTCTGGTAAATAGGAAGGTAAAGTCATTGTCGAGGTCACCCAGGTAATTGGTGGAGCCACCGGCAATACCAGCCCTTATGTAATTGGTCCTTTGGGCATTAGCTGGATTAAAAAACAGACCGAGTGTGAATATCAAGGCGAGATACCTCATGGCCATCATAGGATGTTTGATTACTGATTGGAACAAGATGAACAAGCACAGAAGTCAAGCGAAGAAAAGCTAAAAGCTAGTCTACCTTCGATTAAACGAATTATTCGCTTAGATATTTACCAAAAAAACCAGGGTATAATTTTCTCTTTATGTGGAAAATCTTTTCAGTTAATCATCGACAACCTGATGCTTCATTATCCTCTTTTTACATTTCCCAAACAGGTCGAAACCCTACTGTTTTCGTCTGGGATGAGGTAGAGATTCAGTAAAGTCTAACGAGGCTTTTTTCAATTAGTTTCGATTGTCGCTTCCCCACATTAGACTCCTTCTAAGATTGTCTACATACTTGGTCGTAGACATGCGAAGCAAGGTAACCTGAAACTGAGCCCTTTTGACTGCGATAGAGGTATGGGTGCTTACGAGTTCGGTCCGTGTATCCAGGGCGATCATGGCCTCTCCTGATCGGGATTCAATCTCAAAAGAAACCACCCAATCATCTGGGATGACCACCGGACGTACCGTGAGCGAGTGAGAAGCAATAGGTGTGATAACCAGGGTAGCTGCACTGGGAAAAATAATTGGTCCCCCGCAGGACAGGCTGTAGGCGGTGGAGCCTGTGGGAGTAGCTACGATCAGTCCATCTCCCCAATAGGAATTGAGAAATTCTCCATTGAGGTAGGTGTGGACAGTGATCATTTCATTGGTCTTACTTTTGTGTATGGTAAGGTCATTGATTCCATAGGGTTTGGCTCCAAAGAGCCCGGGGGGATCGGAAATCACGGTAATGAGGGATCGTTCATCGAAGCGATACATATCGCGGGACAGTTCTTCTGTCGCTGGTATGAGTTCGCGCTGAGAGATACTGGTCAGGTAGCCCAGGCGACCAAAGTTGACACCCAAGATTGGCTTGCGCACATTTCCCATAAACTTGACAGCTTCCAGGACGGTTCCATCTCCTCCAAAACAGTAGACAAAGCGGCAATCTGTAAGCTCCTCTCGACTGCGAAATACCTTGAGATTTTCCGGCAGGCTATCCCGCTTGATATGGCGGGTAAGCTGCCTGATGTAAGCTTCGTAAATATTGAATTCGATCTGCTTTTGCTGGAGGTAGGAGAAAAACTGAACAAGGATTTGTGGGTCCGTGTTGTCCGTGAATCGGCCAAATATTGCGATCTTCATTTAATTGGAATCGTTGTATGGAGGAATAGGCCGCCCTGATTCAGGTGATTTCGCGCGTATTCTATTCGCAGTAACATATCATAAAATCCAATCACATTCAAGCCTAGCCCATAGCCTAACAACCACTGGTTTAAAAAGGTATCGTCCGCTTGGCTGAAGCTGTGATCCTCTACCCATCCCTGATCTACAAAAGCACTCAGGTACATACCTAGTGGTCCCTCGTTAAATTTATCAGCTGGGATGAAGGGCAGGCGAATGATCTTATAGGGGAAGAGGGCCCACCGGGCTTCCCACTTAAAGGTACTTACCTGGGTGCCGGCCAGCAGATATGCCTGATAGCCCCTTAATTCGTGGTTGACACCCACAAACTCTCCCTTTCTCATACCTAGGAAGGTCTTTTCCTGCCAGGGAATCTGCCTGCCCAGGCTGTGGATGTGTTGCAAACCATAGGCCATCTTCCAGCGCTCCGAAAAAGAAAAAAAATGTGCCCAACTGAAGCCCAGGCGCAAGAAGTGGAGATCCCGACTGCCCAGGTTCTGGGCATATCGAAAAAAGACGTGGTACTTATAGCCTTTCAAGGGATAACTTTTGAGGTCGCGTTCGTCGCGAAACAATCCCAGCATCAAAGATGGATAGGCAAGAAGGGGATAGGGGCGGGTAAAAAAAGGGAAAATTTGATCGGTAGCCTCTTCCGCAAAAAGGCTATCTGCATATCGAAACGACTGCCATTTAAGTTCGGTGCGAAGGTGAAGCCTGGGGCTAAAGCGCTTATTGAAGGCCAGATAAGCCAGGTGAGTACGGCGATAGTAGTCATCCAACTGCCCCCTCCACAGAGCCCTGCCTTCTTCAGAGCCCAGAATTACCTGCCCTTCCCGGGAGTAGTGATAGCCCAGCCGAAGGTCCAGGCGCTGGCTGCGAAAGATAGAAGGGCGGATAAAGTCCAGGCTAAAGCGCTGAGAAAAACCACCCTGAATATCCAGGGTTAGCCATTCGTTTCTTCCACTGAGGTTTTGCCATTGTACATACCCCCCATAGACCAGTCGATCGAGATTTTGGCGGCGGAGGGCGGCTAGGAGGTCGTAACTATTTCGTTCTTCTACTCCCAGGCGGGGACTGCCCCAGAAGTACCATCTTTCTTTGAGATGAATGGTAATGGTGAGTAAGTGGGCATTGGGTTCGGCATCAATCCGCACTTCGTTGAAAAGGGCAAGGTTATAGAGGTTTTGCTGGCTTTCTTCCAGTAGGCGGGCCCGATCTGAAAATGCTATTTTTTGACCCTGCCTGAAGGGTAGTTCCTGAAAGATGACCCAAGCCTTGGTCTTTTGCAGCCCTTTCAGGTGAAGATCTACCTGCAAAGAATCCTGCGCAGGGAGGCAAATTTCTGTAAAGCAAATAAGGAAAAATGAAAAAATCTGTCTCAAGGCCCATGTATTATGGCCTCAATATCTGCAAATAATGGATTAAATGAAGGATATTGGCCTTACAAATCGAACATGCGTAGAATAGAACCCCAATCATCGGGATCGATTCCGGGCTGATCTTTCATGTAGCTACTTACGATTTTATAGTCGAAACGCTCAAAGGCACTTTTGAGGCGGGTAAGATCTTCTACGTTTAGCTTGAGGGTAAGGAGCATATCTTGGCTCTCGGGAATATTGGAGAGGTAAAGGCTTAGGACCTTTGCATCCACCGACTCCGTAATTCTGCCTATTTCTGAGAGGACATAACTGTATTGGGGAATCTCAATAACTAATATGCCTCCAAGTTCATGTAACGCAAAAAGGGTCTTGAGTTGCTTGAGGATGTCCCTGATGGTGAGCATACCCTGAAAATTTCCCTCTGCATCCTGGACAGGTATGATCTCAATGTTGTACTGGCTCATCACCTTGATGGCTTCATACACATGGTCATGGAGATTGACATAAACACTATCCCAGCCAGAGTAGATGTGCTCTAGGCTGCTGATAGGATAATCAATTTGCACTGCATCCAGCAGGTCATCCTCGGTTACGATACCACTGTATTGGCCTTGCTTTACGATGGGAAGCTGAGAGAGTTTGAATTCATTCATCCACTCTATGGCCAACTCAACTGTGTCAGTAGGCTTGATGGAAGGAATGGAATCAGATATGAGATCAGCTGCAATCATTGTTGTAATCTCAACTCAAATGCTGAGAAATTGTTTCAATATACGGTTGAAGACCAGGGGTTGTTCCATCATAGCTGCATGCCCACATTTATCAATAAAACGCAGGGTAGTATTTGAAATCAGGCGGTCAAATTCATGGGCCACTCTGGGGGGAGTAATATTGTCATTGAGCCCCCAGATCAAGAGGGTATCTGCTTGTATAGACCCTATGTCCTTCCGCATGTTGTGTCGCTGAGCCGACCGGGCTATCTTTAGGATACGCAGGGTTTTGAAATTATCGCTGACGATCTCAAAAACCTCATCTACAAGGGCTTTACTGGCGGTTTTGGGATCGTAGAATGTGTAGCCTACCCTTTCCCGGATATAGTCATAGGAACCTCTCTTTGGAAAGGAATTGCCCATGCCTGACTCGAAAAGCCCCGAACTTCCCGTAAGTACAATGTTGCTGACTTTATCTGGATTTCTTAAGGCAAAAACTAATCCTATATGTCCCCCTAAGGAATTGCCCAAAAGTGTCAGCTTTTCAAGCTTTTGCTCCTCTACGAATTCTTCAACGTAAGCGGTCAGTCCATCTACCGAAGCATCTGCATGGCTTTCTTCATAAATGGGAAGAAGGGGAATAATGACTCTGTGGCTGTCTGAAAAGGCTCCGAAGACATCAGAAAAGTTACTCAATGCCCCAAAGAGTCCGTGTAGGATGAGGAGGGTGGGACCCCTGCCGCTTTCGACGTATCTGAAACCGTTGCTTTCCTGGATTTTCATGAATGGTGATTGAAAGATTCCCCATAAATTAAATTCTTTAGGGATTAGCTCCAAATGGACTTCACCCAATTGTGGATGATCGTTTCTCCGCCTACAGAGAGGATAGACTCGGGATGAAACTGAACCCCCTCCAACCTGAGTCCGGAGTGGCTGAGTCCCATGATTTCCTGGTCGAGGGTTCTGGCCGTAATTTCCAGGGAATTATCCTTTCTTGTGCCATCCAAGATGAGGGAGTGATAGCGCATCACACGGAGGGGTTGGGGAAGGTCCTCGAACAGTCCCTTTCCCAGGTGAGTGATATCTGAGGTCTTGCCATGCATGGGACGTGCAGCATGAACCAACTTCATGCCCAGGAGCTCTCCTATGATTTGATGGCCTAAGCAGACCCCAAGAATAGGAATCTGGCCCATAAAATGCTGGGTGGCAGCCATAGAGATGCCGCTGTCTTGGGGCCTTCCCGGACCAGGTGAGATGAGGATCCCCGAGGGAGACAGGCAAGCAATGTCTTCAAGGCCGATCTCGTCGTTGCGGGATACCCTGACTGGGGTAAACTTCCTTACAAGGTCTACCAAATTATAGGTAAATGAATCGTAATTGTCGATGATGAGGACCAATTCTAGCGAATGGGTTTGGGCTTGTCGGCCGGTTGGGTATTTGCGGGAATGTCAGTGGTCTGTTTGTCCATTCCAAACTGATTGATTTTTTCATTGGCCTGCTTGAGGACTCCTGCTCCATAGCCCAGGGTAATTCGGGAAAATTCTCTCACATATGGATAAAGCACCGATTCCTGCCGGCTGCTACTGGAAGGAAAGCCAAAATAGCTCATGAGAATAAAGCCTACACTGAGGCCGAGGGTAGCCAGGAATCCTCCAAAGATAGCGCCCAGCGCATTGTCAACCTGGAAATTGGGATTCTTGAAGATGGTTCCAAGGTAATTGAGAAAGGTAGAAACTATGGTATAGACAACCGTGAAGGAAGTAATGAAGCTAATGATGACCATGAGGCCGGGGGACAGGGAGAGGTGGAGGTAATCCCTGTAGAGGCTCTCTGCCATAGGTTGTAACCTGAAGCCAATGATGACGCCTGCCACTATGGAGAACACTGCTGTGGCACTCTTCAATAAACTCTTGGTCGCTCCCCTGTACATGCCAAATCCTATGAAGGCAAGTATGATCAGATCAAGGGGGCTTAGCATAAAACCCTGTTCCAAACCTGTGCGATTTATAATGTAAGAAACTTACAAATTATTTTTCGGAGCTTCAGAAACACTTTTTTCTAAAATTTGACCTTAGAAAAAAGGTCCTCAGCCATTTCATCGCGCAATATACTTTCTGGAATAAACAATAAGGGAAATAGATGGCTAAAAATCAACACAGATTAGTGATTATCATTAATATAAGTTGGGCGCTACAACAAATAGCGCTCCCGGGGTTTAAAACAAGTTATTTATGATAAGCCCAAAAGCGCTTTATCCATCCATTTTTGAGGTATGTCAGGAGAGCATGTCTTTGACCACTTTTGAAATGGTTTTTCCGTCTGCCCGGCCAGCAAATTTTTTCGAGGCAAGGCCCATGACCTTACCCATATCCTTCATGGAAGAGGCTCCAAGATCTTCGATGATTTTTTTGATTTCGCTTTGAAGTTCTTCCTCAGATAGTTGCTTAGGCAGGTAATCTTCAATTACCTCAAGCTCTTCTTCTTCGGTCTTGGCCAAGTCTTCTCTTCCGTTTTCCTTATACTGTTGAATAGAATCTTTGCGCTGCTTGGAAGCCTTCATGAGGATTTTCAGTTCTTCATCTTCGGTGAGGGCTCCCTCGCTGCGGCCTTCTTCTACCTCTGCATTTAAAATGACGGATTTGAGGGATCGGAGGGCACGGAGACGGGCCTGATCCTTGGCTTTCATGGCCGATTTTATGTCTTGATTGACTGTATCTTTGAGACTCATAAGTCGGTAAGGGTATAAATGGAAATTAAATTATGGCCTTTGAAAAAAATAGAAATAATCTACTTTTCAAAGTTCTGTAATTCTTTGTGTCAAGGTGAACTTTCTTTCCTGGGAGCCATGATCCTTTGTCTGCTCGTCAAGGTAGCCATGGGCTCATGACAAAAGTATCCTAGAGGTGCTTGAGCAAAACCTTGGCTTCTTGCTCTTCTCCAAAGTAGGCCGGGCGTTTGCCGTCGGGTTTGTAAAGGAAAATGTTAAGGGCATCGTCTGTATAACCAAAATAGGATTCAAAGGTAATGTCGGAATCGAGGAGGAAGGTATAATTGAGGCCGGTGCCTTCAAAATGCTTTTTCATGAACTCTTCTGTAGCCTCCTTTTCGGGGATGAAGGTGACAAAGATCAACTGTACATTTCGGGCTTTGAATTTTTCGGCGGCCTCTTTGATGATTTCACCCTGCTTGTTACAGTGGTCGCAATAGGGATCGTAATTCATGATAAGGGTAGGTAGCTCTCGGTCGAGGTTGTCTTGGGTGAAAACCTTGCCATCGAGGGTCTGGAAGGAGAAGGATGGCACCTTGATCTGAGAATAGGAAGGAAGAGCTAAAAAGAAAATCAGTAGGCTAAAAGCGATGTTTTTCCACATAATACCTGAAAAATTAGCAGGTTCTTTCGTCATAACTTTAAACGCAAAAAAAAGAAATAGGATATAGGAATAAAGGAAAATTGTCAGAAATGGCTTAATTTCAAGACTCACGAACATGCACATGCGACCATCACTTTCAAGATCCCTTTTTCTCCTGCTGGCAATAGCCCTTACCACTTCTTTGATTCTTGGATTCAGCTGCAAGGAGCCCGCTCCATCCCTTCCCAAGCGCGAATTCAGGGCGGTATGGGTAGCCACCTTTCACAATATCGACTGGCCCTCCGCCAAGAAGCTATCCAGTAGAAATCAGAAAGAGGAATTTGTCCGCCTGCTCAGCCATCAGCAGGCCAATGGGATGAACGCCATGGTGGTACAAGTGAGGCCCAGCGGAGATGCCTTTTACAAGTCTCGCTATGCCCCCTGGTCGGAGTTTATCAGTGGGACCCAGGGCCTCGCTCCTCGCCCTTACTATGATCCCCTGGCATTTATGATCGAAAAGTGCCACGAACGCAACATGGAATTTCACGCCTGGATGAATCCCTTTCGCGCCATCTCCCACAAGCGATTTAGCAGTGTATGCGCCCAAAATATCGTACACAAACATCCCGAGTGGACCTTCCAATATGGCGAAAGGGTCTATCTCAATCCCGGGATTCCAGCCGTCAGGGACTATCTGCTGCGGGTGGTCATGGAAGTGGTCCGCAATTACGACGTGGATGGAATTCATTTTGACGATTATTTTTATCCCTACCCCCAAAATGGTCAAGTCCTGCCAGACCGCGGGACATATGAAGTCTATGGGAAAAATTTTGCAAGCATTGACAGTTGGCGACGGAACAACATAGATCTCTTCATCTCGGCTCTTTCGGACAGCATTAAAAGCGCTAAGCCCTATGTGAAGTTTGGCGTGAGTCCGGTAGGAATCTGGCGCAACCGTCGCCAAGACAGTAGTGGGACGGCTGTCCGCTCTAACTTTACCTCTTACGATATGCTCCACGCCGATGTGCGCACCTGGTTGGAAAAAGGCTGGGTGGATTATGTAGCTCCACAAGTCTATTTCAACATTGCCCATCCCACAGCAGACTATGCCAAACTGGTACCCTGGTGGGCAGAAAATTCTTTTGGCAGGCATGTCTACGTGGGTCAGGCCCTTTTCAAATCCAAGACCGGAGAGAGTCGGCCCTGGCGCGATCCTGCCCAACTTCCGCGGCAGTTGCGCTTCAACCTTTCCTTTCCCCAAATCAAAGGCAGTATTTTTTTTAGTGCCAATTCTTTTGATACCAATCCCATGGGAATCGAGGAAGTGCTCAGGAAAGACCGCTACAAATTTCCCGCCCTCATCCCTCAGATGAAGTGGAAAGACAGCATTCCTCCCCAGGCACCCAGAGAGCTGAGGGTGAAAAAAATGGAAACCGGAGCAGCTTTCTTGTATTGGAAGGCTCCCCTGACAGCAAGCGACGGCCAAAGAGCCAAATATTACGTGATCTATAGATTCCCCAAGGCCAGCAAAATCGATATTCAAGATCCTTCTTTCATCCTGAATGTGTCCCGCTTTCTGACGTATACCGACCACAGTCGCAGGGCCGACCAGGATTATACCTATATCGTGACGGCTGTGGACCGCATGCACAACGAAAGCAGGACCGTTGCGGCTTCCTACCTTCCCTCAGGAGAAATAATGTCAGGAGAGACAAAAAAAGAAGGTCACTCCTTGGGAAAGAGCGACCCATAACCACTTAATCTACTACTATCAGCAAAATATTGCCAAAATCGTGTTGACACGCTTGTGCGGCTGTGTTCCTTTTTCTAAAATAAAAATTGCTCTTTTCTGTTGCCCCTCCGATGAAAGCTGTCATTGCGGATACTGACTTTTATCACTCCATTTTTGATCATCTTCTTTCTTGCCTTCCATTTTATGATATTCTCCCAGGAAAAATATTCCCATATTGATAAATCCCGATGATGGTTCGTTTTTGCAAGGATTTGTAAATAAATGCTTTAGCTAGATTCCTATCTTATGGAATAACCTTTGGTCTAATGAAATAAACCATTTAATAAAAAATACCATGCACAGGGAAAAAACCAAAAAAGTATTGACTCAAAAAGAAGCCGATCAATTTGCCGAACCTATCAAGGAGGTATTGGACCAAGAAGCAAGGAGGGAACACCAGGAGGAAATCTGGAAGGAATTGGAAAATGAAATCCGGGAAAAGGAGGGGTCCTATGCCTGATCCCCTGCTTTCATGTATCAGTCCTTCCGCAGTCGGGAAGAAATCTCTGTCCGGCCCTTAACGATGGAGCGCAGGATTTCCCAATCCATGGGATCGACTTGGGAGCGATGTAGGTAGTAGGCATTATTTCTACTTGGAAAAATCATGATCCATCCCGGATACTCCTTCACATAATGAATCAGATCCCAGTCCAGTTGGGACTCAAATCCACTTCCTTTAAGGGAAATCTGTTTGTCAGTAAGGGTAAATTTAACCTCATCCTGAAACATATAGTGCTGTAAAAACAAGGCCTTGGTATTTCGGTAAAGGGCCCAGGGGAGAAGAACGAGAAAGGCAACAGAAAAAATGAGGCTATTGGTGGAGAAAAATGGGTTTTCCTGGAAAATACTCACCAGGGTAAACAGCAGCCAAAAAGCATAGAGAATCAACAACAGGGGTCTCGAGAAGTAGCGGTAGAAGGCCAGTTTAAGGAAGGGGCCAAACTCGTATTGCTGGATAAAGGAAATTTGATCCATAAGGGGAAATACAAGTAATTTTCTGGTAAATTAAGATTTTTGATTCAAAAGCAGAACCCAGCCTGAGATCAAATTATGCTTGGTATTCCTTACAGCATCGCCGAAATCGCTCCTATGGCTTTGGCGAAGGACCTTTTTCAGGGCCTGATGCGGCCCCAGCCCCTACACTATGTCTCCTATGATTCCCGCCTTATCAGCCACGGAGGGCAGACCTTATTTGTGGCCTTACCTACCCTAAATCGCGACGGACATGACTTTGTGGAGGATGCCTATCGCAAGGGAGTCAGGAATTTCATGGTTGAAAAAAAACTTGATCTTCCGGGCATCAACTATATCTGGGTAGAAAATAGCCTGGATGCCCTTCAGAGTTGGGCCATGGCTCATCGGCAGCGCTTTGATTATCCCATATGGGCCATTACGGGGTCCAATGGCAAGACTACCGTCAAGGAGTGGTTGGCCACCCTGGTAGAGATGGAATTGCAAATGGTCAAAAGTCCCATGAGCTACAACAGCCAGTTGGGCGTGGCCCTCTCTCTGCTTCAACTTCATCCGAATGTAGACTTGGCTATCATCGAGGCTGGTATTTCTATGCCAGGAGAGATGGAAATTCTCCAGGAAATAATACAGCCCACCCATGGCATCCTCACCCACATGGGTAGTTCTCATGCAGAAAACTTCCAAAGCCTCTCCCACAAACTTAGTGAGAAACTAAGGCTATTTGAAGAAGTAACCTGCTTGTTGACCTCTTCTTTTCAGCCGGAAATATTGGAACAGATAGCTCATCTCCATCCCAAGACCGTGGGAATGGAGGAGGAGGATCATTGGCAGGTCAAAGATTGGGAAAGGCATGAAAGGGGGAGTCGCTTGATCTGGGTGGAAGCTGGTAAAGAAAAGGCCTTGGAACTGCCCTTTCGCTCCAAGGCCGATGTTGAAAACACCCTTCTGGCGATAGCTGTGGCCAGGGAAATGGGCGTGCCATTGACCCAAATCTGCCAACGTCTGCCCCTCCTTCACCCCATTGAGATGCGGACAGAAATCATCTCTGATAATCCCGAGATCACCCTGATCAACGACAGCTATAATTCTGATGTGGATTCGGTGCGAAACGCCTTTCAACAACTGGCTGACACAGAAATACATGCTGATAAGTGGATTATCATGAGTGATGTGCCTCACCTCGGTGATCAGCAGGAGGCCATACAGGCTCAACTCCTGAAGGAAGCCACAGCATTGGTAGGCGAAAAACGTCTTGTTACGATCGGTCCGTTGTTCAAAAAGTTAGGGGCATACAGGTCCTACCCCAGTGTGGAGGCATTGCTGGAGGAATTGAGGGTAAAGGACTTCCAGGGAAGCACCATTTTGTTGAAGGGAGCCCGCAGTTTTGCCCTGGAAAAACTCATTCCCCGCTTCAACCACAAGTTGAACGCGACCACCTTTCGCATAGACCTGGCTGCTTTGGTCCACAATTACAGGCTTTTGAAATCCAGGGTACCGGAAGGAACCAAAACGATGTGTATGGTGAAGGCCGCCTCATATGGAAGCGGAACCTGGGAAATTGCCCAGCAATTGGAAAAAGAAGGCGCTACCTACCTAGCTGTGGCCTACGCTTCTGAAGGAATAGAGCTTCGCCAGGCGGGTATAGATCTCCCCATTATGGTGATGAATCCCGACCTGAGTAGCCTGGAATCCCTTTTGCAGTTTGACATAGAGCCTGAGATTTCAAATTTTCAACTCTTAGGGGCTTTTTTGAGGGCAGGAAGGATGTCTGACCGCAGCGGCTACCGCATCCACCTCAAACTGGATACGGGAATGGGGCGATTAGGCTTTGAGAAGCAGGACCTTGAAGAATTGGTGGATATTCTCTCACAGTCTCCTGATACACAGGTGATCTCAGTCATGTCCCACCTGGCTGCAGCCGATATGGAGGAAGAGGATGATTTTTCGCGAGGGCAGATGGCTGAGTTCCAATCCATGTATGATTTTCTGGAATCTCGGTTGGGGATTCAGGCCTTCCGCCACATGCTGAACACCGCAGGTATCCTTCGCTTTCCACAGGCTGCCATGGAGATGGTCCGTATGGGCATAGGCCTCTACGGAATAGATCCGACAGACAAGCAAACTGACCTTGTTGAGGTGGGAAGTCTGCTGAGCAACATTACCCAAATACATGACTATCCAGAAGGAAGTAGCATTGGTTACGGCCGTGCCCAGTATACCTCCAGACCCAGCCGAATTGCAATTGTACCCATAGGATATGCCGATGGGATTCCCCGTTCGGTGGGCGAGGGAAAGGCAAATTTCCTGGTCCGGGGACAAGAGGCTCCCACCATTGGCAGGATATGTATGGATATGCTCATGCTTGATGTGACTGATATTCCGGGTGCCCATGCGGGAGATGCAGTCTTGATTTTTGGGTCTCAGGGAGAGCATTTCCTCTCCATACAGACCCTGGCCCAGGCTGCCGGGACCATTCCCTACGAAATATTGGTACGCATAAGCCCTCGGGTCCGCCGGGTATATGTGAAAGAATAGGGCTCAATGGTATTGTTCTGCTGGTAGCAAGGCCAGGCGCTGGGTCAGTTCGTGATAGCAAATGACGTCCTCCGCAAAATAATGGACTACCATGCTCTTTCGGGTCCTGCCGGGATCGGCGATGGGATCCCCTCCGTGGATGAGGTTGGCGTGCCAGATCAGGAGGTCGCCGGGCTGGGTGTGGAAGGTCTTGCTTTTTAATCCCTCCTCCTCTATAATCTCTGCGATCTTTTCTTCGTATCGTTTGTTGGCCTGTCTACCTATGCGGAAGCGGTCTCCTCCGTGGTTAAAGTCGGGGTTCATGACGTAGGGCAGTCGATGGCTGCCGGGATAGTAAAACAAGGGGCCATTATTGTCATCTACTGATTCCAGGGCAATCCAGATGGCCGTTAGGTAAGCCCTGGGGTAGGTGGTCATGTGTATGGAGTCCGAATGTGCCTTTTGTTGGCTTCCTTTGATGAAGTTGAGGCTTTGAAAGGGAAACATTTGCCTTCCCGTTAGGGCAGACATCAATTCCACCAATTCATTCCTCCGCACCACCGCTTCCAGCAAGGCAGATTGTCGATAGGCAAAGAAAATCTTGTTTTTGTGGCGCTGCTTGACTTTTCCTTTTTGGAGTAAGGCATCTACCTCTTCATTGATGGCCATTACCTCATCTTTGGAAAAAAAGTTTCTGAAAATCAAGTATCCCTGCTCAAACCAGTCGGTGGCGTGTTTCTGAAAATCCTGGCTGAGGACTGAAAAATTGGGATGCTGCTGCAGGTCTTCGATGCTGTTGACCTCATCTATCCAGGGCAGGGCCTGAGGTAGGTGGTCAAAGGCCTCGCTGCGGATGGGCCAGGCAAGGGGTTGTTTGATGCCATACCTTTGAAATAGCTCCTTGTTGTGGGCAATTTTGGAATAGTTCAGCAGGTTGTTGACCACATAGGTCGCTTTGAGGGTACGCAGCCATTCAAGCATGAAAGAGGTTTTTTGGCAAATAAAGTGGGTCAGAGGATAATCGCAAATTGTTTTCTTCAGCCTGAAGGATAGAGTTGGTTTTGCCGCCTGACTCCATTTACTATTGTCTAGAACTTAAATGTCAAAGCTATGAAGCCTATCTTTCAATCCCTTCAGCTCAGAGACCTCGCACTCAACAACCGCATCGCTGTCTCGCCTATGCAGCAGTACAGCAGCGAAGATGGTTTTGCCAATGACTGGCACATGGTTCATCTGGGTAGCCGCACCCTAGGAGGAGCAGGCTTGATCATCTCCGGATGCGCAGCTATCCCGGTTTCTGGCGGAGGTTTTGTTCAGGTGGATAAATCGCTGGTTAGCCCTGGCTATCAGGTGCCCTTTGCGTCCAAAATCAAAAAGGAATCAGGCACAAAATCGGAGCGGTTGGTTTGATCACGCAGGTCTCTCAGGCCAATGAGATTATCGCCAGGGGAGAGTCCGACCTGGCAGTCATGGGAAGGGAGTATTTGAGAAACCCCTACTTTGCCTTTCAGGCAGCCCAGGAATTGGATGTTGAGCCAGAAGTTCCCTGGCAGTATGCGCGCGGCTTCATGTAAAGCTGGCCAAATACAGGAATCTATTTATCCAGGGTTGTGTAGGACTCAACTGTGGGAGGTTGACAAGCCCTTGGCATTCCTGCTCTGTTCAATGGCCTGGATCAATGGCCCAATGTCCTCTTCGTCATGGAAGACATTGACCGAGATGCGGAGAGATGGTCCCCTGACGGAAATATAAATTCGGCGGTAGGCGAGTTCCTGATGAAAGATGCGCTCGTCTGTTTGTTGGGGCAGGGAAAGTCCAAAAAGATGTGGGGAGAAATAGGCTGATTCTTCCAGATGGGCACCCTCGTTTTCGAGGTAAGCAATCAAGGGTCGAATGAGTTGAGCGGCATAGGCCTGTATGCTTTCAGCCGTCCATTGATTCAATTGTTTGAGGGCAGCGTGTAGCATGGGCATGAAAGGAAATTGCTGCTTGGGTCCATGCTGAACCTTCCTGCCCCTAGCCTGTACACAGGGTCGTAGGTGGTCAGATTGAAAAAATCTTCGGCATTGCTGCGGTTCATCCAGGACTCCTTGATGGGGATTCCCTGGTGAAAATGTGGGCCCATGTAAGCCAATCCCAGCGTGTAGGGACCCGGCAACCATTTGTATCCCGCGCAGATAAGGGCATCGATCTGATACTTTTCAACATCCATGGACAGGGCTCCTACCGATTTTGTGCCATCCAATTGCGTACATCGGCGGCTTTCTGGTTCTGGGTATGTAGGAAGTAGATAGAGTAGCCCATGGGAGTTTTGTTCGAGCAAGCTTTTTTCAAGGTAAGAACGAATTACATGGAAAGGGAAAAATATTCCTGACTGCCCAGGTCCGGGAGCCTACTCTTTGCACCTGCAGGTCAAATTATCCATGTAGTTTTGTTTTTCGAGGCGATAGCCTTTTTGGTAGGGATAGCCCCCACCCATTCCCAGGTTTTCGATGTGGATGGTGTAAATGCAGTCAAAATTGATGACGCTTTCTTTTTCCTGAAGGGTATTGGGATCGCAGAAAGGGTTGGGAGCCGGGGCACACCTGGTTGTCGTCATGTCTCCCAGCACATATTCCAGCAAAAATCGGATGTCTATTTCGTACTCTTCTGCCAGTTTGTGGTTGATGTCGGAGGCATACCGTCCACAGGGCTCCCCCTTGCGGATGATGACGTCCTCGTAGATTTCAAATTTGTCGATGAAGAAGGAATGAATGCTTGCTACCTTTTTGAATTGGGGTTGGGTTTCGAAGGAAAGCTGCTCAAACTCTGCTGTAAAGCTTTTGCTTTCCTTGTCAAAGTAGGTAGGGGAGAGAGGAGTCATCTTGGTATCCACCCATATTTCATTGATCAGGTACTCATAACCCATCAGCACCCGTCCTTTTCCGACATTCAGGGTATCGAAGTGGCTGCACTTGATCCGTACGTCGGCACTTTTTGCCAGGTAATAGACTCCTGGTTTGCGGTTGCCAGGGATGGGTAGCTTGTAGGGTTTGTTGAGCGCCCAACTTCCCTCATAGGCACTGCATGGGCAAAACTCCTGCACTTCGATGGGATCGACATAGGGCGAGTTGGAATTGGCATTGAACTCCAGATCAAAGAAAGTAGAAAGTGGATGTTGGCTCTCTTCCTGTATGCCTTTTTCCTTGTTGCTGTAAAAATTGACTAGGTACATCGAACCCAGACCAAGCAGAAGTGCCACAAATACTCCAAAGCCCATAAGGGCAAGCTTGCGGTTTCCCCGCTTTTGGGCCTTCTGGAACTGCTCGGCCATTTCATCCTTTTCGGCCTGTACCCGCTGCAACTCTTCCCTGATGCTATCTCGTTGGATGAGGCGGTTGATGTTTTCGATGGATCGCTGGTACATGCCCTCGGTGGCAGTGCCGGAGATGAGTTTGGAAAACTGGCTGGAGCTGATGCTCAAATCCTTGGAAATAGCGCCAAATGAGGTGGTCCCGAACCTGGAAGTTATCTTGTTCCAGCGGCCATACTTTTCTTCTAACTTAGAAATGAATTTGTCTTTCAGCGAGTCTTCCATTGAGCTATATCTCCTCTGCAAGAAGTGTAAACGGGTATAAAAAACTGTAAATAAGTGGAATCTGGTTCCTAATGCCTTGAATCTCTTTTCAATTTCCCATTAATTTAATAAACACAGTCAGTCTTAAAAATTATCTTTGTACAGCAAAGTTTCTTTGACAGCTTGCTGTAGCCGTCGTATCCTTTTTCTACTACTAACTACTGCTTATGGATTTCCGGCTCAGGATATATCTGTTAATTCTATTGATGGTGCTGGCTTCTTTGCTCAGGGGTCAGGATGCCAGCCCAACTGATGTGCTGTTTGTTGGAAACAGCTACACCTATTTCTGGAACCTGGCTCAGTCCGTAGAAGTACTCTCCAAAGCAAATGATACCCAACTGGAATGTGTGCATTCTACCGCGGGGGGGACCAACCTTCGCCAGCATTGGAGAGGAGAAAAAAAGCTCAGGTCCAAACAAAGAATTGAAAGCGGAAAATTTGAGGTGGTCATCCTTCAGGACCATAGCCGCAGGGCCATAGATGCTCCTGATAGCCTCCTTTATTTTGGAAAATTGCTGGCAGATCTTGCCGAAGACCAGGGAGCAAAAGTTTTTCTGTACATGACCTGGGCCAGGGAGTATGATCCCTACATGCAGGGGCCCATTGCCGAGCAATACATCAAACTGGAAAAAGAAACGGGTGCTACAATCGTACCCGCGGGTCTGGCGTGGCAAAGGGCCCGCGAACTACGCCCAGGCTTTCCTTTGTACGACGAGGATCAGAGCCATCCGTCCCCACTGGGGACTTACCTCACGGCTTGTGTATTCTACAAAGTACTGACGGGAAAAAGTCCGCTGGGACTGGCTCATAGAATAATTGGAAAGGATGAAAATGGAGATGCCCTATATCTCAATATTCAATCCAAGGAAAATGCATTATTCTGTCAAAAAGTGGCGGAGGAAATTGTCGAAAAATTCAACAAACGATAAGGATTTATGGCTTCATTTTCGCCGGTTTTTTCAAATACCAAAACCACGGGCCTGATCCTTGGACCTCTGCTCTTTGGCCTTTGCTTGAGCTTTTTTCATCCCGAAGGCTTAAATCCACAGGCAAATGTCGTACTGGCCACGACCCTCTGGATTGCCGTGTGGTGGATCACCGAGGCTGTACCCATTGCCATCACTTCCCTTTTGCCCATCATTCTCTTCCCTCTAACGGGAGGGTTGGGACTGAGTGAGACGACGGCTTCCTTTGGCCATAAATACATCTTTCTCTACATCGGTGGATTTATCCTAGCCATTGCCATCGAACGCTGGAACCTTCACAAAAGAATTGCCCTGGCCATCATCAGCATCATCGGAACAGAGGTGAAGTTGATCATCCTGGGATTCATGGTCGCCACAGCCTTACTGTCCATGTGGATATCCAACACGGCTACTTCAGTTATGATGATGCCCATAGGCATGGCCATTGTTGCCCAACTGAGGGACAACCCAGATACCATCGAAGATGAAAACAAAATCTTTGGCAAGGCCCTAATGCTGGCCATTGCCTATAGTGCCTCTATCGGAGGAATGGCCACCCTAATTGGTACGCCTCCCAACCTTGTACTGGCGGGGATTGTTCAGGAACTCTATGGCATAGAGATCAGCTTCACCAGATGGATCATTTTTGGTCTGCCCATATCCATAGGTCTGCTCTTTATCTGTTGGGGCTACCTGACCAACTTTGCCTTCAAGTTTAAGCAAAAATCCTTTCCCGGAGGAAAAGCCGAGATCGATCGCCAGGTTGCTCAGTTGGGCAAGATTACATATGAGGAAAAATGGGTACTGACCGTATTTGTCTGTACGGGCATTGCATGGATCAGCCGCAAATACCTATTGGCACAATTCATTCCGGCCATTGATGACACCATCATTGCCGTCATAGCAGGTATTGTCCTTTTTGTGCTTCCGGCCTCTTCGGACAAGAAGCGGGCCCTGGTTACCTGGGAAGAGGCAGTAAAACTTCCCTGGGGCATCCTGCTCCTCTTTGGTGGGGGGTTGGCCCTGGCGCAGGGATTCAAGGCCAGCGGCCTGGCCGAGTGGATCGGAGGACAAATGGCTCTGATGGGTGGAGTTTCGCTGATCGTTTTGCTTTTCCTGCTGGTAGCAGCTGTCAACTTCCTGACGGAAATAACTTCCAACCTCGCTACTACCGCCATGCTTTTACCTATATTGGCACCACTGGCCATGGGAATAGATGTGCATCCCTTTGTCCTGCTGGTCGGTGCTACGGTGGCAGCTTCCTGCGCGTTTATGTTGCCCGTAGCTACCCCACCCAATGCGGTTGTGTTTGGATCGGGTTACCTGAAAATAATAGAGATGGTCAGGGTGGGAATCTGGATGAATATCATATCCATCATTTTGCTTTCGCTGATCACTTTCTTTCTGCTTCCTATCATTTGGGGATTTGATCCCTTTTCATTTCCGGTGGAGTGGATAAAAAAATAGAAGAAAAGAATTTCTGTATGCTTACACCAAAACCAAAATTTTATGAATAGACTACGCTACTTTCCAGTGTTGTGTGTGTGTTTTCTGTGGATGATCCCCTCCCTTTGGGCCAACCCCATCCCAACAGGCACCCAAACCAATTGTAATGAAGACCTGCTTATTGTAGGCCTTGGAGATGGTCCTTTCATGGGAAGGCCCAAATTTGTCGAATTGTATGCCATCAATGCCATTACTGATCTTAGCATTTATGGAATTGGATCTGCCAACAATGGCAACGGAACAAATGGCATAGAATATACCTTTCCAGCTGTGTCTGTGGCAGCAGGAGCGACCATCTATGTAGCCAATGACACAGCGCAGTTTCGCATCTTCATGGGCTTTGGTGCCGACTATGAGGATGGAGGAGCTGCTTGTAATTTCAATGGAGACGACGCCTTTGAGTTGTTCAAGGATTCGGTTGTCATAGATGTCTTTGGAGATATCAACAACGACGGTACCGGCACACCCTGGGAATACACCGATGGCTGGGTCAAGCGGGTTGATCAGACTGGCCCCGACGGGACGACTTTTGTTCAGGCCAACTGGACCTACAGTGGCATCAATGTATTTGACAACCAGACTTCCAATGCTACCTCACCCACCCCCTACCCAACTGCTACCTATGTGGCCAATTGTGGCGGAAATCCAAGTCCAGGGAGCGAGATGGTCATCAAGGGCCTGATCAGTGGAGATGTGCCTTTCAAGGCGACCGAGTACGAAGTGCTAGCCAATATTTCCGACCTGAGCATTTATGGCGTTGGAACGGCCAACAATGGGGGGGGAACCGACGGACAGGAATACACTTTCCCTGCGGTCTCTGCTAACGCTGGAGATCGCATTTATGTAGCGAGGGATTCCGCTTTTTTTCGCAACTTCTTTGGCTTTGATGCCGACTTTTATGAGTCAAATCCTGGTGCCCACAACTTCAATGGGGATGATGCTTTTGAGTTGTACAAGGATGGAAGCGTGGTAGATGTCTTTGGCGACATCAATGTGGATGGTACAGGTCAGCCTTGGGAATATACCGGAGGCTGGGCACATCGCTTGGACAGCACAGGTCCCGATGATACGACCTTTGTTTTGGCCAATTGGGAGTTTTCAGGTTTGAATGTCATCCCTGGAGCGAGCAACAACAATGCCCTGCCCATTCCCTATCCTGTACAAGGACTGAATCCTTCCGCTCCTACACCCAAGCTAGTACTTGTAGGTGTGATTTACGGCAGTGCCCAGGTCAAATCATCTGAATACTATGTTCTGGATGATATTTCCGACCTGAGCATCTATGGTGTAGGATGCGCCAACAATGGGGGGGGGACAGATAGTGTAGAATGGAATTTTCCGGCGGCTTCTGCCAGCACGGGAGATAGGATTTATGTTACCCGCGACTCTGCCACTTTCCGCGACTTCTTTGGCTTTGATGCCAATTTTTACGATCCCAACGGCGATGCCCACAACTTCAATGGGGATGATGCCTTCGAACTGTTCGAAAATGGAGTGGTGATCGATGTCTTTGGAGAAATCAACAACGACGGTACAGGCACACCCTGGGAGTACGTAGATACCTGGGCCCAGCGCGAATGTGCCACCGGACCAGACAGTTCCAACTTCGTACTGGCCAACTGGACCATCGGCACCCTGGGTGTCTTTGATACGGTTAGCACCAATGCAGCGGCTGTCGATCCCTATCCCGTCGATGCCTACCAGCCTATCCCCTGTGGACCTCTTGGAGGACCAACGGAATTGGTCATCACCGAAATCATGTACAATACCCCGGGTACCGACTTGGAGTACATTGAATTCTACAACAATACGGCTTCGGCCATCGACATGACAGGATACAGCATATCTGACGCTGTTACCTTCAGCTTCCCTAGCTTCACCCTGAATGCAGGCGAACTCGTTCTGATCACAGATGATTCCCTGGGCATGGAAAACTTCTGGGGTGTAACTGCTTACCAGTGGGTTTCCGGATCGTTGAACAATGGGGGCGAAGCCATTACGCTTAAAGATGCTGCTGGAGTTACGGTCGATTCTGTGCGTTATGACGATGCCTCTCCCTGGACGGCAACTGCAGACGGTCTTGGCCCCTCCCTCATCCTTTGCGAGCCCGATTCCAACAACAACGATGGCTCTCAATGGCAGCGCGCATTGGCCAGCTCCGGAAAATTGTTTGACGGAACGGAGGTTTTTGGTAGCCCCGGAATACTGGATACCTGTGTCAATGCTCCCATCATAGGCATTGAATCGGCGGAATTGACTGTCGGGGAAGCGGCAGGTACCCTGCAGATATCCTTCTTTGTTGATAATCCCAACAACCAGGACGTAACTGTCAGCCTGAGTAACTCAGCGGGAACGGCCGATGCCACCGACTTTTTGGTTTCGGCGACTTCCATCACCTTCCCTGCGGGAACAGATACAGCTCAGGTAGTAGAGATTTCGATTGTAGATGATGCCAGCCAGGAGCCACAGGAGTTCTTTACCCTTCAGATCTCTAATCCGGTCAATGGTATCATCGCCAATGATAGCTTGAATGTAACGATCATTGACAACGATGCGCCTCTAACCCGCAGCCTGAGACTGATCGGTCTTGTACATGGACCCATTGGAGGTGTTCCCAAGGCAGTTGAATTGCTCGCCACGGACAGCATCCCCAACCTCAGCCTCTTTGGTTTGGGTTGTGCCAACAATGGTGGAGGATCTGATGGACAGGAATATACCTTTCCCGCCGTCTCTATTCCTGCCGGGACCTGTTTCTTTGTGGCAAATGATACGGCTGGATTCAGAAGCTTCTTTGGCTTTGGTGCAGAGTTTACCGATCAGGGATCAGCCACCAACTTCAATGGAGACGATGCCTTCGAGATTTTTGAAAGTGGAAAAGTCATCGATCGTTTTGGCGAGGTAGATGTGGATGGTACAGGGACGGCATGGGAATATAGCCTGAGCTGGACGCACCGCAAGCTAGGTACCGGACCCGATACGGTTTTTGTTCTTGACAATTGGGACTTTGGTGACCTGGATGAGTTTTCCGGACTTAGTACCAATGCAGAGGCAGATGATCCCTATCCATTTGGCCAGTGTATCGCTACTTCACTCGATGAGGAATATGTCTTCGATCAAGTGTTGATGTATCCCAACCCCGCAAGTGAGTGGCTACACATAGAAACAGAAGCTCCTGCTGAGCGCATCCAGTTGCTCAACAAGTTGGGACAAATAGTCATGGAACTTGAACGCCCCACAGGCAGTGATGTACTGAACATCAGCCAGCTACCTGCCGAGATTTATCTCGTAAGGGGAATCTCCAAAAAAGGAGATTGGACGCGTAAGCTCGTAATCAGACGCTAATCCTATGTTGATTTATTGGAACAAGGTCAGCAAAAGGCCTTGTTCCATTTTACTCAGAAATCTCAGATAAATGCTAAAAATAACATGCCTGTGCCTGTTGACCATCGGCCTTTGTTTCTCCACTACATTCGCTCAGGTGGTGAAGGGGAAGGTTACAGATGAAGAAGGCAGGCCCCTCGTTGGAGCGACCATTTCTGTAAAAGGGTCCACATCGGGAACCTTTTCGGATGAGCAGGGCAACTATCAAATCACCATCCAGGATGCAGACAATGCCGAGCTCACTTATACCTTCATCGGGTACAAAGTTCTGGTGGAAAGTGTAAATGGACGAACGGAGATCAACGTTCAACTCAGCCGCGACATCAAAACCCTCGACGAAGTGGTGATCTCCGCCATTGGCCTGGAGCAAAACGGCGATAACATCGGTTCTACCGTTTCCAAGGTGAGCTCTGATGACGTCGTCCGTTCTGGTGAAAGCTTGCTTCTCAACGGCATGGCTGGAAAGGCATCCAACCTCCGAATTGCCAGGTCCAATGGAGAACCCGGGGCTGGAACGACCATCCAGATTCGGGGTGCCAACACCATCACGGGCTCCAGCAGTCCGCTGATCATCCTCGATGGCGTCCCCATCGACAATTCGACCACCTATGGAGGAGGCGATTTCAACTCCAATAGGAGGGTAGCCCAGTCCAGTCGACTCAATGACCTCAATCCCAACGACATAGAATCCATACAGATTCTCAAAGGCGCTTCGGCAGCCTCTCTCTGGGGTTCCAGAGCTGCCAATGGTGTGGTGGTGATCACCACTAAGAAAGGAAAAGCCGGAACCTTTTCCGTAAGCCTGAATACCTCGGTTTCTCTGGATCAGGTACTCACCCAGCATCCCCTGCAGACGACCTTTGGACAGGGAGACAGAGGTGTGTTTTCAGCTACCTCTGCCAACAGCTGGGGAGACAAGATTTCCGAGAGAAGCGGAGAAGGAGACCTGGTGAGCGATCAGGGAGGCAGATTCGTTTCAGATGATGGAACGACCTTCTATCCCATCCTCGAAAAAAGGTCCACAGATATTTTTACTGACAGAAATTTCAACGATGTTTTTCGCACAGGTTATTTTGTCAACAACAACGTGCAGATCAGTGGAGGAAATGACCGTTCCCAGTTTTTTCTAAGCCTGGGAAGGCTGGATCATGAAGGTATCATTGAAAACAGCTTCTTCGACAAGACTAACCTGACATTCAACACCAGGAGCCAGTTGGCCGACTGGTTGACAGTAAAGGCTAAAGCCAATTTTATCAATAGCCAGGCCAACAAAATCAACCAAAGCTCCAATGTAGCAGGTCTGTACATTGGTTTGCTCCGCACGCCTCCCGATTTTTATAACCGCTATTATCGGGGTACTTATATCGATGAGTCGGGTCTTGCCTTTCCCAACAGGCACCGCGCCTACAGGAATCCAATTGGAGCTGGTAGTAGCCCTGCTTACAACAATCCTCTTTGGACGGTAAATGAACAGCGGGTACTTTCAAATGTTAATCGCATGATTGCTTCCTCCGAAATCAACATTACTCCCATAGAAAGACTCGTTGTTACCTTGAGGGGCGGGGTGGATCACTATGGCGACCTGCGGGAGTATTTCTTTCCCATTGGCACAGCCAATGCCGATTATAGCCAGGGGCGCTTTGATGAAGACAACATCAGCCGCACAGAAGTCAATTTTGACGCCATAGCCAGGGGCAACATGGATCTTTTTGATGGGCTACGTGTAACCCTGACTGCTGGTTGGAACTTCAACAATCAGTCCAGGTATTTCAATTCTACCAGCCTCACGGCCTTTCAGGTTGATGTGAGTACAGCCACTTCCCAGTTGAATACCGCCAACGAGAATACCTCCTTCAGAACGAGGCGGAGGTTCAAAAGATCAAATCGGGCTTATTCGGTACTTACTTTTGACATCATAGAGCAAGTATATGTCAATATTTCCAATACGCTGGAAGCTTCTTCCACCCTTAGCGGGAGTTTCTATTATCCGGCCTTTGATGTGGCCTGGCAGTTTTCGGATATCCTAAACTTTCAGCCTTTGAACTTTGGCAAGCTGCGTGTGGCCTGGGGGCAGGTAGGGGTAGATGCTGCGGCCCACCGGGCGCAGACCCTGGCAGAGGGTGGATTTTCCTACAGTACCTTCAGCGATCCTCTGGATGTATCTCTTTTTGGGGGTGGTTTTCGGGTAGATGATGACCGGGGAAATTCCAACCTCAGGCCTGAGGTGAAGACAGAGTTGGAACTGGGCACAGACCTGAGATTCTTTGACAACCTTTTGACCTTTTCCTTTACCTACTACCAAAACCAGATCAACGACCTGCTGTACGAGATTAATACAGCTCCTTCCACGGGCTTTTTGAGTGAGTACAAGAACATTGGTTCGATGGAAAACCGTGGGACGGAGGCGGAATTGGTTTATAATTTTGTCAGAAAGCAGAACCTGAACCTGGAGATTTACGGCAACTTTAGCCGCAATGTCAACCGCGTAACCAACCTCTTTGGAGCTTCCTCCATCTCCCTCACGGGTGGAGCAATCAGTTCGCGGGCAGTAGAAGGTCAGGCCCTTGGGGTACTTTGGGGCACCCGTGCCCAGCGAGACGATCAGGGCAATTTGGTCCTGGACGAAAATGGATTTCCCCAGCTCAATAGCGAGCAGGGAGTGATTGGCGATCCCAATCCCGACTGGCGGGCAGGACTGGGCTTTCGGGCCAGGTGGAAAAAGCTGTCTATCAACCTGTTGTTTGATCACTCTCAGGGAGGAGACTTTGCCGAAAGAACCAAATTTGTGCTTTACAGGTTTGGAACGCATGAAGATGTAGGAAAGGAAGTTACCCTTGAGCAAAATGTGAGAAATATCGATGGCAATGTGTCCTACATCGGTGAAACGGTAAGGGGCAACCTGGCCGACTTTGGGGCTGGAACTGTGCTGCTGGACGAAAGCTGGTACACCACCATCGGTGGTGGATTTTTGAGTTCGGTCATCAACGAGTTTTCTGTTTCCGATGCTACCTGGACAAGGCTTCGGGAGGCAAGCATTTCTTATGTGATCAATGGTCCCCGTTTCAAAAAAGCCACCAAACTCTCCAGCATCCAGATTGGAGCTACCGGAAGGAACCTCATCCTCTGGACCAGGCTTACAGGGGTAGATCCCGAGGTGAATCAGTTTGGCGTGGGCAATGGCTTTGGTATTGATTATTTTACCAATCCCACTACCCGATCGCTCATTTTTAACCTCAACATTACTTACTAACCAACAGCTGAAATTGAAGACAATGAAAAAGATTATCATCATACTGTTGCCCCTTCTGTTTTTGGCTGGCTGTCAAAGCCTCAATGAAGGTATCAACGACAATCCCAACGACATCACCATAGATGCCATACAGGCTTCGGCCTTTCTGACAGGTGCCCAGTTGGGAAATATACAGGTGCAGCTAGGCCATTTGCAGCGCATTTCCTCTTTGTGGACACGGCAGTTGATTGGTTTTCAGAGTTCTTATCGAAGCCTGGACCAATACAACATCACCACAGCTGAGACCAATTCTACCTGGAACCGAGCCTATCACTCGGCCCTTTCTCAGTTGAGGGTGATCCAGGAAAAGGCAAGCAACAATCCGCAACTGACCGCCATCGCACAGATTGCTGAGGCTCATGTTATCGGTACAATGGCTTCCCTTTTTGGAGATATTCCCTATTCCGAGGCCGCCACAGAAGGCATAGAAGAACCCAGCTTCGATGGACAGGAGTTGGTTTTTATCCAACTGCTGCTGCTGTTGGACAATGCCATCGACTTGCTGGACGGACTTGAGACTGAACTGATCATACCTGAGGATATTTATTTTCGTGGGGATGTACAGAAGTGGCGGGAGACCGCTTGGACCCTGAAGGCCCGTTTTCACCTGCAGATGCAGGACTATGACCTTGCCTATTCCGCGGCCCTCAATGGCATTTCCTCTCCTATCAACTCCCTGCTTTTTCAACCCATCGACGATGCCAATGCGGACAATAAAAACCTGTTCTGGCAACTGGCGGCAGGTTCTAGAGCAGGAGACATTGGCAATTTGAAAGGAGAAGAGGTGAGCTATCTGCTGCAGATGCTTTCCGATACGGCGGCTGTCTCACGCGTACATGGCAAAACCCAGGAAGCTGCCCGCCTCAATTATTACATCATCCAGGATGAAGATGCCAATGCCAACCAGGGTGTTGCTGCCGCTGCTCAGGCCATGCCTATGGTCACCTTTGGCGAAAACCAATTGATCCTGGCAGAAGCAGCGGTGCGTACCATTGACTTTGCTACTTCCCTGGGCCATCTCAACGACTGGCGGGAATACCTCCATTCAGGCAATGCATTTACCATCATTGATCCTTCGGCAGACCTGAGGTATTTGGCTTTGGATGAAGATGATTTTGCCGAGGATGGCATGGAAAACCTCGATGGTGTAGATCCCAACCTGGCCCTGCTGAGAGAGATCATCGAAGAAAGGTATGTTTCCGGTTTTGGGACCTACATGCCCTTCAACGATGCCCGTCGGCTGAGGGAAAAAGAACCCGAAGTGGCGGTACCCTTTCCGTTGAACCTCGCCGGAGGGGGAGGGCCTTGCTTCCCCCAGCGTTTTCTATATGCGGCCAGGGAACTGGATGCCAATTCCAACGCAACAGCTGATCCGGGACTATGTGCCAAAACAGCTATCAATCAATGATCCATTCACAAACAAGACATTTATGAACATCAAAAACATCATACGCTGGATTGGGCTTTTGTGGGTGGTGAGCCTGCTGACCCAATGTACCGAGCGAGAGGAGTTTTATCCTATCGACCCCAATAAACTGACGGTAGTAGCCGTGCAGACCAATGGAACCAATCTCGAGGATGGCAAGGAGGGTGTGAAAGTAGATGCTGCCTTTACCCTTATTTTTTCCAGGCCTGTCAAGGCGGAGATGGCAGCCTCTTCAATTGAGCTTTCTGCAGGCAGAGAGGCTGAAAGCCTGATCATTTCCTTTAACGACAACCAGTCTATCTTGGCCCTCACCCCCAGGGACAGCCTGGATTTTGAGGCGGCTTACACCCTTCGGGTTTCTGCCGGAGGGTTGGGAGAGGGCGGTCAGTTGCTGGAGTCAGATTTTGAGTTGGATTTTGTTACAGAAGTAGAACCCAAACCGCTTTTTGCTGGTGGAGATGGTAGTGAGGCTAATCCTTATCAGATTGAGACGGCAGAGCAAATGGACATTGTCCGCCTGTTTCTGTCAAGCTACTTTGTAATGAACAACGACATCGATCTGGCTGCTTTTAGCTCTGCCAATCCCGAAGGATGGGAACCCATTGGAATCATTGGAGAAGGTTTTGTTGGAAAATTTGATGGTCAAAACTTCACCATCAGTGGGCTGAGTATCAACCGTCCAGGTGTCAACGAGATAGGGCTATTTGGTACGCTGGAAGGCGATGGCGTGATCGAGAATCTCAAGGTTGTGGCCACAGGCGTCTCTGGTGGGCAGGCCACTGCTGCCCTGGTGGGAAGGCAGTTTAGTGGAAGGATTGAGAACTGCCACAGTTCGGGCAGCATCACGTCCGACAATTCACGTGTGGGAGGACTGGTGGGTTCCCAGGAAGCTGGTTTGATCACCAAATGTTCTTCTTCCTGCGGAGTTTTTGCAGAACTTTCCCGCGTAGGAGGCCTGGTAGGATTGTCTCAGGCGGGAACCATCACCCAATCTTTTTCCTCTGGTAATCCCCAATCCCTTTCTTCCAGGGTAGGAGGAGTGATCGGATCGCTGGAAGCTGACGCTACGGCCACAGACTGCTATGCCACAGGCAATGTAACGGCCCGCAACCGGGGCGGTGGAGCCTTTGGCAGGGTGGACGGTACAGCCCAAAGATGCTATGCCACAGGTAAGGTGAGCATCACCGATGACGATACCTCAGGAGATTTTCCGGGCAATGTGGTTGGACAGCTGGGTTCCTCTTCGACGGTGTCAGATTTTTACTACCCCAGCGATCAGGTCATTGACTATGCCGGCGGTTCTGACATCACCAACGAAGGAGACCCTGTGAACATCAATTCATTTGCCTGTGCCAATCCCAATGCCCTTTTTCTCAACTATGATTTCTCTACGGTTTGGAAATGTGTCTCCGATGCTCAGTGGGTGGTTTTGGCCTGGGAATAATCAACTTTATCAAGCAAAAAAATGACAACTACAACACATATGCGGCTATCATTCATCCCCTTGCTCATCTGCCTGGGCTTGCTGTTTGTACTTTCGGCTTGCGAAGAGCCCGACGATGGTTCATTTACGCCTCAGGTAATCTTCGAGCCAGAACCCATAGACACTACCTTTACGGTAGAAGAGCCTTGCCTCAGTTCTGCCTGTGCAGGGGTTCAGATGAGCCTGGATGGCGGCTCTGCCACGCTTGTGCAGGACTTTTTTGCCAACTATGACTTCATGCGTGAAGATGCCGTCTGGCCTTTCAAGTCTGCCGTAATCGTCATTCATGGTAACAACCGCAATGGCAACGAGTACTTCAGCTGGCTGACCAATGCCATCCTCTCAATCGAAAAGCAGAATGAGACCCTGCTGATAGCCCCACAATTCAAGACGAATGCGGACATAACTACCGGTTCTGATGAAATCTTCTTTTCCAGCAATGGATGGAAGCGGGGGTTCCAGTCCAACAACCTCACCAGCCAGAGCTTTTCTTCCTACGACATCATCGACAGTGTAATGAAGAGGCTGGCTGACAAAGATCGTTTTCCACTGCTGGAAAAGGTGGTCCTTACCGGACATTCGGCCGGGGCGCAATTCACCAACCTCTATGCGGCAGCCAGCCCCATGGAGGATATGCTTTCAGGTATATCGGTAGAATACCTGGTAGCCAATAGCCAGTATTTCTTCTATCCGGGGCCGGAACGCTGGGATGGATCGCAGTTTGTCGTACCGAACGACTGCAATGGCTATACCCGTTGGCCTTATGGGACGGACAACCTGAGCTCTTACCTTTCGAGATTCTCGGAAACCGAGATCAGGGATCGCTATGTCAACAGGAAGATGACCTATCTGCTGGGAAGCCTGGACATCTTCACCAATGGTGTACTCAATACCCGCGATTGTGAGGCTGTCCTGTTGGGCCCTAACCGCTTTGAGCGCGGTAAAAATATGCTGAGGTACATGGAAAACTTCTTCAGTAGCAGCGACCACAGCGAACAGGTTGTGAACAATGTGGGGCACGACGCGGCTGCCATGTACAATTCAAGTGAGGGAAAGGCGGCACTAGAAGCCTCTTTGAGCGATTAGTCGCTACTTATCAACAGAATAAAGGCCGATGAAGCTCATGCTCCATCGGCCTTTTTGTGTGCTGGGCACTCCCATGTTCTTTAAGGTTGAAGTCCTGAACGCACCCCGACGGATGGGAAGCGCTAGCGAAGGCCAAGGGTGTCTCCCGTGAGGGGGAATCTGAAGGAAGGCCCTAGCAAAAGCTGGTTTCGACGAACAGAAATCGGATAGGAGGCGCAGCAGTTGGGTAAGGCGGCACTGAACGCCGAAGCCCTATGATTCGTCCGTACCGCTGCTGTGTAAATCCGGCGAAATCAGGGGGAAGAACAGGGGTTTACCCCAGGAGATCTGTCCCGCTGCGAGAGGGGGTCAGAAGTCAGCCGAGGCCATAGTAGTAGGGTCATGGGCTACGAAGGGCCGAATCTTTAGGCAAGGGAGTTTTTTTTACGGGTGAAAAGTCATGCAAACCTCAGACAACAAGTATGGAGTTCAGATGGAGTTGCCTTTGGCAATGGAATGGACTCGCGCTGGCTCGGTGTGGTGGGGGGCGGAGGTATTCCCATCTGCTAAACGACCAAGTGAGGAGTGGCTTTCAGGTTGTGAAAGAGAACGAACCTTGACCGCTGGTTTGATGGATCGGGTGAGCGAATTGTCGAACCTTGAGCGCGCCTGCCGTCATGTTGTGAGTAACAAGGACAGGGGTGGAGTAGATGGCATGGAGGTAAGTGAGTTGGGCGAGTGGTTTTCTGCCCACTGGCGGGATTTGCAAAAGTCCTTGGCTGCGGGGAGCTACCGACCGCAGCCCGTTCGAAAAGCCCAAATTGATGCTCCGTTCGGATTCGGATTTGGGTGCTGAACATTTCCCCGCAACTTTGCTTAGAAAGAAGTTCTTCCTGCAAAATAGCCCGGAGAAAAGTAGAATAATCCTCCAAAGTAGTCTCCAGGGTACTCCCACCCCGAGCTTCATTGTCCTTATCCTTTTTGTAGGCTTCGCCCCCGGGATTGTAGCCGAAATCATAATCTACTTCAAACTCCGATTGCTACTCGTAGCTGGACCTTCTCATGCCAGGGGGGCGAAATGTTTTCTCCTGGGCCAAGGCTTCCAGCGGCTTGCCCGTCATTTTTTTCAGTACCACCTGAAGATAGACAAACCCTTCACCTGAATAAGAGTAGCGGGAACCGGGCTCGAAGTGGACCCTGAGTTTTTGGTCGGGCTCTATCCAGCGCCAGTTGTGAAATCCCGTGGTATGGGTAAGGCAGTGTCGGGCGGTAATCTTGTGATAAAGGCTGTCAGAGCGAAGGTCAGAATAATTATCGTGCCAGCGGGTCTGAGGCTCATATTCATAGATGGGCTTGGGCAGGTAGGGCTGAAGGGGAGTATCCAGGTCGAGAAGGTCCTCATCGACCAGTTGGAGGACGAGTACTGCAAAAACAGCCTTGCTCAGGGAGGCCCCATAGATATTGCTGCTGTCTCGAAGGTGTACCTTTTTTCCTGATGCCCATAGCCAAAGGTTTTTGGATGGGCCAACTCATTGTCTTGAAAAATAGCAATTCCCAGGCCTTCTACCCGGGCCTCATCCATTAGAAATTGAATGTGGGCATCTATGCTGTCCTGATGGATACGGCTTTTGTCAAGGCGAATGATTTCATCCTGGGGAGGCTCCTAGCATGAAATCAAGGTCATGAGGACCAAAGCTGGTAACAGGTAAAAAGAGTTTGGCATAAGGTGGATTTATTCAAAGATAAGGAGTCAGGGGTAAAGGTCGGACCATGAGGAATGAATCGCAACCTGGACCTAAGTTAAGTCAGGTGAGGCTCTAAAAAATTGGATATTGAAATGGAGAAGAAATCAGAAATCCAACCCTTTACCCTTCCCAAGCTTTCCCTTTAAATCAACTCAATCTAAGTCTTCCTCCGAAAGAATGGATTTTACCCTACCTACCTCCCCGCCTTCCAGCATGACTTTGATGCCATAAGCATGTGTAGAGGAATTGGTCAGGATTTTCTTGACAAAACCCTCCGTTAGCTCGCCGCTGGGCTGATGATGTTTTTGCACGATGGCTACTTCCTGCCCGATTTTGATGTCGCTTCTTTTTTTGCCGTCTGCCATGAATATTTTATTTAACGATCCTTGATGAGAGGGATTCCTGGAAGTCCAGGCTTTCTGCCTTCCTCCTTTTCCTGATCTCCTGTTTTGTTTCCTTGGGTTTGCGATTCAGATTGCTGAGTTGCCTGCTTTTCCTTGGCTGGAGCCTTGCCCACGATTACTTCATAGTCTTCGTAATCCCAGTTTTCCCGAATTTCAACCCCTCCTGCGGGGGTAAAGATTTTTTCCGGGAGTCTTCTCTCTGTTAGGTTGCCGGGAGTCCAAACCCGGTTGCTGTCCCGATCGAGGATGATTCTTGTGCTGTAGTTTCCAGCAGGGAGAAAGGCAAAAGAAAAAGTCGTATCAAATGCCGTCCTCACGATTTTCTTCTGTTCATTTAGCAATTGAAGGACGATAGGAGGAGCAAAAGGACTGTCCACCCTGACTGCGCCACTCAGGGTGCCAAAGCTGCTGGGATCAAACCAATCAAGGGTATAGCGCGAATATTTTACGCTGTCTCTGGGACGGGTGGCCCTCAGTTCTCGCGAAGCAAAAAGGTAAAAAGGCATCAGGCTGTCCGGTGGCGTGGCAGGAGCGATCTTGACCCTAAAGCCTTCTTGGCGGACTTCCAGGTCCAGGCTGTCCCGATTTTCCCCTTTGGCAGTATCGGTTAGGATAAAGTAATCCATTTCCTTGCGATAACGTCGGGGGAGGACAAATTCCCAGGCTCCCTCTTCCACGAGAAGTTTGGGTTCGCTGAGGAGGGTCTGCGAACTGCTATCGTAGGGAAATCTAGGGACACTTATCAGGGTATCTAGTTTCCGTCCCAGGCTATCACTTAGGCCGTAGAGGTGAATGTTGCGGAGGCTGTCCTCGCTGCGAGGCAGGTGGAGGAGAAGGTCTACCTTTTCTTCCTGGAAATAAGTGAAGGTCTCGATCTGCTGGCTATCTACACGGAGGGTATCGCTAACATAAAGCTCCAGGCTATCTACGCGAAGACCTTTGTTGAAGCGAAGGCGCAGGGTAGAGTCGCTGATCCAGGCACTGGTCTGCAAGGCAGGAAGCTTGTTGTCCGGCTGGAAGGCATAGAGTTTCACGGTGGTAAAATTGGTGGAGTCCTGATCGAAGCTCACCAGGGAATCAGGGTTTATAGCGATTTTCTCCAGGGGATTGTTGTAGGTATTGCTCTGGTCCTCGTCTTTGACACCCAGGACGCGATATGGGGTATTGCGGAGGTACCTGAAGGAAAAATCACCATTTTCACCGCTTTTGGTGATGTAAGCAGGCCTGACATTGGTAAAACTGTCCCGCCGGATGCTGTCGGGGTCAAAAAGGAAGACCGTCATTTTTTCTGGTGCTTTGCCAATCTCCGGAGAGAAAATAGCTCCCTTGATTTCCATGCTATCCAATTGGTCTCCGGTGCTGAAAGCAAGGACATAGGTTTCCTCCATCGCATTGCCCTCGTTGAGGTCCTGGATTCCGTTGAGGGTGATGAGGTAGGTGGTCTGAGGTCGAAGCTCCTCATCAATGTCTATCCTTAAGCGCTTGGCGTTGTCGCTTCTGGTGATTTTGGGGCGTTCGATAAAGGGGGAAATAAAAATCTCCTTTCCGTAAGTGGGTTTGCGGATGGTTTCGTTGAAGGAAAACTTCATCGAATTTCCCGAAAAATTTAGGGTAGAGTCCCTGGGTTCGGTATCGGCCACCTCCGGAGGTTTTTCATCCCTGGGTCCCCCCTGAGGGCTGGCTTTTTGGCCACAACTTCCCAGCAGTCCTCCGATAAAAACGAATAGGATGGCCCATGATATTCTTCTCTTCATTACCTGCTTCTGATGTAAAACAATCCCAAAATAGTCCCTGTGCTGACCAAAATCCAGGCTCCTGGCCTCAAGTAGCGATTTGCTAGGGTAGGACTTTCCCCCTTAAGACCCTGAGGACTGATCCTAATGAGCTGCTTCATGTCTTTTTTGCTCAGAGAATCCGCGTAGAGCAGTCTCCCGCTTCGGATGCCTTCACCTTCCAACTGGTAGTTTTGAGAAAAACTTCGCAAAAACAGACCTGGGCGGAGCTTTTTATAACTTAGGCTAGGAGGAAATAAGGTCAAAGACCAGGAAAAACTGCTGTCGGTGGAGACTTCCGGAAAAAAGGCATTTTCCCCCTTGACCTGGTTGAATTGTAAATCCAGAGAGTCCAGTTCTCGCTGCCAGAGTTGTTGGTAAAGCTTGGCATTACCGGGTTGACCCTGTAGGGGAATAACAAGGAAAATCGACAGCAATCCCAGATAGATCCGATAGATAGTCAATGAGTTTCAAAATTGAATCTTCGCTTATACGCCCGGATTCCCAGCAAATACCAGGCTGGAACAGGAAGGGCCAACAGGAGAATCAAGGTCATGTCTGCCTTCATCAGCAGGGCGGCCAGGGGAGCCAATGCCAGGACTCCCAGGATCACATAAAACATGCGCAGGTTCTTCTTATAGCGGTCATAAGCTTCCTGCATGGGAGCCAGGCTACTTTCCACCTCTTTGAGGTAGGTAGTTAGCCAGTCTCGGTTTTCTTGATAAGGTTTGAGTTGGGTGATCAAAAGTTGTATCTGAGGAAGAATCTGTATGCTTTTTTTGCCAGCTTCCAGGTCATTGAGCTTCATGCGCAGGTCTGCGGCCAGAGGTTTGATCTCCTCGTTCATTGACTTGAACTCCCAATCGCTCATCATGGCGATCTTGCAGTTGACACATCGCTGGTTGACAAATACCTTGTTGTGGGCTCCACAATGGGGGCATCGGAGGGGTGGAATAGATGGAATTTCCATGAATAAATAATAATCCGGCCGCCTGAATCTCTATCAAGCGACCGGAAAATTAAGCATTATCTATCAATCCGAGGCCTAGTTTCTGATGTATTTTTGTACGAATTCCTGGAGGAAGCGTACTTTTTCCCCTTCATCGGCCAGATCTACCCGAAATCCGTCGTTGGATTTATTTCCGTCGACCTCCTCCTGGATGATGGCATTGTACTCATCATAGTAAGAGGAAATGGTGTAGATGACCTCATCTTCAAAGTTGAAGTATACCCAGTTAAAGGGATCTACTTCCATGTAGACGATGAGCCTATCAGACTGCTTCACCCCTTCGGCTGAGATGGTGCCAAACTTATAGACCACCTTGGCATTCACCTTTTTGTTGATGGGATTGCCATTGATGCCGATCAATCCTATCTCAGAATCCGAGTATAGGGTGCGCAGGCGGCGGTCATATTTAAAGTTTACTCCACTGATCAAGAGGGTAAAAGGCAGCTGTTCGGCCATTTTGATGTCGGTATAAACCAAGGAGTTGGCCACATTTTGGACCAGTTTTTGGGTCTCTTTCTCGGTCTTGCTCTCTTCGTCCAGAAGTTCAGCCGCTAACTCCAGGAAGGAACGCTGATTGAAGTCGATGTCCTTGGCACTGCTGGCGGTCATGTAGGCAAAGGTCTGGGCCAACTTAGCCAGTGCCTCTTCGGGGATGACACTTATGTCGATGCCCATGACCAGGTTTGTAGAAAGCTGTCGCTTGCGAAGGTCTTCCTTCCAATCACCAGCCATCTTAATGGCAATCGTCTTATCTTCAAAATCATAGGGAAACTCAAGGAAGCCGCTGGAAGTGATGGTCTGGGCTTCATCATTAAAGGCTACGGTAGATCCCTTGTAGACCTTACCCAGAATCTTCTGGCGGGTACCTACCCTGAATTCCCTCTTAGAACGGTCGAAGGTCAAACCTCCACTGGCAGAAAGTACGACCTTGTCATCCTGGTCTTCCTTGGGTTGGAGGAAGGTGGAGTAAAAAGAACGTCCCTCCGGATAGTAGTTGAGTCCGGCGGTCAACTTCTCCCCAATGTCATTGGAGAGGTCCTCTGCAATCGGGATAAAGACCGAGTCAGGGTTCACGATGGTACGCTGGAAGTCAAACCAGACTCCGTAGAAGGCCTCGTTTTCGGATTCGATTTTTACTTCTCCTTCAAATTCCAAGAATTTCCTCGAGGCATCCAGGCGAGCATCTCCGGTAAAAAAAATCCGCTCGGTCAGGTAAAATTCGTCCGTTTCGCTGATCTCACCGGAGGCCACAGAGGTGTAGTCGCTGTTGACCCTTATGTCATTAAACTCGATATACTGCTTTTTTCCGTCTACCTCGATGTAGTCGTACTTACCAGAACCGGTGTAGTCATTGCGGGAGTTGACCCGGACGGTCGCTTCGTAGATTCGGTGAAAGCCTGAATCTTGATCCGCCTTGATGGTGGCATTTTGCAGAGGCTTAAGGTACCCCCCATCTTCGACCACGGCAAAGGCCGAGTCTGGCTTGATGACAGCATCGGCAATCAGCATTTCTTTGACCCCAAAGGCCTCAATTTCCTTGTCCAGGATATCGTAGTAGGCGGAGCCGACCATGAACTTGAGGGAATCCATGGCAGGGTGGGTGGAAACCATGAAATGCGGATTGGTAGGATCTCCGTCATTTTCCAGACGAAGGTCATAGGTATTGCGGACATATGTTCCCTTGACCAGGTTGGTCTCGTACTGGTGGAGGGGGAATACCGCCAACTTAGCCGAGTCCTTGTGCTTAGAGTTAAAAACCGAGCGGTGCTCCTTCACATCGTAATTGATATTTACCTCATCAGCGATAAAGTGGATGTCGTCGGGATATTCTTCATCGGTAATGATGAAGGTACCTTGATTGGCGTAAAAGTCCATTTGAGAGAAAACAATGGAGTCTCCTTCAATCTGTACCTGGCCGAGTTTGATGGTACCGTCGCCGACCATGCCCAACTCGGAGATTTTCAGTTCCCCGGAGAATTCCGCTTCCCCTTCAAAGAGGGAAAGATTTTCCAACTTCTTGGATTTGATCGAAAGGGTGGAGTCTTTGGTGTTCCATTTATATTCGGCGGTAGCTGCATTTACCTCCGGAAAATATACCCCTTTTCGATAGCCCTTTTTCATGTTGAAATAGTTGACCGTCGCCATGACCGAGTCAAAGTGGAAAACGAAGGAGTCGCTCTTCGCCACGGTTCCCAGGTATTCCAGGGTGCCATCGCTGCGCAGGCCCTTGCTGTCCAGGATGATGTCTCCCTTGATGACCCCATTTCCATCATAGATGCTGTATCCCTGATCGGGTGTTGCCTTTTTGAATCCAAGGGTAAAGTCATCCATGACCTGAAGCCGTTGCTTGATGGTCGGCAAAATCTCAGAGGAGTAAAACTGTCCATCAAATTGGAGGTTGGTGGGATCAAAGGTCTCCAAACTGTCCAAGACAAAGGGGTCAACAGCGAAGTACATTTTGTCTTTGGCATATATCCCTCCCTCCACTTCGGGCGAGGCCCAGTACAGGTAGGATTTCGAGTAGGAATCGAAGACAGGAAAGAAGGGATAATCCTTCTCCCCACTTTTGTTGTAGGGATGATCAATGTGAATGGCTCCTGTCACCCCTTCAAATACTGTATTGCTAAGGGCTTTTTCCAGCGGATTTTCCTCTACACCCGGTTCAGGACTTCGGTTGAGGACAAATCGAATGGAATCGAGAGAATCACATAGGATGCGGTAGGATTCGTAGTCAAAATGAAAGCTCTGCAGGCTGTCATTGCCATAAAAGTTGAGCCTTCCTGCTGCGACTACCCCTCCAAACCTAAGGTTTCTGTTTTGCTCCACCACTACATTTTCCTTAGCCGGAATGATGCGCAAAAATACCGAGTCGCTAAGGGAAAAGTAGGGCACCCCACTCACAGAGAGTTCCATGTTGTCGAGGTTGAGTTTGGCGTGGCTGCCGCTGTCCACCTTTGAAATGATCTGTATGGCATCGAAGTCCTTCTTTTTCATGGCGGCCCGGCCGTAGGTATAGAGCTTGGGGAGGGGAGTGATCCTTTGGGCTACTTTATCATAGCGGATAAAGCCATCTCCTTCCAGTTGGGGCAGGGAGCGCTCGAAGGCCGTCAGGTCTTCCATCAGGCGAAACTCCTTCATGATGCTTGAGGAATAGATGTCCTCCCCCTCATGATTGACGGCGTAGCGGTAGAGGGCCCCAATGGGATTGAACTTGAGGACGCCCTTATATTTGTTGTACCTGGTCTTGGTAAAGTAGTCGTAGGACTCGATGGCCGAAATCTTATTTTCCTTGTCGATGAAAGCGGTAAATTCCAGCTCATCCTTGGTCAGGTTCCACCGAATGGTCTCAAAATAGAGAAAGTATTCATGGTAGGAGGAGGTGAAAGGAATTCTGGCATAGACGCTCCTCTTGGGCTTTTTGAGGGTTACGGTAGAGTCGTTTTTGGTATAAAGGGCATCCATAGAGGGATGGTAGAGGCTATCCTTATCAGAGGTGTAAAGGATGGCTTCCAGCTTTTTGCCTACCATATTTTCATCATCCAGGACGAAGGCCTCTCCGGAGAGCTTTAGGACAGTCTCTCTCTTTCGTTGAATTTCCATCTTGGCGGGGATATGCTCCACCGCGGGGGGTAGGTCGCCCCATCCGCCGGCGTCATAGGTGAAGCCTCCATCTTCGGAAACGGTAGCCCAGGGGTCCTCGGATGACTCGTATTCGTCATCAGAATCGAAGGAAGAATTACTTTCTTCAAAACTGTCCCAACTGTCCTCTGAAGTGTCCCATTCATTGATTTTTTCTTCTTCTTCGATAAGGATGCTACCCGTCAGGAACTCACTTTCCTTGGTTTCTTCCTTTTCCTTGACCAAGTCATAGGAGGTTCCGATCCGGCGCATGCCTTTCATAGAAAAACCTCCCTCATAGCGGATGTTTGGAAGGAGGTTTTCAATCACCACTCCCCCGCGATAACTTTTGAAGTAGGGATAATTGGCGGTTTTAAGGCTTTTGTATCCTACATTTCTATCTTCAAATTTTCCCTTGAGCGGACCCTGGATAAGGTCGCGGTAGTAAAACTCGACGGTATCTACTTTGATCAGGCCGTAATTGAGGTTGAAGGTATAGGGGCCCAGGAAGGCATACACTTGATCTGCGGGCAGGCCTACCTTGGCCCAGTCAACTCGACCACCCTCACCCACGAAGGTCATGGAAAGGGGATAAAACTTCCCGCTGGTTTCCCGAATTCGGGTACTGTCATTATGCCTGGAACTCTGGTAGCGAAGGTCGGTAAGGCCATATTCGAAGACAGGTCCCTGATAGGTCTGGTCTCCGGCATCTAGGGTTTCAAAGCTTAGCTTGGGATCACTCTGACTTAGCTCCCAGTAGAAATTTCTCCGCGAAATGGGAAAGCCGTTTTTCTGGTATTCCGCTAAAATCTGGTAAAACCTGAGTGTTCGCTCAGGTTTAAGTTCATTGACAGAAGTCTCCGAGACGGTCATAAAATCCTCAATAGGAATGAAAACCTTAGGATTCTGCTCTTTTAGCTTGTTAAAAATTCTCGTAAAGGGTTCCAACCCCCCATAGGTGCTAAAGCGCTTGCTGGCCATGAGATTGGTCAGACGGATAAAGCTCTGCTTTTCGTCTTCTGAAATCATCCCATTTTCCCACATGGTCTGAAGTTGGAGGGCGGTATTCGCTCCTTCTTCTTGGCCATTTTGGGTGAGTTCTTCTGCAAATTGTTGAATAAATACCTCGGGGACGGTGTCATAGGAGACGATCCTACCCTGACCGAGGAGACCTGAGCAGGTCAACATGAAAAGGCTTAAGATGCCCAAAAGTTTGTTATTCATCTGTGTCCGTATTTCTAGCCCTTTTCGACCGGGAAAAGGGAAAAATGGTTTCAAAGAAACTACAGGTAGATAAGGATTGAGGGAATGCGACCTTCCCTTCCCTTTACCTTTATACTACTACAACTAAGGCTTTCGCTTCACTAATGCAAGGGAGACCCATTCGCTTTCGTCTTGTCGATGTGCGAGCTTCAAGCCTGCACTTCGATACGCATCTTCAATCTGAGGGATGTCGGGAAGGCAAAATCCACTGATGATCAAGCTTCCTTCGGGGTTCAGGTGTCTGGCATAGGTGGGAATATCCTCAAGCAAGACGTTGAGGTTGATATTCGCAAGTATGCAATCGAATGTCATATCTGGAATGGCCTTCGCATCACCAAGCGCAATTTCTATTCCAGAGACCTGATTCAGACTTGAGTTTTCGCGGCAATTTTCTTCGCTCCAATGGTCGATATCGATGGCCCAAACGGGATTTGCGCCAATTTTTCGGCCCAAAATCGCAAGAATTCCCGTCCCGCAGCCCATGTCCAGGAGGGCCTTTTCCTCGAGTGACAGGCGGCGCATCTGCCTTATCATCAGGCGGGTAGTCTGATGGTGTCCCGTCCCGAAAGCCATTTTGGGATCGAGGTAAAGGGCATGGGTGTATCCCGGTTCCGCCTCCCTGAAGGTGGGGACAATCTGGCAGAAATCGTCAATTTGGACAGATTGATAGTTGGATTCCCACTCCTTGTTCCAATTGATGAGGGGCAGGGGCCGATGAGAAATACTTCCCAACTCGTGGCTCAGGAATTCCAGGGTTTGTTCTGCTCTTTCCAGTGAAAAATCTGCCTCCTTAATGAATGCTTTTAATGAGTGATCTTCCTCTTCAAAGGCCTCATAGTTTGCCTCAGAAAGAAGGGCGATGAGCACCTCGTGTAGCTCGGCAGGAGCTTCGATGAGCGTTTCAATGTAGGTTTCTTTCAATGCTTGATATTAGTTTTGCCTCATAACAATTGGAAGTTGGAGGCTATTTTCATGGCCCTAGATTGATTGGTATTTAATAACATTGTTTTTTGCTAAAAATTACAACTTAAATTAGGTATAAGTTATACAAATGCCCCAGCTTACTTTAAGCAACCTAAATCATTTATAAAATTGGAGTGATTTTTAAAAAAATCGAGAATGAGATATACTGTTTTTGGGATCATCCAACTAACTGTGTCAGTCAAAAAAGGTTAACTGCAGAACTGACACAGGAAAATGAAAGAAAAAGATTCGTTTGATTTTGGGGCCTTCGAAGCGGAGGCGCTGTCTAAGCTTCGTGAAGGCAAGCCTCTGGAAGGCAGCGACGGGGTATTGGCTCCGCTGCTCAAGCGGCGGCTGGAGGCCAGCCTGGAAGGGGAGATGGACGCCCATCTGGCCGAGGAAAAAGCCAACGGAAATGCCAACCGCCCCAATGGCAGTCTGTGAAAAAACCCAAAATCACCGATTTTGGATTCTATCTAAGCCCTAAGC
>CAZMAV010000006.1:150197-238731 GCA_964564415.1 uncultured Bacteroidia bacterium | reverse complement strand
TGCCGTCAACTCGAAGGTCGAGGCCAGCAACCTGGCCAATAAGCACAAATGGTTTGAATAGCCCGGCCGGCTCACGACCGGCCTCAGCCCATTTCTCAATTTGGGAAAACACCCGAACTGCAGCTCATGACCTACTACTACCAAGCATCCCTCCGGGGCACTGCCTTTAGTTGAAGCAACCTTAACTTTCCAAGCATTCACATCATACGTTTGAATCCAAGCGTTCTCTGGCAAATTACTGCCTCAATTCTGATCAGCTTCACAGCGGTGAATCATGCACAGGCTCGGCCTAAACTGTTGACCGCGTATATCGACCAGCCGCAAAAGAGTGCGGAGGTAAAAGACTTGGGTCGTGGCTCCAACTGGGAGTTGAGCCTGTTGGAAGCCTTGATAGTCAGCAGCCCCCAACGAGCCAACTCCCTATCGACGCCACCATCGGTAAATGGTGGGGGCACACGGTTGGCACAGCAAGCGGTGGTGAGAGCTTGGGTGCTGCGAGTTCAGTGTCAGGCTGGCCGAGAGTATAATCTGGTAGTAGAAGGGCGGGGCATCGCCACCGTAGTTTTTCCTCAGGCCCAGATAAGAATATTACTTACTGCGGCGCTAGAGGTGCGGGCTCAGAGAATCATGCTTCGGGAAAAGGCCGAAGATTTTGACGGAATACTGCCTAAATTACTGGCCAGAGATCGACAGGATCAGGAGCGGTCTGCCTCTCTCCTCCGTCCGGATGCTCGGGTCTATCAACGCATCAATACTACCCACTTGAGCGCGCGTCAACAAACCCTTGCGCAATTACTTGCCCACGTAAAGCCTCAAATCGTCAACTATGTATAACCTCAAGACCGTCCTCCTTCAGCCTCCCGGCGTCTGCCGGGCTTTTACCCGTTCCCAGTCGGTGTATCTCCCCTTGGGGCTGCTGCAACTGGCCGTCACGGTGGACCCTGGTCAGGTATTGGTGCTAGATGCTGAAGGGCTGGGTTAGGACGACGCCCAAACCTGCCATTGGCTTGAGCAGCAACGCCCCGCTTGGGTGAGGATGACCCTGACCCCTTTCACCCACGATGTGGTGCGGCATATGAGGCCTGCCAGGCCGAATCATGGGGAGCCGCTTCATGGTAACCTCCACACCATCACCAAGAAAATATTCATGGAAAACGTATTTGTCGCACACAATGGCTGTCTGAACCTGAGTTATGACTTTAATCTGGCTACGTCAGGGTTGGGTAAAGCAGAATATACCCTGGTCAAACGCCCCGCAGATGCCGATACCATCGTCTTTGCGGGCTGTGGGGTGGGGCGGCCTGGGTGGACGATGCCATCGATAGGATTAATGAGATACTGGCTGAAAATGAACATAATTCGGTCATCATTACTGGTTGCATCGCTTCCATCGAGCAGGATCGAATCAGAAAGGCGCTACGTACCTCGTCCCTTACTTTCCAGAGCTTTGAAGACCTAGTCAAGACGCATACGGTGACCACCTTTCAGGCGATCGACCAGCGGAAACCATCGATTTTCACCTTCCTCAACAAGTGAAAGCAGAGCGTCTCCGACGGCTCAACCAGCAACTGAAAGTCCAAAAGGCTAACTTGCTCAAACAAGCCACTGCTCCTTTGCCAATGGATGTCTGGCAGGAAGTCTATCAGGAGCTTTTGGCAACTGAGAGGGACAAGTATCAGAAAATGGTCGATTAGAATTCAAATTCCGCTTTTCCCCGAAAGTGAGGCTGACCCGATCGATTCGTACATTTTGATGATATTACTGGGTATTGAAGTATTTTTGAAAGTGTCGTAGAGTTTGAGTGACTTGGTATCTCGGTAGGTGTCGCTAGTCAAGGCAGGTTTTTTTAGTCTTTTTGGGGCTGGTTTAGAGCAGTTCAGGCAGTATTGTAGACGAGTGAGGGATACTTGTAGCTTCTTGTCTTGACAATATGTCAAAGAGCACTGTATATTTCCCCTGATAGCTTAAACGCCAATTGCACATTTATCCTTATTAGACTTTGGACAGATTTTCTAAGATCTCCCTGTTCCATGGTTATGCCTAATGTGATAGGAAAAGGCAGCACGGCTTCCCGGTTAGTGGTGTGAACAATTCCCTGAGCTACCCGATACTTCCTTGAACTGTTGAATGTCAATCTAGGCATTCTCAAGGCCGCAGTCAACCTATTAATGGACCTTTGTTCAGACCGGCATGCACGCAGTGTGGTGGGTTTGAGCAAGTCTTCCTTGTTTCACTACCCGTACAGCAGCATCACCGATGGGTTCTCGCGGATGGCCCGCTGCCCTGATCCGCAGCTGCGCGCAGCGCGGCTGCTGGCCCACCAACTGGGGTTTTTGGAGGCTGGGGCCTCTTTTGGACGGGATCACGTGCTGCTACAAGGCGATGCGACGCCTTGTCCGAAGGCCCATTCGCCGGCCTTGCTGGAGCAGGGGTATGTCTATCAGCCCAACGCGCTGGCAGGTCAGCCGCCGGTGAATGTTGGGTATGACCTCTCCTACCTCAACCTCAGTGAGCCTGCGAGCAGGTGGAGCCTGCCGCTGTCGATCCAGCGGGTGGACATCGATCAAACGGCCACCGCGTGTCTGCTGAACGAATTGGAAGCCGTACTGGCTACCCCATCGCTAGCCGGGGAGTCGCTGATCGTCAACACCTTAGACAGCAAGTACGGCAACACGGCCTATCTCGCCCCCCGCTACGCCCATGCTTCCCTGCTCAATGTGGCTCGCCTGACAGGGGCAAAAAATCTATCTCTCAGCCCCCCGGGACAGGGGCAAGATTTACGGCGCGTGCCACTACCTCATCCCCCAATCGCGGGTCAATTCCTACGCCAGGCACCCCAAAACGGGGCAGCCTCACGCAGTGGCCCAGCGCTCGATCTTCGAGCACCCGGCCGATGAGCGGATCACACCCTGCAACGCTACACCGCCGCAGGCCGCCTATGACGACTACCGCCACCACTACGACATCGAAGCCTTCTTCCGCTTCGCCAAACAACACCTTCACCTCACCCACTACCAGACCCCTGATCACGACCACCCCGACCAGTGGCTTTTCATCCAGCAACTCGCCACCTGGCTACTATTTCTGGCCAGCACAGAGATCAGCAATACCCCACATAAATGGCAACAATACCTTCCTAGAGAGAAGCAAGCCTCGCAGCAACCCCGACTCACCATCGCCCAGACCCACCGGGCGGCCCAGGCCCACTTTTTGACTTTTGAGCTCACCCCCTTCCACCCCCAAAAGTCCAAAAGAGGAAGGCCGCGACAGCAAGGCGAAACACAACCTCGTCAAAATCGATACCCTATCGTCAAAAAGAGCCGAAAAAAGGTTGAAGTCCCCAAAAGAGAATGAAAATTGAGACTATATTGGAATAGTAAACTGCCATTCACGGATGGAGAATGATGGGTTGGGTCCAAAGTCTAAGAAGGAAGTTGCCCTGGTTTAGTTGCGTTTCATGAGGCGATTTTCTTTGATGAGAAATTCACCTTCAGGCTCGCGGTCTTTTTCTAGTTCTATGCTTCGAATCCGCTTGATGTTTGCTTTTTCTACCGAAGTTAATTCCTTCATCACCTTTTTTCCTTTTACTTTTTTCATTTCCCTGTACCATCCCTGCATGCCAAAGTAGCGCTGAAGGGTGGGGGTAGTAAATTCAAAGCCATTTCGGGCCAGAATTTCATATTTCATAAGGGTCAGTCTTTCCTGATCCATGCCTCGCAGTTCTTCTAAGCTCAGGAGTCGCTGGGAGGCTTCAGGAAAGCGGCCAGGATAGTTGACAGTGGCGAGGGCCTTTTTCTTTTCCTCATAGCGAATGATATCCTTTTCAGTTTTGAGGGCCTCTTTGCTTCCCTTTTTAGAGGATTGCTTCACCAACCTTTCGCGCTTCTTGTTGCGGTTTTCAGCAGATATATTCTCAACCTTTTTTTCGACCCGAATGACGGTGGGCAGGCTTTCCTGGGCTTCTTCAGCCGCTATTCTGGCCTTTCTTTCTCTACGGGTTTCTTTCCACAGCCGTCTGGCAGAACGGTAGCGCTTCCTCCAGTATTTTTCAGATAAGGATGAGACAATTACTCCCCGGGAGGTAGTCGCATGAATAAAGCGAACCTCTTCCTCATCTGCATAGGTCACCAATCCCACATGATTGATTTTCAAACCTTTGGAAAAGAAAATCAAATCGCCTCTGCTAATGTTTTTCTTGGAAACAGATTTTCCTACTTTATGCTGCTCCTTGGAAGTACGGGGGAGGTCAAATCCAACCTCTTTAAAGCTGTTGACCATTAATCCTGAGCAATCTATACCTCTTTTGGAGAGCCCTCCACTGCGGTAGGGAGTGCCCAGATAAGATTCAGCTTTTTCTAGGACTTGGGCCATTTCTTTGGTAGAAAGCAGGTCGCTTGCCTTGGTCAAATGGGGAAATAAAAGAAGTCCCGCAAGGCTAATCAGGGTAAAAAACTTTTTCATGTCCTTCTTGATCTTTGTCTAAACATACGAAGATTATGCTCAAGGTAGTCAGTTCAAAGACCTCCATTTATGCTCCGTGTTGCATCAAAGACCAAGCGTGTCGATCAATTTCAGATTTTTTCCAGTATGGCTTTGGCGAAGGCTGACACCCCCTCAGGATGAAGGTCGAGATAGAGATCGGGTTCAATCATTTCAATTTCCATTACCTGAAATTCTGTCCCTATCCAAATTCCATCTATTCGCATGTACAAAAATGGCAGGTTTAACCTGTCCCGAATGTCGCTGATCTGCCTCCATTCGTCTCCATCTGCCTCATGCAGGGAATACTTGCCTCCAAACTGAACCTGTACCCGATAGTCGCCCTCCTTAGGGAGTTTTTTTACTGCATAGCGATATCCATTTGAAAAAAATATGTAGGAAAATTCTCCTCCAATCCCTACCTCTTTAAGATAAGGCTGCACCATAAAATCCGTCCTTTCGATCAGGGGGGCTAATTTTTCTTTATCTTCTTTCAGATGGTCAGGATTGCTCCTCCAGGTATGCTTAGCGCCCGCAGAAATGGTGGGCTTGATAACCACGTCCCTCCATACCCTTTCCTCATAGATACTGTCCAACTCTTCTTCATGACTCAGGTAGCGCGTAGGCACAATTGAAATACCATTTTCTGAAAGTTCTCCCAGGTACTTCTTGTTGAGATTCTGAACCAGAACCTCTGGAGGATTCCAAGTAAGTAAGTCCAATTGCTGTATTTCTTCGATCAATTGGGAAAACCTCATTACATCCTCGTGATAACCCCATATGGTACGTACGATCAGGACATCCATCTGGGCAAGTTCGGCCAGCACATCAGCGAGAGGTCTTTGGTCCCAAATCACAGGATGCACTTCCAATCCCTCTCCAGACAGGAGGGCAGCTACCTTTTGGTCATAGGGTAAAAGTTGGGCTAATCTCTCAGCAGTCAGGAAGGCTATCTTATTTTTCATAGGAGGAACGGGCTAGTTTCTGGTAAAAGATACTTTTTTAGGCAAGTTGTCGAGCACAGCTATTCCCCTGAAAAGGATTCCCAACTCTGCGGAAGGATAGAGGTTTCCATTGCCATAGAGAGCGTTTCCTTTGATAAAAATAGATATGGGGCGCATGAGGCGAGACAGCTTATAATCCTGGGCAAGGGTAAGAGATATGCTGGGCAAGACCTTCATACTTCCGGCCAGATCGCTTCGATCCCCGCCTTCGCTTCCATCTCCACTGGGGGCAAAAAACATAAAAGCCGCTCCCCCACTCAGGTCCAGGCGGAGGGCCGTCAATCCAAAGGTGGAACGGTGATGCATATTTCTATATCCGGCTTCCAACTGAAAGAAAAAGGACTGATGATCCTGAGGTGCTATGTAGTAACCCAGAGAGGACTGTCCGATCAATTGGGTGGATCGGGTCCGGTTGTATCCACCCTTCCTGGTAGGTACTTCTTTTCTATTTTCCCAGATGAGAAGAGGGTAATCGAAGCCAATTTTTCCTCCAGGATTCGTCAGTTGGTCCCCAACATAGCTTAGGCTGATACCGGGATTGGAAGGAAGCATGGTACGCTGGGCCATGACCTTTGAGCCCAGAAATAGAGTGAGGAATAGTATAGGTAGGAAGTGTTTCATGGTGGATGAATTTACAGGAAATTGAATAGGAGAAGAAATTCCGTGCATTATTTGAACAATTTTCCCCTATTCACCCTGTCCATTCATCTTCTTTCCTGGATTCTCACCTTCAATTCATTGAATTTTTCTTGGTAGCGCCCATACATCAGGTTATCTTCCTGGCGCTGGTAGGAGTTGAGTAAGTTTCGAAATACCCGCATGACGATTTGGTCTGTGGATGCCTTACCTATCATTTGGGGCCGCGAGCGCTGGCTCATCATCCGCTGGATGTAGGTGATGGTTTGCTTGGGAATGGACTCTGCTTTGCTGAAAGGATCATAGACCCTGTAATCATTGCCCAGGTCTTGCATGATGAGGAAGTGTCCGGGCATATTGAAGCCATAAAGAGGCATATCCAGCCGGCGAGCCATACAAACGGCAATCATGCTAAGGCTTATTTGCAGGCCCTTTTTTCTTTGAATAACCCTGACAAGGTTGCTGTTTTCAGGATGGTAAAACTGATCCTTGGGGGCTGAGAAGCCTTCTTCCTCAAACAGAAACCAAAATAAGGAAGAAACGAGGTTATGCTTGCGTTTTCCGGAAAGATATTTTTCAGTAAGCTGATCTAATTGCTGGCTCAAGTCCTGGTCTTCGGCTTCACTGCCTAGGTATGACAACCATGAAAGGGCTTCTTCCTGAGCCTTTCTTTCGTCCTCTATCTCCAACCAATCCCACCCGTAAGTTTCGTAGTTTTCCTCCCTCAGTTCAAATAGAATGGTCCTCAGCTCCTTTTGCTGAGGCTGAATCAGGGTTTGAATGCAACCTCGCAGTTCGGCCTCATGGCGGCGCCCAAGCAATTTAAGCTGCTTCCTTACGTGCTCGCGAACGGTATCGGATTCATCATCAAGCAGGTGGATCAGGTAGGGTATAGCTGCTAACTTTGCCATAGGCAATAGAAAACCCATGGAAGATAAGATGGTTTATGCCTTGTTTCCCATGTTCATATGTACCTATATGATTTGCAAGATATGGGTATAGGTAAATTTAAAGCCTAATCTAGAATCTCTTTTAACTGCTCAGCACTGACCTTTAAAAGTTCTTATGGAATCAATCTGGCATATTGATATGAGGCAAATCCCAGGCAGGTCAGTATTAAGGTAGTGATGTATGTACTCTTCCTGAATTTACTTACTTGTTTAAGTTCACAAATTCTTTGAGCCGCTTTACTTGTCCACCTAGTACCTGATTTACCGGTGAGGCCAGGTTTTAAAAGGAGGCCGAAAGAGGACCCCACACCTGACAGGTTAGGACCAGTCGACTTGCCCCTTTTTCGGCAGATTCGATTTTCCAGTCCATTTTGCCCTGAACGGCCATGTCTTGAAGAGGGCCCAGACCTCCTTCAAAGCGCAATAGCTTATCTTTTTGCCAGAAAATCATTCTGAGGTGGCAAACCCAACCTCTTTGGGAAGCTTTTCCCAAAGGCCGGCACTTTTCTTGGTCCTGATTTTTAGGTTTCCAGCGTCTCCTGACCATGTATGTTCGGGATTCCACCACTTGGAGATATCTTTGAGGAGGGCTTTGTACACCTTATCAGGACGGCTATTCTCTAAGATTAACTCATGGCGACGGTAAAAGCTTGTTCTGAGCCGTAGATTACTTCAGCCTGGACCAAGGAGGGAAAGAATAGGAAAATGAGCAGATAAGAGGATTTCATACATGGACATTATCCAAGAAAGGCCAAAAAACAAAGGGCCTGACTTTGAAAGTCAGACCCTTTGGGTGACCAATGGGATTTGAACCCACGACCCCCAGAACCACAATCTGGTGCTCTAACCAACTGAGCTATGGCCACCATTTAAGTTCAGGACTGCAAATATATAACTTTTTGTTCCTTTGGCAAAACCCAAACTTCAGATTTTATCTGATAAGTGTTACGGTGCCAGTTCTTGAAAATTCTGTTCCCTCAAAGCCAGTTCCCGAAATTACATAGACGTATACGCCCTCGGGTGCAGGTCGGTTTTGATAGGTACCGTCCCAGTACTGAGTCCAGTCGGTGGTGTTATAAACCTGTTCTCCCCAACGGTTGTAGATGCTTACTTCTGCACTTTGCACCCTTGGAAGATAGATTGTAAATAGATCGTTTACACCAGGGCCGGAATTGTTGGGGGTGAAGGCATTCGGAATGGCGACCTTTGGCGGAAAGACCACACAGGAGACATTGGAGTAGGCTTCTGCATTGTTGCCTTGGACTTCTTCGGCCACTACCCGATAGCAATATTGGTACTGATTAGGAAATTCACTGGAAATATCCTCAAACCTTGTCTGCTGTCCGGGGACAAAAGACTCGACAACCGTAAAGTCTCCGATACTTTCATCAAAAACCTCAACCCTGTAGCTTCTCACTCCCTGTTCCCACTCCTGGTAAGGAGTCCAATTGAGCAAGGGAGTTTCTCCATCAAGCCGGGATTCGAGAAGGATGGATTTCCCAACGTTTCCAAAGTAGGAGGTATCCCCGCATTGATCGAGGACCTGCACCCTGTAGGTATAGGAAAATTCATCCACAGCGACCTGATCATCTTCGAAGCTTCGTGTACCCAAGTCGAAGGTACCCAGAAGTTCAAAAAAGGACCCATCCAGGGAACGCTCGAGTATGTACTCCACAGGCAGGTAGCCGGTAAAGTCCAGCCATTCTACCTCGATGGACTGATTGGTATTCTCCACATTATCATTGACTGTCGCCGTAACGATATCGCTTACCTCTGTGGGAGGAAAGTGGATAGGGACTTCTCCAGCCAGATCACTAAAGGACCTTTGGGCAGAATTGGCCACCCCTATTGCTCTTACACGGTAGCTGATGGAGTCATAGCAAAAGGTCTCCAAGTCGGTATAGGTTAGGGTGCTTCCATCCACCAGGCCAATTTGCTGAAGGCTACCTGGTGTGTAATCATCTGCCCTGTACACCTCATATTGGGCCACGTCGAATCCGACATAAGGAGTCCAATCCAGGACTAAACCGTCTTGAATAGGAGTTACGCTCAGTTCTATGGTACAATGTTCAAGGGTCTGGGCGAGATCGGATTCCTGAAGACAGTCGTTGAGGATTCCAATTTTATAGCAGTAGGGCCTTACTTCGGGTTCCAGGCCGGGACTTTGATCAAGGAAGCTAGTATTTTGTTGATCTCCTACCCTTGTGATTTCCTCCAAAGCACCATTTTCCTCCCGATATACCACATATTCTACAAAATCACCTCCTGCATAAGGAATCCAGTTGATTTCAATTGCGCCTGCATCGACTACCGTTACATTTTGGATTTCGATAGGGTCAGGTACAATTCGCTCTTGCAAATCTATGGTCAAAGGGTCTGAAACTGCGGGACAGCCGATGGAGTCGAGGACCGTGAGGGTCATCTCAAACTCACCGGGATCATCAAAATCTATAACCAAAGAATCCTCTGGTGCATTGGTGGTGAAGCAGGTGGAATCTCCTGTGCTTACATTTCGCAGGCACCATTCGAAGGTTTGCAATGAGCGCCTGGATACGGTCTGGTCCGAATAAAAAGTAATAGAGATAGGATTACAGCCCAGGGTATCGCTGGCAGTAACTACAGGTTCGGGACGGAACAGATCAATGTAATCGACCTTGGTAAGGGTGTCTGCGCAGCCCAAGTTATCAGAAATTATAAGGGTTACTGAAAACAGGCCATCCTCTGTATAATTATGACTGACAGGAGGAGCCACTCCTCTCAAGGTATCTGAACCATCCCCAAAAATCCATGTCCAGGCACTGGGAGGAACAGAACCAGAGCTCGAATCGGAGAAAGATATTTCAATGGGTGAACAACCAGTAGTGTCCGAGGCAAAAAACTCGGGTACCGCCCCCTCAAAGACATTTACAGTCGTGGTAGCCGTATCCCTACATCCAAAATCATCTTCCACCTGCAATTCTACCTCGAAGATGGTATCTCCTACATAGGTATAGACTGGATTTTGAAGGTTGGAACTATCGCCAGTCCCAAAATCCCAGTTCCACTGGTTTATTATGCCATCGCCGGGAGTAGATTCATCCCTGAAGGAAAGTACAAGGTCAGCACAGCCCGTGGAGTCGTCGGGCCCTATGGCAGCACTGGGTCTTTGGTAGACAATGGCAGAGTCTTGGATCTCGGGGGTAAAGGTACAACCCTTGTTATCGGTCAATACGATTTGGGGGAAAAATTTACCCGAGTCTGTATAAACATGGCAGACCTCTATGGTATCGATAAATCCACTAAGGGTAGTAGTATCGATATTCACTGAACTACCATCCCCAAAGAGTATCACGGCATCGAAGGTTCCGAAGGTTTCGGCCCGAATGCAGACGGTATCACCTTCACAGACCTCTCGGGGAAAAGACTCATAAGTACCCGAAGGACCGGCCACAAAGATATAATCCTCTTTGAGGAGGGTATCCATACAGCCATCTTCATGGGTACCAATGGCCTGGATATCATACAATCCCGGAACCTGAAAGAAGGCACCCACCTGGGGACTGTCTACATTGAGTGCGAAGCCTGCCCCGTCAAAGTCCCAGTCCCAGAGGACAGGAGCTCCAAAGGAGGTATCGAAAAGTTGTACCGATAAGGGAGGACAAAGGGCGATGGTATCTGAGGCGAAAAAGCGGACGTCAAAAGGCTCGATAAAGATATAATTCTCTCTCAGCAGGGTATCGCTACAGCCATTGGCATCGGTGGCGATCAGTTCGACATCAAAGAAGCTACCTGTGGTTGAATCAATGGTAAAGAAAGGCTGGGCAGGATCTACCAAGCGAGAGGTATCTCCTCCTTCAAAGTTCCATTTGTAGCTGGGACCGATTCCTGTACTGGTATTGGTAAACTGTACGGGGTTTCCTGCACAAGTAGAGGTATCGACGGCAAAGAAATCTACAACAGGCTGAGAAATTACCACCTGCCTGGCGATGGAATCAACGCAGCCTCTGCTATCCTGTACAAAGAGAGAAGCAGAGTAAAAACCCCGGTTGGGATAGGTATTGGTTGGATTTGCAATGTTGCTGAAGTTGTTGGCAGCCCCCGAAAAGTTCCACAGATAATTGGAAATGCTGGCTCGGTATGCGGAGGATGAATCCAAATACTGAACCAACTCTCCCGGACAGGCAGGATTTCGGACCCTGTCAAACTCAGCATAGGCACCAAAAACTTCAAGTTGGTCCGGCCTGAATAAAGTATCCATACATCCAAATTGATCTGTACCGATCAAAAATACATCTATCAAACCTGTATCGGCCTCTGTTACCTGCCTTACACTCCCCCCTGTTCCGCCGCTAAAATTCCTGTATGGGATAGAATCTCTGGCAAGGAGATAGGTCGATACACTGATATTCACAGAATTATTAGTCAATGTAGCCTGGTGGGGCCGACAGCCCGAAGGATCTGTTACAGCAAAATCGACACCAGGGTTTCCTGCGTTCACCACGACCGTGGCTGTATCCGTACATCCTGATGGAGAATTCAAAATGGCTTGCTGAAAAATATAGGTACCAGGAGTCGTAATGGTATAAGGAGCCGGGACCTGAGGACCAGAAAAGGAATTGAGCAACTGTCCATTGACATACCAGTCGTACTGATCGGCCGGGCCTATGGAGGAGTCGCTGAAAGTAATTGTCGCAGGAAGTTCGCAGACCAGGGTTTCGCTAGTGGTAAAATCTGCACGGGGAGGAGATACAAATACCAAATCCTGCAAAATAGTGGTATCCCTACAGCCTATGTTTTCAACTACCAGGGCTACCGAATAAAGACCCGTATCCGGGTAGACAGTGGTGGTACTGTCCGGCATCTGGTTGAAATTTCCAGGACTTACATACTGAAAATCCCAAAAATAGTTAAAGGTACTGTCGGAGGAATCCGCCACGAAAGTGATAGATTCAAAGATACAAACGGTGTCTTTGTCTACAGTGAAGGTACTTACAGGAGGTTCTCCAACCCTGATCCTTCCATTGCGGGTGAGGGTGTCGGTACAACCAGCAGCTGTAGCGATGATCAGGGACACATCATATCTACCGGTTCCATTGAAGGTAACCTGGGGATTCTGAGCAGTAGAAGTAGAAGGATTGGCACCGGTGCCGAAGCTCCACTCCCAACTGATAACAGGATCTACAGGTGATACGGAGGCATCGGTAAACTGCACATCATGGGGAACACAGCCTTCCGGCTCGTCGACATCGAAGGCCACATTAGGAGGAGCAATAGAAATAGAATCCGTCAAGCTCTTGCTACACCCTACCGCATTGGTTACAGTGAGGGTAACACCAAATGTACCAAAGGAGGTATAAGTATGGCTGGGATTCTGTAGGGTGGAAGTTGTACCATCTCCAAAGTCCCAGTTCCAACTGTTGCTATTTTGAGAAGAATCCGAAAAGAAGAAAGGATTACCTGGCTGACAGTCAAGTGGGCGATCTATGCCAAACCCTACCGTAGGGGTATCCAAAACGGTAAGGTAGGCGTTGCGGGCAAGGGTATCTCCACAGACCTGATCGTTGGCAAAAATCGTAACAGGATAGACTCCCGGAGATGAATATGCGTAGCTTGCCGTGGGGCCAGTGGCATCTACTCCCGCCACTTCTCCAAAGTCCCAGGCCGTCGTAGATATCCCCCCGGTAGAGGTACTTGTGAAGGTAACCGAATCTCCCAAACAGACCTCTGTGACATCTGAAACGAAATCTGCTGTTACCCCGCCGATTCCGATGAGGTTCTCATAGGTAATGGTGTCCGTACAGCCACCATTACCAGAAATAATGAGGCTAACGTCATACTGTCCATCTGCAGAATAAGTAATGGTGGGAGGAGTGAAACCAATAAAAGTAGCAGCTCCTATAGGGGTTACTCCACCAGGGAATTCCCATATGTAAGTCAAGCCGCCTAGCCCTCGTTCATCAGAATCATTGGTGAAGTTGACAGCGAGGGGAGGATTACAGGCAGAATTGACATCAACGCTGAAATCCGCCAGGGGAGGCTGTCGGGTACCCACCACATTTTCAAAAACTTTTGTGTTTTCACAGCCATTTGCGTTGCTTACACGAAGGATTACATCTATGCTGTCATTGGGATTGGTAACGACAAAACTGGGATTTTGCTGGGTACTGGTAAGGTTATTGACCGAAAGTATCCATAGCCAGTCTACGTTTCCTCCGGGATCATTTGCCACAGAGGTATCTGTAAATTGTATGGTTGTGGGTACACAGGCGGCAAGAGGGTCTACGATAAAGCCGGGTTCAGGCTGGGGATAAATCTCAATAAAGCAGGGTTTTACGATGGTGTCGCTGCCCAAAGAATTGGTTACGATTAATTCCACTTCATAGCAGCCCGGCTGTGAGTAGACAAATGAGGGATTGGCCAGGGTACTGGTTTGAGCAGGTACAGTATTGGTCCGCCATCTGTAGGCCGGATTAGCGCCAGTATTGGTTGATTGGTCGACCAAGTCAACGACCAGAACCTGAGGTGCACAACGGGCAGTATTGCCGATGGCATCAAATTCAGCTGTGGGCTGAGCCCAGCCTAGCACAGCCTGAAAGAAAAATACAAATCCCAACGCAATGTTACCTAAGAGTCTTAAACGCATAGTATTGATTCTGCTGCTAATGAAGATTAAAGCCTAGCGGAAGAAAATTTGAAGACTGTACCTCACAGGCTCCATGGCTCCGTTTATAATTCGGATTTTTCTGCTCCATTCTTTTCCCCCAAAAAAGCGGAACGAAATTCCCCAACTAAAAATGTAGCAAGGGACAGCTTTCCCCACTGAAATATCAAATAAATATTCAACATATACGGGAGATAAATGCAGAGTAGCCAAGCTTTTTTCTAAAAAAATTGCCTGATGAAAGGTTTTGTTAAAACTTACAAATCTAATTGAAAAGTAGGAAAATGACAGCATCTGGCATGCCTTTTCATCCTAGGCTTTTCTTCCTAAGTATAGGCAGAATTACTTTCAGAGGGACAAAGTGTTTTGGAGAGAGTTATTTTTCCCCATAAAAGGTTATCAGAAGTTGTGTGGATTTAGGAGAAGGGAAAGTCTATGCTCTCCATTTTTAGGTGGCGTAGCACCAATAAGATAGCAGCATAGATCATGACAGGCAAGAGATCGATCAGAGACTTTGTCCACTTCCATTGCTGTCCCCAATGGATGACCACATGGAAAAATGTAGTAAAGATTAGAATATTGCCGCTCAATTTGAGGATGGGATGATAGGTCAGGTGCTGCAAGGGCAGTTTGTGATTGAGTTCGGCTGTGGGGAACACATAATAAAAGGGAGACTTGAGTGAAATAAAAAGGCCTAGTACCAATAAAATGGCCCATTGACTTACGGAAAAAAAGAGGCGTATGGAAAAAAGGTCCCGGCCGAAGGTGAGACTTCTCCCCCAGATGAGCATGATAGAACTCAGCCAAAGGAAGATCACGAGTATGGAGGAAAGGCTGGGTGTCAGTTTAAAATACCAAAGGACCATGGTGAATCCATATTGGAGAAGGGCATGAAGGACAAGTACGAGGGGGATTTCCTTCCTTTCGCTGAAGAAGAAGTAAATAATAAGTGCGATAGAAAGAATCGTAAAGCCTATCTGTGGTCCCATGATTAAAGGTAGTGCCTCCCTATGGAAGTGCCAAATATTTATTATTGGCCCCTAGTTTCTTTTGATATGATAGCGAAGGCTGAATTGATGGGCATTAAAAAGGCCGGAAGCTCCAAGGCTGCTAAAGCCGTAATCTAGAGAAAAGCCTTTGCGAGGAGCTCTGATTCCCACCCCGAGGTTGAATCCGGACATACCAGCACGGTTTTCTGAGCGCAATTCCTGTCGTCGAAGGTGGTTATAGCCAAACCTGAGCCTCAAATTCTTCCCCAACAGAAACTCCCCACTAAAAATCAGATGCCGGGCAATCCTGTCTGCTACCCCTGGAGAATTATCTATTGGATCTCCATTGAGGTCAAGTTCGGGCTCTGTGTTAGGGTCGTCAAAGACGAGGTTGGGATGCTCCAATTGGATCAGCGTAACCGAATACCTGAGGGGCATGTATTTGAGTTTATTGGAAAAGCCTGCTACAATCTGAAAAGGCAGGGGTTCTCGACTTCCCAGAGGCGAATAGGTGGAAAGTTGGGCGCCCATGTTGCGAAAGACAATTCCCGCAGAAAAGAGACCGCTGTCGCTCATATAAGAAGCCCCCAGGTCAAAGGCCAGGCCAGTAGAAGAAAAGCCCGGGGCGAGATTAGAGGCCACAAACTTCCCATTTACTCCGTAGCTGAAGTTTTTCCAGTCGCGGGCATAGCCAAGGGTGAGGACGGCTTCATTGCTGGAGAAGGTCTGGGTAAAATTCCCGAATTTATCTGCTCCCTGCTGGCTTCCAGAGTTGAAGTATTTGACACCTGCATGAAAATGTCCCACTCCTTTGAAGCTCTGGGCGTAGGAGGTGTAGCCATACTTTATCCCAGCGAGGTAGGGAGAGAAGGATAGGTTGGCCCAACCACTCATGGAATCATTTAGGAGGGCGGGATTCTCATAGGCCATGACGGGATCATCGTCTTGGAGGGAGACATTGGTCCCCCCCAGTGCCGAAAGACGGGCTGAGGGTGTCAGGTTGAGGAAATCGAAGGTGTGCTGCCCCCCTATCTGTGCATGAGCCAGGGTGCAGAGGCAACTCATTATAATCAGTAGTCGTTTCATAGCTTTCACGATCTAAAAGTAGCCTTTCCCTTTGGAGATTGGAAGGCAAAAATCCTTCCCTTTTGACAAAGAAAGCAAAAAATAAAGAAGGCGGATGGTAAAGATTCCGGGCATGGATCAAAATTTAAGTTGCAGGCCCTGAGGGGATAAGAGATAGCGAAGCCTGACATACAGAGGATTCGCTAGGGATGGAAAGGTATTTGTAACCTTTTCATTAAAATCCGTAAACCCACTTGCGTCAATGATAAGAAAGCGGGGTCTTTTTCACTTTTCTGTGTGAGGCTTTTTGCTAGTTTTAGACCCTGATTTGACAGAATTGATATGGATTCGAATTTGAGTACTTATTTTTCAGAGCGCAAAAGCGAATGGAAGAAGCATTCGGGGCAGGAGTCCTGGACGGTCTTCAAGATCATGGCTGAGTTTGTGGAAGGCTTTGAAAAGATGTCCGAAATTGGTCCTTGCGTATCGATCTTTGGATCTGCGCGGACCAAGCCGGGGACCAGGTACTATGAGATGGCTACAGAGGTGGCTTCTCAGCTCACAATGTCTGGCTTTGGTGTTATCACCGGGGGAGGCCCCGGTATCATGGAGGCCGGAAATCAAGGAGCACACGAAGCAGGAGGGGCCTCGGTAGGGCTCAACATCATGCTTCCTTTTGAACAGCACTCGAATCCATTTATTGACCCGGATAAAGACATCAACTTTGACTACTTCTTTGTAAGAAAGGTGATGTTTGTAAAATATTCTCAGGGATTTGTAGTTCTCCCCGGGGGATTTGGAACCCTCGACGAGCTTTTTGAAGCCCTGACGCTCATTCAAACCGAAAAGATCGACCAGTTTCCCGTGGTACTCATGGGAAGTGAATTCTGGGGAGGCCTGACCGATTGGATAAAATCCGTGGTCTTAGAAACTCACAGCAATATTTCTCCCGAAGATATGGATCTTTTTACTGTGGTGGACACAGCCGAGGAAGCTGTGAATTATATCAACAACTTCTACCAAAAACACCTCCTCAAGCCAAATTTCTAAAATTACCATTTACCTTATTTTTTTCACCAAAAGTTCAGCCATCAGGGGGATTCATTCTCCCATTCCTTTTTATAAAGGGGATTTTGGTTAGAATTGGAAAGTGAATAATCCGACAGGATGAAAGAAAAAGCATCAATTTGTCCAAGAATTTTCGATTAAAGGAACAAGTATTGATGTCAAACGCAAACAAACTCAAACCATGAGAAAGTTAGGTTACATTGCCATCCCATTTGGCCTCATCTGCGGAGGAGTCAGCATGGCTCCTCTAAGCGAAAGAGAGGTTTCTTCCTCTAAGGAGGAGATCAGGGATCTGAGGTATGTCTCCAATCATCTTTCTTCTATAGATGACATCCCCAGAGAGTTTCACTTTGGCGATCAGTTGGTACCCGTCCACGAGGAAGGCGTGCGCTACGAGCTTAAGAGACAACTCAATCGCTTTTCGAAGTATATTTACGGCAACAAGCTCATCGCCCGTCGCCTGGGCCGTTATGAGGAAACTTTTCGCAGCATTCTGAGAGAAATGGGCGTGCCGGAAGACTTTGTCTACTTGGCAATTACTGAATCCAACCTCTCCAATGCCGTTTCACCTGTGGGTGCCCGTGGCTTTTGGCAATTTATGCCTGCCACCGCCCGTCAGTATGGGCTGGAAGTATCTTCCACTGTCGATGAGCGCTACCACCCCGAAAAAGCCACCTACGCGGCCGCTCAATACCTGACCGACGCCTATGAGGAATTCGAAGACTGGTTTTTGGTAGCCGCTGCCTACAATATGGGTCCCGGAGGAGTAAGCAGGGCCCTTCGCAGACAGAAGGCTTGTAGCTACTTTGAGCTCGACCTCAATAAGGAAACGGGTCAGTATGTCTACAAGATTCTCGCATATAAAATCATCTTCAACAGCCCTCTGCGTTATGGCCACACGGTATCAGCAGAACGCCTGTACCAGCCCATCGCCTATCGTCCTGTAGTAGTGGGTAAAAATATAAGGAATCTTAGTAAATTCGCTGCGCAACACGGAACCAATCTCCCTACCCTAAAGAAGCTCAACCCATGGTTGGTTTCCCATAGCCTTTATGTGAAGAAGGGGAAAACATATGAGATCAGGATTCCGTTAGATGAAAACCTGCGCATGGATGAATTGGCTGTAGATGACTATCGCCCCAGTGTAACCAAAGCCATCGAAGATAAAGTTGATACCCTATCCACAGTTGAATCCCTTGTGCAGGAAGCAGAAACTCCTGCACCGCCCAAAGCCGCGCAGGATTCAACCAAGCAGGTATGAGCAAGAAGAAAAAGGAAAGCTTTATCGAGGTTCTCGGTGCCAGGGAGCACAATCTTAAAAACATAGACGTACGAATCCCCCGCAACCAACTGGTCGTCATCACCGGCGTCAGCGGTTCGGGAAAAAGTTCGCTGGCCTTCGACACCCTTTATGCCGAAGGCCAGCGTCGTTATTTGGAGAGCTTTTCCGCTTACGCCCGCCAATTTCTCGGAGACCTCAAAAGTCCAGATGTCGATAAGATAGAAGGGCTAAGCCCGGTCATTGCGATAGAGCAAAAGACCACCTCCCGCAATCCCCGCTCTACCGTAGGCACAGTAACAGAGATTTACGACCTCTTCCGACTCCTCTACGCCCGGGCTGCCGATGCAGTCTCCTACAAGACCGGAAAGAAGATGGTCAAAATGACCGACGAACAGGTCGTTGAAGCCATTCAGGATCAATTCAAAGGAAGGAAATTTCTCGTCCTCTCTCCCCTCATTAGATCGAGGAAGGGACATTACCGAGAACTCTTCGAAAACCTCGGAAGGCAGGGATATACCAAGGTCAGGGTGGACGGCGAAGTACTCGACATAAAAAAAGGTATGAAGTTGGACCGCTACAAGGTCCACGACATTGAACTTCTCATAGACCGGGTCAAAGTAAGTGGAGTAGACAAACGCCTGCTCGATAGCATCCAGAAGGCAATGAAAACCGGTGATGGCAGCGTCCTGCTCCTGGATAAGGACAGCGAAGATATGCACTGGTACTCCCGAAACCTCATGGATCCCGAATCCGGCATATCCTACGATGTCCCTTCTCCCAATACCTTTTCCTTCAATTCACCCTATGGAGCCTGTCCCACCTGTAATGGCATGGGAAAAGTCTTTGAAGTGGACATGGACCAACTGGTACCAAATAAGAAACTATCCATCAACAAGGGAGCCCTGGCGCCACTAGGTGAGTATCGGGACATATGGGCCTTTCGCCAGCTCAGAAAGATCCTCGATCACTTTGATCATTCAATGGCTACTCCCTGGAACAAGCTCTCCGAAGAGGCCAAGTTATTAATCCTAAAAGGAGAACGGACACCTGCTGCTAGGGGCCTTAGGGTAAGATTTGACGGAGTAAAATCATTTGTCTCAGAGCAATATCACAATTCTTCCTCAGAAAAGATCAAGAGTTGGGCGGAGCAATTCATGAAAATCTCCACCTGTCCTACCTGCGAGGGTGCCCGCCTGAAAAAAGAGAGCCTATATTTTAACATTGATGGCAAGGACATATCCGAGTTGGCTCGAATGGACATAGGCAGCCTTTTTCACTGGATTGAGGACCTGGAAAGTCGGTTGACCGAGCGTCAAAAGAAAATTGGCGAGGAAGTCATCAAGGAATTGCGAAAGCGAATTGGCTTCCTTATTGAGGTAGGCTTGGATTACCTGGCATTGGACCGCCCTGCCAGAACCCTTTCGGGAGGAGAGGCTCAGCGCATACGCCTGGCTACCCAAATAGGCTCACAGCTCGTCAATGTTCTCTATATCCTCGACGAACCTTCCATCGGCCTTCATCAGCGGGACAATGAAAAGTTGATCCATTCTCTGATTAAACTGAGGGACCTGGGTAATTCTGTCCTAGTCGTTGAGCACGACAAGGATACCATGTTGGCTTCGGATTACATCATCGACTTTGGGCCGGGAGCTGGATTTTATGGAGGAGAAATAGTCAGCCAGGGTACCCCAACCGAAATTTTACAAATACCTACTCAGACCTCTGACTACCTCTCGGGTAGAAAGCAAATTGAACTTCCCAAAGAAAGAAGAGAAGCCCAGCCCAACAGCCTTCTGCTGAAGGGAGCCAGCGGCAACAACCTCAAGTCTGTAGACCTGGATCTGCCTTTGGGCGTCTTTGTTTGTGTAACAGGGGTATCGGGATCAGGAAAATCCACCCTCATCAATGAGACCCTTCATCCCATTATTTCTCAGTTTCTGTATAAGTCCAAGAAAAAGCCCATGGCCTTCGATTCCTTTGAGGGCCTGGACCACGTAAACAAAGTCGTCAGAATTGATCAGTCTCCTATTGGTCGCACCCCCAGGAGCAATCCCGCTACCTACACCGGTGTCTTCACCTACATTCGGGAACTTTTTGCTCAATTGCCCGAGGCCAAAGCACGGGGCTATAAGATTGGTCGCTTTTCTTTTAATGTTAAAGGAGGACGTTGCGACGAATGTGAAGGAGCTGGCGTCAAGACTATTGAGATGAACTTCCTTCCCGATGTCTACATCACCTGCCCCAAATGCCAAGGTCGCCGCTACAACCGCGAGACCCTTGAAGTGAGGTACAAGGGAAAATCCATTTCTGATGTCCTGGACATGAACATTGGGGAGGCCCTGGAATTTTTTGATTCTATGCCCAGGATCAAGCGCAAGCTCAAGACGATCCACGATGTAGGACTAAGTTATATCACCCTTGGACAGCCTGCCACCACCCTGTCCGGGGGTGAGGCCCAGCGCATCAAGATTTCCGCTGAACTTTCCAAGCGCGATACTGGCAATACCCTTTATATTTTGGATGAACCCACGACAGGCCTCCACTTCAAGGATATCGAAATGCTTCTCAAAGTCCTTAACCAGTTGGTGGACAGGGGCAATACAGTTCTTGTCATTGAGCACAACATGGATGTAATCAAGGTAGCTGACTGGGTCATAGACCTGGGGCCCGAAGGAGGAGCCGGAGGAGGAAAAATCATCGCAGAAGGCACTCCCGAGCAAATTGCACAGGTGGCCGAGTCTCATACGGGACGTTTCCTCAAACGAGAACTGGAAGAGGTTAAAGTAGAATCTGTATCCTAGCTAGACGTTGGCCTGGAAAATTTCGAGCAGAATAGCAATTTGGTGAAAGAAATGGCTGCATCCCTTTTACCAAAAAATCTTAACCTTGACTTCAATGTCTTTGAGACTTCGAGATACCCTGGCGGTAATATTGGGACTGGTACTTGCCTTCTCCACCATCTTTCTGATCGAAGGAGTAGGCCACCAAATCTATCCACCCTCCGCAGAAATTTTCGATGCTCAGGAGAGGCTTTCTTCCTTGCCTCCCTCGGATAAGGAAGCCAGAAAAAGGGCAGAAAGTGAAATGAAGGAAGCCATGGAAGGGTATCTGGATGAAGCCCCTGCCGGAGCCCTATGGATGATCCTGATTGCCTGGTTCTGTGGCAGTTTCTTTGGAAGCTTTGGAGCCTCTGCCTTGGCTAGTTCCAGAAGGTTGACCATAGGCATGGTCATTGGAATTATGGTTTTTCTCGGAGCTGTCGCCAATTTCATCATGCTACCCGTCCATCCCCTTTGGATGGTGCTAACTTCCCTTATCCTCATCTTGCCCCTCTCCTATTTAGCTACAGGATTAGGGAGGAAGTTATTTCTACAAAAAAATACTGGCTCATGAAAAAAAGAGTAAGAGGCCTAGGAGATTTTTTCTTCAAATCAAAGGATCCCAAAAACCTAAAACCCTGGTATAGCAGGCAACTGGGAGTTACCTCTACCCCATACGGCAAGGTATTCCCCTGGCATCCTATGGGAAAACCCGACAAAGTTTCCATTACCAATTGGTCCATCATGTCGGAAAATACCAGGTACCTAGACCCATCCCAACAAAGCTTCATGATCAATTATCGTATCGAGGATTTGGACGAATTGCTGAAATTACTGAAGGCCGAAGGTGTCAGCATTATCGGTGAACCCGAGACCCTCGAGTATGGAAAATTTGCCTGGGTCTTAGATCCCGATGGAAATAAGATCGAGCTCTGGGGGCCGATAGATGAGGCTTTTGATCTGGACGGGGAACTTACTGATCAATAAATTGTGTTAATACAAAGTAAGAATTTTGTATAAATTCGTAATAAAGTATAATTATCATATTCTGATAAATCGAAAATTGTCAGAAACCTCGTTTGAGTGGAATGAATTTGGGAATCAACCGCAAAACTTTTCAAGAAACAATATTCAATAATACAATATTACATTTTTTAAAATAAATGTTTCCTTGCAAGTGCCGATCGAGGAAAAGCCTCGTCATGGACAGAGTGTAGCAGGCACATGCATATTTACCAAGAAGTACAAACCCGTCAGCGCAGCAGAATCAGAATCTGGGCCTCCTCAGCAGGTCTTGTCTTCACCCTATTGGCTTTTATCGGGATGGTACACCTCACTCCCGATCCCTTTGTCTCACAGCAGGGCGGCCTCCAAAGGGTCCGAAGAGGAGATAGCCTGCACTTCCCTATAGACTTTGCCACTACTCCATCCGGCAACTTTCAAAATGAAGGTTGGGTCTGGTTTCAGGCTGACATTACCAACAACGGCCGTATGGGGTGTGGGAGTTGCAGGTCTGGTATGAGCCTCATCCAAAGAGAAGATGGAAAGTCGACCCTCATTCGCGGCTACGAATCCCTGACCATGTATGAAGTCTTGGTAGACCAGGAGGCTGAGGTAAGGGTAGAGACAGAGTGGAAAATCAAGCATCAGCTACAACTCAAAGAAGGTCATATCCGTTCGGATAAAGCCAAACCGGATGAGGGCATCCATTTTTTGGAACAAGCCACTTGCCTGCCATCTCCCGGTACCTACATTGATGGGTGGATCAAAAAAAGTGGAGAGGGGGCATTCTGTTTTCCCCTCGGAAATGACAAAGGATTAAAAAGGGTCTGGGTTGAGGGAAGCCATCCGGGTTCCAAATTTCAGGCGACCTATCTCAACCCATCGGAAAGACAAAATCTGAACATATTGACTGGCATCCCCCTCTACCGCAGCGAGACGGGTCATCCATTTCCCCATGCGGGTCTCTGGCTCATCGAGGGTAACGACTCCACCTACCTGACTTTTGAATTACCTGAGGATGAGGAGACTACTGCCCTATTGGGGTGGAAAAATGGAAAATGGGAGGTTTTGGGAGCCCTAAGGGAAACCCGTGGCATACGAACTTCCACTCCCATACGGCCCGATGATTACGAAGCTTTTACCTTGGGCCTGTAGGAATATGGTTCAAATTTCTCCTCCTCAAATTTTATTGATCTACCCAGAAAAACACATTTGTAGAAAATTAAAAGGAAAAGTTTCCTCCAGAGCTACTTTTTTATATCTTGGGGAAAAAGGAGGGTGTTGTTTGAGAGGTAATATATTACGTTTTATAATATTTTATTTTTTATGGACTATTTACTAATTGCATACAGATTGAAAATTCGCAACAATTAGCAAACAGAGATGAAAGAGCATTTGGGATTATTTTACTCATTGAGAAAAACCTTACTTCTAGGTCTTTTGCTTTTCCCCTTCCTAGGGGGAGTAAAGATGGAGGCCCAGACCTTCAAGCGATATTTCAGAAACTTCAATACCAGCAATCCCTATCATTTTACTGTATCTGATCTCGACCTCAACCCTGCCCATGAGAGAATCGTGATTAGCGGTAGTTTCAGGGCTGACAGCACTTCAAATGAAGCCCTAGGCTATATGATGGAAACGGGGATGGACGGCATAGAAGTCAAGGGGCACAGCCTACGGGTACCCAGCTTCAATTCCCATGACGGATTCCATCTGGGAGGATTGGCTATGGATGAATTTGACAGGAGCTACATTGCTGGTTCCTATGCCGATAACTTAGGCCAGCCTTCCAGCACCAATGAAAAAACCATTTCCGGCCTCGAGAGTGACGGCAAGCTTCGCTGGAGCAAGATGGAAGGTAGCCGTCATTTTCAGGACATCGTATATGATGCCGACGATCAAAGCCTGGTAGCCATAGGGGCTCCTGATGGGCCATGGCCTGGTACTCAGCCTTTAGCCGCGGTGAAGGTAGACCTGGAGGGAAAGACATTGGCCTACAAGAGCCTCTATGACCCCACCATCAGCAAAAGCGTAAAGATCATAGATCTCCCGGACAACAGGGGATATTTCCTGGTCGCCCTCTACGATACAGCGGGTCTCAAGGCTCCTTATGTAGTCTACCTCAGCCCTTCACTCAAGGTACAGTGGTCGGTTATCTACACGGATTTTGTTCGGGAATACGAGGTCTTTGATGCTTCCTTCCACCCCGATGGAGTCCTGGGCATCAGCGGGAGCAGCTATAATCCGATTACGGAAGAGACCTACGCCTTTTTGATGGGAGTGACTCCAGGGGCCAAGCTCAATTTTTGCCATAGATTCAAGGTACCTAAGCAAGAAAAAACACAGGGTTTTGGATTGTCTTATGTAAAACACCCCGACTATCCCAGCCTCGATGGCTTTGTCATAGGGGGAGCTTACAGCCCCTTGGTCAGCAGCGTTCGCAGGCAGTCCATGGTGATTCATACCGACCTAAACGGAAGGCCTACCTACGTTTGGGATTACAGCGCCCTTCCCGAGCAGGACTTCGAGCAGGATGAGGTAGCGCGGAAGGTTCTTTTTTTGAAAGACAGAAACATGTTTGTGGTAGCGGGCGAATATGCTTCCTTTTTTCAGGGTAAGCAATTGGAGCGGCAAATATGGATGGCCAAGGTCAAGATCCGCGATGGAGAATTGCTGGATGGAGGTAGTTGTTCAGCTCCCCTTTCTTTGGTCATGAAGCAAGACCAACTTTCCCCGTACAAGGCGGGAGAGGATACGGTAGGAGGAGGTTTGCAAAACTTTACCTACGCTACCGGGGATGTCTTTTTTACCGGAGAAAGCTGTTCTTATGATGCAACTCCAGATGTACTTAGGCTTAACAGTCTAGATCCCATAAAACTCAAGACCGAGGCCGAAAAAATCGATGTCTTGGACCTGAGTGGCCGACTTCTCCTCTCTGTTTCAGTTCAGGATCAGAACTGGCGAGAGGGATTAAGGGCCGGCTTTTACTTGTTGAAATACAGCAAGGGTAATCAAATCCTGGGAGCAGAAAAAATCGTCATTCGCCCATAAAGAAGTAATTCTTCCTGGTCCTTGTTCTGAAAGTGGCAGCTGATCAATTCATGGTCGGCTGTCAGCATGTTTAGACCCACTTTTTTCCCTGTTCTTCCTTCATCCTTCGGTAAAAATCTGAAAAATCCTCACTGAGTCGGTCCACATCGCCCTCCCATTCTTCCAGGAAATAATAAAGACTTGGCTTTCTGTGTTGAAAATAGTCGACGAAGGAAGCTCCAAATATCACCTGGACGGGCTTTTGGGTCCACTTGAGAATCTTGGTTGAGCCCTGTTGGAACTCCATATCCGGGCTGTGCTGAGAGTGAATTTTCCCTTGAGGAAAAAGCAATACCAGGTTTTCAGGATCATTTAAAAGGTCGGCAGTAAAGCGAAGGCTTTCTACCATGGCCCTACCCCCCCGGTGGATGGAATAGGCTCCTCCATGGCAGAGCAATTGGCGGGTTTTGAGGTGCTCCTCCAGCATCATGACGTGAAAGCGTTTTCCCCATAATAGATCGTTGAGGTGGTAGCCCCAGAAACCATCCCACCAGCTGAGGTGATTGCTCAGAAGGAAAATAGACTTATCAGGGTCAGGCTCAGGCTTGTAGGGAATGAGCATCTCCCGAAAATCCAGTTTTATATTAGATCGGCAGTAATTTTTCCAAAAAAATCTACCCCATTTGCTGTAGACGGGTTTGATCATCAGGCAGGGATAGTGACTGAGGGAAGAAGGTCTCCTACGATCCTGGCTGAAAGCAGGCAGAGGGGAATCCCTCCCCCCGGATGCACGCTGCCGCCAGTAAAGTATAACCCTTCAATTTTACGGGAAAAGTTGGGATGACGCAAAAAGGCCGCAAAAGGATTGTTGGAGCTGTTGCCATAGAGGGCGCCCAGATAAGAGGAGGTCCGGGACTGAATGCTGCGGGGCTCCAAGATAGCCTCACAAAGCAGGTTCTCCTCAATGTTTTTGCCCAGCTTTTGGGATAAGGAATTCAGGATATGCTTCCTGGAAGTCTGGATGATCTGGTCCCAGTCTTGTCCGTCATCATGGGGTACGTTGATCATGGTAAACCAATTTTCGCAGGCGGGAGGGGCATCCTGAGGATTCATCTTGGAGGAGATATTGACGTAGATGGTGGGATCCCGGTAGACTTCTTTTTTCTTCCAGATGTGATCAAACTCCTCTTTGTAATTATGAGAAAAGAAAATATTGTGCACATCTAGTTCGGGAAATTCCCCTTTTACTCCCCAGTAAAAAATAAGGGCGGAACTGGAGCGGGGTTGTTCAAGGGTAGATTCCGGAGCGGGAAGTTCGCGGAGCAGCCTCCGATAGGTAGGGACAATGTCTGCATTGCTTACTACCTGAGCAGCAGGAAGCAGGTCTCCCTCCACCTCGATTCCCTTTACTTTTCCCCCTTCTATGAGGATGCGCTCAACTTCACGGCCAAAGTGAAAGGCTATGTCCAGGTCTCGTCCCAATTGATAGAGGCTTTGGGTGATCTGGTACATTCCTCCCTTTGGAAAATAGGCCCCCATGTTGAATTCCAGGTGGGGAATAATGTTGAGGGTAGCGGGAGCCTGATAGGGATCGGAGCCATTGTAGGTGGCGTATCTATTGAAGAGCTGGACAATGCGGGGATCGCTAAAGCGATCTTGGTTGGCCTGATCCATTGACCGGAAAGCATCGAGTTTATGGAGCTGAAGGATTGATTTGAGGGTATCCCCCTTGAGATAAGTACCGAGTTTGTGAAGGGAAGATTCCAAAAATACCTTATGGGTAATATCGTAAAGTTCTTCACTCTTTTTGAGCAATTGTCTGACCTTTGAGGCCTTTTCCCCGGTTTTTTCCTCTACCTCTCTGGCAAAGGCTTCAGGATCGGCATAGGCCTTGAGGCGAGTCCCATCGGGATAAAAGTAATGAGTGATGACCTCCAGTTGCTGGTATTCGAAGTAATCCCGGGGATTTTTACCTGCTGCTTCAAAGAGGGCGTCCACCTCCTGAGGCAGGGTAAAGAGCGAGGGGCCTGCATCAAATCGGAAGCCCTCGATCTCAAACTGAGACAACTTTCCCCCCGGATAGTCATTGGCTTCATAGACTGCCACTTCATATCCCTTAATTCTCAGCCTAATGGCCGTAGCCAGACCTCCGATACCCGCACCGATGACAATTGCTTTATCCTCCATATTTACATTCATTTGGACAGCCGCAAGAAGGTTGTGTTTCCTGCTCCCGATCTTGTTAATGTCCCCAATAAAAATAAGTAAAGAAGGAAATTGTTGTAGAAAAAGGGAAATTTTACCTCAAGATTGTCCCAAAACTTGATCTTCAGGACTCTTTTTGGCGATAAAAGGACTAGAAACACCTACATTTTATGATCAGCCCCAGGGTACCCTGGCCATGTATTCGCACTACGAATAAATACAAGACAGCCCCCTGTCCACTAGGGTCAGAGGTCTGTCTTAGGGTATAGGAGGAACTGGGTATTAGGAAAAATCCTCATCATTGAGGGCCTGCTTCCAGCTTTGTCCAAAGTTGATCATTTCGAGGGTAGCGACAGAAAGCTTATTGGCCAATTTTCCAAACTTTTTTTGGTAATCTTTCATGCTCTTGCGAATCACCTCATGGGCTTCTTCTCTTCCGTAAGTATGGGTAATTTCCACCTTTTTCTCGTTGTTGTCGGGCATCATCTTGTAGGTAAGGAAATAATGCTTTAGGCGAGAGACGATGGCATCAGGACAATCAGAAATGTCATCCCACTGATCGTAGACCTGATCGTCTTTGAGTATCGCGATGATTTTGTCATCAGCTTCTCCTCCATCGATCATGCGAAAGCCTCCAATTGGAATGGCGGGAACCAAGATATCACCATGGGTAATATCTCTTTCGGTCAGCACGCAGACGTCGAGGGGATCGCCATCACCTACAATATCATCCCTACCGGTTTGCTCCATACAAAAGTCAGCCACTTCATCCATGCAGTAGGTCTGGGGAATGAAACCGTAGAGGGCGGGCACGATATTGGAAAACTTTTGAGGGCGATCTACCTTGAGGTATCCGGTCCGCTTATCTACTTCGTACTTGACAGTATCGGTGGGGACCATTTCGATAAAGGCTGTGAATTGCTCAGGAGCATCTTCGCCGATATTTACCCCGTGCCAGGGATGAGATTTGTAACGGAGTCCAATGAGTTCCCAAATGTGGGTAAGTGGATTATGTGGCATATGGGTTGTTGTTTCGGGGTTTGACAAGAGCTCTTGGGAGAAAGTCAGCATGGCTGAAGTCATGTGAGATAGATTTAAATAAAAATTCGGTTGATGGGAAAATGTTTCGAACTCTGATGCTTTTGCTCGAAACTTTGAAAAATAGTAGCGGATGGTCCTTGTTGGCGGGTTTATATTCACAAGTAAAGTGGAGCCTCCAGGAATTACAAGTCCGCCATATCCATCGGGCGAATTTTCGCTCTCAAAAGCAAAAGGGCGCTTCTCAGTGGATTATTCTTCTGCTGAATTATTCTTTGGATAGCCAGCCCATCTGATCAATGTAGGTAAAGAGACCCGCAAAGACCAAGGCTCCAAGTACCAGCCCAAGGGCAATGCTCTTTCGCTTAGCGATCCAGGCAATTACACCTACGCCCAGGGCCATGATGGTCGAACCAATGATATTTTTGATATTCAGGGCGTTGGCATTGAGAACAGCCAAGGACAGCAGGGCAATAAAAGCAGAAAATGCAATCGGCCAGGTTTTTAAATCCTTCATATCCTCAACATAAGAAATTCTGCCTAGCCATCCTTTTTCTTTTCGAATTTTTACTGAGTAGGATGTAGTAAAATCGAGGGTGGAACAAATTCCATTCAATTAGACTCAAGAATTTCCAGGAAAGGCTAAAGTCATTTATGAGTTGAAGCTTCATTTCCCTGTGAACTCATGATATTTTACGAACAATACTTTCCCTCAAATAGATAATTTTTGCTTTGGGAAAGAGTTTTGACTAAATTCTGTTTATGTCGTGGATTTGAGGGAATTCTCCCTTAACTTTATCTTGCCAACAGCGATTATCGACCTTCTCGATTATGACTTTGACCCGTCTGATACTCTTCCTGCTCCTTTCCGGCTTATGGGCTGGCACTCAGTCACTGGCTCAAGCTCCTTCCCATCGTGCTTCTGCCACCAATGGAGTCCTTACCCAGCTGAATCCTTCTGTAGGAGAATTTGACCACTTCCTTTCCTATTTTCAGGAAAAATCCAGTATTTCTCAAGAGTGGATTATCCAGTTTCTTCCCCGCATAAGGCCCAAGGGCAATTTTAAGGCCATGGCCACCTACAGGCTTCCCCAAAGCATTCAAGCCCTGGTACTTCTTCAAAAAGCCCCCATGTGCACCCGCCAGTATCTGATAACTACCGATGGAAAGCGCATTCTTCATCAGGCTGTCCTGGGAGAGAGGTGTACCCCTGCCCCCAGTGCAAGTGAAAATTTATTTTCCGTCCTTTCCTACCAAAATGGAGAGGGTTTTGTACAAACCTATTATCAAGAGCGGTTTTTACCTGAACATGAGAGGAAGATAGTTGAGAAGCGATTTTTCGAAATCAATGGTCAAGGCGAAATCCTTCCCACTCCCAAACCCTGATCAGATCTCACTCAACATTTGCATGACCATGCTGCGCTTACGGCTGGAAACTGGAACCTCCGCTCCGTCCTTCATCACCAGATATCCTCCGTCTCCCTTCACAAATTCCTTGATATAATCGGCATTGACCAGGTGAGATTGATGGACACGAATAAAATTGTGCCCGCTAAGGAGGTTGTCGTATTCCTTAAGGGTCTTGGTGACCAGAAGTTGGCGACCATCACTAAAGTAGAATATGGTATAATTGGTACTGGATTCGCAGCGCAGAATTTCCTGGATATGGACGACATGGATCTTCTCCAGGGTATGAAGGGCCAGGCGGGTATGGGTCTTTTCCTGCACATTATTGAGCAGAGCCTTGAGGATTTCGGGTTCTGTCTGTTGATTTTGCCGGGCCCTGCTCACGGCCTGCTTTAGTTCGTCAGGATCTACAGGCTTGAGCAAATAATCAATGGCCGAAAATTTAAAAGCCTTTACGGCAAAGGAGTCATGAGCCGTGGTAAAAATTACGTTGAAGGGGGCGTCTCCCATGATTTCGAGGAGATCAAAGCCAGTACCATCCCCCATTTCTATGTCTAAAAAGACCAATTCGGGCTTGACCTTCCTCAACAACTTTCCTCCACCCAGTACCCCTTCAGCCTCCCCTACCAACTCTATGTCAGGGCAATAAGCCTGAAGGTCAGCCTTAAGAGCCTGACGGGCTTGTTCTGAATCGTCGATGATTACTGCTTTAATCATAAATTATAGGCCTAAAACAGAAAAATACCTTAGGAATGGATAGTTTTTCGGATACGTACCTCCGGCAGGTATTCGGGGATTCGCTGGGATTTCATCCCCATTCCCAACTCCATCATCTCGACAAAACCGCAGATGGCTCGCTCTATATCCTTGGTATCCAGGTCCGAAAAACTCAAAGGTCTCTTCTCTTCCTTGCTTTTTCGCTGTAATTTCAGAGAAAGATAATCGTAAATGCCATATTGCTGATGGATCACCTGAAAGGCTATCCATTCGATGTCTATGCCGTTTTTCAGCTCCCCATTGATCTGAAACTTTTCGACCCAGGAATACATCATTTCCATCATCCGCTGCTTGGTTTTGAGCAGCATATTACCAAGCTCCGCACTATTACGCTCCCGCATCATGTTGTAGAGAAACCTCCCCTCCAGGGGAAAGTCAATGTCAAACTTGATCCTCATGTAGTAATTTTGCACCAGAAGTTCGAAAAAGCTATCTGCCTCTTCGAAGATCTTTTCCATTTTATCCTGCTGCAGTTTGGTTGTGTATTCTACCAGATAAGAATATAGGTCGAGTTTGTTTCTGAAGTATCGGTAAAAACTACCCTTTGCCACCCCTACCTCTTTGACAATCCTCGATACCGAAGCGCTTTCATAATCGTGGCTGGCAAATTCATTCAAGGAAATTGCGATGATCTCCTCCTGTCTGCGATCTTCAAGGTTGCGAAAGGTAAATGATGGCATAGATACGGGTTTATAGGGACGCTTATTTGTAATAAGTATCCTTTTGAACAATAATTAAAACAAAAATTAGCCTCTGGCGGAGGCCCAGGGAATTAGAAAAGCTGCTTAATCAAGTAGTTGAGCGACCAAGATTCAGTTTTGGGGCCCAATTTTTCCTCTACTACATTCCGATCGATCGGGATATAATTTTTTATTTCAAGAAAAATAGCCTATGAAATCACTGAATTCAGTATGCCCGCCTACTTTGAAGGGGAGGCTAAAGTAATAATTCTACCTGTCTGGCACAAGAAAAAATGTAACCACGGGCTGACTTTTCATTTATTTAAAAAAGAAATCCAAAGTCATGAATATGAAAGTCCCTACAGCCCTATTTCTCATTTTTCTCCTCCTCTTGCCCCTTTTAAACCAAGCGCAGGAAGTCATAAAGATAGATCAAGCCCTGGCCGAGCGTAGGCTCAAGATAGCTGTGAGAGGAGCGGGTTGTTACCAGGGTAATTGTCTGCGATTGGCCCTCAAAAATCCTAGCCGCCAAGACCTCAACCTTGTGATCCCCGCCGGACAGGTATTTGTCAGCCATGACTCTTCCAAACAGAACCTCATGGTTGTCAAGGAGGAAGAGATACTGGTCAAAGCTGGCCAAAGCGGTAGAATAAGCCTTCAGACCATGTGTATTCAGTCCTACAATAGTTCTCCAGGCAAAGGAGAGCGCTTTTCTCTGGGTGATCTTGCTTCCTCCTGCCTTTTGAAGATCGCCGAGTTGATCTCCGACCATGGTTATCAGAACTCGACCGCTCAGTCGGCGGTGTGGTCGGTAGCTAATTCTGATCCTATCGAATACATTTACGGAGACGACAGCCTCATGGTAAGGAGGCTTGCAGAGGTCGTAAGTGAGGCTACCGGCACCCCTCTCGCCAAATTCAGGTTTACCCTTCGTCCTCACCAGATCACCAGCATTGACGCTAGCATGGAAGTCTTCCTTCCCTTTGGCAAATCACATCAGGACCTTCGAATGGGCCTGTATGATGAGGAGGGTAACCTCATCAGGAGCTATTTCCAGGGGCGGGAGTATGAAGCTGGCTTTTACCAGTGGAAAGTAGGAGCCAACCACTGCCTGGGAGATGAGGCTTCCGTTTATCTTCGCCTCTTCAGGGGACAGGAAATGATCCAGGAACAAGAGCTCAGCCCTTCTGACAGTATTCTGGACCTTCAATACCTGGATGCCGAGGCCACCCTGATCTATGAAATTTCTCGTGAGACCTCGGCCCACGTAGGTGTTTATGACAGGGAAGGTCGCCTTTACCTTCTTCTGGAAAAGAATAAAAAACTCAAAGAAGGACATCACAGAAGTCGCTACATCGCAAAGACTCCCATACTGCCGGGACAGGAATACCGGGTGCAGATCCGAAAGGGTGAAAAGCTCATTGCTGAGGCCCCTCTTGAGGTCGAATCACCTTCCAGGCCTATCTATCCCAAAAGGAGGGAAAAAGGAAGCTTGGTCATCGAATTAAGTGAGGCCGTCGATGAGGTGAGGCTGGCCATCTATGACGAAGAGGGCAGGATTAAGCGAGTCATGTATGACATTCACCACCTGAATCCCGGCAGAAAAGTATTTAGCTACATGTTTGAACACAGCGATGGACCTCAGGCCAGATTTTTTGCCAAACTTACAGACGCCTCCGGCGATATCCTTTGGGAGCGGGAACTCCGGTAATAAAAGTCTTGGGCCCTAAACTTCATTTCCCCTATCTTTGTAGGATGCCAAAGGAGGTACAAATCAGAATAGCGCCGGAAGATTACGAAAATGAAGGTCTCTGGCGCCAGTTAGCGGCCCAGAAAGCCGGTATGAAGGCAAGCGATATCCAGCACGTCAAGCTACTCAAAAGATCGGTGGATTCACGCAAGAAACCGGTCTTTGTGCTACGGCTCGGCCTTTGGGCAAATGAGGAAGTAGAAGAGATTGACCTTGGCACCTTCCCTATCCAAGATGTATCAAAGGCTAGAGAGGTCCACATTGTAGGGCTGGGTTCTGCCGGACTTTTTGCGGCCCTCCAATTGATAGAGATGGGCTACAAGCCTGTCGTCCTCGAAAGGGGAAAGACCGTCAGAGATCGCCGAAGAGACCTGGCCAGGCTAACAAAGGAGGGATGGGTAGATCCCGATTCCAACTATTGCTTTGGGGAGGGAGGGGCCGGAACCTTTTCGGATGGCAAACTGTACACCCGGTCTACCAAGCGGGGGGATACCCGACGCATCCTCCGGCAGTTGGTGCAATTTGGGGCAGTAGAAGACATTACCATCGATGCTCATCCCCACATTGGCACGAATAAATTGCCAGCGATTATCCAAAATATAAGGGAAGCCATCCTGGAGGCAGGTGGAGAGGTACATTTTTCCACCAGCCTCACGGGCATAGAGAGAGATGGTCAAGGCATCAAAGCCTTGGAGATCAATGGCCAGACCAAAATTCCTGCCCATGCCCTCATTTTGGCCACGGGACACTCGGCTAGGGATATTTTTCACCTCCTCCATCGAGAAAATATACTGATCGAGGCCAAGCCCTTTGCTTTGGGAGTGAGGGTGGAGCATCCCCAGTCCGCCATCGACAGGATTCAGTATCACCTGTCTGGCCCTCGCCATGAGCAACTTCCTGCGGCATCCTATTCTTTGGTTCAACAGGTGGGAGGCAAGGGAGTATATTCCTTTTGCATGTGCCCGGGTGGAATTATTTGTCCTTCAGCCACGGCTAATGGAGAGATCGTGGTCAATGGCTGGTCTCCCTCAAAGCGCAACTCCCCCTTTGCGAATTCAGGAATGGTCGTAGAGGTAGGGCTTCAGAACATGAAGGAAGCTGAGAAAAATCCCCTCGCCGGGCTTGACTTTCAGCGCAGGATCGAAGCCCTGGCCTTTGAGGCGGGGGGAGGCAAGCAGGTAGCTCCTGCCCAGCGTTTGGAAGATTTTGTAAGGGGAAATTTGTCTGCTGACCTGCCCAAAAGTTCCTACATTCCAGGACTGAGTTCTGCGAATCTTTCTGAGGTCCTTCCCCCCTGGATTCATCAGCGGTTACAGGGAGGATTCAAAGCTTTTGGAAAAAAACTCAAGGGCTTTCTGACCAACGAAGCTGTAGCAGTCGCCACCGAATCCCGAACCTCTTCTCCAGTACGCATTCCTCGCAACAGAGAAGACTTTATGCACCCTCAGGTAGGGGGACTTTTTCCCTGCGGAGAGGGAGCCGGATATGCAGGGGGCATCATGAGTGCGGCCATAGATGGACAGCGATGCGCCCGGGCTGCCGTAGCCTATCTTCAGGAAGGACATAAAAAATAGGGAAACCCCAGAAGACTTCCCCATTCATTAGGTATGATTTATGTTTAGGAAACCCCTATCCTACATTGTTGACGTGAACGTCCATTTGAGGAAAGGGTATACCAATGCCAGCCTTGTCGAACTCCTTCTTGATATTTTCCTGCATGTAGAAGTAAACTTTCCAGTAGTTTTCCGTTTTGGCCCAGGGACGAACGGCGATATTTACCGAACTATCTGCCAGTTCTGAAACCAAAATGTCTACATCTTGGCTGTGGTCTACATCCTCGCAGCGATCTACGACTTGCTTGATCACTTCCCTGGCCTTGTCAATGTCATCGGGATACCCAATACCGAAAGTCATGGGTACCTTGCGCACATCATTGGCGGTTAGGTTTTCAATAGGTCCGCTGGTAATGGCTCCGTTGGGGATGATGATGAGACGGTTGTCCAGGGTGGTAAGGATGGTACTGAAGATTTGGATCTCCTTCACTGTCCCTGAGTATCCCTGGGTTACGATAAAATCCCCTACCTTAAAGGGTCGAAGGATTAGGATAAGAATACCTGCAGCCAAGTGAGCGAGGTTGCCCTGTAGGGCCAATCCGATGGCAAAGGCCAAAGCACTGAAAATGGCTACGAAGGAAGTAACTTCCAGGCCAAACATAGAGGCAGCACTGAGAAGTACAAGGATTTTCAGACCTATGCTAATGAGGGAAGCCAGAAAGGGAACCAGGGAGGCATCCATGTTTCTTTTTTCCATCCCCTTTCTCGCAGCTCCGGAGAGCCTTCCGGCAATCCAAAAACCAATGATTAGGGTCAGAATGGCACCCAGCAACTTAGGGGCGTAGGCCACCACCATTTCTGTGATTTGGTTGAGGTCAAAGTTCATAAGTAGTTTTATTTAATGTTGATTTAGGTCTTGCAATACAATCTCAGTACTGGGACGAAGGATGTGTCAGAAAGTAACAGCTCCCATGAAAGCAGACTCGACTTTTCCTTGATGCTGATTATTTACAATCTTTTTGGGCGGCAAAACAAATAGCGCTCAAGAGATTAAAATCAAAGTACCTAAGATAACCCTTGAGCACCTAAGCAATCCATTCATAATGATCACTAATTTTTATCTTTTTTTATTTTTCAGAAAGAGATAATTTTTACCAAGTTATTAATTTTTTTTATTTAAAATCTACCCTCCCCCCCATATAAAGAGGGGTTTTTCGGCACTTTTTTTGAAAAAATAACAATGAGGTAAAAAACGGAAACTCCAGCTTTTCGTAGAGGCAAAGCAAATACAAAAACATGGCAGAATCAATTACACTCACTCCAAACGCGACCAAAGAAGAGAGATATAAGGAAATGCTTCCCCAGTTAAAGGCTGTCCTGGAAGTTGAAGATGATCTCATCGCCAACCTGGCCAATACCTGCGCCATTCTCAAAGAAGCCTTTGATTTTTTCTGGGTGGGATTTTATATAAATAAGGAAGATGAGCTGGTTTTAGGTCCTTTTCAGGGTCCCCTTGCCTGTACCCGCATTAGCTTTGGCAAGGGAGTTTGTGGGACAGCGGCCTCCGAGCAACGCACCCTCGTGGTACCTGATGTGGAGCGTTTTCCAGGCCACATTGCCTGCTCGGCAGATTCAAAATCCGAGATCGTCCTGCCCCTGATTGTAGGAGGACATACCAAAATGGTACTGGACATTGATAGCGACCTCTTGGATGATTTTGACGAGACAGACGCCCACTACCTGGAAGAGGTCATGTACATTATCGGAAAAATTCACTACAAGCCCTAGTGTAAAGGCTCTTAGAGTTCGTCAGTGATGTCATCGACCAAGTTGGAACTAGAGGTGCCGTTGTCGTTTTGGGTGGATTCGAAGAAGTTTTGAATTTGTTTGGATTCAACTTTTTCGGGGATCCTGATTTCTTCTTCATGAGCGGCGAGTTCTTCGTGCTCAAACATATTCACATGATCCATTTGGGTCCTGAGGAAGCCCTGCAGCTGGGAGAGAAACTTATCGCGATAGCGGGTAAGTTCGGAAATCTCACGCTGGATTTCGTTTCGATCTTCCACGCCCTTCCTGACAATTTCCTGGGCCCGGGCTTCTGCCTCTCGCAGCCTCAATTCTGCCTTTTGACGGGCATTTTCCATGGTATCCCTGGAAGACTGTTCGGCCTGCATGAGGGTTTTGTGGAGAATATCTTCGACCTCTTTGAGGGTATTGTAGTTGTCTTGAATCTTTTCGAGCTCATTTTTGAGCTTGCGATACTCCTCCATCTGCTGCTCCCATTCCTTAGACAAGGCCACCAGAAAGGCATCCACCTCCTCTTTGTCGTAGCCCCTGAGGGCCCGCTTAAACTTCTGCTGTCTTATTTCTATCGGAGTAATCATACGCTTTTCCTTCAATTACCGGGTAGTAGGCCGGACAAATAGGAATGAGTAATGTTTTTTGTGAGCAACAGATTTGAAGGTATCTGATTGTTAATTCACCCCATTTCATCACCTGCCTATTTACAAATATACGTTAAAAGTTGAAACGGTGGGAATTGGACCCCTATTGGCGGAGCCTGTCTATCCTTTTAGTCCTTCTTTTCAATGTCCAGCTTCCAGCGCAGCACTTGCCTATCATCCCCACAAGAGAGGATGCTGTGGTCTTTTTTCAACCAAAAGACCTTGTTTACACTGTGCATATGAGCCTGGTCCCTGGGGTAATCAATGACTTTGAGCAGGCTAAAATCGTAGGCATCCCAGACCTTGAGGGTCTTGTCACGACTGGCTGTGATAAAATAGTGGCCGTCTGGGGATAGGGCAAAGAAATTTATAGTGAAATTATGGGCGGGAATGTGCCTGATCCGATCCCTTCCATTTTGAAGGTCCCAGACATTGAAATGGGCATCCCTGCTTCCAGAGATCAGGTACTTGTTGTCGGGATGAAGCAGAAGTCCAAATACTGAATTGTCGTGGGCCTCCCATTTATCCAAGAGCTTTCCTGCCTCCCTGTCCAAGAGATAAATATAGTTGTCGCTGGCGCCAATGTAAGACTGTGAGGCCTGCAGACCGGGAATCATGATCCGAAGGTGCTCTTGGCTTAGCCTGGCAAAAAATACTTCTTCTTCTTTTTCAATGTGCCAGGCGGAAAGAAAGCCCTTGCCCTGACAAATCCACAGCCTGTCTCCATGTACCTCCATGTGATAAATGGCCTCGCTGGTCTTTCTGTAGGTCTGTAAAAGTTGTTTGGTCCCAAGATCGTAAACATAGAGGGTTCCGTCGCTGGAACCGGCAAAGAGTCGACGGTGCTTGGCCGAAAGGCAGAGGCTGTAGACAGCACGGTCAGCCCTTAGCAAGGCGGTGGCGTCCTGGTTTTCAGCCTTGAGGTCCCAGCGTGCCACGATGCCGTCATCACCCGAGGTGTAGGCAAATTCCTCCAATTCGTCTACAGCCATGGCAAAGACGGAGCCCGTATGGCCCTCGTAGGAGGCGATCTTTTCGATGTGAATGTTAGGAGATGAGGCCACGGATAATTTTTTTGTATCGATGAGGATACAAATTTTCAATTAATTCACCAGAAAAAGAAGGAGAAGACTCAGGCCATGTCCAGATTTTCCTGAAAATAGAGTTCACCTGTCCCCAATTCGAAGGCGCAAAGTTGCCCCAGGCCGTTGCGGTATTTGGCAAAACAGCCATTGTCGATGTCTAGCACTTGATCTTGCTTGAGGGCGGTGGTCATCTCCTCGATTTCGTCTTTTTCAATGGGTGTATGGCCATGGATGATGGTGCGGTCCCGGAGCCAATTCCAGTCGATATCTTCGTACCACCAGCGAATCCACAGCATGGATTTGCGGTCTTTGAGGGGGTTGTAGAGCTTCCAAAGAAATCCTTCCCCTTCGGCGTCGGTCGTTTGCCCCTTGAAGTTGAGCCCGGCGTGAACCAGGATATAGTTGTCCACTTCGATGTAATAATCGAAGCTTTCCATGTACTTGATGTAGCCCTCGGGGATTTCTTCTATAAACTGGGCTTTGAAGCTCCTCATGGTTTCTTTTCCGCCATTGTAGAGCCACATTTCCACCTCCGAAGGGTCATCGTAGGCGTCTACCATCATGGCTTCGTGGTTGCCCTTAATACAGAATACCTTGTAATTTACATCCTGTAGCTGCATCACATAGTCCAGCACTCCCTTTGAATCGGGTCCCCTGTCTACAAAATCTCCCAGTATATAAAGTTCATCATCAGGCTTGAAGCGGATTTGCTTTTCCAGCATGGCCTGAAATGTTTTCTGGCAACCGTGTATGTCTGATATGGCGAACTTCCTCATTGTCTGTGCTATGGGTCGAAATTAACAATACTGATAGTAAAAACTAATTAATGCAGGCCCTTATTTTGGATTCCCCTTCGATCTTTGGAAGCTGGAAAAATCAGAAGTTAATCAAGCGGAGAAGAAAAAGAGCTTTTCCTTATTTGCCCCTACTTTTTTAGATTAGACGGATTAAGCAAGACATTGTCATGAAAAAAATACTCTTTTTTTTCCTTCCTATCCTGGTACTTACCTGGGCCTGTGGACCTGTGGCACCTGCTGATATGGTCATTTGTGAAGGGCAGATATATACGGCCAATCCCCAGTTTCCCCTGGTAGAAGCAGTAGCTGTATCAGAAGGAAAAATCCTATTTGCCGGCAATCGCGACAGGTCAGAGAGGTATATTGGAGAAAAAACCCAGGTCATCAAACTGGAGGGGAAGACCATGATCCCAGGATTTATCGAGAGCCATGGACACTTGCTTGGCCTGGGCCGCTTCAAGCGAAACCTCGACCTTACCCAGGTCTCAAACTACGAGGAAATGATAGCTATGGTGGCTCAGGCGGCAGAAAAAGTCGGTCCCGGCGAATGGATTCTGGGGAGGGGCTGGCACCAATCCAAATGGAAGCCCCAACCCTCCCCCATGGTCAAGGGGTATCAGGTTCACCAAAGACTCTCAGCCGTATCCCCAGAAAATCCCGTGATGCTCACCCATGCCTCGGGTCATGCCATTTTTGCCAATGCCAAGGCCATGGAAGTCGCCGGAATAAATCCCAACAGCGACAGCGAGGTGGGAGAAGGAGGAGAAATCATCCGAGATTCCCAAGGCAGGCCCACAGGAGTCTTTACTGAAAATGCCGAAAACCTCATCGGTAGGTATATTCCATCCTCCACCCCTAAGAGCATACGCAGGGACCTGGAAGTAGCCATTGAGACCTGCCTGAGACATGGGATCACCAGCTTTCAGGATGCAGGCTCTAACCAGGAGGCCATAGATGCATACAAAGAATTTCTCCAGGCCAGGAAAATGAATATAAGGCTCTGGACCATGCTCACTGGCTCTGACTCTCTCCTGCTCGAAAACTGGTACCAAAAAGGGCCCGAAGTCAGTGATTACCTGACGGTGAGGGCGATCAAACTCTATGCCGACGGTGCCCTGGGTTCCCGAGGAGCCTGGTTGTTGGAAGAATACTCCGACAGGCCCGGCCACTATGGCAACCCCGTAACCCCCATAGATCAAATAGCAAGCATTGCCAAAAAAGGCCTGGAACATGGTTTTCAGGTCTGTACCCATGCCATCGGAGACCGGGCCAATCGCGAGGTACTGGATGTCTACCAGGCTGCCTTTGAAGCCCATCCCGAAAAGAAGGACCATCGCTATCGCATCGAGCACGCCCAGCATGTCCATCCGGTGGACATACCCAAATTCGCAGAGATGGGAGTCATTCCTTCTATGCAGGCGATTCACATGTCTTCGGATCGCCCCTGGGCTGTGAACAGGCTGGGCTTGCTACGCATCCAACAGGGAGCCTACATGTGGAAGGCCTTTCTGGAGAGTGGCGCCAGAGTCATCAACGGTACAGATGCTCCTGTAGAACCGGTAGATCCCATTCCCTGTTTCTATGCTTCTGTTACCCGAAAGACACTCAAGGGAAAACCAGAGGGAGGCTACGAACCCGAACAAAAGATGAATCGGGTCGAAGCCCTTCGTTCCTATACCCTGGACGCGGCCTATGGAGCCTTTGAAGAGGAGGTAAAAGGTTCTATTGAGCCGGGAAAATTTGCTGATTTTACCGTTCTCAATCAGAATATCATGAATATCCCTGAAGATCAAATCCTCAAAACGGAGGTGGTTATGACCATTGTCGGAGGAAAGATAAAATTCCAGAAAACTGAGGCCACAGCTGTCCAATCCCTGCCTAATGAATAAGCGAAACCACTATCCGGCTGCCTGGGTACCCAGCCTCTACTTTGCCGAGAGCCTTCCCTACATGCTGATCAATATTGTGGCCGTCCCCATGTACCTCGATCTGGGACTCTCCGAAAAGTGGATTCCCCTCTATGTAGGATTTCTGGGATATGCCTGGACCTTCAAGCCCCTGTGGAGCCCTGTCGTAGAGCTTTACGGAAGCCGCCGCAGTTGGACCCTCAATATGCAGCTGATCCTGACCCTCGGTTTTTTTCTTGTAGGAATGGTCATTGGTACCGGCCAGTATTTCTTGGTATCTTTCTCCATTCTCGCCCTTCTTTCTTTTGTATCGGCAACCCACGACATCGCCATTGATGGCTTGTACCTGGAAGCCCTCAGCGAGAAGGAGCAGTCCATGTTTATCGGGATCAGGAACTTTTTCTACCGGGTGGGATTACTTTTTGCCAGGGGGCCTCTTTTGATTTTGGTGGGTATGCTAATGGCAGGAAAACTTTGGGCGGATGAAAGCACAACCAATGGTGAGGCATACAGCTGGGGTTGGTACCTGTGCGGAGCCTTTTTTGGCCTGCTCTGGGTCTATCACTACATTTTTCTACCCAAAGCGAGTCTAAGTCAGAAAAAGGAAGTAGAAGCTGAAAGCCTGATCGAGGAACTGGGGAAGGAAGAGGGCAGGGAAGCAGAGCAAGAAGAAGACATCCCTCAAGTTCTGGAGCTGAAAAAGAGCTTTTTCGAGCTTTGGGTGTCATTCTTCGATAAGAAGAACATCGGAATCATGGTAGCCTTTCTCCTCCTCTACCGCCTTGGAGAATCACAGATTCAAGCCATTGGACAGACTTTTCTTAAAATGGATAAGGCTCAGGGAGGACTTGGGCTTACGACCGAAGAGTTTGGAACCATCTATGGTACCTTTGGCACCCTGGGTCTAATCATAGGAGGAATCCTGGGGGGAGTACTCATCTCCCGCGATGGGCTAAAAAAATGGCTCTGGCCTATGGTCATTGGCATCAATCTCCCCAATGCCCTCTATGTCTACCTCTCTTATTTCAAGCCGGAAAATCCTGTACTCATTACCACCTGCATCACCATTGAGCAATTGGGCTACGGCTTTGGTTTTACCGCCTTTCTGATGTACATGATCTACATGGCCAAGGGTAAGTACCAAACGGCTCACTATGCCATCGCAACAGGCTTTATGGCCCTGGGCAATATCCTGCCCTTGCAGATCAGTGGTTTTATCAAGGAATGGCTGGGTAGCTATCCCCTGTTTTTTACCTGGACCCTGGTGGCTACCCTGCCTGCATTTATTGTAACTGCCTTTATTCCCCTGGAGAAGGACTTTGGTAAAAAGGATGAATAAGCTCTATTCCTATTTCTTTGTAGAATCCTCGATTGCTGGGTACAGGGCTAAGGTTTGTCCTTTGTTAGGAAGATAAATTTTCCTTATTAGCAGCAACTTTTTCCCCAACCTTTCCCCATGAGGACAGTTCGTTTATATGTTGAAATTTTTATTTCATTGATAGAGCCATGCGCAGCGGATTTGTTTTCTTTATCTTACTTGTTGGACTGTTATCTCTGAGCTTCGGTCAGACCTTGACGGGGACCCTGAGGGGCCGGGTAAGGGATCGTTCTACCCTGGAACCCATCGCCAATGCCCAGGTGATCCTGTCTAGTACAAATCCTTCAAGGGAAGTGAAAACCGATAGCCTGGGTGATTTTCGCTTTGAGCAGGTAGAGGTAGGCAGGCATGTCGTCAAGGTCAAAGGCGATGCCTATCAACCATTTATCAAGGAGGATATCCTCCTATCCAGCAAAAAAGAGGGAGTGCTCGCCATCCAGCTGACCCCTACCCTCTACCAGGGAGAAGAAGTGACCCTCATGCCCGATCGTCCCCGGGGGACCCCCCGCAATGAAATGAGCAGCGTCTCGGCCCTTTCTTTTGAAATCGAAGAAACGCGAAAGTTTGCCGGAGGCCTCGACGATCCCACACGGCTGGCGGGAAATTTTCCTGGCATCGTTTCGACGCCTTTCACATCAGAAAATTTTATCTCGGTGCGCGGCAATTCTCCCATGGGCCTGATCTACCGCATCGAAGGCGTGGACATACCCAATCCCAACCACTTTGCCCGGATTGGTAGTTCAGGAGGTACCTTTACCATTTTTAGCAATCAGGTACTGGCAAACTCAGACTTTTTCATTGGATCCTTTCCAGCAGAGTATGGCAATGCCACCACTGGGGTCTTCGATATTCAGTTTCGCAAAGGCAACAACCAGCGGCGAGAGTACGCCCTTCAGGCAGGAGTCCTGGGTGTAGACCTGGCTGCCGAAGGCCCATTTAAACAAGGAGGAGAGGCCTCCTACCTCGTCAATTACCGACTTTCTTCCCTTAGTATCGCTTCTTTTATCATCAACTACCTGACAGTCCCTACCTATCAAGACCTGAGCTTTAAGCTTCACCTGCCTACACAAAAGCTCGGAACCTTTACCCTTTTTGGGATCGGAGGACTGAGCGACAGGCTCAAGCCTGAGGAAGAATCAAACTTTGAAAGAGACCTGGATAGGTTCAGAAATGTACTGGCCTCAGATATGGGGGTCCTGGGGGGCAAGCATCAGGTTCTGCTAAGGACTGGAAGTCTGTGGGAAACAACAATGGCCACTTCCTATGCCAATATGATCGACAACAAGTCCTACCTGGAAGATACCAGCAACCTGGACTTCCTCAGGTTGAGGGATCAAAACGAATATCAGCGCCAGCCCAATTCTATCGCTACTTCCGTAAAGCACCGCTTCTCCAACCGATGGCTGGTCAAGGCAGGGGGACAATATACCCACACCTTTCACGATTATACCGCTGTGGATTATGACTATGTCGAAAATCAATCCTTAATTTTGGCAAATGAATCCGGGAGAACCAATCTCTACCAGGCCTACACTCAGGCCCAATGGAGGCCCCTGGCTACCCTGACTTTCAATGCAGGTTTGCATTACCTGTATCACGACCTCAACCAAAAGCAAAGCCTGGAACCCCGATTCGGCATGAGCTACCTGTTGGCTCCCCGGCAGCGAATCTCCCTAGGCTACGGACGCCACAGCCGCATCGAGCAATGGGGAACCTACATGACACGGCTGAGGGAGGAGAGCAACCCTGAGTTTCAGCTGCCCAACCTAGACCTGGACCTCCTCAAAGCCAATCATTATGTCCTTGGCTATCAGGCCATGCTCAGCGATAACCTAAGGTTTCAGGCCGAAATCTATTTCCAGGACCTCTTTGATGTCCCTGTGGAGGTCGGTGATTCCGCCACCTATACGGTTCTCAATCTCGACGAACTTAATGAGCTAAGGATACTAAACAATGAGGGGGAGGCCACCAATTATGGATTGGACCTCGGGCTGGAAAGATTTTCCCGAAATGGCTTTTACTACATGCTCAATGGGAGCATCTTCGAATCCAATTATACAGATAGCCAGGGGAGGCAGCATTCTACGGCATATGATATTGGCTACAAGACGAATTTTCTCTTTGGGAAGGAATTCAAAATGGGGAAAAAGAGGGGAAACAATGCCATCCTCAGCCTCAACTCCAATCTTACGGTTCGTGGGGGTCAGCGGTACACGCCTATTGATATAGATGCCTCCCGCCAAGCCCGAACTACTGTCCTGGATGAGACCTATCCCTTTATCGAGCAGGATAGACCTCTGGTCGTGTTGGACCTGACCATGAATATTTTTCGCAACCGCAAAAAATTCAATGAGACCTGGTCGCTTCAGATCAAGAATATTTTCCAAAGCCAAGCCGCAGAATACCGTGAATACGATGCTACCCTCGACCGAGGGGTGGCCCTGGCAGGAGCCGGATTTCTTCCGGTAATGAGCTACAAAATTGAATTTTGAGGGAAGGCTAATTTTCTTCTAGGAGATCGAGGAGTTCTTCGGGGTAGAGTTTGATCTTTTCCTTTTTGAGTTCCCGGATGGATTTCCAGATGTGGGGCTGATTCTCCTGTTTCATGACTGCATCAAGGCTGCCTCGCTTAGCTTCGTCGAGTTCTCCGGTAAAAAGAAAGACGATTTCATGGCGGAGGCCTTCCTTGTGCTGGGTGACAACTTCGCTTGGGCCTCCCAGGAAGGAAAGGTTTTTTACTTCTTCTCCCAGTAAGTTTTTTACTGTACGACGGATGGTTTCCCAGCTGTATTCCCCAAAGCCGACTTCACCGCCGGGGGGACGATAGCAAATTCGCTCTTTGGACATCTCTCTGTCCTCGATCAACAAGATTTTATTTTCTTGTTGGAAAACGCAGTAGGCCATTGGAGCGATATTCCCACTCTTCTTTCCCATCTTGGCAGAACCGTCTTTAATCTGGAACATATTTATCGATCTTACTAGCAAGGTATTACAATAGTAAGGCTTTTCTTGGCTATTCCTGCTTTCCTTTTCTGCCAGTCTTTACAAGTGGAGAAAGGTAAATATTAGGCTATTTTGAAGGAAATCAGATGATTCTTTCTGCGGAACTTGTCCCTGAGGCTACTTTTCTGTCGTTTATGCTCAAAAACTTACATTTAGCAGGAGAAATATTAACAGCTATACCTTACTCTATGTGGTTTATTAGTTTTGAATAATATTTATTTTACGAAATAGAGGCTGCTCATCCTTCACTTCGACCTTCAAAAGATAAGTTCCCGGCACGAGGTTCTTAGGTAATTCTATTTGGCTTCCTCCAAGTGACTGCAATTCCCGCTTCAAAATTTCTCTCCCTTGTAAATCATATAACTGTAAGCCAACTTCCTTCATTCCTTTCCAGTCCAGGTTGAGCTTGCCCCTGACAGGATTGGGATAGATACTTATCTCTGCGTCGAAGAGCAGTGTAGGATGGTGTTCCCTTTCGTTGGCTACCGCAATACAGGTAGAGGAAGAAAAGAAGTTTCGCTGGCAGAGTTCGTCGCGAATGGCACCCGTATGAACCCCGTCGTAAAGGAGGGAATCTGCCTGCAGGAGCAAGTCTCCAGCATTCCTCAGGCCCATCTCAGGGTAGGAAAGGTACATGGTCTGCAGGACCAGGCGGTCGGTAATTTCTCCTCCCAGCTCTGTCCTGATGCTCACAAGGATGCTCGCCCAAAGACTTCCTACCTCGTAAATACTCGCAAATCCCTTCCCAACAGGATAAGGGTCTATGCTCAATACATCTCTACCCGACCAAAATTCGTTTTGACCGTCCCAATTGAACAATTCGAACCAATTCCAAAGGGAAAGTTGATAGGAATAAACCGCCGCAAAGTAATCTGCATATCCCTCATCCACTCCCTGACGCTCAAACCCCTGGTTGGTCTCCGGAGCCGCGTCGTGAGAAAGGGCATGGATATATTCATGGACAATGACGTCGGCATCTTCGCCGTCATCCACTCCACCATCTCCCATCAGGATATATGAGTTGCTTCCATTGGGGACAAATACCGATAAGTCATTGTTTCCCAAACCATGAGGATCAATCTCTATGGGTCGGTCGTAAAGATCGGTAAATCCTAGTTCTCCCACATAGCGGCGGAACCTGTCGATGTGATAGTAGGCCATGACATCCTCAAACTGGCTTTGGTCCCGGGTAAAGAAAAAATCCCCTGTTGCGGAAACTGCAATAGAATCAAAGTAGGCAGCTCGATCTACCACCTTCACGAAAGGCCCCTGAAGCAAGAAAAGCCCCCGGTCCTGGTCATAGGTAATATCTTGCAGCTCTACCGTGTCCATCAATGGCTCAAAAACGGGAAGGTGGGCATCCTCATTATCTACAAATGATGTCCCATAGGTGGTCTGTGAACGGGTACAGGGATCAGGAAGAAAAACCCGACCCCAACCGGAAGTATCCTTGCGGTGAACATGGGGATTGGAGTGATTATAATAAGAAGCGATGTCTTCATTTTTCAGGATATTCCCCTCTTCACAATCAAAGATCAGGACCATGCATAGGCTTTCGGCCTGTGTTGAAAGTATCTTCATTCGATAGGCCAACTTCCACTCATCCTCTCGGGTCCACCAACAATATTCCCCCTCCCATTGGTGGGCCTGATAATTTTGGGCGAATAGCTCGGCCTTTGTTTGAACTGAGATAAAAGGCTGTACGGCCAATCGTGTCTGTGGGAGTGTAGGAGCAGGAGAAGCACTCATCCCAAAGACTTTCCCTTCCTCTGTGATGTGCAGCCTCAGGTTCTTTCCATGAATGGGAATTCCCTGATATAGCCGTTGAAAAGTCAGGTGTATCCCTACAGGGCTTTGGCTGCGGTGGGATTCCTTGAATTCATAACCCACAGAATTAGGCAAGTATCGGTCCCAGAATTCCTGAATTTCTTCTTTGTTGTCCGGGTCCAGGTCAATATTTAGGTTTCTCCATTGGCCCGGGAGGTCAGTCAGGAGACCAAGGCACAAAATGGAAAAGAGGATATGTCGAACAATGCTAGCTTTTTTCATGCTTCTTCTATGACCTTCCACTGAAGGGGACTCTGGTTGAGCGAATTTTCGAGAGGGGGAAAATCAACCTTTCGGATACTGAAAGTTTGGCGACAAATCTCTGTGTAGTTGGCCTCCAGCTCCCGGGTAGGGTGAGGATGGAGGAGGCGGTTGACCTCTGAGGTCTGTTCGTAAGCAAAGGTGATTGAGAAAAACACCTTCTCAATGATCTCCTCCCGCTGATTGGCCTTAATGGCTTTTTCGGCGGCACTGCGATAGGCTTCTATCAAGCCCCTGATCCCAAGTTTGGTTCCCCCAACATACCGTACCCCTACCACAAGGGTATTTGTAAGTTCAAAAGAGCGAATGGCACCAAGGATGGGCGTCCCTGCACTGTGAGAGGGTTCTCCATCGTCAGTGGCGTAAGTCTTTTCTCCATCCCTGCCCAAACGGTAGGCATAACAGTGATGCCTGGCATCGTGAAATTTTTTCTTCAATGCCTCCACTTCTTTGGCAACTTCTTCTTCATTTTCTACCGGAATTGCAAAGGAAAAAAACGTTGAACCCCTATCCTTGAATTTCCCTTCGCTTGTTAACGTCAAACGGTAGATCTTCGCTGCTTCTGCCATGCCTTAGTTTTTTCAAAGAAATCCGGTAAAAGGTACTTATTGGATTTAAAAATGAAAAATAAGCAAGCATGAATCAAGGTCATTCCCCTTACCCAAGTGCCTGGCTGATTTTCCATCTCAAAAAATAATAACTTAATTGAACAAGGGTTTATCAATGTCTAACAACGGCTACAGATCATCGACCCTCAATGACTTATATTCCATGGAACGCTGGAAAAAAACACTGCTCATTTCAGGGACTATTTTCACTACATCCGCAGCTGCCGCAGTAGTACTGGGTTCGCTGGGCTATGTCCTCTACACTTTCTCTGCCCTGCTGGTTTATTCTATAATTGCCCTCATTTTGACCCTGATGGGCAGGCCTATCAAGCGTCTGTTACTCAAGATAAAATTCAGAAACTTTCAACTTCCCAATACGCTCAGCACGGGCATCACCCTTTTTCTCCTATTGGTTTTCTTCCTCGCTATTTTGGCTTTTTTCGTACCCCTCCTTGTCGACATTACCGATCAGGTACAGGCCATCAGTTCTTCGGCCATTGCCGAGAGCCTCGACGAACCCTTCGATCAAATCAGGGAAATTAACGATAAGTACCGCATCATCGAACTGGAACCCGGCCAGACCCTTGAAGGTCTTTTCCTGGAAAATGTCCAAAATATCGTAAATCAGGTCAATATCAGCTCTTTGATTTCCGGCATCATCGGATTTGCGGGCAACCTATCTGTAGGTATTTTTTCCATTATTTTCATCACCTTTTTCTTTTTGAATGAAAGAAATCTCTTGCGGAATGTCGTTAACGCCGTCACGCCGGATCGCTTTGTCAAGAGGGTCAACAATATTCTGGAGAGCATCAAAAACCTGCTTTCCAGGTACTTTATTGGGGTAATGCTGGAACTTCTCCTCGTAGGGGGGCTGGTCGCCCTGGGCCTGGGTATTCTCGGCATCAAAAACGCCCTTTTTATAGGTTACTTTGCAGGGATTTTCAACATAATTCCCTATCTGGGGCCCATTATAGGAGGAAGCATGACAGTGGTCATGACAGCTATCAACAGCCTCCATTTGCCATTTTATGAAAAAGCTTTTCCCCTCATGATCTTTTCTTTGGGAGTTTTTACCGTGGTCCAATTGATCGATAACTTTATCTTCCAGCCCTTCATCTACAGCAGTAGCGTGAAAGCTCATCCTTTGGAAATATTTTTTATCATCCTCGGTGCGGGATATATTGGCGGGGCCGGAGCCATGATCCTCGCCATCCCTGTCTATACCATCGTGAGGGTGGTGGGCCGCGAATTTTTCAATAAATTCAAGATCGTGGATTCTCTCACCCGAAGCATAAAAGAAGAATGAAGCTGCCCCATCCCAAGGAAAACCCTTGGCAGATCCTTGACTCTACCCTGATTTATGAAAATCCCTGGATTCGCATCGATGAGCATCAGGTCCTCAATCCCGCCGGAAAACCCAGTATTTATGGAGTGGTCCACTATCAGTTTGATGCCATCGGCATCCTGCCTTACGAAGATGGCCATATATGGCTGGTAGGTCAGTATCGCTTCCCCCTCAAGGAATACCAATGGGAAATTCCCGAAGGAGGGCACAACCCCCAGGAAAGTCACCTTGACTCCGCCAAGCGAGAACTTAAAGAAGAAACAGGAATGAGCGCCAGCTACTGGGAGCCCCTCTTAGAGATGAACCTTTCCAATTCAGTTTCTGACGAATGGGGTATCGTCTACCTGGCCACGGGGCTAGAGCAGGGCATTTCTCAGCCCGAAGAGACAGAAAAACTCATGGTTAGAAAACTTCCCCTGGAAGAAGTCTATGAAATGGTGGAGCAAAGAGTCATCCGGGACTCCCTTACCGTAGGAGCTATCTACAAGATGATGCTAATGAAATACCAAGGCAAATTGCCCTCCTAATCCATTTCCCCCATGAAGCCTCTACCTTCGATTCCTCCTTCCCCTACCCTGGCCCTGTTGCAGCAATACCAGGAAGACATGTGCAAGGCAAGGGGCTGGGACGACATCTCCGACCTGGGAACCTTTCTCTTGTTTACAGAAGAAGTAGGAGAATTAGCCAAAGCCATCCGAAACCGAAGAAAAATTTCGGTAGAAGTAGACAAGTCATTCGATGAAGATGAACTCTCCAAAGAATTTGCAGATGTATTCAGCTACTTGCTTGACCTGGCCAACCGATTTGATATTGACCTTGAAGAAGCCTACCGAAAAAAAGAAGCAGAAAATTCGGGGCGAGAGTGGCAGTAATGAAGGATCAAACAGCTCCTACCGCCGCCATTTGAGGTAGGTAACTTTTCCAAATTCATCATTTATGCGACACAGGTAAATACCCCTGGAGAGCCCTTGAATCGGCATTTCTCCCATCACCTGTCCCCGATCCGCGATGAAACGAGCCTTTCCATAAGTCCTGCCCTGGATATCCATGAGGTCTACATTGAGCAATTCTCCTCTTAAACCTTCTACTTCGATCCTAAGGATAGAAGATCCTGAATACAACCGTATGTTCCACTCGGGACTTACCTGGATCTCTGTTTTTGGAGAGGGAATTCTTTCCCCATTTATCCCCACCCAGACCAGTTGGTAGGCATGCAGACCGGGACTTACCTCATGATCCCAAAACTCATAGGTAGGCCCCCTGGAGATGTCTATCCTATCCTGAAGAAGGCCATTTCTCAAGACTTCAAAGTAGCTGCCCTGAGACTCCTTGACCTTCCACTTCAGGTTCACCCCTCTTCCCCTATTTTCACTCTCTACATTGATCCACAACACAGGCAGGACAGTATCTACCGCTACCTGTAAAGCCTCGAAAGCATTGATCCTGCCGTAGCCAAAAAGGGTGTCGTAACCGGATACGCCCATGTCCAAGGCTGTCTGACGAATGATACCCATGAGGCTGTCCCCCGTTAGCTGGTAGGCTTCCTTCATGAGCAGGGCGACGACCCCTGTAGTTTGTGCGGTAGCCGAACTGGTTCCCCCAAACTGACGGGTATAGTTGATGTCAGGGAGGTCAGCGGTACCACTGACATTGGTCCCATCAGGTCCCATACGATCCGTAACCCTTATGTCAAGCATGTTAACGTCAGTGGCTGAGGGAGCCACCACATCAATCTCCGGGCCTCTATTGCTGTAGGTAGCGAGATTACCATTTTTATCGATAGCCCCACAGGTAAAGGTGCTTGGTAGGTTGCCGGGATAGCGAACGCAGCCTGTGTCATTTCCCGCTGCAAAAACCATGACAGTTCCCAATCCTCCCCTGCCCTTGATGACCGCGCTATCTATGGCGTCGGTCATGACCGGAAATGGATTGCTGAGGCAGGAGGGATAGCCATAGGAATTGTTCATCACATCAGCCCCATTTCGCCAAGCCCACATGATGCCATCAGCGATGTAGGTAATGTTGGTAGGGGTAGCCAGAAAGGGAAAATACACTGGCAAAATATTGGCGTCCTGGGCAATTCCCCTAATACCTGAGCTGTTGTTGTGCAAGGCTGCGATAATTCCGGCACAAGCTTGCCCATGCATCTCTATTCCAAGATAAGGGCCACCGTTGGTTCCGAGGCTATAGGTATCATATCCCGGTAATACACGACTAATTCCGAGGCTGTCTTCCAGGTCTTCATGAGCCTCGACCCCATTGTCCAAAATTGCCACATTTACCTGCCTGCTACTCCTCAGCATGGACCAGGCCTCTGGTGCGTCGATGTCCATATCAGGGGTTCCCATCTGCCCATCTACGACCTGCCCGGTATTGTTCAGGTAAAATTGATCGAGGTAGTAGGGGTCATTGAGGCCTTCGAGGGGAGCGATGAAGTCGGGATGGGCCCAGTGAAACATGCCGCTGGCGACCATTTCATAAGATAATTCAAGGGAATGTATAGGCTTAGCCACATGGACATAGTTGATCCCCTGGGAAGAATTGCCAAGGTAGGCAGCAGGATTTCTTTGAAGTAGATCCTGAAACTTCACTGGATCAAAGTTCTTGTTGGGCAGATAGGTCAAGCGGAGACTCAACCAAAGGGGCATTCCATCAGAGGTCAGAAAGCCAAAGTCTGCATGAAGAAGAAGGCTGCTGTCCAGGAGCAAGGGGAAGACATATTGAAGGGGATGGTTTTCTACAACCTGGTCAAAGTCCAGAATGAAATAGGAAGAGGGAATTTGGGCCGGGCGAACCTTTCCTTGATTTAAGTAGGAAGGGTGAAAGACATCCGCAGCCATAGCCAGGGTATCCAGGTGTAAACAAATACTTCTCCTATTTTGGTCCAGGTGGATTTCCTCCTCCCCGGCATAGTAATGATAGCCCTGGCCGAGGCAACCCATCAACCTTAAAGCAAAGACGGAAATGAATAGGACAAACCTTTTCATAAGAAAATAGATACAATTGAAGTCAGGTGATTGATACGAATAGGGCGCGAATAAATATAAAAAAATTTTTCATCCAAACTGTAAGCACTTAAAAAATTTAATCTACCTGTAATATCTTGAATATTTAACAAAAATATACTTTACAATTTCAGTACTATTCCGGGTAGATGAGGCCCTAAAGCTTTTTGGTCCTCATGGCTGCATGTGAAGGAGCCTGAGTAAGAAATGGAGCTTGGAAATGGCTTTTTGGATGGGAAAAAAATGATTAGCCATAAAGTTTATTACTTTTGCTCCTTACTTTTAAGTTTATGAATTTGAAAGAAGCCCTTAAGGAGCCCATTTTTGAAATACTGAGCGATTCTGCCAGGGAACTGGACCTTCGTGCATTTGTGATTGGAGGCTACGTTCGGGATCATCTGCTCGAGCGGCCCAGCAAGGATGTGGATATTGTGGTAGAGGGCAAAGGTATCAAACTGGCAGAGGCCTTTGGCAAAAAAATAGGAGCCAGGAATGTGGTGGTCTATGAGAATTTTGGAACTGCCATGGTTCGCAAGGACGATTTCGAGGTTGAATTTGTCGGGGCAAGGAAAGAAAGTTATCGCAAAAACAGCCGTAAACCCATCGTCGAAGAAGGCAGCCTTGAAGACGACCAGCTCCGCAGAGACTTTACCATCAATGCCCTCTCTATTTCTATCAATGAAGAGGACTACGGGAAAGTCTTCGATCCCTTTGGAGGAGTAGAAGATCTCAGGCAAGGCATAATACGGACCCCCACTGATCCCGACATCACCTTTTCTGATGATCCCCTCCGCATGATGAGGGCCATCCGTTTTGCCACCCAGCTTCGCTTTCACATTGAGCCGGAGACCTTCGAGGCCATTTCCCACAATAAGGATAGGATCGATATCGTCTCCAAAGAGCGGATTATCACCGAGCTAAATAAAATCATACTGGCTCCTCAGCCTTCCATCGGCTTTAAACTGCTTTTTAAAACCGGCCTTCTGGCCTTGATTTTTCCAGAACTTCCACGAATGCATGGAGTGGAATACAAGGAAGGTAGAGGTCATAAAGATAATTTTTATCATACCCTTCAGGTCCTAGACAATGTAGCTGAAAAATCCGACAAACTCTGGCTTCGCTGGGTAGCCATCCTCCACGACATCGCCAAACCCGCTACCAAGCGCTTCGATCCCGTCAGGGGATGGACATTTGATGGGCACGAAGACAAGGGGGCCCGCATGGTCCCCAAAATATTTAGGCGGATGAAGCTGCCCATGAATGACCACATGAAGTATGTTCGCAAGTTGGTCCAGCTCCATCAGCGTCCCATCGCCCTGGTCAGCGAAGAAGTTTCCGATAGTGCCATCAGAAGGATCGTCGTAGATGCCGGCGAAGACCTGGAAGATCTGTTGGAATTTTGCCGGGCAGACATTACCTCAAAAAACGACAAAAAAGTCGCCCGCTTCCTTAGCAATTATGAGAAGTTGGAAGCCCGTATTCACGAGGTCCTGGAAAGGGACAACCTTCGCAACTGGCAGCCTCCCGTAGGCGGCAATACCATCATGAAGACCTTCAACCTCCCTCCTTCCAGGATAGTAGGACTCATCAAAAATGAAATTCGGGAAGCCATCCTCGAAGGCATTATTCCCAATGAAGAGGAAGCTGCCCTGGACTACATGAACCGGATCGCCCCACAAATCATAGCCGATCAAAAGCAAAAACCTTTTAAGTAGGCGGGCATATTGAATTCGGTATTCTTTGGAGACAATTTTTTCTGAAGCCAAGGAATTGAACGTAGGTTTAGGGGTTCTAAAGCGAGGCTCCCTGACGCAGGATTCGGGGAAAAGTGGCCCAAAGAAGTCCGAAATGAGATTTCGAGACTGCTTTAGGATCAAAAATAGGGGTGTCCTGCCATTTTGAAGGTCGGAAATACGCTTTTCCATCGAGAGTCGTATATTGATCCCTGTAAGCAAGCACCGGCCTGGTACTCCCTTCCAGAAAATCATTCTTGACCTTATGCGTTGGACATTCCTCTGCCTTCTCCTCACTGCCTGCCTGACCGTGCAGGGACAGCGGTATTTTGGATTCAGATTCGCTTCTGACATCAATTATTTTCCAGAAATGGACAGGGTAGAATTGATCAATTCAGCCTTTACTACGGGTAAATTTGGCCTCTATTACGCCTCCTACCAGGAAGCCAGCGGATTTGAGATAGGATTCAACCTTAACTATAAGGATGGAAATGGCCAGGGCTTTCCCAACCTCCCGGTCGTCATGGAAGATTGGGGAGAAAACCAAAATGTAAGCTACTTTGGACTAGAGATGGATTTCAAAGCCGGACCCCGAATCTGGCCCATCTACCCCAAGATTGGCTATGTGCTGGGCTATAGATTTACCCAGCTGGGTTTTCTTCAAGATCCTCAGGACGACATACCAGTCAATCCTTGGTACCTCATGTTTCCCTTTGGTCTTTCCGCCAAGCTTCCCACCCAATGGGGATTGGTAGGATTTGGAGGATTCTTCAACGTGGGGGTACTCAATGTGCTCAACCTGAGGGGACAACCCAGTTTTCGCGAAGGAGGAAGGCATAGGAGCTTCACCCTCGAAATGACTGTCTCTATAGAAAATCGCTGATCCTTCTTCTTTTCTCTAAGGCTTCTTTCACTACTTATAAAAAATTCCATAACCTTTAAGCCTCTGGTCAGGTTTATTGCCATATGGTACAAGCCCAAAGATACTTTGGGTTTTTGTCGAAGGAATTTTTGCACTTAAATAAATCATCATTGAGATACAAGAGCCTCAGACAATGCGTCAATGACCTAGAGAAACATGGACATCTGGTCAGAATAAAAGAAGAAGTAGACCCCTACTTGGAGATAGCCGAAATTCAGCGCAGGTTGTACCAGAGCGAAGGGCCAGCTCTTCTCTTCGAAAACGTAAAGGGAAGTCCTTTTCCCGCCTTGGCCAACCTATATGGGACCATGGACCGGGCTCGCTTCATATTTCGGTCTACCCTAAGGCAGGTTCAAAAGATCGTACAACTCAAGGCAGACCCCAGCAGTTTCCTCAAGGCTCCTCACAAGTTTCTCGACACCCCCTTTGTCGCGGTCAATGCCCTTCCCATCAAATCCCGCTTGGGAGCTCCCATCCTCCATGGGCGTACCACCCTTGAAGCCTTGCCACAGATACAATCCTGGCCCATGGATGGAGGTCCCTATGTTCTCCTCCCTCAAGTCTATACCGAAGATCCTGAGAAGTCCGGAGTCATGAAATCTAACCTGGGTATGTATCGGGTACAGATTGCAGGCAATGATTTTCTGCCCAACAAAGAGATGGGGCTTCATTATCAAATTCACAGGGGAATCGGGGTCCACCATTCGAAAGCTGCCCAGCGAGGAGAAAAACTAAAGGTAAGTATTTTTGTCGGAGGTCCTCCGGCTCATTCTTTTGGAGCAGTCATGCCCCTGCCGGAAGGACTTACCGAACTCATGTTTTACGGGATGTTTGCAGGAAGAAACTTCCGATATATCCGCCAGAATGGCCACACCCTTTCTTCCGATGCAGACTTTGTGATTACGGGGACCATAGACCCCCAAAAGACCAAGCCAGAGGGTCCTTTTGGGGATCACCTGGGTTATTACAGCCTACAACATGATTTTCCCCTCATGGAGGTAGACCAGGTTTATCACAGGAAAGATGCCATCTGGCCCTTCACGGTAGTGGGCAGGCCTCCTCAGGAGGATACCACTTTTGGAGAATTGATCCACGAGGTGACGGCAGCCATGGTTCCGGCCTCCGTTCCCGGACTTCATGCCATGCATGCGGTCGATGCCGCAGGGGTTCACCCCTTGCTTCTTACCATCGGCAGTGAGCGCTATGTGCCCTACAAAGAAAGATATCCCCAGGAATTGCTCACCGTAGCCAATGCAGTTCTGGGCTTTGGACAGGCCTCCCTGGCCAAGTATCTACTTATTCTAGCCAAGGAAGACAATCCACCAAACATCCATGACATCGGCCCATATTTTAAATTTCTTCTTGAAAGAATAGATTGGCGCAGGGACCTCCACTTTCAGACCCGCACCACCATGGATACCCTTGACTATTCAGGTACGGGACTCAACCAGGGTTCTAAGGTGGTCATGGCAGCTGCGGGAAAGCCTGTCAGAGAACTTCACGACCGACTTCCTGGTGATTTTCGCCTTCCCGAAGGCTTCCAAGATCCCAAATGGGTCATGCCCGGTATTCTGGCCCTCTCCGGTCCAGCCTTTAAGGAAGCTGAAGAGGGAGAGCAGGCTGCTCAAAGGCTTGCAGAATACCTGGGAGGAGTACATGGAATTGACAGTATTCCCTTGATCATCCTTTGCGATGACAGTGAATTTAGCTCCCGAAGCCTCAACAATTTCCTCTGGACTACCTTTACCCGTTCCAATCCCTCCCATGATATTTATGGGGTGCACAGCTTCGTAGACCACAAGCACTGGGGCTGTGAGGGGCCTTTGATCATAGATGCACGGATCAAACCTCAGCATGCCCCTCCCCTCGTCGAAGATCCAGAAATAAGCCGACGGGTAGACCAACTCATGGCCAGGGGAGGAAGCCTCCACGGACTGATCAAGGATTAATTAGGAAATCATTTCTCCTCCACAGGAGAAACTTGCTTTTCCTCAAATTCAAGGGAGTGGCTGGTTTGCCTGATGATCTGATCCAGCTTAAGGGCGCTGGATTCCAATTTATCCAGGTAGAGGCTGCACTTGTCCTCAGGATTGCTCTTGAGTAAGGTCAGCATGCCGAGGATATTGGCCAGGGGAGAACGAAACCTGTGGGAAAGACTGAAGGCAAAGGCTTCCAGTTTTTTATTCTTTTCGAGAATTTCAATGGTGCGCCTTTGAATGTTTTCTTCCAGATGGAGATTGGTCTCAGAAATGGAGTGATTGGCCCGCTGCAGTTCCATGGCTTGCTTTTCAATTTCCTGCTTCTGCATTTCCTGTATCCGATAGGCTCTTTTTAGCATAAACAGGCCCAAAATAAGGATTAAGGCCGTGATGGCCAACCAGATAGCTCTTCGCTGAAATACTATCTGCCTTTCCTGTCCCTGGCTTTGAATCTTGAGCATGGCATTTTCCTGATCCTTGGCTCCGATGGCAAGTTTGGCCTCTACCCGGGTCAGGTGGTTCATGTATCCTAAGCTGAGGAGAGAATCACGCAATTCGTAGGCCTTTTTATACCAAAGAAGCGCCGGTTCTGCCATTCCCTTTTTACTGAGGATACTTGCCCATTGCCGATACAGGACAAGGAAGAGTCGCTTGTCATTGCTCTCTCCAGCCGGGTCCATCGCCTCTAGGGTAAGGCTTTCTGCCTTCTGGATTTGGAAGATCTGCAGGTACAACTGGCCCAGGTAAGTCTTATCTCTCGCCAAAGAAGTGCTGTGGCCTAACTTTTCGTGTATGTTAGAAGCTGCGTGAAGGAGCTGAATTCCCTCTCTTTCCTCTCCCAATTTTCCCAATACGTAACCCAGTTGCTGCAAAGCTCTGGCCCGATCGTAGTCGAGGTGGTATTTGCGAAAAATTTTTAAGGCCAGGAGCTTGTATGCCTTAACTTCAGAAAAATTGAAAAGGTGGGCCTCCATTTCGGCGATGTGGAGAAGGGTGAGGGCCAGGGACAATGAATCGCTGTGAAACTGTCGGATGCCCGGGGCACGCAGGGAGAAATCGGCGGCCTCTTCGTAGCTTGCTTGACTGGCAAATAGCATACCCAGGTTTTCCAGGGAGGAAGCCAGGCAGAGATCATCTCCTGAAGCATCAAAAATACTCAAGGCCCGATAATTGAGAGCTATGGCTGACTTGATGTCTCCTTTTTTCTGAAAACAAGCGCTCATTAGGTTGTGAACACGGCCTGATTCCTTCGAGTCCTTGAGCCTTTGATAAGTCCTTTCGGCTTCGGTTAGCTTTACCAGGGCAGAATCAAAATTTTCTTCCAGAAAAAAGGCATAACCCAAAAATGTATAAGCCTGCGCCAAAATGTGAGGAGAAATTTCCTGGACCCTGTTGAGCATGAGGATATCCTCTGCTTTGGTCCTGACCAAACGAGGATTTTTGTAGACAGCAGCCTCTGATTCAAAAAGTAAGGTGTCTATCAAAAAAGATGCATAATCCGGCGCCTGAACGATGGGTCGGGACACTTCTGCCACATTCCTCTGAATCGTCTGAGCCGTACCAGGCATATAAATTGTAAGAATACAGCTAATGAAGATCAATAGGTTGCGAAAGGCTACTGCTATTTGTAGGGGCAAGGTAGGTTTGGGGCAAATAGAATTCACAATATGGTCTTTATCCAATTTTACCCAGGGAGTCCTACAGAATATATCAACTATCTATTCTAACAAAGAGTCAGCTTGACTGAATAGAAAATCTTAAAACAATTTATTACAGAACGAATATTTCTCAAGCCTTTCATATTCAACTGCTCGAATCGCTGCGTGAACCATCAAAAAATATATCCGCGCCCATGACATTTTTACTGTGATAAATGCCGATGTAAAATCGACATTTTTCCTTTTACCTATGCAGCAATAATCCACTTTTATGCGTTATATGTTCATCCAACAAAAAAATAAAATGAGGTCCAAGAGCTTTTTACAAGGAATAGTGGCCCTGCTTCTGCTCGGAGGTACATTTGTTTCTTGTCGTCAGCTTCCCGAAGAGCAGCCTGAGCTTTCTGTGAGGACTCCCTTTTTATTTTCTCAACGGGTGGATGCAGTACCTGTCCTAAAGTGGGGATGGCTCAATACCGGCGGAAGCAAACTGCCTTCTGAGAGATCTGCCGAGGCTTTTCACCTTTACATAGCTATAGATAATCCAGATTCTCTTAGCCATTATGCTAGCCTTGGACCTGAACAATTTAGCTACCCGCTGACCGATCTCCTTCCTCAACACATCTACTATTTTAACGTCGTGGCCTGGGTCAGCGAAGCCAATCAAAAATCCTCCCCCCTCATCAGCCTGGGCATTCAGTCAACAAAGGAAGAAAAGTTCTTATGGAACCAGCCTCCCGAAATCTCTGCCAGCCATGGCAACTGGGATCGTGGGCTGGACAGGCTTGTATTTGAAATGAGGAAGGATGATGATCCTCATACCTATATTGCATGGGGAAATTGGGAAAGTGCTTCCTATACCATCCTTGCTCAGGGAAGTGATCCGGCAAGTCATGACCTAAGGGGAGATATTGCCTACGAATCACTCGTGGATAGCGGACAGCCATCTCCCTCCAATGCCATTCTTACCCTGCATCCGGATCAGGATCTTTCCCTGGAGAGTGCCTTTGGAGGAGACACCTACTACAGTGATCCTACATGGTCGGCTTCCTCTGAAAATAACTGGATGGCTTATGTCGCCGTGGATCAAAATCTTGAGAGAAGCAGCATATTTGCCTTCGATCTTGAAAATGGGAGACGTCCCCTTGAGATCAGGTCCGCCAATCAACAAAAAATTCTGGGCAACGCTGGACCCTTAGGCCGTCCCGCCTGGCAAAAAGGTGAAGAACCCCGCCTGGCCTTTGAAATATTTCTGCCCAAGACTGCCCTGGGTGACTCTACCTATTGGGTGAGGGACATAGAATCTTCAGAGCCCCTCAGTGGTCTTGACTTTAGCCTGGTAGCCTCATCCTGGGACGACTACGCACCGACATTCTCTCCAAATGGCGATAAATTGGCTTTTTTGAGCAACAGAAGTGGAAAAGCTGAAATCTGGATCAAAGACCACCTCGAAGATCAACTTTTTCAGCTCAGCGGAAGTGAGACTCATCCTCCTTTGGCATCAATCAACAAACTGGACTGGTCTACAGAAGGAGACTTTATCCTTTATACCACACTGGGAGAGGATGGAAAGCTGAAGCTTTGTAAAATCAAGGTAAATATTTGACCTTAACTGAGGTCTATAGATATTTTTTCCTCTCTTTCTGTCCGAAACATCTCCTTTCCGGCAATGGCCCTGACTGCCACCCTTGCATTGAACACACAATTGCCAAGAAAAGTCCCTTCCAGGGCTCTCAGGCCATGAATTCCTCCTCCCCCAAAGCCAGCAACTTCCCCTACAGCATAAAGTCCTTCCAACACTTCTCCCCCAGGGCCCAGCACCTGAGCGGAAAGGTTCGTCTGTAAGCCTCCCATGCTTTTTCTTGTAAGAATAAATTCACGGATGGCCAGGAAGGGTAAGCCCGCAGGATCTTGTATGGGGGAATACTTCATCAAGCGAAAACGATCCCCTCGATTTTCTCTCAGTTGGGTGATCAACTGTACCCTGGGGTCTCTGCTCTCATTACCTTCTTTGATATGTACGTCAAACTCATTGATAGACTTTTTGAGAAGGTCGAGGTCCATGTCCTCAGCCCCGGTGAGGGCATTCATGTTGGCGACCAGGTCTGGCAGGTTATCGGCTACCACAAAATCCTGGCAGGTCTGAATCATGGTATCGATCATTTCCTTGTTCCCAAAGAAAATATTCTTGGCAAAGGCCCATTTGTTCTGCTCCCTGAGGGCATGGTTATAGGTCGACCCCGATATGCCCAGCTCCTTTTTGGCGATTCGGTAATTGAGCACCTGCCAGGAGTATTGCTTCTTTTGCTTGGTGATTTGCTCTACCAGGCTCCGGGTGTCAAAGCCGGTGATCATGGGATCTGGGCCGATGGGTTTGCCTTGATAATTGACCCATACGGCTGTTTTGGGTGGGACCAGGCTGAGCCCGTGGAGTTCGTGATCCCCCTTGGGATGATGGACCCCGGCAGCATAATTCCATTGCTTATCAAGGTGGGTAAGTTGGGCTCCCGCCTGGCGGGCGACCTCGTGAATTTGCCCATCGGCCTCTAGGTGAGACCCTGTCAGCAGATGCTCAGGGGGGCTACCCCAGCCGGGATACCAGTGTCTTTTGACCTTTTTTACATTGCCCGTAATCCCTCCTGCAGCCAGTATTACGGCATCTCCATGACACTCGAAGGGAAGCTCAGTTTCGATTTTTACCCCTCTCACGCCCACGATCCGACCATTCGAAATGATAAACTCAGTTACCTTGTGCTCAAAATGAAGGTCTAAATTGTCAGCTTTTGGATGGCCTTTCAATTCGGCGATAAGGGCATTGGCAAGGGCCATTCCACTGCCCCAGATAAGGTGAAAGCGAGGGACAGAATTACCTCTTTTTGAGAGTCCTCTTTCTACCCATTGTACGCTGGGAAAATATTTGATTCCCATGGGCTTGAGCCATTCGTAGACTTCCGGGGTAGCCCGCTCTACAAACTTCTCAGCCCAGCGTCTGGGCCAAATATCTCCCGCTTTAAATTCTGCTGCGGCACACCAGTCTTCAAAAGCCAACTCCGGGCTGTCTTCAAAACCATTTTTTCTTTGAAAAGGAGAATCCACATAAAATATGCCTCCGAAAGCCCATCTGGCTAGCCCCCCAAATCGACTCCTTGGCCCCCTATCCACCAATCGCACACTCATTCCTTGGTCCAGGGCTTCCTTAGCAGCCGTAATTCCGGCCAGGCCTCCACCCACGATAATGATGTCTTTTTTATCCATGTCGCGAATCGTAGTAATGTCTCATAGCTTCCCCAACTTCAAACACAGGTGGGGAAAGTTATTCAATCTTAATATAAAAAACTTTTTCCTACCAAAATTCGTGATATACAAGAATGGTCATAAGGAATCATGTTTTACGGTACAACCAATAGTGCCCTTAGGGTTGACATTCTATCATTTATGATAACTCCAAGAGCAACCTAGCTATTCATTTGTGATAATCACTGATTATAAACATGATTTCAAACTTGAGTATCAAGTCTATAAGTTTGTAAAACCAAGTCAGGAAGCAGGTTTAGAGATCTGATTATCGCAACAATATGCATCCGAAACTCTTTCTTACTTTTGCCCCTACTCAATCACCACCTATGAAAAAAAGCTACAATTCAATCTCCTTGTGGAGCTTATTTATATTCCTTTTTTTGTATGTTCCCTGTCAGGGGCAGATCGATCTATTTGAGGATACTGCTGCATTAAAACTCACCATTGTATCGGATTGGGAAACGGTCCTTGACGACCGAGGCGAGGAGCTTTCTCTCCACAAAGCCAGATTTAACTACTTGCAGGATGGAGAGGCCATTTCTATGCGTGTCAGAATACGGGCCCGGGGACATTTTCGCAGAAATCCTGCTGTCTGCACCTTTCCTCCACTCAAAGTAAAAATTAAAGAGGAGGCCAGAGAGGGAACCATGTTTGCCACCCATAAAAGCCTCAAATTGGTTTGCCATTGTAAAGAAGAAGAAGCCGTCCTGCAGGAGTACCTGGTCTACAAGGTGTATCAGCTTCTTACGCCCTATTCCTTTGAGGTCAGGCTGGCAGAAATTACCTATCTCGATCTGATGGGCAAGCGAGAACCGGAGAAGCACTACGGATTTTTGATTGAGGATGACAAGCACGTGGCTCGCCGCAACCTGGGTGAGCGCTTTGAGGCTCCCATCTCTCGCCTCGACAGCCTGGATCAGGAACACCTCCACATGGTCTATGCATTTATGTACATGATCGGAAACACAGACTGGAATGCCCTGGACAGGAAGAACATTAAGTTGATCACTCCCCGAAAGGATGCCCTCCCCATTCCTGTTCCCTATGATTTTGACTGGTCTCAGGCCGTAGATGCCTCATATGTCATGCTCCCGGAAGATTATGACAGAAGAAAGTTGCAGTTTCTCTGCCTGAATAAAGAGGAATGGAAGGCCTTGGCAGAAAAATTCCTCGCCATCGAAGAAAATGTAATCGAACTATACAAGAATTTTGGCCGACTGAGCAGGAATGAAACCGCCTCTACCCTGGCTTATTACAAAGAGTTTTTCAGGATGCTGGACAAAGAAAAACGCATGGAAAAGAGCCTGATTGCCCCCTGCGGCAAGAAAGGATGATCCCTGCCCGACTTCCATAAGCCTACTCATCCTCATAGCATAAGGCTGTAAAGGCGATAGTTGCTGGAAGGAAAATAAATTTTGAGCTTTAGCTGGCTAAGTGTATGTTGGAAACAATTGAGACCTTCCAACTGTCATACATAATGCCAGTCTTTAAAAGGAAGTTCCATAATTCTATGAAAACTATCTACAAAGGCATATTCATTTCTCTTTCGATTCTTATCCTGTTGGGCTTTTCCTTTGTCATGGTGGGAGAAAATTCTGCTATGGAAAATGACATGGCAAAAAAGGAGTATCCTGCAGGGAGTATTCTTCAGGTAAGGACCCACACCAAAAGCATCATTCCCTCCTTCTTTTTTCTTTCCCCTTCTCAAGACAGCAGCCATCACAGCCCGAGTGTGCCCGGCGTTGAACCTATGCCTGAACAGGAACCTGATGGTCATCGCGAAGTTCCTCAGACTCAGCCACCGACGACCTCTCCTACCTGGGTAAAGATGGTCGGAGCCATTGTAAATATGTTTCTCTCCCTTTACCAGAGTCTTTAGCCTATACATTTGCAGGTGAGTGTAGGGAAGCCTATCATTGTAGGGAAATTTGTCTTACATGGCCATCATCCAGTTTTCTCATGCTAATGGTTTCCCCGCAAAAACCTACCTTTCATTTTTTAAATATTTTCCCGAGCACGACTTTCAGTACGTAAATGCCTTTGGAATAGGGGATTATCGGATCCGAAGCAACTGGTATCCCTTAATTGACGAATTGATCGCCTCAGTCGAGGCTCGTGGACATAAACCTGTCATCGGTATGGGGCATTCCTTGGGATCGGTCCTCACTTATTGGGCTGCCAAACGCCGGCCCGACCTATTTTCCCAAGTCATTATGATGGACCCTCCCTACCTTCCGGCCTATGTGAGGTTTCTCCTGGCTACTCTGGGTCCTATTGGACTGATGAAACATCTCCTCCCCATCTCCAAAAAGGCCAGTAAGCGAAAAGACCATTTTCAAAGTCGGGAAGAAGCCTTCGATTACTGGAAACCCAAAAAACTCTTTCAGAATTTCAGCACAGAGAGCTTTCAGGATTACGTAGACCATACCCTGGTTTCCGATCCGGAGGGTGGGCTTCGCCTTCTCATCCCAAAGGAACTAGAAGCTAAGATTTTTTCTCTTACCGCATGGAAAATGGGCCAGCCTCATCCTCAGGTCCCTGTCTACTGGTTGGTACCCGAGCAGGGGGTAGTTCCACTGAGGAGCATAGAAAAACACAAAGAAAATTTTCCTGATATCACCTTTATTTATGTAAAAGGCAGCCATATGTTCCCCTTGGAGTATCCTCGAGAAACCGCGGAGCTGGTAAAGGGAATAATCATGGCTTGATCACAAATATTCCAGATGAAAAAACAAGCGAGAATTGTTTTTATGGGTACGCCGGAGTTTGCCGTTGCCTCCCTCCAATACCTTGTAGAAGTAGGAAAGGAAGTAGTAGGAGTTGTAACGGTTCCGGATAAGCCCGCCGGCCGGGGAAAAAAACTTCGCCCCTCTGCCGTAAAGGTCTATGCCCAAAGTCAGGAAATCCCCCTTCTTCAGCCAGTAAAACTCAGGGATCCGGCCTTCATCGAGGTCCTCAAAGACCTGAAACCTGACCTGATGGTGGTCGTAGCCTTTCGGATGCTTCCCGAAATGGTATGGAGCCTCCCTAGTATCGGTACGTTTAACCTTCATGCCTCTTATCTGCCAGACTACCGGGGAGCTGCTCCCATCAACTGGGTCATCATCAACGGAGAAAAAGAGACGGGAGCCACTACTTTTTTTATCGATAAAAAAATAGACACTGGAAATATCCTTCTCCAGGAGAAAATTGCCATCCAAGAGGGCTGGACTGCTGGGGATCTCCACGATGTGTTGATGAAAGAAGGGGCCAGGCTGGTCCTTGAAACAGTCGAGGGCCTGGAGGAGGGCCGACTGAAGGCTCGCCCTCAGAACAACTCTGCCTTTCGACATCCTGCGCCAAGGATCTTTAAGGAAGATTGCCAGATGGATTGGAACCAGGATGCACAACAAGTCCTCAATTTTATCAAGGGACTCTCCCCCTACCCTGCTGCCTTTACCTATTTGGAGGGTAAGCTGCTCAAGATTTTTGATGCACGGATGGGAGAAGCATCCGCAAAGAATGCCAAGCCTGGGGAAATCAAGGCTGATCGGGAAGCCGGATGGATGGAAATCGCCTGTGCCAGCGGATGGCTGAGCATAACATTCCTTCAGCTAGAGGGCAAAAAAAAGGTAGCCGTAGCGGACTTTTTGAGAGGATACAGGAGCGAGCTCAAGCGGGTAGGTGGAGAGGCTTCCTGAATTTTTGTTTGACCTGATACAGGTAAAGTGAGCAGGATTTGTTAATTTTAACCTAAGATAGGCTTATGACGAGTTTTCACAGCAAGCATTACCCCAAATCCCGAAACAAGCTTCGCATTACCCAAGAGTACGCCATGGGCTATTATGCAGGGCTCAACGTGATCATCATGGTATATGTGATGCTGGCTATGGTCCAGAATGGGGCCAGCCTTAGCCTCCTCTGGACTGTCGTGATCGCCGAAGCAGTAGCCTTGGGCATTGGGAATGTCTTGGGAAGGTCCAGCCTTCAGCGCACCTACGCAGTAATTTTCTTCGAAGGAGACCATTTTTCCCTCATTTCGGTGGCCGAAATCTTGGATAAACCCAAGAATCACGCCTTCCCCCTTCGCCTGGCAAGCCCCTTTCTCGACCCCGACCAGGACAAAATTACCATCCACTTCAATGATCAGGTCGTTACCCTCAGAAGAAAGGACTGGGAAGAATTTGACCTCATCGTCGATTACCTCTATTCGCGTACTTTCTGAGCAATGCTATCCAAGGGGAGGTAGCCGCCCAAAGAGGCGACTACCAAAAGGGAAGGGAAAGTGATCGACTCCTGATCCGAAGCTCCTCTCAATGAGGGCATAGCAATGGAAAAATATCGGGAGACTCCGGCCAAAAGCGACCACAACGCTGATGCAAAAAGGGTATATCTCGGTATGGCTCACATCCAATGGACAACCATACCTCCTACATAATCCCATAAAAGACGGCAGGGCTGTCATGGTTGTGCTGCAGGTGTTTTTCAAGACGCCAGCCGCTGACCGTCTGTTTCTTTTTGATTACATAGGTAAATATAAGGATATATTTTAATATTACAAATATGAATTCATTTTTTATAATCAATAATGGTCTTTGAAAATTATAGCGATTGCCATGACAGAGGTAAATTTGTCATCTATGGATACATTTTCATATAGTTACCTATTGAAAAAGGGCTTTTGAGAGACAATCCTTATCTTTATCCAAACAAAGGAAAATACTACTCCTACATGAGAGCTAAACCTATCTTCGCTCTTTTATTGGGACTATCCCTGGGAATCCAGCTATGTGCACAGGAAAGCGGCGATGCCCGACGCCCGAACATTATCTTCCTCATGTCAGACGATCATGCCTATCAGGCCATTAGTGCCTATGATAGTAGCCTGATACAAACCCCCAACATCGACAGGATTGCAGAGGAAGGCATAAAATTTACAAATGCCTGTGTAACCAACTCTATCTGTGCCCCTTCCCGAGCCGTCCTGCTTACGGGCAAGCATTCACACCTCAATGGCAAGATCGATAACATCTCTTCCTTTGATACCAGTCAGGTAACTTTTCCTCAGTTGCTACTGGCAAACGGCTATCAGACTGCTATATTTGGCAAGCTCCACTCTGGCAATAATCCTAAAGGCATTGATGAGTACAGCATTCTGCCCGGTCAGGGCCACTGTTACAATCCGGATTTTATCGACAGCCAGGAAGGTAGAATTCAGGTAGAAGGCTATGCCACAGATATCATCACCCAGATGACTCTCAACTGGTTGGAAAGTGATCGAAACGAGGAGGAGCCCTTTTTCCTGATCTGCCTCCACAAGGCTCCCCACCGCGAATGGCTTTCCGCCAAACGGCATTTCAAGGAGTTTACCAAACGCAGCTTTTCGGAGCCCCCTACCCTCTTCGACGACTACGAGGGCCGGGGTAAGGCCGGCGACTCCAAAATCTACCCTTAAGTCATGGACTCATTGGGCATAGAAGAGACCGCTAATTGGGATAAAGATGCTTTTAACAACAATACCGGCAGGATGAATGCCGAGCAAAAAGCTGCCTGGGATGCCGTTTACTATCATTATTACGAATACCCTGCTGTACACATGGTCAAGCGTCATAACGGCATTGTAACCGAGGATTATAAGCTCGTCCACTTCTATTATGACATTGATGAGTGGGAACTCTACGACCGAAAGAAAGATCCTCAGGAGCTCAACAATGTTTATGATGATCCCGCTAACAAGAAGGTCCAAAAACGCCTCCATAGGAGGCTGAAAAAACTACGGAAGAAGTACAAAGACTCCCCGGAATTGGACCAGAAGTTTATCGAGCAATACGAAAATTACTGATCCAGCTCCCTATTCTCCCTGATATTGGGCCCATTTTCTGAATTTGTCTACCACCCCCTGCATATCGCTGGGGAGAGGGCTATCAAAGCTCATTCTTTCCCCACTGTCAGGGTGATCAAAAGCAAGGGTTTTGGCATGGAGGGCTTGGCGGGGCAGGATTTCCATGCTGTTTCGGATAAATTGTTTATACTTCTGGGTGTGGGCGCCCTTCAGGATGTTATCTCCTCCATACTCCTTATCCATGAACAGGGTATGGCCGATATATTTCATGTGCACCCTTATTTGATGGGTTCGCCCGGTCTCTAAGCGACATTCTACCAGGGTGGCCACACCAAAGCGCTCCAGCACCCGGTAATGGGTTACGGCATGCTTACCGGCTTCTCTATCTTGGTAAGTATAAAAGAGTTTGCGATCCTTTGGATGTCGCCCAATGTTTCCCTCTATGCGGCCTTCATCCTCACTGACATCCCCCCACACGATGGCCTGATAGGTACGACCGGTGCTCCTGTCATAAAATTGCTTGGCCAGGTGAGACATGGCAAATTCTGTTTTGGCTACCACCATAATTCCGCTGGTATCCCTGTCCAGGCGATGAACCAGGCCAGGGCGGATGCCTTCTGTATCTCCCTTAGATGGGGGAAGGTGCTCCATGTGCCAAAGCAGGCCGTGGATCAGGGTTCCTGACCTATGGCCTATGGAAGGATGACAGACCACGCCGGGAGGCTTGTGCAGGACAAGCAGGGCATCATCTTCGTGGCGGATGTCCAAGTCAATTTCTTCGGCTTCCAACTTTGGTGAGGGGGGATAAGGAAGCATAATCTTCACCTCGTCATCGGACTTCACTTTGTAGGATAGCTTGACAGGTTGCCCATTGACACTGATAGAACCAGTTTTGGAGGCATTTTTAATCTTAGAACGGGTGGTGAAGGGCAAGAGATTAGAGAGAAATTTATCCACTCGCAGGGGCTTCTGACCCTTGGATGCTATAAGGGTATAATGGTCAAAGAGGGCATCATCTTCAGATTCTCCCCTCTCCTTGTCATCCTTAGAGCCGTAATGCTTGGTCAATTGTTGCTTGGACATGCCCCTTCTCCTGAGTTAATTTTTACAAAACTATTCAATGCTGCTATCAAAGAAAAATCCCGGAGCCAGTGACCCCGGGACCTTATTTCCTTTAACGGCAGATTAACCTTATCGAATCAAGGTTACTGTACCTACCCGCTGGACCCTCACCTGATCATTAAGGGTAGCTTCAAGCTTCCATACATATACGCCTTCCTGCACGGGATTGCCTAGTTTATTGTTCCCATCCCAGGTTTCCTCCAACGAATTGAGGGTTCGAAGGTGTCGGCCCCAGCGGTCAAAGAGGTCAATTCTCATGGTAATCACACCAGCACCCACCGCAAAAAACTCATCATTGGTGTTGTCATTATTGGGGGTAAAAGCAGTCGGTACATAAATCCTGCCGGGAGGATAAAAAGCAATAGTCCTTTTCGCTGTATCCGGGCATTGGAAGGCGGGATCGTAGGCAATCAAGGTTATTTCGTAGACTCCCGGGCCTGGAAAGACATGGGTAGGGTTCTCTTCATCGCTCACATTTCCATCTCCAAACAGCCACAGGTAATCGGTAGCATTCACAGAGAGATTGATAAATTCTACTCCATCTTCGGGAAATAGCAAAGAGTCCAGGGGAGAAAATTCAGTTTCGAAGTCTGCTTCAGGCGCCGCCCCTACTCCGATCTGTACAGCCAGGGTATTGATACAGTTGGTCGAGTCGGTCACCACCACCTGATAGATGACTGGGGGCAAGATGCCTCCCAAAAGCTCCGATGCTGTCGGACCTGTTTCACCATTGGACCACTGATAAGAAAACCCTCCTGCACCTCCACTGGCGGCCACCGTAACTTCTCCATTGGCAAGCCCACAACTGGCGTCTTTTTGATCTACAATATCAATGATAATTTCGGAAGGTTGACCTACTTCCAATGTATCCAGCACCTCACAACCGTTGTTGTCAACCAGGCTCAGCACATAGGTGTTGGCACAGACATCTCGTTGGAGGGAGTCCGTACTTCCATTAGACCAAATATAAGAATAGGGGGGAGTACCTCCTCCTCCAGCCGCAAACAGATAGCCGTCGCAGCTACCAAAGCAGGAAGCATCAAGCATATCGGTAGAATCCACAAAGAGTACCGGAGGGTCGATCAGGTCTCCACTGAAGGCTACCTGACATCCATTTTGGTCTTCCACCACCACGAAGGGGTTGCCCGGAGGCAGGTTGTCTACTGAGGGCCCACTTTCTCCATTGGACCAGCGGTAGGTATAGGGAGGTGTACCCCCAGTCATGGACAGGGTACCTCCACCGTCATTGGCTCCCGCGCAGGTAATATCTTTCCAATCCACACTGCCAAAAAGAGATCCTGGCTCACCAACGCTGGCTGAGACTTCGGCCTCACATCCTCTGGAGTCTCTCACATAGAAATTATAGCTGCCTGCTCTGAGGCTGTCAAAGCTGGGAATTGAGCTATAATTGATCTGATCCTGGCTGTACTCAAAGGGAGGGCTTCCCCCATTGGCCGCCAGACTTACACTTCCATCAGCGGCCCCCCGACAGTTTGCATCTCTAACGCTTTCGATGTTCAAAACCAACACCTGGGGTTCTGTGACCGTCACGCTGCCTGTGTCTCGGCAGCCCTGGGCGTCTTCCACCCTTACTTCGTAAGTTCCGGCCCCCAATCCAAAAAAGAGGCTGTCATCGACAAAAGGAGAACTTTCAAAGGAATACTCATAATCAGGAGAACCTCCCGAGGCTGAGACCTCTACCCTTCCATTTTGCTCACCTGCGCAGGCAATGTCCGTCGCAGTCGCCTCAATTCGCAGCGGATCGGGATCGACCAGCGAACCCTGAAAATCAGCCCGACATCCATTATCGTCTGCCAGCACAAAATCATAAAGTCCCGAATCCAGCCCGGAAAAAGTCCCCCCCTGAAAGGTATTTCCTCCATCTATGGAATAGGAATAAGGCTGGGTACCTCCCTGCCCTTGAACGACAAGAACCCCGTTAGCATCATTCTCACAAAGAGGAAAAGTTTCGTTGATGACCCTGCCCGAAAGAGAATCCGGCTGATCTATAAAAAATACCAATCCAAATTTACAAGCATTGCCATCTTCTACCTGGAAAAAATGGTAGCCCGGGCAGAGGTTGTTGAATACGGTATCACTGGTCGGATTGGCATCCAGGGCCAAGGTGTAGGGAGGAGAGCCCAGGTTGACCGAAAATGCTACATAACCATCGCAGGTAGCGAAGCAAGTAGCGTCTGCCAGTGAGTCGATCGTTACGATGGGAGGATCGATTTCCCTTACCGTATCTCCAATGAGGGAACTACAGCCGTTGGCATCTGTCACTTCGACCTCATAATAACCCGGATTAAGATTGGTATAGAATTGGGTCGAATTGATGGATGGCGCAGAACCGGGGCCATTGTTCAGAGAAAATGAGTAAGGGGAAGTACCTCCGGTAACGCCTACTTCAAGTTCTCCACGAATGCCACAAGAAGCGTCCACCTTGGATAGAATAGAAATATTAATACCAACTGCCGGCTCTGTGATGTTCAGGATAATGCTTTCCATACAGCCATTGGCGTCCATGACATCCACTGTATATGTCCCGGCGGGAAGTTGATCAAAGAGTCCACTGTTGACGAAGGGACCATTTCCTGTGGGTCCGCTAAGGGCATATTGATAGCCAGGACTTCCTCCGCTTCCCACAAGGTCTATGACACCTTCATTATCACCCTGACAGAGATTATTGACGATGCTGTTGACCTGAATGGAGAGAGAAGGAGGTTCCACCAAGGTAATGCTGTCGCTATCTGTACATCCTGCATCATCGACCACATCCACCCTGTAGCTTCCTGCAGGAAGATTGGACTGCGCATTGCCATTGAGGCTGAGGGGAGGACTTGGACTCCAGGTGTAGATGGGATTACCTCCCCCCCCAAGGGTAGCGGCGCTGATGCTTCCTGAGGAATCTCCTCGACAGAGGATATCGTCTCCAGAGAGAAGTACATTAAGAGGTTGAGCAACATTGACCGTGATGGATTCCGTATCGCTTCCACACTGATTGGTCGCGGTGGCAATATAGGTAGTGGTAGAACCCGGAGTAGCCACAGGATTTAGAATGGTGGAATTGCTGAGCGAAAGTGTTGGGGCCCAGCTGATATTGGCATTCATGAGGCTGCTGCCCGCAAGGGAAAGGGGAGCACTGGCTCCAGCACAAATAAGGGTATCTGCAAGAGGATCGAGGTCGGGAGCCTGGTTAACAATGACAAATACGTCTGCCTCGTAGCTACAGTTAAGAGAAGGCGAGGTGATCGTTAGGGTGTACAACTGCGAAGCGGGAGGCGAAGCCAGGGGATTGGCCCTTACTGGATTGCTCAGGCCGATCGCGGGGTTCCACTGTAGGTCGATATTGGAGACGGGAGCTCCATTGACCGAAAAAGTAGCCGAAAGCTGGGCCGAGTCTCCTGCACAGATTTCTACCGTATCAGGAGCTACATTTACCGTAGCCTCAGGTTCTATATGGAAAGGTTCAATCACATCACAAGAAGGTGAGTCTCTGTAGGTCACAAAGAGGTCTGCCATTCCCGAAGGAGGAATGATAACATAGGGATCTCGGATCGTAGAGTCCTCCAATCCTGCGGTAGGAGACCAAGAATAGCTTCCCACCCCCGCAGCCGTAGCCTGTAAAAAAACTGTATCAGTGGTCGAAGGACAGTAAAAAATATCCTGTGGGGGCAGAATGGTCCCTTCTCCCACAACGATTTTGAAACCCACACTGGCCTGCCCCGTCGTGGGACAGCCATTATCCTCAAAAATAAAGCTGATAAAATAGGTTCCTGTATCCTGTATGGAAGTATTCCAGGTAAAGCTAGCCGTGAGGGGATTGGCTCCTGAAGAAGTAATGGTAGCCCCATTGATGGAAGTGGTGGTCAGGAAAAGAGAATCAATGGGATCATCCAGACCCATTAAGGCAAAGCGAAGTTCGTCGCCAGCACAAACTGAAAATACATTATTGCTAAACTGCCCTCCAGAAATGTTGAAAGGAGGCATGATGACAGGGTTTTGATTGACACAGGGGATGACCACCCACTGCATATCCCTCATGGTATAACCGATCAGTTGCCCATTGCGGTATTCATTGACTTTGACAGCTACAATGCCTTTCTGCAATCCATTGGGCACAAAATTAAACTGTCCTGTACCTGGATCGAAATTGAATTGATTGGCAGGATTGGTAGCTATAGGATAATTGATATTAAAACCCGAGACATAAGGTACAGGGACGGGGGCAGAGACATAGTTGCCGTCCAGGGGATCTATCAATTCAAATTGAATGGAGTCCTTGTCCGGCTCGGTAGCTCCACTGTTAAAAGATACAGGCTGGTTGTCGCAAATATAGGTTACGGGTTTGGTAACAAAATCCGGTGAACTGTTGCAGTTGTCCAGGGTATTGTTGATGAGTGCTTCGATGTAGATTCGGGTCGAAGAAAAGGAGGGGATGACAGAGTTGGTCACAGAGGGATCGCGACAACAGAGGCTCCAGCCCACGATCCAGTCGGGACAGTCGAGTGGAAAGTCAATGATAAGTTCGTAAATGTGTTCCTCAACGCCTGGAAAAGGGAATGAAGGATTTATACAGTTGCTAAGCTGCTGCTGGGCAGCACAGAGGGGAGAAACATCCCTGATGCTGACCCTGGTGGCGGAGTCTATCTGCATGGCATAGCCACAGCTCTGTGAAGAAAAGGCCAGAGGTAACTTGGCGTTGAGGTTGGCTCCTCCACAGTTACGGTAGACCTTGAGCCGGATCAGGTAAGAATCGTTGGAAAGACATTCGTAAGTAATGTCTGCCCCCATTACGTGAGAAGCATTTGCTTGCTTCAGGCTAGTAAATACAAAGAATCCCCAACATAGCATCACCGCCAACGCGGAGTTAAGGACAGTAAAGGTATTACGCATAGCGTCAAGGAAATTTCTTAAGGTGCATCAGCTAAGGTTCGGCAGCTTTCCCGTGTGCCCTACACGGTCCATCTTGCCAGTTTCTGCTTTTATCTAGCAAATTTCTCTCCATTCACCCTCTAAACAACAAATGAAAAGCCAAATGCCCCCTATGATCGTATCTTTTCATTACAGTCTAAACGGTTCACAACATGGAATATTGGAAAACAAATAACCCAAACCGATGTCAAATCTAACAAGATTATATGCCCCATCCCGAAGTAAGGACACAGACCTTAGATTTGCGTCGATTTTAAACAAAAAATGATCCGAATCGCAAATTTTTTACCCACATGACTATTTCACCATAAGCCTCAATCCCTTCCTCTACAAAGCTTATCCTGATCATTCGAACCGATAAGAGGAAAATTTTACCAAAACGAAGGAGGGAGTCTCCTTTGAGCTAAAATAAGTTTGTACTTGAATAAAGGAAGGCGAAAATGAACCATAAGCCTACCGGAGCTTGATGATCTTATCTCTGTATTCGATTCCGTTGAAGCGAATCACGTAGAAGAATATTCCATTGGGAAGGGCACTGATGTCTAATTCTGCCGGACGACCGTTTTGGTGTAGCCACTCATAGCTCAACAACTTTCGGTATCCGGCTCCATCGTAAATGGCAAATGATACATCCGAGTCGTTTTCGGTATTGATTTTTATGTAAATTTTTCTTCTGGAAGGGTTTGGGTAGACATTGATAAAAGCCCGGGGATCAAAAACCGCACTGATCGTATCGGACACCAATTCCAGGCCATCATCGTGAATGATCTTTACATAGTAATAATACTTGCCAAAATCCAGATCTGCCTGGTTCCGCTCATACAGGTAGGGCCTGCGCTGGGCGCTTTCCACCTCCCACAAAGAAAAATCCAGGCTGTCATCAGAATAGTAAATCTCAAATTCTTTGGTCAGGTATTCTCTTCGGGTCTCCCAGCGGATATTCATGAAGGCTCCCTCTTGCTCAGCCTTTAGGTATTTGGGACCTACGGGATACTTGGCTCCATAACCCCGGCCATAGCCTCCACTTCCAGCCCCTATAGCATAAGCCCGGCCTACCTTGAGGTCAGCATAATAAAATCCATCATTCGACTCTCCACCCTTCCAACCCGAGGGGCCATCCAAAAACCTGCTGCGATACTCCTGAAAGTCCACAGATTCTATGCCCTGATGTCCGGTCTCCGGATCTACCTCCTTGTCCGCAGTAATGGAATAGAAGACCAAAAAATCCCGGCTGATCATTTCCTCCGGAGCGATGGCCCGCTGTACATCCTGAAAATCCGTTTCATCATAATAAAACCTCACCATGAAACTATCACTGGGCTGGCCAGCATCCTTTATCCTCAGATATCGGTTCATCACATTCCAGCCTCTCAGGTTTTCAGCATAAGGAGCAAGGCCCTGCATACGAAAGGCCATGGAATCCCTGCCTTTGGCCAGGACCAACTGAGCTTCAGTAGGGGGAATGACCAAGGCTTCTCCATTTTCCTCGCCCTTGACAGAAAATAAAAGTAAATCTTTGCGAATGCCATCAACCAGGGCACGATTCCGGTAATAATGGGTCCAACCGGCCGTGTCAGTACAGTAAAAATTAGGCTTGTAAATGCCCTGTACCGTCGGTATGGCCGTGGGAAGCTCGCACTCATTCTCTGAGCGGAAGCAAATATTGTCCAGGTAAAAGTTTTGAATGTAGGAATTGTTGATCTCCGCTTCGAAGAAAACTCGAAAAGGGGTAGCAACGAAGGTATCCAGGTTTACCTGAAAATTCTGCCAGTCCTCACAGGCCTCAGGCCTCCAGCCTACAATTCCTGTGTCAGCAGGTGTAGATGAAGTCTCCAATTCCTGCCCAGTCCTTTCAAAGACCAAAATAGGCTTGGCATCGCAATCCCTCACCACCCATATTTTTAGGGTCAATTCATTTTCCTCAGTAAGTGTCTTATGGGCTAGGTCAAAGGTCATTATGGCCTGATTTTCCTGAGTAAAGTCCAGCAAAGGACTCACCAAAAAGTCCCGGGTGCCCGAATCACTTGCCTTAACTCCCTGTCCATTGTCCCAGGCTCCGCTGGAATTGTACATCAGATAATTGCTGCCATGGTTAGAAGGGCAGGTGGGAAAATCATTATACAACTCAAAGTTGATCACCCCATCCTGGTCTCCCCTTGACCAGTTATAAGGAAAAGTACCTTCAAAATCGACGCAGTAAGGAAAATTATTCTCTTCAAGGAAGGGGTTTACACTGACAAAAGAACCCTTAAACCGGTCATTGGATGAGTTTTGATCCTCTTCCAGGCCATTGACATTCAAAATCTCGATTTCGTAGTTGTGAATATCCAAATCCAGGTTGCTGATCGAAGGAAAAATGAAGGAGGCTGTCTGTCCGGGGGGAAGATTACCCTTCCAATCTTCATCAGAAATAAGCTGATTATTCAGGCTTAACCTGATTCTGGCTTGTGAAATAGAGCGGGTACCGTAATTTTTGATGATCACCTGTGGGCTTACCCGATTGCCGCAAAGGACAGGACCGGGATGATTGACCCTGTCTATCCCAAGGTCAGTAACAAAATTTTGGAGGGCAAAGGAATTGAGCAAATCTATTCTCGAACCAAAGAGGGTGGCCACCATTCGCGCTCGCTGTCCTTCAGTAAAGCTGTTTTTACAGGCAGGGTCCCCTCCATCCATGAAATTTTCGAAAAGGTCTTCAGCATCTTCTATAAATTTGGTTCCGGCCAGTTTGGTATCGTTGTCACAGGAGTTGACCCGGCTCACAGGCGAGCAGGTGCCAACGTCCACGTAGTTGTCAGGGGGAGTATCACAAATCTTATCCCCCAGGACCAGACAGGAGTTGGAGCTATCGGTCGTACTCTTCTGGTCGCAGCCATTGAGGTAGGTGTCAAAAAGGCCCAGATAATGCCCAATATTGTGTACAGCCTTGCTCACTTTTACTTCGGTGGTATCAAAAAGCCGGGCTTCCAGGACCATTCCGTCCAGAGGCATGCCTGACATGCTTCCTCCATAGCTGAACCCTTCAGTGGCGCAGTTTTCTCCATCCAATTGGCAAATCGAGTTGACCAACCAGATATTCAAATAGTATTTGCTGTCCCAAGCATTGGACTTTAGGCAAAATTCTTCCTCAATGACATTGCCATTGGCATCCACACAGCTACCCTCCAGTTCGAAATCGGAAAAAGGACTGGCATGCCTCAGAATTCCAATCGTAGGAAGAGAATCTGGAGTCGAACGCGCCAGCTGAAATTCGATGTAGGTATCTACATCGAGAGAGACAGAAGAACCGTCGTTGTTTTTGGCAAAATGAACGGCATTGGAATGCTGGGGGCCAAGGGCATAATGGCCGCTGTCCCTAAATGCTTCGTTGATCCACTTTAGGGCTTGGCGAATTTGATTATCAGTAGGATTAGAACTTCCATAGGTGGGAAGGGAGTCCTCTTCAAGGTGCATGACGTGGACCACGACGGGAATGGTATGGACATTTCTGGGAATAGCAATACTCCCGTCCAGGGTAGACCGGAGAATCTGCTCTTCAAAGGCATCGGTTAGCTGCTGATACATCGGATCGGTTTCGTACCGATAATGATGCATACTGGGATAATCCAGAGGACCCTGAGCATGTATCAGGCTCCCCAAGGTCATCAGCACACCCACAACCAGAATTGTCAATAGTCTATAATTCATCACCACAGCCTTGTTCCATTTTCCTCCCGTTTGCCAAGCGTACAGACTCAGCAATAGCACCCAAACAAATCATGCACCAATTTCATGGTTACTCATTGTCTAAACGCTAAAAAGACCAAAATCTGTATAAATCCCTTTTTGGAGGCTAGTCAAATTAGTAAAACAAAAACTGTTCCGTCCTTGTAAGATTTTTCTCTTTTTGTCAAAAAATAGGGCTTTTTATTTTTCGATAGTTTACGCAAAGATTTAAATTATCGTTATTCGTATAATTTTATGGGTAAGGATCTGATTTTCAGATCGGACAAGAAGTATCACCTTATATACTTTTAGGTCACTGATCCTCAAACAATAGGAGAATTGAAGACCAGGCCAAACAGCTGTTGGAGCCCAAAAGAGCTTTGGCATTGTCTAGGACGAAAAGGTAAAGGAGTTGATAAAAAAGAAAATTTCCATGAAGGAAGGAGGAAGGGATGTAAGAATATTGGACGATTTGACAAAAAAGGAAGGTTAGTCATAAAGAATAGGGACAAGCTCTGTCGCAGAGCCGTCCCTACAGCACAACCATGAAAACACAAATCTTTACTTGTTGTAAAGTATATCTTAAGTCCTAAGACTATGTTATCACATTATTCTTGATACAAATATGACTAAATCTTTTCCAAAAAACCAAATTTAAAATAAGCAAAAATCGAAAAATCTTGGTTTTGAGGCTAGAGGATCAACTTTAACTCAAATTTAAAAGAACGTTACGGAAATTCCATTCCTGTGTTTTCCTATCTATTGACACTTATCCAATTTTTTGAGACGGGAAGGCAAAAATCATTTTCTTTGTTGAGGGATTAGAAATTTTCTTTTTAGATAAGGACCAAGAACAGCATATCAAAATGAATCATTCAAGGTTGAATTTAGACAAACTCATCATCATCGGGGATCGTGTCCTGATACGGCCCCGCAGCCAGGGCGAAAAGACCGCCAGTGGACTCTATCTTCCCCCGGGAGTATTGGAAAAGGAAAGGATACAAAGTGGTTATGTCATGAAAGTGGGTCCGGGATATCCCATTCCCCTCCCCACCGAAGATATAGAACCCTGGAAGGAAGCTCAGGATGACATCAAGTATATCCCCCTACAAATTCAGGAGGGCGACCTGGCCATTTTCCTACAAAAAGGGGCACATGAAGTTATATTTAAAGGGAAAAAATACTACATCGTCCCACAAAATGCAATACTCATGGTAGAGCGGGATGAAGGCCTATTTGACTAGTAATGAACAGCTTATATTCATTCTTTCTTCCTTAATATCTCCCAGGGCAAAAGAAAAAAGACTTACTGCTAAAAAATTTAATAAAAATTTTGTTATTTGCTACAACAATTAGCACAGATGACTCGTAAGGTAATTAGCTTTTGTTTGGGAATGGGGATATTTCTCCTGCTTTCCTGCACTTCATCACCAAAACAGCCCCAGGGCACAGATGTGATCATGCATACAGAACTGGGAGATGTTTATATAGACTTATACGATGAGACGCCAAGTCACAAGAAAAACTTCCTTAAATTAGCCAGGGAGGATTTCTTTGATGGTCAGGCTTTTCACCGGATTATTAATAACTTCATGGTGCAGGTGGGAGACCCGAGAACCCGGACGAGTTTTCCACCTAAGGATACATCCAAGGCCAATGATGCAGGCTATACCCTACCTGCTGAGATCATTGACAGCCTTGCCCACACATACGGCAAGATCGGCGCAGCCAGAAAAGATACATCTCAAAATCCCGATCGACGCTCGTCTTCCAGTCAGTTTTATATCGTTACGGGCAGAAGAATTTCTGTCGCAGGCCTGGATTCCGTCGAAAACGAGCGGACGGGAATCCTTCAAGGTCAGGCTTACGATCGATATAAGGCCCTGAGAGACAGCACAGGTTATTCTGCCTCGTTCTTACAATTTCTGGATTCTACAGGGTTCAGGGACTTTTCCTACCCTCTCCAACAAGAAAAAGCCTACCGGACACTCGGAGGTGCTCCCTGGCTTGACAATCGCTACACCATCTTTGGAGAAGTATTGGAAGGCATGGAAGTAATAGAAAAAATTCAAATTGTGCCTACCAATCCTTATGAGCTTCCTCTCAGGCCAGTCAGAATACTGGACATGGAACTGGTAGAAAATTGAAGGGAGGCATCAGCGGAATTATACCTGTGAGGAAGCACTTTTTCCTCAAGCCGTACAGTATCCCGTTAACCAAATAGGTGGAGCAGGAACGAAAAGGGTATCCAAAGGGATGCCAGGATGGAAAAGAAAGAAAACTGTAAGAAAACATGACAATAGGGCCGTTTTTCTTCCTCAAAGACCCTCGGCCCCGGCCATCCCAAATGGGTAGACAGATGGGTAAGCCAATTTTACTTTCATTAGCACTAAGCAACAATTTTTAGCTCATGGCAAAGGACGCAAAACAAGAAAAAATCAAGTCGCTCCAGATGACGATGGATAAACTGGAGAAGACCTATGGCAAAGGCATCGTAATGAAGCTGAGCGATAATGCCATCATGGATATACCCGCCATATCTACAGGTTCTCTGGGTTTGGATATAGCCCTGGGCATCGGTGGTATCCCGCGGGGAAGGATCGTAGAGATATATGGACCTGAATCTTCGGGAAAGACGACCCTATCCATGCACATGATCGCCCAAGCTCAGCGAGCCGGAGGACTGGCAGCCTTCGTTGATGCTGAGCACGCTTTCGACCGCAACTACGCCGAAAAACTGGGCATAGACACCCAAAACCTCTACGTTTCCCAGCCAGATTATGGAGAACAGGCCCTGGAGATCGCCGAATATCTTATTCGGTCAGGAGCCATGGATATTGTAGTCATCGACTCCGTGGCAGCCCTAACCCCTAAAGCTGAGATTGAAGGGGAAATGGGTGAATCCAAAATGGGTCTGCAAGCCCGACTCATGTCTCAGGCCCTCAGAAAACTGACCGCCGCCATCTCCAAGACCAACTGCGTCTTGATATTTATCAACCAGTTGAGAGAAAAGATTGGGGTCATGTTTGGCAATCCCGAAACTACCACCGGTGGTAACGCCCTGAAATTCTATTCTTCTGTCAGGCTGGACATCCGCCGCATGGCCCAGATCAAGGAAGGAACAGAAAGCATCGGTAACCGGGTCAAGGTCAAGGTGGTCAAAAATAAAGTATCTCCCCCCTTCCGACTCGCAGAGTTCGACATCATGTTTGGAGAGGGAATATCACGGGCAGGAGAAATCCTGGACCTCGCTGTAGACCTCGACATCGTGAACAAGGCTGGCTCCTGGTTTAGCTATGATGGTAGTAAACTTGGACAGGGAAGGGATACCGTCAAGAAGGTCTTGCAGGACAATCCCGAACTCATGGAAGAAATTGAAAAGAAAGTCCTCCTCAAAAAAGGCATCCCTGTAAAAGAGAATGGAAAGGCCGAAGAGGCTGAACCCGCAAAAGAAGAAAAGAAAAAGTAATCCTCCCAACTCGAAAAGTCGATTTCCGCGGAGCGCTATATCGCCTTTCTTTGATTCGCAAAAAAAAACAGGGCTGGAAGTTACATTCCGCCCTGTTTTTCATTTTACTCACTTTTACCTTCTTCTATCCCAGACCTATGCCGGAACTTAAACTCGAATATCTGGCAGCCTCCACTGCAAGGGCCTTCTTCTTCTGGAATTAAATACCCGCAGTGGGTGCATTTCAGTTTTTTGGGTGAGGGAGGCTTAGGTGCTGTACTTACAAATAATTTCCAAAACAATAATACTATTCCTACGGCTGCTGCTGATATCATATCTTTATTTAGGTTAGATGAATAATTATTAGGGTACATACCTGAGTATGTGGACCTACACAGAAGCACTGAGGGACCTTTTCCTTCAAAAGAAGAGGTCCATTTACATTAAAATATATGAGGGAGAGTATGGGATTAATTACGAATACCTGTAAAAAAGTTTCATATCAGAAAAAATTCTGCTTAAGTAGGACAGAATTCCGAAATAAAATTGCCAGGCTACTTATATCCTTCCGCCTGGAGCGAAAACAACTCTGCATAAATTCCGTCCATGGCCAGAAGTTCTTCATGGCTACCTAATTCTTTTTTCTTTCCTTTTTCCAGAACAAGTATGCGGTCTGCCATCCTTACGGTAGAAAAACGGTGGGAAATGAGCACAGCGGTTTTATCCTGGGTCAGTTCACTGAAGCGCTCAAAGACATTGTACTCGGCACGGGCATCGAGAGCAGCGGTAGGCTCGTCAAGGATCATCAGCTGAGCTTCCCTCATGTATGCCCTCCCTAAGGCAATCTTTTGCCACTGCCCTCCAGATAGGTTCATCCCCTCTTCGAAGCGCCGACCCAGCATTTGTTCGTATTGCTGTGGAAGGTCCTCAATCACTTCGGAGGCCAGGCTTTTCTGTGCAGCCTGTTTGATCAGAGGTTGATTGGCCCACTCATTGATATTGCCTACAGAGATATTTTCCCGGGCCGTCATGTCAAAGCGAACATAATCCTGGAAGATGACCCCTACCATTCGCCTCAATTCTTTAAGATCGTACTCCTTCAAGTCTGTGCCATCCAGGAGTATCCTCCCCTCCGTAGGGTCATAAAGCCGAGCCAGCAATTTGACCAAGGTTGTCTTTCCTGCTCCGTTCTCCCCTACAAGGGCCAGTTTCTCTCCTGCGTGCAAGGTGAAACTCAGGTCTCTGATGGCATATTTTTCTGTGTTGGGATATTTAAAGCTAACGTTTTCGAAAGTAAAGCCCTCCTTGACCTTATCTGGAAGTGTATGAGGATTTTCGGGAGATTTGATGGCTGGTGCGATGGCCAGGAAGTCGAATAAATCCCGCAAATAAAGGGCTGATTGGGCGATAGAAGAGAAATTGGAGAGGATTCCTCTCAACAGTCCCCTTAGGCGACTGAAGGATCCTGCAAGAAAGGTCAGGTCTCCCAAAGAGATGCTTCCTTCTATGGTCTGCAAAATGATCAGAACATAGGCTGCATAATATCCTATATCACCGAGGCTGTTGAGGAAAAATCCCCAGACACTTCTTCTGATAACCAGGACCCTGTTTGCGAGGTAGTATTTGTGGGCAAGGCTGGCGAAGCGATCTTTGATAAAATCCTCCATACCAAAAATCTTGACCTCTTTGGCGGTACGGTCGCTGGCCCCAATATAACGGAGGTAGTCCAGTTCCCTACGCTGGGGAGTCCAGTTTCTGGCGAGAGAATAACTGCGCTGATTGAAATGTGTCTCACTGATAAAAGAGGGGATGACCGCCAGAATGAGGAGGAGGATAAGCCATGGATTGAAGACCACTAGACCCGCCGCCAAAAAGAGGACCGTGATAAAGTCCTGCCCCTGACGGAGCAATTGAGAAAGAAGAACCGTACGCATGGTCGTCTGCCTCCGGGCCCGCTCCAATTTGTCGTAAAACTCAGCGTCCTCAAACTGGGGCAGGTCCATGTTGGATGCGTGATCGATCAGCCGTACCGAGGTCTCATTGCTGAATTTATCTCCCAATAGGGCATCTATCAAAGAAATCGAACGACTCAAAAGGGCTGAAAGTATCGCCAGGCCCAGTTCTATCCCCACCAATACCCATAGCCATTCCCTACTTGCCTCAGGGGTTTCCATAAGCATGACTACCTCGTCAATGATGAGTTTCCCTACATAAAGAGTGGATACAGGCAAACCCGCTTGCAGGATTCTCAGCAGGATATTGCCCAAGGCCAGCCTGCTATCTGTCTTCCAAATCATCCTGAGAAAAGGGGGAAGGTGGCGAAGGGCTTTAAAACTCTCTTTTAATCCCAGTTCTCCACCGTAAGAATTTTTCCTGGCTGATAATTCACGTAATTTTTTCCAAAAGTTCATGAGGCTTCGAGTAATTCAAATAAATGCGGGGGACAATAGCTTTGGCCTCCCTCCGTTGGTCGAATATACAGCTAATCACCGTCCTGGAAAGGAGGCTTTGCCAAAAAAATACTATATTCTACATGTGAGTCGCGAAATTCCTTGCCTCAGAAAAAAGGTGATTTTTTCCTGTCCATTGCTATAAAAACGACACTATGATACTGAGGGCACTTATTTGGATTGCATGTATGGGAGTAAGCCTGATTCTCCAGGCACAGGCGCCCTTTGTCTTCAGTACCTTTCCCACCCAGGGAGGACAAAACCTCTCCTGCTATACTCCGGTCTATTTTACAGTCAAATTTTCTGCTGAAGGAAATGCCTTTCAGGTGGAGAGTTTTATTCCCGATAACATACGCCTCTATCCCAAGGGAAAGGCCAGAAAGCAGGTATCAATCAAGCTTTCCTACGATGCCAATATCAAAAAAGTAGCTGTCAGTCCTCTGGAACTGCTCAAACCCGAGACCTGGTATGTCATGGAAGTCAAAGAGGGCCTTGAGGATAATCGGGGTCAAGGCTTTTCTCCTTTTAAGTTGGAATTCAAGACAGGAGACTGTCCCGGTGTTGATCGAGAACAGGAAGAACCCATCAGTGAAGCCCCGGTAGAGGCAGTAGAACTGGACGCAACACGCCTGGTCAACTTCAAAGCCAGGCCCTATGGGGATTCTGTTGAGATTATCTGGCACATGAGTGAAAATCTGCTTATCGAGGAATATTTCATCGATAAGTCAATGGATAAAGAACGATTTTTTCGATTGGCCAGCAGTCCCTCACTGGGAGAAACTGGCCAGCAGCAGGTCTACAGAATATTTGACGGTCGCCCATCCATGGGATGGAACTACTATCGTATCGGGGTCAAATCCTCCCTGGATGAGGCCAGCCTCCTGGATACCCTGGCCTACTTTTCCGATGGGGTGAAATTCAAGGATCGACGAATAGCTTTTTCCCAGCCTCTTCCCCTCACCTTTTTTAGCCGGCGCCCCACCTCCATGGTCATGGTACTCAAAGAATTAAATAGCGGAAAGGTTGTATTTAGGAAGGCTAGCCTCCTGCCCGAGGGAGTAAGAGATGTATCAATTCCTCTGGAGGGGGTAGATCCCGGCACCTATGTCATCATCATTCAAACCACAGAAATAGCTGTTAAATCTAAAATTCAGATCCTAAGAAGTAGGTAGAGCAAGTGAATTCAGGCTCCATTTTTAGCTTTTCCTTGCTGAAAGAGCCAAAAGGAATATCCGATCGGCAGAAGGCTCATAATCGCTAATCCTACAACAAATGTAATGAGGTATTGCTCCCCTTCCACAAAGGGAAAAATCACAAGGAGGATGAGCGAGGTAATGACCCATACCCTAGCCCCAAGCCGGTGCGTCTTTTTCCAATTATCTTCACTCTCCAGGGTCCAGTGGGTACGAATTCCGATAAAATAATTGGGGCGAAGCTTGCCAAAAAAATTTCCCATAAAGGCCAAAGCAAGTACTAGCGCAGGAAGTACAAGAGAGGTAGGATCATCGATTTTTCCCAATACAGAAAGAAGGATGATCAAAAAAAGTCCCAAAAAGAGAAAGCCAAACATGACCTGAAGGGTAAGCATGGTAGAAATGAACTGTTCCACACGCCTCTTGGGGTCTAACACCGGAATGAGCCAAAACACCAATTGGACGAATATGGCCACCAAAGGCATCAAAAGCATACCTGGCATTTTGGGAGCGAAATCATCGGTCTCTCCTCTGATATTCCAATGAATAGGTACCTCATCCGGAAATTGATCCCAAAAAATCAACAATAGAATAAAAGGAACCAAAAGGAGGAGGAGAATCGGCCAGTTTTGCTTAATCCAATTTTTCATTGTTTGTTGTTCTGAAGGTTTATCATCCAGGCTATGAGATCGTCAAGTACCGTAGTATTCAAAGAATAATGAACAAATTGCCCCTTCTTCTCAGCCATGACCAAGTCTGCCTGCTTTAGGAGGTCTAGGTGATGGGAAATACTGGGTTTTTTCATATCAAAGGCCTTTGCAATCTCTCCCGCCGTAAGGTCCTTCTCCCGCAACATTTCCAAAATTCGACGCCGGGTCTGATCATTGAGAGCTTTGAACACCTTTTTCATTTATAATTCAATAATTAGGCAAATATCTAAATAATAGACGTACTATTTCGGAAAAAGGTTACATATACCCCTAAAAAGAAATACATGCTTTCCCTTGAAAACAGCCTGGAATTTGTAGATGCAGTGAAAGTCCTGACCACCCATCGCCGGACCGACATCAGGGATAGTCTTTGGATACCTGTGGATTACCAAGGGCATAGATATGCAGACTTTTCTGGATCTGATGCAGTCCTGGATTGGGATGGAGAAGACGGGTAGGGCGTTAACATTTACGCTCAGATGAGAAACTATGACGGAAGGACATTTTTAGCAGTCAAGCTTGTTTCTCGGGAAAAAGAGGAAAGTTAGCTGCTCGAAGAAGGCGGAGAGGGCCTCTATGTCGATGTCGGGGGAGGTGATGGTGAGGATGGCTCAAATGAGGATGAGGATCATGCCGCCCAACCCGGTGAGGATGGCAGAAACGGTGAGCAGGGCGAAAACGGGGGAAATGGAGGTCGAATCACGATCTTTACCGAGGCTGAAAGCCGAACCCTCCTTGCTGCTCTGGTCCAAATCGAAAATGACAGTGGAGAGGGTGGTCCAGGAGGAGAAGGTGGGGACGGTGGAGATGGTGGTCCCCGGATTGAACTTCTCTCCCCCTCTAAGCTCAGGCTGGAATTTGATCCTCTCAGAACTTATTGATCTTCCATTTTTACAGGAAGGCGACCCCGGACAGGATTCCCCCGAAAAATGACCCCTGCCGCTGCCTCTTCATACTCAGGACCTTCCTGGTAGGCAATCAGGATTGATGCTGCTTTTTTCCAACCTGCTATCTCGGCGAGGGCGTGAGGGCTACCCATCCACAACAGATGACAAGTCCTTTTCTCAAGTAATTTTTCGAGCAGGGAAAGTGCTTGGGGGTCCAAGCCAAATCCGTCCCGGGCCTTGACTGATATTCCATGAACCATGAGGTGAACCTCAGGAGACCCTGTAAGAGAGAAAGACTCCTTTTGTAAGGAGCTCAGTTTGAATCCTTCATAGATCAACAGTTGCTTCCATCTCGTACCGCTCTGATAATTTTCCCCTCCCCGATGTGTCAAACGGTGATGGGCCAGTTCGTCCGCATCATCTTTTTTCATATCGAGAAGATGGTATTCAAGGCTTTTCTTTTGGAGGCTTTCTTTGGGCTTGATTCTCCAGGTGAGAGCGGAGGCAGCCACCTTCAAGTTGATGTGATGGGCCCTGCGAAAGGCTTTTTCTACGTTGAGACCGGGATACTTAGTATTGGATATGCCGAGTATCTCCTTTAGAGACAGAATCTTTCTGCATCGATGGTTGATTTCCTCTTCCGATACGGCACCTGCTTCTACTTTTCGGACCATGGCATCAAGACTTGCGGGCACATCCACACAGAAGAGCAAGGCATCATGCCCGGCCTCCATAGCCAGGGCATTGATCTCCGCGGGGGACATGGACTCGGCGACTCCCTTCATATCCAGGGCATCTGTGAAAATAATGCCCCGGAAGCCGAGCTTATTTTTGAGTATTTCCTGGATGATGGGTGACGAATGGGTTACGGCCCGTCCGGGTCTGGGATCCCATGCAGGCACGTGGAGGTGGGCGCTCATCATGGCGGGAACCTCCTCTTCGATCATAAATTTGAAGGGTTCAAGTTCTACCTTTTCCAATCTCTCGATATCATGGGCAAGTATAGGCAGGGTAAGATGAGAATCCGACTGGGTATCCCCATGGCCTGGAAAGTGCTTGATGACGGGCAAAATTCCCGAATCGTGAAGCCCTCTGGCATAGGCCAGGGCACGCTGTCCGACGAGTTTGGGGTCTGAACCAAAGGACCGAAAGCCAATTACGGGATTTTTGGCTTCGGTATTGAGATCTACGAGGGGGGCAAAATTGATGTGTACACCAATTTCTGCCAGTTGCCTACCGATTTCCAGACCTACTTCATATGCGTGACCAAGGTCGGGAGACGCTCCCAATGTCATGTGATAAGGTAAGATAGGGCTGGCATCCAAGCGCATACCCAGGCCCCACTCTGCATCCATGCTGATCAGTAAGGCCAGATCAGAGAGGGATTGTAGCTCCTCGGTCCACCTGTGTTGAAGTTCTGCATTGCCCTGAAAAAAAATAACTCCTCCCAATTGGTATCGGTAAACAAGTTCCTTCAATTTTTCCAGGTGTTTCTCTCCCCTATTTGACCAGGCTGGGATGTGAATCATCTGAGCCAGTCGCTTTTTAAGGCTCATAGAATCAATGATAGCATCCCACTTTTTTAGATCATAGCTTTGGTAGAGACGAGAAAGTAAGTCCATGATTGATCTTTTACGACAAAGATAGCATTTAATTACAGCCCAAGAGACCTGTAAGTTTAGGAGGAATTTTGGTGAAATTCAGATGGAAATAGGGCTTCAGAAACCTCAAATGAACCAAAGGTAAAATATTTCCAGGTAAGGGCTTAGGGTATTTGGCTCATTGGGATATACATTCGCACATAACTGAATATTTTCTCACAAAAAGATAATTTTTTAATTATTATATTTATATCATAAAATTTTCACCTCAGCAACAAAGGCTGATTATCTTTTGAATTAAAATCAGTTTTATTATTTGTGCAAATCAGAACGTTGATCGTTCACCGAACAAACACCCTAGGCTGTCTCAAAAGAGGCGGCCTTTTTTTGCTCTGATTGGTAGATTTACCTGAAGTTTATTTTTACCTCCATAAATTTCCCTTCCCCCGATGCTGATTCAGCCTTTAAAGGCTTTTGAGTTATCTGCTTCCCATTATTTGCTCAAGCCATTTAAGGTGAAGGAGTTGCAGTTGGCCTTAGAAAAATATCGGCGACAGCGGCATTTGGAGCATAGGCAAAAGAAAATTGAAGTTTTTTGGAACATTATCAGCAGCAGAAATCCAAAGGGCGGATGGCCATACACACTTCGTAAGCGATTGAGATATTGGAAATCCAGCGGATTGTGAGGGCTCAGGCCGAGGGCAACTACAGCAATTTTTTTATGGATAACGGCAAGACTTGGTTGGCTTCTCGAACCCTAAAAAAGTTCGTCCCCAAATTAGAGCCTTATGGATTTGTACGTATTCACAGATCTCACCTCGTCAATATGGACTTTATTCGCAAATTTTGGAAGGCCAAGTCTCACCAAATTGAACTCAAGGACGGGATGATACTGTCGCTTTCAGATGGGAGGAGGGAGAAATTCATGAAGTGCTTTTCCGAACAGTTTGGCTTGGATGAGTTTTAGTTGTGAGGAGAAGTAAGGGTGGGGGGTTGAATCGTGGGGAAGGGTTTGGAACCATTTGGAACCGTTTGGAAC
>CAZMAV010000006.1:0-150097 GCA_964564415.1 uncultured Bacteroidia bacterium | reverse complement strand
CGTTTGGAACCGTTTAGAACCGTTTGGAACCGTTTAGAACCGTTTGGAACCGTTTAGAACCGTTTGGAACCGTTTGGAACGGTTTGGAACCGTTCCTCAGCCTCTAAAAACCAAAAATCAATTTCCCTCACTCTCAATCCCCCCTCCCTGGGCTCAAAAACCTTTACTTCCTCAAAACCAGGATAAAAAAGCTCCTTTATGGGGCAGCATTTTAATAATTATCCTGGCCAGGGCTCCACCTCCTATCTTACTCAGATAAAAGCTTCTTCGATTTCATCCGAAACTTTATCCAAAATCTCCACTTATGTAGTTCTTTGTCAGATCATGTTGCGGATCGCCAAAAAGTTCCTCCGTAGACCGATATTCGATTACTTCACCCAAATACATAAATGCCGTGCGATCAGCCACTCGCTGGGCCTGCTGCATGTTGTGGGTAACGACGATGATGGTAAAACGTTTCTTCAACTCCAGCATCAGCTTCTCGACCTTATTCGCGCTGATCGGATCCAGGGCAGAGGTAGGTTCGTCCATGAGGATAACCTCCGGCTCTATAGCGATGACCCTGGCGATACAAAGGCGTTGCTGCTGACCACCCGAAAGCGAAAGACCAGACTTATCTAGGCTGTCATGCACCTCCTCCCATAATGCTGCTCCCTTTAGGGATTTCTCTACTTTCTGCCGAAGGTCCTCCCTTCCATTCATACCACCGATTTTTAACCCATAAGCCACATTTTCAAAGACTGATTTTGGAAAAGGATTGGGCTTCTGAAAGACCATCCCCACCTTTCTCCTTATCTCAACTACATCCACCTTGCTGCCATACATGTTCTCCCCATCGATAAAAATATCTCCCCTCACCCGAGCTGAAGGAACCAAATCATGCATTCGATTCATGCAGCGGAGGAGGGTTGATTTACCACAACCTGAAGGGCCGATAAGAGCCACAATTTCTTTTTGAGGAATGTCCATACTAATTCCCTTCAGAACCTCATGGTCTCCAAAGGAAAGTCTGATGTCTTGAACACTGAGTTTGGCGCTGGCTTCTTCCATTATTTCTGTGCTTTTCTGAACCTGTACCTTAGGATAAAGGCCGCAATATTTAACATAAAAATGAGCAGAATAAGCACCATGGCTGTTCCATAGGCAATGGGCCTGACCTGCTCAACAGCGTGATGCTGGGTGGAGAGAATATACAAGTGATAGGGCAAAGCCATAAATGGATCGAAGACCGACTGAGGCAAAAACCTCAAATAATAAAGAGCCCCTGTAAATAAGATAGGAGCCGTCTCTCCCGCTGCTCTCGAAAGCCCCAGAATAGCCCCGGTAAGGATACCGGGTATTGCATTGGGAAGGACATTGGTACGAATCGACTGCCACTGCGTCGCCCCCAAGGCCAAAGCCCCCTCGCGATACGAATTAGGCACAGAACTCAGGGCCTCTTCCGATGTCGTGATGATGTAGGGAAGGGTTAACAAGCCCAGGGTAAGCCCCGCTGCCAAAACCGAAGCTCCCAGCCCCAAACCATTGACAAAAATAGCCACTCCAAACAATCCATAGATAATTGAAGGGACTCCGGCAAGGTTACGAATAGAAGCCCTTATGAGTCCCGTCAACCAATTATCTTCCGCATACTCATTGAGGTAGACCGCCGCACCTACCCCAAGCGGAATAGAAAAAAGTGCCGTAATCAGCGTAACGGAGGCAGTCCCTACCGTAGCCGGCCAAATTCCACCTTCGGTGTTTCCGTTTCTCGGAAAATCAAAGAAAAATTCTACAGAAAAAACCCCCGCACCCTTTGATATAATATCGACTAGGACAATGCCCAGGAAGGCAGCCACGATAAGGGTAAAAATGAGAAAAAGGTTGATTCCCAACCACTGCTGAAGTTTCTTCATAATCTCCCATACCTAAACCTGGCCGCCACCCGCTCCGCGATAATGTTGACCAACAGTGAGATAATAAAAAGGACTGTCCCCACAGCAAACAAAGAATAGTAATGGGTGGTCCCATAAGCCACCTCTCCAAGTTCGATGGCAATGGTCGCTGTAAGGGTACGAATAGAATCAAAATAGCTCCCCGGCATGGAAAGGTTGTTACCCGTCACCATCAGGACGGTCATGGTCTCTCCGATGGCCCTGCCCATCCCCAGTACGATGGCCGCAATGATTCCGGAATAACTGGCAGGCAGGGTCACCCGGACCAAGGTCATCCAGCGATTGCCACCCAAAGCGTAAGAGGCCTCTTTAAAGGAGTCAGGAACCGCACGAATAGCGTCCTCCGCTACTGAGACAATGGTAGGCAAGGCCATGACAGCCAGCAATATAGACCCATTGAGCGCATTCAACCCATTGTTCAACCCAAATGTAGAAGCAATGGCAGGCCCCAAAAGAACTATACCCAAAAATCCCACAACCACTGAAGGGATACCAGCTAACATTTCTATCACAGGCTTGAGGATTTCTCTGGCCTTCGAAGGAGCAATCTCCGAAAGATATGCCGCACTACCAATCCCCAAAGGAACAGCAATCACCATTGCCCCCAGGGTCACCATAAAAGTAGAAACCAACATGGCCCCAATACCATAAGATGATTCTCCATAAGCCGAGGGATTCCATCTGCTGCCAAATAAAAAGTCGATGATTCCCACCTCCCTAAATGTCCTCGCTCCATTGATCAAAAGCATCAAAAAAATGCCTACAAGGATCAATACCGCCAACATTCCAGAGGCTAAAAATAAATATTTGAAAAATCTGTCTATCCGATATTTATTCATAAAGACCGTTTTTCCTGTTGGTGGCGATGTGTTCTTTAGTAAGAGGATAATAGCCCTCTTCCGAGACGAGTTGCTGTCCCTCTGAACTCAATTCGAAGAGAATAAAATTCAAAGCCTCGCCCGTGGGTCTGCCATTGGTAAATTGATAGAGGGGACGAGTGATGGGATATTTGCCGGAGGTAATATTTACTTTCTTCAAAGGAGAGACCGCAGCACTGTCTCCCTCACTGCTGACACTCAAAATTTTTAATCCCTTGACCAGGCTTCCATCCTCCTTCACCACATAACCCAAGCCTACATATCCTATCGCCGATTTATCAGCCTTGACCCCCTCCACTATTTGAGCGTTGCCATTCATCTGTTTGGCCTCAGGAGAATAATCTGACTTCAGGAAGTTGTCCCGAAAAAATACATAAGTACCTGAATTGTTCTGCCTGCCATAGAGGCTGATCTCCATGTCATTACCCCCTACCAAACTCCAATTTTCCTTGTCTCCCCGAAAAATTTCTCCCAACTCAGCTGTGCTCAGACTATTTATCGGATTTTCGTCATTTACAATTACAGCCAGGGCATCCACCGCAAAAAGGGTATAGAAGACATCCACCCCCCGATCCCGGGCCAGTTCCAGCTCTTTTTCCTTCATCGGTCGGGAAGAATTGGCAATGTCAGTCTTCCCATTGATAAGGGCTGCGATTCCCGTTCCAGATCCCCCTCCCGTCACCGCCATAGAAACCATGGAATCCTTATCCATGTAGGCTTCAGCCAGCGAAAGGGCCAAACTGACTTCCGTATCCGAACCCTTGACCTGAAGAAGGGCATAATCTCTTGGAGTTCTTCCACAAGCCCAAAGAAGAATACCCACACACAGGATGATGGAATACCATTTCATAATCCCCAATTTAGATGACAAAGGTTAGAGAGGTATTAAGAACGGATTAACAACCAGTCATATTTATATGTTTGAGCCCATTATTCTTCTAGTTGGATAGGTACGGAGACTTTGGTTTGATCCCAGGACATTGTCATGTTCAGAATCTCTTGGTAGGCAAAATCAATGGTAAACATCTCTTGTACCTCCTCCAAACGTTCTACAGCCACCCTTACTTCGACCACGTCATAAACAGAATCGCGGTAGGCCTCTCCGCTAAATTTAATGCCCCAAGGATACATCTCACTGTTGAAAATCACCTTCCATTCCTGAGGTCCGGGAAGCGTCCAAAGGGTATATTTTCCCTCCCTTAGGATCTGTCCCTTTACCTTGATGTCCTGATTGGTAGTAAAAGTAGTAGCCTCATTCGCCCCTGTCCGCCAAACCTCTCCGAAAGGAACCAACTCTCCAAAAATCTCTCGCCCATCCTTGGAAGGTCGGTTGTAAAATACTTCCAGCTTATATTTTCCCTCCTCAAAGCTTACCCGATCTTCAGGACTGTGGCTTTTGGTATAATTGGTAAGAACGATGGAAGCCACATAAAGAGTAGCGACCAATCCTATTACAATGATGATGACAGCTCTAAGTCTTTTGTTCATAGGGATTTGGGTTAATGGAGTTGTGTTATTTCAATTACGAAATCTTGAATCAATTTATTGGATAAGGTCCTTCAATTTGTTTTTTCCTTTTTCTTCGAATGCCTGTACCAGTTTTAAAAATAATTTCGCTGTTATCATCGCATCTCCCCAAGCCCGGTGCCTGTCTTCGGTACTGATTCCATAACGCTCGCATAGTTCATCCAACCCATACTTGCTGTGATCGATGTAAGAAGGAGGCTTGCGGGGATGCTCCAGCTTTTTGGCTAATTCTGCAGTGTCTATTCTTTTGTTGAACATAAAGAATCTCTCCACTCCTGACCTTCTCATTGCCATTTCGATCATGCCAATGTCAAAATTGATGTGATGAGCTACAACCCCATCACCCTTTATATAGCCAAGAAAACGTGCAATAGCCTCCTGTTCTGAGAGTCCCTTGCTCCGAATTTCTTCGGGTAGCAGGCCATGAACCTGAATGCTGTCCTCAGCCGGACTTTTTTTCGCATCGATCAGCAACTCAAAAGTGTCTTTGAGCAGAATCTCTCCTCCCTGTATGCCTACAGCTCCAATCTCCAGCATCCGGTCCCGGTGAATATTGAGCCCGGTAGTTTCCGTATCAAAAACCAAAATACGAAGGTCTTTCCAGTTTCTGCTACCCGAGGGTTGTGAAGAATAATGCTCCAGATAATCGCAAACAAAGGAAGGGAGTTCCCCTCGCTTACACTGCCCACCTAGGCGCTGTATATTGATCCAGTCTATCATCCGCTATGCCCTAAACATATTGAGGCTGAATCGGGTGCGCAGAATACCCTGTAATTCTTCAATCGTCCGGAAGGCATATTTCAGGGTTTGTTTTTCAATCTTATTGAAGGACTCAGGATGGATAAACCTTCCCGAATTGTTGTGTTTAAACCCGTTGATGGCCCTGTATCTCACCATGAGTCCGTAAGCCATAGCTGCCTCACGGTATATCTCCCCCTGATTGGGTTCTAGTTCGGCAAGTTTCTCCAGGCGCTCCATCGTGTGGGTGATCCCATGTACCCTGTGATATAGCATGAGCACCCGGGCCGCATCTGCTATGGGCATCATCCCTCGGGCTTTGATATCAAATTCATCCTTGTTTTTGCCCCCCCGCTCTACGATAAAATTCCTGAAAAAACTGAGGGGAGGAGGGTTTTGAAGGGCGTTCATGGCAAAAAAATTGAGAAAGCCCCTTGCCTTGGACAACAATCCGTCCAGGTGCTCCGTGAGTCGGTCAACGAGCTCCATTTTCCCATAAGCCCCCCTGTAATCAAAAAATATCGATGCGTGAAGAAGGGCATCCACATCAGGAGTCATCAGCCAATCGCTAAAATACTCCTTCCATTGGCTCAGGCTTCCATTCCACTTGGGATTACTGGCCATAATTTCCCCCTTACAGTGGGCAAAACCACAGCCTTCCAGCATATCGGTAATGGAGGTGCCTAATTTTAAAAAGTATGCCTCCACCCATTCCCGGTCTGCCTCGGCGGGATCATCGTAGATAAGGGCATTGTCCTGATCTGTCCGAAGGAGCTGCTCTTCCCTGCCTTCGCTACCCAGGGACATGAAACAAAAGTTTTCCGGAGGCCTTCTTTCTCCCTCTTCTTCCAGCCGCTTCACACTCAGTTCGACAGCCCTTCTTATCAAAGCATCATTGATCTCGGTCATGGCCTTGGTGATGAAGCGTATGCTGATTTCCTGCTCCAGGTATGCATGAATGAGAGAGGCAGCCCGATCACGAATTTGCTTGAGCTTCTCCACCTTATGAGCATGCTTGAGCCGCTTGACCAGGACCGCAGGATTATTGCCCTGAGAAAGAAGGACGTCGTGCTCCGTGATGATACCCACAAAACGAGTCTGGGCAGTACCATCCTCCGTCACTACCAAATGCCTCACCTCGTGCTTCATCATGGTCAAAATGACCTTGGCCATGCTTTCTCCCTCAGGAATGGTCTTTACCGGACGGCTCATTATTTTCGTTACTGGCTCATTGATCCCGTGGAGGCCGTTTCCCACCTTTCGGGTGAAATCTACATTGGTTACGATCCCAATGGGAAGGAGACTATCATCAGCGACCACCAAAGATCCAATGCTGTATTCAATCATAATTTCAGCAGCTTCTTTGACACTGTTGTCGGCTTTGATGAAGGCCACTTCGTCCCTATGCTTCAGGACAATTACATCTTCTTCCCGAAAAAGCGGGGGATTGACCTGCCTACCGCCCAGTTCCAGCCGAGCCCGATTGAGCTTTTTGCCCTGCTCCCTGACGACTGACATTCCCGAAGCTAGTCCTGAAGCAAAAAACATGGCAACATCGGGATGCTTGGCCATCATTGACTTAAACGCCTCTTCATCCAAGAGATAAACCAGCGCTTCTTCACTTACCCGAGCGGTAGACATATAATTATCTCCCGACAAAACAGCCCTCACCCCAAAACTATCACCTACATCACAGACATCAATAAGCCTTGTTTCCATTTCAAAGGCCTTGGCCAATTCTATTTTTCCTTTTTGTAAAATAAAAATTGATCCCTGAGAATGCTCTCCCTCCTGAAAGACAAAGGTATTCTCAGTAAAATACCTCATTCTCATGCCCCCGGCCAAGTCCAGGACCTCTTCGCGGGGCAAATAAGAGTAAGGAGGATAGCGATGTAAAAAATCAGCCGTTCGGGTAGCCAGGCTCTCGGAAATCATGGGAATCAATGCTTGTAGTCTTAACAAAAGGTCAATATGAGAAAGTTAAAAAAAAATAACTTACCTTTTGTCAGACAAGTCCTGTGAAAACCATGTGCTATGTTGAAGGGGAAGCTCCCCCCTTCTTCTAGACATTCTCAAGGGCCTCCTTAGCAGTGGCAACGACTTTCTTGGCACTTCCTACAAATACCTTATCCTCAGTCAGGACTACCGGACGCTTCAAAAAGGTATATTCATCTATTATGTGGCGCCTGTAATCTTCCTCCCCTAACTCTTGATCAGCCAGGCCCATGGATCGGTACTTCATGGCCCTTCTGGAAAACAAGGATTCATAGGAACCCGACAGTTCCTTCATCCGATCCAATTCTTCCTCACTGATGGGCTTGGATTTGATCTCCCGCAGTTGAATATCAGCCCCCGGATCGAGTTCGTCCAGGATGCGCCTGCAAGTGTTACAGGTGGAAAGATAAAATATCTTTTTCATGGTGATTGAAGTTAAACTAAGTCTCCCTTTACTTTTTCCTTAACTTGATTAAAGAGTCTCCAAATTATGAAACAGCCTTCAAAAACACCTGTTTTTCTTCTTTCCCTCCTGTTCCTGCTATCATTTGGACCTACCCGTGGACAGGTTTTTACCGATAGCCTTTTGCTGGAGGAGGGACATCTTCAGTGGGAAATCGATAGTGTTCTACACTTTTATTTTGATAGCAGCCAGGCTATTTTTCCTGGGGCTGGGTCCGGCCTCCTGTTTTTTGTGGGCTTTTCAGCCATTATCATTCAGCAACTCTCTAAATTCAATCCTTATCTTTCCGGGAGGCATCATCCTGGAAATTCTCGTATTCTCCCTGGGATTGGGCTACCGCTTCAGAAAGAGTCAGAAGGATCAACTAACGGCAGTAAAAGCCCTCAACAGGGAACTTTCAAAGATCAATACTGCCTTTGGACGATTTGTGCCTCAGGAATTTCTTCAGTCCCTGGGACATGAAACCGTAACACAGGTTCAACTTGGAGGCCAGGTCGAAAAAGAGGTAACTGTTTTTTTCTCCGACATCCCTGGCTATACCACACTCTCCGAAAGCATGACCCCCGAAGGAAATTTTTACTTCCTCAATTCTAATCTCGGGCATGTAGGTCCTATCATAAAGGACAACCAAGGCTTTGTCAACCAGTATTTTGGAGATGGCATCATGGCCCTCTTTATGAATCAGACCAGACATGCAGCTTCGGCTTCCTTCGCCATTCAGGACAAACTTAGGACCTACAGCCTTGAAAGAAAGAATAAAGGAAGGATACCCATCAAAATTGGAATTGGTTTGCATACCGCCCCCCTCATGATGGAAATTATTGGTGATCAACTCCGAATGGATGCAACCTTGGTGTCAAATACCGTAAATACTGCCTCACGAATGGAGGGCCTCACCAATTATTACGGAGCTGATCTCATCCTCAGCGAGACCCTGGTACATCTCCTACCAGAGGACCATGGGTTTGACCTCAGGTATCTCGGTAAGGTCCCGGTCAAAGGAAGGCGGCAAACCCTGGACATTTACGAATGCCTCGATGCTTGCGAAATCAGCATCAGAAAGGAAAAATCAAGGCTCAAAGCGAGTTTTGAAAAGGGAATACAAGCCCACATTCAGCGTCGATTTGCAGAGGACCTTCGACAATTCGAAGACCTTTTGACCGCTTTTCCCGAGGATAAGGCTGCCAGGCAATATGCAGCAAAGGCCCAACAATATTTGCTGGAAGGCGTTGAAGAAGGATGGAATGGTGTTGAGACCATGATGAACAAATAGCCCCTCAGATGGATAAGGATTTGTTACGATTATTTCTTTAAGTAGTGATAATCGCGAATGGCATAGAATCATCCTTTGCAAATTTCACGAAGAACCTCTGACCCACGCCAATGGACTTGAGAAAGCGAACCTCTAGCTGAGAGAAAAGCCTTTTCATTCTCCTAAATTTTATACAATTTTTCGAACTGAAACACCGTCTCCCTGAAGCATGAGAAAGATTATCTATTTTCTGTCCTCTCTACTGATCCTGGCGATCGTCGCTTCGGTCTTCTTTTTCTATGTCATGCCCCGCATGGTCAAAATCCCCTCTCTGCCTGACACCAAACCCGAAGAGACCATTCAGGTCCATTCCATCGTCATAGAGAAGGTACAGGGCATGAGTAAGATGCAGCTTCAGAAATATCAGTTTCAAGACATCGTCAAGCACAAACATCGGATCGACTGGTGGCCAGATCCTGAGGTAACCATTCAGGCCTTTGGCGAGGTCATTGCATGTGTGGATTTTTCCAAAATTGATAGCAGCGACATCCTTATCGTTGGGGATAGCCTCTACCTTACCCTTCCCGAACCTGAGATATGCGTTTCCAAAATCGATCACAACCGCTCAGGAGTCATAGAATCCTGGGCCACCTCCCTCTACAGCCAGGGCAACAAAATGATCGACCAGGCCTATAAAATTGCAGAGGATAAAATGTACAACACCGCCATGGAAAGCGGCATCCTCGACAGCACCAAAATCGAAGCTCAAAAGCGCATCAAAAAAATCATCGAAAACCTTACCCAAAAAACAGTTTTCGTAAAATTTCCTGCCCAAAAGCAACCTAGATACCCCGAAACACCTCCATTACCTAAAGAAATCAAAGAGGAAAACACCAGACCCGGTACGGTGCGCTAATGTACCTTTCCATTACTTGAACCAATCACACATTACAATGAAAATTTTCATCAAATCTTTTCTGGTCTTGGCCCTGGGCTCTGTCCTGGCCAGTTGTATTCGTGAGCAACTTGACCTTTTAGGCGAAGTCAAGGCAGACATCCAAGGCGAAAGCTTCGAGGCTCTCGTCAGTACAGGGGTTCTCACTCAGGTAGATACCCTCGGTAATGTCAGCAAAAATCTTGTCTTTACCGGCACAGATGTCAGTAAATTCCTGACCCTCAGCCTTACCCAAGCCTCGGGAATCGATACTGTAGTCGGCCCTTCTGTAGGAACCTACGCCCATGACACCCCACTTTTTAATGGACAGGTCACCTACATCGAAAATGGCGATAATTTTACCACCATCATCAGTAGCAAAATTGTCCTGACCGAAAGCAATGGAGAAGAAGAATGGGTCAGCGGAGAGTTTGAAGCTGTCCTCGCCTCTGATATGGGAGACACCCTCAAGATCACTAACGGGACCTTTAAAGAGGTGGCCTACACCGTTCGATAAGGAGTAAACCCAAAGTACCTGCCAACAATTTCTTCAAACAATAGTTTCTTCATGTGTGAGGGAGGAAGTCAGCTCAATAGCAGTAGGCTTCCTCTTTTCCCATTACCTCTCAAAATTTCAGTTCATTCAATTTGTCTAAACCTATGAAAAAAATAATCCTGGTCTTATTATTCTTCCCTTTCCTTATCTTTGGTCAGGGAAATAATGAGCCTAAAATCTATCTTGATGAAGTTGCCGATGGCTTCACCCTGCCGGTAGATATCACCCACGCCAATGATAGCCGCCTATTTGTCGTAGAAAAAGTAGGACGGATCAAAATCATGTACCCCGACTTCAGCGTCGAGGCCACCCCCTTTCTGGACATCCGCTCCAAAGTAAAGTCAGGCCCCTCCGAAATGGGTCTCCTCGGATTGGCATTCCACCCGGACTTTGTCCAAAACGGATACTTTTTTGTCAACTATACCAATCAAAATGATGAGAGCGTACTTTCCCGCTTTCGCTTAGATCAGAGCAATGTCAACCTGGCAGACCCGGCCAGTGAAACCGTCCTCCTCACCCTCTCCCAGCCTTACAACAACCACAACGGTGGAGACATGGCCTTTGGGCCCGATGGCTACCTGTACTTTAGCCTCGGAGATGGAGGATCAAGTGGAGATCCCGGCAACAGAAGTCAGGACGGACAAACCCTCCTCGGAAAAATTCTCAGGCTCTCCATCAATGAAGTAGATACCCTTATTGGCACTACCTATACCATTCCTACGGACAATCCCTTTGTCAATGATGCTGATATTGCCGACGAAATCTGGAGCCTGGGCCTGCGAAACCCCTGGAGGTTTAGCTTTGACAAGCAGACTGGAGATATGTGGATCGGAGATGTAGGGCAGGGAAGATTTGAAGAAATAAATTTCGAACCCGCCAATACTCCGGGAGTCAATTACGGCTGGAGGTGCTTTGAAGGGCTAAACGATTTCAAAGCCAACGACTGTGCCGGTCCCTCCAATACCTATGTAGATCCGGTATTTTCCTACGATCACTTCGATCTTTTGGGCTCCTCCATCACGGGAGGGTTCGTCTACAGAGGAAGTACCTATCCCAACTTTCAGGGCTATTATATTTTTGGAGATTATACCAGCGGCAATCTCTGGACCCTCAACCAGGACATGAGTGGCAATTTTCAATCTAAGTTCCTGGGCAAAAGAGTAGATGGCGGCCAGCTTTCTTCCTTTGGCGAGGATTTTCAGGGGGAAATTTACCTTACTGCCTATAACCAGGGAAAAATCTTCCAAATCAAGGATAGTTCTCAGATAGCTACTTCCCTAAGTCCAAAAGTCGGTCAAGCCTCCCTAAGTGCCCGATACAGCCGGGCAAAAGAAAAAATCACCCTGCGACTTTCCGAAGGCCTTTTTCAAGCACCTCAACTGGGCATGTTTACCCTCAACGGCCAACAGGTTCAAGCTCCTCTCCGCACATCTCCCTACAAACTGGAGGTTGCGACCCAGGGCCTACCTACGGGCCTTTACCTCTTGAAGTTGGACATGGATGGAAAACAATGGGTTAGGAAAATATGGCTCAGGTAAGAGTCAACTCCTCTTGAGTTCGATGGAAATTTCTAATCCGGACCGAGATAAACACCTTCGGTCCGGATTTTTTTGCCCAGACACATTCAGTATTCCCCATTTTTCTCCCTCGGTAGGATTAGCTATTTTTGCGGGCATAATTTTTTGACGGAGATTTCCCCGTCGATTATCTGGCTTAGCATATGTCAATTTACCACATGCACGAGGAACTATTTCTCACGGATCAGGAACTGGAGCGTCGCTCCGAACTTCAAAGGCTCAGAGAATTGGGCATAGACCCCTACCCTGCTGAAAGCTACGAGGTAAACATTTCTGCAAAAAAGATTCAGGATGATTTCGAAGAAGGCAAGAAAGGCTTTGAGGATCTCTCCCTGGCTGGAAGGGTCATTACCAAGCGGATCATGGGAAAGGCTTCCTTCGCACAGTTGCAGGATAGTACAGGAGACATTCAGCTTTACTTTTCGAGGGATGAAATCTGCCCCGGAGAAGATAAGTCCCTCTACAATGAGGTATTCAAGAAGCTCATTTCCCTCGGCGACATCATCGGTGTGAAGGGACATGCCTTCATCACCAAAACCGGAGAGAAAACCGTCCATGTCAAGGAATTTACCCTCCTGACCAAGATTCTACGACCCATTTCTTTCCCTAAAGAAACCGAGGACGGCAAAGTCTACGATACCCTCACCGATACCGAAACCCGCTACAGGATGCGATACCTTGACCTCATCGTACATCCTCAGGTTAGAGAGACCTTCGTGCAGCGAAGCCGGTTGATGCAGTCCATGAGAGACTTTCTTAATGAAAATGGCTACCTCGAAGTAGAAACGCCTATCCTCCAGCCCATCTACGGAGGTGCGGCTGCCCGTCCCTTCAAGACCCACCACAATACCCTGGACATGACCCTCTACCTAAGGATTGCCAACGAGCTTTACCTCAAACGCCTCATTGTAGGTGGTTTTGACGGGGTCTATGAATTTTCCAAGGACTTCCGCAATGAAGGGATGTCCCGCTTCCACAATCCGGAGTTTACCCAAATGGAACTTTATGTAGCCTACAAGGACTACAACTGGATGATGGAACTGGTGGAAGAGATGGTAGAAAGGGTGGCCATAGATGTAACTGGAGGAACAAAAATCCAAGTTGGAGAAAACCTCATCGACTTCAAGCGCCCCTGGAAGCGCTATACCATGTACGAATCCATCGAAGAATATACCGGAATCGACATTTCGGAGATGGATGAAGAAGAGCTCAAGGCGGTTTGCAAGAAGTTGGAGATAGAAATGGACGAAAGCATGGGCAAAGGCAAGTTGATTGACGAGATATTTGGAGAAAAGGTGGAGCCCCTCCTCATCCAGCCCACCTACATCACCGATTATCCCGTCGAGATGTCTCCCCTTGCCAAAAAACACCGCAGCAAGGAGGGCCTGGTAGAGCGCTTTGAAGGCATTTGCAACGGAAAGGAATTCTGCAATGCCTACTCGGAGCTCAACGATCCCTTGGATCAACGGGAGCGTTTTGAAAGTCAATTGGAATTGGGCCAACGCGGCGATGAAGAGGCCATGATGCTCGACGAGGACTTCCTGAGAAGCCTGGAATTTGGCATGCCCCCCACCTCAGGACTGGGCATCGGCATCGACCGACTTGCCATGATCATCTCTAACCAGCCCACCATACAGGAGGTCCTGTTTTTTCCCCATATGCGGCCAGAACAAGGTAGCCATGCAGATAGTCGCGAAGACTTTCAAAAAGCTGGTGTCCCCGAAGAATGGATCGCCCCCGTCATCAAATCAGGTCTTACTACCGTATCAGCCCTGAAATCCGCCAATCCCAACAAACTCCACCAGGACATTTGTGGGATCAATAAAAAGTACAAATTGGGACAAAAAAATCCCTCCAAAGAAGAGGTAAGCTCCTGGGTAGAATAAATTATCTAAATACCTATTATTGATGATCACGAATCATTTTTTGCGAGTCAACAAATAGCGCGCTTGAGGTTGAAAACAAATTGATTAGGAAAACCCCAAGTGCGCTTTATTAGCCATTCATTTGCAATAATAACTATTGAGGTTTGATTTTTTTATGATTGAACCACTCTTATAGCTGGATTTTTTACCCCTCGACAACACAAAGCTCCAAAAATTCCTCCCTTACCTATTTTTCAGCTTTGGAAACAAGGTGGGAAAGCTCGATTTTAGCCCCTAGCCCAACTCTCGCCCTCCTTGATTTTCAACCTGTTTTACCTTAAATTGAAATTTTATTAACTTAATTATGACAATAGGCATTAACAAAAATTATTCGCTTATTTGCATAGGTAGCTGAGCAGCTTCAGCAAAGTCCATATTTCCTTTAAGTTAGATAGGATATTCCATCTTAGTTGCCCTTTTGATTCTGTGATTTTCCCAGATCGACATGGCAAATGAAAATGGGCCAAAGCTTATGGGAACTGAACTCAATTCTGCTCGATCCATTATCGAATAAGTTTTGAACCCGGGCTGAAAAGCCCCATGTTTGATTAAAGGTGAGCCCCATGTTTCCAGAGTACGAGATCCCGGAAATGTCTGATATTCCAGAGAAGGATACTGAGGTAGAGAGCAATTCTGTAGAGGAAAAGACCAGCCCTGAATCCCAGTCCCAAGAACCTGCTTCTGAAGAAAAGCCACAAGAAGAAAAGGCCGAATCAAAATCTTCTTCTGCGGAAGTCCGCGATACGCCTTCTAATGGCAGAGCCCTGGAGGTAACAGCCCATATCGCTGCCTTCGTTGCTGGGCATCAAAAAGCTGCTTCCTCTCCCGCTACTCCTTCCCATGAAGCTGAAAAAGCCAAGACGGAGAAAAAAGAAAGTGGCAAAGAGGAAAAGAGAAAGCCAGAAGTAGAACGTATTCCTGAAGGCATCGAGAAGGGACTCTGGAATCGAATGAAGGAGGTCCTTTCAGGAGACAAGTCCAACCAGCAAATCCTTTCGGAAGCTAAGCTTCAAGACCTCCTTACCCTTCTGGATCACTTTATCCAGGATGAAAAAATCCTTCGCCACATCCCCCGAGTTGGCCTTCTCAAGCGGACCTTCGACGCACTCAAGTACAGCGAAGAAATTCCCCAAGAGCAGATAGACCTCTTTCAAGATAAACTCGCTGCCTTTAATAAGAATCGGGTAGAAGCCCAGAAGGTAGTTGAAGAACAGAAAAAGGAAAATGCCGAGAAGAAGGCAGAGCTACTCAAAAAACTTAAAGAAGTAGTTGATGCCCAAGACCCTCTGAAGATCAAAGAGGTTCGTGCCATACAGGACGAGTGGAAAAGCATCGGTCAGGTTCTAAGGGAGCAGATGGACAACCTCTACCGCGAATACCGCGCCCTCCTGGATGATTTTTACAAGCGCCGTGAGCTTCACTTTGAGATGCTCGACTACGATCGCAAAAAGAATCTCCAGGACAAGGAAAAGATGATCGAAGAAGCCAAAAATCTCATTCCCCCCGAAGAAGAAAGGGAAGACAATGAGGTCTGGAAGCAGAAAATGGATGACCTCAACAAACTGCAGCAGCAGTGGAAGAGTGTCGGTCATGTTCCCCGTGAAGACATGGAGCGCATCAACAATGATTACCGCTCCATCATCGACCAGTTTTTCGAACTCCGCTCGATATTTCTGGGTAAACTCGACGAAGAACGTGGGGAGAATGCAGAAAGGAAGGGGGAAATTCTGGCCGAAATGGCTCACTTCGCCGAATTTGATGCCGAAAAGCCAAAACAGTGGAACGAAGCCACCAAGGAACTCAAGGCCTTTCAGGAAAAATGGAAGGAAATCGGGCAAGCTGCCTATTCTGTCAACGATGATCTTTGGAACCGTTATCGGGCAATCTGCGATGCTTTCTTCTCCAGAAAAGCTGAGTTTTTCAAGAAGTTTGATGAATTTCGAGCAGAAAATCTCGTCAAAAAAAGAGAGCTATGCGAGCGAGCTGAAGAATTAGCTGCCTCCGAGCAATGGGAAAAATCAGCCAAAGAACTCAAGCAATTACAAAAGGACTGGAAGACCATAGGCCCTGTACCTGAGCGCCATTCCAATAAGCTCTGGAGCCGATTCAGAGCGGCCTGCGACAAGTTTTTTGAAGGAAGAAGGGCCCATTACCAGAAAATGCACGAGGGCGAATACGCCAACCTGGATGCCAAGAAGGAATTGATCGAGGAGGTCAAAAAGTTGACAGAGGAGCAAAGCCAGAATATAGAAGAGGCCATCGAGCGGGTAAAGACCATTCAAAAAGAATGGAAAGCCGTCGGAAAGGTTCCTTACAAGGAAAAAGATAAGATCTGGGAGGTTTTCCGCAAGCAAGTGGATGCCTTCTTCAATGGACTCGCCGCCAAGCGCTCCCGTATGCGCGACATGGCCCTCAATACCAAGCTGGAAGAAATCGACGATGACAAGCAGCGCAGCAATGCCATCAAAGAGCGGGTGCGCCGCATACGTCGGAAGATCAGCCAGTCCCAGGAAAAGGTCGATCAGTACAGCACCAACATTCAGTTTATCTCTAAGGGTAAAAGCGGGGATAAGCTCAGAAATCAGATTCAAGGACAGATTGACGAGGAAAAGAAGCTCATCAAAGAGTGGAAAAATAAAATTAAGGAACTGAACGAAATGGCCAAAAACCCTCCCAAAAACGAGGAAGAAAAGCCGAAAGTGGAAGGTGAGGTAGAACAGTCCCCTGCCCCCGATACCAGCAGCGAAGAACAGCAAGCTAAGCAAAATGAAGAAGCTGCCGCTGCGGTAGAGACCGCCAAAAACGTAAAAAAAGCTGCCGAAACAGAAGGTGATGAGCCATCCACCCAAGATCAGGATGCCGAAAGTGGCAGCACTGAGGCCAACCAAGAGGCTGAAGGTGGTGATGAGGGATAAAGCTTATTCTTAATCTCTCTTAAACATAAAAAAAATGGATTTGCCCTTCGGAAAATCCATTTTTTTATGTTTTCGATTTCATGAATGAACGAAAGGCGGCTATGCTCAATTTCTACGATCTCGTGTCCGTTTGAGGAAGGCGATGAGTTTGCGCTCCCAACTGATTTCCGCCTGGTAAAACATCACTGCTTTCCGTATGGGCAACAACTCCTTGAGCTTGTCATGATATGCTCGTTGCACCTGAGCTTCTTTAAACTTCAGGTTGGCATAGGCGTCCAAAATTCTTTCGATCTCTCCTTCATCATTGCCGCTCATGGCTTGCTGCATCTCTCCGGCCATGATAGACTTGCGTTCACGAATGGCCTTGAGTTCCATCTCCCGTTCGTTGAACCAGGGCCAAAAGACCTGGGCATCCTTGGTCCTAAGCCCCATTACCTCAGTAAAATGCGCCGTGCGAAGAGACTCTATTCGGTCATTATCAAATCTACGACCTCCAAAATCTCTCACCTGTGAAAAAGCCATGGTTGAGCCCAGAAGGGACACTAAAAATCCTATCCAAATATGTTTCATCATTCCTTACTCAAAAAAATCCAGTGGTACTTCCAAATATTTATCCCCGAAACGGCCAGCCCATAACTATGCCCTGTCCCACTCAAGGCTGGAGAATCATGTCCTCAAGTTCGCCCATGTCAAACTGCTCCATGATTTCTTCTTCCATCATCCCCTCAAAGTCCAACTCCCCTTTGATTTCATCGGCTTCTTCCTCACTGAGGGCAGCCATCAGGTCGTAGCTGTCTACACCTGCAGATTCCAGAAAGTCGTAAATCTCTTCCTGTTCGAGATTTTCCAAACTGGCCAGTTGTTTAGACTCAGTCTCTTTGCTTTGCTGGTTGAAAACAAAAATGGTAGCCATAAACAAGGCAATGGCAGCAGCCAAAGCCCAGCTAAAGCGTTTTTCGGAGAGGAAACCAAAGGCTTGTATTCGTCCTTCTTTTTGAGGTAAAAGCCCCATGATCCGCCCCGGCAATTGGTCGAAGTACCCTTTTGGCACCTCAAATATCCATTCCTTGCCAGCGAGACCCAGGATGGGTGCATGTTCCAAAACTTCTTCGTCTTCGATCTTGTCCTTCATGGACTGGGAAAGATGATCGAAGTAGCCCTCCGGCACCTCAAAGGGATTGTTTTTGCCCAAGGACTGAAGCAACGGTGCTTCATCCAATTCCCTGTTCAACTCATCATCATGTATATTCATCAATCCTTACACTTTGCGATTCACCTAAATTTAGACTTTCTCATTCTCACTTGGTTTAAATAAATCCGAGAAATTTGATCAAAAATCACGCATCTACCCGCTCGCTCAGGTATTTCTCGATTTTTTTTACTGCGTGATGGAAATTCGCCTTAAGTCCCCCTACGGAGACCTCTAGCACCTTGGAAATCTCCTCGTATTTCATCTCGTCAAAATACCTCATGTTAAAGACTAGGCGCTGCCGCTCGGGCAGGGTAGCAATGGCAGCCTGTAGTTTAAGTTGGATTTCCTCCCCATTGATGTAGCGTCCCCCTCCCCCATCGAGGCTGTGGCGCATGTCGTCCTCAATATTTTCAACGTCAGTTTTGGCCATCTTCTTCTTTTTATTCAAAAAAGTCAGGGCCTCATTGGTGGCAATCCGATAGAGCCAGGTCTTTAGGGCTGCATCTCCCCTGAAACGGTCAATGTTTTTCCAGGCCTTGAGCAGGGTGTTTTGCAAAACATCATCCGCATCCTCATGATCAATCACCATGCGACGAATGTGGTAGTAGAGCATTTGCTGATACAGTCGGATCAGGCGGTCGAAGGCCTCTCTCCGTGTATCCTCCTGCTGCAACTGGGCCAGAAGTTCTTTTTCTTGTATCACTGCCATTTGACCTATTGACTGCTGTAGAAGGCCAGAGTTTAATCCTTACCCATTTTTTTCACGATCTCCTCTATGGCGTTCAGGTGATCCTCAAAAGCTTCCCTGCCTTTTTCCGTCGCCCGGTAGGTAGTGTGGGTCTTTCTATCCCTGAATTCCTTTTTCTCATCGACGAATTCAAGCTTTCTCAGGGTCTTGAGGTGGGTAGCCAGGTTGCCGTCAGACTGTTCGAGGGTCTTTTTCAGGCGGGAGTAAGCCACCCATTCCTCCACCATGAGTAAGGACATGATCCCCAGACGCACCCTGTTCTCAAAAGCCTTGTTTAACTTGTCGATTGTTTCCTTCACGCCTTCCTTCCATACTTAACATACATGAGGATTCCATAAAAAATATGGAGAAAGCCAAAACCAATGGCCCACATCAAAATGCCATAATCCAGGAGAAATGCCGTAAGCAAACCCAGTAAAATTTCTGTGTATCCCAGGTATCGTATTTCATGAAAGGTAAATTTACCTGCATTGATCAATGCCAAGCCGTAAAAGACTTGGGGCACCGAACTCACCATTCTCCCATAACCATGGTAAGCCATGAGGATACAAAAAATCCCACCTGCCGCCAGAGGGACAAGCAGATGAAAAGCCATTTTTCGAGATGAGGGAGACCACATATTTTTACCTAAATTCCGAGCCCGCCGTGAGGTAAAGAAGGAGGCCAGACTGCCCGCCAGCAGTAAAATTACAAGGGCGATTCCTACCAATACCCAGAGCTCCTTATTGTTTATACTGAGTAGCTTGTGCTGGTTCAATTTTCCATACAGCCCAATAGCATCTGGTAGGTATACGTTCCCCAAGCACCAAAAAGAGCTACAATGCCTGCACTTACTCCGGAAAGCCCACTTAAAGAAATAAAGCGTCTCGCATCTTCCATTAAACTGCGAATCTCCGACAAGTCCTCCAATTGTCTCTTATAATCCTCTATAAAAAGCACTTTGTAACTCAAAGCTACAAAAAATGAAGGTGGGAAAGAAGTTGAGGGACTTTTACTTTATGCCAATGAAAAACCGCTCAAAATTGTCTTTTTGAGTCCAGAGGTACTGCTTGTCGTAGTTCAGGACACCCTCCTTTTTCAATTTATTGAAAATACGGTTAACCGTCTGCCTGGAGGTAGAAGTAAACAAGGCGATATCAGAATGGGAGAGATAACTAGGTAAGGTAAGCTTGTCCTCCGTCAACTTGCCAAACTCCCTGATATATTCTTCCAGAAAGGCCAAGACGCGGTCGCCCGAAGCCTTGAAGATGAGGGATTGAAGTCGCTTTTCGGTCAAGTCGAGGCGCTCCCTCATGAGATTCATGATCCCAATACGGAGTCGGGGTTCTTTTTGGAGGATGAGATTCAGTTGGGACAGGCTAATTTCACAGATCTCAGCATCGGTAATGGCCACAGCAAAGTCCTCGGGTTCGAGCTTGTCCATGATAGCCAGTTCGCCGAACATAGAACCTTCCTTTACCAAATAGCGAAGGTCTTCCTGACCTGCAGAGGTAAAGCTGCCCACCTTGAAAATTCCGGTCCTCACCCAAAATACAGAAGGCGAAGCGGGCCGATGCAAGTTAAGTGACTTTCCTGCTCCTATTTTTTTGTGAGGGAAGTCGGCAATTTCTTCTCTCAGTCGGCTGGATAATATATCATGGCTAAGATTCACGGTTCCCAAAATATTGGTGATTGGATAAATATGATCGGGCAATTTTGATTTGGGTATTTTGGAAGGATTTTTACTGATTCAACTAAAATGGATTCAGTTTATTCAAGTAAAAAAGTCTCTGAAGGATACCTATCCAACAGGCTTGCCATTCAAAATTGGACAAAAGACCTACTGTCTGCTGTCAGATAGCCGATATAAATAAAGATAAACAAAGACTGATAAGGGAGACAAAAAAAATCCCGCAGCATTGTGCTGCGGGAAAATGGCATGAAACTAACTACTACTACTATGAGTACTCTTATGCCCAAAAGGGATATTGTTATCATTTACTGTACAAAATTACTTACGCTGAGGTTAAAAAAAAGTTTCTACAACAATCTATTTCCCACAAATGATTCAAATATTTAGAAAACCAGGGTGAGCCCTGGACCTGGGAGACCAGAAGGATTCGTATAAAAGAAGGCTAATATGCATTTGTTTATCAGAAAAATTCAGCCTTCATTTGCATCAGGATCAGGTATGTCAGTACTTATTACAAAGAAATTCAGGTTTGAGGCGGCCCACTATTTGCCCACCATGCCCGAAGGCCACAAATGCAAACGCCTCCACGGGCACAGCTTCCGAATGGAGGTCAACCTCTTTGGTGAGATAGACCCTCAAACGGCGCTTTTGATGGATTTTGGAGACATAAAAAAGGTGGTAAAGCCCTATGTGGATATGCTTGATCACTGGTGTATCAACGAGGTGGGAGAAAGAGAGGGTGAGGACCTGCTTCGAAATCCCTCTTCAGAAAACCTGGCCAAATGGTTTTTTCACAAAATACAGCCCTTACTCCCTGGATTGTACAGCATTGTGGTCCATGAGACCTGTACGACCCGTTGTGAATATAGGCAAAGCTTCTCCTGATCCATGAAGACGATTAAGATCGCCATAGATGGTTATGCAGGTACAGGCAAAAGTACCACTGCCCGAAGGGTAGCCAGAAAACTCAACTACACTTATATAGACACCGGGGCCATGTACCGGGCTGTCACCCTCTTCTTTTTGCGAGAAGGAGTTCCTTTTGACGAGGTGAATCCCCATATGCTGGATGCCCTGAACCGAATTCAACTGTCCTTTGTAGAACATGCCGACCACCACATCTGTATGTTTCTCAACGGAGAGAATGTAGAGGATGAAATACGAAAGCCCGAGGTTTCCACCAAGGTAAGTCAAGTAGCTATCCACGGTCCGGTAAGAGAAAAACTCGTCAGAGAACAGCGTTCCATGGGAGCCAAAGGTGGAGTGGTCATGGATGGAAGGGACATAGGTACTGTGGTTTTTCCCAATGCCGAACTCAAAATATTCATGAAGGCTGATATGGAAGTTCGGGCCAGGCGACGAAAAGCTGAACTTGAAGCGAAGGGAAGTGTACAAAGCCTGGAAGAAATTACCGAAAACCTCCTTGAGCGTGATAAAATCGATGCCAACAGGGAAATTGCTCCCCTAAAAAAGGCCGATGATGCCAAGGTAATTGATACTTCCACCCTCGATTTTGCGGAGCAGGTGGACATGATATGCCATATGGCAGATCAAAAATTGAAACAGCTTTCCGACTGATCAACGTACACCTATAAATGGAACACCAAACACAGAGATCATGATAAACATCGAGATAGATCAAAACTCCGGCTTCTGTTTTGGCGTGGTTTATGCCATAGAAATGGCTGAGGACAGGCTCAGGGAGACCGGAGAGCTCTACTGCCTTGGCGATATCGTACACAACAATAGAGAAGTCGAGCGCCTCCAAAACTTAGGCCTCAAAGTCATTAGCCACCAGGAACTACGCGAACTCAAGGATAGCACCGTCCTTATCCGGGCCCATGGCGAAGCTCCCGAAACTTATCGCATCGCCATGGAAAATAACATCGAACTCATAGATGCCTCCTGCCCTGTCGTCCTCAAATTGCAAAACCGCGTTAGGCAGGCCTTTGACGAAGACAGGCAGATCGTCATCCTGGGAAAAAAGGGACACGCCGAAGTCAACGGACTCGTGGGACAAACCCAGCAGGAAGCTATCGTGATAGGCTCTGTCGAGGAAGCCGAACAACTCGACATAGATGGACCTGTCTCCCTCTACAGCCAGACAACAAAAAGCACCAAACTGCTCTCCGAAGTCAGGCAAAGCCTCGAACATAAGTTTGACGACTTCAAATCTAACGATACCATCTGTCGTCAGGTCAGCAACCGAATACCAGAGCTTCAAAAATTCGCTGCCCGACACGATGCCATCATCTTTGTAGCAGGAAAAAGATCCTCCAACGGCAAAGCCCTGTATCAGACCTCCCAAAGGGTCAATCCCGACAGCTATTTTATTTCTGATTTGGAAGAAATCGACCTGGCATGGTTGGAGAATAAAGAAAGCGTGGGTATCTGCGGCGCCACTTCCACCCCCATGTGGCTCATGGAAGAAGCAGCTGCATTTATTGACGAGAAGATCAATCAACCTCGCATGATGGCATCCTCACCTTCCTGAGGATGGAGGAAAATTGATAAAAGGAAGAACACAGAAGTCCGCTGATGTTCTGCCTCCTCGTCCTTTCCAACCATAAGTTGACACATTATAGTATATATGCCTGCGTCCTTTTCCCATCAGGAAGAAGGCGCAGGTATTTTTGTGGGAAAGCGGGGATCAATTATGGCCAAATTTGTAGACAAATAAGCCTGACCTAAGCTTGGGCTCAAACCAAGTGACCTTTGGTGGCATCAGAAAGTCATTGTCGGCAATGTCGATCAGTTGCTGCATGGACACGGGATAAAGGGCAAAGGCAACTGCCATTTCGCAACTGTCTACCCTACGCTGAAGTTCCTTCAAGCCACGAATCCCCCCTACGAATTCAATTCTCGAATCACGGCGAAGGTCTTTGATGTCCAGCAAGGGCTCCAGGACTTGATTAGAAAGGACCGTTACATCCAGGGTTTCAATGGGATCTTCGTCGTTGTAGGTGCCAGGCTTGGATTGCAGGCGGTACCACTGCCCGGAGAGGTACATGGAAAACTCGTGAAGACAGGCGGGTTTATGGACTTCCTCCGTTTTTTCAACCTTGAAGCTTTCCTCTAATTTCTCCAAAAAATCTTCCTTGCTATGTCCTCCCAAATCCCTAATCACGCGGTTGTAATCCAGGATCTTGAGTTGATTGTCGGGAAAGTGGACGGCCAGAAAGTAATTGTAATCCTCCTTGCCATGGTGATGGGGATTGGACTCGGCAAGTTCTTTTCCTACCAAGGCAGCTGCAGCCGTACGATGATGGCCGTCAGCGACGTAGGTGGCAGGTACTTTCTCGGCAAAAAGTTGGACAAAGCGATCTACCATAGCCACATCATCGACCTGCCAGAGAATGTGCCTGATCCCATCCTCAGCTTCCAAGTCATAGGCAGGTGCTCCCTCTTCTACCTCCTCTACCAGCTTATCGATTTCTCCCACTTGTTTGTAGGCAAAAAAGACCGGCTCTGGATTCATCTGTTGTACCCTGATATGATTTTTACGGTCTTCTTCCTTTACGGGACGGGTCTTTTCATGCTTTTTGATCACATTGTCGAAGTAGTCCTGTACAGCTGCAACGGCGACAATCCCGCTTTGCTGAACCTCCCCCATCTCTAAGCGATAGACATAGATGGAAGGCTTTTCGTCCTTGACAAATATTCCTTTGTCTACCATCTCCAGAAAATTGTCTCGCCCTTTTTCATACACAGCAGGGGCATAGGGGTCATGATCGTCAGGAAAGTCTATCTCCGGTTTGACCACGTGAAGAAAGGAAATCGGATTGCCTTTGGCCTCTTCTTTGGCTTCGGCGGTGTCGAGGACGTCATAGGGTCTGGAGGCCACCTCCTTGGCTTTCTCAGGAATGGGTCGGTAAGCTTTGAATGCTTTGATTGTTGCCACAGCGATTCTTTTTTGGGGTTATTTCTCTTTGTGTCCTTGGTCAAATGGTTGTACTGGATGAGCCCTAGAAAGGCCTTAGCATAAATAAAATTGCCCTTTTTTACAGGTTGAACCTAATGGTAATTACCACGAATGAATGGTTAAAGCGCTGTTGAGGTTACCATAAGTAACTTATTTTCAAGTCTAAGAGGGCTATGGCTTGCAACGCAAAAAATGATTCCTGATAATCATTAATATTAGTGGGTATTGGACAAGGGAGCAAATTAATTCTGTATGGAGAGGATTTAAGCTCATTCACTTCGGGCAAATTCTTCCAAGACCTGGATCAGTTGCTCTACTCCTTCCTTCGGCATCGCATTGTAGAGGCTCGCTCTCAGCCCCCCTACCGAACGATGGCCCTTCAAAAACATACATCCCCGCTTTTCTGCAAAGGCCACCAAGCGACTATCCTTTTCTTCATCAGGCCCATGAAAACAGACATTCATTCGCGAACGGTGAGGAGATTCTATGTTTGCCTGATAAAAATCCGAGTTATCCAGAAAATCATAGAGCATTTGAGCCTTGTCTATGTTCCGTTTTTCCAACTCCTCTACCCCACCCTCTTTGAGGGTCCACTCAAAAACCTTTCCACTTAGGTAAATGGAAAAAGTAGGAGGGGTATTGAAAAGAGAATTCTTTTCCGCATGGGTACTGTAATTCAGCATTTTAGGACAGATTTTCATGGCATGTCCGATGAGGTCCTTCCTAATCATAACCAGGGTCAATCCTGCCGGTCCCATATTTTTTTGTGCTCCCGCATAGATTAGTCCATAATCCCTTACATCAAACCTTTCGGAAAGCAGGCAGGAAGACATATCTGCAACCCTGGCTACCCCATCAATCCCAGGCAGGGTGGATATTCGAGTCCCAAAGATGGTATTGTTGGGGGTAAGGTGGAGGTAATCTGCTTGCCGATCGAAATCTTTCTCTGTTGTTTCAGGAATGTAGGTATAATTCGATTTGGCAGAAGAAGCGACCATTCTGACCTCTCCGTATTTGCGGGCTTCGCTCATGGCTTTTGCTGACCAACTGCCCGTATCCAGGTAGTCAGCCTTTCCCTTTTGCATAAGGTTGAGAGGGACCATAGCAAACTGGGTGGAGGCTCCTCCCTGAAGAAAGAGAACTTCGTAGGTTTCCGGGATATCAAGAAGGCTTCGAAAATCTGCCTCAGCTTTTTTTATGACCCTGTCAAAGATTTGCGAGCGATGACTCACCTCAAGGATGGACATTCCACTGTCCTCATAATTCAGAAATTCAGCCTGGGCCTCCTTCATGACGGCCTCAGGAAGGATTGCCGGACCGGGAGACAAGTTATATATCTTCATTTTCTTCTTCTTGAGGCCTGATTCGTTTTTCCAGGGCCAGGACGCCTGCGATAACCGCCAGGGCCACCATAAATTTTGCGATCCCGTCAATGGGAAGGGCGTAGGGCGCAGGAGCAAAGATGATAATCAGAGCTAGGCAAATAGCTAAGGCCAAAAAGCCAAATTTGCGGAGAGCCAGATACATGCCTCCCCCCACAACAGCCATGATGAGGGCCTTGAGTACTCCGTAGAGGATGGGATTCATTCCCTCCACCGTGATGGGTATGATAAAAAAAGATACCCCTGCCAGGATCAGGGCGATGATCAGCGATTGAGTCTTTGTCATCTCTTATTTGATTGATACTAAATGAGAGGATCTAGTACCTCTATGAGCCTTTGGACTTCCTCCAGGGTATTGTAATGAACAAGGCTTACCCTAATGACACCATTCTGATCTTCAATGCCCAGGTCGCGAATCAATTTTTTGGCATAAAAGTCCCCAAAACGTATTCCTATCCTGTGTGGGTCCACCTTTTCCACGATTTCTTTTGAGTCCCTGCCTTCAACCACAAAGGAAATGGTAGAAACTCGCTTTTCCTTGTCGGCTTCTTCAATACCAATGATGTGTACCCTTTGCTTATTTTTCAAGAAAGCCAGTAGCTTTTCCGACAACTTTTCTTCTTGATCCGCAAAGAGTTGAAAAGCCTTTTCATAAGCATCTCTTCCCTTGCCTAGCTCTCCAAAATGCTCTCTGGCAATATCCTGCAGGTAATCGTGAATGCCCATCAGGCTGTAAGCCATTTCGAAGTTAACATTTCCAGGTTGAAATTTATAGGGGCTTGATTGGATGAAGTAATGATTGAGACCGGGAATCTGCTCCAACCATTCGCTTTTCCCATACATAAGGGCAAAGTGAGGCCCGAATACCTTGTACCAGCTAAACACATAGAAGTCTACTTCCAATTCTTTTACGTCAGGTAGGCGATGGGGGGCGTATGCGACTCCGTCTACGCAGACCAGGCTTCCATTTTCGTGGACAATACGGGCGATTTCCTTGACGGGATTGATGCTCCCCAATACATTAGAAGTATGGGTAAGGGCGACCAAACGCGTCTTTTTATTAAGCAAAGGCTTTAGGTCCTCCAGGGACAGAGCCAGGGTATTGGGATTGTATTTCCAGGTCTTTATTACAATTCCTCGATTTTCAAGGTCGGTCCAAGGGCTGACGTTGGCTTCGTGATCGGTGTTGGTGACGATAATCTCATCGCCTTCCTCCCACTGCTCTACAAGGCCAAGGGAGAGAATACGGAAAAGCATAGAAGCTGAGGGGCCCAGGACGATTTCCTCTACCTTAGAGGCATTCACGTAGACCCTCATGTGCTGGCTGGCTTCGTAGACCCGATTGGTGGCCAACTGAGAAATTTCATAAGTGGCTCCGTGTTGTACATTGGAGTGGAGGAGGTAATCGGTAAGCCGATCCGTTACCGTCCTAAGGGTCTGCGAGCCTCCGGCATTATCCATAAAGACATAGCCGTCAGCAAGGGAAGGGAAGTAAGATCTGGCAAAAGAAAGGTCTAGGAAAGGATGGCTCATAAGAGTAGAATGGCATAAATGGGTCAATGCCGGCAAACTTACTGCCAAGTCAGGTCAATTCCAAAATGAAGGGATCTAGGCCCCGCTTTCATCAGAAAGAGGGCTAACCCCTGCCACCAGGAAGGCCCACTTATTAATTTCTTTGCATACGGGTGGTCCAGCGATTTTCTCCCGAAGTGAGTTGGATAAAGTAGGTCCCTTTCATCAGTTGACGGGTAGAGATGGGGACATTCCGTTGGAATTCATTTTCGAGGCTTTCTGAAAAAACTTCTCTACCGAAAAAATCTTTGATGACAATGGATATTTTCTCGGTAGCTGCAGAGGGTATATCGATATAAAGGCGATCGGCGACGGGATTGGGGTAGCTATTGAGGATTCGGGTAAAAGAGTGTTGGAAGGAAACAGGCAGGGAGAAGAAAACGGATTCAGGCTTTCCTGTCTGAACGGCTTTAATTCGGTACTGAACGGTCTTATTTTTTATGGGGTCTTTGTCAAAAAAGGCATAAGATTTGCTTGATGTACTACGTAATCCGCAGATGGTTTGAAAGTACTCTCCATCTTTGCTGCGCTCTACCATAAAAACCCAGCCTCTACCAAGCTGCCTGGTCTCCCATTCGAGCTTGACCCTGTCATCTTCAACTGAGCTTATGCTGATCAAGGTAATATAAGGTTCCTCGTCAGAGATTGGAGATGGGGGAAAGCCCGCAACAAAATTGACGTAGAAAACAAATATTAAGGACAGTAATACGTTAAATAAAAAAAGTCTTTTCATAGCACATGGCTTGACCTAGGTCCTGATGACGAATACAAGTACAAGGCGAATAGTAGTTCGTTCTTTTTCCAATAGTCAGGAGAGGACTTCATCTACCCCAGCCTCCATTAAATCCCCTTCTATTGGCCCAAATCGCTAGCTAATTTACAATTAAAACCTTTCGCTGAAGGTCTGATGTAATATTTCCTACAAAATTGAACATTTTTTTCTTTAATCCAATGCCTAAAATATAGGCTTCATGGTAGAAATATCAATTCTTATAGGATTGCAGGCAGTTGTGCTTGACAAATCATGCGTAAGATCGATCCAATTTTCTCTAAATATTAAAATTGATGTAGGTAGAAACTAATATTTTATTTAGAAAAAGCTAGTTTTTGTGAAATTTTTGAAAAAAATCAAACATGGTAAGCTCGATTTTTGCCGACATTACAAATGGTAGGATAATTTGTATTTGTGGTACTTTCTTCAATTGGGCCACCTACTTCCTCACTCCTCCCACCTGATAGATTGTGATTTTTTCCCTTTTTCCCCTTAGCGCGATGGGTTCCCATGCCTCTGCGATGATGCGATCGGCGATTTTGTCATAGACCCTTTTGCTCATCAGGATCGAGTTGGGAAACTCCTTGGTCAGGCTTTCGATGCGCTTTCCAGTATTGACGGTATCCCCGGTCACGGAATAGGAAATCTTAACCTCAGAACCCAAGTTCCCGGCTACGGCCTCCCCGGCATTGATACCAATTCCGATCTCTATTTCTCTGCCCAGGCGTCCCCTGTACTTTTCATTGATTTGCTCCCGCTTTTCCATCATTTCGATGGCACACATGACCGCGCTTAGCTCAATATTATTGTTGGGAATGGGAGCCCCAAAACAGGCAAATACCTCGTCTCCCACAAATTGATTGACTGTTCCTCCGTGGCGTTGTACCACCCGGGTCATTATGGCATAATAGTCATTGAGAAAAGTTACGACCTCGGGAGGGGACAGTTCTTCGCTCATGGGAGTGAATCCCCGAATATCGCAAAATAAGACGGCGATTTCCTTCAGTTCTCCATCAAAGATGGATGTGGCAGTCGAGCTCAGAGCTCTTTCTACAACGGTCTCGGGTACATACTTTTTGAAGAGCTCAATCACCCGTCCCTGTTCTTCCACCTGCCCCTGAAGCTCGAGGAGGAGCTTTTTATTTTTTTGCTGCAATTCGTAAAGTTGCCTGGCATTTTCGATGGTCATCCTCAGTTCGTCTTCCTCCCAGGGCTTGGTGATGTAGCGAAAAATCCGGCCGCTATTGATCACATCTATGATGGCCTCCATGTCTGAAAAACCCGTCAGCACTACCCTGATGGTATCGGGAAACTCGGTGAGGGTTCTTTCCAGGAACTGCACCCCAGTCATCTCCGGCATCCGCTGGTCGGTGATGATGAGCTTTATGTCGTGTTTCCTGAGGAGATCGATGCCTTCCATCCCCCCTTTGGCTGTATACACCTTATACTGCCTTCGAAAAGTAGCTTTAAATGAAATAAGGTTTTGTTCTTCGTCGTCGACGTATAAAATGGAAAAGTCCTTATCCATAGATTAATTCTGCTTTTGATCTTCGGCAATCGCTCCCCAGTCCTTTTATTGATGAAATGGCACAATAACATAGGATTTTATCCTTGTATCCGATCAATCATGGGCAAGTAGGGGAATTCTCGCTACATAGTAATCGTTTTCTCTATCGAAGCTTGGTTGCTTCTCGGTTAACAACCGATAGCGCTCCCGGAGGTTGCTCAGTCCTATGCCCGTAGAATGCACTTTTTCGCTACGAGGCTGAAAATTATTCTTGATAACCAGTTCCTCTCCTCTGACAAATAGCTCGATCTTCAGCGGATACTCCTTGGAGATAATGTTGTGCTTAACAGCATTCTCCATCAAAAGCTGTAGGCTAAGAGGGGGCAGGAGCTGTTTTTTGTGATCTTCGCCCACCTCAATGTAAAGCTGAAGGTTGTTGCCAAAGCGAATTTGCTGAAGGAAGAAATAACTATTGACAAAGTCCAATTCTCGGGAAAGGGGGACCAGGGTTTCCTCCTTAAGGTCGAGGACGTAGCGGTACACCCTGGTCAGTTTGGCGATGAAAGACTCTGCGAGATCCGGGTCTTCGTGTACCAGGGAAGAGAGGACGTTGAGGGAATTGAAAAGAAAGTGAGGATTAACCTGATTTTTGAGGGTTTCGAAGCGTGCCAGGATACGTTCTTTTTCCTGCTGGGTAGCCTGAAGCTCCAGGCGCTGCTTTTCGGCGGAAAGGGAGCGGTTTTCATTCTTGAGCTGATAAGCTTCCAAGGCATTGTCGATCAGCACCTTTAGATCCTCATATTTCCAGGGCTTGGTTACGTAATAGTAGACCTTTCCTTTGTTGATGGCTCCGATGATATCAGCTACGTCGCTAAAAGCCGTCAGGACCATGCGGATGGGCTCAGGATAGCGCTCCTGGATTTGCTCAAATAATTCTACCCCTGTCATGCCGGGCATGCGCTGATCACTGATGATGAGCTCTACTTCGTTTTCCTCCAGCAACCTCAGGGCTTCTTCCCCATCCTGGGCGGTATGAACCTGGTAGTGGCGTCGAAAAGAGGCTTTAAAAGCGACGAGGTTGTGGCGCTCGTCATCTACATACAAGATTGAGGGCTTACTGTCTGACATCGGAATCTTTGTTATGCGGCGGCAGGCGTCAGGCTTTACGCTCTTCTACTTTTTCTTCTTCCTGCTTGAAAGGGAGGCTGATGATAAAGGTTGTTCCCCTCCCCTCCTTGCTTTCTACCTTGATTTTGCCATGGTGCTTTTCGATGATGCCAAAGGTAATGGAAAGTCCCAAACCCGTGCCTTCGCCTACATCCTTTGTCGTAAAAAAGGGATCGAATATTTTGTGGCGAATATCTTCAGGGATGCCGGGACCATTGTCCGAGATAATGATTTGCAGGCAATCACCCTTACCAGGAAGGCAATTGTGAGCCTCTTTTGTGCTGATGCTAATGTCTCCAATGACTTCCGTACTCTTTCGTCCTTCTCTTCGCGCTTTTTCTTCCAGGGCCTGTATGCTGTTGACAAAAATATTCATAAAGACCTGATTGAGCTTGCCCGGCAGGCACTCTACGACCGGGAGCTCGGCAAAGTCTTTGTTTACCCGAATCCGGTCCTTCAATCGGTTATTGAGCAAGGTAAGGGTAGAACCTATACCCTTGTGGATGTCGATATGCTTAAAGAGGTCATTTTCTGTACGGGAAAAAATCTTCAGCCCATCCACGATTTGCTTGGTTCGGTTGGCCCCATCTTCGATTCCATTGAGGAGTTGCTCCATTTCCACAAAAAGATAGGCTGCATCAATTTCTTCAGCATAAGCTTCGATCTGCTTTACGGCATCCTCGAGGTCTTCCTTTTCATTGAGGAGGGAGATACGGGTAAAGAGGTCTTTGATCTCCTCAAAGTCCTTTTTGAGGGGGTTGATGTTGCCTTTAACGTAATTGATAGGATTGTTGATCTCGTGGGCGATCCCGGCAGTCAACTGTCCCAGGGAGGCCATCTTTTCGGCTTCGACCAGTTGAGTCTGAGCGGCCTGTAATTTTTTCATGGCCTCTTCCAGGCGGGTATTTCTATCCTCCAAGAGGTCGTGTTGGGTAGCGATTTCTTCATTTTTCCGCTTGAGGGCCACCGTTTTCTTGACAATTTCTTTGTGCTGCTCCCAAATTTCATTGGTCCTTTCATAGACCAAACTCTCGAGGTGCTCGTTTTGCAAATGCAGCCGCTGGGTATTGAATTTAATGGTAGCATAAATGAGGAGAAGGGCCAGCAGTCCGTAGGAAATCAAGGCCCAAATGCTCTTCCACCAGGGAGGGGCAACCTCGAAAGTATAGGCAGTGATCCCACTTTCCTGATGGAATTGGTTCCTGGCCCTCAACTGAAACTCATATTCTCCCGGAGGCAAGAGGGTGTAGTCTTTTTTCCGCTCCGAGGTCCAGGCCGACCATTCGCTATCCTGCCCCAATAAGCGCAAGCTGTACTCAGCCTGGGAACTTCCCCCAAAATAAGGAGCTGCATAATAAAAGGTGATGGCATTTTGATGATGAGAAAGCACAGGATTGCTGGGGGTCTCGCTCAGTCCTTTGTACTGAGCACCGTAAAAGAGGACCGAATCTTCACCCATGACAATTCTTCTGATGACGGGTAGGGGAAAGTCTTCGATCTTTTTCTTTTTCTCCGGATAAAAACAAAAAAGTCCCTCCGAAGTACCGATCCACGCCTTGCCATCCGCTTCGGTGTAGACTTTGCCCCAGATATCCAGGTTGTCCAACTCCTTAAGGCTTACCGAATCCTTCTCATACCCTCCCTCTCCATTGGGTAAGAGGATTTCAAACCAACGAGCATTGTCCTCCATGCGGCCCAGAAATATCCTGCCCTTGTTATCTTCTACCAAAGAGGTGATTCCCCGTATCGGGAAGGTAGGCAGATCCAGCTTTTGAATTTTCTGCCCCTCCTCTATGGTGTAAAAGCCTTTTTCTGTGAAGAAATTGAGCCTGCCGTCAAATTTAAAAATTGAGAGGATATTGGGGAGGTCTTCCCTGTCTTCCAAACTTTGCCTTTTCAGAATGCGATAGCCATTCTTAGTATCCAGGGTGAGGCGAATGGCCCGCTGCTTACCATAGCGCTCGATCAACCAGATGACTCCCGGTTTTTCTTCCACTATTTGCTCAAACCTACCCCTTAGATCTTCCAAGTACCTTAGCACTTCCCATTTGCCCGACTTGTATTGAAAAATGGAAACTCGCTGAAGGGCGTCATTGACGTAGAGGATTCCCTTGTCAGAGGAGGATTTTTCAAGGCTTCCGATATAGGGATATTTCTCCTGCCTCATGGCGGGAATGGCCCTTTTTCCTTTAATTAAGTAAAGCCCCCTTACCGTACTGGCCAGCAGTTGCTTTTCTCCTCCCGACAATTCTATCTCCATCAGTTCCCAGGTCTCGATGTCCAGGCCTTCAACCCTGACAAACTGGTTATTTTCCAGGCAAAACACACCTTGGGCTGTCGATGCATACAGTTTACCCTTGAAGCGGCTCACCGAAAATACCAGCCCCTCAAGGCCATTTGACTCGTCCCATACCTGCAGGGGGATGGACATGCTCAGGTAGGTGATGCCTTTGGACAAACATAGCCAGACCCCTCCCTGCCGATCTTGAAAGGAGGAGATGATCAGGCGATCCTGAAGTCCGTTGGATTCGTTGAGTCGGATGATTTCCTGGCCCTCGTGGTCCAAAAGAATAGCACCGCTCTTGACTGTGGACACCAGGAGGTTGCCATTATTTAACAGGTTGATTCCAGAAAAATACTGATCCTCCAATTCATTGTCCACACTGGTTTCGAAGCGCTCCAATTCAAAGGTATGGCGGTCTATGAGCCAGCACTGGTAGCGATCCGAAATTGCGAGATAGTGATCTCTGTCATAGGTAATCATGTCGAGTACATACCTCTCTTTAAAGGGGGGATCGGGGTCTTCGATCACTTTTCCCTGGTCGTCGTGCCTAAAAAGTCCGGTCTCGGGAGAGGAGATAAAAAGTTGCCCATCGAGGTAAAACATGCTTAAGCCTTTTTGCACTCCTCTGACGGGATACCTGTAGAGTTTATTTGCCTTCCAGCGATAATAGGCACTGTCTCCTGTCACGTGGAAAAAAGCTCCTTTTTCGCTTCCCAGGACTACGACCTGGTTATTTCTCGTGCGATCGGAAATATTGGTCTTGGGGAGGAGAGAAGTATATTTCATCCTTCCCATGGAATCTGGCTTGAGGTAGCCAAAGTCGCCGATGGCTCCCACGTAGACGATGCCGGTGCTATCTACGGCGAGGGAGCGCACGGTAGATCGCTTGGGAATATTGATCACTCGCCAGTTGGCTCCGTCGTATTCGAGGACTCCCCTTAGATTTGCAAAATAGAGGAGGCCCCGACGGTCCTGAACGGCCATATAATTGGCTGAACTCGCCTTGTAGTCTTTGGGAGAAAAATTCTGCAAAATAGGCTTGCCCATTTCCTGAGCCCATAGCTTTTGAGACCCCAAAAAGGGGGTGAAAAGGAGCAAAACCCAGATATATACGTGGGGTAATGAATTTTTCATAAGAGAAATATACGGTTCTTCTGGGACATATGGTACAGGAATTCGAGCTAAACCTACACGGTAAATCTTGCTTTGTCCTCGAAATCGAATAAATTGTAAGCCGAATCCTCTTACCGAGAATACATATGTATTATTTTGAGAAAAGGAATACATATCTTCGCTTTTGTAAATTTCAACATCTGCAATCATAAGAAATCATGAAATTCATGCACCAATTTTTGATGGTTTCCTTCTTCCTCGTCCTGCTGTTTCAACCGAGTGTCTATGGACAAGAGCCTACAGAAAAGACCCAGGAACAGACAAGAAAGGAATTGGAAACCCTGCTTCGCAACTTCGAGAAGGACTATGTCGAGATTCCCAAGACCAAGAACAAAGAAAAGATCCTGAATTATTTCTCTAAAAATGTTACCTCCAACATTTTTGTCTTCAACATTTCGGGAAAATCAAGGGTCAGTAACGGCTCCTATCAGGGATTTGATGAGTACCTGTCCAGTTTGCTGAGAGCTAGAAAGATCGACCTGAAGTACGACATCAACAACATCGCCTATACCTACCTTAGCGAAAAGACAGCTACCCTTGTCTACACGGTAGACTACGAGACCAAGGAAGACCAGGGAATCTGGGTCAAAGGTAAAGAGACTGTCTCTATGGCCTTCGAGCGACTGGGCGAGGATTGGAAGATCGTCCACTACAACATTCTTCAGGTAGAGGATGAAAAACTCAAGGGCACTTGCCTGTGTGAGCTTTTTGTGGCCGAGGGTGAAGATGGGGAAGTCATTTCTAAGACCACCATTCCCGAAGGCCGAGCCTACACCAGGAAATTTGATAATTTTGAGTTTAGAGAAGCTGGTACCGATCAGATGATCAAGGTAGGCGACCTGCTTTTCAAGCGTGCCAAAACCGGCGAACTCTTTGTCATAGAAGAAGATAAGGATGTATCCATTGGCGTGACCGCCAGCAAAAAAGAAACTGTCCTCACCATTTTGAGGGATTATATGTACAAAGACAGTTGCACCCGTTTAAGGGTAAGATAAGCTCAACCCATTTTCGCATCAATCAAATCCAAATCCCCTAAAGATTCATCATGGAACAATGGCAAGAATGGCTGAATGAAGGACTTTCTACCCTGACTTCCCAGGCCGTAAATTACCTACCCAAGATTGCCCTCGCGATCATCATTCTCGTTGCGGGCAATTATCTGATCAACAGATTTGTCAGAGGCATCAGAAAACTGATCCACGACCGGGGCATGGACAGGAGTCTCATGGGTTTTCTGGGAAGTGTGGTCAATGTGGGCCTGAAAGCCGCCCTGTTCATCGCCGTCCTGGGCATTATTGAAGTAGAGACCAGTTCCCTGATCGCTGTCTTGGGAGCTGCTGGTCTTGCCGTAGGTCTGGCCTTGCAGGGGTCCCTGGCCAATTTTGCTGGTGGGGTGATGATCCTCATCTACCGGCCTTTCCGGGCGGGAGACTACATCGAAGCCCAGGGTCATAAAGGCTACGTCGAAAGCCTGAATATCTTCGTCACCAAACTCAAAACCCTGGACAACAAAACAGTCGTCATGCCCAATGGCCCCCTTTCCAATGGTAACATTACCAATTATACCACGGAGGGAAAACTCAGGGTAGAAGTTCCGGTAGGCATTAGTTATGGGGCTAATATCAAAGCAGCGAGAGATGTACTCATGAAGGTACTTCTGGAACACCCAAAGGTACTGGAAGAGCCAGCTCCTGTGGTCAGGGTTCTCGAATTGGGAGACAGTTCGGTCAACCTCAGCCTCAGGCCTTTTTGCCTTCCCAAAGACTACTGGGAGGTACAGTTTGACGTAGTTGAGCAGGCCAAGATTGCCCTTGATGAAGCCGGTATCGAAATCCCTTTTCCACAGAGGGTTATTCATCAGGCTCCAACTCCACTTTAATGAGGACGAAATACTTCATTTTTAGGGAAGGCCATAAGTCTTCCCTTATTTTTTTGGTCTGTGAAATGAACTTCTCTACATCCAGGGTGTAGGAAAAATAAAAGGAGGCTTCATTTCTGCCTGAGAAGGTTTAACTTTGTCTGTCATGAGTTACCCAGAAAGCAGGAAGTTTTGGAAGCGTAGGACCCGCAGCAGTTTTTTGACTGCTGCCATCAGCATTGGGGTGGTTCTTTACTTTCTTGGTCTTTTTGGTGGTATTAGCTTTTTTGGCCTTGACGTGCTCAAGGAGGTGGAGGAAAATCTTGTCATGGAAGTTTTTTTGCATGACTTCATTTCTGAGCCCAACAGGCAGAAGTTGGAAAGTCGCCTGGATTCCTTGCCTATGGTCAGAGAGGTACATTTCATTGATAAAGAAGAGGCGGCTGAAAAAATGCTTTCTGTAGTAGGAGAAGAAGTGAAGGAGAGCCTTGGAGGAATAAATCCCTACATGGCATCTTTTCAGCTTAAGTTCGAGCCCTCCTCTATCAGAAAGGGGGGACCTAAACTGGCCGAAGAACTGATCTCCCGTCAATCGGGCGTAGCTGAGATCGTCTACCAGGGTGATGCCCTTCCACAGCTGGAGCGCAACCTTCGGGTTTTCAGTTGGATTGCCCTGGCCTTGGGAGTGGTACTGAGTTTGATGGCCGTTTCTTTGGCTTATGCGACGATAAGGCTGACGATTTATGCGCGGCGGCTGACGATCAGGAGCATGGAGCTCATCGGTGCCACCCGAAGCTTTATCCGCCGGCCTTTTTTGTGGCGGGGTACCCTTCAGGGAATGCTGGGAGGACTCCTAGCTTTTCTCCTACTCTCGGCCACACTTTACCTTATTTCCCTGCAACTGAGGGAGATGGAAGTGGAGAAAATGACAAGTCTTCCCCCGACCATCATTGTATTATTTGGGGGAATTGTTTTATTTGGCTCAATACTGGGCTTCTCGGGAAGCTATTGGGCCGTCAATAAATATTTGAACAGAAACCTGGACGAACTGCTGTAATCATGGCGAAATCAAAAAGAGGAAAATCAAATCAAAAGAGGAAATCAACACCTACACGCAAGCCTGCACAAAAGCCTGCGGCGAAAAAGGTGGTGAAGACGGCCAGCCCCAGTCCTGAAGCTAAAAAGCCCAGTCCCAAGACTCAGGTGGAAAGAGGACCTGTACAGCTCCCCTTCAGCAGGATGAACTACATCCTTTTGCTTTCTTGTATCGGGCTGATCGTCCTGGGCTTCTTCCTCATGTCCTTGGAAGACTTCATCGATGCCCGGGAATTTTCTATCGCCCTCTATGTAGCTCCTCCTATCACTGTGCTGGGATTTGTGGGCATCATATATGCCATCATGTACCGACCCAAAGAACATAGGGCTGCCACTTCGGGAGAGGAAGGTTGATCTGTCCAAATTCGATTTATACGGGAATTCCAACCAATAAGGACACCGATAGCATCGGTTGAGAAATGGATACTGGTAAAAAAGTCAGCTTTTCCGACCTTTAGCCAAACCACCATCAAACTTTTTCTCATAATTTATGGATCTGATAGAATCGATCGTCCTAGGTATTATCCAGGGACTTACAGAATTTTTGCCTGTAAGTAGCAGTGGCCACCTTGAACTCGGTAAGATACTCCTGAACCAGGAACTGGAAGAAAACGCCGTCCTTTATTCGGCTGTCGTGCATGCGGCTACGGCGCTGAGTACCATTGTCGTTTATTATAAAGATATCCTTGTCCTGATCCGGGACCTATTCAAATTTGAATGGAACGAATCCACCAAATTTGTCCTCATGATCCTCATCTCGATGATCCCTGCAGGACTGGCCTATGTTTTTTTGGGGGATTACCTGGACGCACTTTTCTCGGGAAAAATTCTCCTGGTCGGCTTTATGCTCCTGGTCACGGCAGCTCTCCTGGTTGCATCCTCTCGCATTCAATCTCTCCCAGGCGAAATCACCCCTCTAAAAGCCCTTATCGTAGGCGCTGCTCAAGCTTTTGCCCTTCTGCCTGGGGTCTCGCGCTCAGGGTCGACCATTTCTGCCGCCCTTATGCTGGGCATCAGCAGAGAGACCGCCGCACGATTTTCCTTTCTCATGGTCATCCCAGTGATTCTGGGAGGAACTGCCCTGGAACTCAAGGATTATTTTGAAATGGAACAGGGTGCCCAAACTGCTACGGTAGGCAGCGATGCCCTGATCGCAGGCTTTTTGGCCGCCTTCATCTCGGGCCTGGTCGCCTGTACCTGGATGATACGCATCGTCAAAAAGGCTAAATTAGACTATTTTGCCATTTACTGCGTGATCGTAGGTTCCCTTGCCATCGCAGCCGGGTTGGGGCTGATAGGGGGTTAATGTCCATTGAAAAGCCCAGTAAGGATGCAGAATTTTTGCTTCGAATAGATCATTCAATAATAAAAGAAGGCCGACACGCAAATGTCTGCCTTCTTGCAAAAGCATCACCTCTTTTTCAGGTCTCAGCTATAGTTGTTAAGTAGGTGCATTAGAGAAGGTTGTAGGTCAACCCCACGCTCAAGATGTGTTGGAACTGAGTTCTGGGTCCCTCCTTGAGAACATTGCCTTCGGGGTCTCTTTCGATGATAAACTGCACGTCATTGTCATAAATGAGGTTGGTCGCAAAATTGATGGCCAGCCAATTGTTCACCTTGGCTGTAGTCAGGGTGGCCCAGTTGATGTCGATGTTACCAAAATCCTGGAGGTAGTTGGCAAAGAAGTTGGCGTTGGTTTTGAACAATACGTTTTCAAAAATCTCCTTTTTAAACTTTACCGTAAGATTGGAACCCAGCTCATATCGGGCAGCTCCTGTGCTAATCTCCTGAGGGATATACTTGTTTCTCAGGATCTCATCGGTTACGATTGTGACCTTGGAGTTGATGGGGGTGTAGTAGATACTGAAGTCTTCGAAGGGCTGATAGTCAAAACCCACACCAAAGTTGAGGTAGGCGGGAGAAAGGAAGCGGGAAATAAGAGTAGCTGAGTCGACATTGGTGGGGAAGTTGCTGTTGAATTCAAAACCCTGGTCAAATTGGGACCTAAAATTAAGCTGGGCAGAAAGCAGAAACTTTTTTGCCAATTCGTAACCCAGCTTGGAGGTCAGTTCGATGCGGTCGGCATTTTTCAGGAAGGGAGCATCGAGGCCTTGTCGCAGTAATCCATAAGCGAGATCCAGGTCATTTTGCCAATCCAGTTTGTCTTTTTTATAATCTGCACTGGCACTAAAATTAGCTAAAATGGACTGTGAGGGAAGGGCACCTTTTTGCCAGTAGGTGCTGTAACCGGTGTTGGTAAATCCGATCGTACCTACGGCTGCCTGATTCCAGTAGGTGGTGTCATTTTCTTGTCCGTAAAGGCCTCCCAAACAAAGGATGGCCAGCAAAAGGGTGATCAGTTTTTTCATGTCTTTGGCGTTGATAGTTGATTTGTTGTAATTTGAATGAATGAAAATGAATGCTGAGGAATCATTTTCGGCGCAAATTAGTTTTTTTTAGACTTTTAGGTTTAAACCTCGATATGGACCCTGTGAGTTCGTTAAAGTAACTTAGGCTTTTGTAAAATGCAGTTGTTTTTGATTCAAGATACCCTGGAGCTGAGCACCTTTGGAAGAGCCTTCCTTTTTATCTTAGGTGGGACACTTTTTGCCCTCCTGGGCTTAGGCGTGGCCCGACTCCTGGCACCCTCCCGTCCCAATCCAGAAAAACTCACTTCTTACGAATGTGGGGAAGATCCTGTCGGAGATAGCGGCATGCAGTTCAATATGCGCTTTTATATAATTGCATTGATCTTCCTGATTTTTGAGGTCGAAATTCTCTTTCTTTTTCCCTGGTCTATGGTTTTTGCAGATATGACCTTAATAGGGGCCTTACCCGGCTGGGGTCTGCTAGCCTTGGTAGAAATCCTCTTTTTCGTGGCGATATTATTGCTGGGGCTAGTCTATGTCTGGATTAAAAAAGATTTGAGCTGGATCAAAGCACAGGCCATTCTACCCAAGCCGATGGGGGGAGTTCCCCTCGAAAAATATCAGCAGATCAATCGGAAATATGCCGGGATTAAAGCTCCCGGACTACCCAAAAAAGAAGAGCTAGGATAAGATGGGATTACTCGACAGAAAAACCGGAGAGGGAAAAATTGTCATCACCAAGGTAGATGACTTGCTCAACTGGGCAAGACTTTCATCGCTCTGGCCGATGGGTTTTGGCCTGGCCTGCTGCGCCATTGAGATGATGGCTACCAATGCCAGTCATTACGACCTTGATCGCCTGGGAGTCTTTCCAAGGCCTTCACCCAGACAGTCGGACGTCATGATCGTAGCGGGAACGGTAACTTTCAAGATGGCTGACCGCATCCGAAGGCTTTATGAGCAGATGCCAGAGCCTCGTTATGTCATTTCTATGGGTTCCTGCTCCAATTGTGGGGGGCCTTACTGGGATCATGGCTACCACGTCGTCAAAGGGGTGGACCGCATCATCCCTGTCGACGTATACGTCCCTGGCTGCCCGCCACGTCCGGAAGCCTTGATAGGAGGTATCCTTAAGCTACAGGAGAAAATCCGCCAGGAAAGCCTGCTTGTCCCCGATATGCCCAAAGAAAAACCACCCCGCTCATGAAGGTAACAGCCATGGAGGATTCGATCCGGGAAAACCATCCCGAAGCTATCCTCGACTCAGACCTTAGCTGCAAACAGCCCTATTTCCTGGTCGATCCGAAAGTGATCAAGGAGGTCTGTCTCTTTGTCCGAGACCATCCTAAATTTTACATGGATTTCCTATCCTGCCTCTCAGGGGTAGACCTGGGAGAAAATGAGGAGGAACTGATGGTGGTTTATCACCTCTATTCCTTGGTCCACGAAGAGGGGCTGGTACTGAAGTGCAAGATTTCAAAGGAGTCCCCTACCCTAAGCTCTGTGTCAGAGGTGTGGAAGGCTGCCGAATGGCACGAGCGCGAGGCCTACGACATGGTAGGTATTCATTTTGATGGGCATCCCGATCCCCGACGGATTCTTCTTCCCGAGGATTGGGAAGGACATCCCCTCAGAAAAGATTATAAGGAGGCCGAAACTTATCACGACATCAAAATCCGCTACTAAATTTCCTTTCATGCCCAAATTACCGGAAAGCCATCGCACTGAACTTAGCCATGAAGAATTGCTGCGGCGGGCTGCTCCCAACAAAACCCGACTGGAAGACCTCAAAACCGAGGAAATGGTCCTCAACCTGGGGCCTCAGCATCCCTCTACCCATGGGGTGCTCCGCCTGGAGGTGGTTACAGACGGCGAATTGGTCATAGAGGTCATTCCCCATATTGGATACCTGCATCGATGCTTCGAAAAGCATGCCGAGTCGCTTTCCTATCCTCAGATCCTGCCCTATACTGATCGGATGGACTACCTTTCCTCGATGAACAATAATTTTGCTTTTGCCATGGGGGTGGAGCGGATGATGGACCTCAGCGAAAAGATTCCCCCACGAATTGAGTATATAAGGGTTCTGGTTGCCGAACTCAACCGCATCGCTTCCCACATGATTGCCCTGGGAACCTACGGCCTTGATATAGGAGCCTACACCCCCTTTTTGTGGACCTTCAGGGATCGGGAACACATCATGAATCTCTTGGAATGGGTCAGTGGTTCGCGCATGCTCTACAATTACATCTGGATTGGAGGGCTATTTTATGATCTACCCCTGGGTTTCGAAGAGCGCTGCAAGGAGTTTGTCGACTACTTTCGTCCCAAAATGGATGAATTGAATAAGCTCATTACAGACAATGAGATTTTTATCAAGCGTACCGCCAATGTGGGTATTTTACCCTTGGATACTGCGATTAGCTATGGAATTTCAGGGCCTATGCTTCGGGCTTCCGGTCTGAAATGGGACCTGCGACGGGTGAATGGCTACAGCATCTATCCGGAATTGGAATTTGACATACCGATCGGAAAGGGAGAAATGGGCAGTGTCGGAGATTGCTGGGACCGGTTCAAAGTCAGGGTGGATGAGGTGGAAGAATCCCTCAAGATTATCGAGCAGTGCCTAGAGAAGCTCAACAAAAAATATCCTCGGGATCCGGCCTTTGATCCCAGGGAATTCTGCCCCCCCAAGGCCAGGCCAAAGGCTCAAGACTTTTATGTAAGGGCGGAAAATCCACGGGGTGAACTTGGCTTTTATTTCATCGCAGATGGCAAAAGCGACAAACCCTTTCGATGTAAGAGCCGTGGGCCCAGCTTTTGTAACCTTTCCGTATTGCCAGAAATAAGCAGGGGTGTTTTACTGGCTGACCTGGTAGCTATTATCGGAAGCATAGACATTGTGCTGGGGGAGGTAGATCGGTAATTATTATGGAAAAAGGATAATTCTTATTCGAAAACCGAATGGTTGAAAGAATATTTAATCTAATGGCAGAGTATTAATTAAAATAATTGTAATTTAATTGATGGAAAAAGTAGCATAACACAATTTTTCTTTTCTCCCTCCTTACACCATATGATATCGCATAAATGTCTTCCTAAACTCTTCCTTTCCTTTCTGATCCTGGGATGGCTATGCCCGTCCTTATGCCTCTCCAAACCCGATAGCCTGGAAGTAAATGACGTCATCCCCGTCTGGGAGCATCTTTCCCTGGAGACAGCTACGGATTGGAGTTTTATTCGCTCTCATGTAGACCTTTCCCTGGAGGCCTCACGAAAGAGCCTTTTGCTTTGTGATAGTGTCAATTATCCCCATCGTCTGCTTCATATTTACCATGTCCTGGGTTTATGCTACAGGACAAAAGGGGAATTTAATGTGGCTGAAAGGCTATTTCTCCGCGCCCAAGACCTGTGTAAATCAGATCCCAAAGACAGAAATACCTTCATCAATGCTTATTTTCTCTCTACTATTTATCTAAGGAAAGCAGATAAAGAAAATTTGCTGAAATATGGGATCAAAACGCTGGAAACGGCAAAAATTCAGTACGATAGCCTTGGCTTCACCCTGGGTCATCTTTCTTTGTCTTACTATTATGGTTCCAAGAATTTCAGTTCTCTAGCCATTGAACACCTCATCAAGGCAGAGTCCTACCTTACTTCGACCGACAGAAATATTTTTTATGAGGTCATCCACTCCAACCTAGGGGCTCAATACATCAGAAGTGGCAACTTCCTAAAAGCCAGGGAGACCTATGAGGAGATGATCCCAAGGATAAATTATGAGGAGCGGCCGGCTTATTTTGTCATTTCCAGTACCAATTACGCCCATACTTACCTTGAAATGGGTGATTTCCAAAAAGCTTTTGGCCTACTTGATGATATTGGACCAAAAATTGAAAATTTAGACGACATATACGGCAAGGCTTACTATTATCTCATCAAGGCCCAGTCCCTTCAGGGCCTAAGAAAGTGGGAAAAGTCAGATCAACAGCTCGAGACAGCGGAAAAATTCCTGGGCGAATCCAGGCAGACCAAGCTGTATGGCTTTTTGCAGTATCTCAAAGGTAAATCTGAAGAAAGAAGAGGGAATCTGAAAAAAGCCCTTGAATTTTATGAGGCATCTCTTCCTACTGCAGATCCCATCGAAGGTTTTGGCAGCGTCTTCGACTCCTACGAAGCCCTTTCGAACATCAATTATAAAATGGGCAACAGGGCAAGGGGAGAGTATTATACTGAGGAGGTCATCAGAATGAAAGACAGCCTTTACCAGGAGTGGCAGCGAGACATTTACCGATTGCTGAGCAAACAGGACAGTTTACAGCGTATTTCCAATCAGATCGAGGAAATGGAAGACCAGCGGGAAAGGGAAAAGCTTCAAAACCGCTTTCTCTGGGCAGGAATATTTTCGCTGATCATTCTTGCCGGACTTGCCCTGGCTCTCCTCCGTAATTTTTACATACGAAAAAGGGAAGAGAATATTCGCGCTCATAATGAGCAACTCAAGGCTTATACCTCCGAGCTCGAGGATATGGCCTATGCGACTTCTCATTACCTCAAAGAGCCTGTAAGAGGGGTAGGTGCCTACGCCGGGCTCGTGAGGCGAAAACTTAAAGATAAGGTAGACCAGGGAGAGAAAGAAGACTTGAGTTACCTCACCCAGTCAGCCAAGCGTCTCTCCCTCTTAATGTCCGAACTAAGCAATTTTTTTAAGCTGGGCACAGAACTCCCTCCCTTAAAACGGATCCATACAGGCCAACTGCTTCGGGAATCCATCGATAAGTTTAGGGATGAGATCGAAGACATCAACGGAGATGTAAGGCTGAAAGGAGATTTTCCCATCCTTCACCTTCATCCTTCCCTCATGGCTCTGGTATTTGATGAATTGATCCTAAACGCCCTAAAGTACAGGGGAGAAAAGCCCTTCTTGATGGACATAAGCTACCGGGACAATGGAAAGGATCATTTATTTTCCTTCAAGGACCATGGCCGGGGGCTTTCACCCAACCACAGCAACAAGGTATTTGGCATTTTTTATCAAATTGATCCCTATGAATTGGCGGCTCATGGAGGGGTCGGCATGGGTCTGGCAAAGGTCAGGAAGGTGGTTCGACTTTACAAGGGGCAAGCAAAAGCCAGGGGGCAGGAAAGTCAATTCACAGAAATTCTCCTCAGCCTCCCCAAAGACCTCGATTAGTCCCTCCTACTGCCTCTACTCCCACCTAGCGCCGGTTGATCAACCAAATCAAGGCCCATATTAAGACAATCTGCAAAGGCCAGGACTTCAGATAGGGCCAGAGGTAAATCATGATGGGATAGCCCTTGTTGTCGTATTTGAAGTAATTTAGGTCTCCCCACCAATTGGGCTCGCCTAAGAAGGCGAGATCGTCTTGGTTCACCCCGACATACCAGGAAGGAATGATGAGTATCCCCCCCAACAGGAGGTAGGTCAGCCATTTTTTGGTCAGGTTGGTCCGGAAAAACTCATGGCTTCTCATGAAGACAGAGCCGAGAAGGAGGGTAAGGGTAGAAGAAACTGCCAGGATAATGTTGTAGTACCAATTGTAATTCCAGTCCCAGCCCCACTTGTCCCAGGTATTGGCAGTGAGTTCCCGCCATTCTCCATGAAACTCCACGGCAGCCTTACAGAGGACTATGGTCATGACCATAAAGAAGACCCCATAGAGGAGGGCATCGGAAAAGATGGGATGGCGAAACAACCACTTGCCCAGGCTTCTCTCTCCCTTGCGGAAGCTTTGTCTAAACTTTGGGATATCTGGTATTCGGTTATTCTTTCTTTCGTTGATCTGGTCGGGGTTGACTTCAAACATGGCATTTTTATCCCCCGAAGTGGCCCATACATACTCAGCATTAGTGACGGCAGCATAGGAAAAACCCTGGTTGATGGCCATATCGAAAACAGAATTTGAGACCTTCCGCTTCTTACACTCGACGATGATATAGGGGTCCTTCGCTTTATCATCTTTATATACAATCACGTCCCCTTCCCGGGTGGAGGAACCAATTTGTACCTTTTGACACACCCGCAGGTATTCGGGGGGATAATCGTAGTCGTAGATCAGCTTAAGGTAGGTTTCTGCCTGAACCTGTTCCTCTGGATTGCTCCATTTCCTTTCTTTACCCTGAGGCAAATAGATGATCTGATCCCTCTTTTCATTGATCAGGATGTGTCTGTCTTTTTTGCCCCGCTTGATATAACTCATATGGGTATGTTTGCTACCTGTGTAAAATTAATACGAAAGTAGGAAGAAAAATATATTTCCAAACAAAAAACCGAAAGCTCCTACATCCTGCTTTAGGTGAAGGATTTCCTGCTTTGTTGGATAAGCCAGTGGTCCATCAGGACAATAGCAGCCATGGATTCGACGATGGGGACCGCCCTTGGTACCACACAGGGATCGTGTCGGCCTTTGCCCTCGGCAATCGCCTTTTCGCCCTGTGCGTCTACGGTCTGTTGGTCCTGCATGATGGTGGCTGTGGGCTTGAAAGCTACCCGGAAGTAGACGTCCTCTCCTGAGCTAATGCCACCCAGGACACCGCCAGCGTGATTGCTTTGGGTCCTTACACGGTCTTCTTCCATGTAGAAGAGATCATTGTGTTCCGATCCGTACATTTCTGTACCTTCGAATCCTGAACCAATCTCGAATCCCTTGACGGCATTGATCCCGAGCATGGCAGCACCCAGAGATGCTGATAGTTTATCATACATAGGCTCTCCCAGTCCAGGAGGCACATTTTTGATGCGGCACTTGATTACTCCGCCTACAGAATCTCCCTTTCTCCGGGCCTGGTCAACCGCCTCATACATCTGCCTGGCAATCTCGGGATCGGGACAGCGGGTAGCTTCCTGATATTCTCCTTCCAGGCTGATGACCTCCGGGTCCTTTTCGAGCTTTACCCGGTGGATTTGTTCTACCCAGGCTTCAAACTTCATTCCTTGGTCTTTTTCCAGGAATAACCGGGCGACGGCTCCTCCTATTACCCTTGCCAGGGTCTCACGGGCTGAGGATCTCCCCCCACCCTTGTAATCCCTAAGCCCATACTTTACCTGATAGGTAAAGTCTGCATGGGAAGGCCGGAAAATATCCTTTATATGGGAGTAATCTTTTGATCGGGCATTGGTATTTCTGACAAAAAATGCCAAGGGAGTACCTGTGGCTTTGCCATTCAGGTGACCGGACAGGAGCTCAAAGCTGTCTGATTCTTTTCTTTGGGTGGTGATGCGGGAGGTTCCGGGCTTCCTTCGGTCCAATTGGAACTGAATGAAGTCCAGGTCGAGGACAAGCCCCGGGGGACAGCCGTCTATGACCACTCCTACCCCTGCCCCATGGGATTCGCCAAACGTGGTTATTTTGAAGAGAGTTCCGAAGGTATTCGACATAGATACTTAATACAGAAAAGTTTGCTTTCCTGTTTGGCTGGAAAATCATGAATTAATAACGGGCACCCAGGATTTGTAGGCGCTCAATGGCATCGCGGTAGTTTTGGTCGGCCGACTTTCTGAGGGATTGAATGGCTGTAACGGTATCCTTGGGATATTGCCTCAATAAAAGGAGGTGACCATAGTAAAACTGCCCGGCGGGCCAACCTTTATAGGCTGATTTTTGAGCAAAGGAAAGGGCCTTGGATTCATTTTTTTCTACCCCCAGTCCCATGTGGTAGAGGAAAGAAAGCATATAGGCGCCTGAACCATCCAGCATGGCACCGGCATTTTCGAGGCTTTCGGCCGCTTCTCTGTATTGATACTCGGAGCCGGAGTCACGGGCCTTGACAAAGATGCGCTTTCCGGCGGCCAGCCACTTTTTCAATTCTGAACTCTCCGCAGGCTGCCTTACCCTGGCATTGGTATTGGGGCTTACGCTGCGCACGACTTCAGCTGTTTTTTCTTCACCTTCACTCTTTTGGGCAATGGCGGGGCCTACCTTCTTGGCATTGATGCCATCGGGCTTGACGGGCTTTTCACCCAGCTCTTTTCCACACTGGGAGGACCTTTGGTTGGCCAGGGTGATCATCTCATTTTGACTGGAGGTAACACCTGGCTGGTCCAGGAGGATCAATCCTTCCTGATAAATGGGATAGGCGAGTTCACACTTTTTAGCTGCCTCCACACTGTCGTAGACCTGATTGGCCTGCTTGATATAAGCTTCAGCCAGGAGGGTCCGTACCCGATTGGCCTGGGCCTGATCCTGTTGGTTGTCCAGGGCTTTGATGACAGTCTCGTATAGGTTAATGGCGCTTTCAAACTGCCCTTCCTCCATAAACTTATCGGCGGACTGAAGGCGGTCGTCTGGCCGGTCCTTTGACAGAATATCCAACCTTTCCAGTTGATTTCTGGCTCTTTGTTTCTCAGCAGGATCATCAGTACCCTGCAAAGCCTTGGTAAAATAATTCCGAGCCTCTTCAAAATCCTGCTGCTCCATGGCACTGTCTCCCCTGGACATCTGCCGATCGAAGGCGTTGTTGAAGTAATTGTAACCCCCATAACCTATGAGAAAGAGGAGAAATACTACCAGGGCTACGATAGATCCTATCCTGATCCAATCTCTTTGCTTATTTGGCTCCCCATCCTTTTTCGTTTCATTTTCTTTTTTCTCCTTTTTGGATGTTGGAGGAACTGCCTCCGCAGAATCCTTTTCCTCCTTATCAGCCACCTGAACGATGTATGCAGAGTAGTTATCCTTAGAAAAATTCTGAATCAGGTTATTGATTTCGGTCGCTACCCGATCGGGATTGTACTGCTGGGTGCTGACGGAAGATGATTTGAATAAAGTCTCCAGGTTTCTGTCGTTGAGTTGGTCCCTTACTCCATCGGTGACCAGGAGGAAGAAATCTCCGCTGTTGATTTCTTCATTGGGTATCTGGTGTAAATGGAGTTTTTGGGGATTTTCCGAACCTGTGATAAGGTCTTGCTGAGCTTCATTTCGCTGAATCTCCGGAGAATGTGGATTTAGGAGGACAGATTTTTCACTGTTGTAATGATAGACCCTGGAAGAACCCAACCAAGCCAGGCTTACCTGCTCTTCACCCAAATAAAGGAGGGCCAGAGACATGGACATGTGCTTGGCTTCGGGATGTCCGTCCTTGTGGGCGGTCAAAGCGGCCTCCGACATGCGGAGTGCCTTGTCCAGAAATTCCTGATCTACATCTCCTTTGGGGCCAGGATGCTGGAAGTATTTGGCCATGGTAAGGGTAAGAAGCTTGGAACCGACATCTCCAGCCTGGGCTCCTCCCTCTCCATCAGAAACCATAAACAGCCGCTCATCTGGATTGGCTTCGTTCATCAAAGGATAGACAAAATCCTCATTCAGCTCCCGCCCTCCGGGTTCATATAGGGCTTCGGGTTGTCTTATTTTAATGCTCATGGACTTGCTTATCATATGTGTGGATGCCTATCATTCTGCAAAATAAGGCATTCCTCTGCTAAATTGAAGGAATTTATCCACACTTGTGGGTCTTTTTTCATGCTTTTCCACCCGGATAGCTGTCATTTTTAGTCTTCCAGGGTAATTCTCTGCAAAGAAAGTAGTTGCCCAAAAGATTATTATATTGTCTGTCCATGCGAATGACGAGAAACACACAGGAAAAGCTTCAGCAGATTCTTAAATCTCAGGGCTATAAAATCAGGTTTGAGAAGGGAAACTTTGCCGGAGGTTATTGCTGGGTCAAGGAACAAAAAATCATCATCATCAATAAATTCCATCCCCTGGAATCCAAAATATCTACCCTGTCTGAGATCATCGGGCAGTTGAAAATCCAAGAAGAAGAACTGACAGAAGATCAGATCAAGACCGTTCACAAAATCAAGGCCCTTCCCGCGGCCCAAGCTAAGGACAGTATTTAGTGAAATTTACATTTACAGGGACAGGAACCTCTACTGGTATTCCCATGCTGGCCTGCCAGTGCCCGGTTTGCCAAAGCACAGATCTCCTCGACAAGCGATTGCGAACCTCAGGCCTGCTCCAATCTGAAAAAACCACCGTGGTTTTCGATACGGGCCCCGATTTTCGCAGGCAAATGCTTACTTACGATGTAAAGTGGCTGGATGCCATCCTTTATACCCATCAACACAAGGACCACACTGCCGGCCTCGATGATGTCAGGCCCTATAATTACCTCCAAGACAGAAATATGCCCCTCTACCTCAGTGAAGCCGTCGAGGAGCACCTTCGAAAAGAATATTATTACGTATTTGATAGACCGGATTATCCCGGCATCCCAAAGTTGGTCTTCAATCGGGTACTGCCCGAAAAAGCCTTTCAGGTGGGAGACATGACCCTACTGCCCATTCCACTTATGCATGGACAACTTCCTGTGCTGGGCTACCGCTGCGGCAATTTCGCCTACCTTACCGACACCAACTTCATTCCCGAAAATTCAAAAAAATTACTCCAGGGACTTGATATCCTCGTCATTGATGCCCTTCGAAAAGCCGAGCATTATTCTCACTTTCACCTTAAGGCAGCTCTCCAAGCCATCGCCGAACTCAAACCCAAAGAGGCCTACCTCATTCATATCAGCCACCTCATGGGAAAGCACGCTGAGGTTAGCAAAGAATTGCCCCCCGGAGTTTTCCTCTCCTATGACGGATTGAGCCTTGATTTCTGAAAAACCGAGTATTATTGCCTCTTCGCTTCAGCTTTAATAGGATAGCCCCCATTTTTAAGGAACATTGCCAGCCAAAAGCTCTTAAAAACAGGCTCGATAGCCAACTGTCTCCCTGATTTGCATGGATACAATGGCAAGAGATATAAATTTTATCTACTTTAAATCTTCTAATAGTTAACTACTAGCACAATCCTCATAGCCTACAGAATGAAAATATCTATCTTCCTTTCCCTCACCCTCCTCAGTTGTACCCTTACTTTTTCTCAATCCTCTGGCTGGGACCTGATTTTGGACAATCGATTCGAGGATGCGAGGTCCCAGTTTGAAGCCGAAATAAAGGCAGACAGCAGCAATGAGTCTTCCCTCTTGGGAGGCATTTTCCTGGCCGACATCTACAGCGACGAAGAAAGATACGAGCGCCTGGTCAACAAGCTCTACGAGCATAGCGAAGATCCTCTTGTCTGGTATGTCTTTCTACAAGACCTTTCGGATAAGTTTGTGGATAAAAAAGCCGATCCCATTCCCTTTTTTGAAAGTGAGCAAGGCAAATTGATCAAAAAATCCTTGACCTTCCTGGAAGAAAAAGAAGCGGAAAGTCAAAAGGACTATGAAAAAGCCTGCGAAATTTTCGATCCTCTTTTTCAAAACAAAGGCTGGGCATTTTTAGGTCCTTTTAAAAACATTGTCGGGCATGCCCATACGGAAACCTTTCTCCCCGAAAAGCAGAGAAGTGCAGATCTGTCTGCCACCTACGACAATGGATTGGGGCTAAATATCAAGTGGATAAAGCCTACTTTTCACAATCCTATCGGCGATATTACGGTAGAAGACTATCTGCCCGGACACCAGTTGGACGAGACTTACTTTGCTCACAAGGCCTTCTCCCTGGAAAAAGCAGAATCTTTCAGGCTCAACCTCGCCCGAAGTGCTCCCGTCAAGCTTTGGATAGATGGGCAATTGGTCTATGAAGAGGCCGACCCAAGAACTCTTCAGATCGACGGAGAACAGTTTGACCTCCGTCTGGGGGCAGGGAGGCACGATATCTTGGTCAAGCTATCGGAGTTTTCGGCTTGGAAAAGCAATTCTTCAGATTTCAGGTTTCGGGGAACCTACGATTACAATGCTGCGCGGAGGGGGGTGGCCTTCAACCTACACCTCACTACACCGGAGGGAAGGCCATTTGATCTCGACCTAGGGGTGAAGGAAAAGCAAGAAGGCAAGCTTCTTTCATTCAAAAAAAGAAATACCCAGTTGGCGAGTCCCGTCTTCCCCGAGGGGGAGGAAGCTCAGGTAAAGGAATGGGATTACTACCTCTGGGCCAGGTATTTTCTCCGCAGTGGGACGAGCCGGGAGGTGGAGCAATACTTTGTCGACCTCGAACAGCTTTACGATACCACTGCTTATTTTGACATTCTCCTGGCGGCCATCTACGACCGCAATGGCAACAAGGCCATGGCTTTCAAGACCCTGAGTAGGATAGACCTGGATCAAACTCCATTTTATCCCCTCTTGCGAAAAAGGCTCAATGAAGTAGATCCCAAGGTGGATAAAGATAGCTACGAAAAAAGGCTGGAGCGGCTTCGGGACATTGCCCCCTCCAATAAAAATATGCTCAGGCAATACCTCAGGTATTATAATTCCAAGGATGACAGTGCCCATCTAGCGACCGTAAAGGAGGAAACCCTGGATGTCTATCCTCAATTGGAATACATCTTCGAGCAATATTCCATTACGGCTTCTGAAGACAAGAAGAAAAAGAAGAAGAATCGCAACAGGAACAAGAGCCTTTCTACCCGCAAGAAAATCAAGCAGGCAGAAGACCGACTAGGTGCTGAACCCTACGAACTTTCTTCCTACACGGCCCTGGCCAAGTTGTATAAGGAAGAAAAAAAATACGAAGAAGCCCTTCAAATCATTGACAAGGGCATGGCTTTAAGCCCTTATTTTTCAGCTTTACATTCTCAAAAAGGAGATGTATTCAAAGAAATGAGCCAGCATGACAGTGCCCTTCACTACTACAGAATGGCAAAAAAACTGGATAAATTTCTCAGTTCGGGAGGAAGCTACTACCGGAGTCAGGACCTGGATCAAAAGATCGAAAATCTTTCTGAGGAAAAAGAAAGCCTTTGGCAACACTTTAAATCCCAAAAACTAGAAGAAATCTTAGCCAAAGAGGATGAATGGAGCCAGACTTATGCAGAGGAAGATGCCCTGGTCCTCATGCATGTTTCCGACTACTGGATGAAGGAAAATGGCGCAGCTGAAATCAAAAGGAGCTTTGCCCTCAAGATGCTCAACGAAAATGGAGTAGACCCCTGGATTGAGGAAAATTTCAGTTACCTGGGACGCTCTGTTTCTGTCGTGGTGCGCAAGCCCGATGGTTCCGAAGTTCAACCCGAGATGAGAGGGACCCATGCTGTCTTCAAAAACCTGGAACCCGGAGACATCATCCTCGCGGAGGGCTCTTTTAATATCAACAGCTATAAGGGAGAGGGGGAAAGTTATGGATTTCAGGATTACTTCCGGGTCAAAGGCGGAATGATGTTTATTCATCCCATTTATTATCAAAAATTTGAAGTAGCCTTCCCTCAGGGTACGGCCCTGCATTACCACAGCGTCAATACACCTGTAGAAGTGGAATCCTTCCAGGCTGGTAATCATGATTTTTATAAATGGGAGTGGCTCCATACCCCAAAGTTGATCGAAGAAGAAGCCGCCTACAGCAAGTGGGCTGCCTCTCCGGAGATTTTTCTCGTCTCTGACCATGACTGGTCGATCTTCAGCGACTGGTACGAAAAGCTGACCTATAGAAAATTGGAGCCTAATTATGCCCTAAAAAAGCTCTATGATCAAATCATCGAAGAGGGTATGTCCCAGGAAGAAAAATTGATCCGCATTTACAATTACATTACCCAGGAGATTTCCTATTCCTCGGTTTCCTTTCTTCAATCGAGTTTTATTCCACAGGAACCCCAACTGACCTGTTCGGCGGCCATCGGCGATTGCAAGGATGTGGCTACACTCATGATTACCCTCCTCCGAATGGCCGGTATCGAGTCTCACTATGTCCTGGTCAAGGCAGGCCGTTACCTTCCCTACAAATCTTTGACAGCCAATATCTTCAACCATGCCATTGTCGCCTATGAAATGGAGGGTCAGACCCATTTCCTCGACCTTACCACAGATAAATATCCTTACTACGTGCTTCCCGAACAGGACCACGAGGCCTGGGCCCTGATGATCAAACCCGGTGAGCAGGACCTCTTTCGCCTACCCAATGACCAACTTAATCCACAAAAAAACCTGGTTAGCTATCAACTCGATGCCTCCTTTGACGATCAGGACCGCCTCAGGCTCAAGGTAAAAGGAAGCTATAAGGGCATAGAAGGGGGAAGAATCCGAGAATACCTCAGTTCCTCAAGGGGGAAAAATGTGCAGGCTTTTATACAGGAGGAACTCAACCTTTCCTTCCTTCCCGGCAATCAAATCCTGGACAGGTCTATCCTTCCGCTGGATCAAATCGATCAACCCCTGGAACTGAACCTGGAACTCCTGGCCGAGGACTTTGGAGAGCAGCTATACGGACTTTATATTTTTCCTCTACCCTTATTGGAAAAGTTAGAAATACCCAATGAGTTTCTTCCAAGGAAGAGGAATACCGTCATGGACCTCAACATGGTCTTCAACCTAAGTCCAAAGAAGGAGTTTTTGAATATTGAAATTCCTGAGGACTATGAGCTATTCTCCTTACCGAAAGATGTTGAAAAGGAAAATGAATTTGGGCGCTACGAGATGAGCTTCAAAAAAGAAGGAAATATCCTCAGGGTTTATAAGACTCATAAATTTTTCAAAAGTAAAATTTTTCCCGAGGAGTATGAGACCTTCAGGGACTTCTATTTCCAGATCGCCAAGCTCGACGCCATGAAGGTAGTTCTGGTCAAAAAGGGCTTCCGATATCCCAGGGCTTCCCAGGGAAAATAACCCTCAGGTAGTTGCCAGGCTTCCTTTGGAATTACCCTTAGGTGTTTCTGTTCTCCTGGCACCTCCAAGGAAGGCGCAGTCGTAAAGTTCCTGCATTCCCTGAAAGGGCACGGCCACCTTCTCGTAGCCAAAGTTTTCCTTGAGAGACTTGGTGTAATGGTTGTCACCCATGCCCATGTCTACGTCTTCCATGGTGATCTGACAGGGGTGCTCATATCCGCTGGCATGGGTAATCTCCAGGACTTCCTTTCTCAGGGTCTTGGCATAATTATAAAAGCGCTCAGACTTCAGTTGGGGATCAAGACCTGCCTGTAGCCATTTGTTGTTGGTGGCCACACCGGCCGGGCAGGTATTTTTATGGCAAACCTGGGCCTGAATGCAGCCGATGGACATCATGGCCTCGCGAGCCACATTGATAAGATCGGCCCCCATGGCAAAAGCGGTGATACAACTGGAGGGAAAGCCCAGTTTTCCCGAACCAATAAAGGCCACTCGGTCATTGAGTCCCTTTCTTGAAAATAGCTTGTAGACACCTGCAAAGGCGTATATGTAAGGCAGGCTTACGTGATTGGCAAAGGCAGGAGGAGCAGCTCCTGTGCCTCCTTCTCCACCATCGATGGTGATAAAATCAGGCCCTTTGCCCGTATTTACCATGTAATCCGTCAGTTCTTCCCACTGTTCCATTTTGCCTACCGCCGACTTGATGCCTACGGGTAGCCCTGTATGATGGGCGATATCTTCAATAAATTCTACCATCTCGGGAATGGTAGAAAAAGCCGAGTGATGAGCGGGAGAAAGGACGTCCTTTTTCATGGGGACACCCCGAATTTCGGAGATTTCCCTCGTGATTTTTTTGGCAGGAAGCACGCCTCCCTTTCCAGGTTTGGCGCCTTGACTCAACTTTATTTCGATGGCTCGTACAAAAGGGTACTTTTCTACAAGTTTGACCATCTTATCCATGGAAAACTCACCTTTCTCGTTTCTGACCCCAAAGTAACTTGTCCCAAAGTGGAAGACTACATCTGCTCCGTTGGCGTGGTAGGCAGAGAGGCCGCCCTCCCCAGTATTGTGGTAACAGTCTGCCTTGAGGGCCCCTTTGTTGAGGGCTTCAATGGCTGTTTTGGACAGAGAGCCATAGCTCATGGCTGAAATATTGACCACGGAGGCGGGCCGATAGGGCTTTTTTCGACCCTGAGCCTCTCCGATGACCTTTGCGCAGGGAAGGAAGTAGGGTTTTTTGAAATTGGGATGGTCAGGCTTGACCTTGTAGGGAATCATAGCCGGATGGATAAAATTGTATCCCGGCGAATGTATATCCTGATCCGTTCCAAAGCCCTGGTAGTTGTTTTGTCTTTTTGAAGAAGCATAGACCCAGGACCTCTGCGAACGATTAAAGGGAAGTTCCTCCCGGTTATTGGCCACGATATACTGACGGAGTTCGGGCCCAATCTTTTCCAGCATATAGCGGATGTGGCCGATCAGGGGATAATTATGCTGAATGGTATGTGCCCGTTGGATAAATATATCGCGGATGATGATGAGTAGCAAAACTGCTAGGAGATAGCCCCACCAGGGGATATTGGAAAGAAAAGATAGTATTGCTTCCATATTCGGTAATGCATTAATTAATCTTCATATCAAAGAAAGCAAATAAAGATCATCCCTCCCATTAAAATTTGGATTGCCTAAGCAGGGCCTGTGTTTTTCCAAAATCAGGTTACCCATTTACCCCTAACTAAGGCTAAAGAAATGCAGGAAAAAGCATCGTGAGTTTCGATGTTGAGCATTTCTGTGGTTTTTGATCGGTCTTACAAGGAGGGTCATCCGATTTGCAGGGCCTTTTTCTTTAGTTCCGACCAAAACCTAGGCCATGAGCAGAAAAAGCAGGCTGAGAACCATAAACATGCCGCCCAGCAGGGAAAACTGAAAGCGAAGCCGCGACAGGCGAGCTGGCAGGAGCAAGCACATGAGCCCTCCGATCCATGCCAAGATGGGCACAAAAATAAAGACATTGTAGATAGAGGCTTTGTAGTGGGAAGCGTAGACCTTCATCATGCCCTTGGGCTGCCCTGCCTCCTGATAATAGGGAAGCAGTTTGGTACCCAAGAGGGGGGAGGGACGAAATACCTTTATGTCTTTGATCTTGTGAAAAAATGGACTGATTTCCTTAAAGAGAGAGTCTCCCTTTTGAATATTTTCTCCCCGATCTACTTCAAATCTGTAGCTTTCCCGATCGGTAACCACCAGGATTCCCGGCCCGCCTGAAGACAGATTGATCCGTCCACTTCTCAGGACTTCTTCTCCTTCCTGGCTGGGGCTCAAAAATATATCCAAAAATAAAAAAACTGTAACGAGGAGGACGAGGATACCTACCCCCCGGACGATTCCGGTATACTTCTGAAATTCCTTAATTTCTTCTTCCTTTCTCTTTTTGCGGACCTCCCAATACCTGGGGTCTGGTTCCCGACGGGTTCTCGGTCCCGCATTTGTAGGGGGTGGCTTGGGCGGAGTATATGGGGATGCAGGATGGGGCCTGGGCCTGGGAGCCGCAATGAGAAGGTCGTAGCGCCAACGCTTTTGGGGATCGATGAGAACTTCGTAGGCCTTGCTTATTTCTATGAATCTATCTTTGGCGTCCTGACCCGGATTGCTGTCGGGATGGTATTTCATCGCAAGCCTCCGGTAGGCTTTTTTTATTTCCTTAGTCCCGGCTTGGGGAGAAATTTCCAGTATCTCATAATAATTTCTATACATCCCTGATTTTCTGAGCTTTACAACAAATTACAGGCCAAACCGACCCTTCCTCTTTTACTCCTATAATTAATACTGAATCAGGACTTTTTCGTTTTTGACAGAACTGGAACTCAGCACTTGGACGAGATACATGCCTTTTTTCAAATGATTCAAGGAAAGGGGAGTGCTTACCCGTCCAACCTGAAAGAAGCTATTTTCCCGGTAAACCAATCGACCTCTGCTGTCCAAAACCATTATCCTGACTTCCTCTGCCCTCTCCTGCTTCCAGGAAAGTAAAAATTGTCCAGAGTTTGGATTGGGAAAAACTTCAAATTCGCCGCCTTCTCTGACTTCTTCCAGAGAGGAGACCACACAATTGCCTATGGTCTGGTCTACAAGCTGGCGAATATCGGGAATATCAGAAAACAGGGCTGATCCGGGACAAAGAGTTGCACAGCCATCCTGATGCCCACTGATGACAGGAAGGCGCAGACCTGTGTTGCCCAAGAAAGCTGTATCCAGGGGGTCCAGAGCTGCATCACAGAGCTTCCAGGCCATCAGATCGTTGAGGCTGGCCTGTGCAGCGGCCGTTGGTGGCTGTTGCTCATAGGTTCCCAGCATACAAATGCCCATCGTACCTGTATTTTTACCACAAAAATGGGCACCTACGACATTATTTCCTCCACCTCTACCCTCGAAGACCTGACCGTCAGGGGCGATCAACCAATTGTATCCAATATCGTCCCAACCATTAGAATTCACATGAAAATCCCAAATGGCAAGAACAGTAGCTCCCCAGTCATTGCTATTGTTGGCCCCTGCAGAGTGATGGATAATCAGGTGGCTAACAGGAGAATAGGTAGGGTCTACGCCACTTTTATTGCTATATTCCTGACCAGGAGGAGCATTCCAACCCGTCCGACTTACATAAGAAGGCAGATGACAGGCACAGGCAGGACTGGCGGAGGCCGCCAGAATGGTATTTTTTAAGGGAAGAGGAGTCGTACCCGAAATAAGAGAAGACTCAGGAGCCAAAAACTCAATCCTGATCCGGGAGGCTATTACAGGCTGCTCACCAGGATCTATTTCTTTGAAAAGTAAAACAAATTGAAAAATTTCGTGTGAACTATCTGCATACATCAATTCACTGCGAAAAAGGCTATCACTCAAGGGAGTGTGATGAAAATGCTCGACGAGTTCGAAACTGCCCAATTCATCAACCACCTTGGCATGTCTGACATAAATATTGACCAGGGAGGTATCCAGGTCCTCAAACACTCCCATCAGGTTGAAAGCGATGAAGGGCTTGGGACTTTTTAGGTTGACGGTCAGTGGAACTGAATAGAAAAATGCCTTCTGCTCCTGCATGAAAGAGGTAATACCCTCCTTGGTAAAACCGATATTGATCTCCAGGTCTGAAGGAGGACGCTTGGTAAGGTCGTAATTGATATATGTTTTTTCTCCCTGTGCCCATGATGCAGGCAGGAGGGAAAGAAAAATCAAGAGCAGAATGAATATATTCCGATTTAGCATATTGACTGGTATCCGAGGGTTAATTTACTGATATTTTAGATTAGCTTAATATTATCTTCGCTCTTACCTAATTTATGTACTAAAAATCAGTAATTGCTTTTAAAAACTACACCTTTTCAACGAAAAGCAAAGCCCTTATTTTACAATTTTTGCGAATTTTTTTGGGGAAATAAGAAATACACTTCCCTTTATCTCTTTTCTATTGTTTCCTACACCAACTACCACTTTCTAAAGCCTGAAGTTGCAGCCCCCTCCTATCCTGGTATCACTTCCCTCAATCTTCTTGGCTAGCTGGGAGAAATTACCGTATTTTTGCTTCGACTAGCAAAAATCGTCGCCCGATCAAGTTCAACTACAAGCTTTGAAAGTTTCATGATCTGACTTGATCAATTCGATTACCTGGACACAAGATTGATTTATAATCCTTAGTAACCGCATTCACATGGGATCTTACAATTTCCGCGCCATCGAAAAAAAATGGCAAGACTGGTGGAAAGAAAACCGCACATTTGTTGCAGAAAAGCTCTCTGACAAGCCCAAATACTACGTACTGGATATGTTTCCTTATCCTTCCGGCGCGGGGCTACACGTAGGACATCCGCTGGGCTATATTGCTACAGACATCGTTGCCAGGTATAAGCGACTCAGGGGCTTCAACGTTTTACATCCCATGGGTTTCGATTCTTTTGGACTCCCCGCCGAGCAGTATGCCATTCGCACTGGCATCCATCCTGCCGTTGTCACCCGCAACAACATCAAGCGTTTTAAAGAACAGATGGAGATCCTTGGCTTTCACTACGACCCGGATGCTGAACTTTCAACTGCTGATCCCAAGTACTACAAGTGGACCCAGTGGATTTTCAAAAACTTGTTCGAACATTGGTACGACAAGAAAGAGGATAAGGCAAGGCCCATCATCGAACTCCAAGCTATCTTCGAGAAAGAGGGCAACACCAAGGTGGAGGCAAGCACCGAATACGAAGAAAACTTTACCGCTCTCGAATGGAAGGCTTTTTCGGAAAAAGGTCAGTCGACCATCCTCATGCATTATCGCCTGGCCTATGCCGATTTTGCCATGGTCAACTGGTGTCCCGCCCTGGGCACGGTCCTCGCCAATGAGGAGGTCAAGGATGGCAAATCCGAGCGGGGTAGCTTTCCCGTAGAGCGCCGCCAGATGAAGCAATGGATGCTCAGGATCACCGCTTATACCGACCGCCTCCTCCGTGGCCTAGACAACATCGACTGGTCCGATGCCCTTAAGGCTATGCAGACCAATTGGATCGGACGCTCAGAGGGTGCCACCATCACCTATGAAGTGGAAGGAAGCCATGACAAACTGGAAGTTTTCACCACCCGCCCAGATACCATTTTTGGAAATACTTTCATGGTGGTAGCTCCAGAGCACCCCATCGTCGCACAGATCACCACCCCAGAGGAGAAGGAAGCTGTCGAAGCCTACATCAAATGGGCCGGAACCCGCTCCGAGCGCGAACGCATGGCAGATACCACCAAAACCGGCGAATGGACCGGAGGCTATGCCATACATCCCTTTAGCGGAAAAAAATTGCCCATTTTTATCTCTGACTACGTCATCATTACCTACGGAACGGGAGCTATCATGGCAGTTCCGGCCCACGATGAGCGGGACTACGAGTTTGCCAAAAAATTTGGGCTCGAAATCCTACAGGTCATCCAGGGTGAGGGAATAGAAGAAGCCGCCATCATCACCAAGGATAGTTCGATGATGAACTCAGACTTTTTAGACGGCCTTAGTGTCGAAGAGGCCATTTCAGCTGTCGTCCATGCCCTCGAAGAAAAGAAAATTGGAAAGGGAAAAATCACCTATCGCCAGCGAGACATCATCTGGTCCCGACAGCGCTACTGGGGAGAACCCACCCCTATTTACTACAAGGATGACATCGCTAGGGCCCTTTCTGAAGATGAACTCCCCCTTACTTTGCCAGAAATTGATGAATACAAGCCCTCTCCGGATGGCCGTCCTCCGCTGGCCAGGGCCGAAAACTGGACAGAAAGAGAGGATGGAGGCATCAGAGACCTCAATACCATGCCCGGATGGGCAGGCTCATCCTGGTATTTTCTCAGGTATCCAGATGCTCACAATGAAGAAGCCTTTCTGGATAAAAAAGTCGCCGATTACTGGCTGCCTGTAGACCTCTACGTGGGAGGAACCGAGCACGCCGTGGGGCACCTCATGTATGCCCGCTTCTGGACTATGTTCTTGTATGACCTTGGATACCTGCCCTCTGAAGAACCCTTTCAGAAATTGGTCAACCAGGGAATGATACAGGGAACTTCTCAGATGATGTTCAGGCATAAGGAAACAAATGTCTACGCCTCGGCAGATAGGCTCGAAGAAGGAACCGAAGATCAGTATTCCAGCATTCACGCCAATGTCAGCTTCGTCAAAAATAATGTCCTGGATGTGGATGCCTTCAAAGCCTGGGCCAATGAACCCGATAGCATCTTCGAAACCAATGAGAAAGGGGAATTTATCACGGCTCCCCTTGTGGAAAAGATGTCAAAGTCCAAATACAATACAGTAGACCCTGCAGTCATCTGCGAGGAGTATGGGGCAGATACCCTCAGGCTCTACGAAATGTTTTTGGGTCCCATCGAAGTAGCCAAACCCTGGAATACCGAAGGTATTTCAGGTGTGTTTTCCTTCCTCAAAAGGACCTGGAACCTCTTTATGGATGAGAACAATAAGATTGACATCAGTGAGGAAAAGCCTAGCAAAGAAGAACTTAAGGCCCTCCATACCGCCATCAAGCAGACGGAGGATTCCATCGAGCGAATGGCCTTCAACACAGCTGTTCCCGCCTTCATGGTTCTGTCCAAGGACCTCCAAAAAATGAAGTGTAACAAACGGGATATCCTGAAGCCCTTCCTGGTCTTGCTTTCTCCCTTTGCCCCTCATTTCTGCGAAGAACTATGGGAGGCCCTGGGACACAAGACCAGTATTTTAGAAACTTCTTTTCCCGAGTTTAAAGAAGAATACCTCGTGGAGGACTCCGTTGTCTATCCGGTACAGATCAACGGAAAGGTGAGGACCAAGATTTCTGTGGCTGCCGATGCGGGCAAGGAAGCAGTGGAAGAGGTCGCTTTGGCCAATGAAGCCGTTCAGAAATGGCTGGAAGGGAAGTCCCCCAAAAAGGTCATCGTTGTCCCGGGCAGAATTGTCAATATTGTAAAATAAATAATCTTGAGAGGGGGCCTGATTGAGGCCCTTCTTTTTTCTTCATTTTTACTAATTTTATTAGCTTAAATTTGTATTTTTACTAAAATTTTTAATAATTGTTTCTCCAGAATCGTCTTTTATAAAACCGAAGGGAGCGAGCAAGGGGAAAATGAATCATAAGGATAATCTATCCCGAATCAGGGGTGAACTCAGGCAGGGTGAGTTGGAAAATGCCATGAAGCTATTAGAGGGCTGGCTTGTACAGCTTCCCGGAGAGATCCAAGCCATGATCATAGACATAAGCGACCAGCTGATTCACCTGAGGAGTCAGTTTTCGCAGATTAGGAAAAGAGAGAAACTCAGGATGATTTCCGTACCGGATTTCCTCATCATCAGCAATCAAATCGCAAATAGCCTGATAGAGATTTGTCGGGAGGTGGAGGAACTTCTGAATCAATTGCTTCCCGACTCTAGGGCTAAGGTTGCCTGCCTGCTCATTTATCAAAAGAAAGACGAGGCAAAGATCCAGGAGATCAAAGAGTGCCTCAATGACAGATTTAGCCTTAAATTTATGCCTTTGTGAGCTTTATATTCTGTATCCTGGCGCCAACATGGATTGGTACTCTGGATGTCTGCCTATGTAAGAGGCCACAAATGGACAGGTAGGTACGATGCGCTTTTCCTTCTTCTTGGCCCAATCCAGGGCAGTAACCACCAGCAGCTTGCCTATGCCCTGCCCCTCCATTTCATCTGGAACTTCTGTATGAGGAAAAACAATCATCGTGCTTCTCTCCATGTATTCTAAATAGGCTATTTTACCTTCGACTTCGAAGCGGCTTTCTTTTTCGTTTTGAATTACTTGAGTTGAATTTTTATCCATGATTTTGGCGAATGTATGGTATGCTGCTATGCTTTGTTCAACCAGAAAAATATACAATATATTCAGCAGGACTTGGGGACTGCCTCTCCATTGACAGCAACCAGTCGATCAAGTCTGAGGCTCTTACCATCTTTCATTTTCATGTATTCAGCACCTTTCTCGATAAAAAAGTCTTCGATAAGGCCCCTTAGGACCTCTTCCTTTTCACTCTCTTGGAGAAATACTACCTCAACCTCCTGTCTTAGGACTGCCCAGGCTTCCAGTTTATCGTAGTAATTACAATCAATAGGAATATAGCTTGCTTTTTTCATGATACGACTTTCTCAGTTCTACGAATGTGTGACTTTTCAGGATGTTTTCTAATTGTCGTCCTGCTATCATTTTGGGATTTTTAGGGATGAAAATAATACTTGGCCTCCTCAGTTACCCCCCAATGCAGGAGTAGTTTTGCTTGTGGGGCTGACTCCCCGGGATTTTTAATGGGTTTCCAGGACATGAGACTACATTCCCTACTAAGGGCCACTGGAGATGTTTTCTCCTGTAATTCCTTCATAGAAGCTATTTCACAGCTATTCTTGGGTGGGGCCTGTGCATCGGCCAGAGAAAAAAACAGCCCTATTCCCAGGCCCAGGCAGCAAATCCAGGGACGAAAAACAGGAGAGGATAACTTCAATAAAAGCCCCAGGGAATAGATATTAAAAAACATGAGCAGGAGATATATGGGCATAAAGGTATCTCTTCGGACGATCAGGGGGCGATATTCCCTATATCCACCCAGAGGTAAAATCAAGAGATAGACCAAAGTAAGAAGGCCAGCTCCTATCAGCAATCGCTTTATTGGCCCTTGGAGCTTTCCCATTCGGCCTAGCCCTATCCACTGTACGAGGGTAAGCAGGAGGAGGAGCCAGGGACCGGGTTTGGCAGTCATCATGGAAAAAATTCCCCGCGGTAAAAGCAGATAGCGCTCCCAAAGCCCTGGTCCCTCCACCTCATTTTCTATGTTGAACCTCCCCAAATAAATAGAGTACAGAGAAAAGATTACAAATATGGGGAAGATGATCCTGATCGGTTGGGAAATATCTCCCATGGCCCGCCATAGCCTGCCAACTAGCTTACTTTCTCCATCATAGCTGTTGTTATGATAAGAGGAAAGCCAGAGGTATCCCCACATTCCCCCGCAGAGGAGGACAGCCAAAGGAGCAATCAGGGGACCTCCCAGGCTCTGAACCAAAGCCAGGGGAATCATCACCAGGTAAATTCCCACCGGCCAGGAGGAGGAATCCTCTGATGGGAGGATTCGAAAAAAGGGATAGAGGTAGAGAAGAAAAATGCCCAAGGGGAGGGCATAAAAGCTGGCATAAGAAAGGCTCTGGTCGATCATACCCATGGAACTGTGATAGCCCACTGCCTGGAAGAAGGAAGATAAGATCAGGAGAGAGACCAAAAGGTAAATTTTCTTGCTAATGCCCAATAAATCCAGGTAGAGGCCTGCGACAAAGAGCAGTAGCAGGTGGGTCAGGACCTTGAGCAGGGCTGCACTCAGGTAAATGCTAGGGATAGGAGCCCAAAAAACCTGAAGCATCAAGGGCATGGATCTCATGTAATTGGAGAGGAGGGCATGAACGACCCAGCGATTGGGGGAGGTATATACTTCGCCTTCAAAGAGGGCAGTAAGTCCCAAGGGATCGGCCAGGACCTCATCGCAGCGGTCCGAAGGTAGGACAATATCAGCGAGATCTCCATCCAGGGGCATTTGTAGGTATTGATAGAAGGAAAAACCTACGTCGCCAAGGAGAAGCAGGATAAGAACCAAGACAATGAGCCGATCATCCTTAAACATGTCGAAGTACCAACAGTTTCTTCACAAAACTACATTAATTATTTTTGTGGTACATGAATAGGGACAGAGAATTATTCGAAGCTCATTTGGCCTTTACGGTTCCCGAACCCATCGGTATAGAGGTGGAAAGAGCCGAGGGGGTCTACCTCTACGGACCTGAGGGAAGAAAATGGATCGACTTCATCAGCGGCATATGCGTCATGAATTTGGGACATGGAGTCCCCGAGGTACAGGAGGCAATCCAGGGGCAGGCGGGAAAATACCTCCATACCATGGTCTACGGAGAATCCATCATGGCTCCCCAGGTTCGCTATGCCGAGGCGCTGAGCAAGGCTTTGGGAGAGGGTTTCGAGAAGGTCTACTTCGTCAATGGGGGTACAGAGGCCAACGAAGCTGCACTGAAAGTCGCCAAGAGATTTACCGGGCGAAAAAAGATCGTAGCCTGCTTCAATAGCTATCACGGCTCAACCCATGGAGCCTTGAGTGTCAGTGGCAACCCAGAAATGAAACGGGGATATGGTCCCTTGCTTCCCGAAGTATATCATGTTCCCTTCAATGACACTGAAGCCCTCAAAATCATTGATGAGGAGAGCGCCTGCATCATATTGGAGGTCATACAAGGGGCTGGAGGAGCCATCCTGCCGGAGGAAGGATACCTTCAAGCTGTCCGAAATCGCTGCGATGAAGTGGGCGCTTTGATGATTTTGGATGAAATACAAACTGCCTTTGGGCGTACAGGTACCCTTTTCGCTCACCAGCAGCATGGGTGTAAACCCGACATCCTTACCCTGGCCAAGGCTTTAGGGGCTGGACTTCCCCTGGGTGCATGGATCACACGGAAAGAAATTGCAGATATTATCACCCAAAACCCCATCCTGGGCCACATCAACACCTTTGGAGGAGGTCCCCTGAGCTGCGCCGCAGGCCTGGCAGCCTTTCAAAAATTACAGCAAGGAAACTACATAAATGAAGTCCAAAGAAAGGAGAAGCTCATGCTCTGCCATCTTCAACATCCTCTGATCAAAGGCCTACGGGGGAAGGGATTGCTTTACGCCATTTTATTTGAAAACTTCGAAACGGCAGACCGCGTCAGAAAAAAAGCCCTGGACCTGGGACTGATGACCATAGGATTTCTCAACATCAAAAATGGCCTACGGATCAGCCCTCCCCTGAGCATTAGCGACTCCGAAATGACAGAAGCATGCCGCATTCTCACCCGGGCCATGGATGCATAAAGTGCTGTTCATAAGCACATAGGTCTATATTTATGTATCTGATTTTCAGAGGCTACGATGATAAAAATCATATATGGAAATTGGTATTTTTAAAAAAACCCCTTATGTTTAGGGTATATGAGATCGCCTACACAGGCTCGTATATTAGAGACCGATCGCCTTCATCTGACTCCTTTTGAGGCAGAAGATCTGAGTCTTTTGCACGAGCTTTTTACGCACCCGTTTTTGCGGGCATCCCTATGGGATAACATGATTATCGACCTAGAGGAGAGCGAAAAATTTATTCTGGCTAATCAGAAGTACTTTCATCATTACAAGTGGGGATTGTGGAAGATTTGGGCTAAGCCATTTGGTAAATTTGTAGGTTTTGCTGGCCTTTGGCCTATGTTGGAAGAACCCCAACCTCAACTGCTTTACGGACTTTTTCCCGAATTCACTGGCCGAGGCATGGCTACCGAAGCTGTGGCCGCCGTCGTGGACCTCGCTTTTAATAAGCTAGGGTTTTCCTACCTCAATGCCTCGGTGGGGGTTCAGCACGAAGCTTCGCAGAAAGTCGTTCGCCGTCTAGGTATGCACCTTATTGAAAGCATGGATTCGGAAGAAGATATGCTCATTTACGGAATGAATGTACCCCTCCCCCATCGCGCTTTCAACCTAAATTGATTTTCTCTGTCTTTTTTTTGAGTAATGATAATCACGAATCTTTTTTGGCGGTAAGACAAATAGCTATCTCGGGATTGATAACAAATTCTTTATGGCATCCCCAAGAGCGATTTACCCATCGACTTATGACTAAAATTAAGAGGCTGATAAAGGTTGGTCCTTTCTGATTAGGGTTCTTTTTCAAAGACCTGCCTGTAAACTAAAAGTCAGAGAACTGAACGGCCTCAAAAAAAGACAAAGAAAATCGTTGATGGAGACCCTGAAAGTATCCTCAACTAATTGTAAGAATAAGATAGCCATCACCGACGAGAATCAAAGGATTCTCGCCGAGATGGGCAGGCCTAACCTCTGCTCGGACAAAACGAAACTTCTTTACCGAGATCAGACATACCTGCTCACTTACGCCGATACCTAGCAGTCAAAAATGGTATTGAAAAGTGCAGGCCAAACCCTGGGCAAGGCTTGTTGGAAGTAAAATGGGAGCATGGTCCTTTCTTTTGTAGATCAAGGCGGGCAATGGCACAAATTTAAGCTATATAGCAAAAGAATTTTTGACTTCAGATATTAGGTAAAGAATCAAGATGAAGACCTTGTGATGTGTATCAAGCCAAGGTTCAATAACAAGACCTTCCAATGCGATTATGAAATATTTGAAATTTACCCTCCTGGGCGCCCGGTAGATATCATTTTACTCGTGGCAATGTCTATTTTTGCTGTTCCAAAGAATCTCAGTACCATCGGGATAAGTGTGGGGGTCTGCCTCGGTGCCATCTTGATCTAAAGTTGCTTAAGACAAGAGGAGAAACACATATATAGATTAATATACACGCCCTTTCGACATCCTGACACGGAGGATAAAACTTACTTGAAAAAAACCTCTTTCTTGGGTTTAATGGCGTAAGCAAGTGGGTAATCAGGAAACAATTTTATCATGAAAAAGAAAAAAACAAACATTTTGGGCATTTTACTGCTGGGACTCGGGCTTGGACTGGCTTTCTTTATTGGAGCCGAACTTCTGCAGATGGAAAGCATTCAAGAGGCCGGAGAGGCCATTGACCTCAACAACTCTACATCTGTCCTTCCCTAATAGGCGAGAAAATGACCAACATTTCATAGGATTTGCGCCTTTTGGCTTTGTATAAATTCTCTTCTTTGAAAATTGTCACCCCTTGACGGGGTGGCATTTTTTATTTTTGCTTACCTTAAAGCAGCAGATGAGGAAAACTGCCCGTCCTGAATCCAAACCAAGCTCTATGAGTCGGCCCATCAAGGCGATCGTCAAAGACTGTGTCAAACACAAAGCTCGTGCCCAGCGCGAGTTGTATGACCTCTTTGCTCCCAAGATGATGGCTGTCTGTCTCCGCTATGTAAAGTCCCAGGCTGAAGCCGAAGATATCCTTCAGGAAGGATTCATCAAGGTATTCAAACACCTAAAAAAGTTTAAGGATCAGGGATCATTGGAGGCATGGATTCGACGCATTATGGTCAATACGGCCATTGACATACTCAGAAAAGAAAAGCACTACCTCCATCAAATGGAGCTTAAAGAAGAAGTGGCCGGCAACTCGCAGGAGGAAATCATCTCCAGCCTGGAAGCCGAGCACCTGAGAAACTTGATCCAACAGCTTCCCGATGGATACAGATGGGTATTCAACCTTTACGCCGTAGAGGGTTACTCACATGCAGAAATTGGAGAAAAATTGCAAATCAGCGAAAGTACCAGTCGCTCACAATACACCCGGGCCAGAGCCCTGCTCCGGAAATATGTACGAGAAGCCAGTTTAATCAAACATCCCTATCGAGATGCCATCTGAAGAATTCGAAAGGCATATAAAATCAAAGATGGACAACCTCAGCCATCCTCCCTCTCCGGCAGTCTGGAAGGGCCTGGAGCAGCGGCTCTCCGAACAGCGAAAGAACGCTTACCTTTTTCGCTGGATAGTTTTTGGGATTGGAGGCCTCTGCCTTCTCACTTTCTTAGCTACCTACCGCTTCAACCATCGTTTCCCTTCCTCTCAGATGGCCCTGAGCCCTTTGCTTCCCCACATCACCTATGCAGATAGCTGTAAGCCTGAAAGTTTCACCTCCTCCTCCCTCCAAAAGAAGGGAAATCAGGTTGCTGCTGGACTGAATACTGCATCCATTAGGATAAATAGAATACCCTGGACCCCTGTTTCTATCTCCTCTCCTATCCATGTTCCAAAAAGTCCCCCCATAGAGGAAGGCCTTACCTTTTATGCCCCTAAGCATATGGATACAAGGTCTATCAGCCTTGAAACTCAATGGAATTCGGGAACTATTTTTTCCTTGGAGGTAGAGCATGTACATACACCTAAGTGGTGGCTGGAACTCTATGGAGGATGGGGCAGCGCAGACAATCGGGGCTTCGCTCAATTGAGCCAGGAAGGCAGCCTTTTTCAAGCTGGAAATACCAGGGTAGATTACAGCGAGGTAGAGGGCTGGAACCTCAACAATCCCTTTTCTCCCGTAGATCGTCCTCTGCCTGTACTCAGGATTTCATATCCGAGGGTCAATCAATTTCTGGGTATGGGTCTTTCTTATGAATTCAGGCAAAAATGGGCCTTAGCGGTTGGCGCCCGATACTTTAGCAGCAGAGATGGGAGGATCGAGGTCGGACGTCTTCCTTCAGACTTTGTGCCAGAAGGGGCGGTGGAAGCTGCCGATCTTCCTATTGAAGATTTTCAAAGCTATAAATTTACCCAGTCGCAATTGGAAATACCCGTGCAGGTAGGCTTCAGCCTGATTGACAAGGGAAGGCATCAGTGGGTCCTGGGTTTGGGACCTTCTCTGAACTTCAATTTAGAATCTAATCGTCATTTTGAGCAGATCGCCGAAGAAACCCCCTTTATAGACGCATTTGAACTGCCTCGCTATCAAGCCTGGAATGCCTTGATGTCCTATCGGGTAGATTATGAATATCAAATAAGCAAAGGGCTCAGATTCTCCGCAGGGCCTGTATTTACCCATCAATTGACAGGAGCATTCTCTGGTGCCTCTTCTCCTGAGCAGATGCGCTATCGACTAGGACTGCGTACAGGACTGAGTTGGAAACTAGGTCCTTAGCCTGGGATTGGGCTTTTATGCCTCATCGTCTTCCTCGTCGTCAAGGCCCATGTACAATTCCAGCAATCCCTCAGGCAGGTCTACCTCCACCCTTTTTTTATCAAAATCAGCCAAACCTACGATATGGTCCACGACGGGAATGAGCACCTCGTAGCCTTGATGGTCCATCACCATGACATCTTGTACATTGCCATCAATAAAGCCTGTGATTTCACCCAACAGGCCTTTTTCTTTGTCATTTACCTTAAATCCAATGACTTGATAATAGTAAAAGTGGCCTTCTTCCAGGGGAGGAAGTTCTTCCTTGGGGAAATAGATGGTATAACCATGTAGATTTTCTGCCGAAATCCTATCCTTAATGCTGGTAAAGGCTACCAAAAACTGATTGGTGGTTTGCATAGAAAGGTATTCGACGATGTAGGGTTGAATATTTTCGCCTTCCTTGCCGAGATAAAGGACAGGAAGGTCGGCATATTCTTCCATATCATGAACATCAAAAACGATCTTAAGCTCTCCGGTGAGTCCGTGAGCCTTAGAGATGTAACCTATTTCGACGAAATCTTCAGGATTCATGGGCGATTCAGCCTGACAAAAAAAAACATCTTCGGAAGGTACCAAAGATGCTTGATAGTTTGTATGGACAATTCTTATTCTCCGGCGGGCTTTTCGGCCTCGGCCTCTGAGTCTGAACCAGCTTCAGTTTCTGCAGGAGCCTCTACCTCTGCTGCTGGGGTAGCGGCTTCTTCCTTCACTTCTTCTTCCGCAGGGGCGGCTACTTTTTCTTCTTCAGCCTTTGGAGGCTCGGGATTTGCGGCATTTTTGTGCTCCTTCTTCTCAGAAGTTGGGACAGGCTCAAGGGGAGTTCCGTGAATGTCGACGGAAATGATCTTTTTCTTGGACTTACCGTCTTTTTCGGTTCTCCAGCGCCCGTAGATTTTTTCCATTTCTGCCTCTGATTTACCCTGCTTGATAAGGGCAAACTTGAGGTTGACGCCGGTATGGCGAAGCAAATGCTTGACGGTGTTGGTAGGCTGTGCCCCGGTGCTCAACCACTTGATTGCGGAGTCGTGATCCACGTAAACCTTGGCGGGAGAGGCGACGGGGTCGTAGAAACCCAATCTTTCGATGTACCTACCGTCGCGTCTGGCTCTTGAATCGGCTGCTACGATGGTGTAGAAGGGAGCTGCTTTACGTCCCCGGCGTTGAAGTCTTAACTTTACTGGCATATAACCACAAATCTTTCTATGAAAAATGGAATGCGAATTTAGGAAGGGCCTGGGATATTTGCAAGAAAACCTCCGAAAAACAAAAAGTTTGGCCTTTCATGCCTTAGCCGTCCGAGGAAGAAAACAGGGACTCTATTTTATCCAGGGCAGAGGCCAATCGTTCTTTCTCGTTTCCCTTTAGGATATGGTACCTAAGGCCCTGATCCTTTAATTCGTCTTCATAGAGCTGAAATAATTCTTTTCTTTCCTCCAGATCAGGATTTTCTCTTTGGGGATCATAGGTCCAGGGAAGATCGATGTAGGTAAGAAAATGTATGGTGTAGGCATGGAGGTCTATCAACTTAGCTAGACGAGGATTGAGGCTTCCATATTTATATTCAGACCAGATTTTGATCACGAGGAGATTGGTGTCGCAAATCAAAAACTTTTGGGCCTTTGACAGCCTTTGCTCTTCGATGCGGAGCTGCCCCCTGCCGATTTCCGTGAGGTCCTCCTGCCGATAGGGTCGATCTAAGTGGTCAAGGTATTCGCGGGCGTACTCAGGGACCCAGGCCGTCTTTAGGGAGAGGGCCAGTTGCTCGGCGAGGGTTGTCTTACCCGTAGACTCAGGGCCTACGATGGCTATTTTAAGTGGGGGTTCAATTTGCATAGGCCGGAGTTTGGCGGGCCTTTTTCATCCAGGCAATCCAACCACCAACGGCCAATCCCAGGAAGATGAAATACTGTATACTGGTGAAGGTCAATCCTTTGTAATGATAAAGGGGAATGGAAATCAGGTCCCCTACGATCCAGTAAATCCAATTTTCTACCTGCTTTCTGGCCATGAACCACATACCCATAAAAAAGATGGAAGTTGTGAATCCATCTATCCAGGGCACGGTACTATCGGTAAAATTATCCAAGAACATGGCGAAAATGGGAAAAGACAGGGCCAGAAGGAGCAAACCCAGAAGGTTGTCCCGCCTTCCCGCCCAGGATATTTTCAATTCTCCTTCCTGGGGGGTGGACTTTTGCCAATTGTACCATCCGTAAATGCTCATGACAAAGTAATAGGCATTGATGCCCATGTCCCCGTATAGGCCAAAATCAGCCAAAATATAGACGTATATAGCTGTAGAGATAATTCCAAATGGGTAGACCCATATATTTTCCAACCAGGCAAAAATCACCGAAGCTACCCCACAGAAGGCTGCAATGATTTCCAGGGCAACCAGCAAAGAGGTATAAGATTCGTAGGGTTCGAACAAAAATTTCCAGATTCCTTCCATTAGCCTCTTCTAAGTGCCCAAATAATAAGTGCGGCCCAACCAAAAATTAGGATAGAGCCCCCAATAGGAGTAATGGGACCCAGGATGCTGCTGTTTATTTGGGTGAGCACCAGCAAATAAATGGAACCTGAGAAAAAAATGGTTCCTATCAGCCATAGCCAGAAAACTGTGGCAAGGCCCTTAATCTTGGGTCCATAGGAGATGGCTCCTAAGGCCAGAAAGGCCAGGGCATGGTACATCTGAAATCTTACCGCTGTCTCGAAGGAATCGAGTTGGTCGGCACTCAAACTTTTTTCCAGGGCATGGGCTCCCAGGGCTCCGGCGATGACTGCGATCAGTCCCAGAATAGCTCCCAGGGCTATGCTCATCCTGCTTAACTTCATTTTTTTTCTTCTTTGAATGGCAAATATCAACTTTTTGACAAAAAGCCGTAGAATTTAAGGGAGAACTTTTCCCATTTTTGCTAACTTCCTTCAAGGAAATCGTCAACGCCAAAGGATGAAAATTAAATATAACGCACCCACCACCCTCAATTTTACCTTTATTTGTGTAGCTATCATGGCTATTCAGAGTTTTGGGCTGGACATCATGTATTTCTTCACGGTGTATTCAGATATTCGAATGGCCGATCCTATCTGGTACTTCCAACTTTTTTCCCATTCCCTGGGACATGACAATTGGAATCACCTCTATGGAAATTTCGGGGTGATTTTATTGGTGGGTCCTATACTGGAGGAAAAGTATGGTTCTCCCAAACTGGCTGTAATGATTTTTCTCACGGCTTTGGTCACGGGTATTCTTCATGTAGTCCTTTTTTCTGGAGCTGCTCTGCTGGGTGCGAGTGGGGTACTTTTTATGATGATCGTACTGGCCTCCTTTACCCAGAGCAAGGGAGGAATTCCCATGACCTTTATCTTGGTAGTCCTGCTCTATCTGGGACGGGAGATTTACGGCGCCTTTCAGCCTGATCAGGTTTCTCAGTTTGCCCATCTCGTAGGCGGTATTTTGGGAGCAGTTTTTGGTTTTTTCATGCAAAATGGAAAAAATACCCTTCCCATTACCGATAGGAAGAACCAATAAGGGATAACTTTTTTTGTGTGCTTTCCCTGGAGGTTTCTATCCTGAGGATATAAATCCCCGGCGAAAGGGAATGGGTGAAAATTTCAGTTCTCTTCTTGAGGGGAATGGATGTGTATAAAAGCCTTCCTTGTAAATCATATAAAAATAAAGAGCGAAGAGGGATTTCGGAGGATACTTTCCAGGAATCCTGAGTGGGATTTGGGAAGACTTTCGCTTGGAGGGATTTTTTTTCTTCTATGCTGGAAATTGGCCCCAAATCAATGACATAGTCTTCTACTTCTCCCTCTAAAAATTCACCACAGGGCTCAGGTGGACTGTCCTTTCGGAGGATAAAACGCATTCGGAGCAGGCCATCAACAGCTTCAACAGAGGTGGGAAAACGAAGTGTCTTTCTAAGGGTGTCCAGTTCTACCTGAAAAGTATCTAACCATAGCTCAGAGGACTCAAAGATTCCATTATCGTTCCAGTCCCCCCATACACGCCAATATCCGGATTGTTTGTTGACGGATCCTGGTATGATTTCTAATTCTGTAACATGGCCGGGGAAACAACAATAATGAAAGTTACTGTAGGGGAGGCTATCGTAAAGTCCATATCCATTTTCATTGATTCCTGATTCATTACATATTTCACCACCAATGATTTTTTGATTCATCACCACTTTTTGAATCCACTGGAGGCCCAGGCCAGCCGAGGAGCTTTCGCAGTAAAAGGGATCGTCAGAAAGGAATATACAATAGTCTTCCACCTCACCATTGCCGAAGGATCCACAGCTTTCAGGAACATCTGTAAAGTTAAATCCTGCCCAACGCATAGCCACTCTCATCCGGGTCTGGCCACTTTTAAAATCATTGGGAAAAAATAGGGTATCCAGAAAACCATCCTTGCGTGCCTCCGGATCGAGGAGGAGTTCGTCCGAGTCAAACACTCCATCTCGATCTCCATCGATCCAAACCCTCCATTTTTCGGTAAAAGAAGTGCTTTCATAGCCCGGCTGAAGGAATATTTCGTAGGCAGAATCCAACATAAGGGTAAAGGTTTCATCGGTAAAGTCTCCAAATCCTCCATTTTTGCCGCTAGTCTTTTTGATTGGGCCTATGCTTAAAGAGTCTATCCATTCGAAGTCCACATCCTGAGCCGAAGCCTGGCAATAAGATAAATCCGTACAGGAGCCACAGCCCTGGGTCTTGAAAGAGGCTGCCAGGGTATCGAAGGGATCATTGGCGCAGATGCTCCACAACTGAACCTCGTAATCGGTACATGTTTCCAGCCCTTGAAGAGTAAGGCTGTCTTCACTCAAGGAAATGGGTATCCAATTGGTCTGTTCTTTGGCCCTGTAGCGAAGTTGGTACATAGAGGCCAGGGGCTGGGATGCCCAGGAAAGAAAAATACTCGAGTCAGCAAGGGCTGTTGAGTCGAAGGCTGGAGGGGCTTCACAGCATTCTAGGGTACGGAAAAAAGATGAGGGAGTGAAGCTGCTGAAGGAATTTCCACAGGCTTGAGCTACCTGCCATTCATAGGCAGTACAGGGGCTGAGGTTGTTTACTAGGGTATCCAGACCTTTTACCATCAGGGTATGGGTCCAATTGGTGGTTCCTCTTTCCCTTAATCTGATTTGTACTTTTTGACTGTCTTGGATTTGGTTCCAAAAGAGAAAAGATTCACTTCCGGAGATGGAGGTGGCAAAGGGCCTGTAGGGCTGAAAGCAGGTATCCGAGCTTTGCTGGCAGGAATCAAGGAGGAGATTGAGGGCTTTAAAAGCATTGAGCCGACCATCGGTACGGACTTTATTTTGGAATGCGACAAGGGTATCGCTGCCATTGAGTATCATGGCTTTGATCTTGAGGGCGGTTTCGGCGGGGTTATTGACATAGTCGATGGAGAGTTTCGGGCAAGCAGCAGCCAGCATGAGGGAAACAACGCCGGCCACAAGGGGAGAAGCGAAAGAGGTACCGGTAACGGGTCCATATCGGTTGCCGGTGTAGGTAGTCAAAACTCCGGTTCCTGGTGCTGCGAGGTCGATGGTAGAAGGACCAAAGGCGGCTCTTGAGTCTTTCTGATCGGAAATATTGCTATTGGTTACGGTGATCAGAAAATCGCTGCTACAGGCCGTGGGTATATCTCCTACCTGGTCTACGTTCACATTTCTATTGCTGGTAGCTGCTACGCTGAGGATGCCATATTGCCCCAGGGAGTCATAGATGGCGCACCAGATGGGAAAATCAGAAGGAAGTCCATTGTCCACACCAAAAGAGGCATTGGTGGCGACGATAAAGGCCCCGGCCTGCCCCCCACTTTTTTCATAGAGGAGTCGCTGTTGGAGAATGTAATCATAGGCCTTTATGACGGTGGCTTCTACTCCAGAAAGGCCCATGATAGGCAGTACAGCGCTTCGCCAACCGATACCGGATGTACCTATTTGATTGTCTGCAATGGCAGCGATAATTCCTGCAGCTTGGGTACCGTGGCTGTTGGTTGTGATTTGCCCACTGTTATTGTAGGCGTTCCATCCGTCAAAGTCATCTACGAAGCCGTTATTGTCGTCGTCGAGGTTGTTGTTAGGGATTTCACCTTTATTTTTCCAGTAGAGAATATCTTCATGGTTGAGGTCAAAGCCGTCGTCGATTACGGCCACGACCATGGTATCCTGTAGAAAGGTGAGCCCTCCTCGGCTGAGGTCCCAGGCCTCGGGCGCATCGATGTCGGCGTCTATCGATCCACCACCTTGCCCTGTATTATTCAGGGCCCACTGTTGATCAAAAAGGGAATCTGAGGGAATGGATTGCTGACCTTCTCTAAGTCCTATTTGGTGGTTGTATTGAGCCAGGCGAACTGCTTGAAGCTGTTGGACTTTCAGGAGTATCTCTGGCTTGAGGGCGGGCTGTTCGCTGGCAAAGAGGTGGATGTTCCACTTAGAGGAGAGGGTTTCTTTGAAGCGCAGGGAGAGGGAATAGTTGGCAGGATTGAAAGACTCGACAGTTACGCCGGGTTCGAGCATGATTATGACTTCTTGTGGGATTATTTGCTGCCCAAAGGAAAGGAGAATGGCAGTGTTGAGAGCAAATAAGAGGATTGTTTTTCTCATGGTTTGGAGGTAGAGTGATTTCCAAGGATTGATGTTAATGATAGTTGAAAAGGGCTCGAAAAGCAATCACAAAAAAATTGCCTTTTGGGGAGGGGAGGATTTGAAAATCTGCCCCTTGATAATGCGTTATGAACGGTTCCGAACGGTTCTAAACCGTTTGGAACGGTTTTTACCACTGATAAAAACTTGATTTTCATCAATTTAGCTAAACAAGCCCTAAAATTAATCTAGGCATAAACCTGAGGCTTTAAAGGATGGATTTTCAATAGGAAAACAGTGATTTATCAGTTTCCGATTCAAAAAAAGGCATAGCATAAGTTATCAGAAGTGACTTGTTGGTAGTCAAAAATCTCCTCCTTGATAAAGCGATCTGAACCGTTCCAAACCGTTCTAAACGGTTTGGAACCGTTTAGAACCAACCAGAAAAACTGATTTTCAATTACTTACGAAAAACCTCTATTACCTAGCACCCTTCAAAAACTGACACATCAAAAGACAAAGAAACCGGATAAAAGAAAAAATTAAGTGAGCTTTGGCTTTTTGGTATTGTAATGTACTGGAGGATGGGAGATGAAATAGGCTTGAAAATTCAAAAATCTCCTCCTTGATAAAGCGATCTGAACCGTTCCAAACCGTTCTAAACGGTTTGGAACCGTTTAGAACCAACCAGAAAAACTGATTTTCAATTACTTACGAAAAACCTCTATTACCTAGCACCCTTCAAAAACTGACACATCAAAAGACAAAGAAACCGGATAAAAGAAAAAATTAAGTGAGCTTTGGCTTTTTGGTATTGTAATGTACTGGAGGATGGGAGATGAAATAGGCTTGAAAATTCAAAAGTCTCCTCCTTGATAAAGCGATCCGAACCGTTCCAAACCGTTCTAAACCGTTTGAAACGGTTTCATAAAAACATAAAAATCTCAAAATCAAATCTTTAAGCAAATCCACCCCACCCCTCCATAAAAACAAAAATTATCCTTTCAAAAATACCTCACTTATTAGCCGCCTGCGCACGAGACAAACGATCATTGATAGCAGGACCCAGGCCCTTCTCTGGCAATCGCTCTGCCAGGATTTTATCGTATTTTCCCCCGTCGAGTTTCCGGAGAAGGCCAAACAGTCGACTCGCCGCCTCCCTTGAATCCCCCTTCTCGCTGAGAAAAAACTGCTGCTCCAAAGGTAATTCCGATTTGGCTTTTGAAAAGTTCAATACCGCAACCCTATCCCCCCCATGCCGAGCCCACAGAGATAATATTTCTCCCAAAATCAAATGGGTACGTGGAGCATAATGACTCTTGAGGCTACCGCTGCTTTGTGGCTTTTCACTGTCCTTTGCCCGGAGGATAGGGCCCGTAATGGCCTCAATTTCTTCCATGTCCAATCCCCCCAACCGATACACCTTAAAGCTCCCATCCCTTTCCATACCCAAAATGGTCGACTCTACCCCCACCTGGCTAGGCCCCCCATCCAATATATAAGGAATCTTATTCCCCAGATGATGGTCTACATGAACTGCCTGGGTAGGGCTGATGTAGCCAAAGGGGTTGGCACTAGGTGCCGCCAAGGGAAAATCAAGTTGAGCCAATAATTTTAAAGTCAAAAAATGCCTCGGAATCCTAATGGCTACCCGCTCATTTCCTGCAGTCAACAATTCGGGAACCTCCGGACGCTTCGGAAGAAGTAAGGTCAGTGGGCCAGGCCAATAGGCATTAGCCAATTTTCTGGCTAATGGTGGAAAATGTGTTACAAATTGAGGAAGCTTAGCAGGATCATCCGTGTGAAGTATTAATGGATTGAACTGAGGACGCTCCTTGACCTCAAAAATTCGAGCTAAAGCAGTACCAGCCAAAGCATTGCCAGCCAACCCATAAACAGTCTCCGTAGGAATTCCGATTACCTCACCCCTGCGTAGCCAATAGGCAGCCTTTTCCAAATCTTTTCCAATTTCCGCCATCTAACGCGCTATGATTTCAATTTTTCCCTCTTCATCCGCCATAATCACCTTTGTGGCCATGTCGATAAAAAGCCCCGTTTCTACTACGCCCAGAGTGCCTTTTAGCCTTCTCTCTAACTCTGAAGGTGAATCGATTTTCCCTACCTGACAATCCAAAATATAATTGCCGTTATCGGTCAGAAAGGCCTTGCCCTCTTTTTTTCTCAGCCCAGGTCGAAGTCCCATGTCTACCAATCGCTCCAGGGTATGCTTCCAACCAAAAGGAACAATTTCGACAGGCAGAGGAAAGGCTCCCAGGTGATCTACCTGTTTACTTTGATCTACAATGACCACAAATGTCTCAGCTATAGAGGCTACCATCTTTTCCCTCAGCAAAGCCCCTCCCCCACCCTTGATCAGTTGAAGGTTAGGATCAAACTCGTCCGCCCCATCAATGCAAATGTCCAAGGTCCTTACCTCGTCAAATTTTCGGAGAGAAATCCCCTCTTCCTCGCATAAGCGGGCAGTTTTCTCCGAGGTGGCTACCCCAAAGATGTCAAGCCCCTCTCTTACCCTCTCTCCCAACTTCATGATCATGTAATAGACTGTGGAACCCGTTCCAATCCCCACTTTCATTCCATCCTTCACCAAAGAGGCAGCGTATTCACCCGTAAGCATTTTTTGAAGGCTCATCTCAAGTTTTTTGCAAAAATATAGATTATCTGGTAATCCTCTCTCATTCGTCCTCCCTCTTTTCCTTGTCCACACCCTTGGCCTTTTCGGGGGACTTAGGCTGATCGAAATTCAAGGGTTTACCCAGATATTCGAAGAAGAAAGCATCGGGATGCCCCACATATTGGTCCCAAAGGGTGTCCTTCCCCACCAAGCCACGGTCCAGGTAGACCTCCTTGATCTGTATAAAGTTCTTGTCCTTTTCTGCCCTGGTCTCGACAAAGTTTCCCCTTTCTCCCGAAATCTCTTTTCCCAGCCGAATCAATTTTGCTATGGGTACTAGACCAGCCCCCAGACACCAGATTAAAAAAAATCGAGCCACCCAAGGTTTGACATCTCGGTCGAATACCTGTCTGATGATCAAAACAGAGAGTATCAGCCAGGCAGGGAGACAGATACGCATGTAAAAATCATTTGCATGACCCATGAAATAAAACATGGGGAGGATGAGACCCGCCGACAGGGTCCACAGTAAGTTTACCTGCCCCCTGCCCCTCTGAAATTTATAAAACAGTACGGCCAAGGGAGGCAAAAACTTAAGTAGGGAAAAAAATACAAGGTAGATAGGCCAGTAAGTACCCCCATTTCCTTCCCATATCCATCCTTTTTCATCCATATCTATGTGAGAAAGGTAAAACAAGCCCATGATAGCCCCCATAAAAATAGCTGGGAGAAAGAGGTAAATTTTTCCTAAGTATTCTTGTTTGGACAGCCACAGGGCAGGAATTGAAAAAAATAGTAGGCCCAGGCTCAAAAAGGGGGACCAAAGCAAGAGTAAGGCATGTAAAAAGGGAAGAAATCGATAATTTTCTTTTTCCCCAAAGCTGTCCAGGATAAAAAAACCAAGGAGAGCTCCGGGAATAAAATGCTGGGGAGCCCAGGCCACGTGTCCTAAATGCGAAGGGAGCTTATGAGCCAGCCCCCTGATATTGGGAAGGCCCATTTCTAACCACTGCCAGGAAGGCCATGTCCCATCGGAAAGGTAATTTTTAACATAAACAATCAGGTACCACAAGGCATCCTGTCCGGCAAAAAGAATAAATAATAGCACGATCCATACCCATGGACCTTTCACCAGTCTCAAAAGCCAAAGAAGAATGAGCCACAGCCCCAGCATTCCCCAAAGGAAACCTCCCATCTGAAAAGCTTCAAATCCCAGGTATTTACCCAGCAGAGCACCCGGCAGATAATAACCCACATAATAGCAAAGGGCATAGCTGTGTCCTTTATACACGTATCCGATCGGCCAGGGGAGTTCAACCAAGTCCTGCCAAAGTTGGTTGTGCTTGAGGTAATCATCTTCCTGGGGAAGGAATCCCCCCATCCCTGAGATATAAGCCCAAATCAGTGCCCCTACGAATGCCAGCCCTATTTGTCTCCAGGGATAGCTGATCTCCCTGCTGCGAAATTGATCCTTGTTAATTAGCATTCCCCAGAAAAAGGAAACCAGCATCAGAAAGGCTATCCCTTCCCTTAACCAACCTAGAGAAAAAATTACCAGAGGAAGGCCCAAATAAATCAGGGTCCAAAACCTAAGTCCAGCATAAATTGACTTATTCATGGTTGGACTTGCTTTTGAGGAACACCCGATAGAAAAATGAAGAGTCCTCACCCAAATATTGTCCGGAAAGATCGAAATCTGGAGGTAGCCCAGCACGAATATAAGCTTCTTCCAATTGGACAAGGTCGATGTCATCCATAGGATAGCGTTCCTGAATGGAAGGCTCAATGTCATGGTAAATGATCCAGGCCTCTGAGGGATTATGTATACAACTAATCAGTAGGATAAAGGCGAAAATCCACCTGATTTTCTTCAATTTCCACGAGATCCAGAAACTCCTGATTGTAGTAAGGTAAAAAAATAACAGCGCTGGAATAGAGGCTCGCATGATGAAGTCATTCATTCGCCCCATATGATAAAAGGGAAGCAAAATCAGTAAAACAAGGCTGATAAGAAAGAAGGTTTTAAGCAAAGGTTCCGGCTTTTCCTTTTTCCAAACCCAAAAAACCAATAGGGCAAAAGCACCTAGTTCACTCAGAGTAAACAAAAAGTAAAATAACAACCAGTTTTCTCTGGTGGTGATATTCCAAATGAAGCCATTGTAGATTAGGGGGCCATGAGCTTGGTAATAGAAAAAGAATAGCAAACCAATGAAAAAGGATGGGAGGAGGTGAAGAATTTTCATCAGGCTTGCCTTCAATCCTCTCCGTCCATCTAAGGCTAAAAAAGGGAGGAGACCCAGGCTTACGAAGGGGCTCCAAAAAAGGGTCAGGGTCCAGGGCAGGAGGCTGCTCCATCCCCCTGCTCTTTCACTAATGCGGTTCCAGACCAGTAGGGTGGCCAGCCAAGCACCGATCCCATGCTGGGGGGCCCAAATCAATTGATTGAAAGGCCCCTTATAGATAAAGGAAAGGAGCTGGGGATCATCGACCCGCCACTCTCTCCATTGATAGACGACAAAATGTCCTTCCCGAATCCAATCCAACATTCCCCAAAAATTGACCATGACCAAGTCCTGGCCTCCAATCAGGAAAAAGATAACCAGGCTCACAAGGGGATACTTCCCGAATTTCCTGCAAAGGCCAAAAGCCAACAGTAGCACCCCCAAAGTACCCCATAAGGCTGAAGGAAGAGTATAATCAACAGCAAAGGTCTTTGCGACCAAAGCCCCTGGCAGATAATAAGCCAGGTAATAGTCCAAAAAATAACTTTTTCCTCTATTCTGATAGCTTACTGGCCATTCTTTCTCACTAAGGTCCTGCCATACTTCGTGATGCTTGATATAATCAAAGGATTGGGGGAGATGCCCACTGATACCGGAGAAGAATGCTATTCCCAGGCCAATTCCTATGATTCCCATTACCTGATTCCCACTAAAAGGTGTGCCGCCTTGGCCAGGTCCCAGTGAGTAAAAGTAGGCACCCAGCCCTATAAGTAAGAGCAAGGCAGAAAGAAAAGCCCAGGGAAGGGCTAGCCATCCCAGAAAAAAAATAAATGCGGGAAAAGACAGGTACAGCATTGCTCCTATCTCCCAATTCCGATCCCATTTTAAAAAGGGCTGATTCATTGTCTAAAGTTAGGGAAAGCAATTGCCACAAGGCCAAAAAATAGCCCCGCAGAAGATGCGGGGCCTCACCATTATGAAACCAAATACAACCCACATGCGCCTTAGGCCTAATTGAGGGCACTTTTGTATACCTCGAGACAGCGCTCACGGGCTGCTTTGTGTTCGACCATGGGTCTTACATAAGAAGGAGTACCGTATTCAGGTACCCACTTTCTGATATATTTTAAGTCTTTGTCGTACTTCTTTATCTGAGATTCGGGATTGAATATCCTGAAGTATGGAGCAGCATCTGTGCCACATCCAGCAGCCCACTGCCAACCTCCATTATTGGAAGATAACTCGAAGTCCAGTAATTTTGTTGCGAAATACTTTTCGCCCCACTGCCAGTTAATCAGCAAATGCTTAGTCAGAAAACTCGCTACAATCATTCGGCTTCGGTTGTGCATGTATCCCGTGGCGTTAATTTCACGCATTCCCGCATCCACCATAGGATAACCCGTCTCTCCATTTTTCCACTTTTCAAATTCTTCCCCATCGTTGCGCCATTCGATGGCTGCGTATTTTTCCCGAAAAGGGCCATCCGCTACATGGGGATAGTTCCATAGGATTTGCATGTAAAATTCCCTCCAAATCAATTCATTGAGATAGGCCTGATTGATCCGCTCAGCTGAACGGGCTAGCTTCCTGATGCTGATGGTTCCGAATCGCAGATGAATACCAATCCTCGTGGTCCCCCTGATCGCTGGATAGTTGCGGGTCTCATGGTATTCCTTGATGATATCCTTGTTCGGCTCCATGGGAGGAATGTAAATATCGGTAGGAGAAAAGCCCATTTCTTCCAGGCTTGGTATACTTCCCGAATTATCCTTTAGGAAATTGTGAAACAAAGACTCCGTATCGTAAGAACGCAGGTTGTCTGGATTGAGAGAAGACTTCCAGTTTTTGCTGTAAGGGGTAAATACAGAGTAAGGAGAGTCCTGCTGGGTGAGGATTTCCCTTTTTTCAAAAATTACCTGATCTTTGTAGGTATGAAAATCAATGTGTTGATCTTCGAAGTACTTTGCCAACTTCCCATCCCTTTCCTTGGCATAAGGTTCGTAATCTCGGTTCAGGTAAACGGCTTTTAGTCCTCCCTTTTCTACCAGTTTTTTCCAGACATCTTCGGGAGTTCCATAAAATACCTGAAAACTACTCTCCATTTTTCTCAACTGCTCATCGAGCTGCTGGATTCGGTCATGGATGAAGTTTACCCTGGCGTCTTTTTCGGGCAATTCATCCAATATATAAGGGTCAAAAATAAATACAGGGACCACCTTTTCGCCACTGTCGAGGGCGTGATAAAGCGCTGCATTGTCGTCCAGCCTCATGTCTCGACGACACCACCACGCGACGTAGGAATCACTCATAAAAACTTAAAGGTATTATTGATTATCACGAATGAATGACAGAAACTTTGTTTGTTTTATCGCTCAGAAAGATTCGCAACAGCCATGATTGTTGGAGAATAGCTATTATTCGCCATTCATTTTGAGAAAAAACTCAGGCCAGGGCAGATTGTTTTTTGCCCTTCTTTTCCCTGCCCCGATGGTAAAGGCGTTGCATGAAAAGCATATGAGGAAGGGTAAGGGTAGAAATAGCAATAAAAAACAACAGGTAGGGAGATACATAAGCATTCAGCCATTGGCCTACCAAAAGGAGGATACCAATGCCTAGAAAGCTCAGTAAAGAAAATGGAAGAGCAGATTTGAAAAATTTCTGCCAGCTAAAAGTGGGATCTTCCTGTCGGATTATCTGTATTTCATGAGAAATGGACGCCAATGAATGCCAAAGTCCGAAGTACATCGCAAAACTAAATAGCAGGCTTGTGAAGGAACTCAAAGCCAAGAGGAGAGCCACATTCATCAACTCAAAGAAGAAAGCCCTACTCGAAATTTTCTCGTGAAGCAGGGATACCATCATTGAAGCAAACCAAATCATGCCAAGGCTGATCACCGTACGGCTTACCATATCATAGGTGATCTCGATCATAGAATCTCCAAAGAGAGTTGAAAGAATAGCCAGGCTTTCTTCCATATGAAATCCAATGATGCCAAGTAGAAGCATCAGGCCCCAGGATACATAAAGGATGATCTTTACCGGGTGAACTTCCTTCCATTTCATAAAGAGAAACTGGCTTTGCCCAAAGTGAAAGGCTGAAATCAACAAAAATATAGCCAGGCTGACCATGGGTAGCCAATACCAAAAGAGGCTGTAAAGAATCATGGCTCCAATGTAGGTGCCTAGAAAAATCCACCAGGAAGGCTTTTGACCATTCTTTTTTGCGTCAAACTGATAAACGATGTGATCGGTAGCTCCGTGAGGTATCCCGGTAGTGAGCATGATGATGATGAAAAACCACAGCTCACACTTTTCTCCAAGTGCAGGGAAAAAGGCGTATAAGCCTCCTACAAGAACCGTGAACAGAAGTGAAAGGCTGTACAGATTAGTGGATTGGAGATTCATGCTCACTCAATTTTTGAGGCAGAAAGCAGGAAGAACGATTCTCAATGGGCTTTCTGACAATATAATAATCTTTTATGGCTTTCAGAAAAGGCATCCAGGGCAGCCTTCCCAGGATATACAATTCTTCCCATAACTTTGTTTGCTCGTCCAGGAAGCGGAGGATGGTCCTGAAATCATTTTTAGCAAAGAGTTGGTCAAAAATCTTGTGCACATCGCCTCCATTGGTGTGAATCAGATATAAAAGAAGGTTGTCATAAAACTGAAAGCGAACCTTCTTTTTCAAGGAATAATAAGGCTTGCCTTTTTCGATCATCGCATCCACAAGGGCCTGGGTATCTCGTTGGATTCGCTGAAAAGTATAGCCTGTAGTTGCTTTGGTAAAGCCTCCCGCCGTACCAATGTTGATGATGTGCTTTCCCTTGTACCGCTCAAATTGATGATTGGTCATGGGGATCACTCCTTTTTCTTCCTGTAAAATGTCGAATGCCTGTCCCGGAAACTTTTCCTCCATGTAACTACTCAGAGGTCCCAAGTAGGCATCCTTATCCCAAACCGAAGCGGAGAAAACGGTAAATTCTACCAGAGCTTTTCTCTTTGAAAAAGGAAGAATGTAGACGAAGCATACCTCATTTCCCTGGAGGACTCGAAAGTCCATGAGTGTCATTTGTTCAGGGTCAAATACCTCATTTTCCATTTCCAGAAACCAGCCGTAAAAGTGCTGGGCGAGGTAGATATTTCTTGATTTTTGCTGCTGTATAGGAAAATTAATGGAATTAAAAACATATGAGCCCTGGTACTGCCTTTCTTCAGTCAGGACTTTGGCTCCCCGGTCCAGGTCCTCAAGGGCGAGAACCTTTTCAAAGCGAAATTCGATTTGGGAATTTTCTTTTAGTTCGCGGTAGACCTGGGAGTAAAAATCACCGCTACTGACCAGTTGATAATAAAGGGGAGCTATATTTTGGCGGTAGCTTCCGCGGGGGGTATGGACTTGAAGATCTTGCCAACCTGTATAGGGGGTATACTCATTGGTCTTTGACTCTGGCCAAAAGCACCAGGTTTTATCATTTCGGCTTTTGGGCTCGGTATCGAGAATCAGGATTCGCCGATTCTTGAGGGAAGAGCGGTTGATTTTTGCTGCTAGGCTGAGCCCAGCGCATCCACCTCCGGCTATGATATAGTCGTAGTCCTTCATGAGCGTGTCGGGTTGAGGTGAGAAAAAAAGGCCCTGGACGAACCAGGGCCTAATGTCCATAATAATCAGGGGTTGGTGTTACTCCAATTATGCAGTAGCAGTCTCTCTGTTGGTAGAACTAATAGCTACAGAGTAAACGACCAGACCGAATCCGATTTTGTTTACAGCATCACCGATGTTGTAGATCAGGTCGATGTTGAGCTGTCCATTCAGTGAAGCGAGCAGGTTACCGTCCATCAGCATGTAACCGATGGGATAAATGGCCCATCCGACAACTACGAAGTTACGGAGCAGGCGTACGGCTCTGGAAACATCTGGGTTATCAGAAGCGTCAGCAAGTTTCTTAACAGAACCAGCTACAGCCTCATAAACGATGTAAAGGTACCCAGCAGTAGAGATGATTCCCCAGAGGATAGTTTGCTCAGGCTGAATAGCCTCACCGAGGTAACCAGCAACGAGCATTACAACAGCAGCCAGGATCAGACGCCACATCAGGCCTTGCTTAGCACCGTAAGGCTTGAGCAGAAGGAAGAACTCTACGCACATCAAAGGTACAGTAAGAGTCCAGTCGATGTAACGGAACTGTGTGGGAGAAGCTTCCATCATGGTAGCCTCAGGATTGGCCTCCATGACGTCCAAATAGTATCCACGCATGTAGAAATAGTGTACAGCGGCGATCATGGTGATCAGCCCGGATACCAGCAGGGAAGTTTTCCACTTACCGGCTACTTGGCCACGCTCGAAGAAAAAGAACACTGAAGCAGCAAACATAGACATGTACCCCGTGAAGAAGGTAAAGCCTACGTAATCACCAGCTTCCAAATTAGAAGCCAGGAGTGAGCTGATGAAGTTTAAAGTATCCATAATAATTAGTGATGTTGATTAACAAATATGTAATGCAATAATCGTTCAATGTTCAAAAACCCTTCTGTCTTACCCTCTTATCTTTTTCTCTTACAAAAGACTAAGAAATAAAATTTCCAGCTTATTGTAAAGAATTAAATCTCCAACGTGAAAAAATTATAAATGTTTATGACAGAAGAGATTGTAAAGCAAGTTATACATACATTAAAGACCGAAAATCGTCGAAGTTAAACAGGTACGGGTAATGTTCCGAATTACAAAGATGGATTTCTTGTCAAATGGTAATGGGTGATAAAATAGCCATTGGCATTGATGTGGTTTTCAAGCTTTTTGGAAAAAGCCAGATTCTTCCTGACCTACAAATGCCCACATCTCATCGACCTCAATCCGGCAGAGCACAATCTTAGGATCTGCCGGAAGGTTGAACGCTGATTCATCCCCAAGTTGGACATACAACCTTTGGATGAAGTACACCAGCCAACCCCTTGATCTGCCCACTACCTTACAAATTCCGCGCTCAAGTAGCAATTCTTTTACCGTCAATTCCAAATCTAATGTTTTTGCTTTGGTCGACTGGAAGAACTGCCGCTTACAGGATTTACATTTGTGGTCCTGTTTTCCATAACAGGAAGAGCCATCTTTGACTACCTTTGGAGATGAGCAGTGAGGGCATGATTTAATTCGCATGTTACCATATAAGCCCTCAATGCTTAATCTTTCAAATCTCCCACAAAATCCATCCTTACTTTTAGGACATTACCCAGGTACGAATATGTATTTGTTTAACTATTTCAATGTAAAATTAAACAAAAACTTCCAGTAAAATCAATGGTCTGACATCTGACTTTTTCCCCATTTCAATTCATAAAATATAAAAACCTCTGATTATTAACAACTTATCAGATTTTATTCTTTGCAATTTTTTCCATTTTTTTTAACATATTCTTAAAAACTCATAATTAAGGCCCTTCATTTGATGGAGATACTCGGTCCTCCAAGGACTTTGAGCCTTCAAAAAGAAAATATCAAACATTGCTTTTTGCCCTAATCCTTGACCTTAATTTTTAGCATGCCACTGCTTTCTAAGGTAGAATTGAGTTCCAATGTCTTGGTCTCACGGCCATCGTCCACCGTGATGGATGCCGTGTTTGGGGGTACCCCACCCAGGTTAAGGGCATACAGTATGATATAGTTGTCGCCGGGCTTAAATTCCACTTCAAATTGAGCCTTTTCATTCTTGAGGGGAAAATTCTGAACCAGCCACTCCCCATTGATGTTGACCGAAACCGTATCCCTGTCCATGGCTCCATAGTCCCAAAGGTAGAGGGTAGCCTTCTGTCCCGACAATTTGAACCTCTTTTGAGTCTTGATTTTTCGCCCTTTGATGCGCTTGGGTTTGCCGGATAGGGAAAAACTGACCAGCGGCTCTTTTTCTTCTTCGGTTCTGGGAAAATCCTCACTTTTTTCCTCTACAACCTTAAGCAAGGGATTTTTCATGGGATCTTCATCGCAGGAGCTAAGTTGGCGGGGCGCCGACAGCTTATCGCACAGTTCGGAAGCTGCCCTTACCTGGTAGGTACCTACCTTGGAAGCCATGAAGGTCGAAGCTGTGGCTCCCTTGATGGGCTTACCATTGAAGTACCACTGATAGCGGAGGCCTTCCGCCTCACGGGTAGACAGCATTTTTTTCTCTCCTCCACACATGACAAGGGGGTCCCGCTGAAAATTACCGTCAGGCTTGCCATACTTGATCAGAAAGATGCGGGACTTGCTCGTCTGATCAAACTGAGCCCCGGGAAAACTCTTTCCCTTGCTCTTTCCCCCTACATATACCCTACCCCCGACATCTATATCCAGGGCCGGATAATCTTCAATCCCCGTGTAAGCCTTTTTCCCCTTCCAAATGATGGCTTGCCTGTCCAAGCGGTTGAGGTTAGAAACAAAAAACTCTCCCGCATCTGTCATCCCAGCCATATAGGCCTCGCCTCCATATCCGCTCATGCTTATTTTTTCAAGCCTGCCTCCCTTGGGAAGCAGGAGGTTACTTTTCCATCTTTCGTAGCCCTCTTCATCCAATCGCCATATTTTTCCATTGGCCGACAAATGGGTGATTCCCTTCTCATCTGTGCAAAAAGCGGCTATTCTGGGTCTTTCTTTAGGAGCTACCAGGGATTGAGCCCAGCGAAAAGCTCCCTCAGAGGTAAAACTCGCTACGCAGTAATCATCACCAGCCAGAGAGGCCCTGAGGATTACATCTCTGAAATTGGCCACCACCCTAAAGCTGTGCATCAGGTATACATTACCCATGCCGTCCGTCTGAAGGCAGTTGCCCATGCGCCCCCGCAATGGGTCCATGGAAAAAGTCTTGACCCACAGGATTGCCCCCCTGGGAGATACCTTTGCCAAAAACAACCCATCCCTGCCCACAGGAGGGTAGCTCTCAGCGCCAAGTTGGAGGGTATCGGAATACTCCGCGCAGACATAGATGTTGCCAATGGGATCTACCGCCAGCCCCCGGATGTCCCGGGTAGGCCTATCTTTGTTCCACAGTATCTCTCCCTTATCCGAATACTTGATGAGAAAGTGGAATTCATCGGCTACAATTACCCCGCCGTCAGGATTGTGGACCATAAAAGCCGCTGATGATTTGGGAAGTTCAGGTCCGGCAAATTTTCCACTGAACAAGCCCTCTCTCGAAAATCCTTTGATCGACAACTGTTCTTTACCACCTTTTTGATACGCAAGCAGGAGGTAACTTCTTCCGGTTTCATCTACTGCCATATCCAGGAGGCGGCTTTTTTTCTTCGTGCCCGGAACTTTGTTGGTCCATAACCATCGGGGGAGAGAGGGGGTATGTTTAATGGAAGAATAAATTTCAGGATCGTCAAAACGCTTGATTTCAAGTTCCTCAGAAGTGGCATAGCAAAGGCCATTAAATACCTCCACCCGATAGCGACCCGGCCGACGTGCCTGGAAGACAGCCCGATCCGAGTAGGGAATGGGGAGATCATTGAAAAACCACTGAAAGGAAATGGCCCGGGGAGCCTCTGCCCTCAGGGCGACGGAATCATCCACACAGAGGACCCCGTCGGGAGTTTGTATACTGACCTGGGGAGTTTCTTCCATGTGGATACGCTGTACCTCAGAAGTATCCAGACAGCTTTCCGTCTTTCTGACAAGAAAATATCGGCCTTCTTCTTCAACCTTGTATTGGCGTTGGGTAGCTCCTCCCAGTACTTTGCCATCCTTGTACCATTGGTATTTCATCTCCTGCCTGGGCAAAAATCCGGCTTCCAGGGTAATACCTTCGTTTTCACAGACCAGTTGATCGCCCTGCGGATAAACTTCCAACCCACACTTGAGAAGATCTATTCGGTATAGGTCGTGGTCGCCCCTACCCCCCTCTCTGGCGGATGCCCAAAATCCATACCTTTCATCCGGGGAGAGGGTAAAATCAAAATCGTAAGCAGAGCTATTGACCGGAGGACCCAGGTTGACAGGGCGGGACCAGTTGGACCAGCTTTCATCGAGGCGATAACTCACCCAAATATCGTGGTCACCTTCTCCTCCATGTCCATTGCTATTGAAATAAAGGGTCCTCCCATCGGCGGTCAAAAAGGGAGCGTCTTCATCCCCGGGGGTATTGATGACAGGGCCAAGGTTAGCTGGCCGGGTCCAGGCGGTGTCATTGATGGGAAAGCAAATGTACAGGTCCGATCCTCCGTAACTTTCACTTCCTTCATTGGTGAGGATGAGGGTCCTGTCTTTGCTGAAGGAAAAGTCTTTGTAAGCGCCTTTGAAGCGAAATCCGCGAATGTGAATGGGATTGATGCGGCTCCAGTAATCATCGAATTCACGGACCATATATCCGGCCCCTGAACTTCCGGCTCCCCGGGCGTTGCGCACCATCCATAAGGTGTCTTCATCAGAGGAAATCTGCCAGATAAATTCTTGCCCATAGGTATTAAAGGGATCACCCAATTGTCGGGCGGGAGTCCATCGGCCTTCAGACCAGGACCGGCTGTACCAGATGTCGCCCGCATCCTTAACACCCCCTACATTGCGAGGGTCTTTGCGCCGCCAGAAATACATGGTACTCCCATCCGGGGAAATGACGGGCTCTCTCTCCTCATACTGGGTATTGATTCCAGCATCAAAAGGAATAGCCTTCTGCCCAAGAATAGGAAGGGAGTTAAAGACCATAAGGTATAGGAAAAATAGCAATAGGGTATGATGAATCATGTCTGGGTTCGGATTAAAGGGGGCCTAAAAAGGGGAATTTAAGGCGCTTTTCTATGTACAAAGATAGAATTTGAAGGGGAATCTACTATTTCCAGTGGCAATTTCCTTGCCTTCACCAAGCAGGTCAAGTCATATAGGTAAGGCCTAATATTTAATTGAAAATTGCCTTTTATAGGCCGTCTAATTATACTTAAATTTCCTCCCGTTTACTTTGGCCTGCCAAAGCTTCCAGGGATACTCCTTGATGCAAGGCCCCCACTATTGATCCCTATACCCTTTATTCACTCCTCATGACCAATTATTTAAACCCTGTATTAGCTAGGCTAAGCCTGATCCTTTTTCTTTGCTGCCCTTACTTCCTTAAAGGCCAAGCCCCCCACCAAGATACCTGTGGAACCATGGGCAACCTGGACTTACTCCTCCAGCAAGATCCTGCCTATGAAAAGCGGATGCAGGAGATCGAAGAACTTAGCGCTCGTTATGTGGCCCGCCAACAGCAAAGACCCAATAGAAACGTCGAAGAGATCATTATCATCCCAGTGGTGGTCCATGTTCTTTATAATACTGCCAATCAGAACATATCCGATACCCGAGTTTTTTCTCAGTTGCAGGTGTTAAACGAAGATTTTCGCCGCCTCAATGCAGATACGGCAAGTACCTGGCCACAGGCAGACGATTCACGGATAGAATTTTGCCTTGCCAAACTCGACCCCAATGGCAACCCTACTACCGGTATCACCCGCACCCAGACCAATACTTCGGTCTTTGGCTTTGACAATTCCATGAAATTTACCAGCCAGGGGGGAAGGGATGCCTGGCCCCGGGACGAATACCTCAATATTTGGGTCTGCGACCTGGTGGGAGGACTGTTGGGCTACGCTCAGTTTCCCGGCGGACCTGCGGCTACCGACGGTATTGTGGTTAACACGGCTAGTTTTGGATCCTATAGCTCTAGTCAACTGGGCAGGACCACTACCCACGAGGTGGGGCACTGGCTCAACCTCCGGCACATCTGGGGCGATGGAGATTGTAGCCAGGATGACTTTGTCGCCGATACACCACCCTCAGATGGCCCCAATTCCGGATGTAGCAACAATGTAAGCTGCAATACCCAGGACATGATCGAAAACTACATGGATTATACCCGGGATTTTTGCATGAACCTCTTCACCACGGGGCAGAAAGATCGAATGCGGGCAGTATTTGCCCCTGGAGGTCCCCGCGAATCTCTGCTCAGCAGCCAGAAATGCTGCATCGAAAATCCCTCTTGCCCCTTCGTCTTTGGTTGGTCCGCAACTCCCCTTTCAGATACCTCCATGTTGCTCACCGTCCCTCCAGTTGACAGCAGCAGGGATTATTTCTTTCGCTACAGGGCTTTTAATACCTCCCAGTGGGATACCCTCCCTGCATTCTCAGACAGCAGTTTGGTGATTACCGGACTCACCCGATGCACGGACTATACCATCGAGTTTAGTGCCTTCTGCGACAGCAGTTCTTCTGCATTTGCCTGCAATCAAAAAACCGCCCAAACCCTGGGATGCTGCGAAGCCCCAACCTTGACCAATGCTAATTTGATCGGAGATTCTGCCTCCTTTAATTGGTTACCGATATATGGAGCCTTTCAATACGGAGTGAGGTACCGCCAGGTCAATACCAGTACCTGGAACCAGGAGTTCACCTCCGATACTGTCTTTGTACTTCCCGATCTGGAGGGCTGCCAGGAGATCGAATTTCAATTCAATACCTATTGTAGCCTGGACCAAAATATCGTAGGTAATTTTGGAGACAGGGATACCCTTGTTTTACCCTATCAGGCCGGAGTCGAAGGCTGTACCCAGTGCGATGATACTGCTTACTGCTTTCCCAATGCACTCAGTGGCCTGGGCGGCATTGATGATGTACTCTTTGGCCCCATTGACCAGAGAGATTCGGACGTGAGCCCCATGGGTTTCGGAAATTACTCGGCTATTAGCTATGACATGCAGGTGGATTCGACCTACGATTTTGTTCTCAACTCTGTCAATGGGGATGCCATGGAATGGAAAATCTGGATCGACTACAATCAAAACGGGACTTTCAACGATCCGGGGGAACTGGTCTTTGAAAAAAATTCAGCTTCAGCCCAGGTAAGCGACCAACTTACCATAGATCCCGACGTCATGCTGGGTCCTACCCGGATGAGAATAGGAGCGCGCTTGCCCAATTCTTCTTCTAACTGGATTGCCTGCCAGATGAACGGTTTTGGAGAATATGAAGATTACTGCCTCACCTTTCAGCCACGCTGCGTCAATGTGACCAGTGCATTAGTCTCTATGGATTCACTAGGCAATACCCTGGACCTGAGTTGGAATGCCGTCAAAGGAAATCGCTATGAGGTAGGCTATCAAATCGAAGGCAGCAGTACCTGGACCAATTTCAAAACCCAGGGCAATACCCTACAATTTGGCATGGATAGCCTTTTCGGCTGTACCAATTTCGTCTTCAGGGTCAGGTTTGACTGCTATGATGGCAGCGGAACCTTTATCAACACAGATACCATCAAAACCCTCTGTCGGGTAGATGTAGAAGAAAGCTTCGATGCTAAGTTGGAGGTCTATCCCAATCCGGCAAAGGATAGGCTCTTCATCCGTGCAAGCACTGTCATGGACGGAGTGAGGCTCTACAATTCTATGGGTATGCTCCTAGAGAGCCAGGAAGGAAACAAGGAGGTCTATCACATTGGAACTCAATCTTTTTCTTCAGGCATGTATATGCTGGAAGTAGAGGCTGAGGGCAGGTCCTACTGGAGGAGGGTCCTCATCCAGAATTGATGTAGGGATTAGGGTTAAAAAAGCTCCTGAGCTTTGTGCTTCAGGAGCTTTTTTTAATCTTCAATAAATTGCCCGGTCCAGGAAAAGTGCTTTTCGATCAGTTCTTCCCGAGAAGCCTGGAGATAGGAAAGGAAGGCTTCTGCAGCGGGAGTCAATCTTTTACCCTTGTTGTAGACGACCCTCCAGGTGGTGATAATGGGAAGATCCTTGGTAGGAATCATGACCATTTCCTCATGGAGCAACTCGTGTCGCAGGCCAATCAGAGGCATAATGGAGAATCCCAGACCGGCGTTGACGGCTTGCTTGACCGCCTCATTGGACACCAACTGCAGGGTCCTCTTGACCGGAATGCGATGCTGGTGCATGTACTGATCCATGGATGCCCGGGTAGCCGACCCATTCTCCCTAAAAATAAGGGGTATCTTGCTAAGGTCTGCTGGTTGTAACTTTTTCTTATTGAGCCGCTGAGCCTCTTCCTTGGAGCCCATGAGAAAGAGATGGTTTTTCATAAGGGTGATACTTTCCAAAGCCACTTTGTCGGGAAGGACAGAAACAAGGGCAAAATCCGTCTCGTTTTTGACCAAGGCATCTACCACCTGTAACTTATTGGTTACGTCCATCTTCATCTCAACTTGGGGATACTTCTTGACAAAACTATTGAGAAAGTAGGGCATGACGTATTTTCCCGTTGAGACCACCGCAATCTTGATTTTTCCCGTCATCAATCCCTTGAAGCGGTTGACGGTATTGCTTAGGTTATCGGCTTCGGCAAGTATCCTTCGGGCCACTTCCAGGACTTCTTCGCCAAACTTGGTTACGTACAATTGCCTTCCGATCACCTCAGTCAGAGGTATATCGAATTGATCTTGAAATTTTTTTAGCTGGATAGAGACGGCGGGCTGGGTCATAAATAAAGCCTCTGAAGCCTTAGTAATGCTCTGATAATCACAAATGTAAACAAAGACTCTGAGCTGATGGAAAGTGAAATTCATTTACTTTTATTTATATTACTCATAAAGTAAATAAATAAAAATTTATGATAAAAATTATTCACTTTTGAATTAGCCTAAGCAAAGAGGCTGATCGACATGACTATATCAAAAGCATCTACCCTGGTCCATACCAGCCCCTGCAGAGAGCAGGTCGACCCCCAAAACGACCTGCAAGCATTGAAGGAGATTTTTATCGAGGAGCTTCGCAAAAAGGGAGAACTGGACAAGGCCAATGTAGGCTGGTTAGATGAAGAAACGATAGAGATGGATAAGGTCTTTGGCCTATGCCTCCATTCTTTTCTGCTTCGTGCTGAAGAACTCGGCAAAGACATCAGCATCACTCAAAAGACGATTTTTAAGATATCTTAAGCTCCTTTAACTTCCTCTTTCATGCTAAAAATCTATCCAAATACAACGCCATCTATTTTTTCTGAGGAAGTAAAAACATGTCTCTCAGCAATTTCAGCTAGGAGGCCATCACGAGCTGTGGTTTGTTGTTGGCTGTAGCTATCCCAAACACAGCATTTTTCCTACTGAGGGGAAAGGTAAGAAAGTCAATGCTGAGGAGATAGCAGCTTCTTATGGTTCTGTGAGCGCCGTAACCTTTGTCGCGGCCTTTTTTTCTAGTCACTGAAGATTATTGCGAATAAATGGCTAAAGCCTTGTTGGGGTTATCACAAATAACCTATTTAAACCCCAGAGCGCTATTTGTTGTATCGTAAAACTTGATTCGTCATAATCCCTACCAGCTATTGCTCAGGGAAAAAATGATTGAGGAAATTTTGAATAAGTCGTATTTCATTTTCCCAAAGGCAACATAGATTAAAGCCGAGGGTTTATTATTTCCTCGTTTTTCTTAAGACCCTTTGAGCTACCTAAGCCTGACTTAGCCTACTTTTTTTTCTTTTTCTTATCCTCCTTGGGTTTTTGTACGACTGCCGGCCATGGCTGAGGCTTTTTTGTGTAGGCAACGATCATAAAAATAGCCCCCACAATCACACAGGGAATGCTTAACCACTGCCCGGTGCTTAAGAGCCCCAACTCTGACTCGAATCCCCCCTGGCTATTTTTGAAATATTCCAGGAAAAAGCGAGCCGTAAAAATAAGGACCATGAACCACCCAAAGATCAGCCCCCTCCGATCCGGAGCATCTGTTCGCCAGTAAAGATACATGAGGAAGGCAAATATCAACAGATAGGCCAATGCCTCATAAATTTGAACCGGGTGCCGCGGGACCAGGGGATCGCTAATGTCAGGTCGGTTGACCAGAAGCTCGAATTTGAAGGCCCATGATAGTCCCTCAGCAGGCTTACCGACGATCTCAGAATTCATCAGGTTGCCCATGCGGATAAAACTTCCCGCAAGAGCCGTAGGAACCACCATTCGGTCCAGTATCCACAACATGGAGCGCTTAGTAACGAACTTCGAGTACAACCAGAGGGTAAGGGCAAGCCCCAGAACAGCTCCATGGCTGGCCAGTCCTCCCTTCCATATCATGGGAATTTCTATGGGATGCTGGGAGTAATAATCCCAGTCATAAAAGAATACGTGGCCCAGACGAGCCCCCAAAACGGCTCCCAACAAGACCGAAATGAATCCAATCTCCAGCCACTCTTCGGGAACCTCCTCCTTGCGAAACATGGCCTGGCAAATGTAGACTCCAGCCAGAAATCCGCCTGCAAACAACAATCCGTACCACCTTATCCCCCTGCCGAAAATCGTGAATATCTCCGGGTCAGGACTCCAGGGTATGTATATCATCCAATCCATGAACGTGATGCTTTTGTGATTACTTAACAAGGTGCTGGCGCATGGATACCGGGTTGTATCCCCTTACCAGGGTTAAAATTAATCAATTATATGTAGCCTACTTAAAAAATATGGATTTTCGTTATTTTCACCCTCCACAAATCCATCCACTCCCCCGGTCAGGACCTATCTGGCAAGAAATTCTCGAAGGTCAAACCATCGGTTCTCATCAGGAATGTTCATTCGGATTCTCCAATGCTGTGGGTAGTAATTGTTGATGCGCTGCCCCACTTGCTTGCCCCAGCCTAAGCCCAAGCCCCGATAAACCAGGAGATTCCAGCCCTTTTCCATTTCTTTGTCCAGAGGCTTCTTGGCCAGGTAATTCAATGCTTCTTCATGATTCAGTTCCATCCTCGAAAAGGCTTCCTCCCTCAGCAAGGAAGAAAGGGCCAGTGCAGGGGACGGGACCTTGTTTTTCTTTTTGATGGCGGCCATTTCCAGCCCTTTCTGTAGGAGATGAAGGCGCTGATCCAATGCCTCCAGAGCGTCTCGCTGGCTTTGAGGGATGGCATGGACCCCCTCTTTTTCCTTGAAAAAATAAAGTTCCTCCCCTTTCTTCGTCCATTCGAAGACTTCTTCTTCTCCCTTGTCTAGCTTGGACCAACCCGATTTCTTTGCCTTTTTGAAGCGGAATTCCTTTCCTCTCTCACCTTTTCTTAGCACTGCCATGAATAAACCCTCCCCGCGGGTACAGTGAGGCAAAAACCTGTAGCCCCAGATTCCCTTTACCTCTTTCTCCCGGATTCCCCAATTGGGATCTATCTCTACCTTTAGGGATTCAAGTTCCTCTTCTGCTGCCAGCCAAGCCAGGTTATCTTCATTTTCCTCCAAGTTATAGGTACAGGTAGAGTAAATCAAGATACCTCCGGGCTTTAGGCATTCCCAACTGTCCATGAGGATACGGCGCTGTCGTTGGGCACAAAACTGTACCTGGGCATCTGACCACGCGTCGGCAGCAGCAGGATCCCGGCGAAATAGCCCCTCGCCCGAGCAAGGTGCGTCGATCAGCATCAGGTCAAAAAATCCAGGTAAGGACTGGAAATCTTCAGGATCATTGTTGCTGACCAGGACTCCCTCCCTGCCCCATTTTTGTAGATTTTCCAGAAGAATGTTGGCCCGCCCCCGAATTACCTCATTGCTCAGCAAAAGACCGTCATCGGGAAGGAGAGAAGCCAATAGGGTACTCTTACCTCCGGGAGCCCCACAGAGATCAAGTATCCTGACCCCTTCTTTCATGAGTCCTAGCGCCCCTAACGCATGCATCAAAAACATTGAACTCGCTTCCTGTACATAGTAGCCTCCCCCATGTAAGCTAGGGTCAAGGGTAAATACAGGTCTGTAAGGCAAATAATAGGCATCCCGGGCCCATGGCACCTTTTCCAGATCAACATTCCCACTTAGTTTGGCGGAATTGACCCGGAGGGAGACTGGAGTTTCCGTATCCAGTGCAGACAAAAAGGAAGCAAAATCTTCTCCCAATTGTCGTTTCATTCTTTGGATAAATGAAGGAGGCCAAGACATAGAAAGAGGTTAGCTGATTTGTATCGGCTAACCTCTCACTTTTTATGCTAAAATTAAAGTCTCTTTCTGAAGCTGTTTGGGAATACGGGATTCCAATTGCTTTCCTATTTTACCATGAAGGACCTCGAAATAAAACTCTGCTCCGAAGAGAGGGTCAATCTGTAGACTCCTTTTGCCAGATGGGAAAGGTCAATTCCCTTTTCAATTCGATCCCTGGTCGGGATTTGTTCACGGTGTATCAATTGCCCATCCATGCCATACACCTTTAAGGTTAAGGACTCGGGGCTCCCCAATCTGACAGACAAATGAAACATACCCGGGTTAGGGTTGGGATATAGGCGAATATCAGCAAGGTTGGCTTCGGGATCCATGCTGGAAATAATATCGAAGGAAATGGAGTCCGTACAGCCAGCCTGATCCCTGACGATCAAGGTATAAGGACCAGGATCTAAGTTCACGACATTTGCTGTGCTGTCTCCACTCGACCATTGGTACTCATAAGGAGGAATCCCTCCAACGACGAAGGCACTGGTCGTATTACCCGAAATTTGGACCGAATCTATGTTTAGCCCCTCGCTAGACCCGACCACCAGGCTATCCACGGATACCTGACCACAGGCATCCTCCACCCGGACGAGATAGGTCGCATTACCGGCATAACTGATGATGGGGTTTGCGAGGGCAGTATCGGCGGGATCCATGAAGCCCAATTCAGGCTCCCAGTCATAGGTGTAGGCATTAGGTGTGTTTGCAGGGCCCAGGTTTTGAATGGCGTAGGCCTGCACGGCCTGGGCGCCTGGGATGCTACCCAGATAAGTCGAATTAGGGCCCTCATTCAAGGCTATGACCCGATACTCGGCACGATTCGAATCCTCGTTGAAAGCTGCCAGGTAAAGCAAGCCTGTGGCAGGGTCGAAATCTGCGTCCTGAAGAAAATTGGCATTGAAGCCCACAGAACCCAGGGAGTTGGCCTCCAGGGTCGTGGTGTCGACCTGAAATAATTCGTCCAAGGATACATCCAGAATGAACATGGCTCCTGTATCATCAATGGCCAACCAGATGGGAGCATCAACTTCGATATTTCCCACGAAGGTCGCAGAGGCAGAACTGGGGTTGACTTCATAAAGGCTACTGGAATCTGCCCCTGCTGCCAGGGCAAAAAGTTTGGAGCGAGAACCGTCATAAGAGAGGCCCACCCAGCGCTGATCTCCGGAAGGGGGAAGATCACCCACTTTATTGAGTTGAGCAAATGCCGTGTCATAACGAAACAATTGATTGCTGTCTACCTGGATGACAAACAATTGATCTTCCACAAAATCAGCTCCGTTGAAGTTGCCCGTAGGACCCAGGATAGAGGTCAAAGGATCTCTCCTCCGCACCGCATGGCGAAAAAGTCCCTGACTCCCACCAATGTCGAATCCATAGGCTCGCTCGCTGAATCCTCTGGCTCCTCCCTGTACAGAGAGTTGATTCCCCAGTTCGATCAGAGAAGGACTGCCTTCACAAAGTAAAAAGTCCTCTCCTGCTTCAATGCTTAGGCTTTGGGGTTCCTCCACACTTCGGCTAAAGGTACGTAGGGTGTCGCAGGCATCCCTTAGGGTCAGGGTATAATTTCCTGCAGGAACGTCAAGAAGAGAGGAAAGGGTATCGCCATTGTTCCATTGAAAGGTGTAGGGAGGTCTTCCCCCATTCACTAAGGCAGCGACCTGCCCAGAGCTATCTCCATTGCAAAGGGTAGGATCAGAAAAAGAAAACACCCTTAGTGAAGGAGGAGGAAGGAGGCTGGCCTGTCCAACAGTCGTGCTATCACAAAAATCTCTTACCATTAGGGTATAGGTTCCAAGGCCTACACTGTCCAACAGAGGAAGGCTATCCCCGGTAGACCATTCATAGGTATATGGCTCACTCCCCCCACTTACGCTTACGCTCAACCGACCATCCAGGTCATCTGCACAGGTCGGAGATTCTGTATCGAAGGTCAGTTCGAGGGCTTGGTTGGATAGCTCGCTGATCGAGATGCTGTAAAAACCACTTTGTTCTTGGTATCCATCCACCAAAATATAGTAGGTCTCCCCGGCTGTCAGGCAGGAAAGATCAAGGATAGAGGAAAATCTGTTTTGTCCGCTTGTACAACCAATAGGATCATCGTCATTGCCACCCAAAAAGGTAAAATTAGCCAGGTCTTCACAGGAATCTGCCTGAAAAACAGCAACCTGGGTGTCGAAGTCGGTCGTCCCATTGCCATCGTTGCAAAGATCTATACGTACTGAACCAGTAGCCGGAGCCACAAAGGTATGCCAGGTAGTGCTTCGCAGTGAAGACTCAAACCAAGCCCTGTTGCCCTCTCCATTACCGATAGGAACCACAATATCAGTGGCTTCACTAGCTTCGAGAGTAGCAGAAATATTGAAGAAGTCGTTGATGCTTCCGTCCACAGGGAGGGCAACCGCATCGCAGACATCATCATTGACAGGCGTAAAGGCTTCTTCGACTTCTATACAGAAGCTGCCCTCTGCGCCATTGTATCCCGAGACCTGTACATAGTAAGTTGCCCCTGAGTCTACCGCTACTCCTTCAATGAATGAGTTGAAAGGAAGAACCGAGCCATTGTCCTGGCTACATGCCAATTCGACCAGATCGAAGAGGTCGGAGCAGTTTCCTCCGGGAAGGGCATACACCGCAATTTCTGTGTCGTCATTAGTCGCCATGGAATCAATGTCCGTACTGATGCTGGCAGCCCCGGAGTTTGTCCCCTCAAAGGAAAACCAGACGCTGTTGGCTCCCCCCACAAAACAATTGGGAATGGGTTCACCTACTTCAATAGTGGCATTGGTATTGGAAAAATTCGTGGTGCAGGAAGCGCCAACCGTCAAAGGGATAGCATCGCAGAGGTTGTCATTAGCCGGATAATTGATCCCCCCTGCTGACTTTACTTCTATACAAAAACTACCTCCGCTGGCTCCTCCCGATACGGCTACATAATAGGTACTCCCCGCTGTCAGCCTGGTGGTATCAATGCTTGATCCATTGCTTCCATTACCACTGGCGCAGGCGACTTCGAAAAGATCTGAGGGCTGACCGCAGTTGCCTCCAGGAAGGGCAAAAAGCGTGATCTCCGTGTCGGTATTACTTCCCCCTACATTCACATCAGTAGTGATTTCCACTGCTCCCGATACTGGGGCGACAAAGGAATACCAGACTGTATTGTTGAAGGCAGTGCAGTTGCCCAGGTTTTCACCTACCTCAAAAAGGGCATTGAGGTTGTTGCCATTGGTAGCCCCGTTGCAGGAGGAGTCTACCTGTAGGGAAATGGCGTTACAAAGGGTATCGTTGGCTTGGGGAAGAGGAGATGGCAAAGGTAATTCTTCTACCGTAAGGCAGAATGTCCCCTGGCTATTGTTCCAGCCTGACACCTGAAGGTAATAGGTTTCTCCAGGTACTACAGGTGCCTCCTCAATGGTGGAGTTGTAAATTTGAGGGGGGTTGTTGTCATCCTGAACACAGGCGATAAGGGTAAGATCAGAAAAGTTGCTGCACTGTCCCGAATTTAGGGCATACATGGCAATTTCTGTATCCAAGTTACTGCCCAGGTTGTAATTGGTACTGACCCTTACCCTACCTGAAGCCGGCCCCACAAAGGAAAACCATACCGTAGGATTGGCCCCTGCAAAACACGAGGGATTAGGTTCGTTGGTCTGAGTGGTGGCACCAGTATTATCCCCAGTCGTCATTCCATTGCAGGTAGCTCCCACCGTAAGTGGAGAGGCATTGCAAAGGTCATCATTGACCGGTTGAGCGCTGAGAATCCCTCCCCAAAGGAGAGCAAATCCAGCTGCAATTCGTAATAGGTAGGGTAAGAATGTTTTCATTTTTGGTAAAAGCCATAGGGTTTATAAATAGCAGGGCTTTCTGACAAGCAATCTCAGGAGAGATAACCGGACTTGATGCCCTCCATGTAATTTTTAAGAGAAAAAGTCGAAAATTTCACCTCAGGTCATGTGCAAAGGTTATACCGTTCCGTCAGGGGTACTAAACAAGTCAGTGGCGAAGGGATAATTTTAAATAAAAAAAGTCGGGACAGGAAAATATCCCGCCCCGACTTCCTCTTACTGAAGATACTATTTTTTCAAAATTTTTCGGAATACCATTCCCTCAGAAGTAGATGCCTTGAGCAAGTAAATACCTGCTGGCAGATCTTCAAGACTGACCTGTACCCTGGCTCGGTCTTGGATACTGTTCCTGCTTGTACGGAGCAATGCACCTCGGCTGTCCAGAATTTCCAGGTGTAGTTCATCCTTTTTCAATGAAAATATATCGATGTTGAGTACATCCTGGGTGGGATTGGGATAGGCCACGAGGTCACGGATTCCTGCCCTTATCGACAAGTCCTCGACAGAAGTGGTACCCAAAACGAAGATCGAGTCTGTAATCGTGGTTCCGCATCCGTCTGTAGCAACAAAACCGTAAAACTGATCTCCTTCCAATTGATCTATGGTCTGTGTGCTATCTCCATTTTCCCATACAATGGAGTAAGGGGGTACTCCATCCTCAAAAATTACCGTAGCGGAGCCTGTGGCAGAACCTGTATCGGCGCTGGAACTTTGGCTCACCGTAAGGGCAGGGGGAATAAAAACTGTAACAGTATCTCTGACTGTATTTCCACACTCATCGGTAATTTCCACAAAGTAGGGAGGCCAACCGGGAGGAGGATCTGCTACCGGATTAGAAGATTTAAAATCATCCAGGAAGTTGTTGGGGCTCCAGGTATAATCGTAGGGCTGACCAGGATTTTCTCTGATGGCAAAGGCCGTCGTAAAGGTTCCTCCGGAGTATCCTCCTGCAGGAATGCTTCGGCCTGTATTTACGTCGACGAGCCGCAGCTGGCTGGCAATGTCATTGTCAGAAGCCACAGACATGTAAAGCTGATTGGTCACCGGATCAAAGTCGGCATCCTGAATGACATCGAAAGCCAGGTCATAACCCAGGTAACCAATATTGGTGGCTGTAGCCGTTGCCTTATCAATGCTGGCAAGATTGGAGTTGAATCCCTCTCCCACATACATCTGGCCTTGATTGTCGATGGCCAACCAAAGTGGGAAGACATCTACGCCATTGAAGGTATCTACGAGGGTGGCAGCCCCCGTATTGATGTTCAGGGTGTAGAGAGCCGGAGCGGGTTCTACGCCGATGGGAGGAACAGCCATCCCGTATAGGGTGCTGGTGGTGGGGTCAAAGGCCATGCCTGCCCAGATTCTTCCTCCGATTTGACCAGTGGAGCCGATGCGGGAAGCAGAACCGTTTGAGACATTGATGGCCCAAAGTTCCTTGGTGGTAGCGCTGTCCTTGAGGCAAAAGAAGGCTCCAAATGCAAAGTCTCCCGAAAATACAAAGGAAAGACTATTGAAGGTAGTCGGAGAAGTAAAAACCTGAGGATCTCGAAGCTTAGAAACAAATCCTGTCCAGACGGCATTGCTGGCCGTAAGGGCGTAGACATTTTCTGCCAACTGAGGGACTCCCCCATTGACGCCCAGGTCTGCTCCGAGGTCTATGTTGCCTCCCTGACACATCAGGACGGTATCAGGAGAACTCACGCTGAGAGGAACTCCGGCTACGGGGTCTTTGAGGACGATGGTCGCCGTTCGGATCGAATCACAACCATCCCTTACAGTTACTGTGTAAGAACCAGGACCCAGGTTAGGCACAAACTCCTGGGTGAAACCGGGGCCTGCACTCCACTGGTAGGTATAATTTTGATCCCCACCCGTAGCAATGACAGCGGCAACTCCATTTTGGGTATTGTCGCAGGTAGGATCAATGGTAACGGGTTGAATGTCAAAAGGATCGGCAGGAATTTCTTCAAATTGCATTCCAAAGGTTCCGACGGAGTCGAAGGTCGTTCCTCCTACCCATCCATCGACGATGAGGTAGTATGTCTGATTGGGGACCAAACAGTTGACTTCCAGAGTCGAAGCCCAGATATCACCAAAAGGACAACGTCCATCGATGTCATCATTGGCTCCTCTGAGGGTAAAAGTGTTGAAATCGTTGCAATCGGTCACGTCGAATACAGCGATCTGGGTGTCGAAATTGGTGCTGTCATTACACAGATCAATCCTCACTGCACCTGAGGCAGGAGCTTCAAAGGTAAACCAGACAGAATTTCGAATGCCACTCTCATTCCAGGTACGTCCACTTGGGCCATTGGTGGAGGGAGCTATGACAGCCTCCCCGCTTTGAGAGGTTGCATCAATGTTGTCGAATACCAGCAGGGTATCAAACTGAGTGATGGGGAGTGCATTGCACACGTCGTCATTGACTGGTGCCTGGGCTTGAGTCAGGCCGGGGATAGAGAACAATCCGCCTAGGAGTACCAGCCATAACAGAGAATAAAACTTCTTCATGTGTTAGTTTTGGTTAGGTTAAGGTCTTAGCTTTGTAAACTAATCCTAAAAGTAACAAGAAACCGCTGCCAGGACAAGATATTTCTATTCCTATCGTATAATCCACAACTTACAAATATGTCCTTACTTGCATCTTACTCCGGTTTGCCCTTCGAAGCCGGCTTGGATGAGGCGGGAAGGGGTTGCTTGGCAGGACCCGTGGTAGCAGCAGCCGTTATCCTCCCTTCAGATTTTTCCCATCCCCTCCTTGATGATTCCAAAAAACTCACCCACGAAAAAAGGTTAGCCGTCCGCGAGGCGATTCTCGACAAGGCACTCGCCTGGAACGTCGGCATGAAATCCGCCCCTCGCATAGACGAAATCAACATCTTACAGGCCAATTTTGAGGCCATGCACGAGGCCATAGCAGGCCTAGAACCCCTACCCTTCCACCTTATCATCGACGGAAATGCCTTTAAATCTTATGAATCCCTCCCTCATACCTGTATCGTCAAAGGTGATAGTACATACATGTCTATTGCCGCAGCCTCCATTTTGGCAAAGACCTACCGAGATGAAGTGATGGAATACCTTGACCACGAATATCCCCAATATGGCTGGAAGGGAAACAAAGGATACCCCACCAAAGCCCATAAGGAAGCCATAAAGATCCACGGCCCCAGCCCCTATCATAGGAGGAGCTTCAAATGGCAGACATAAAAAAGGGAAGACCTCTGGCCTACCCTTTATCTACACATACTTGATAATTTCCATCATTTGTCGATGGATTCTAATACTCGACCCATAAAGGCTTTGACAGCTTCTCTCTTGGGAGTGCCCTTGTCAATGGCTTTTTGGACCTCCAATGAGCCATAAAGATTAGAAAGCAACTCTCCAATCACGTCGAGTTCTTCATCCTTGATTCCTTTCGCCTCGGTGAGAGCCTCCAGGGTTTCTATCGTCTCCTGGACAAAGTCCTCATCTCTCTCCTCTATGAAATCTGCCAGGTGCCTAATTATTGGTAACCTCATCGACTAGGTCTTTTAATAAGTCAAACTTGTTGGTCTGTACCTGATTTACAAAGTTTCCATTCTTAAAAGTGGCAAAGGTTGGCAAGTTGTTTACCTGGGCCAATTTACGGGAGTTTGGATTTTTCTCCGCGTCGACAATGACGAAGTGAACACCACTGTTTTCATTTGCCAGTTTCTTGAACTTTGGCTTCATGATGCGACAGTTGCCACACCATCCTGCTGAATACTGGACGATCACCGTATCATTGTTTTCGACGATCTCCTTTAGGTTGTCATCGTTTATCTCTTGTAACATAAATCTGTTGGGTTAATGAAGTGTGAACAATAATTTTGAAAATAGGGAAGTGCTAGTTATTGCTCAGATAGGTGGCAACTCCTTCACGGTTCTCTGCCATGGCTTCTTTGCCTTCTTCCCAATTGGCGGGGCATACTTCGCCTTTCACCTGGTAATGGGCATATGCATCGAGAAGACGAAGGTACTCTTGTACATTGCGGCCCAAAGGCATGTGGTTGATACCCTCGTGGAAGACAATTCCTTCTTCGTCGATCAGGTAAGTGGCGCGATAAGCGACGTTGTCGCCATCTCTCAATTCTACTCCGGTTTCCTCATCTACACGTACGTTGGTGGTATCGAGGATGCCCAGAATGTTGGCCAAATTTCTGTTGCTGTCAGCCAATAAGTTGTAGGTAACGCCTTCAATACCTCCTTCGTCCTTAGCTGTGCTCAACCAGGCAAAGTGTACCTCAGGGGTATCACAGGAAGCGCCGATAACAATGGTGTTGCGCTTTTCAAACTCAGGCAAGGCCTCCTGAAAGGCGTGAAGCTCAGTAGGACATACAAAGGTGAAGTCCTTGGGATACCAAAGAAGCAAAACCTTTTTGTTGTTGTTTTTTGCCTCTTCCAAAACATTGATCTTGATGGTATCTCCCATCTCGTTCATTGCCTTGACTTCAATATTTGGGAATCTCTTTCCAATAAACGCCATAGTATTTTTCAAATTTGTTAAAGCTAAAAAACGCAAGTGATAGCAAAAGGTTTTGAAGTGTTTGAAGAAACAATCTTCATTGAAAGATAAGTTATTGTTTAGTTTACAAAAACCCAGCTTAACCTCATTTAAGACCAGCCAATAGGCAAATGTCAATAGAGCATAAAGGATTTCAAATGAAAGCCTTTGCCAGATTTCTCGGCAATCTTATTTCATTATCGGGAGCTTAACTTCTTACTCAGGATCACCGGCGGAGAGTTCAGCCTGCTGATAAATCCGACCAATAAGGCTATCAGGCAGAGCCTTTAGCAGAATGGCTGAAGATGGGCGAGGAGTAGCATAAACTATGTAGATTTCTTTGTCAAAGCGATGAGGCTGCAAACTTTTGTGTTTACAGGTATATCTTTTTTTATCTACTGTATATTCATAAGTAATTCGGTATAGGGTTTGTTCATTCAGTTCCACATTTGTTTCGTCTATCCTTGTTTTTTTTGCCTATACCTATTCCTGCGTCTTTAAGTATATTTAAAATTTTGCCTACCCTTCTACCTTCATGAATGATCCCTATCAGTCCGACTGTGGGAAAGATCATGAGAAATATTAAAATCCAACTTCCAAAAGGAGCATTTCTTGTCCCCTGTATGCGGGATAAGCCCGGATTATCCACGAGATACTGAATGTAAACCCTGTCCCCTTCCTCATAAGCCTTACCGCTGCCAAAGGAATGGCCTGTAAATTTCTCCCCCTCGATCTCATAGCGGTAAAAATAGTTCATCACCTGCTCTTCATTGACATAGGAATGGGTAGCTCTGATATCAGTAATTACAGCCTCTTTACGCCCCACCTCATGTATCCAATATTTATAGAAAGAAAAGTCTGTGAAAAAGGAAAAGCCTATCAGGAATAGAAGGCCCAGCAGAAAAAACATCATTGAGAAAAAGGCAAATTTTCCCTTGAAGAAGATCAGGCGAATTTCGCCAGGGTTAACTGGAATATGCATGAAAAAAAACTATACAAAGACTATTATCACATTTCAAAGCCAGGCTCAATCGGGCCAGATAATCCGGTTTCCATCAGCGGCATATTCCGGAAAGAGAGAAATCGAATGCACCCTGCCCTGGTGAATCCAGATCGAAAGGCCATTTGAATCGGACTGATAATCCTTCATTTGGAGTTCGCTAAGGTCATTGTCCAGGGTGAGGTCATCGACGGGTAGTTGTTCAAAGCATTCCAGCAATTCCTTTTCCCCCCTTCCAATCAATTTCTCTCCCATCCAGGTGAATTCGTCAGAATAAAAAGTCATGCACCCCAGCACGAAGCCATCTTCAGAATTGAAATCCAGCTCTATGCCATAATCCATGTATCGAAGGTGGATATTGGAGGAGCCATCTCCAAAGGTCTCTACCTGTTCCTCACCGGAGGAACCCAATATTTCTCTGACTTTTTCCATGCTTTGGCCAAACTTAATGGGGCCAAATCCGATGTGTGCCTTTAATTCCATAGACCTTTATTGGGTAGGAAGGGTTGAAACCTTCACCTGTACTTAATACCGAGGGCCTCGATAGGCAGGCTCTTAAGGTGGATGGTGATTAGGTCAAAAATAAGTCTATCAAGATAAATAGATACTGGCGATTTTACCTATACCACAGCCGAAAAAACTGATGCCATCTGTTAGAATAACCATCCGAGGCGTAGGTTTTGAGTTCCACGTCATCGCTTCCCTCTTCTTTTTTATTGTAGATGTTAGGCAGGATTACGGTTTCGATCTGAATGATTTCTGGATCATTTTTTCGGACCCATTCATCCATTTGGATGCGGCATTCTTCGAGACTGCTGTAACTGGCTTCGGAAAATAGCTTAGGAGGGCGAATCTGCTCTGGTACAAAGTCGATGAATTTGATGGACATGGATCGATAAATTTAAGGATATTTACAGTGGCTTTGGGCTTGATGATTAGCACCCTTGGTCTATCAAAAAATTTGGGACATAATCCCAACAGGGTTTTACCCATTTATTCCTGATAAAGACCTAAGTAACGCTCAAAAAATAAGTTGGCCTTCTTCGCCTGATCTCTCGCCCCATCTCTGCGTCAGAAAACCTTCACCTGGCCCGCCAGGCTCAGATTTTCTTCCTTGATCTGGAACGAGATCTCTAACCGAATTAGGGAAGTTATTTTTCTCGCGCTACTAAAGATAAAAATATTCACAATCCTTTTTCACTATCAAATTTTTCTGACCAAATAACTCAATAGTGATTATCACGAATCATTTTTTGGGGATACAATCAATAGCGCTATTGGGGTTGAAAATAAATTACTTATGATATCCCCAACAGCGCTTTAGCCATTCATTCGTGATAATCATTAATTAAGTAGTCAAGCAAAAAACACCTTTAGATTTTATCCCATTAACATCTTCTCCAAAATATCTCCGGCCACATAGGAAACTCCAGCTGCGATCCCTCCAAGGGCCATGGTTTCTGCAATACCCCTAAAAATCGACGTTTCGGCTACCCAGGCCTTGAGGTATCCAATGATCACAAAGCCAAAGGCTGTCAACAGACTGGAAGCAAAAAACAGCTCTTTGTAGTCAAAAGAGAGCATAAAGCTGAAGGCATAGATCAAAAGCGGGATCAAGCCAATCAGAATAAAGGAAAGGTAGGTCACTCCCCCCATGGCCAGAGGAGACTTGACTTCCTCGATGATCTCCAGTTCCTCCTTCATTTTGATATCTACCCACTGCATGGGATTTTGGATAAATACCTCAACCACCTCATTCAGAAGTCGGCCCTCAAAACCTTTTTTCCTAAAAATCTCCCTTAGCTTATCGCTTTCGACCTGAAAATCCTGATCGATCTTTTCCCGTTCCTCCCGAAAATGCTTTTCGTAGCTATCCTGCTCGGCCTTGGAAGAAAGGTAGGCCCCCACCGACATGGCAAACCCATCGGCAAAGAGATTAGCAAAACCAAGGATGAGAATCACATCTATGGGCTGCTCAGCCCCAATAGCAGCCGAGACCACCGCAAAGGTCGTCACCGAACCGTCGATACCGCCGTAGACAAATTCACCCAGGTATTTCTGTATTCCCTTGGCTAAGCTAAGCTTTGCTCTTTCCATTTGCCTGATGTTTGAAAATCAAAGTCGATAGGCTCACCTCATTGTAAATGGCCCTTATAACTCCAGGATGAATTTAGAAGTTATTTTTTCCAATACAGATCTATCCCCTCTCGAGAGGAATATTTGCTCGCTTTCCTCCCAATTGTTTGCCCATCGGTTGCAACTGCCCCCCTACTCCTTTAAATTTACCCTCCCGATCTGACAGATCCTTTCCATCCGCCAACATTTTTTATTTTTTAAGGTTTTTACCACATATGAGCGACCAAGTTGCTGTTCGTTTTGCTCCAAGTCCTACCGGTCCTCTCCACATTGGGGGTGTCCGAACGGCCCTCTACAATTATCTCTTTGCAAAAAAGCATCAGGGCCGTTTTATCCTACGAATTGAAGACACCGATCGCACACGCTTTGTTTCCGGAGCTGAAGACTACATCGTCGAAGCCTTGCACTGGCTCGGCATCGATTTTTCTGAAGGCGTCAGAGAGGGAGGAAACAAGGGCCCCTATCGCCAAAGCGATAGGCAAGAAGAAGGCATCTATCAGAAATATGCAAATCAACTGGTAGAAAAAGGCCTGGCTTACCTGGCCTTCGATACTTCAGAGGAACTTGATGCCATGCGGGAAAGGCTCAAGCAAGCCGGTTCGCAGGTGCAGCAATACAACTACGCCACCCGCCGCGACATGACCAATAGCCTGACCTTGTCAAAAAAAGAGGTAGAGCGGCGAATCGCCAATGGAGACCCCTATGTGGTCCGGTTCAAGATGCCCAAAAAGGAAGACATTCGCTTTCACGATATCGTGAGGGACTGGGTGGTCTTTCATTCCTCCCAATTGGACGATAAGATCCTGCTTAAATCGGATGCGATGCCTACCTACCACCTCGCGGTAGTAGTGGATGATTACCTCATGGGAATTACCCATATTATTCGTGGGGAGGAATGGCTATCCTCAACTCCCCTCCACGTGATGCTTTACAGGGCCTTGGGATGGGAGGCTCATATGCCCAAATTTGTCCACCTTCCCCTCATTCTCAATCCCAATGGCAAGGGCAAAATGTCCAAGCGCCAGGGGGATAAAATGGGATTCTCGGTTTTTCCCACCGCCTGGAAAGACCCCGATAACGGAAAGATATCTTCAGGATACCGTGAAGATGGATACCTTCCCGATGCCCTCATGAACTTCCTTTCTCTCCTGGGGTGGAATCCTGGAGATGATGAAGAGCTTATGGAAAAGGACAGGTTGATCGAGCGCTTCGACCTTGAGAGGATCGGCAATTCCGCCGCCAAATTTGACCTGGACAAGCTGCGCTGGTTCAACCAGACCTACATTCGCCAAAAAAGCCCGGATCAACTCCTTCCACTGGTAGCAAAAGTGATTGAAGAAAAGGGATTGAAGATGCCAGAAAAGGACTATCTCCTCAGGGTAATCGAACTCATGCAAGAGCGGGCGGCGGTGATCGAAGACTTTGTAGATCAGGCCATGTACTTTTTTGAAAGTCCGCAGGACTATGATGAAAAGATGGTCAAAAAGCGCTGGAAGGCCGATTCGCCGGAGATCCTGGCTGACTTAAAAAATAAATTTGAAGATGTTTCGTCCTGGGAAGCAGGGAAAATCGAGAAGATATTCAAGGATCACCTCGCAGAAAGGGAATTGGGCATGGGCGAGGTCATGGCTCCCCTCCGCCTCGCCCTGACAGGAGTAGCTGGAGGACCGGGAGTTTTTGACATTGCAAGCCTGATCGGAAAGGAAGAAAGCCTCAGGCGCATCGACCGGGCCAGAGAGGAGATTCCAGCAGGATAGTGATTATCACGAATGAATAAGTGGCCAGGGCGCGGTCAGGGTTATCATAGATAACTTGCTCTCAACCCTAAAAGCGCTATCTAGTTTTAAAGCCGGAAAAGATTTGTGGGAAACATTAATATCGAATTAATGATTTTCAATTTAAGGAGGGGATGTTTATTTTCCCAGAGAGGAAACAACGGAAACCCAGCTTTGTGCGTAAGTTAAGTTGATTCCTTCTACTCTTGACCTCTTACAATAATTAAGCGGAAATTACCTTGGCAAAAGATAAAAAAGGAAAACCTAGAATTCAGAAATTCATCAACTACACCAAAGAAGCCTTCTTTTGGCCAGTACACCTGACCATCATGGCTATCGTTACTGGTGTGGCTGCCCTTGGCGTTTTTCTTGCTCCTGAACTGAGTAGCCTGCTCAATATGGATTCCACCATGCTGATCTGGTCTGTCATACTCATGGGTGGAGGCGCCGAACTCATGGCCCTCAGCGCCATCAGCAATCATCCCCGCTTTATCCGGGCGATCAATGCCAAGTACCAGAAGGACATCGATGCCTTTCAGAAGACCAAAACCCTGGTTGATTATTACAACGACCTCACCCAAGAATCTCAGCAACGCTTCGATAAGTTGAGAAAGAGAATCAAAGCCGTAAAGGAAGGATTCAACAAGACCAGTTCTGCCGTTCTTTCCCTGGTCAATAATTTCCTTAACAAACTCAACGCTATTGAACTCTCCTATGCCCGACTCCTCTACTTCAGGGATAAGTTTCCTGCCCTAACCAATGAGACGGTGATCCAAAAAACGGTTCAGGAAATCGACAGGCTTAATCAGGAATTGAAAAATGCATCCTCCAGGCTTCGCAAGGTTAAGGAGAAGCGCCTCAAGCTCCTCCAGATGCGCATGGACAATTATTATAAGGTAAGGGAGAGCAGAGAGGTCATTGAAGAACAATTGCAGACCATTGAAGAGATGGTCGAATACATCAAGGACCAGCCCATTACCCTGCAAAATACAGAACGAGAAGATGTCATGATCGAAAATCTCCTCTTCGAAACAGAGCAGACCCAGCAGACCATTGAAGAAATCGAATACCTGATGAAATCGGAGTTTTATCCCGATCTGGGAGAGGACAAATTTTCGGATAGTTCATTCGATCCTGAGGACTACAGCGGAAAAATAAAAGAATAAAACCGACGTGTTATATACAGAGGAAAGCGCATGGGAAGATTGATGGAAAATCTTCCCATTTTTATTTATATCGCAGTAAAGTGCCAGACTATCATGTACAATACCATCTTAACGGAAAAGAAGAACCATACCCTGGTCATCATGTTGAACCGTCCAAAGGTCTTGAACGCCCTCAAACGCGAGTTGCTGGAGGAACTTTATGATGCGGTCAAAAAGCTCAACGAGGACGATGACGTCAAAGGTGCTGTCATCATCGGGGCGGGAGACAGGGCTTTCGCCGCAGGAGCCGACATCTCCGAGCTTTCGCAGTTGGACGAAGCTAAGGCGATGGAAGCCAGCCGCTTTGGTCAGGAGGTATTCTTTGCCATAGAAAATTCTCACAAGCCCATCATCGCCGCCGTCAATGGTTTTGCCCTGGGAGGGGGCTGCGAATTGGCCATGGCCTGCCATATGCGTATTGCTTCTGAGAATGCCCAGTTTGGACAGCCTGAAGTCAAGCTTGGACTCCTGGCCGGTTATGGAGGTACCCAGCGCCTGGCCCAACTCATAGGAAGGGGAAAGGCTACAGAACTCCTCATCACCGGCGATATGATCAATGCTGAGGAAGCCTACCGCCTGGGCCTGGTCAATTATATAACCACACGGGGTGAACTCGCAGATAAATGCCTGGACATCCTGAGAAAGGCCTACGAGCAATCTCCCCTAGCCATTCGCTATACCCTCCACGCTATCAATGCAGGCTACCGCAGCCGCAACGGCATCGAGGACTGTAATGGATACGAGGTCGAAGCCGAGAGCTTTGCCAAGGCCATCACCTCAGAGGACGGAAAGGAAGGAACACAGGCCTTTATCGAAAAAAGAAAACCCAAATTTAAAGGACAGTAAGCCTTACGATCCGAAGTAAGGCTTTTTTTACCTCAGCTTATTTAGGCACCTTTTTCTTATAAGCGTAGAGAAAGGTGCTTTTGCTATCAGGACAAATTATTTATATTCCGGATCAATAATTTTTCATGCGGCTTTTTATCCTCATCCTCCTTCTCATAATCCTCCAGGGGTGCAGCTCCAATACCAATATTCCTCCTACCGAGGAGGTTTACCTGGTCATGTGGAACGAAAGTTCCTATGGCTACATGGATGCCAGCGGTTCGCAGATCATCTCCCCTCAGTACACCTATGCCATGCCTTTTTCGGAAGGACTGGCAGGGGTCAACGTTGGAGGGAGTTTTCGAAAGCGCAACATGCCTACCGATGGGAAATGGGGATTTATCGACATCGAGGGAAATTTTATCATCAATCCCATCTTCTATTCCCCCCCGGTTTCGGGTGCCTTTTACGACCCTGATTCCATTGCTTTGGCCGCTCACGAAGCCTATATCTTTTCGGAGGGGCTGGCAGCCGCCGTCGTAGCTGGTAAGGGAGCTACAAAAAGGGAGTGGGTCTATGTCAATAAAAAAGGAGAAGAAGTCTTTCGCAATTCCGATATCCGTTCGGCAAGGCGCTTTCGTCAGGGCCTAGCTAATGTCTACGTCTACCGCCGGGGAAGGGGGCGGTGGGGCTATATCAACGCCTATGGAGAAATGATCATAGAGCCACAGTTTTTGCTTCCCGCAGACTTTCGCCAGGGTTTTGCCCTCGTCGTCAAGGAAGATCAGGAAAAAATGCTCATCGACCGCAAAGGCTATCGCTACCTCCCTCAATACGACATTCTCACTTACTTTATCAATGGGTATGGAGCCGTCCGGCCCAACTGGTATGGGGAGAGGGTGGATCCCTCCGAAAAGCGAAAGACCCAATTGGTCAACATCCACGGAGCTCCCATGATGGAAGCAGACTTTGACTGGATTGGGATGTACGGACATGGCCTCGCCCCTGCCCTGGTGGGAAGTAAACTCGGCAATTCTCTTTCCTATCCCGAGATACCCTCAGCCACCATTGATGTCGGAGGCAAATGGGGATTCATCAACCTGAAGGGCGAATTCATTATCAATCCCAAATACCAGCATGCCAGGGGCTTTAAAGAGGAACTGGCTGCCGTTAAACTGGGCGGACTATGGGGCTACCTCCACCGTGATAGAAGCATGATTACCGACTTCGAGTTTCGATGGGCGGGCTTTTTCAACAAGGGCGTAGCACCCGTAAGACTTGGGCCTATACACGGAGACTATGACGGCAGATACGCCTACATAGACCGGGGAGGGAATGTAATTTGGATAGAGCCAGAGCCCCTCAATTAATCCATGCCAGCCTTTACCTCTTGATGATCCGTTGGCTTCCCATCATTTGCCCCTCCGACCAAATTTGCAAAAGGTACATTCCAGGAGCTAATCCACCTATGTCAAGGCTAGTGCTTTCAGCCTTTAATCCCTGCTGCTCTCGCAGTTTCCTTCCAGTCCTGTCAAAAAGCAGGAAGCTCCAGGGGCGCTGATCTGTTTTTAGCTCAATGTTCAGGGTCGAAGATGCAGGATTGGGATAAACAGCAACCGAGGGCGAAGAAAGCAAGGCTTCATTTTGGGTAAAAGTCCCGATGCCTTGCCAGAATCCAAGGGTATCATTCTGGGTATTGTTATCATTGACGGTACGGGTAATCCAGACCTCTATCCGGTAGACCTTGTTTTCGCTGGGAATCCAAAGGCTATCATGGACAAAATTCAGGGTATCGTTGGGCGCTATTTTAAAGCCGGTAGGATAGGTGTAGGTATTGACTTCTTCGGTGTCCACCTGATAGCTGATCCTGAAAAAGCCCGAGTCAAAGCGCACCGAATCCAGGCCTCTATTGATGATGGAACCTGAAATGGGAACGACCTCATTGGCCTTGGCACGAATTTCGGCGACCTCAAAAATTGCCATGTCTCTGGCTTCTACCTTTGCCAGTCGGATCTGATCCAGGGCCAGGATAAACCGATCGTCTGAGGTGTGGCGAAAGGCGATGAAGACTTCCTCCCCTTCAAAGTTGGCCAAAGATGTGGAGCGAAAAGTAAACTCTGTCCCCTCATTTTCTACCTCTGTAATCAGGCTCCCATTGGTCAAGAAATCCACAGGGGTATTTCCGCTAGTCGAGACCCATACTTCGTAATCCTCCGGAAAAAATTGATCCACCGAATAGGCATACCAGGATAGGCAGGTATTGGGGGGGAGGGGGCCAATGAGGGGAGAAATCAGCCAGTCATTGGCGGCGACAGAATCTTCATACCATGCGGGGGAAGCGAAGACAAAATTACCGTTGGTCGTATCCTTGAGGTCTTTGACCACCTGCCATCCTCCTTCAGGAAAAATAAACTGAATTTGTCCCCGAGGGGTAGCTCCATCCTGATCTACCACCACCCAATCCTGGGGCAGAGCTTGGCTGTCTACATTTTCTTCGAATACAGTGCTTCCTCCACAGGGAAAGCGGCGTAGGGCAGAAAAATCTTCGGCAGGAGCACCCACACCCGAGCGGCTGATCGATTGTCCCTGAAGACTCCCTCCCAGGGAAAGTAGAAGAACGATTATTAAAAGGAATCCTTTGAATTGCATAGCTCAAATTGATAGTTGAATCTCAGTCTCGAAATGATGACGTAAAAAGGTCTAGCTTCCGTTGCCTGAATCAAGGATGCAAATAAACAAAAAACTCGACTTACCTAAAGGCAAATCGAGTTTCTGATTTTTGAGATGTGCTTTCTGAATATAGGTAGCTCAGACTTTCTTTCCGGCTGCACGCATTTCCTTAACCACGGCGTAGATTCCTCGGCGGTTGATCCTGCGCAGACCTGAGGTGGAAACCTTGAGGGTTACCCAGCGATCTTCCTCGGGGATATAAAAACGCTTCTTGTGCAGGTTGGGATAAAACTTACGCCGGGTCTTGTTGTTGGCGTGAGAAACATTATTTCCCGACGCTGTACGCTTTCCTGTTACATCACAAATACGTGCCATGGGTATATATCTTAAAAAATTGTTTTTTCTAATCGGAGGGCAAATATGATAATATTCTCCATTTTTTCCAAAAATATGCTCAACATCTATGAGGCTCGGGACATAATTTTTTACCCACCTTAGGAGTAATTAAAGACTTCCCTAAAACCGTCTCATTTTTAGGAAAGTCTTTAAGCCTAAAGGTACAAGCTCCGCATAAAACCAAGACTCCCCTCAGACATTGCTGCTGCCCCAAGGACATCGCCTAACAAAGCATCACAGGCTCGAGATGAACTCCGGCGCGACTTGCGTCCCTGGCCTTTAATGCTTAATAGCGGTAAGTAAGCCCCGTCAAGAAGTCGTGTTTGCCAAGCGTCTTAAACCAGTTCAATTGTGCGGAAGCAATTTTTGGGTCTGCAAAATAAAAATCTTGCCCATAAACGCTGTTTTGGTCGTGTCCCTTGGCACTGGACTGGAACATAATCTTTTCTCTAACCGGCAGTTGATACGTGCCAAATACTTCCCAGCGGCTGGTATAAATACTTTCTCCATAGACTCTATCACCGCCTCTGTTTTCTGGTTTCCAGTTTGTTTCTCCGCCCCAGCGGTCTTCGTACACATAGCGCCTGGCCTGCGTAAATACCCGATTATCTTTCCGGTCAACGTTCCATTTGTTAAAAATGAAAATTCTGTTTTGCAAGGTTAGATTTGTAAACCCGTCTTCATCGTTATCTATGGTTTGCGAATAATTGAAATAGTACACACCAATCAGGGACTGCACTTTTTCTCCTAGCTTGAATTTGCCTGCAACATCGGCATTCACTTTTCCCCAACTGGTGCCACATAGGTCTGCGGAAAAAACGGGCGCGTTGGTTGGTTTTTTGGCGATGATATTGATCAGTCCACCTACCGCTTCACTCCCATATAGGGTTGACGCAGGCCCCTTTACAATTTCAACCCGTTCGATCATAGATTTTGGAATACCCGATAAGCCATACATGGTAGAAAGGCCACTTACGATAGCATACCGTCAATGAGTATCATGGTATAAGGCCCTTCCAGCCCGTTGATGTGGATGTCGCCCGTGTTGCAGAAGTTACAGTTAATCTGAGGACGCACCCCATTTACATTTTGTAAGCCTTCAAAAATGGAGGGGTTAGGGTTTTTCATGAAAAACTTAGCGCTACAAACCTCCACCGGAACCGGGCCTTGTGTTTTGGATACCTCATTCATGGTACCCGAAATAACTACCTCATCCAATGCAGTGCCATTTTCAACCATCTTGAAATCTAGCACGGCATTTTCTTTGGCTTTTAGGGCAATGGATTGCTCTACTCTGTCAAACCCGATAGAGGAAGCCATTACCGTGTAGGTTCCGGACGGGATATTTTTGATCAGGAATGTCACGTCAATGTCGGTTGTTGAGCCGATTTGTGTCCTTTTCAAAAATACGTTGGCATAGGGTACAGGGCCGTCTTCAGAAGTTATTTTGCCAATTAAAGTGGCTGTTTGAGCTGCTAAGGAAGACGGCGATCTCCCAGTATCGGAGGTTGAGTTTACACCAGGGATTGAAAGGATTAGAGAAGTAAGCCGTCCTAGGATAAATAACCAGCATGAAACATCCGCTATTTGATCGGATGAGATACCTATTACAGCTGCTCAAGCAGTCAATGCGGAAATCAACTGGCTGTTAAACTGAAGATTTTCCGAAAAACAGGACGATTAATTATATAAGGAATATCTCTAACTTAAGGTAATACTGCTTAGAAGACGAGGAAAAACTAGTCAGGGATTATGGAAAAGAGCCTTTGGAGTAAAGAGTATTGCTTGCGTTGTTGCAGTACCCCTCCGGCATATATTTTTTCTCTCGTGAGCAGGAGTGAAACCCCGCATGGCAGGGGTTTCAATGACCCTACCAGGATCGGCAAATAGATCTCAATGAATCGAAATTAGCCCTAGGAATTTTTCAATTTACCCCGCAGAAAATACGGCCCCTCAACTGAAGCATAAGTCTGGATTCATTCAAAATTGTCTCCAAAGTCATCTGCCGAGGGTAAATCTGCCTCGATTTCCTTCTCTTTTAGATTAGGATCCTTACAAGCCAGGTCTACATTGAGGTTGTCGGGGCGCTCAAAGCGGGCTTCCAGCAGGGTGTTGATGCGGGAGTCTGCCTGAACCCGCTGCATGTACAATGCCCAAATGGGGAGGGCCATATTGGCACCCTGTCCGTAGCGAATGGAGCGAAAATGTACCCTTCGATCCGCACAACCTACCCAGACCCCGGTTACCAACTGGGGCGTAATGCCCATAAACCATCCGTCGGATTGATTTTGAGTGGTTCCTGTCTTTCCCCCTATTTCATTTCTAAACTCGTACTTGAACCTCAGCCTTCGACCCGTACCCAAATCGACCACTCCCTTGAGGAGTTCGACAATGAGGTAGGCCTTTTCTCTGGAAAGGACCTCCTTTGTCAGGGTCTTGGATTGCCAGAGGATTTCTCCATTCCTGTCCTCAATCCGCGTTACCATGATGGGGTCAATGCGGATGCCCTTGTTGGAGAAAGTACTGTAGGCATTGGTCATTTCCTTTACCGAGAGATCGGTGGTGCCCAGGCAGAGAGAAGGCACGGGGTCCAGGTCGGACTCTATGCCCATCTTATGGGCAAAGTCTACCACTGCCGGCGGCTTCAATTCCTTCATCAGGCGTGCTGTAATCAGGTTGGTAGAGGTCGCCAATCCTTGCTTGAGGGTCATCTTTCCCCCTACTCCACCGTCAGAATTTTTGGGGGTCCATCGTCCTCCCCCCGGATTTTCAAAGGTAACAGGCTGGTTGAGCAGTTCCATACAAGGCTCATATCCGCCCTCAGCGATGGCAGTTCCATAGACAAAGGGCTTGAAGGTCGAGCCTACCTGACGCTTGCCCTGAGCTACGTGGTCGTATTTGAAATATTTAAAATTAATGCCTCCCACCCAGGCCTTGACATGGCCATTTGTGGGGTCCATGGACATGAGCCCCGTCTCCAAAAAGCGCAGATAATGCTTAAGAGAATCCATGGGAGACATCCTGACATTTTTTTCTCCATCCCAGGTGAAGATGGTCATTTCTCTTTTGGTGCGAAACTCCTTGGCGATTTCTGCTGGGGTCTTTCCAGCTTCCTTGGCCAGTTTGTAGCGCCTTGTCCTGCGCATCCAGTCATCCAGGACCTGAGGATACCTCTTGTAAAGGGTTGCTCCCCTTTGCTCCACCTTGTCAAAGGTAGCCTGGAGTTCTTTGAGATGCTCCTCCACGGCAGCTTCGGCATGGGCCTGCATACGTGAGTCAATGGTGGTGTAGACTTTCAGGCCATCCGTATAGAGGTCCCGGTCGTTTTCCTTGCACCACTGGCGAAGCCAGGTTCTAATATGCTCCCGAAAATAGGGGGCAAGACCTTTGGTGTGTTCGAGTTCCTGCTTTTGGAGGGATACATCCAGGGAAATGGCCCTAAGGCTGTCGAGGTTGAAACGGGCGGTGTCCAGCATGTTATACTTAGACATCTGGGTCAGGACCACATTGCGTCGCTTTTGGGTACGCTCCGGATAGCGAAAGGGATTGTAGACTCCCTGACCCTTGAGCATGCCCACCACGAGGGCTGCTTCTTCGACCAGAAGGTCCTTGGCAGACTTGTCGAAAAGACGACGGGAAGTAGTCTCTATCCCGTAAGAATTACCCCAGATATTGACGGTGTTGAGATAGGCCATCATGATCTCCTCCTTGGTAAACTTTCGCTCTATGTAGGCTGAGACCAGATATTCCTTAAGTTTTCTTATGTAAATGCTTTCATTGCCCACCTCATCGTAGAGGTTGCGGGAGAGCTGCATGGTGATGGTACTTCCTCCGCGTACGTCATTGCCGGTGATGATGTCCTTGAGGATAGTGAAGAAGGACTTGGGGTCTACGCCACTGTGTCCGTAAAATCGAACATCCTCGGTAGCTATAAGGGCATTGACCACGTAGGGAGAGACTTCGTTGAGCTTGATATTTACCCTATTTTCCTTCGAATAATAGCGGGAAAGAACGATTCCGTCTGCCGAGACCAACTGGGTGGAGAGATCGGACTCCGGGTTTTCAATCAGGTTCATGGGAGGTAGATCTGTCGCCAGGTAGCCCAGGAAGCTTACGACGGCCAGAAAAATCACTCCTATGGTAATGAGGAAGGCCCGACGTATCCCTTTGAAAGAGGGGGAATCTTTTTGGGCGGGATCATTGTTAGAAATGAAATTATCCAGGCGCTCTGCCGAATCCAACTTATTCTCATCGGTACTTGGCTCCTGATTGAGATCGTTTTTGTGCTCGTCCATCATATTGAGTAGGTCCAGGGAATGTTAAAAAGATGTTTCGGCCTTCTTAAAATAAGGCTCTGGCTTAGTCTCTGCAAATTAAGTCCTATTCACCCAAAACGAAAGTAAATCTCTCGGGTTATTAGGATTGGTCTATTCTTGGAGAAGAAGGGATATTTTTTGGTAAAAAAGCCAGTAAGATTTTGCTTGATGAAAGTGCTTCGACCTGTAATGATTGAACACTTGTTAAAGGAAATGGGGCTTAGCAAAAAATTTTGATGAATAATCAAAGAAAAACATTACATTTCGTCTAGCCCTCAAAAGATAAATGACGTTTTTTTGTCAAAAAGTAAATAAAAAATTCTCTCTTTATATAAAGCCTTGATTATGAACAAATAAATATCGTTTTTGTAAGAATCAATGCGATTTTTTAAAATTTTTTTATCTTTAAAATTAAGCAAAAAATCTATAAAATAAGAACAAAAAACAATATTTTAAACTTCCTTTGCCTTAAGCTTAATTTTAACGTAACTTTATCCCCGAAGTCGAGAAATTTTAAGTCCTTTTTAAATACCTTACAATGATAGGTACCCAAGAATTAAGCCGTGTTGTGAACCATAACGGCGGCAACTTGCTAGATGCCATCAACATCGATGATATACGAACCTATATTCGGTTGAGAAAGTGGTTGCAGGAGGAAAATGTAGCGGAAAATGCTGACTTTCAGGATGCCTTCCGCAATTATTACAGCATAGGAGGTGTAGGGGTAAATAAGGAATTTATCCAACGTTACTTCGAGATTCTCGAAGCTCATAAGGGAGATGAGACCTTCAGTTTTCGTCAGGTATCCAAGGAACTCCTGGGTGCCCGTCCTAAGCGTAAGTTGAGTTCTGCTCAGTTTGCTTACCTCGCCAAAATGGCCAACATCATCAATGGGGCTTCCTATCCCATTTATGACAACCATATCGCAGACCTCTTCGAATTCGATAAGCCCATACAGTCCAAGTTGGACTCCAGGGAAAGGATGAATATCTACCTGAACTTCTACGGAGACGTACAAAAAATGTATGCCGAAATCCTGGAAGAGAAAATGATCCGGGATACCCTCGTCGTCTTTAAGATTCTCCTCAAAAAATACGTCAACGAAGAGTATCCCGAGTACCGACTTTCTGACATGAAGAAGCTTGACTTCCTTGTCGATGCCATCGGCAAAATGAAAGGCAAGCTGATCAAGGCAAGGTAAATAAATGAAAATAAAAAAGGCCGATAGGATTGTCCTGTCGGCCTTTTTTTATTCCCCTACCCTAGCGCAGGATCTTTTTGAAGGATCTCCTCCCCCTCCGGTTTATGCTAAGGGTGTACACCCCCCCGGCCATCTTACTCCAGCGGGGCACTTCAAACTCAAGGATTCCTCTGTAAGCAGGGACTTCTACCTTCTCTTTCCAGCAAAGGCTGCCATCCATAGCGTAGAGTTCCAGGATCAGGCTACTCGCCTCGGGATTTTCCACCCACAAACGAAGCTTGGCTTTACTTTCCGAACTTATCGGCCTCCAATCAAAGCCCTGTGCCGGCTCCCAGAAGACCTCCACCAGGGGTGAAGAAATCTGCCTGCCATCAATGTCGATCAGGTCCATCCGATAGGTAAGCACTCCGGGAAGAGGACTTCTGTCTATCCAATCCGGGGAAAGCCTTCCTCCATCCTCTCCTTCGACCTGAAACCTATCCAGAAATTCCCAGCTTCCTTCCTGTCTTCTTCTAACTTCGATCTGATAGTCGTATGCCCTGACATCCACCACTTCTCCGCTGAGTCGAATCCCACCGGGCTGTGAACTTCCTTTCAGATAGGTCCAAAGGGTAGGCAGGACACAGGCGGTGCCGGTTGGGGTAGGTTTGGAATAGTTGAGCAAAACACCACCATTTCCTCCATTTCCTGCTCCCTGATTGCCTCCACATCCACCTATTGTGGCTATCCCAGCCGTACCTCCATTGACATTTGTAGTTACGCCGGCAGGAAGGATTATAGAAGACCAGATAGCTCCTCCGCCTCCCCCTCCACCAGGGCCCTGACAATCGATAATGCTGGTGCTACCCCCATTTCCTCCTCTGACATCTATGTCAAGGGTGCCCGTAATGGCACTGACTTCCAAGATGATACTCCCCCCCCCTCCTCCTCCAGAGCCTCCATCTGAGCCGGAGAGGCCTGCATTTATGCCTCGGGCCGATATCAATCGACCGATGGAATTGATCTCATCTGCAAAAATAAAGGCAATCCCTCCCCCCTTTCCTCCGTCAGCCTCATCTCCATTGTTGCCATGACCGGCTCCTCCTCCCCCCCCCATAAATACACGAGGATTAAAAGCACTATAACCAAAGGTGGCCAGTGAACTTCCCGAACGACCCGGATTGAGCCCTTTGCAATTGAAAATGGAAGCACTGCGATTGCCGCCGCCCCCTCCAAGGCCGATACTGCCTCCACCAGCTCCGCCTGAATTGTGGTTGTTTCCTCCGCCCCCTCCGTTGGCCTGAGGCCCCCGACCTGTTTCCCTTCCTATGATGTAGGCGGCAATGCCTTCCCCCTTCAAACCTCCATTCCTGCTGCCAAAGCTGTAGTACTCATCTCCGTAAAGCGATATGGAGTTACAACTTCCCCCCATAGGGCGGGCCGCACCTCCGCGAAAGCCCAGTCCGTCCAGATCAATGTCCCCATCCAGAATCAGGCTTCCATCCACCTCAAGAATAAGGACTCCGCCTGTCTGTCCATCCCAAGCCTTGGCACTGAGGACTCCATTTACCCTCACATCACCCGCATAAAAAGGAATACTTACCAGTTGTAAGCCTGCGCTGTCCAGGTTGGCCGTGGTGAAGGCAGGATCTATCGTTTCCTGTAGGACCACCTGATTGGTAGATTTGTTTACATCACAGACCCTCAACAATTGGTAGGTTCCGGCCCCATTGAGGTCAGAAATATCACCGAAGGTCGAAGTGTTAGAAGATACAATTTCAGCCCCCTTCATCTGTATGAGAAGCACAGAGTCATCAAAGGAAAAAGGAGTGGTATTGCTTACGGTAATGGCGTTGTTGCCTATGTCTATGGCCGAGACATGTGCATACTCATTGACAATGCCTGAAATATTGGTGATCTGACCGAAGGAGAGACTCAGGTAAAGAGAGCAAAGAATCAAACATCCGGCAGCTTTACAGATACTATTCATAGGTTTAGGTTCCAGAGGTCTATTCTACATATATACGGACCCTAGCAGTTTGTTGAATAAGGTCTGCAAATTTGCATAAATTAATTCATATTCGTGATTTCATCCTTCCTTTCCAGGACATTTTTGGGCCTGAATTTACGTTGATAATCGGTAAAACTTTCTTTTATTTATTTGATCACATACCAAATACCCTGCTTTTTGTTGCATCACAAGAAAATAATCCTCTTTCTCTCGACCCTGAGCTTTAGGAAAATCCAAAATTTCCTACTTCTATTCTTTTCTTTTTATTACTCCAAAATACTCAGGAAGCCTAAGTTATGGGGACTGCCTTCCAAGATCGGGTTTGAGCCTACGACTTCCTGTAACTTGCGCTGCCCTATGTGCCCTTCGGGCCTTCGTTCCTTTAGCCGACCTACTGGAATGGCGGACCTCAAGCTCTTTACCAAGGTAGTGGATGAGGTTCACCACGAATTGCTTTACCTTCTTCTGTACTTCCAAGGGGAGCCCTTTCTTCACCCTCACTTTTTCGAGATGGCTGCCTACGCCAGTTCGAGGAATATCTATGTGGCTTCCAGCACCAATGGCCATTACCTCGATAAGGCCAGGGCCCGCAAAACTGTCGAAAGTGGCCTTTCCGAACTGATCATTTCTGTAGATGGAGCCAGCCAGGAAACCTATCAGTCCTATCGGGTGGGGGGAAAGTTGGATAAGGTCAAAGAGGGCATCAAGAATCTGGTGCAAGCCCGTGAGGAGACCGGAAGCTCGAGCCCCTTTATCATCCTACAGTTTCTGGTGGTCAGGCCCAATGAGCATGAGATCGAAGCCATTGCGGAAATGGGAAAAGAGTTAGGTGTAGACAAAGTTGCCTTCAAGACGGCACAAATCTATGACTTTGAAGAGGGCCACGAACTCATGCCCACAAGGGAGGGTTACAGCCGCTACAAAAAGGGCATCGACGGGAGGTATGAAATCAAAAATCCCCTGGACAACCAATGCTGGAAGCTATGGCAGGGAGCGGAGATCACCTGGGATGGCCGGGTCCTGCCCTGCTGTTTTGACAAGGATGCTCAGTATGAAATGGGAAATGTACGGAACCAGCACTTTCATGAAATTTGGAGGGCCAGGGACTATCAAGCCTTTCGGTCTCGTCTCCTCCATTCCAGGAAGGAGATAGACATCTGCAAAAACTGTTCAGAAGGGACAAAGGTATGGGCGGATTGAGATAAGCTACTGGTCAGCTTGGGCATTTTTCCCCAACTGCTGGTTCATCACCTCTGCTTCTCCCCTCAGGGTGATTTTGCCACGGTCAGTAGCATAGACATGGGTCTCGATTCTGGCCTTTTGCTTTTTGGGGTTGATGTCCAGCACTTTGAAAGTGGCTTTGTATTCGGTGTCCACGTACATGGGTCGCAGAAATTCCAGGGTCTGGCTCAGGTAGACCGATCCTAATCCCGGAAATTCCATCCCCAAAACCCTGGAGAAAACGGTAGCTGCTAGCATCCCATGCATAATGGGCCGTTTGAAGGTAGTCCCGGCAGTAAATTCGGCATCCAAATGGAGGGGGTTGTGGTCTCCACTGATGCGGGCAAAGGCTTCCACATCTTCTTGGCTAAAGCTGAAGCATACCTCGTAACTTTGGTCAATTTGTAGGCTCATAGGCAAAAAATAAGGGGATGACCCAGGCCATCCCCCTCAGGTTAGATATTATTTTAGTCCAGGTCTACCGGCTCAAAAGGCTTGAAGAGGGTCATCCTGGCCTCCTCTACCTCCTCCTGATAGGCCGGCCAACTTTCCTCAAAGAAGCCATTGATCTTTTCCACCGTTTCCCTTACCAGTTCGTCGTATTGGTCTACCATCATCCTGGCAGAAGAATTGACAGGCTGTGCAGAAGGATCCAGGTAGGAGTATACCTTATATGTTTTGGCAAATAGGGTGTTGGGATCGCGGTAAATGCCCTGCTTTTCAGGCTCCTTGTTGAACCAACCTGTCATGACATCGAGGGTATCTTTCATGGTCTTGGTAGCCTTTTCCAGATTTTCTTTGAGGCTGTCGGGCATGGATTCTTGGGCCTTGATCATTTTGCCTACCCCTTCGAGGATGTCCTCCGCATCCTTAAGCTGATGATAGGCACTTGCCAGCTTGTTCTGAATTCCCATCATCTCTTGAGTCAGATCGACCATGGCCTCCCAGTTTTCCTTGTCATAAGGAATGTGAGGGCTGGGCATGACACGGACCTGGGTAGAATCCATGCATGCTCCCATCTTTATCTTGACTTTAAAGGTTCCAGGGACGATGGGTCCTCCACCTGACTCACCTTCCTCATCCTCCCTTTGTCTGCTGAAGGAATCGGCACCCTTGCTATCCAGGCCCCACATGACACGGTTTATACCTGTATCAGGCTTATGGATAAGGTTGCGGATTACCTCTCCTTCCTCATTTAGGATCTGAATACGGACCTTGCCATCGTCTTCTTCCTTGGCTTCATTGCCTTTCTCTTCTTCCCCTTCAACTAATTCTTCTTTTTCCTCAGGTTCATCCTCCTCTGATTCCTCCTCCGGGAAATTTACCGAAAAGGTGATCATGGCACCCCGAGAACGATTTTCTCCGGCGTAGATGGCATTCCCTCCAAATCGTGTACCCGCGGCCTGTCTGTAGGGGGTAAGGTAGGCATCCGGACTGGGGTAGGCCACCAATTCTTTTTCCATTAATTCCATACCCTCCAGGGCTATTGTCCTCAGCGGCAGGATATTATCCAGGACATAGGCAGCCCTGCCAAAGGTTCCGATCACCAGGTCGTGCTCTCGGGGATGTATTTTTAGGTCCATCGTGGAGACGGTGGGATATCCATGTTTCCATTCTTCCCAGTTTTCTCCCTCGTCAAAAGATACATATAGGCCGTATTCAGTGCCCAGGAAAAGTAGATTTTTAGCTAAGGGATCCTGGACCACACTAAGGCAGTAGCCCCAGACTTTATCTTCATCGGCAATGCGCTCCCAGTTTTGGCCGTAGTCCCGGGTAAGATAGAGGTAGGGCTTCCAGTCATTTTGTCTGTAGTTATTGACTACGACATAGGCTTCTCCTGCCTCGTAGGTCGAAGCTTGAATCTGGGGAATCCAGGCATTTTGAGGACAATCAGGAAGGCGATCCTCAAGGTTGGTCCAATTTTTCCCTCCATCTCGGGTTAGCTGAAGGTTGCCGTCGTCAGTACCCACCCAAACCACATCTTCTTCCAGGGGTGAGGGGGCGATAGAAATGATGGTAGTATAATTTTCTGCCTGTGTCGCATCATAGGTCAGCCCACCGCTTTCCAGGGCTTTTTGCTTGTCAGGATCATTGGTCGTCAGGTCCGGCGAAATAAGGGTCCAGTTTTCACCCCGATCGCTGGATTTGTGCAGAAATTGAGAGCCAAAGTAAATCCCATCTTCATCAAAGGGATCCTGGGCGATGGCCGCATTCCAGTTGAATCGTAGGAATTCTCCCTCGGGATGAACAGGCTGGATGAATTTCTGATTGCCAGTCAGCACATCGAAGCGAGCTACATTTCCTCCCTGAGACATGGCATAGCCATAGCGGCCATCCCCAGGAATGGATACTACATCAAAGCCATCTCCAAAAAAGAGTTCTTCCCAGTAGGCATTCCTGATACCTCCGGCCCTAAAAACATAGGCGGGACCTCGCCAGGAGCCATTGTCCTGCATGCCTCCGTAGACATTGTAGGGAACTTCGTTGTCAACATTGATGTGGTAAAACTGAGCGACGGGCAGGTTTTCCACAAAGCGCCAGGTCTCTCCCCGGTCCCTTGTAATGGCCATTCCCCCGTCGTTGCCCTCGATCATGTAATCGGAATTTTCGGGGTGAATCCACCAGGCGTGATGGTCAGGGTGAATGCCCGTGGTTCCTACATAAGCAGGCACAAACATCGAGAAACTGTTGCCTCCGTCCTCACTTTTGGTAACGTAGGAGTGTATGCTGTAGACCCGGTTTTCATTTTTGGGGTCCACATAAATATCGGCATAATAAAAGGGCCTGTTTCCAAAATTACCCTTGGGATCGATGCGCTTCCAGGTGAAGCCTCCATCCATGGATTTGTAGAGGGCATTCTTTTTGGATTCCACAAAGGCATAAATGATATCTGGGTTGGAGGCAGCAATGGCGAGGCCCATCCGGCCCAGATTCCCTTTGGGAAGGCCATCCTTGGCGGTTCTTTCCTCGAAACTATCTCCTCCGTCAAAGCTCACATAGAGACCTGAACCCGAGCCTCCAGACTCAAAATACCAGGGCCATCGACGCATTTCCCAAAGGGCCACCAGGAGTTTGTTGGGATTGCCGGGGTCCATGACCATATCTGCTACCCCAGTATTTTCATTGACGTACAATATTTTTTCCCATGTCTGACCTCCGTCTGTAGTCTTGTAGACTCCTCTTTCTTCACTTTCCCCCCAGGCGACTCCCTGAGCACCTACGTAGACGACCCTGGGATTGTCGGGGTGGACGATAACCCGGTGTATGTTGCGGGTCTCCTCAAGGCCCATACATTCCCAGTTGTTACCTCCATCCAGGCTCCTGTAGACTCCATAACCACTGCTCTGGCTGTTTCGGGGGTTCCCCTCTCCTGTACCTACCCAGATGATATCGGGATTCTTTTGATAAATAGAAATGGCACCGATGGAGGCTACTTTTTGATCGTCAAAAACAGGCTTCCATGAGGTACCTCCGCTTTCAGTTTTCCAAAGCCCTCCCGAAGCAGTACCTGCATAGATGGTGTTGGGATCATCGACTACAGCATCTATTGCAGTAACCCTACCGCTCATGCCCGCCGGCCCTATGCTCCTGGCCTCCATTTTTTTAAAAAAATCCATGTCTATCTTCTGCCCACTGACTCCAAAGCAGGCCATGAGCAGAAAGCAAAAGGCAATCGTAGTTTTTTTCATAAAAAGAGTAGTTCGTAACATCCATTTTTGCGAAGCAGAAATATAGGAAGTTTTTGGTATACCTTACAATCCCTCCAAGAAAAAGGGCCCATTGGTGAGATGAGCCCCTTTAATGTAAGGCGTTATTGTTCAATGAAATTTCTGAGTCAGGCTTTACAGGTATCCATCATAGGGAATGGCAGGGGTTCAGTTACTTGTCACCCAACTATTGTCTTTTTGAAGTGTAAGCTCCAAAGACCCAGCCGATCTGACCATCCTTTTCGATTTGATACCAGTAATCCTTGGATTCTTTGATTTCCACCATAGCTTCACCCCGTTGAAGGATTTCGCAGATGTCCCCTTCATCCAATTGAAAGATGACATTGTCGGCAGTGTCATCAGGTTCAGACCTGACATTGAGCTTATTAGCCGTAATCATAAGTTGGGTATTGGGCAGCTTGGCCCTCTTGTCGAGTTGAGCCATCAGTTCGCTCACCATGGGCATCAGGCTGGATCCTGAAAAGGTGGAGCTGCTGGCGACACTTTCCAGTTTCTTGAGTTTGGCAGAGGTGGATTCCATTCCCCTGACTTCGGTGAGTACCTTACCCAGGGCGATGTCTATGGGATCATCGGTAAAGAGCTCCGAATCAAACTTGATCCATCCTTCGATTGATTTTTCGAGGGTGGCTACTTCAGCCCAGCCTTCCTGCTCTTCATCATTCTTCACGGCAAAGAGGGTTCCCGAACCTATTTTTTCAGTGGTTAGGGTAGATAAGTCGGGGCGCTTGAAAATGTCTATATCAGCCACCGCCACCACGGGCTTTGCACCCAGGGCAAAGAGGTATTCATTGGCCCATCCTTCCTGGCCATCTTTTAGCTTCACCTTAAGGTAGGTACGCTTTTCGGATTTGATTTCCTCCTCTTCTCCGGTTAGGCTCACCGTCTCGCCAAATTTGATGCCTGTCAAATATTCGGCGCCGGAGCGTCCGGGCTTGTCTCTCAATCCTACAGTAGGCCATAGACAGACGGCAGCATTAGCCATGTCTTCGGATTCGGACATCCTTTGGTTGTCGCCTTCTACAAGGGTAGAATCGTTGGGATCGGAGCTGCTGTTTTCATTTCCTCCACAAGCCACCAGAAAAACCAAAATGGACAGGGAAGAAAGCAGTGTGATTAATCTTTTCATGGATAAGAAGTAATTTTTTTTCAAAATAAGGAGATTGGCACTTTTATACCAATAGAAGGCGAGTAATAGTCGGACTATTCGAAATAATTGAGGGAAATGAGCAATTATTCTAAAGGAAAAACAGACCTGACCCTAGGTTTCCCTTCCCTTTTTTCTATGAATCCTCATTGACCGAGGCCAACAGTCAGCTGCGTTTGTCGAGAATTAAGGGTCATTGGACCTAAAAAAAGAGAAGTTTGAGCAAAATTCGCAGGGGCCGGTAAACCCTTATATGTCAGAATACGATATATAAGTACATGGTGAATGTTGCCAAGAGGAAAACGCACATTTCCTCCACAGGCCATAAATTTTCCCAACAACCACACTCTGACGCAGCATCGGTAACCTAAGCCTAAGAGTTATGTCTAGTCAAACCATGCTGTATACGCCCAGCAAAAACGGTCGTTCTTTTTCTGCCAATCATGGAGGACCCTCAGCACATTCCGGTATTCCTACTTCTTCTGAATTTTCCCTAAAGGGCTATCTTATCAGATATTTGTCTTCAGGGAAGGAGAAGTTTCGAAGTGATGGACGTTTTCACTACCTCAGCGGAGGTGAATATATCATCCTCAATCCCGGAGTAGTCGCCCACACCATAGAAGAAGCCTCCAAAGGCATCTGGATAGAAATTCCTAAAAATTACCTCGCCCGCGAATTGGCCCTGCTTTCAGCTGAGGCTCCCCAGCACTGGGAACTCCTAAAAAATCGGGACAAGCAGGCCCTTCACCTCTGTGACCATGTTTATGAGGGATCTATGGACAGCCTCGGTAAGCTTTTAATTTCCCTCGGAAAGAGTGAGTCTTTTGAGGAGAATAGCCTTCAGTCTATTACACAAGCCTTGCTGGAAAGCCAGAGGACCGTTTTTGAAAAAATCTCCCGTCTCAATAGTGCCAAGATGTCGACCCGTACTGAATTATTCCGCCGGATCTATCAGGCACAAACCTACATTCACAACAACCTCGACAAGGCCCTGGACCTCGACACCCTCTCCCAAGTGGCCTGCCTTTCCAAGTATCACTTTATCCGCCTCTTCAAAGAGGTATATGGAGAAACACCTCGCCAGTACTTGATCAAGCGGCGACTGGAAAGGGCCAAGCATTTGCTGATTTCTTCAAAAAAGACCTTTCATGAAATCTGCCATGAGGTGGGCCTGAAGGACTCTTCTTCTTTCGGCAGGCTGTTTAAGAGAAGCTTCGGCTCGACTCCGCAGATATTCAGACAGACCTACTCTGGAGGTTGATCGGGAGAATTATTCGCTTTCTCTCCATTTGTCATAATATGACTTCAATACCCCCTCGGCTTCCTTGCCACAGGGGGTAAAACTTTTTGGGACTCGCTTGGCATAGGTCAAGTAGCTGGGCCATTTCCACCAGTACATTCCTTTGAGCCAGGGCTTTCCATCGACGGCCTGGAGCAAGGCCCGATAACAGCCTGCCTGATCCTCGTTGCTCACTTCCCTATCCTGGGGTTCAGCGTGGGGATTTTGCCAGGGTGCCACTACACTTCGAAAGCCTACCTCTGTAAAAATTATGGACTTTTTCGTGCGCTCCGAAAGGGCCTGCATGCGATCGGCTATCTTTTGGGCTCCCTCCAGCAGGTCCTGGTCGCTAGGTGAGTCTTTGTCGCTCAGGGGGTAGTAAGAATTGACACCTAAAAAATCCAGTTGGTCTGCAAAGGCGATCTTCTCGGCTTCCTCCCCCCAGTTGGCGGCATAGGTCATGGGACCCTGATAGATTTGCCTGAGATCTCGGATCAATTGCCTCCATTTCTCGGGATTTTCCAGGGTAGCATGGACAAATTCTACTCCTACGCAGAAATATTCGAAGTCAAACATAGCTGCCAAGAGGGCATAGTGAGTGATCCACTCCTTGTAGTATTCATGCCATTGATCCCAATCCCCTGGGTCTTCCATGTCGACGGCTCCAGGCCAGGCTCCGCCATAGTAGATTTGTGGTTTTAGCAGGCAGCTCATTCCCTTTTCCTTGCTGTAATGCCTGGCAAAGACCAGGCTCATGGAATTTTCTCCTCCTGCTCCCTCCCAAAACCGAAACCTGACTGGCTTTTTGGTATTTCTGGAGCCGGAATAAGGGACAAGGGCCACTGCATTTCCCTCCAGGCTTTTGATTTTACTCAGGGCCTCATCCGCGAGATGGGACCCATATCCATCGTAGACATTGTATCCCTCGTGGGCCAGGGTCATTCCCCGCATAAAAGGAATCCTAGGTGAAATGGCTTTCTTTTTTTCTGGGGGGAAGGAATCGAGGTAGGTCAAAAAATCCCGGTAGGTAGGAGCCAGCATTTGGCCTGCCTGATCAGGTTTTTGAAGGGCGCTCAGGAGGAGGTCTTTCTTTTTTTCGACCAGGAAATGTACAAAAGCCCCTGCTGTAGCTCCCCTGACGTAGATGGAACGGCTGTCAAAGTTTTTGTCTTCCCACATATCCTCAGGCGCCAGGAGTCCGCCTGCACGGCGAAGCCTGAGCCCCCATTGGATGACTCCTCCTCCCTGCCAGTCGGGAGTAAAATAATGGGCCATGCCCTCCGCCAGAAAAGGCGGGAGCTCCTGCCCCAGTATCTGGGCTACGAGCAAATAATTATAAGGCTCGTAGGTCTGCCTTTCGAGGGCGGGATGATAAATGCCATGCGCCTGATTTTTGGAAAACTCTACATAGCCCTGGAGCATTTTTCTTCTTTGCATACCCATCAACTCCGCGTCCTTATAAAGATGGAGGTCAAAGGGCTTGGGAAGTAAAGTAGTATCGAAGAAAGCCTGAATTTCTGCCCATCTTCTTTCTATATCAGCCTTCAGTCTTGCCCTCTCATTTTTAGCTAGGTCGAATCCATGGGTCTTGAGGTTAAATACAGGACCATCTATCACATAGGAGTCCTCTCCGATAAAGGACCAATTTCGCTCAGGATCGAAGTTCCAGTTCTCACCAAAAAGACCTAGCATGAGCCGTTCTGTGCCACGGTTGATCTCATACCCATATGAATTCCACAACCTCACGGAAAAATCGGTCTGGGAAGGTCCTTGTAATTTGCGCTGTATGGCATCTTCGCTTAGCCCTGTGACAATATTGAGGGGCATGTCCGAATTGAGGGGGTGTGGGATAAAGTTCAGGCTCAGGCTGCAGAGGCTATCTGTAAAATCATTTCCTCCAAAACTGATCTTATCGGCATCGAGTTGAATGGGGAGCTTATGCTGAATGCGATTGATGAGGGGGTGGCCCTGAGGTGTACCGAGTAGGAGTACGGGTTGTCGGGTCCAGGCTGAATCATGGCTAATGGCATCTGCCCGTTGAATCTCTATGCTGTACCAGGAAGGCATGTTTTCCATGAGGCGCTTGAGATAGCCTTCCCACTCCTGGGTGCTGGCCTCGGTCTCACCCTGGTAGATGACCTTCATGTGTCGGCTTTCCCGAAACTTCTGAATCAACTCGTAGCGCTGAGGAAGGGAGCGCAAGCTTTGCCGGGCCTGACCTTTGGGAGGGGTACAGGAAGACAGTCCTACAAGGATCAAAAGGCTGAAGCAAAGACAGGACAAATTTTTCATCTTGGTGGGTCTACGTCAGTGCTCAACCCCCTCGGCAAAGAATTGTTGGGGCAATTTTTGGTACCCAAGCGGCTCTTGCCTATATATCATCGTCAATTTCATCGAGGGGAATTTCCTTGATCTTATCCTCTTCCTCGTCGTCATAGTCTTCCTCCTCATCGTCTTCATCCTCTACGATGGGCATCGGAGGGGGCTTTTTGTGGGAAGTTACCCTATCGGTGGAAAACTCCACCTTCATGGGGGTATCGCCTACGGTGAATCCGTTCATGGCTTTGAGCGCCTCCTCGGCTTCTCTTTCGCGCTTCATCTCCACGAATCCAAGGGCAGGGGTTACCCCATCTAGGCTTCGAAAAATCTTTACGGAAACGACCTCGCCGTGCTCTTCAAATAATTCTTGAAGGCGAACTTTATTGATAGAAGGATCAATGGAAGATACGCGGAGTCTCATGAGTCAATGATTTTACTTTCCATTTCCAATATGGAAAAAAATACCAGGACCGTCCAATAAGTTTAGCCCTATATTTGCGAATATTTCGCAGGATGCCGCTTTTTAGGAAAATCCTACTTAAAACAAGCATGCAAGACAAAAGCAGGAGTATTTTTCCTGGCTTTTTGGAGTTCTATTTCAAAAAAACCAACTTTGATTTCTCATGATGATCATCAATCATCGTTTTTAATGTGTCCAACAGCGTTGTCGGGGCTGAAAACAAGGTACTTGACATAACCCTAACAGCGCTTATGCCATGCAATCGTGATAATCACTTACATCTGTGTCTTTTTATACCGTACAGAAAAGGACAGGGAGAATCAAATGTGAAAATTTATATATTTTAAACTATCGGAATGTCGGTGGGGTTGGTCCTAGTCAATGAATTCAAGATTATGAAAGAACGCTCCCTTTTGATACAGGTCATTATTCGGATTGGGCTGGTCCTTGTCCTGCTAAGAAGCATGGTTCAAACCTATTTTGCCCTACAATTTGGCGGAGAGAAGTTGTTTACGGGAAGGGAAATGTCCTTTATTGAGATGGGCGTCACCATAGCCGTCATGATCTATGCCGGGTATCATTTTCGGGAGAAGAATGGCAACCTCATCAGCATACAGGAGGGTTTTCTGTCTATGCTGGGAGTTTATGCTGTGGGCAGCCTCGGCGCTATTTTCTTTCATCTTTTTTATATCAATGTCATTGACCCCAGTCTATTGGAGATGGTTCCAAGCTCCGATTTCTACTCCGTCTCTAATGTTTTTGCCCATTTTTTCACCTCCCTGGTGATGGGTTCTATTCTGGCTTTGATCTTTGCCTTTATTTTATCCAAAAGAAAGGCCAAAATCTCCTAATCAAATGGCTCATGGCAGGTGCCAACTCTGTGGTAGGGAAGGCATGAAGACGACCAAACACCATGTCATCCCCAAAAAAGTACACAAGAATAAGTGGTTCCGGAAAAACTTTACCCGTGAAGAGATGAATACCACCATCGATCTCTGTAGGGCCTGCCATCGTCAGATTCATATCTTTTTTACCCACAAAGAACTGGCCCGAAAATACCATAGCATAGGAAAGCTGATGGAAGAAGAGCGCATACAGCGGTATGTAGCCTGGATACAAAAGCGGGAGGCCTAAAGGTTTTCCACAGGGGGGCAGAAGAATCCTATTTCCCTCAGAAAAAATCGCTTACCTTCACTATATATTTAGGATCATCACGAATCTTTTTTGGCGATAAATCAAAAAGCGCTCTTGGCTTTTAAAAGGAAGCACTCTTGGCAAGTCCAATTGTGCTTTACCCATTCATTCGTGATGATCCCCCATAATTGAGGGAGTAAGCACTTATGATACTAACAGACGCAAAAATTCTGGAGCAAATCGAGGCTGGTCATATCGTCATCGAACCCTTTGACAGAAATAACCTCGGCAGCAACAGCTATGATGTGCGGCTCGGCAAATACCTGGCTGTCTACAAAGACAGGGTCCTGGATGCCCGTCGGCACAATCAGATCGAAGAAATAGTCATCGGTGAAGAGGGTTATGTCCTTCAACCCAATACCCTCTACCTGGGAGTGACAGAGGAATACACCGAAACCCATCACCATGTGCCCTTTTTGGAGGGAAAAAGTTCTATCGGCCGCCTCGGCATACACATTCACGCCACCGCAGGCAAGGGAGATGTAGGCTTTTGCAATACCTGGACCCTGGAAATCACGGTGGCTCAACCCGTACGTATTTATGCTGGAATGCCTATCGGCCAGCTCATCTACTTTGAAGTGGATGGTGAGGTCATCAATTCCTACAACAAAAAGCCCAACGCCAAATACAATGGGCGAACCTTGAAGCCCGTAGAATCCATGATGTGGAAGAATAAATTCTAAGCTTAAAATAGCAAAAACCAAGGCCCCGCTACCCAGATAAGATAGCGGGGCCTTCTTTTATGCCCATTTTATTTTAGTATCCAAGGAGGGCATCCAATTTGGCCTGAACCTTGTCGGCATTGGGAAGCATGGTGGCTTCTAAGGTAGAATTAAGGGGAATGGCCGGCATGGGTACTGCTCCGAGGATATGAACCGGGGCGTCGAGTTCTTCAAAGAGTTCTGATCCGATCCGCCCGGCGATAGACTCCGCAAAAGAGTGCTGCTGTACCTCCTCGGTCAAGAGGAGGACCTTGTTGTGTCGCTTAACAGAATTTTCTATAGAACTCCAATCTAGGGGTTCGAGGGTACGGAGGTCCAGGATTTCTACCTGCCCCTCAAAGGCTTGGGAGGCATTTTTTACCCAGTGAACACCCATCCCATAGGTGATCACTACGCAGGATTCACCATTTTCGACATGTTCTTCCGACGCTTCCTGGTAGATATTTGCCTTGCCCAGGGGAATGACATAATCATCGCTGGGCTCTGGGGTACGTGAGGCTTTGGAACCGGGAACCTTTCCCCAGTAGAGGCCCTTATGCTCAAACATGACCACGGGATTGGGGTCTAAGAAGGCAGCCCTCATCAGTCCCTTCATATCTGCCGCGTTGGAGGGATAGACTACCTTGATCCCACGAATGGAGAGTATGGCCGACTCCACCGAAGAGGAGTGATAGGGTCCTCCGCTCCCGTAGGCACCGATGGGTACCCGGATCAGGGATTGGACTGGCCATTTTCCATTAGAGAGGTAGTAAGAACGGCTTACTTCCGCATATAATTGATTGACACCCGGCCAGATATAATCGGCAAATTGTATTTCGACAATGGGCTTACAGCCGACTGCCGACATGCCCACGGTGCTACCGATGATGTAGCCTTCCTGGATAGGGGTATTAAAGACCCTGGTTTCACCGTATTTCTGAGTCAGGGTGGCAGCCTCACGAAATACACCTCCCAGTTGTCCTCCTACGTCCTGTCCGTATAGCAGGGCTTCGGGAAATTCTTTCAGGGCATTTTCTACGGCGTGAAGGGCGGCATCTACCATCATCACGTCCTGGGCGCCCTTGGGTCTTCTTTCCCCTCTTTCCTCTGTGATGGGAGTGGGGTGAAAGGCATGGGTAAATAAATCCGAAGGCCGGGGATCTTCCATGGCCTTGGCTTTTTCATATTCTGCCTCTACAAAGGACCTCTTCTCCTTTTTGACTTCTTCCAGTTCTTTTACTTTTACTCCCAGGTCCAGGAGATGGTTGTGTAGATATACCAGGGGATCATTGGGTTGGTGAGCTTCCATGTCATTGCGGTACCACTCTTTGCGCACCCCTGAGGTGTGGTGGTTGAGGAGAGGAACGGTAGCGTGAATGAGGAAGGGCCTTCTTTCCTTGCGAATAGTAGTCAGTACTTCCTGAATGGTAAGGTAAGAGGCCTCGAAGTTGGACCCATTGATGGAGCGGGTTTCTATACCCTTGAATCCTCTGGCAAATTCGGCGGCATTCTGGTTGTACATTTCTTTTCCAGTGGCAGAAATTCCCCATCCATTGTCTTGGACAAGGTAGAGAATAGGCATCTGATGAAGGGCTGCCATTTGCAGGGCCTCGGACACTTCCCCTTCGGTCATGGCTCCGTCTCCGATGGAGCAGACAGCCAGGGGAGGAAGGTTTTCCTTGTCAAAGGTACATAGGCCTTGTTTTTCAAGGTACTGCATGCCCTGGGCAACTCCGGTAATAGGGATGGCCTGCATACCTGTAGAAGAAGATTGATGAGGAATCTTGGGCATATCTTCCCTCCTCAGAGAGGGGTGAGAATAATAGGTGCGACCACCTGAAAAGGGGTCCTCACGCTTAGCCAGAAGTTGAGCCATGAGTTCGTGGGGCTGCATCCCTATGCCCAGGAGGATAGAATCGTCGCGGTAATAAGGTGCCACAAAGTCCTGGGGAAGGAGTTGCATGCCCAGGGATAGCTGTATGGCCTCATGTCCACGGGAGGTTGCGTGAACGTACTTGCTGGTCTCCTCCTTGCGCTCTTCGTAGAGTTCCGCCATGGCTTTTTGGGTACACATCAGCTCATAGGCGCGGAGGAGAATATCTTTATTTATCTTGGATTTGGGAGAAGAAGATGTCTTGGATGCCATAGGCAAAATCAATGTTTGTTCAGAAGAGCGGATAGCCCTCAGTCTTTGTCCTTGGTATTATGTATTTAGCTCCCTCAGAATCAAGAGAGTAAAGAATCATCTTTGGGCGATTAAAAATAACAAAATTCTCATATACTAACTAATGATTGTTAGGCTATGTGTTAGGAGGGAGACATGGGTTTTTGCATTCCCAAAAACTCCTACCCTGCTAGTTTATCTTTTGCTAAGTTGCGGGCGGAAATAATAAAAAGAAATGGCCCAACTGAACAAAGAAGAAATTGTCGAGCTCATCAACACCGCCTGGGAGCACATGGACATGGGAGAATACGAGGAGGCGGAAGAGATCGCCAAGGTTTTGATGGAAAATGAGGCCGAGGCCGGATATCCCATCATGGCCAGCCTCCTGGCCCTGCAAGAACAGCCTCAGGAAGCGGTAGAACTCCTGAAAAAAGCGATCGAAGAGCACCCCAAGTCATGGCGACTCAAATTGGAACTGGGAAATCTCTATGGTCAGCTGGAAAATGCGGCTGTGGCAATGGCTATTTTTGACGAGGCCCTTCAAATGCCCGATGCCGAGGCTCACTGGATCGAGCTGAACCGAGGCATCGCCTACATGAAATCCAACATGGTAGACGAGGCCATGAATACCCTACAGCAGATTGAGCATCCCGAAGCCATCAATGAGGCTTTTGCCATACAGCTAAGCATCCTGGACATGCTCGGAAGGCATGAACTGATTCTGGCCATGTCCAAAGAAGAACTCAACCTGTTACAGATTCCAGAGGACCAGGAAGGAGCGGATACCCTTTCCAACATTTATTCAAAGGTAGCCCAGGCTTTTTGGTATGAAGAGGAAGAAAATACGGAGGCCATTCGCTATCACCTTCGCACTGCCATTGAGCTGGACAGGACCAATGAGGATGCCCTCTGGCTGCACCGGGAAATGAACCTCAGCTACTCCGATGATGCCCACATTTATGAGATCATGCTCGATGGAGAACTTGCCCTTTCGGATGAGGAGGAAGAGGCAAGAGCCCTTCCTTTTACTGCCGTCTACGTGGTCGTAGCCGATACCCCCGAGGATGCCCTGGAAATGATCAAGGACTACGAAATAGACGCCATTGATAAGTCTTCCCTTCAAATCATGGAGATAGAGTCCATGGAAAATGAAGAAGAAGAGCCTCTGGGCCTATATTTTACAGGCCCCCTGATGTTTGGAGAAAATGTGGAAGAAGAGGGAGGCCGGGATGATTAAAGGAATGTAGCAGGTCGATCAAGACACTCTTTAACTATTCTCGGGAAGAGAATTAATTTCCCTAAGTGTGAAAAGTTGACTTAATTTGGACTGATTTCCTTATCCAATTTTTTATTCCCCAAAGCCGATAAAATCAAGCAGTATGAAATACATTGAGGAAGCTCAGGTAAAGGATCGTCGGGCACTGATCCGCGTAGATTTCAATGTGCCTCTGAATGACAAATTCGAAGTTACCGATGACAGAAGGATTAGGGAAGCCGTCCCCACGATCCAGTACATCCTCGATCAGGGAGGGAGCTGCGTACTGATGTCCCACCTTGGCCGCCCCAAAGAGAGGGAAGATAAATTCAATCTCAAACACACCCTTTCTACCCTGAAAAAATATGTAGATGTACCTGTACATTTTGCTGAAGACTGCATCAGCGAAGAGGCTTTCCAAATGAGCAGCCAGCTCAAGGCCGGGGAAGTTCTCCTCCTCAACAACCTTCGCTATTACAAAAAAGAGAAAAAGGGAGACGAAGCCTTTGCGGAACAACTCGCCAAACACGGAGATTTTTGGGTCAATGATGCCTTTGGTACGGCCCACCGCGCACATGCATCTACAGCTGTGATAGCCAAGTTTTTCGAAGAAAAATATTGTGGTAAACTCCTTCAAAAGGAAATAGGATACGCAGAAAAAGTCCTGACCACAGATAAGCGTCCCGTCTGCGCCATCATGGGGGGAGCCAAGGTATCAGATAAAATTATGATCATTGAAAATCTCCTGGACAAGGTAGATTACCTTCTTATTGGTGGGGGAATGGCCTATACCTTCCTCAGGGCCAAGGGCTACAAGATCGGCACTTCCCTTCTGGAAATGGAAAAAGTTCCGACTGCTGCTGCCTTGATCAAAAAGGCCAACCAAAAGGGTGTCAAATTGCTGACTCCTGTGGATAGCGTTGTCTCCTCTGAGTTTGGAGAAAACGGGAAGGTAAAAGTGGTCCGAAACGAAGATTTTCCCGACGATATGATGGGCTTAGACATAGGCCCTCAGACTTTCGAATACTTTTACGATACCATCTTGGGTTCCAAGGTCATTTTGTGGAACGGGCCTATGGGAGTATTTGAAATGGAAAAATTCGCAAAGGGAACCTTCGCCATCGCCGAGGCCATTGTCAAAGCCACTGAAGATGGAGCCTTTTCCCTGATCGGAGGGGGTGATTCGGCCGCTGCCATCGCCAAATCAGGCTTGGAAGATAAGGTATCTTATGTTTCTACCGGTGGCGGAGCCATGCTGGAATACCTGGAAGGCAAAACCCTTCCTGGCATCGCTGCCCTGGACTAGGGACTGTAATTTGCCGAAGAAATAGATCCCCCGTAGAAGTTATAGCCCCACTCCTTTGACAAGAGTGAGGCTTTTTTTGTGGATTCAGATGAAAGATCGGGCATTCATCGCTACCCTTTCACCCACTTATTTGCTGGTTTCGAGCAGAGAGGCTTTCTTAACCAGGGAAATAAACTCTGCCCGATAGCCCTCCTCATCCTTGCCTTTCGATGCCTTGGCCTGCTTCAAGACTGAATCAAAATTCAAACTTCCTTTATACTTCGAATCCAGCAGGAGCATGCCAAAGCCTGCAACAGCCGAGGCAAAACGGAGATTTTCAGAAGCCTTCTCAAAGTTTCTGGCTTTCTTTGAGTAAGTACTGACCATCAAAAGGCTGGAGTCCGACTGAGGAGGCTTATAACGAAACTTTACCGTCAGCCATTCTTTTGAATTGGCCTTTGCAGTTAGATTTTGCTCCTGATACCTCAAAGGGTCAACGGAGGCGGTCAGTTCCTCTTCTACCTCAGCAGGGACGATTTCGTAGAGGGCAGTTGCCCTATGCCCCGCTCCAAGTTCACCGGCATCCTTGGTATCATCATTAAAATCTTCCTTGTTCAAAAGTCGGTTTTCGTAGCCGATGAGTCGGTAAGACTTGACCCTTGAAGGGTTGAACTCGATCTGTATCTTGACATCCTTGGCAATGGCATAGAGGGTGCCACTCATTTCATTGACCATGACCTTCTGAGCTTCCAGAATATTGTCGATGTAGGCATAGTTGCCATTGCCATGATCGGCCAGCTTTTCCATTTTTGCATCCTGGTAGTTGCCCCCTCCAAAGCCAAGGACAGTCAGAAAAACTCCCTCTTTTCGCTTTTCTTCGATCATCCGGGTAAGGGCTCCGTCGCTACTGACACCTACATTAAAATCTCCATCAGTGGCGAGAATGACCCGGTTGTTTCCTTCTTTCAGGAAGTTTTTCCGAGCCAGCTTATAGGCCAACTCAATTCCTGCTCCTCCGGCTGTGGAACCTCCGGCCTGTAGCTTATTCAAAGCATTTTTTATCCTTTTTTTGTTATTTCCCGATGTAGGAGGAAGAACCACTCCAGCCGCTCCGGCATAGACCACAATCGCTACCTGATCCTGAGGGCGGAGTTCATCGACCAGCAGTTCCATGCCTTTCTTGAGCAAGGGAAGTTTGTTGTTGCTGTTCATCGAACCTGAGACATCCAGCAAGAAGACGAGGTTGGAAGGGGAAGCCTCTCTGAGGTCCAGGTATTTGCCCTGAAGAGCTATTTGCAGGAGTTCGTGCTTGTCATTCCAGGGGCAATGAGCCATTTCAGTGATGATGTTAAAGGGATGCTCATCGCGAGGTTGCTCATAGTCATAATCAAAATAATTGACCATTTCCTCTATGCGAACGGCGTCCTGCGGAGGACGTTGATTGCCGTTGATAAAGCGTCGGACATTGGCATAGGCCGCCCGATCCACGTCGATGGAAAAGGTAGAAAGGGGATGATTTTTGACACTTTTGAAGGTATTTTCCTCAATCTTATCATAGCCTTCACGGCTGAAGGGCTTTTCGGGTGATTCCCCATCCGTCAGCCCGATATTGAGAGCAGGGCTGGGGGCATTCTTAAAAATATCCTGCTTGTATTTACTTTTTTTCTTTCTTCCTTTAATCCTGACCTTATTGACAGAATTGGTTTGGTGGGTCTCTGTCTTCACAAGGCCCACAATTTTACCGGATATTTGGGGTTTTGACTCAGTGATGACCACTTCTTCCATCATTACCACCATCTGATCCAGCCCAATCTCCAGGACCTTTTGTCCTTGTATGGCTACCTCTTTTGTTTCAAAACCGACAAAAGACAAGAGAAGGGTATCCTGGGGGGAAACCCCTGACAGTTGAAAATGACCATTAATATCGGTAAAAGTTCCCTTTTGGCTGCCTTTTACGACAATCTGGACTGCGGAAAGGCTTTTCCCACTTTCATTGTCCCTCACATTGCCCGAAATGGAAATCGATCCCTGAGCCCAGGCATGAAGCCCCGTAAGCATCAGAAGAATGAGACAGATCTGTTTCATTGGAGAAGTGATTAGTTGGTGGATGACTTTCTCCAAAGAGTAGCTGGCCTTGAGATTTCCATAAAATCCTCCCTACAAATGTGGCCTATTTGCCGGGGACATAGGGGGAGGAATAAGGATACACCTGAGCTGCCTAGAGGTTGAGGTTTCGCAGTTCTACCTTATTGAGGATGGAGCCCATGATTTTATCCTCGATATCCCTGAGATAATTAATGGAGGCCTCGTCGCGCTGGTTGATCCCTTGGTTTGCGGAGAATACCGGAACAACGGCATCCACATACTTGACCATTTCCCTGGAATCGGCAAAATTATTGAGGGGCGACCCCTCCATGAGGATGTGGTCGTAGGTATCTGAGAGTTCTTCCAGTAAATTTTCAAATTTATCCTCTGGAAAGATTTCCGAGGGCGAGAGGTCCCCTCCTTCGCAGCCGATGACATCCACCCCTTCAAAGAGGGAGGGGGCAATCAGTTTACGTTTGGGAATTTCTCCATTCAGATATTTTTCCAAAGAAGGCTGTGCCCCTATGATGCGGGTGAGGGAATTGTCCTTGAAATTTGTGTCTATGAGAACAATTTTTTTTCCGCTGAGGCTAAGGGAATAAGCCAATGAAACGAGGAGGGAGGTTTTGCCCACCCCGTCCTTGGTACTGGTAACCAGGAGGCTTCTGAGACCTTTTTCGGTAATTTCAAATCTAATCTTTCGCAGCAGCTGCTTGTAGGTCTCCAGGCTTTTGTTTTTATGGGTTTCATTGAAGAGGGATACCAGGTCTAGGTTATTGGTATTGAGGACGTTGAGCGAGCCAAGGAGAGGAAGGCCGGTCAGGGCAGAGAACTGAGAAGGAAATTTGATCGAGGTATCCATGTACTCCATGACAAAGGTGGCTACAACTCCCAGGGAGAGGGCCACCAATCCGGAAAGGATGGTCAGAAGAAGAATATTTGAGGGCTCAGGTTCTTGGGGAGGCTGGACGAAGGCCACCTGATCGATATTGGAGGTGTCAAAGCCTTTGGAGGAAAGTTCGGCCTCATTGAGTTTGGTCAGGGATAGGAGGTAGACATCTCTGGCACGCTCGACTTCCTGGCTGTAGGTCGAGGGTTCACTTTCCAGGGGCTGGTAGCTACTGGGCTCCCGGCTCATTCGCCTTAGTTCTATGTTGATGGCTTTGATCCGATCCCGATAGAGCTCGAGTTTCACTTGCTGACGGACAGCTTCGAGGAGGACCTCATCGTCTGAGGCCTGTGGGTTCATTTTTTTGAGAATGTCAAAAAGGGCCGATTCCAGATCCTGGCTTACGGTCAGGAGGGAATCTCTCACTGCCTCATCTTCAAAGTGAGAAGAAACATAGTTGTAGGAAAGGCGGGCCATGCGCTCGTTGAGGACGATGGGATTTTGCTCTCCTCTCCTGTCATTCATGTTCATGTAGGCCTGAAGAGAAAAAGGAATGGTGAGATTGGCCCGGGTTCTGAGTTCTCTAAGCTGTTTTTCAGCCTCTCTTTTTTTCTTGCTGGCATCTTCGCGCTCGACTTCAAAGCGCTCGATGATCTGAAACATCTCCCCCATGGGATTGCTGACCTTGGCGAGTCCATTCTGCCCTCGGTATTTTTCCCATTCCCGGATGCGCTGGTTGAGTTCGGCCTTTCTGATGTCTACCTGTCGGGCAAAAAACTCAATAGAGCGCCGGGATTGCTGGGCTCGGTTGGAGGATTGATAGCGGATAAACTCCTGGCAAAGGGTATTGGCTACAAACTGGGAGAGGTAGGGATTTTCAGAGGCGAATTCGATTTCGAGGATATCGGTGCCAGGAATACGGTCTACCTTGAGGGTGGAAGCCAGGGACTTGGGGTCGTAGCCCATCTCTTTGAGCATCTTGAGGTGCTTGGCGTCGATCTCGTCGTCGAGACTTAGGACCTGGAGGGAATCAGATTTTTCCTGAAAATTCTTTCTTGCATTTTCCAATTCGGCGGGAGAATACTTGCTGTTGAGTTCCGTTCGGGGGCGAAAGGGTGAAGTCTTTTGCAGGTCGTGAAAGAAGAGTTGGTAGGAGACCTGGCTCAGGACTACGGGATTTTTAAGGCTTTCTTCGAGGTTTCTCAGCCGGGTTTCGACTTCGTACTTCTGCAAGGGGCGATTTCTCTCGGAGATGGTAAAGGGATTGTTGTAATCGGTGAGTCCGGTACTGAGTTGAGCCTTTACCTTGTAGACCTCGGGTGACTGTAGGGCTATCAGATAGGTAATAATGACAGCTACACTGGTAATGGCCAGGATCAACCATTTCCTTCTAGAAAGTACCCGCAGAAAATTGATAAGGTCCATATTTTCGACAATCTCGCCTTCAAATAATAGAATTCTTCCCCTAATAAAAAGCCGGGGCGCTCCAAATTTAGCCCTCTTTTACCCTTACTTTGAACAAATGAATGAAATTTGCCTGATGCAGAAAAATCAACCATAAAAGGAGGGTGGCAATCCCGGCCTGAAGGGCCAAAAACAGGCTGGTAAATGGACTGGGATGGCGGGTCTTTCCTTTGATGACCTGGATCAGTAATTTATCTGTATAATTCAAGGCTTGTTTGATCTTCTCTCTATCCTTTTCCAAAAGGGCCAGGGAAGAACGAATGGAATCTGTCGATGACTCGAAAGGTTGAAGGATATTTTTTTCCCTTTCTTCGAGCTTTTTTCTCAGCACCCCCAACTGCCGATCGATGACTTCGATGCGATTCTTGCTTTCCTCAAGTTCGACTTCCAGGTCTTGATTGACCTTCAGGTAGATATCTTCCTCTGAATCAGACCTTGAAATCTGGGTTTGGCTTTCGGATTTTTTCTCTTCCAGGCTTTGGCGGAGTTCCAGTATCTGCCTTTCTTCCTGGAGCCGGGTATTTTCGAGTCGGTTGATCCGCCGTTTGAGGTCCCAAAGTTCGCTGTCGATGGCATCGGAGACCGCACTCTGTTTTTCTCCCAGATAGGCGATGTGGTCCTGAAGTTCTTCCTCCTTTTTTTCGACCATGCGATCCACCACCATGAGCATGTCCTGGAGGCGCTCGGTTTGCACCTGACTTACATAGCGAATAAACTCATCGCAAAAGGCATTGACCATAAAGCCTGACATCTCTGGGCTCCGGCCATTGCCCTGCACCTGAATGAGGCTGGTTCCCGGGACCTGAGTGGCTTTTAGTTCTTCCCTCAGCCTAGTGGGCAGGTAACGCATCTTGCCCAGGATTTTTTTGATTTCCTGGTCCTCGCTGCCTTGGCCCAGTTCGAGGTCAAAATAAACCAGGCGCCTTTTCATTTTTCTGGACCACTGCAGCCGCCTCTCGGCATCCATGTCATCCAGAAATTTATGCTTCAAAAAGGGCTGCTGTCCCAGGTCGTGAATGCCCAGGCGGTAACTAAGCAGGAGGAGGGCATGGTCAGAAGAGATTTGCTTGATGATCTCCTGCACCCTGCGATTGAGGGTATATTCGTTGATGAGGCGGGTAGAGTCCCGGTAAGGGTCCAGCCACAGGGCCTCGTTGACCTGAATTTGTGCCTCAGAGGTGTAGGCGGATTGGAATGCTTCAAACACCAGGTATACAGTCCCGCCTACCACCAGGGGTAAGAGGAGAATCGTAAATATCCTGGAAAGCCAAGCATTCTTTCCTGATTTCATTCAAAATTAGTATAAAGTTCTTGTCGAAGATTGACCTTTTATTTTCAATCCGCAATGAAAAACTAAGGAAAGTACAACAAAGACAATGCCTATTTCACCAACTGGAGTTTTATTCCTTTGATCATTTGAGTCTGTTCAAACTTACAGACCGGCTATTCAAACGGCAGGGCTTCCCCTTCGCGCTCGGTTCGCTTTCTGTAGCACTCCTGAATGACACGGGTAAGCTTCCCTGCCTTGCCTTCTCCGATTTTCCTTCCGTCGATCTCCAGGACAGGGCTGAGTTCCCCCATGGTTCCGGTGGTGAAGACCTCATCAGCCGAGTGAAATTCTGAAAGGGAAATGTTTCTTTCAAACATGGGAATCTTGCTTTCCAGACTGATGTCCATGACCATGCGCCGGGTGATGCCGGGAAGACAGGCATGGGGAAGTGGGGTATGGAGGGCTCTATTTTTGACCATAAATACGTTGGTGGCATTGGTTTCAGCCACGAAGCCGTGAAGGTCCAGCATAAGGGCATCATCCACACCGGCTACATTGGCCTCCACCTTTGCAAGGATATTATTGATCAGGTTGTTGTGGTGAATCTTGGAATCTATGCAGGAGGGAGAATTTCTTCTGACGCTGGAAGTGATCAGCTTTATGCCATTAGACTCGTAGATGGGGGCCTTCCATTCTGGCAGGATAATAAGGCAGGAGCCCGACTGATTTAATCTTGGGTCCATGCCGGAGGTGATCTTTTCTCCACGGGAAAGGGTCATTCGCACATGTACCCCATCCCTCATGCCATTAGCTTGGAGGGTATCAAAGAGGGCTTTCTTGATGGTTTTTTCTTCGGGAATATCCGCAAAGGCCATGGCTTTGGCCGAGTCGATCATGCGCTGAATATGATAATCCAGGGCAAAAACCTTACCCTCATAAACCCTTAGTCCCTCCCAGACCGCATCCCCACCCTGTACGGTAGAATCAAAAACCGAAACCTTGGCCTCCGACCGGAGGTAGAGCCTATCGCCAATAAAAACCTGAATGTCTGCATTTTGGGGATTATATTTTTGCATCTGTAGAAGAAGTAAGGGTTGAGGAATCATCGCTGGGTTTCAGCCTGTATTTTTTCAAAGAATAATAATAGTATTCCGCTTCGCGGGCCAGTTCCTCCAAATCTGGGGAGAGGCTGACGTCGGCAGCTTTCCAGGGCTTAAAACCCCTAGACTGGTGGACGTTTTTGTACCAATATTTAGCCCAGGACCCATCTTCGGGTCGGGCTCCCTCCTTCCACCGGAGCATCTGTGAGTAAAAGGGTATTTGAAGGGCTGAACACAGGTTACGAAGTTGTGTTTCAGGATTTTTGAGGATGTCCTCACTGTCCAGCACCCTGATTTTTTGCCCCCTTTCCCTAAGTTCCTGAGCGATTACCCACTGGCGGCCGATGCCTATGTCCAGTAGCTCGGGCTGGTCGATGACCTTGGAAAAAGACTTTATCACCGCCCTGGGTTCACGAATAAGGAAAAAATTCTCCATTTCATCTAAAAATCGGCTTCCCTCAAGGCCCAGATAATGCTGGCCCATGTTTTTGAGGAAAAGATAAGAGCTAGCTCCCCGCTTCACGAAGCCTTCCATGACCTCCTGCCCATCCTGAGTATAAGTATCCAGGACCTCTTCCCTACCAGGGTGAAGCTTTCCCGTAAGCCTCAGATAATGAGCATATAAAGGCTCATCGACGACCTCCATGTCAGGCCGCTGAGCAAAGCTGTACATCATCGTCGTGGAGATGTTACGGGGACCTGCCCACATGTTGATGATCTTGGAAGGACGCATGAGAGAAGGATTTATCCAGTAAAATAGAAAGAATTTTTATCTATGCAGAAGAGAGATAGAATTATTAAATGGGGTGAGGCAAACACAAGCTAATCAAGGGAATCTCCACAGCGTCAAGCCCTATTCGGGAAAATATATATGAAAGACGGATTTAGTGAAGATCTGTTATTCGATTATATTTACCGCTTAGTACTAAGAACTTGCGTCCAGAACTTACCATGAGCGTATCCGCCCGACTCAAAGTCCTCGTCGATGATTATCTTAAATCTTTGGATTTTTCAGAGATGAGGCCAGCCAATTTGTACCAGCCCATGGCCTATATCCTCTCCATGGGAGGCAAGCGTATTCGGCCCATACTGACCATGCTGGCCTACGAAGCTCTCTCCGGCCAGTCCCCGGAAAAGGCCTTGAAGCTGGGCTCCGCCATCGAGATGTTTCATAATTTTTCTTTGATGCATGACGACATCATGGACCGGGCTCCCGTCCGCAGAGGCATGCCTTCGGTACATATCAAATGGAATGAAGATGTAGCCATTCTTTCCGGCGATGCCCTCTTTGCCTATTCCATGGGCATGGTGGTCGAAGAATTTCCGGAAGAAGCCGCCCAACTCAGCCGGGAGTTTTCCAGGGTTTCTATGGAAGTCTGCGAAGGACAGATGGAAGATATGGACATGGCCCATCAGGCCAGGGTGGAGATTCCGGATTACGTGGAGATGATCCGAAAGAAAACCGCAGCCCTTATCGGAGGCTGTATGGCTATGGGTGCCATTGCCGGAGGTGCAGACAAGCAACTGGCAGAAGATTTTAGGGCTTACGGTGAATCCTTGGGCATCGCCTTCCAACTCCAAGACGACCTCATGGATGCCTTCCCACCCGAAGGATTTGGCAAACAAGTCGGTGGGGACATCATAGAAAATAAGAAAACCTATCTGGTCCTCAAAGCCAAGGAATTAGCTAGCTCAGGCCAGCAAGCCGAACTCGATCAATGGTTTAGCTCTGAGGATTGCAACCCCGAAGAAAAGGTCGCCGCCGTCCTGGATATTTTCCATCGTACCGACGTGCAGGCCCACACCCAGGACCTCATCCATGAGTATTTTTCAAAGGCCAAGGCCATTGGTGAAGGGCTTGCCAGCCATGTGGACTTCAATCCTCTGAGAAATTACCTTCAGGAAATAGCAAAACGAAAGCTCTAAGCATAGGTCATCAAAAGACCATATAAAACATGAGTGCCCGAATTGTAATCATATTCGGGAGCTCATGATATTTTTTATTTATCCATCTCCTGATAGAAAAATTCCTGATTTAGGGTTCGGAGATGATCGGATCATCATTCCCATCGTCGCCATTTTTGATTAGGGTGCAGGAAGAACAGGGACCTGCACAGATGTAGACTCCGTCATTTTCATTAAGTAAGCATTGATTTGATTCAGGAGAATTACAGCGACAGGTGACTTCAATGATGGAAGATTCAAGGCCTTGATCCTGTATGTAGCTTTCTGATAATCTCATGGCTGCCAGGGTACCCTAATAATTAATGGCTACCATGCGATAAGCGGAAACCTAAGAATTGCCCCAGAGAACTTGGGATAAACGGTTAGCATACAGGGGCAAAATCATATTATTAAATGGGTTGTCTGGAAACTCCTCTTCCACCAATTCGGGATTGCTTGGATCGAAGGCGGGAAGGCTATTCATTTCTCCCTCGCTGCCAACCAGGTGAATGCCCTCCTTCAAATCTATGAAGGTCCCCGTTGGCTTCACCTTCAAACCTGATAGCTTGGGAGGCCCACTAAAGCTGCCCGAACAGGTTCCTTCGCAGTCTCCCTGTAAAAATCCATAAGATTCCCTGCCTTCTTCATTTGTAGTCAGAAATATGGGACAATTTCTTCCTTCCAGCGAGCAGGAAGTGCCGTATTCTATATTTTCTGTCAAATATGAATGGCCCTCTTCATCTTTCCATATCAACCTTATATCCTTGGGAAAGTAAAACTTTACCCTACTTCCCCCATCCAATATCTCTACCCGTGTACTGTCGGGTAGCCTTAATTTTCCCAGGCTTACTTTTGTTGTAAACCCGTTTTGGGCAAGAGTAAATCCCGCCTGTGGGGATTCTTTCAGGAATACCTCTTCCAGTTTGGAGCAATACAAGAACATCCCACCCAAGAGAAAAAGGAAAATCCACAGGGATACTCCGCTTCTTTTGATTGTTGCTTTCATGTTACAAAAATTATTTGGTTAACATTTAATTGAAGAATTTTTGTTCAGGCTATATTCTGGGGGGAAAGGGAAACGATAGAGAAATAATTCTTTTTTAACTCTAAGGAACGATAAAAAAATAACTTGTTAAAAAGTCGTATCTTTCTTCCAAAGGC
>CAZMAV010000005.1:155317-302742 GCA_964564415.1 uncultured Bacteroidia bacterium | reverse complement strand
GAAAACATCGGACAGTTTGTCCAATTTGACCAGGATATTCCACAATGGAATTATTTCATAAGGCCTCAAAAGGAGGAAGTTATTTTTTGAGTTTTACTAAGATAAAAAAAAGAGCAGCAATAACTCGCTACGCTTTGTGGGCCTTGTCCCTTGAGGGAAGCTTCGCGCAGGGCTCGACCCCGTTACCCTCCCTTGTGGGATGCTCTGATCCAACTGAGCTAAGACATAAAAAAAGCGCAGCAATGACTTGCTGCGCTTTTGTGGGCCCTACTGGGCTCGAACCAGTGACCCCCTGCTTGTAAGGCAGGTGCTCTGAACCAACTGAGCTAAGAGCCCTTATTTCTAAGGTTTTGCAAATGTAGAAGGCTGAGGGGTATGACGCAAGTACTTTTTTAAAAAAGTGGATGTTTTTTGATTAGGGCTAGCAGGCTTTGGGCCTGCCCAGATACCAGAAAAAACCTCCATCTATATGGATTCGCTCACCTTGAGTCTCCTAGTCACTGACCAGCTGGAGGTCCCGAGGAGTTTCCTCCTCCCTTTTGAGGGCCATTGGACCTATTGCCCGGGCGGCGGCGCTTTCGGTTCCGGTTATTATTGCTTCCTCCCTTGTTTTCGCCACGGGAACCTTGATTACCCCGGCCTCTTCCGCGATTTCGATTTCTATCACCCCCTCCTCTGTGGTTACCTCCGTCGCGACCATGGCTACGACCTCCACCACCTTTACCACGGCGAGGATCATAGACAGGAGCTTCACCCAGTTCCTCAGGTACAGCCAACTTGGGCACTTCCTGCTCAATCAATTGTTCGATGCGGGCAAATTTGTAGGCATCACGAGGGCTGATGAAGGTTATGGCCTCTCCGGTGCTGGAAGCCCTGGCTGTGCGACCTACCCGGTGCACGTAGTCGTCGGCATCATGAGGCACGTCAAAATTAAGGACATGGCTTAGGTTGTCGATGTCAATGCCCCTAGCCAGTACGTCTGTACCTACCAAAATTTTGAATTCCTTATTCTTAAACTTTCGGAGGGTATCCATTCGTTCCTCCTGCTCCTTGTCGGAGTGGATGGCGTAGACATCGTGGTTTTTCCTCTTAAGCCTGTCAGTGATCTGGTCCACACTTGCCTTAGAAGCGGCAAAAATGATCATGGAATCGATCTTTTCTTCATCCAGGATAGAGGTCAACAAACCAATCTTCTGCTCCGGATACACCATGTAAGCCCCTAATTTTACCCCTTCAGCCGGCTTGGCCAGGTTGAGATTGATGGTTTCAGGGTCCTTGAGGATATCGGTAGTGAGTTTGCGAATCTTGGGGGGCATGGTGGCCGAAAACATCAGGGTCTGGCGGTCTTCCCGGGAAGGAAGGTCGGACATGATCTTGATGATATCCCCATAGAAGCCCATGTCTAGCATTTTATCGGCCTCGTCGAGGATGACGACCTCGACCTTGCTGAAGTCGGCAGCCCCCAAAGACATGAAGGTCAGGAGGCGCCCAGGTGTAGCAACCACAATATCGGCTCCGTTCTTGATGCCAAATTTCTGGCGGTCAAAGTCTTTGGGATTACCTCCTCCATAAACAGCTACAGAGGAGACCCCGGTAAAGTAGGAAAGGGCATCGATATTCTGATCGATCTGCTCGGCGAGTTCCCTTGTAGGGGAGATGATAAGGGCCCTGGTTTGGTTACCTGGATTTTTGGTCAGTCTGTTGATGGTCGGAATCAGGTAGGCAGCCGTCTTACCGGTCCCGGTCTGGGCACAGGCGATAAGGTCTTTTCCTTGTAAAACGAGAGGTATGGCTTGCTCCTGGATGGGTGTGGTTTCCTCAAATCCCAGCGCGTCGATCCCATCAAATACAACAGGCTCCAGAGGTAGTTCTGAAAATTTCAATGTGTTACGATTAACTTTTACTTCTGTGAGGCCTTGTGTATTTTTTTATCGTCCTGCCTCACGCTTACACCCTTAAATAAAGACCTTTTCCAGACAATTCATAAGTTATTTTTGGGGAGAAGACCTAAGTCCTGTGGATAAGTCTCCATGCTTTCTTTGTAAAGGGGAGCAACACGAATCCTTCTCTATTCTGTACACATGCTCAGTTTTGTTCCAAAGCTACAACTTCTCAGCAAAAACAAGGGTATATCCTACTGTCTTTCAATGAGTTCAAACAATGAGTTAGGTTAGGAATTAGTAAGTATAAATTTTGTCTTTTGGTGGTGTGAGCGCCTGTCTCCCTGGGACGGGCGCTTCAGTTTTGGAAAAAAGAGTGGGGGACGCTAAGGTCCCCCCTTTGTATTGCAGGCAGCGCATAAGCCGGATTCTGTATTCCCTGAGGCCTGAGCCTTTTGGGACCTTCATCATTTATCTGTTCGCGATGTCACCACCGGAATCAAGCAGCCTACCCTTCGGCATCGGACGGGCAGCCCTACATCGCCGATATATTTGGCCTTTCAGCTCCTGAGGTTTACCTGGCTGCGAATGTCACCACCCGCACCGGTGGGCTCTTACCCCACCCTTTCACCCTTATCCCTTGCGGGACGGTCTACTCTCTGTTGCACTTGCTGTGTCCTCGCGGACCCTTCCTGTTAGGAAGCAGGATGCCCTTCGCTGTCCGGACTTTCCTCCCCTGAAAACAGGAGCGATGAAGTTACCACCTGCCATAATTCATACGCAAACATAGGAAATTGTTGAGTTCCAAGTAGGCCAGCTCCCTTAATTCAGGAATTTTAATGAATAATTTTTGCCTAAGATGAGGCAGGGAGGAAAACCTCTGCCGATCCTACAGGTGAGAATCGCCCATGGTAGGATATACCAAGCCTATTGGAACCAGACTCCGGATACGCCTTGTCGGTCTACCCGTAGGGCAGGCAGTTGAATCCTAAAGAGACTGACGACCTCAAAAAAACTGTGAAGCCAAGGGTTTTTTGTCTGAATATTTCTGAGATCTATATCAAAGCTGAGGTATAATTCCCGGTACTCCCTACTTTCCCAGTCACTGGAGGGATCATCATAGCCCCCTTCCAGGCCATTGGCTCCATAACCGACTGCCAAGTTGAGCCAGCGAGGGTAAAGGTCCTTGAATATGCCTTCTGGCAAAAAGGAATGGACCCGGGTACTGAGCCAAAAGGTGTGTCCATTATAATCTTTGAGCACCCACTCGGCAAGATTGCTGCCAAAGAGATCTGCAAACTCCGGATCGCCTGCATAGCTGGACCTTCTGTAGCTGACCTTCAATTGAATACGGTCCTCATTCCAAAGGAGTTGATTTCCTGCTGCCAGGCCCGCTCCTACAAAATTAGCTCCCACATCACTCCAGGAAAAGCCCCAGCTTTCTCCAAAAGCATCAAATATTTCTATCGAACTCATGGCCAAAAATCCTGCGCTAGCTCCTTGAAAGATGGCCCTGCGACGTTCCATTCCCGACCACTTGTACAAGCCAATCATCCAGCGGCTGGCGTGATAGCCCCCCAAAGCATGGCCCATTTTGTCGATTTGCTTCCATTGATGCGCATCATCAAAGAAATGAAAGGAACCCAAATCTTCTTCTGCATACCAGATCGTACCCATATACAAAGCCGCGAGCCCATATCCCCCCAAAGCGATGCGATTGACCCATTTTTTACGCTTGGGATGGAGGAGGCTGTCATTTTGGATAAAGTGATCCCTGGGCTCGAAGTCGTACTGTATGTGGAAGGGCCGTCGATGCTGAGCGAATAGGGCCGTCAAAGAGGAGCAAAGAAGAAGGGAAATCAGGCCTTTGCGCATGGTTTTGGTTTTGTAAAGGGAAATAAAGGCCTTTTTATAGGAAAAAAAAGGCATAAATAGGTATTATCCCACTGATGACTACTTTCGGACTCCGACCCATGATATCCCATCATTTACAATAAAGGTTTGATTGGCTTCGTTATATTGTTCCAAACCTAACCCATCTCTATGAGGGCCACTCCGGATAAATCCGGTGTGGCTTTTTTTATTTGTGGTAAATGCTAAAGATGGGCAGGTCCAGTGAAATATTGACTCCAAAACGAAGGGCATCCAATCCCGAGACCTCATTGCCATTGGCACCTATGGACCTCAGCCTTGGAACGTATTGCCCTCCCAGGGAAAAAGCCAGGGGCAGGCCCTTTATCCCGCAGACGAAATAGGCACCAGGAGATAGGACTTGCTGCCACTGAATTTCTTCGGGCAGGCGATCGCCAAAGCCCTCTTTCCAGCGATAACTAAAGGGAGCGCTCAAGTCAACCAAGGGAATGAAGAGGCCCCAGGACCAGCCGGAAAGGCGCTTTCCCCTTACCCCATTTCTTCCACTGACATACTTATAAGCATCCTTTTCTCCCAGTCCGGCCTTGGCCTTGTGGGCGAAATTTATGCTAATTCCGATAGGAGCAGTAAAGCCCGTAACAAAGGAGGAGGGATTTCCCAGGCTGTCAGACAAAATCAGCTCCTGCCCCCCATATAGCCCAGGATAGGAACCGACTTCTATAGACCAGAGGGACCTCCTTTTCAGTCGGTAAGAGCCTGCGGGAAGTGCATAGCGCTGTAGGGCAGCTTTGATTTCCTCTGAGGACTTGGCATGGATCACATCCAGAAAAAAGCCTCCGTAGAAGGCCAGGTACTCAGAGGCGAGCCTGACCTGTTCCAACCTCCTGATGGATCGATTCAATTCTACTGTCACAAAGACCTTGTCGGCTCCCTGGCTTTTTGCCCTGACCTTTTCCAGCTCCTTGATTTTTTTGATTTGTTCCTCCTCCAGGAGGTAGAAAAAGGGATCGAAGGCCCTCAAGCTAGCCAAAAATATTCGCGAGGGCTTCCGGGACTCTACAGCTCCGATCACCTCGGTAGCGGATTGGATGATGGCAATGGAGCGCTGATAATCCCTATCGCTGTAAATGGCATTTTCATCCCTGTAGTAATGGAAAAGGTAGGCCGACTCCAAAATTTGCTTGGAAATATCTGCCAGAGAAGAAAGTTGATAGGGCAGGGCATCCAGGTAGTCCTTTACCAGTTGCTGGTAGATCCCCGCATTGTACTCGTTGACCTTGGGCCTGCGAGGAAAAGAAAGGCTTTGAATATCTCGTTGAGCATTGGACAAAAGGAGGGTAAGCCTATATTCTTTTTCAAAAAACTGCTGGGTATGGCTCTGCATGATGCTGGCAAAATTCGCTCCGCTTTCTTTTACCTCCAGGCCCCGAAAAAGCTCGGGATAGTCCTGATATTGAAGGGCCACAAAGATTTCTCTTTCGCGGGTGGACAATTTTTGCAGTTCTTCACCAATAAAAGCACTTTCTCCATAAAAAAGACCGGGCTGTAAGTTTTTGAGCAGGTAGACTGAAGAGTCCAGATGTGTCTTACATGCTTCAAGCGAGGAGGGAGCAATACTTTGTAAAATACCACTGACACTGAGGTTTCGCTTTCGGATAAGGTCGTCGGAGAGGCGGAAGAGTTTGTAGGCGGAGTTGTCTCTTAAAAATTCGTATTGTGAAGATTCTTGGATCATATGGTCAAAGGACTCAGGCAAAAGGCGAAGGTCAAGTTCAAAGGCTTCCTGCCAGGCACTGCCCAGAGAAGGCACTTGGAGGTACTCCCGATTTTTGAGCAAGGCATATGAATTGGCAAAGAGGTACTGTAGCTCCACCATGCTATCGGTACGAAGTTCGAATTGATCAAAAAATGTCAGGACCAACTCTTCGCGGGTACGTTCGACCAAGAACTGAGCGGTAGCATCAATGATGAGGGTAGAAGGAGAAAGGGGAGACAGGCTCATGGCAGGGGGAGAGTCAATATCCTTTCCTATAAAATCTGGTATGCCGTCTATTTCTCTGTCATTGGTCAGGACCACCTCCTTGGTACTCTGTAAACGAATGAACTCTTTGATTTTTTCTCTTTCACTTCTTTCGATCTTTCGGAAAAAACAATTGAGTATCCCCCCTGAGAGTATGTATTTTTCCCCTTCCAGAAATTCCAGATAGGTGGGGGGAAATAAAAAATTACAGGTTTTGAGTTGGGGATAAAGGTAGTCGGGTATCTCTCTTTTGAGGGCTCCCATCTTATCTATTTCGTCCTCCACAAAGTCCAGGGCCTCCAAAAAGGATTTTATATCGATGCTGTCAGCAGCCAGGCTTTCTTCTTTCAGCGATCGGTATGCCTTTTCGATGATACTCTTGGTATCCCCGAAAATCAGCGCGGCCTCGTAGTAGGTCTGCAAAATTCCCTCTTCAATCAACCTGCTGAGGAAGCCTTCTTCTTCCTTTACAATGACGCAGTTTTCCAGCTCCACACTCAAGTAAAGGCGGTCATCTGCCAGGTAGGCTTCCAGGCTTCGTGGAAGTCCTTCCTGACAGGTTTTGAGAAGTTTATAGGTCTCATCGTCGAGTTGGGCCTTACGAGATTTATTTATATCAACTTCCTTTTTTAAATCGAAAAATGCCTTTAAGTCTGTGCTAACCTTCTCTCCAAAAGGATCTTCAAAAAATCGATAGAGGCCTTTTATTCCTGAGGTATCAATCTCAAAACCCAGTTCGAGATAGTGCTGATCCAAGCCCTCTTCGTGGTAATTGCGAAGCTTTTCTTCGTTTTGGCTGAGTTCTATGCTTTTGTTGAGAAAACCAGAGGATGGCTGTCCGAAGAGGGACAGACAGAAAAAGAATGAGCAAAGTAGAAGGGACAATTTCTGGGCATTCATAGGTATTGGGATGTAGTAGACCTCCTCATTTTCAATGATTCACGGGTAAAAATATAAATAAAGTAAATATCCGAAAGCGTTAAAATAAAGCTTTCCTTCAAAAGAATCCTTCTTAGCCCCTTTCTGAATGAGGTGCTAGCAGGACTTGGGACATATCAAAAATAAAAATGGGCTTAGCCTAAATGGTGCTACTTTCTTTACCATAGCCCTGGTTTCAGGTTGGAGGATTTGCCAAAAGCTCATTTCTCCCCGCCTATTTCCCATGAAAATAAAAAGTTTGGTAACTTGGCTTAGATTTTAGTACAGCTTTAAGCTTAAGTATACCTATTTCATGCCAACTCAAACCTATACCATCAAGCAGAAACCATTCTCCCTGAAGGTGAGGTATGAGATATCTGACCCTGGCAAGAACAAGGTCTATGAAATCGTTGGACCCTTCCTTGGCAACTCTTTTTCTCCCTACACCCTTATCGATGCCCAGGAAAACTCTTTGATATTTATCAAGAGGACTCCCTTTCAATTTCTTCCTAAATTCGAGATTTTCGATGAAAAGGGGATGCTGGGTAGCATCAAACAAAAGTTTGGCTTTTTCAGGCGAAAACTTACCTTAGATACCCCTGGAGCTCAGCCCTATTCTATGGCAAATAACTTTCGGGTGGACGAATGTCAAATTTCCAGAAATGGAGCCATTGTAGCCGATATTAAACGAAGGGGATTCAGTGTGTGGCGAACCTATGACGTAGATATTGCTGCGGAAGAAGACGTGGAATTTATCCTGGGAATAGCCTTGACGGTGGACCTCATCTACATGCGCTATCGGGGAGTCTGAAATAAATTGGCAGAAAGGCAGCAAAGATATATTTTAAGCTCTCAATCAGATCATCATCTTCTAATCCTTACCCGTGAGATCTTTAACTATTTCCTCTTTCTCTCCTTTTCTTTTGTCCATTTTCCTCCTGATCTTCTTTTTTTCCTGTAGGCCCAAGGAAGACAACACTTCCGGGGAAGGTTCAAACGTAGCCGTCCAGGACTCCCTAGCTGATTTTCCTCAAAACAGTGTAAAGATATATTCTGCTGCGATGAAGAAGGACATAGACCTTAATGTCATCCTTCCCTCCTCCTACAATCTAAAAAGGAAGAAGCCCTATCCGGTGCTCTACCTCCTCCACGGAGCTAATGGAGATGAAAATAGCTGGACCCAATACTCGCCCTTGATGATCTATGCCAATGCCTACGATGTAATCATCATTTGCCCGGATGGAGGTTCTACCGGTTGGTACCTCGACAGCCCTGTGGACTCCACCCATCGCTACGAAACTTTTTTCTGTCAGGAATTGCTTCCCTGGGTAGACGAAAGGCTACATACCCGGGCTTCTCCTTCTGGCAGGGGAATCTGTGGGCTTAGCATGGGTGGACATGGGGCCTTTTACCTGGCAATTCGTCATGCTGACCTATGGGGAGCGGCAGGCAGCATTTCGGGTGGGATGGACCTCCGCCCCTTTCCCAAAAGCTGGAACCTGGAGGAAATACTAGGCGATCAGCAGACCTATCCCAATAACTGGCTTTCACACTCTGTCGTGGGTCAATTGGACTCTCTTAGAAAGGGTCAACCCCAGCTTTATTTTGACTGTGGGGAAGAAGATTTCTTTTTTAAGGTCAATGAAGCCCTCCGCGATTCGCTGCAACGCCGCGGCATTAATCATACTTATCAGACACGCTCCGGAGAGCACAACTGGAAATATTTTGCTACATCATTGCCCAAGCATCTACAGTTTTTCTCCGAATTTTTTGCCGAGGCCCCAGCCATCTGAGACTTCTTGTCACTTACCTGCTGGCCTGAGCGGGAGATTTTTTTCGGGTTTCGAGTTTTTCATTGATGTAGCGGCCTACCTTTCTCCCCTGTTTTTGTCCATTGCGGATGGCAGGCATATAGTGAATGCCACCATAGAGGCGGCTGATGGCGGCTTCCTCTGAGGCTTGAATAAAGGAATCAAAAGTCCTGGGAAGAAGTCCATAAGTTACCTCTGTAGAATCGACAAAGGCGAAAGAATCTCCTAGAAGGTCTGTGAGGGCTACTGCAGCAGCAGTCGAGATCACGCTGTGGCCACTGGTATACTCTGGAAAGGGAGGGGTCTGCAGCAGGGGTTGCCAGGTAGGGTCGATCTCTTCCTGTATCACGGTTTCAGGTCGGATCAGGTTGGAGCGATACTTCTCATCCCAACAGGAGATAAAGGCGTCTGCCAGGGTTACAGAGGTAATCGCATAAGCCTCCAGGGTTTCCATGAGATCCAAACTTGCCTTCTGGGCCACCAGGCGGGTGATCTCTATCCAGTGTCCCCCGGGGGTAATCTTTTTGGTGGCGTACATGACGTGGCCAGAGACATTCATCACATAGGGATTACAGTCCCAGAAGGCAGCGATGGCAGCTTCCTCCTCGCTGAGGTTCTGTTTTGTTTCGTAGACCTCTATCATTTCACGGTAGAAGGCGCTGGTATCGGATAGATCATAAGCTGTGGGCCTTTCAGGGACAAATTGGGTGGCCGAGTCGATGACGAAGGGCCTTATCTGATTCCAATATGGCTCAATGGCCTCCATGTAGGCAGGGCCGGTGGGCTTCCATTCGCCTTCTCTCCCGCTTAGGGTATGCTTGCGTCCTCTCAGTTGTTTGTAGTTGTCTCCCTCTGCCCAGGCCAAAATATGAGCAGCGACCTCGTCTCCGTAGGCCAGGGAGGAATCGTAGACCTTCTTCTTCATGTCCGATCCTTCAAACTCCCGATAGACTTCTTGGGCGAAGGTATCGATCCCTATTTCTGTATGAACCATGGTTTTGCTCACCTGCAAAAAAGCCCTGAGGGCCGATAGGGGAAAGTAAATATCTTCTGCCTTATCGCCTGGTTCTGGAGTGGAGTCTAATCCGTTTAACTGCCCCGCCATGGATAAAAATTGAGGATGGGCCGGACGTAAAGCTTCATATGCTGCTATGGAGGGATAGGCATAAACCCTGCTGGCAGCCGGGGGTGAATAAATATTATCCACAATAACTTCGGTAAGCTTTTGTAGAGAAGCATGTAGATATTCAGGATCGGATTTGCGCTCTATGGTACAAGCATGTGTTCCGATTAGCATCAAAGAAATAAGTATGATGATTAGCTTTTTCATGTCGTTCTCCTCTTTCTGTTATTGATTTTAGCCTTACAAGGGCCTGCCATCGGCCTGTAGCACTTGTAGAAAATCATCGTTCTTCACAAATATAAAACTTTCCCTTCCATCAATCTTCAGGATTTCGATTTTCCTCACCTGACCCTTCATCTGAATCTCTCCCAAGGGCATGAGCTCAAATTTACCCCCCTGGCCGATGCGTAGAAGGTTACCAAAGTTTCCGTCGTAGCGTCCCATTTCAATGTTGCACTCGTAGAAATTCCCACCCAGAAGTACTTCAGGCACTCCGTCTGAGTCCAGATCGCACAATTCTGCTGCATGGAGGGTGGAAAACTGAAGTTCATCCGGCAGCATGTGAATCACAAATTCCCCTTGGCCTACCTGTTCCAGATAGACGCTTTCAAAGTGGTTGGCTTCCAGCACTTCTGCCGCCTTGACCTTTTCTTCACCCAGCAATTCTTCAAGGCTGGCGGAGGCAAAGTCCTTGGCCAGGAGAAACTTCTTCTTCAGTCCAGGCAGTTGCTGGGTAAGTTCCTTGTAATTGTGAAAAGGAATCTCTTTCCCTCCCAGGTAGTAGGTAAGGATTTGGTCCACCTTGTCGTTGTCGTCGTAGTCGCTGAGGTAGAGGCGAACCGGCTTTTGTGGGCTAGGCTTTAATTTTGAGTTTTTACCTGTATTTCCCGCAACTATGTCCATGTCTCCATCCCCGTCAAAGTCAGCGATTTCTACCATGTTCCACCATCCTTTCCAATCATTGAGGGCCCTGCCATTGAGTTTACCCCCCTCATTGGTAAATAAATGAAGGCTTCCCCATTCCAGGGCCAGTAGAAGGTCAGCATCTCCATCTCCATCCATATCTTCCCACTTTGCATCTGTAACCAGCCCGATTTGGGATAAATCAGGAGCTATTTCCTCTGTGGCCTCCCTAAAGCTTCCATCTCCCTTGTTGATAAACAGATAGGACCGGGGACTTCGGCCGTATTTCCAGGGAACTGCTCTTGCGCCAAAGAAGAGATCTACCCAACCATCTCCGTTGAAGTCGGCAGGCCTCACACAGGAAGCCGTAAGGTAGGTCTCACCAAATATATCCTTGTTGGAGGTAAAATTTCCCTTACCATCATTGAGATAGACCCTTTGCCTCAGGGCCTCATGGCTACCCCAGTATTCATTTCCTCCTGTGGCTACCACCAGATCAAGGTCGCCGTCATTTTCTATATCGACCCAACAAGCGTCAACATCCTCCCACAAGCTGTCCTCTTTGATAACCTGGGGAGTACGATCGACAAAACGGCCATTTGCTTGCTGAAGCAAAAGCTTGCTCCGACGCCTTTTGGAACTTCCCATGAATAGGTCTTCTCGTCCGTCTCCGTTGGCATCACCCACGGCTAGGGCTGGTCCCTCACGAGAAACCATATGTGGAATGAGGGTCTCCCGGTTAAATTCAACGAAAGGATTTTCCTCGTGCCTGACATCTAAGCCGAATTCCGAACTAACCTCTTTAAAGGCAATATTTCGAGGCTGCTCTTTCTTCAAAACCCTGTAATCAAAGGTGGCTAAGCCTTCTCGATGGCTGATCTTCAGGCTTTGGTTGAATTTTTCGGGAGGAATCACTTCATAGCCATCATCCGGCCAAACCAGGACGACGGAATCTATGTCTTGACCCTTTCCCAAGCCCAGATGAAGGCCCGGAGCCATGCTGGACTGGTAGCCCCTTACGAGGTAATGCTCCTGACTCAACACTTCCTCCCCCTTAAAGGCCAGCAGACGGGCGCCTATAGCCAGAGGATTCTTTTCAGGACCAGTAAGATCAACATGAACATAATCCCTTCCTTCAATTTCCCTGCTGTTGTTTTTGTAGATAAATGGAGCATCCCCAAGGTTATTCACCACAATATCCAGGTCTCCATCCTGGTCCAGATCAGCGTAGATGGCTCCATTAGAATATGATTTTCTGTCGTTTTTGATGAAGCTATCCATATCCTGAAAACTCAGGTCTTTTTGATTGAGGAAAAACTTATTTTTTAGCTTGATTTGAGGCATTTTGTTCACCAATGAAAGGTCCTCGTTTTCGAGGTTATTGGTATTTTGCTTCCATTTCAGTTCGTGGTTGGCCCGAAAATTCACGTAGTCGATGTCATTCATCCTCCTGGGAATTCCATTGCTGATGAAAAGATCCTTGTATCCATCCTGATCGAAGTCCATGAAAAGGGGGGCCCAAGACCAGTCGGTAGCATAGACATCTGCAAACATTCCAATTTCGGTGAAGCTTTGGTTGCCATTATTAAGCTGGAGATTATTACGGGAAAACTGATGGTTGTACCCATATCCCAGCTTGAAGGTAAAAATGCCGTAAGCATCTTCCCCTAAGGAAGCTTTTAGGATTTCGGGATTGTAGGGAAGCATATCCAGAGAAATGATGTCTGTTTGGGCATCGTTGTTGATGTCGCCCATGTCTACCCCCATGGAAAACCTGGAGGTATGACGCATTTGCTCAGTTAGCACCTCCTTGAAAGTTCCGTCCTGCTGGTTGAGGTAGAGGTAGTCATTTTCGTGGAAATCATTGCCCACATAAATATCCGGCCAGCCATCCTGATTGACATCCCCGGTTACTACACCAAGGCCATATCCGATGACCGTACTGTTGATCCCCGCTTCGGTACTCACTTCTACAAACCTTCCATTGTCATTGCGAAGCAATTTATCTCCCGATTCGGAATGCTTTTCCTTTTGAAACACCTTGCGTTGGCCGAAGGTTCCATTTCTATGAAGGGAATGGTTGAGCTGAAACAGGTCCAGGTCTCCGTCCTTGTCGTAGTCAAAAAAAGTGGATTGTGTACCAAAGACCTTGAGGTTAAGGCCATAGCGGTAAGCTTCATTTTCAAAATGGGGAATGCCATTTTCGATACTTTGACAGACATAAAGCTGGTTTTCCCCTCTGAGGGTCTGATATTCCCCAATTTGAGAGACATAGAGATCCAGCATTCCATCGTGGTTGATGTCTACCACAGAAACTCCCGAGGTCCATCCTCCCATACCTTCTACCCCAGCCTCCTTGCTAACGTCTTCAAATTTCATGTTGCCCTTATTGAGAAAAAGCTTATTTGGGCCCATGTTGGAGGTAAAATAAAGGTCAATCTTCCCATCCTGGTTGAAATCAGCAGCTGCTACCCCTCCCCCATTGAAGAAATACATATAGTTGAACACATTGAATTCTGAGCTTTGCTCCAGGACATTTTCAAAATTCAGCCCGGTCTGGGAGGCCTCCAACAATTCAAAGCGGTATGGTCCCTGGGACTTTCCAGAACCACTCTTTTGGGAATCTGAAAGGGCATCAGAAGTACAGCCCCAGCTCAACCCCATGCCTAAAATCAGGTAAATACCTTGCTTAACCCACTTCTTCATCTTCATTTGCGTGCGAATAAGGAATCAAAATATATTGGTTGATTCATGGCTGTCATTGCGGCCTTTTTCTTTTCATCTCGAATAGACCCGGAACCTCATCATTGACAAGGACCAGGACATGAGGTCGGCCACCTAATTCAATACCCATCAGCTGTTTGACATCTCCTCTTATTTCAAATCCCGTTTTGCGGGCAGGTAGAGGCTTATAGTTGCCTTCTCCCTGATTGATCAGAAGATGGCCCCGGCTACCATCCAGTTTGGAAAATTGGGGCAAAAATTGACTGAAGTTTCCCGCTAACAGGAGGTCTTTTTTTCCATCTCCGTCCACATCACTGCAATAAATGTCGCAGACGCAAGAAAGCTGGACCTCGGTAGGAAGAGGTAAAGGAGGCTTAAATATTCCCTCACCTTGATTGATAGCTACCGCGGATGAAAAAAACTTGCCTTCCAGTACCTGGGATTGGTCCAGGATTTTATCTGAAAACAATTCCTGAATTGACTTGGTAGCATACTCACTGTGTTTGAGGTTTTGCTTTTTGAGGCTGACTATCTGATCAGTCAGGGCTTTCTTCATAGCAATGGGTTTATCTTTTTCATCTACATGTCGGGTAATGATGGGATCTGCCTTTCCATTGAAGTCAAAATCATTTACCCATAGCTTGGCAGGAGCGGACTGACTTCCACTAAAATAAAAATTCTCTCCCCTGTTGCCCAAGATCAAATCAGGGTCTCCGTCTCCATCCACATCGTCAGTTTCAACGGCATAGTACCATCCTGCATAGTCCTCCAGGGCAGAGGCTCTGGCCTTCCATCCTTCTTTCCCTTTTCCCAAAACTAAGGGTGCCATCCATTCTCCAACCACCACGACTTCCTTCTGCTTATCACCGTCTAGGTCTATCGTGAGGGCGTCGGTGATCATGCCAGCGTATTGCCAGTCTTTAAAACCCTTGGATGCTATATCTTTAAAGCTGCCCTTACCGTCATTTTCATACACAAAAGAGCGAGGGATCCTGCCATAGCTTCCAGGTACCGATCGGCTGCCCACCCATAAATCCTGGTCGCCATCTCCGTCATGGTCCAAGGCCAAAATGACGGAGGTGTTGAATCCATTTACCGAAAGGGCTTTTTCTTTTTTCCGGAAACTCTCTTTTCCCAAATTTTCATATACCCTGTCTTGCATCAAGGGTGAACCCAGGGGCTGATGATTCCCCCCTGAGCCCAGGATCAGGTCCAGATCTCCGTCGCCATCAATGTCCACCCAGCTGGCAGCTGTATCTTCAAATTCTGCATTTTCCCTAAAGGATGAAACATTGATTTCTTTGAATTCCCCATTTACAATCCGATACAGACGGCCGGCCTGTCCAGCTCCTCCTCCCAGGTAAAGGTACTGTTGACCCCTTCCATAGATGTCACCAAGGGCAGCTACCGGTCCTTCGTGAGACATCTTTCGAATCAGTAATCCCTCCTCGGCGAAGTCGTCGTAATCATCTTCCACATGGGGTCCAAGGTCGTGTTTTACTTCTTTGAGCAGGACATCCTCCGATTTTTCCTTTGTATAGGAAAAGCTTCGCTTGGATAGTTTTCCAGGGTGAAGTTCCAAAACCGTATCGAGGGGAAGATTTAGGAGTGTAGTCATCGACCTGTCCGGCCAGGTCAGGACCAGAGAGTCGATTTTATTTCTTTTGCCCAATCCCATGAGAATCTTGTGATCTACCGAGGATTGAAAACCCCGGCTGGGAATATGCTGGACGTTTAAAATTTCGCCCTCCGCATACAGCTGAACCTTGGTGCCAATGGCAAAGGTATTGGGAGCATCTCCTCTCAGTTTCAAACCAAGGTAATGGCGGGGCTCAAGCTCCTGTGTATTATTTCGGAAGACAAAGGCTTCCCGATCGAGGTTGTTGACCAAGATGTCGAGGTCGCCATCATTATCCAGATCTCCATAGGCTGCTCCGTTGGAAAAAGAGGGAATCCCCAATCCCCATTCTTTGCTTTTATCTTCAAATATCAGGTCGCCTTTGTTGTGAAAAAAGCGATTGATCAGGGGTTCAGAGGGCATCTTTCCGATGACATTTTGCATTTCCTCTTTTTCCCCTGTCAGCACCATTTTTTGAACCACATCATTGGCAAAAAAATCGACAAAATCCTGGTTGGTTACGTCCTGAAGAATTCCATTGCAAATGTAAATATCCCGGTATCCGTCATTGTCCGCATCAAACATCAAGGCTCCCCAGCTCCAGTCAGAGGCTTCCACCCCGCTAAACTGTGCGATTTCAGTGAAAGTACCATCTGCACGATTGAGCTGAAGGCTGTTGTGCATATATTGATAGTAAAAATCCCTACGGAGCTTTTCCCGGTGTAGCTTATAGGATTCAAAAACGGTGGTCTCTTTCAGCCTTCTATCTTCGTAGGGCATCATGTCGGTTACAAAGATTTCAGGATGGCCATCGTTATTGACATCAGCCATGTCCGCTCCCATGGAAAACTGGCTGATGTGATCCATGTAGTCTCGTATCTTTTCGCTAAAGCGACCCTCGCCCTGGTTGATGTAGAGGTAGTCTCTTTCGTAAAAATCATTGGAGATGTAAAGGTCGGGAAGCATGTCCCCATTAATATCTCCTACTGTGACACCCAAGCCAAAGCCGATCAAACTCCCGTAGATACCAGCCTCCTTGGTGACGTCTTTGTATTGGCCTTCATCATTTCTCAGCAGTTTATCTCCTCCTCCTTTTAAGAAATCTCTTACCGGCCAATCCTCAGCATAAAGTTCTCGTTTATTGGAATAATTGAGGGTATTGACGGGCATGAAGCTATTGTTGAGGATATAGGCATCCAGGTCCCCATCAAGGTCATAGTCGAAAAAGGCAGTATGGGTCGTGTATCCGTTTTGGTCGAGGCCGTATTCGGCAGCTTTTTCTGAAAAGCTAAGGTCTCCATTATTGATGTAGAGCTGGTTGCGCTGGTCTTCTCCCTGAAGGTATCCCGCATTGCAGACATAGATGTCAAGAAGGCCGTCAGCATTGATGTCTACCATGACGACTCCCGTGCTCCATTTGGAGGCAGAGCTCACCCCAGCTTCTTGGGTGATATCTTCAAATTGTAGGTTCCCTTTGTTGAGGTAGAGTTTATTGGAACCCATATTTTTGGTAAAATATACATCTGGAAGACCATCGTTGTTGACATCGCCAATGCCTACCCCTCCCCCATTATAGAAGTTTCGATAGGAAAAAATATTGAACTTATCGGTATTCTCTACTTCATTTTTGAAGTCTATTCCTGTGTGCTGGACAGAAAGCGAGGTAAACCGTGTGTTAGGCAACACCTCTTCCTGCTTAGCGGAGGGCTGACAAGCCAGCATTGACAGGCAGATAGCAAGGAAAATAATATACCTCATAGGGTTCAAATTTCATTGAGCCAGAGATTTCCGACTTTTAGGTCGGTTGACATCGGTACATGGATTAAGAGAGAAAGCTTAGCTCAAAAGTGTAAGAGAATAGAAAAAGGCTACCGGAGATGGCAGCCTTTTTCTTCTTATAAGTCCACGGATCAATACCCAGGGTTTTGAGTCAGGTTTGGATTGACAGCCAAAGCCGTATTTGGAATAGGGAAGAGCAGGCGCTCCTGACCGGAGGCAGGCTTCTCATTCCAGGAGCCCAGGAATTTACCGAAGCGGATCAGGTCTTGACGGCGGTGTCCTTCCCAGTAAAGCTCATATCCACGCTCATCCAGGAGAACATCTGCATTGATGTTGCCTAAATCGGCGACGCCTCTTTTCTGACGAATCTGATTCACGATGTCGAGGGCCTGTCCATTTTGACCCTGACGAAGAAGGGCTTCAGCCTTCATCAGCAGGATATCAGCATAGCGGTAGAACACATAGTCGTTCTCTACAAGTTCACCATTATCAAGGTCTGGAATATACTTCACTACACGGACACCCGTTACTTCCAGGTTATCCCCGGATTCGGTGAGGGCAACTTCCTTGGTGTAAGAAAGTGGATTGCCCTTGCGGTCCTCAATGGGATCACCGTTCACATCGGTCTGCTGTCCAATCAGGAAACCATGTCCTACTCCGATTCTTCCGTCGGTTTCAGGACGGGAGCTAGCAGGACCTCCTATGCGTGGGTCATTCTGATCAAAAGTATCGTAGAAATCTGCGATGGTACAGAAACCATTCCAACCAGAGGGATTTTGGTTGTAATGAAGGGTACAGAACCAACGGGAGCGGACGTTATTTCCATTTCTCTGGGTCGAAGGATCATTTTTATTGACAAAAATAATCTCAGGAGAATTCTGAGTGTTCAGTGGGGAGAAATTATCGAAATAATCGTCGGCCAAAGAGTAACGTCCTGAGTTGATGATCGCATCACAGGCGTCGATCACTCCCTGCATGTCCTGATCAGGAAAACTGGGATTTGCACGATCTGCATAAGTTCCACGATTCAGGAGGACCTTAGCTTTGAGGGCCTGGGCTGCGTCCTGATTGGCTCTAGTAGCATCTCCCACAGGAAGATCACCTAGGATAGCATCTACCTCTGAAATAATGAAATCGGCAGCTTCGGGACCACTAAGTACGTTTGGAGGGTCCAGCAAGCTTTCGCCTGCCTCTCTGAAGGGTACTTGTCCCCAGGCATCCAATACAGAAGCCATAACAAAGGCACGCAGAAAACGGGCTTCAGCAGCTTCCTCAGGAGTAGGGTCAAAAGAAAGTACATTGGTGGCATTGAAAACCGCTCTCAGCAGTTCGTCAAAGGTATTTCGGATGAAAAGGTGATCGGCATCCCAGGTGTGATCATGTAACACACGCCAGATTCCGTTGTCATCCCAGTCTGGTCCGCGGGTAGGACCCATGACCTCGTCAGAGGTATGCTCCTGCATGGCCCAAAAACGAGATTGGTCCTGAAAAGGAAGCTGAAAATTGTCATAGACGGACTGGATCAAAGAAGAGACATCGGTATTGTCTCTCAAAAAATCTTGGGCCGTCTCTCCATCGAGGTCTTGCCTTAGCTCCTCTTCCAACTGCGTGCAGCTGACGGCCACCATAGCAAGTAGGCCAAGAAGAGCAAATGATTTAAAGAAGTTCATAATAATTTTTTGCGAGTTTAATATCCTAAAAATAAGTGCTTTAGAGGACTTAGCAAACACACATAGAACATATCATAGATATTTTTGTTTCCATATGTCTTTGGTAATCCTAACCAGCGGCAAAGATTAGAAACCAAAGTTTACCCCAATCAGAATATTTCTGGCTGTGGGATAGGGTACATACTCGATACCGAAGGAAGGCACACCATCTACGGTCTTGTTGGTATTCACCTCAGGATCGAATCCAGAATAATTTGTGATCAAGAAGAGGTTCTGGCCTGTCAGGTTGATGCTGCAATTTCTGAGTGAGCTTCCGATCTTTCCCAGGTTGTAGGAAAGAGTAGTATTGGCCAGGCGAAGAAAGTCCCCAGACTCCAGATAGCGGGTAGAGGCCTTGATGGGGTTGGCCTGAGATTCCTGAACAGGATTGCCATTGACATCCGTCTGAGTGAGAAGATCGCTGGCGATATTTCTCGTACCCAGGTTACCGATCACAAAGATGGCATTCGCCGTGTTATTGTAGACCTGATGACCAAAGGCTCCCTGAAAGTTGGCATTCAAAGCGAACTTACCTATAGTCAAGGTAGTGTTGATGCCCAAAAGAATATCGGGGTTGGGATCACCAGCAAAGGCCAGAGCTTCATTATTTTCGAATTCTGAAAAACCTTCAGCATTGAGTCCGATGTGCTCCCTCAGGAAGAATACATAGAGAGGTTGTTCATTAGCCAGACGCTGAGACCTCACACCAGAAAGTCCCTGACCGTTGATCTCACCTGTCTCTACCGGGGGTCCTTCGTAGCCAGTCAATTCATTGGTGAGGAAGGAAACATTACCTCCAAACTGCCATGAAACATTATCGGTATCGATGATGAAGGTATTCAGGGCAAGTTCTACTCCGGTATTTCTCACCTGGCCATCGAGGTTTACCCACAACCTGGTAGCGGGAGCAGGCTGAATGGCATCCAACTGAAAGAGGAGATCGCTTGTCGTACGGGTAAAGTAGTCGATAGAACCTATGATCCGAGAGTTGGCAAAGGCGAAGTCTATACCAATGTTAAGGTTTTCAACGGTTTCCCAGCGCAAGTCAGGGTTGGCCACATTTATCAAAGAAATCGACTGCTGACCAAAGCCATAGCGCTCTTGGGCGGCACCAGCGGGAAATTCCTGGTTTCCGGTCTGTCCCCATCCTACACGTAGCTTCAGATCATTAACACTTTCAGGCATAAAGGTCTCATTGGCAATGTTCCAGGCAACAGCAAAAGATGGAAACACTCCGTAGCGATTGTTTGCGCCAAACTTGGAAGAACCATCGGCACGAACTGTGGCTGTGATGATATACCTGTCCGAGATGCTCACATTGGCACGGGCAAAGTAAGATTGAAGCTCAAATACCGGATCAGCGAAGGAATAGATGTTGCGGCTGGTCTGGCTGGTATTGCCAAAAATGTTCAAAAAGTCTATGCTGTCGGTCAAAAAGTCTTGCCCTGTCATTCCAAACCCTCTGTTGTCATAGTTGAGGTACTCGTATCCAGCTACGGCATTGAGGTTGATGTTGGAAGTGATGTCAGCGTCATAATTGAGGGTATGGGTAAACTGCTGGGAAGTCAGGTTGCTCTGATTGTACTGGGCCCAGCCCCTGTCCTGAATATTCTGTAGGCTCACAAATCGCTTGATAGAAGCCGAAGTGGTACCCTGGTTGGCATCTACTGAGAACTGGAAGCGATAGGTCAGTCCGTCAATGATCTTAACGTTAGGCGCAATGCTGGCGAGGATACGGGTATTGGCAAATACCTGATCAAAAGCTTCAGAGAAGGCAAGGGGGTTGATCAAAGAAGGCGAACCAGTGGTCGCCAGCGTCCCGTCCTCATTTCTGAGCGGGCGTGTGGGATTCCACTGAAGAGCCTGAGAGATCAGCGATCCCTGAAAGTCTGCATTGTTGGAAATAGGTGCAGAGCCCTGGTTATTTTGCGAAGCCAGCAGGTTGACATCGAGGGTAATGCGGTCGTCTTTCAGGAAATTGAAACTTCCTCTGAACGATCCGTTGTACTTTCTAAGGCCCGACTTTCGGATGATGCCCTGCTGGTCCAGATAAGCGGCCGATACGCGATAGTTACCTCTTTCGGTACCCCCGGTCATGGAGAAGTTATAATTCTGGGTGATTCCTGTTCTCAGGATTTCATCCATGGCATCGACATTGTCTCCAAAATCTCCGTTGCTTCCCAGGTCATAATCTTCCAAAGCCTGACGATACTCATCACCATCGAGCATGTCCGGGCGACGAAAGATATTTGAAACTCCGGCCTGAGCCTGAAAATCTATCCTCGGAGCACCAGCCTGGGCTTTTTTGGTGGTGATAATCACAACACCATTGGCGCCTCGCGAACCATAGATAGCTGTGGCAGAAGCGTCTTTCAGAACCTCAATGGAGGCAATGTCATTGGGGTTGAGGAAGGTCAGGGGATTGGTATTGGGGGTATTTCCTAATCCTCCCGGTACGGTAAAGTTTCCCTTGGCCGAGCGTCCATCGAGGGGAATACCGTCGATGACAAATAGGGGCTGATTTCCAGCACGAACAGAGTTGGCACCGCGAATACGGAAGGTCGTCTCAGCACCAGGGGCCCCTGAATTTCCGACTACCTGTACACCTGCCACTTTGCCCTGTACCAATTGCTGGGGGGCGGTCATCACTCCATTATTGAAGTCCTTGGAGGATACCTTTGTCACCGCACCAGTCAGGTCCTTCTTTTTGACAGTTCCATAACCTACAACCACGACCTCATCCACGGTGGAGATGGATTCCTTCATCTCTACCTTGATGTTTGATCTGCCGTTGACCGGAACTTCCTGGGTTTCAAATCCGATAAAGGAAACCAGGAGAACCGCATCTGAACTGGTATTCTGCAGCTTGAACTTTCCCGAGTTGTCTGTAAGAGAACCCGTTGTCGTTCCCTTAATCAGTACCGTAGCACCGGCAAGTCCGTTTCCATCCTTAGCAGATACTACCGTACCTGTCACCGTCGTCTGAGCATATACACCTCCGAATGCCAGGGAAAGTCCCATCACAAACAGAAGCTTTAGCAGCGACATTGATTTGAGTTTGATGCTCATAATGATAGTAGTTAATTGTCTTTCACAGTAACGTATGAATTCATATAGAATAAATACCTAAATCCTTCCATCATGGACGGGGATGCTAAGGTGAACCATAGACTACTCATGTTGAAATAGGACATACCGAAGGTGAGTACGGAAAGGGTACGAAGTGATGAGGGTATACTAAAAGTAAGTGAAGCAGGTAATACCTTCTCCATAAGTAGTAGCAGTTTGTTGTCCTTAATCCTCGACTTGAAAAGCTGAAATTCTGAGCAAAAATTACCGTTAAATACCCGATATTCTATCTGAATTTTCGGCTTTCAACACTAAATGTTGTGATTTTTTTCCTTCAAAACAAGGTATTTTAGCTCATATGACACCTTCGCGACCTACGAAAACCTTTACGTCAACCTTTTCGTTAAGAAAAAAAGTAGTAAATTTTACCTTGACAAAATAATATCTTCCTTAAGAAGCTGTTTAGTTTTGTGATTCTCAGGTTACAGGTAGGACATTAAAGTTCTGAGCTGGCAATTTTTGAACTTTAGGGGTGCTAAAGTCAGATAAAAACGTAAACTCAGGTTCTTGAAAGACGACTGTAAAAGGAAAGGATTAACCTCAAATTACCTCCAAGGGAAAAGCCTTTGCACAAAGAAGCATATGAGCAGAAAACAAGTAACATTGGCTGACCTCGCCCATCAACTCGGAATCAGTACGGCAACTGTTTCGCGGGCCCTCAAAGATTATCCCGATATCAGTCCGGCGACCAAAAAACGGGTACTCGATCTCGCCAATCAGCTCAACTACCGTCCCAATTCGATCGCAGCCGGGCTCCGTAAGCGAGAATCCAAGATCATTGGAGTAATCGTCCCTTCCATCGTCAATCATTTCTTTTCCTCTGTCATCAAAGGAATCATGCAAGTGGCGTATGAAGCAAATTACAAGGTAATGCTCTGCCAAACCGACGAATCTTTTGAAAAAGAGGTAGCAGATACCCGTGCCCTCTTTGACAGCCGGGTTGACGGATTATTGGTTTCCCTGGCTCACGAAACTGATGATTACGACCACTTCAAGCCCTTTTTTGAAACTTCTGTCCCCGTCGTTTTCTTTGATAAAGTACCCATGACCCTGGGCAATGTCTCCAAGGTAGTTGTAGATGACTACAAAGGAGCCTTCCTGGCTGTGGAGCATATGATACAGCAGGGTTGCAGGAAGATTGCTCACTTTCGCGGCCCTCAGACCGCCAATACTTCCAAGAGCAGATTTGCGGGCTACCTCGATGCCATCCGCAAACACGGCCTTCCCGAAGAGGAAGGACTGGTCTACGATTGTACCCACATTACCATTGAAGAGGGGCAGACTTTTGCCAAAGAAGTCATGGCCCTCCACCCCGACTGCGACGGCATCTTTACCATTACCGACTCGCTGGGCATCGGCGCCATGATTTCACTTAAAGAGATGGAGAAAAAAATCCCCCAGGATGTCGCCTTGGTAGGATTCAGCGACTGGGAAATTTCCAGGGTTGTCGACCCTCCCCTATCCTCCGTCTCTCAGCCCAGCCTTCAAATGGGACGACAGGCAGCCTCTATTCTGCTGGAAGAAATAGCCGCCATCAGAGACGAAATTGACTTTGCTACCAAAAATGTCATGCTCGATACCAAACTGCAGATTCGTACTTCTTCCTCTATCAAAGAATTTGCTCATTAAGGTGATCCCCTACTTGGCAACAGGACAGTCAGATGATTTTTTCAAAGGACCCAGGTTTCTTTCCAGGCCAAGCTTCCTTTTTCCTACATTTATTAAGGAAAAACTCGAAATAAATTGAATATTCCCTATATTCGACATGTATTTCCTCCTTATATGAGGGGGAACAGAGATGTTTTTTTGTAAGGCTCGTTTGAGCTTGCAGATTTTCTTTATCACTGTTCTTTCTAAAAGAAAAGAATAGACCAGATTGAGGTTATATTCGTTTCCACCATATAAGCATTGCCGTCGGAAGACTGCCAACCTATATGAACTATGACCAAACTGATTTTAAGCCTCTGCCTCCTTGGGCTCTTAGTCACCCCTACCGATCAGAGCAACTGGTTGGAAAATTGGGAAGAAGCCCAAAGCAGAGCCCGCCAAACTGAACGTCCCATTCTCTTGGTATTTTGCGGCCTTGATTGGTGCCGATTTTGTATCGTTCAGGAAAGAGAGATCTATGATGATGAACTTTTTCAGGACTATGCAAAAGAAAATCTTGTCCTCATGCAGGCCAATTTTCCCAGAAAAAGGAAGAATAAACTCCCACAAGAGGTAGAAGATCAAAATAAACAACTTGCAAATATTTATAATCCCGAAGGTAGCTTCCCCTTTAATGTACTGGTATCTCCAGAAGGCGAAGTCATAGGGACCTCTTCCTATCAGGCGGGAGGACCAAAAAACTTCATCAAGATGCTCGAAAAATGGCAAGGCAGGTAAGCAGTGTATTTTTTCTTCTCTTTTGCCTAAGCCTATCGGGGCAGGAACTCTCCGGGAGAATCAGCCTGGAGGCGGGTATTGGGGCAGGCTGGTGGGTCTATGACAAAGGCTTGACGGATACCTTGCCTCCCATTCACAGGGGATATGACCGTACCCACCTCTCCTTCCTTATCCCTCAGAGCATGAGTATAGGTTTGGAATACCGGAACCTCAGCCTTGGTATTCAGGCAGGGAGAAGCAAACTCGAAGACACCCGCATGGTCTCCTCCGATCATAGGAGGGGGAGCTACAACAAATACTCCATAGCGGCCGAAGGACTCGAAGATATTCCTATGCATCACCTTGGAGGGGAGTTGGGCTACAAGCTGGTGAATCGTCCTGGCTTTACCTTTGTTCCAACTCTCATCTTGGGCGGGCTATGGCTTGAAGCCAAGCACCCCGAAGTCGAGGCATTCGACCAAAGACTTTATAGGGCTGGGGAGCTTAGGTTTATCGTAAAGCTTTATCCCAAGGTCGATTTGCTCCTCTTTCCCCGTTACACCAACATCTTGCTCATGGATCGCAGCAATCCCTACGAAAATTCCCATCACAATATCTATGGCATCGGTCTTCACGCAGGGCTCTCGGTTACTCCTTAGCCTTTTTTTCATCCTCTCTTATCTCCCCCAGGCAGCTGCTCAGGAGGAGGTAGAGCGACACGCCAAACTCATGGGATCGGCTTTTGTATTTAAGGCTATTCATCAGGATAGTGATAGCTGTGCCAAAGCCGTGGAAGCTGCCATCCATGAAGTAGAGAGAATTGAAGCATTGATTTCTTCCTGGAATCCCAACTCTCAGACCTCGGAGATCAACAGAATGGCAGGAATCCGGCCGGTAAAAGTAGACATGGAATTGTTTCGGCTGATTGGTCGGGCAAAGAGGGTCTCTCAGTTGACATCCGGGGCCTTCGATATTAGTTTTGCTTCGGCGGATCGTATCTGGACCTTCGATGGATCCATGAACTCCCTTCCGGACTCTGCCGAGGTTGCTGCGTCAGTCCGTCGGATCGACCACCAGAAAATCATCCTTGAAGAAAGAGATACCACTGTATTTCTTAAAGAGAAGGGCATGAAAATCGGGTTTGGGGCCATAGGAAAGGGCTTCGCCGCCAATCGGGCAAGGCAGGTGATGGAAAATATGGGAATCACCCAGGGGCTGGTCAATGCCGGAGGCGACCTTATCTGCTGGGGAAAGGACAAAGGGGGCGAAGACTGGCACATCGGCATCGCCGATCCCCTGGACCGTCAGCGTATGCTGGCCTGGCTGGTCATCAATGACCTGGCTGTGGTGACCTCCGGAGACTACGAACGCTTTGCCATCATTGGAGGGCAGCGTTATGCCCACATCATCCATCCCAAGACCGGTTATCCCGTGCAGGGAGTATCCAGTGTGAGCATTCTCTGCCCGGATACCGAACTCGCAGATGCGCTGGCTACTGCCACCTTCGTCCTGGGACCTGAGGAAGGCATTGCCCTCCTCGAAAAGCTCAGAGGTATAGAAGGTCTCCTGGTGGACGATAAAGGCAAAATATTCAGTACCGGGGGCCTTGACTTACAGTATTACCGGGATCAAAAACCCACAGGACTTCCCGTCAAAAAAATAGGATTAAAAGATGAATAAAAAGAAGCTTTACTTTCTATGTGCCTTGGCCCTGCTGGTCCTTTCCACGACTTCCTGTGTAAGCGTGGCCGCCTACGAAAAAATGTACATCAATGACCATGACATGGCCCTCAAGGCCCGTAAGGGAGACTTCTATGAGCGCAATGTAGAGGCTTACCGCGAAGGAGCCGCCGGAGCCAACGGAGGTAAAGTGGGGGGAGGATGTGGTTGTAATTGAAGCAGCAAAGTGAATGAAGTACCTGATGACTTATTTTTCTTTTTTCCTGATGCTTTCCCTTTGTCCTGCCCAAAGCGATAGAGAGGTCAGAAAAAAAGATCCTGTAGATATCGACATCCTCTTCAATTATTACGAGCAGGAAGGGATACACTCTGCTGTGACAGGAGGAAGGGGTACGGAAGAACTCAAAGACAGAGCAGCAAAAATCGTGGTTCACCTGCCCCTGGATACTGCATCTGCCATTGACATACAGGGCAGTATCAATCAGTACACTTCGGCCTCCACCGACAAGATCGACAGCTACGTGTCGTCGGCCTCTATCAAGGATGCCCATGCAAGTCTGGTATTTGGCTATTCTAAAGAGATCATTCCCCACCGGCTTTCCTGGTCTGTTTTTGGCGGAGGAGGAATAGAGTCGGATTACATCTCGTCTTCTTTTGGTGGGGGACTTACCTATTCCAATCCAGACAAAAACCGGGAGCTTGCCCTTCGCTTGCAAGTATTTCTGGATGCCTGGATTGTCATTTTCCCCGAAGAACTCCGAGCTCCGGGACAGGTTTCTCTTCCCACGGATAAGCGTCGCTCTTACAACCTGTCGGCGACCTTTTCTCAAGTGCTAAACCCCCGCCTTCAGGCCTCTATAACGGGTGAACTGGTGGTTCAGCAAGGCCTGCTTTCCACCCCCTTTCATCGGGTTTACTTCGATCAGGATCTCCTACCCGATATCGAGCGACTTCCAGGCCTGCGAATCAAGTATCCCATCGGTCTGCGAATCAATTACTTCCCCCTTGACTTTATGGTGCTCAGAAGCTACTACCGCTTTTATTATGACAGTTGGAACCTGATGGCCCATACCCTAAGCCTGGAAGTTCCACTTAAACCAGGGCCGTTTTTTACCCTATTTCCCTATGCCCGCATCCACCATCAACAGGCAGCAAGGTATTTTGCTCCCTTTGCCGTGCACAGCAGCCAACAAGAATTCTACACATCGGACTACGATCTTTCGGGATTTACAAGCTATAAACTCGGCATGGGTTTCCGCTACGCTCCGGCATACGGACTTTTTCGATTCAAAACCGGGAAGGGAAAAGTTCCTATGTTGAGAAGCATAGAGCTGCGAGGGGCCATTTACAGAAGATCGGACGGGCTCAGTTCCTGGACAGCCGGACTCAACCTGGGATGGGAAGGACCACGATAGGCCTTCATCCATAAAATAAATACTATATTGGCGAACAAAACCTAAGGTCTTGTTTGAGATTTATCCTTTCTGTTTACAGTTGTCTTTGAGGAACCTGCGTTTTCTTTTTATTCTCACTTTGGTGCCACTATCACTCAAAAAAATGCTGGCTCAGTACCTTTAGATTCTGACTTTAAACTGAAAATTATAGAGAGACAAGCCCAAAGAGACAGACCATTTTTTCACCCAATGACAACTGATAAGCTCGATGAGTGATTTCGTTCTATCTTTTGACGAAATACGGCCCTATTATAACCACGAAGTACAGGAAGTTTTTCAGAGACTGCTCGAAAAACCCTCCTTCTTCCTGATGATGGGGGTATTGTTTCCCGAACTGAGCAAGGAACAGATCATAAAGGATATATCCAGCCTTCGCTCAGTCGAAGAGTTTCAAGCAGGGTACATCCACGAGACGCTCAACCGAATTTTGAGGCTCAGCAGCAAGGGACTGAGCATCGATGGGCTCCAGAATCTTAATCCTGCCACCCCCTACCTTTTCCTTTCCAATCACAGGGACATCATCTTGGATTCAGCCTTTCTCAATGTCAAACTCCACGACGAAAACTTTCCGACTACCCGTATCGCAATTGGAGACAACCTTATGGTTTCTCGACTCATCACGGATTTGATGAAGGTCAATAAGGCATTTATCGTTCACCGATCAGTACCCCGTCAGGAAATCATGGCCTATTCGGAGCGCCTTTCCCGCTACATCAGACATTCCATACAAGAAGAGAAAAGTTCTATTTGGCTGGCCCAGCGATCGGGAAGGACCAAAAACGGAAAAGATGAAACTGCTACCTCCATCCTCAAAATGCTGGCCATGAGTGGGAGAGAGGATCGGGTTCATTCCTTTCAGGAGCTCAACATCCTTCCCATGGCCATTAGCTACGAATGGGAGCCCTGCGACGCACTCAAAGCCGAAGAGACCTACCACCATCTACATGAAATTTCCTATGATAAAGATGATAAGCTAGCCATGCTTACGGGTATACGGGCCCCCAAGGGGAGGATACACATACAGGTCGGACAGCCCCTGGGAGAAAAACTGAAGGGACTCCCCCAAACCGACAACAAAAACGAATGGTACAAAGCCCTTACTCAGTTGATCGACCGCGAAATTCAGGGACTCTACAGGCTTTGGCCCTCCAACTATCTCGCCTGTGACCTCCTCAAGGGTCGGAGTACCTATGCCAACCACTACAGCGAGGAAGACAGAAAAATCTTTGTCAACACGATGGAAGAGCGATTGGCCTCCGTAAAGGGAGACAAAGAGGAAGTGAAGCGTCTCTACCTGAATATTTACGCTGGCATGGTCGAGGTAAAGGTAAACCTAGATCAATAAAACAAAGTAGGATTGAGGCCCAGGTTGAAGTAAAAATGGGGAGCTTTAACCTTTTGGCCTTCATGGTACAAAAAGGGATTTCCCTTGGGGGTAAGCATAGGGACATGGGGATTTTTGGCCTTTACAATGTCTCCCGGCAGGAAGGCCATGTCGTGGACAAGTCGATTTTGCAAAAAGTGTCTGATGTATTCGGAGTCTATTCCTATTTGACCTTGGACCACCTGGCTATATGGCAGGAGCCTTTTGGCCTTTAGGGCCAGGATGCCGTGAGAAAAGTCTCCATATGTAGCTTCAGAGAGATCCTTGTAGCCATATCTCCCCGGGTAATCTGTATTTTTCACCTTTTTTACTCCCTCTGAGCGGGTATTTCCCGTCCAGAGCAAGGTGTTGAGGCCGAATTCCCATCCTTCATACCTGTAAAAGAAGCCCAGGGTTCCTGTCCGATACTTGTCGTCAATAAATCCTGTATAGGCATCATTTTCAGAAATGAGGCTAAGGTCATTGATATGTTGGGCAAAGGTGGCCGTCCATTGGCTGGTCTCCATCTGATCCCAATAGTAAGTCCAGGCATAGCCCGTCGCATATCTGCGGCCCATCTGATGAGAGACAGGTGAGAGAAAAGGCTGTATGTCGCGAGGAGGGCCATAAGCGACTACAGCCCCCAGGCTGGTTTGGGCTTCCCATCCTGGCATGGGAGGACGAGGGCCCAGCTGGGTAAAGTTATAGGTGAGTCGAACCTGTCCATTGACTTGAATAAAATCCTCTATATAGGCCAATTGACCTATGATACCTACCTGATTGACATAGGTGCCAAGCCGAATCGAAATTCCTCCCATGCCCATCAGGCGAGGAGCGATCTCAGCTTGTGCCCATGCCTGAAAAAAGGTAAAAAGGCAGGTAAAACCCAGGATGATTGACCTGAAAAGAGGAATGAAAGAGGACATATCGATAATTCTATGTCCATAATACAGAGAGAGGAGCCAACAAACAAATGGCGCCGGGCATTGCCGAACCTTGAAGTCATGATTTTTTGTATTATGGGGCATGAATGAGAAGCACCGCGGGCTGATTTGGGTTCACCTGGCCACCCTGCTTTTTGGATTTTCCGGACTTTTTGCCGAATGGCTCCATCCCCTCTTACCGGTACAGATTGTAGGGGGAAGGACCCTTTTCGCGGCTATTTTTCTTATTCTCTTATTGAAAATCAGGAGCCGCCTCTATCTTCCCAAAAGCACGGGAACCTGGGGCTTGCTCCTCGCTTCGGGAATGGTCCTGAGCTTTCATTGGATGGCTTTTTTTCAGGCGATCCAACTGACAAATGTAGCCATCGGGCTCCTCACTTTCAGCACCTTTCCCCTTTTTACGGCTTTGCTTGAACCCTTGGCTTTTCGTGAGAGCTTACGTCCCCTGGACCTTGGACTCAGCCTTCTTATTCTCATCGGGATGGCCCTAATCAGCAAAGATGCCCTTGACCAAAATTTTGGTTGGGAGGGAATTGCCTGGGGCCTGGTAGGAGCGGCTAGCTTTGCCTTCATGGCCCTTATCAATCGAAGGCTCCTTGGCGACATGGGAGGACTTCAAATCGCAGCCTACCAGAACTTTTTTGCCTTCCTCCCCCTCATTCCCTTCAACCTGGACCTGGGACTTCCAAATGACAGCCGGATCTGGGTCCTTCTTATCCTTTTGGGGACCCTGTTTACAGGAGTGGCTCATGGCCTTTTCAACCAGAGCATGGCCTACATCCGCGCTACAACCGCAAGTCTGGTGGTAGGGATAGAACCCATCTACAGCATCATATTAGCAGCTATTCTTCTCCAGCAGTATCCCGGATTTCTGACCCTCACCGGTGGTGGACTCATCCTGAGTGCGGGGATCATCCCGAGTTTTTGGGATAGAAAGTGAATTTTTTGAATAAAATTAAAATAGCCGGCTAAGCACTTGGCTCGCCGGCTATTTGAATTATAAGGCACAATCTTATTTTATCACAAGACGCTTTATTCCGGAATCCCCTCCATGCTTAACCTTGAGACGGTATAAACCGGGCCTTAGCCTGGGCAGGTTCAGCTGCATGGTCCGAGAAGAAAGATCAGTCCTGTTTTCAGTGTAAATGGCTCTTCCTTGCATGTCCATCAGGCTAATCTCTACTTCAGGGGAAGGATCAATCCTGCTCATTTCAATGTTGATGACATCCCCCTGGCTTGGGTTTGGAAATACACCAAAAGTAAAGGAGGTAGCCTTGAGACGTAGGCTCAACACCTCGGAATAAGAGAAAGCACCGTCGATGTCTACCTGCTTAATTCTGTAGTAAACTACATTTTCAGTTAACTGAAGGTCTGAAAACTTGTAGGTATTGGATTCTGTGGAATTTCCTACGCCCTCTACCCTAGCGATTTCTACAAATTCTTGATTTTCGATTGACTTTTCGATTACAAAGTAATCGTTGTTGAGTTCTGAACCTATGGTCCATGACAATTCAGTCCTTCCACCTTTTTGTACTGCACTGAAGTCCACCCATTCTACAGGGAAGGTAGAATCAGCATTTCCGGTTATCTTGGGCGTACCTGCCGAGCAGTCTTCTGAAGACCCATATAGGGTAAATCCACGGCACATTTGAGTAGCTACCTGCTCGTTTATAGCTGATTCGTTGGTCAATTCCTGGCCATTATCCAGCCAAAACCGGATGTCATTTGGGACGATAAACCTACCATTTCCACAAATTCTGGCTTGTTCCCCTACGAAGTAAATGTCATCCACCGCCGAACCATTGCCACAGCTGGCATTGTCCATCAGGGTTTGCCCATATCCATTCAAAATAAGGTCATCACCAACATTGATAATGGCAGATGGGCCGATGTAGAGCAATCCATCACCTAGACTGCCTTCTTCCTGATGGTGAAAATCACTAGAGCTTTCGAAGATACCCTTGATCAAAAATTCATCTCCAGCATAAATGTAGGGATCTGACTTACCTGATCCAGAAAAGACGGCAAAAAATCCCTCTGAAGTTATTTCTACCTTCCCATAAAAGGTGTAAACAGAGCTGACACTTTGGGTAATTTGATGGCTTATGACGACATCATCCTTGTCAGAAGGAATGCGATCGGCCTGATTACCATTTGGACTTTAGGACCAGACTGCCTGATCTTCCCAATTTCCATCCTGGATGGAATAGAAGATGGCCCCTTTTGATACATTGGAAATAAAAAGTAAAACAAAGAAAGCTAGTGAAAAGATAGATGATTCAAGAGTAATATATTTCATAGTTTTTATTTTCTTGTTTTTAGAATTACATTACAAAAGAAATGCCTTGCCTCGGAAATACCAATATACATAATACTGAATAGTATGATTTACGTAATAAAATACAAAAATCCTTACATAGGTGGTCATCAAAAATGACTTAAAAAGCTCTGATGAGAATACTGAGTGCGATCTGTTAGCGATAAAGCAAATGGAAAAGTCTGCAGGAAACAGGAAAATTCTTACAGCCCCCAGAAGATGTAGGATTATCAGGGGAAGCTTGGGTATATCTCGAGTAATTCTTTACCCCGACTTTTTCAAAAAAGTCAGTTTTTCTCCATTTATGATTATCACGAATCATTTTTTGCGATATAACCCATAGCTCTCTTGGGGTTGAAAACAAAGTACTTATAATAATCCCATCAGCACTTCGGCCATTTATTCATGATAATCTCCATTATTTTAGCAACTTATTTATCCTTTCCATTTGTGTTTAATTTTGGATTGGTCTCTGCTTCAGCGACAAATCTCAACGGATATGTGAGCAGGTTCTACCTACTAAAGCAGAAAATTACTCCCGAGGAGGTCATCTTGAATTATCCCGATGAAAACTCTTCACTTCGCAAAGCCAGAAAGCAATCAGAGCAAGCCAGGGAAGAGCTGGAAGAATACTGGGAAGGAGAAAAGGGAAAGGAATGGTAAAGGGAACATAAACCCATATAAAAAAGTAACCGCTCTTCGTCACGAAGAGCGGTCCAAACCCAAACAAACACCATGAAAAAACTTATTACATTGTACGGTCCGAGAGGACGAGAGAGTGTGTCGTTTGTTTAGGCATCTTCGGGATCATCTCCCGACATTAGCAATACTAATCAACTATCAAATCGCGGGTATAAACGTGTAACAATCTACTTTATACCTGTAAAAGCTTGTCGCTTTCGAATGTATATGGGCAAATATGTTGCCACATTGTTCGGCTTAGGACCCAAAATGCCTCAATGGTCAATCGCAAGGGATCAATGGTATCAATTTCGGCTTTAATGGAAACTTATCCTGATTTTTTGGTTATTTACGCATTAGAATATTATGGGTATATAAATAGTTCGCAGCCTTTGCTATACAGATTATCCTAAATATTACCGTACAAACGAAGGTAAGTCATAAGTTTCTTCTAATTGGGAATATTCAGATTTTGGGACCTGTACCAGCCTCACATTTGCTTTGGGGTCCAACCAGGAGATGAGCTTCTTCATCTCTCCCTTATCCATAGAGGTGCACCCAGCCGTACCACTTCCCCCCGGCCTCCAGACATGGAGAAAAATACAAGAACCTCTGCCCTTTTCCTGTTGGGGATTGTGCTGGATGAATACTCCCCATTCGTAAAGGTCATCTTTGCGGAGCATATGATCCTTACCCTTCCAATCTCTTTGTACCGCATCTTCGTCTACGATTCGATTGTATTGGCGGGAAGTGATATCCTCTACGCAGACCGTGGTGGGAATAATCTGTTCATAGGGCCAGCGAAAAGAGGCTTCTGCTTTTTCATAGCCAAAAGCGTAAGAGAGACGAAAAATTCCGGCGGGAGATTTGAGATCCCCTTCTTTTTTGACCGGACCCTCTCTCCCGCCAAAGTCCTCTATTCCAATGCCCCATCCCAGTCCATTTTTTCCTATCAATACATCGATCACCCTGCCTTCCCGGGTCCACTTGCTCCAATTTCCCTTCTTTACAAAAGAATAGAGTTTTCCCTCAGCTGTGGACCAAGCCTCTGTAAGTAGGACCAGACATTGTTCATGGACTTCAATCTCTGAGTCTCTCTGAGCAGGAGCCTGACAACTCAGGTGAAAAAAAAATGCTGAGAGCAAAATCAAAGCAATACTGATTTTCATAATGAAGAATTTGAAAGTACAAAAGACAGGTGATTTGTGTCTTGAAACCGAAATCTTTAATTTATCTAACTTAAATTTTCCAGAAATCTGTATCCCATTTGGATATTGAGGAGTCAGACACTTACCTCTAAAATAACATAAAGCATGAAATATCTGATTTTACTACTCGCCCTTTCCCCCCTCTTCTGGCTGGGATGTGAACCCGGGAATGCCCAAAACAAAGATAAGCAAGAAGCCAGTCCTGAGTACGCCCTTGTCATTCATGGAGGTGCCGGAGCCATGGACAAATCCAGGATGAGCCAAGAGATGGACAATAGCTATCGGGAGGCCCTGCAAACTGCCCTTGCAGCCGGAGAAGCTATCCTAAAAGAAGGAGGCGATGCCCCGGATGCTGTCATAGCGGCCATTCAGGTTATGGAAGAAAATCCCCTCTTCAATTCTGCCCGAGGCGCCGTCATTACCAGCGAAGGAAGGGCTGAACTCGATGCTTCTTTTATGGATGGCGAGACCCTCAACGCTGGTGCGGTAGCCGGGATCACCAACATCAAGAGCCCTATCGCAGCAGCAAAGTTGGTCATGGATTCCTCTGTCCACGTCATGATGGCCGGGAGAGGAGCAGAAAAATTTGCCATGGCCTATGGACTGGATACGGTAGACAACCAATACTTCATCACAGCCAAGCGAAGGCAGCAATTTGAGCGGAGACAGGCCAGGTTGAAAGCCAAAAATGACGGGGTCAACAAGAAGTATGGGACAGTAGGCTGTGCCGCCCTCGACAAGGCGGGCAACCTGGCTGCGGGAACCTCTACCGGGGGCATGATGTACAAAAAATTTGGTCGGGTAGGCGATTCTCCCATCATTGGAGCAGGCACCTATGCCGACAATGCCAGTTGCGCCGTCTCCTGTACCGGACACGGTGAGTATTTTATTCGAAATGTAGTCGCTTATGATGTAGCTGCCCGCATGACTTATTTGGGCGAATCCCTGCAGGAGGCTGCTGACTACATTGTCATGGACAAACTCGCAAAGATCAAGGCCAGTGGTGGGTTGATCGCAATAGACAGAGAGGGCAACATTGCCATGCCCTTTAACAGTTCGGGGATGTTCAGGGCTTATGTCAAAGCCGGAGGAGAGCCCTTTGTAGCAATTTATCATGAAGAAGAATAGGGATTTTTCCCTGCCTTGTGTTAATTCACGACCGAAAAAGGTGAGTGCCGGGCCCATTACCCTCGGCTTTCCCCTAATCATTTATTCATTTTTATACTAACTACCCCTCATGCTAGAGCGTTTTGAAAAAATAGCCGTCATCGGCGCCGGTACCATGGGCAATGGGATTGCCCACGCCTTTGCACAAAGTGGATATCAGGTCAACCTCATAGATATTTCTGAGGAAGCCCTGCAAAAAGGCCTCGCAACTATTGGCAAAAACATGGACCGACAGATCAAGAAAGAGATCATCAGTACTGCGGATAAGGAAGCCTCTCTGGGCCGGATCAATACCCTTACCCAAATTCAGGAAGGGGTAAAGGACCGCCATCTCGTGGTAGAAGCCGCCACCGAAAATGTAGACCTCAAGCTCCGCATCTTTGCCGATATGGACAAGGCAGCTCCGCAGGAAGCTATTCTCGCCACCAACACTTCCTCTATTTCGATCACCAAAATCGCAGCAGCTACCCATCGTCCTGATAAGGTCATTGGCATGCACTTCATGAATCCCGTGCCGGTCATGAAACTGGTCGAGGTCATCAAGGGCTACGATACCAGCAAAGCCGTTACAGAGGATATTCTCGTCCTCGCCAAAGACCTGGGCAAAGTGCCCGTTCCCGCCAATGATTATCCCGGGTTTGTGGCCAATCGCATCCTTATGCCTATGATTAATGAGGCTATGTATGCCCATTATGAAGGAGTAGCCGGAGTTGAAGAAATAGATACCATCATGAAACTAGGAATGGCCCACCCGATGGGACCTCTGACATTGGCAGACTTCATCGGTCTGGATGTATGCCTGGCCATTTTAGAGGTATTACATGAGGGATTTGGCAATCCCAAGTATGCTCCTTGTCCCTTGTTGAAAAACATGGTTACGGCAGGGCACCTGGGCAGAAAGACAGGAAAGGGCTTTTATGATTATTCTAAATAGGCTCAGCAAACAAGCCCAGATTGGAAAAAGAAAAAAGAGGCTGTCTCCCTAGGTTAACAGCCTCTTTTCATATATATAAAGGATGGTTACTTAACCAAAATGCGCTGGACCATTCCCCTTTCTCCCTGGGTAAGCTGGAGGAAATAGGTTCCTCTTGGAGCATTTCGGGAGATGTTGATCTCCTTGTTGTACTCCCCAAAAAAATCCTGGATAAACTCAAGGTAGACTTCTTTACCTTCGCTGTTGTAAATTCGAATCTGAAGGTCTCCCCTTCTTTTAGGCTTAAATATCAGGGTAAACCTTCCATCGTTGGGATTGGGGTAAAAGTCAAAAAGATCCATTTTGAGGCTGGGATTCTCCATGTCTTTAAGCAGTTGCTCTCCCTTTTCCCTATCCAAGAAGTTTCGGATCAGCCTCTCGGTATCCATGTCCTCACTGTACCGATCGAAATTCAGTCCGGGTGTAACTGGAGGTGGGGGGGCTGGAAAATCATCCTGCCCAGGTACTTCCACCCACTTTTCTATGCTTTTGCTACCAAGAGTTGCCGTAGTAGAGCGAATTCGGCCTCCCCTTTCAAAGACAATTCTGATGCGTTGAGAGGGCGCAAACTGTTTCATGGCCTCTGAAAGGTCGCTGTAAGTGTCGGTTGTAAAGCGATCCATGCTGATGATGACGTCGTTTTGCTTTAATCCGGCAGCTTCAGCAGATGAATTGTCTACCACTCCGGTGATCCTCACCCCACCAGAAGATTGATTTTCCAGGTGTACTCCCAAGAATGCTTTTTCAGTAACAATTTTTACTTTTTGAGGCTTGCGGTTTTTGACAGTCTCTCTATCTGTGAGCAGTACTCGGGTGTTTCGGTAGCGTTCATCTCTGATAAAGGAAATGGTAATCTCCTCTCCAGGCCTGTGCTCACCCAGGGCATCACCCAATTCCCAGGAGGCGTCAAGAGGCCTCCCATCTATAGAAAGGATGACATCTCCTTTTTCCAGTCCTCCACGGGCTGCACCGCTGTAAGGGACAATTCCCTCCAGGTAGATGCCTTGCTGAGAGGTAAGTCCTAATTTTCTTGCCTGACTGGCACTGAGTTCGTCGGTGTACACACCCAGAAAGGCCTTGGGAGAGTTGCTGTGCGATCGATGAGACTCAGAAAAGGTAACCGAGGGCTTGTCCTCACCTTGAAGGCGTAGTTGGGCATTGTATCGGTCTCCATCCCGCAAAAATATAACCCGCATGTTATCACCGGGCTCGTAAGCCTCTTTGGTTTCGACCAGGTCGTGATAATCCTTGATCCGCTCTCCATCTATTTCCACAATCAGGTCCCCCCGGCTCAGGCCTGCTTCTTCGGCAGCTCCTCCGCGGGTTACTGAGGTGATTCTAACTCCCTTTCCAGAGGAATTGGTATCCAGGTAAACCCCCATCATAGCCTTTCTCTTCTTTCGGGGCTTGGGAGTGTGGTAGTCCTCCCTGTCTTTTGCATCGCGGATGATAATGACCTTTTCCATCTTTTCCTGGTCCACATAATGGGCCTTGATCAATTGGTCGATGATCCGGTCGGCACCTTCTTCTCGATCCACAATAAAGGTAGTATCAATGCTGGTCCGATAGCCATCAGCCTCGATGGTAATGTTGACAGTTACTTGCTTGCGACGGTCCTGGGCATAAAAATTTGAAGGGCAGAAAAGCACACATCCCAGCAACAAAAGAATATAGTTTACCAATAGTTTCATATGCGCTATGACTTAGGGTACATTGGATTGATATGAAAATTTATCTCCTTAATAACTGAAATAAAACTTTCATTTAAGGGACAAAGCCTTTGCGAGAGGGAGGCATGAGGAATTGGTCAGATAATCACGACCGTTAGTCTTACCGCCTCAGTTTTCTGTCGGAATCTATACCTGGGATAATTTAGCAACTTTTACTTATCACTCAACAATGACTTCACCTGTTCGAAAAGCTTTTCTTCGTCGCCGGGAGCATATACTGTCCTTTGGTAGACGATTTTACCAGAAGCATCCAGCAAAAGGGTATGTGGAACGTTGACGACATTCATCGTTCTTTTAAAGTCTCCATTTTCATCCAGGTAAACTTCAAAGTCCCAACCCTGGGCATTTACAAAGGCCGGAACCTTATGTGTGGCACGGGCATCGTCAATAGAAATGGCGATAAGTTTGGCACCGGTTTCCTTTTGCAAATCATCATACATCTCTGAAATGGCATTCAGTTCTTTTATGCAAGGCTTGCACCATGTGGCCCAAAAACTGATGATCAGGGGGGACTTCCCCTCGTGTAGGCTGGCACTGTTCACTGTTCGTCCCTGAAGGTCCTTGAGGGTTTTGGAGGGTAATTTTTGCTGGGCCCATGCAGCCGTTGAAAAGAGCAACATGGCCAAAAGTGAAACATATAAGAAGTAATTCTTCATCGATTTACGGATTATGATTCAACCGAATCTTTCTGTGGATGAGACGGTTTTTACCTACAAAAGTCATAAGATAAATGCCATTTGGCAAACCTAAAGGCAGATTTACCTCCTCCTGCCCCCCCAAATAAAGACCTTTCCTCCATATTTCACGGCCCGAAAGGTCCCTCATGATGAGTTCTCCCCTCGCTTTGTAAGAAAAATATATTACCCCTCCCTCCTGCCAAAAACCAAGAGAATCCCAGTCAGTAAAGCTGCTGTGGGTAAGGAGATGGGTTTTTCTGACCGCCAAAACCTCACGGCTTTCCCAGTCCTGTACCCAGGCAATGAGCCTCAGGCCCTGCCCCTGCATTTCTGGTCCAAGAATGTAAGTAAAAGGATAATCGACCCTGTCCCCTACATGAAGGGAGGAAATTGCCACTCCTGTATCAGGCAGCATAAACTTCCTGAATATTCCATAAAACTCCCTTTCTCCATTGCTTCCGGGAGCTTGTACAAAGCTTTCCTCTTCCTGAATCAAAGCCAAAAATACCCTCCAATCTTTTTCTTCTAGTAAAATGTAAGGTTCTACTTCAAGGCTTCCGCTCAGTGTAGCTCCCTCAAGTTTTCTTCCAATGCTTAGCCTGGCGATTCCTTTTTTTTGGGCGTTGGCACGGATGAGCGACTTATCCACCCCGTCAGGAGCCCCGGAAAAAGAGCCTCCTTCGACACGAGTTCCCTGCACCCAGACTCTGGGAATGGCATCGACTCTGTAGAAGTTCAACCTCTCCAATTGTTCCTCCTCATTGAAAAGGAAAAAGGGATCGTTGTTCTGTCCCGGAAAAGGGGCATGGTAAGACATGTGGGCCACAGAGGCTGATTCTCGTTGCAGCAAGGTAAAAAAGGAAGGGTTTTGCTCGGCGCAGGCAAAGCAGTTGGTCTGGGTAAAATGCTCCACCAAGGCCAATCCCGCCGCCAATTGAGGGGCGATAAAGAGCTTTTTTTCTTTGAATTCTCCGGTAAATAGGGAGTCCTGCTTGGCATTTACCCTTGAAACTTCCAATCCCAGCAGGGCACTGCCGCTATCGGCCATCCAAGTCTGACTCAGCGAAAGCAAGGTATCGGCAAGGGGAGAAAGCTCCAGGCTGTCAAATTCTTCCTCCCAGGTGAGATTGCCATTCACATAGAAGCGAAGGCTGAGTTCATGAATGACCGAGCTACCCATATTTTTTAGGTGAAAATCGATCGAAATATTACCTACCTCTTGAAACTTTTCCACATCAATGGAAAGAATTTCGGCATCTAGGCTGGGAGGCTGAAAAATTCGAACATTGTCGATGGCCATACCCGTAGACCAATTGCCCCGATCGCTAAATTCAATTGCAAGCCGAAAATCCTGCTGAGGAGAGAGGCTTCCCAGATTATAGCTGAGCTGCTGCCAGGTATTTGCCTTAGGAATTTCTTCGAGTAGAGAAAAACTTTGGCCCCCGTCCATGGTCAGCAAAATCCTTCCCCTTGCCCCCAGGAGCCCGTCCAGGTAAGAGTCGAAGGAGACAAAAAGAGGATTTGAATTATCGACCCTCAAGACAGGGCTGAGCAAAATATCCCTGGACTTGTCGCAATTGCAAACGTCGTCATTGGTGGCGGCAAACCGTCCTCGAGCCGGAATGTGCCAAAAACTTGTAGCTATGCTGCTGGAATCCCCTACCAACCACCCATCAGAGCCATTTTCCTCAATTTGGGTCCATCCCGGAGGAAGGTCCGCCCCACCAAAGCCTTCTTCCACCAAAACCTGAGCAGTCAGTCCTGAAGCAAGGATCAGGAGAATAAATAGAAAGAAGAAGAAACCCTTCATGATTTGGATAATGTTATGGATAAAATTTAAGCTAAAAGGTCAGCTGGCTGCTTGAATAAGCAAAAATCTTTATCTATTTTTCAATCAACTTCGTTGTGATGATTACGAAGAATCTTTTTTAGGGATAAGGCAGATCCCAGGCTTTGGGTTGAAAAAGAATTACTTAGAATGGCCTCAACAGCTCCTTCGCCATTCATGCTTGATAATCAATAACTTTCCATCAGTCTTTGGTCCATGAAAAAAGTATTATTCTTCCTCTTCCTGCTCATGTTTGGCCCTCACTTCCTGAGAGCCCAAGATTTTCAATTTATTGAGGCAGAACCTGATACCTTTTCCCTGAACGGACAGGACCTCAACGATTTCACCGTCTTTTTCGACATTGTCAATACAAGTTCGACAGATACCCTGGATATCCTGGCTTCCCGGATTTCCAACGAATTAGCTCCCGGCCATCAGAGCTTCTTTTGCTGGGACCTTTGCTATGACACAACGGTAAATGTCTCCGAGCAAGCGCTCAGTCTCCTACCCGGCGATACCACCCGTTTTCAATACCTTACCCTGATCCCCAATGGTTTGTCGGGCCAAAGTTCCGTGACCATGCTTTTTGCCTCCACCGATAGCAGTGGAGAAAGCATCAGGCGTACTTATCACTTTAGTGTAAGTGGAAGCAGTACTACCTCCCTCGAAAATCAAAGCCGGGTTTCCCTCAACAAGATCTATCCCAATCCCGCCCATCGCAAAGCCTACATCAGCTACACCCTGGGTTTGGCTGGGACCTCAGCAGAACTCTTGCTGGTAAATCTCATCGGCAAGACCATGAGGCGAAGATCCCTGAGCCCATCGGTCAACCGAACGGAATTGGATACCTCTGCCCTACCTTCAGGTATCTACTTTCTCAGGCTCATAGAAGATGGAAACAATGTAGCCTCCCGCAAGTTGATTGTCCGCCACTAAAAACTTAAACAGCGCCATTTTTCGCTAAGTTTACCGGCCTGAAGGATGGAACAAGTCGCCTCAGTGAGACAAAGCAGAGAGTCCCACTTTTTATATAAGGCCTCTATTTTTTTATGGAAAATCAAATCTACAGCGTAGGTGAGGTTACCCACTTCATCAAACATCTCCTTGAAGACAATCCCCACCTCAAAGACATTCGAATCGCAGGAGAAGTCTCCAACCTGACCTACCATCGCTCGGGACATGTCTATTTCAGCGTAAAAGACGCCGAGGCCAGCATGAGTTGTGTTCTCTTTAAAGGATATGCTCAGTTTGCGCCCCGTATGAAAGAAGGCGATAAGGTGGTATTGAAGGGAAGCATGTCTGTCTACGCTCCCAGGGGTAATTATCAGTTTATGGTAAAGTCCCTCAAAAAGCAGGGCCTGGGCGACCTTTATCAAAGATTTCTTGAACTCAAGGATAAGTTGCAGGCTGAAGGGCTCTTTGATGCGGACCGCAAACGCCCCCTCCCGGTTATTCCTCGTAAGATTGTAGTCATCACCTCACCTACGGGTGCAGCCATTCGCGATATTCTTCAGACCCTGCGGCGCAGGCATGACCAGGGGGAAGTCATTGTCATCCCGACTGTGGTACAGGGAAGGCAGGGGGCCAAGTCCATTCAAGAAAGCCTCAGCAAGGCAGAGAGCCTAAGGCCAGACGTCATTATCCTGGCCCGTGGTGGGGGTTCTATCGAGGATTTGTGGAACTTCAATGAGGAATCGGTAGCCAGGAAGCTCGCCGATCTGGAGATTCCCGTCGTAACCGGGGTAGGCCATGAAACAGATATCACCATTGCAGATTTTGTGGCAGATTTACGGGCCTCCACTCCCACAGCGGCAGCAGAAAGTGTGGCACCCGACCTCAGGGCAGTCCAACACAGCATCAACGAGTACGGGGTACAGCTAAAGCGAAGCCTCCGGTATTTCATCGACTTCAAGCGGCAGATCCTCGACGACTACGAAAGCCGGCTCATGGAAGGGGTGCAGCGCAGCCTTCGCCAAAAGAAACATGACCTAGAGCTCCTACATACAAAGCTGCAGGCCATAGACGTAAACAAGGTTTTGGCACAGGGATATACCCTTACCTTAAAAAAAGGTATCATACAGCCTAATGTGGACAAACTCAAAAAAGGCGATGAAATCGTGACTATTTTTGCATCTGGAAAAACCACTTCTACCATCGGTAAAGTAGAGAAAAGAAATGAGTGAACAGGAAGAATTTTCGCTGGAAGACAGCCTAGGTGAAATCAGAGATATACTGGACAAAATGCAAAAGGGTGTATCAGATTTTGACAGGCAGATGGAACTTTTCAAGCGAGGCAATGCCCTGGTTGAGGCCTGCCGCAACTACCTTGACGGAGCGGAAATGTCCATCAAACAATTGGTCGAGGGCGAACTCGAAGACTTCGAATCCAATGACTAAAGTGCCCAAGCCGGGCTGTGGATACAAATTCCAAAAACTATACGGGATTTAAGGTCTGATTCGTTAGTTTTGAACTTAGCTTACAGTAATTGTCCCATTCAATATAATTTTTCATGACAGTTCAAGGAAAACTCCACAAAAAATTTGATACGGTTCAGATAAAAGAAACTTTTCAGAAAAGGGAGTTCGTCATAGAATACATCGAAGGCAATCCCATGTATCCTCAGTATGTCGTCTTTCAGTTGATCCAGGACAAGGTCAACCTGGTAGACAATGTGCAGGAGGGTCAGGAAGTTTCTGTAGATTTCAACCTTCGTGGCAGAGAATGGAAGTCTCCTTCCGGAGAAATCAAGTACTTCAACAGCCTTGACGCCTGGCGTGTCAGCCCGGTACAGCAGGCCGTCTCATCTTCTGCTCCTCCCCCACCCCCACCTCCTATGGATGACGCCGTAGACGTGGATCAGATGAACGACGATGATCTTCCTTTCTAACAAGGTTGTTTTATTCTCCTATTCGTAAGTAAATGAAGAAAGTAGCCCTACGAATCAAACAGGCATTGACCTGTCAGTTGATCTAATTCTCTGACAGTCAATGCCTGTTTCTTTGTTAAATAGCACTTAGGCTATTTAACAAAGAAAATATTTCAAGACTGTATTTTTATATCAACAAAAGGAAAAATGATTGATTCGTAATTATAAAAGTAAAAAAGACAATACTTTTTCAAATCTTACATTATGTGGATAAGCCTGAGTTCCCACTCCATCCACATAAGTTGCAAAAGGCGTCAATTTTCTAAATTTTTAGGACAGTTAACGGAAAAAAACGGTTAAGCTTATGGCCACCTATAAGAGTGTAATGCTCGTTGACGACAACGAGATTGATAACATCATCAATGAGAAAATCATTGAAGCTAATTCCTTTGCTGAAAAAATTCTAGTGTTCCAGACAGGTCAGGAAGCCCTTGACTACCTGAAGGAAAATCAGGAAAAAGAAAAAGAACTGCCCGAGATTGTTTTCCTGGACATCAACATGCCCATCATGGACGGATTCCAGTTTCTCAATGACTTCGAACAATTCTCCGAAACTGTCCTGGAGAAGTGTAAGATCATTATGCTTTCATCATCTATAAGTCCCAAAGATATCGATAGAGCTGCCAGCAGCCGCTACGTCAAGAAATATCTCAACAAACCCCTCAACACTCGCTACCTCGAAGCTATTACCGTCTGAGAATTCGGTTTTAGATGGATTAAGAAAAGTCCAGGGAAAACATATTTTTGAGACTAGGTGAAGGCTGGCCTTATGCCGGCCTTCTTCTTTAGGCATACAAGCAGAAGGAAGTCCCTCCCTCCCGCTTTTTGATTTTCTCTGCTCCCGCATCTCCGATCCTTCCTTCAATTCTATTATCTTTGCCCTTTCTTATGGTAGAAGGGTAGAAGAAACGACGGCAGCCGATCGATATGCAGCAGGCCTTAGACATACTAAAGCAGTACTGGGGTTATCCCAGTTTTCGCGAACCTCAGGACAAGATCATTGAATCTGTCCTGCAAGGCCATGATACCCTGGCTCTCTTGCCTACGGGTGGAGGCAAGTCCATCTGTTTCCAGGTCCCAGGCCTATGCATGGAAGGGCTAACCCTGGTTATTTCTCCCCTCATCGCCCTCATGAAGGACCAGGTAGAGAGGCTAAACCAGCTAGGGATTGCCGCTACCTATGTCAATAGCAGCATGAACTACCACCAGATCGACCGCCGACTTCAGGGGGCCATGGATGGAGAATTCAAATTCCTTTATGTCGCGCCTGAGCGACTCAATTCGGAAATGTTTCGCCTTCGTCTGCCAAGTATGAATGTCTCCCTCCTCGCTATCGACGAAGCCCACTGCATCAGCCAATGGGGCTATGATTTTCGGCCTTCATACCTCGAGATCGCCCGTATCAAAGAGGTCAAACCCAAGCTCCCCATCATTGCCCTTACTGCCTCTGCCACTCCCACGGTGAGGCAGGATATTTTGGATAAATTGATAATGGAGGAAGCCTCCGTTTTTACCAAGAGTTTCCGCCGGGATAACCTGCGCTATTTCGTTTTGGAAGAGGAAAATGTAGGGGCCAGGATTCTGGAAATTTGTCGCCGGACCAAGGGTACGGGCATTGTCTACGCCCGCACCCGTCGACTGACAGAGCACCTTGCACAGATGCTCAGGCAGCATCAAATATCGGCAGCCGCTTATCATGGAGGCCTTAAGATGTCGCTCAGATCAGAGATTCAAAAGGCCTGGTTGGAGGATGAGGTGCGCATCGTCTGTGCCACCAATGCCTTTGGAATGGGAATAGACAAGCCCGACGTGCGATTTGTCGTCCATCATAACCTTCCTTTTGACCTCGAATCCTACTATCAGGAAGCAGGAAGAGGAGGAAGAGATGGCAAGACAGCCCTAGCCATTGCCTTTGACAATCCCATCGACCTCAAAGACCTCAAAAGGTGGAGCACCAACAAGTACCCCTCTTGGGAGACCCTTCAACGCCATTACCGCAAACTCTGCCAGCACTTTCAGATTCCCAACCAGGGAAGGGTGGACCTTTCTTTTTCATTTAACATAAAAGAAGTGGCCTCTGCCCTTGATACTTCTCCCATCTCATTGTATTCCTCCCTCAAAATCCTCCATGGAGAAGGAGTCATCGAATACAGCGAGGAAAGTGATGACTTTTCCTATGTCCAGGTCATCGCCAGCCCTCAGGCTCTTCTATTTTTTAAGGAAAATCAGCCCAGAATGGCCGATTTCGTAGACTTTTTGCTCAGAAATACCGGTGGAGAAGTATATCAGCAGGAGGTGCGCTTTCTTTTGGATGAATGGGGAAGAAAAATGCGTACCCCACCCCTGGAGGTTCATCATCATCTCCTCCGCCTCGCCAAACTCGATCTTATACATTACCTACCTGCCAGCGGCGAACCGAGCATCGCCTTTTTTAGCCCTTATCAGACCCTCAATCCCGAAGTGCTCAACTGGAAAAAGTACAAATTTCTCCAGGCACAGCAGTCATATCGATTGGAAAAAATGCTCCAATATGTGCAGAGTAAGGAGATTTGCAGAAGCCTGATGATTCAGCATTATTTTGGTGAACAGGAACACCGTCCCTGCGGGCGCTGCGACGTGTGCATCGGCAGACACAAAACCAAGGTCTCCGACATAGAGTTCAAATCCCTCATGAAAACCATCCTGGACCGCATCCGACAGGCGCCAACCAATTATAGAAGAATCATGCTCGAAGTTCCAGAAGGCAGTCCCTCCCAGAGAGAAAAGGTGCTCCGCTATCTTCTGGACCAAAAAATCATTTTGGCCGATGGTAGGGGTAATCTCAGCATCAAAGAATAGGGAATAAGGCGAATCTGACAGGGTAAATTTGGAAGGGAATCATTAAATTATGAAGACGATTACAAATAAATGGTCATTCGCTGGCGGAAAGCTTGCTAATGACCACGATCAATCCAGGCAAAACCAGTGTAGATGTTCAAGGTATACACAAAAAATTCACCCTTATGGCAAACAAAGACATAAGGAAGGAGTATTCCGATGGAGAGGTTAAGGTAACCTGAAAGCCCGGCCTCTGCATTTACTCAGGCGACTTCGTTCGTGGTCTTCCCGGGGTCTTTAATCCTGGAATACGGCCCTGGGTCGATATTCACAGGGCTAGCAGCTAGGAAATCTTGGACCAGGTCAAACTTTGTCCTTCGGGGGCCCTGGGCTATCGCCTTCAAAAGCATTCTATTGAATGAAGACAAAAATCTGCCATACCTGTAAAAAAGAATTTACCACCCTCTATCGCGTCCAACTCAGAAAGGGAAAGACCTGGGTATTTGTATGTGAGTCCTGCTGCAAGGAACACCAGCAACTTCCCGAGTACCGCTATGGAGGAACCTGGAAGGGATACAGGCACTGAAATACCAGGTTGATCATATGAAGAAGGTTGAGAGTATATCTTCAATTATTCCTTTCAACTTCTCACTTTCTTGTTAATTTGCTGGCATAAATCAAATTAATCACCCAATGAGCTACATTTCTGAAGTTACTGCCAGAGAAATCCTTGACTCCAGGGGCAATCCCACCGTTGAAGTCGAAATCACTACCCTCGATGGGGTAGTCGGAAGGGCTGCTGTTCCTTCGGGAGCAAGTACCGGAATGCACGAGGCTGTGGAGCTTCGAGATGGAGAAGATCGCTACCTCGGCAAAGGCGTAAGCAAGGCCGTCCAACACGTCAATAACGTCATTGCTCCCGAGATCGAAGGCTTTCCAATTATGTACCAAGCTGGCCTAGACCACTTCCTCATCGAAATGGACGGCACTCCCAACAAAGAAAAACTTGGAGCCAACGCCATTCTGGGTGTATCCCTGGCCGTAGCCAAAGCAGCAGCAGCCACCCATGGCCTGCCCCTGTACCGCTACATTGGAGGAGCTAATGCCCGCTACCTCCCCGTCCCCATGATGAACATCGTCAACGGCGGTTCTCATGCCGACAACTCCGTGGATATTCAGGAGTTTATGATCATGCCTGTCAACGCCCCCACCTTTAAGGAGGCCCTGCGCATGGGCGCCGAAACCTTCCACCATCTCAAGAAGGTACTTAAAGATAAAGGACTCTCCACCAACGTAGGCGATGAAGGCGGCTTTGCCCCCAACCTCAAGTCCAATGAGGAGGCCATTACCATCATCCTCGAAGCCATAGAAAAAGCTGGCTACCGACCCGGAGAAGATATCTTCCTCGCCCTCGATGCTGCTTCCTCCGAGTTTTACGATAAGGAAAGTGGCAAATACATCTTTAAGCACTCTACAGGTGAAGAACGCAGCTCTGCCCAAATGGTTGAATTCTGGTCCGACTGGGTATCCAGATACCCTATTGTCTCTATCGAGGATGGACTGGACGAAAATGACTGGGAAGGATGGGCAACACTCACCGAAATGCTTGGCAAGGACGTTCAGTTGGTAGGTGATGACCTCTTCGTAACCAACACCAATTTCCTTCAAAGAGGGATAGACGAATTGGTAGGCAATTCCATTTTGATCAAAGTCAACCAGATTGGTTCCCTTACCGAAACAGTAGAAGCCGTACAATTGGCCACCCGCAACAGCTATACCTCCATTATTTCTCATCGCTCCGGCGAAACAGAGGATACCACCATTGCTGACCTCTCCGTGGCCCTACATACCGGCCAGATCAAAACTGGCTCAGCTTCTCGCTCAGACAGAATCGCAAAATACAACCAACTCCTTCGAATTGAAGAGGAGCTTGGCGAGACTGCCGTTTATTCAGGAAGAATGTTTCCCTACATCAAAGCCTGATACATATAACTTAAGCCAGGTGGAAGCCAGGTAATTTCAATACCGGTCCTTCCCTGGCTACTAAATAATGCCAGATCTGTCTTTTCTCAAGAGGCGATTTGGCATTTTTATTTTCAGTTTACAACCAGGGTTTAATTCAGTAATTATTTTGGAGCTTTGGTGATGCTAAATTGAGAAAATATCAATCTCAGGTTCTTGAAAGACAACTGTAAATGAAAGGGATAAATCCTAAACAATAATGATTGTCACTGATCATCTTCTGCGATACAACAAATAGCGCATTTGGAATTGAAAACACGTTATTTATGATCAGCCCAACAGCGCTTTAACCATTCATTTGCGATGATCCCCAAGCCCTAAGACTTTTCCGACCTTATTGTCTTTTACCCAACTTGAAAAGTCCCTTTTTTCCATCCTCAGTTGTCCTAGCGTAGGCGTTCATCTTGGCGGAAAAACTCATGGCCCTTTCCAGGGGAAACTCCTGAATATCGGCAATCATCTTTTTGATCAATTGCATGGAGGCTCCCGAATTCTGTCGCGCCATGTCATTGGCGAGCTTGGCTACCTGCCCGTCTATATCTTCGGCAGGCAATACCTGATTGATGAGGTTATACTGAGCAGCTGTCTGTGCGTTAATGGAATGTCCGGAAAGGAGGAGTTCCTTGGTTCGAGTTTCACCGATTTTACGGAGGAGGAAGTTAATAGCAATGGAGGGAATCATGCCAAATTTTACCTCGTGAAAGGCAATCCTCACCACGGGGGTAGCCCAGACGAAGTCGCAGATGGTCAGCAAACCAGCGCCTAATCCTAGGGCATCTCCTTCTACCTGAGCCATGACGACTTTAGTGGAGCGGTAGAGAGCCAGAAAAATTTCTGCCAGGAAGGAAGAATCTGCCACCTGCTGGTCAAAGGTATAGGTCTGAATTTGCTGGACAAAAGCAGGATCTAAACCTGCCGAAAAATAGGGACCTTCAGCCTTTACGAGTAAAACTTTAATTCCTTCATTTTGATCCAAAGACATAATCACGTCCTTGAGTTCAGAAAGCATGGTCTGATTGAATCGATTGTCTTCTTCTGCCCGATTGAGGCTCAGAACCGCTACAGAGTTATCGAGGGAAAGGCGGAGGGTCTGGTACAGCTTCATATGGTAAGGGATAAATAAATTGGAATCGAAATGACAGGATGCCTTGGCTTCGGTATTGTTTTTGTCCATAAACAAAAAAATGCCGTCAAGTGTTGTTTTTCATACATATAATCGGAAACTGCTTCGGAGTTACAAAATTTCCCTGGCCTTTTTTGCGCAACATATTTTCCTCTTGCGACGTAAAGCCTATGAATATAGAGCAGATAAAGTTTTCCCTCCATCAGACAATTTTCGATTCTATTTTGTCATTCTCCCAACTTGAGCAGGGAAAATCTGTTTCCGTTATTATGCAACCTTTAATTTATTATTTACTTTAATAATTACATTTGAGAAACAAACTGGCTCATTCTGTCCAGGACTTGTGCGATGTAAGAAGTGTCTGTTTATGAAAGCTAAATTTTTTCTTTACAGCTTGGCTGTCAGCGCCCTCATCCTCTTTAGTTCCTACACCTTTGTCGTAGGTGATAAAGAACAGGTATTGGTTCAATCCATGATGCGGATCATGATGTACTACCATTACCAGCCCCAGCAGATCGATGACGATTTTTCCCAGAAAGTCTTTGACAGCTATATCGAAAGCCTCGATTACAACAAGCGCTTCTTTCTCCAAAATGAGATCGACAACCTCAGCCTTTACCGGGACAGAATAGATGAAGAACTTAAAAACGAGACTTTTGAGTTCTTCGAGCTCTCACACGGGATCATCAATCACCGCATTGAAGAATCCGAAAAGTACGTCATGGAATTCCTCAAAGAACCTTTTGACTACTCTAAAAAGGAGGGTTTTGACACTGATGTCGAAAACAAAGCCTACGCCGAGAGCGAAAGTGAAATCAAAGATCGATGGAGAAAAGAACTCAAGTACAAAGCCATTGTCCAGATTAGCTCGGCCCTAGAAAGAGAAAAAACTGAGGCAAAGGCTGCTGAAGACAATGGGGAACCCTACGAGAAAAAGTCTTTCGAAGAAATCGAAGCCGAAGTTCGACAGCAGGTGGTCGAGAACTACAAAAAATACTTCGAGCGACTTTCAAAAATCAAGAAAACCGATCGGCAGGCAGATTATTTCAATACCATTGCCTCCACCTTCGATCCTCACACCAATTATTATCCCCCACGTCAGAAAGAAAAATTCGACCAGAATATCACAGGTCGCTTTGAAGGGATCGGTGCCTCCCTGATTACAGATGACGAGGGCTACATCAAAGTCGTACAGATCATTCCCGGTTCGGCCTCTGCCAGACAGGGTGAACTTCAGCCTAATGACCGAATTCTAAAGGTAGCTCAGAAAAATGAAGACCCCGTCAATGTGGTAGGGATGGACATGCAGGAGGCCATCTCCATGATAAAGGGGCCCAAAGGTACAGAAGTACAAATAACCGTTCGAAAGCCCGATGGATCAGAAAAGGTCATCCCCATCGTCAGAGATATAGTGGAATTGGAAGAGACCTACGCCAAGTCTACCACCATTAGAGATAAGAATAGTGAGCAAAAATTCGGATTCATTCACCTCCCTGGATTTTATGCAGATTTTACCCGCAGCGGAGGACGAAATTGTGCTGAGGACGTAGCCAATGAGCTTGTTAAGTTAAAAAGAGAAGGGGTAGACGGAGTAATCCTGGACCTTAGAAACAATGGCGGAGGTTCATTAGGCGAAGTAGTGGAAATGGCTGGTCTATTCATCAAAAATGGCCCCATCGTCCAGATTAAGTCTCGGGATGGAGATGTTAGGGTCATGAAAGACAGAAACCCTACCGTCACTTATGACGGCAAACTCATCATCCTGGTCAATTCCTTTAGTGCCTCAGCTTCAGAGATTCTGGCAGCCGCCATTCAGGATTATGACCGTGGCCTGATCGTGGGTAGCAGCTCTACCTACGGAAAGGGAACCGTACAGCGTTTCTTAGACCTCGATGATGTAGTTCCTCGGATGGAGGAAATCAAACCTCTGGGACAGATCAAGCTGACCACCCAAAAGTATTATCGGATAGATGGAGGCGCTACGCAACTAAAGGGAGTAATACCTGATGTCGTTCTCCCAGATGTCTACAACCTCCTTGAAATTGGTGAAAAAGAGCAGGATCAAGCCATGGAGTGGGACGAAATCAAACCCGCCAGGTACGATGCATGGGCAAATCCCGTATCCGATGATTTGACAAAAGTATTGGCACACAGCCAGGCAAGAATCGATACCCATACCACCTTCTCTCTCATTGCAGAAAATGCCCTCCGATACAAGGAGAGAAATGAGCGTAGCACCTATCCCCTCAACCTGGATGATTATCAGGCGTACCGAGAGGAAGTGGAAAGAGAAGCTGAAAAATACAAGGGTATTGCCAAGCCTATCGCCCCCATGGAGATCGCCTACCTTTCTTCAGATAAGGATTTCATCTACAGCGATACCACCCGCTTGCAGAGGTACCAAAATTGGCACAGAGCCCTCAAAAAGGACGTTTATGTCTATGAAGCCATTCAGATCATGAAAGATATCGACTGATTTATCCGCAGGGCTTGTCGCGAATGGATTGCGATAGTGCTTTTTGTCAAAAAAGAATCTTAACAATCCTTTCTAAGTAAAAAATGTGCACGGGGTCATCCCTGTGCATGTTTTTTTGACTAGGGGGAATAGGGAAATTGACAATGTTCGGGCTTTCTCTTAAACCAGGGAAAGGCCTTATTTATTCAACCAAGTATTTAGCGGTATACCATTCAATTTGACATCGATCAAAGCTGCTCTTCCCTGGCTAATGGCTATTTCAGCATAGGCTTGTAGGACCTCTCCTTCCATGGCTCTCTGGCTCAAGCTTTGCTCTGCCCTCGAAGCCTTGTTTTCCTCCATATAAAATCGCTCAAAGGGAAAATCAATGTGCAACCCCTTTTCTTTTCCATAGGACCTGTGAATCTGATCCGAATTTATCCTAATGTAATCACCCTCTTTGGGGATATCATTGCTAACAGATGAGACATAGGCAAATCCCTCTGCATTCTCCGAAATCGCTAAGCACAGGGTGGACTGCTCCTTGAAGTCCTTGGGATAAAGACCAGTGAAATCGTCGGCCTCAAAGGAAAGTCTTACATATTTTCCCCGAAAAGGATCATTGGGGTCAATCGGGGCAATCTCAAATTTATAGATCCTCCCCTTCATGGCCAGGGTTTCATAGTCAAACATCATATCTCCCAAAAAAATCAACTGAACAGCTGAAAGGAGGGCTAGAAATATGAATTTTGTTCTCTTTTCCATGTTTTTTACTTGCTTTGTTGAATACGGCGATACATCATGTAGTTGGCGGTAAAGAAGCCTACTCCTAAGATTAAGAAGGAAAGGCCTCGCAGAACAAAAGAAATGTCTTCGTCGAAGAAACGGCAGATGACCAGTCCTGTGATCAAAAGAAGGCCGATATTAAGTATGCCCAAATGCTCCCTCCTGGCCCCTTCCCGAATAAAAGCAATGCCGTAAAGAAGTATAAGTAGGTTGGTCAGGCCCATTCCTATCATAGGAAAGGCCATACCTAAGCCATAAATACCCAAAAAGACAGGGAGAAAAAGTTGCTGCATGAGTTCGGAGCGCTGAGATGCCTCGCGACGGTTAACCAGGGTCAGCATGGCAAACAAGAGCAGGATACCCATAAAAATCCAAGTCATTTCGCTGCCGAGCAGCTCTCCTCCTTCAATGTATTTCCAATTTTTTGCGACTTCTTTCCAGGTAGATGGAAATGAAAAGATAAACAAGGAAATAAAAAGGCCCAGAAAGGAGAATACACGGTATCCATTTTTTCCACCCTGATAGGTCCTCATCCAGCGAGAAGAGCCAATGGCCTGAAAAAGGCCCAGAAGACCGATTAAAATTAGAGGAATTAGAAAGTCATGAGAAGATTCGAAGGCTTGGAGGCTGGCAAATACGCCCAGAAAAATGGACAGTGGAAGGATGTAATGGTGAAAAGTCTGGAAGTTGGTCTCTTCCTCCTGCTGTTTTACCAGGTAAAAGGGTAAAATCCCCAGGAGCATAAGAAAATAGGGCCAACCCATATTTCCTTCCATGCCCCATTTTAGCCCCAGGTAGGTGATTCCTCCTATGTAGAGAACCGAAACCATAGAAGAAGGAAAAATATAAGCCATGGGCAAGGCCAGGAGCATCCAGCTAAATATAAAGTCGGTCGTCTCGCCGGGTATGTGATAAATCTGGCTGACCAAAGAAAGAGAGGCTGCCAGGGCAAAAAAGAGGTAGGTGGAGCTGCTTTCCCGCCAAGTGAGGCTCATTGACCGTTTCCAGATGGCAAAAAGCCCCACTCCCTGCCCGACTAGAAGAGGGAGGAAAGCAAAGGTTAATTTGAGAGGTTTGGATAGCGTTTCCCAATTATGGGCGATCAAAAGAATGAGCCCCAAACCCGCCAGCAGGGCACCAATGACTCCGAAAATAGCAAATAAGCGTTGGGAGTTTTCTCCGGGTCGGGTGTCGTAGTAGGATCGTACTCGATTTGCATCCTCCTTACTGAGGATGCCGGCCTCCACCAACTCGGGAAGAGCTTTTTGGATATGCTTGCTCATGATAGGGATATTTAGTCAGTGCTTTTTCCTTATACGACTAAATACCAAAGGAAATGCCCTGGTATTCTTCCCATTGAGCATTAGGGAAGTAAAAGGCAGAATTCGCAGGAAATAAAAAAGAAATTGCCCCTGGCTGGAGGCATAAAGGTTTAAATACCTGATTTTTGAAATCCGGAGCAAGAATCGCAAAAGCGCTGAGAGGAAAAATACCTAGTTTTCGTCAGCCGTAGGGCCGTAGACATTGGGGAGGGCTACATCCATCATCCTGAGGTATAGAGATAATTGCCCACGATGGTGAAGGATATGGCTCATCTCCAGGCGGATCATTTCATGGCGTGGCAAGCGATAGATCTCGTGATCTCCAGCCCTGAGTACCCACTCTTCCTGCAGGCTTTCTTCAGATAAAGCTTCAAAGGCGAGGAGAGATTGTCGGCTGTTCTTTTCAAGGTTTTCGAGAAGAATTTCAGGGCTGCTCGCCTCAACAGTGGGCAGAGGACTGCCTACAAAATCCAATTCTGGAAGCTTGATGATGGCTTCAAACCAGGCAAAAAGGTCAGTTATGTGTCCGGCCAGGGTTCCGAGGTTCATGGACTTCTCGTGGGGAGCCCAGTCAAACTTATCCGAAGGCAGGCGCTCCAGGTATTTGGCACTTCTTTCGGACTCCTTATGGACTTCCTGGGCCAAAAGGGTAGCAAGGTAGGAAGATTCGACTTGAGTAAAGTCTGTGGTTGACTTTTGCATGAAAGTCTTTAGGCTAGTGTTATGAATCAATGTTAAGGTATGCAATTTAACTGCCAAAAGTCCATCCTTATTGCCTGAATGGTTAAATTTCTTTTAAAAACTGAACCATTGGAAGCTTGAGCCTTTCAGATGCCCTAATTTTTTCCTTTCACCGCATAAAACGCACTTCGATGATTTTATCCTTTTCAACAGTGTAAATCGCCACCGCATTCAGGGGCTTCTCATTTTTGGTGAAGATTACATTTTCTTGGTCAATGACTTTATTTCCCATAACCAACCTACCAACCAAGCGACACTGCAAGTCCGGAAGAGACTGAAAGAGACGCCTATAGGTCTTCCTCATTTCTTTCTTTCCTTGATAAAGAAACTCATCGGGATAGTTATAGACTTTTACTGTATCACTGTAGGCGGAGAGGAAAAGCTCAAGATCCCCAGTGTTATAGGCGTCCAACTGGGTTTGAACGGGGATGATGACCTCGTAGGACGCATCCATAGATTGAGCCTGAATAAGGGTCGCCTGTAAGCAGAGGAGGAAGAGAAAAATAATTTTTCGCATGGATAAGGTTTGTGGTGATAGTAATTATCACAAATGAATTGTTAAAGCTCTGTTGAGTTTATAGGAAGTATTTTCTTTTCAGTCCCAGGAGCACTATTTGCTTTGTCCATGAAAATGATTCCCAACACTCATTAATAACTCTGCATCCTTAAGAAGGCTGCATTTGAGCAGGAGGCGAAGGATATTTATTCTTAAATCTTGCTCATGGCCGCTATTCTGCTTGCTTGTTCCATAGGCCAATCCTCATTTGATACCTTTCTTCATCGTAGATCCACCTTCCCTTAAAGTTACTCCCTTCGAGTTCCTCCTCCATCTTGTCGGGTAGGGTGGGAAAAAAGTCTATGCCTGTGAGGTTTTCGACGGAATCAATGGAGACCATGTATTCTTCGAGTCGCTTATCGCTGCCTTCATTGGGCATGAGAAAGGCGACAGCTTTGGGATTGGGCATACGGAGGTCCAGAAGGATTTTATAAAATAAGGAGGGAGCCAAAACTTTGTTTTTAAGCCTCTTTTGGCCTTTAGTTCTCAGCACAGGCCCTGTTACTACATAAAGGTGACCGCTACCCTTGGCCCAATCTCTGGTTTGTTCTTCAAGTTCTTTCCAGATTCCCCGGTTGAAACTGGGCTGCTGTGGACTCACATTGCTCATATAGAAACTCCTTCTCATGGCCTCGCCAGAATAAGCCATATCCGCAGCAGGAGCCAGGTGTCCCCGATCGTACCCACTGTGGGTATAGTCCGAGGGGGAAGCAGACTCAGTGGGAACTTTGGGGTCTTTGCGGAAGGATGAACGACGCTCAAAAGCGAAGGAACCTAGCTGGGGACCCTTCAATTCGTAGGCTACCCACTCCGCTTGTTCGTGGTCCTCTGAGTAAGAAAGCTTAAAAAAATCATGATCAATGACGACCTCCTTACTGATCGGCAAATAATCCGTCAGGCTATCCACCCAGGCAATTTCTTCTTCCTCCTCTACCTTTGGATCCACCTCCACACTGTCACTTTGCCTTACATCATCAAAAATATGAACGATACGGTCCTGTTGCTCTTCGGTAAGCAAGCTCGAAAACAAAAACATCAACAGGGCGACCAATCCCAGAGGCAGACCGATTTTTACCAGCCTAGCCTTCATCTGTCTATCATTGGCCTTCGGGTCCTGAGCAGGTTTTTCCCCCATGATATATGATCTTATTCATTTGAGTAAAGGTGAAAGGGTGATTGTCTCAAATGACTTGCTAGAGCACTGTTTTTTCCTAGAAAAATTTGAGATAATCATAAGTAATAAAAATAAGGGCCATTGGATTATTCTCCTTGCTTTTTTATGAAGAATCAAGAAAAAACTGTGGAAAACAGCAAGCCGACCGATTTTATTTGACCTTCTAAATCCGGTTGACAAAAGATTCAATGAGGTTGGCGATCTCTTCAGCCTCGGGTTCAAGCATCAGAAAATGACCTGCCTGGCTGTAATGCTTCACCTCACGCTGGTATACCTGTCCCATCTTAGCCACATCTTCAGGCAGAGCGAGGTTGTCTAAGCCTGCAGAGAAAATAAGTAGGGGATGCTGGCTCACCCTTTCAAGTTCCACTCCGGGCCGCAGGCAATCCAACAAGGCCCTGGCAGATTCTCGCTGAAGGTAATGTTTCAGTTCCAGCCTGTTCTCAGGTTTTACCCGATCAGATACTAGGCCGGGGGGAAAAGGATTCCTCTGCCCAGCCTTTCCAAAGCAGCCCCACAGCGATTCAAAAACAAAGAGTTTTTAGGGCAGAAAAAATATGATTAAGGAGTCTATTAACAGCTCTGCCTAGGTCCAACCTCTGAGACCTGTCATGCGCCATGTTGATCCTATGTATAGCTTATAATCGAATGAGCACCTTTTAAAAATAACGCTTTGGGATTTTGTAATCATCATCCCAAGGCGTTTTCTTATTTGCGATGCTTTGGATGGGTTAAGATTTTTCCTTTCCTTAAGCATTTGCCTTTCAAGAAACTGTCTGTAAACTGGGAATTAAGAGACTGAACAGCCGCTAGGTCTTGTTGTAGGTCGGGAACTTTTCAATATTCGTATATGCCCCGAGAAAATTGGCTAGTTTTTTGAAGCCTTTTTTATCTCTGACGTCCAGAACAATAAAATCACCTGAATCTCGGTCCTTAAAATATTCATACACGAATTTTTCATGCTTCTTGTATTGTTTCCATGCTTTTTCGACATCGGGATACTGGCCAAAAACCTTGTATCTCCAATTATAGTATGATTTTTTCCATGACTTTTCATCTCTGGTGAGGTAGACAAATTTGCTATTTGGAAAGGTCTCGTCCAGTATCGGGAGCATATCTTCTTTAAGCCATGGGAGATCGTCAAAGGAATCAAACTTTGCGGTATACTTCAATATTTTATCAATTTCTCCATTGGCGTAATATTGGTTCCAAACTTTTGAGTTGAAAGAACTATTTCTGTAGCCGAGTAATTCAAAGGACTTCCCCACAGTCGTAGTACCTGTTTTGTTGTACCCAATGCAGAAGACCTTTCCTGTGTAGGATGGCTTTCTTAGCCTGATGGCGAGTTCTCCCAGAAAAATTTGTATTTCTCTCTTTATCAGCCTGATAGATTTCTTCATCTTCGTCTTGATTACTGCCAATGCCTTTTAATGGGACTAGCAGACCTACCCGGTCCTTGATCGGGTCGGTTTATTTGGCTGCGAGAAGTTAGTATTTTTCCATGAGTACATGACAAAAAAATAGTGGGTTAGTTCCAAGTTGTTAAATTGAACTTTACACCACACAATTATTCAACTTTTTACCACCCACCGATGAAAAATAGCCATGACTCCTTTGAAGATCACTTATCGTTCTTTTTTTTGCACAAGGGTCTCTTGAATTGTCTCGTGCAGTTAATCCTTACTTTGCTTAAAGTTCGCCGTGTAGACCTCTGTAAGCTAAACCTTTGCTTCGATGCCGAGGTAAAACTAGCTCTGTTTATCGGCGTATTCAGCGTTTCTTGGCTCGTGTGATTTTTCCTTTGGATCAGTTGAGCTGTTTTGTCTGGGACAAATTTCAGGACAATCATCCCACAGTATTGGCCCGTGAGAGGTATTATCATGCCAAAAAGTGGGCCATTTTAGTAGGACAATGGGTAGCCCAAAAAGTGAAAAGTATTCCGACCAAAAAGCATGTAAGAAAAGCTTGCAGCATCTTCAAAACTAGATTGGATTTTCCGACCTTGAATCTATTCAGAAACAATGACTTACGAATGCAAATCAATCTTTTGTCATGCACTTAGAAAGTCGAAGGTGATGCTGTTCCAGGATTATTTTTTAGGTACAGCCGGCCCTGTGTTGTTTTGGTGGAAGGGATCTTGCTCGACTTTGACTTCCAAACTAAGGATGACAGTGCTTTTATCGGGATCATTGGTCCTCACAGTGATGGACTTGCGCTGCTTACCCTTGCGACCCCTAGAGTTGAAGGTAGCTTGAATCTCTGAGGATTCACCGGGCTGAATGATTTTGTCTTTGGGAGCAGAAGCGGTACATCCACAGGAAGCCTTCACACTTTCTATGATCAGAGGTTCCTCGCCAGTGTTGGTAAATGCATAGGCTACGTTAACCTTCTCTCCTTCCAGGACGAGGCCTCCATCGTATTTAGTCCTTTCAAATTCGATGTTGGGCATGCGGGCCAGTTCTTCAGCAGAATAGACCCTGTTTACGTTACCGTTGATGGTGAAGGTTTTATCTTTTCCGGCCTTGTCATCAGTATACAAGGTAATGGTTTTGGAGAAAGGTCCGTAGGAGATGAACTTACTTCCGTCGACCTTGACCGACACGACTCCTACCGAACCGGGGGTGAGGGCTGCAGGGCTGGGAGTAACCTCAAACATGATTTCTTTATCTATATCCTCCAGAAAGCGAATGGGATAGGGTCCTGTATTCTTTACCTTAAAGATCAAAGTTTTTTCCTTATCCGAATCAAGGACTCCGGTATTGTGGATGTTTTTATCAAAGGCCAGATTTCCCATTTGCTTGGAGAAATTAGCATTGTTGTTGGCTTCTCCGGGTTTTACATCACCTTTGATATAGAGGATGGTGGGCTTTTCCTGGGGGTCCACCGTTACGGTTACAGTCTTTGTAAATCTTCCAACGCGGTTGGAATTATACTTTACCTTGATGGTTCCGTTTTCACCGGGCTGAACTTCTTCACGGGTCCAGGAAGGAGTGGTACATCCACAAGAAGCCTTTACCCGACTCAGTTTGATGGGTTCTTCGGAAGTATTGGTAAAAGTGAAGGTATGGACGGCAGGATCTCCCTTGTCCAGTTCACCAAAGTCATGCGAGGTCTCGTCAAACCTGATTTTCTGGGCAGAGGCCGCTAATCCGACCAGCATGGCAAGGGCCAACATCCAAAACTTTTTCATCTCCATGATTCTTGCAGTTGGTTATTGTTTCTCTTCGTATTTCAAATATAAGCTCTTCTGTTGAATTTTACCAACTAATCTTTTAGTCGAAACCAAGGAAGTAAGTCCTAAGCATTTATTTGTCAGTTTTTTCTCCCCAGATGTAAGCCCTGGTCTCTCCCCTCTTCTTAAAGCCCTCTGGTATTTCTTTCCCATCTTCTTTTGGAATAATCAATAAGATGAGAAAGCTGCCTTCTGATCCAGGCTCATTCTTCATGTCATAAGCTTCCAAAAGGTAATGATGAGGGTCTTCGGGAAGCCTGATCTCATTGATCCCATTTTTCTTATAGAATAAAAGGGCGCTCTCTAGTACGGCTGTATAAGAGGAATCAAAGGCAAAATGATCCCCTTTTACATATACCTTAAACCTTATTCCTAAAAATACCAGGAGGTAAGCCAGGGTCAAAAAGGTGAAAATCCGCCTTAGGGTAAGAGAGCACTGGGACCGATATAAGGTCCATGTCCATACAGCTAGCATGGCAGGCAGATAATAGCGATCCTCACTTACGTAGGTCCATAAACGGTCGGGATTCCACTCTTCGGGAGCTTGAAGGATAGAAAGCAGAGCTAAAAACAGGACATTTAACCCCATTAGCATGAGCAAAAAGATACCTAGGTCTTTGGAAGCTTTATCCTTTTGTCCCCAAACATCCCTGATCATAGCAACCAGGGCCAGGAGGTTGAGAAAATTCCAAAACAGGCGAAGCCAGGGAAAACGAGCCGGGAATCTCTGTTCCAACCAGACTTCCTGAGGCCAATTCCAATACAAAAAGCTTTTTAGGAAAAATGGACTTCCCAAGCGCAGGTGTTCGAAATAAAAACCTCCTTCCCGGGGAATAAGGTTGGGGCCGAGGCTCTGCCAGTAGATCAAACCCAGGCCTGAAAGCCCCAGCAAGAGCCCTAAACTCAGGATCAAGGATAGCTTATTGAATTTTCTTTTCAACCAAGCCTCGCGGATCAAAAATAAAGGAATCAGCGCCAAAAAGGGCAGATAAGCAGGTCTTACCCAGGGAGTAAGTCCCAGCAACACAGCCGAAAGCCACAGAAGAAATATTCTGGACTTTTTTTTCCATCTCAGAAAGAGATAGGTCGAGGCCAACAATAACAACAACGCCATAAGACCCGAACCTGTAGGATACTGCCAGGGAGCAAGGCTTAGCCCTGCAAAAAACCACCAAAGCAGGTTTTGCTCTCTCCCCTTCCACAGGTCCATGAAGGAGTAAAAAATGAAAAATATAGATGTTAGAAGGAGAATGTCCAGGATTCTGATTGCGTGGGTCCAAATCGGGAAAATTCGGTGTACAAGTCCTATACTTAAGGGATATAAGGGAGGAAAGCGATGCATGGAGGCATCTTTTCCCTGGTCTTCATCAAAGGCAATCCATCCCCTTCCTTCTTCCCAGTTTTCATAGACAGCTGCCTGGGCCAGGTTATCCAGGTAGATATTGGGAAAATGCCATCGCTGTTCTGCCCTTAAGACAAGGGCAACTCCAATCACCAGCCACAAAACCCAGGGCTGACTGGCCTTAAACTCATATCTTGGGTCAATAGAAATCAATTCTGCATCTTTAATTCTGTCGTAACAATATCGATATTTTTCTGAAGCTCCTTTTCATCATCTTTTCTATTTACCCCATATCCTTACAGTTGTTACGAATCATCTCAAGCTGACCTTTACCTTTGCCTCCACCCCTTTAATTTGAGCAAGTATTCAATCCCAGAATCTAATTCACATGCATCGTTCACTTCTGCTGTTTATCCTCACCTTGCTTTGTTTTCCTTTTCTCGTCCAAGCTCAATCTCCTGCTTTTATTCATGCCGAAATCGGCACGGGTATCAGAGACCGTTGGGAGATCGCTGGCAATATGACCCTCGACCGCGAGATCAAGCGGAGGTCCATTACCTTTTCAGAGATTGAATGGCTTCGCCTGGAAGAGGATGAGGATAAATTGCTGATAGAAGAAGTAGAAAATTTTATTCCTCCTGCCCTTCCTCTCCTGGAATTCAAGGCAGAGCGCAAAGAGGGAGGTGTCTACATCCACGGCATGGGTCCCACCTCTTTGCCCGGTTATACCTTTTACCTGCAAAAGAGCCGAAATGCTAAAGATTGGAAGAATATCCATGAATTTCCCGAAGCTCACAAAGAAGCCAGTATTTTTCAGTTTTCTTTTCAAGATAAGCAGGCCCAGGTAGGAAGTAATTACTATCGTTTGGAGCGGATAGATCCTGAGGGCAAGCAGGTATTTGGCGATCCCATTGTGGTGGAGGTCCTCCCCGAACTCACCCATATGACCTACCTGTATCCCAGTCCATTGATTTTTGGAACCCTCATCGAACTGGACCTGTACAAGGTGGCTCAGGTGGAAATTAAGGTGCTCGATCTTGAAAAGAAGATACTGGGTACCCTTTTTTCAGACCTGTGTAGCCTCGGTGAGCACCGCATCGAACTCAACCTCAATGGACTACCCAAGGGAGAATACCTCTGCGAAATACGGGTAGGAAAAAGGCTTTCGGTACGCAGGCTAAGGAAATAAATCTTATTCCCTCATGTTTTTTTCCTTTACAGGAGGACGCCCGTAGTCTTGGTTATAGCTTAAGATCGCCTTGCAGAGATGGCTTGCGATGGCCTCCTGACCTTTTTGGGAAATGAGAAAGGATTCCTCATCCATGTTGGATATAAAGCCAATTTCCGTCAATACGGCGGGCATGCCACACATGTAAAGGACGACGAAGGGAGCTTGCTTTACCCCTCGGTCTATGCGCCTCAGGCTATCCCTGAAGTTGTCCTGTATTCTTTCCGCCATGCTCAGGCTGGATTGACGAAAGAGGTCTTTTAGCAACTTCAGGTAAATGGCTGCTTCAGGAGAATTAGGATCAAAGCCCCCGTACATTTCTTCGTGATTGTCTTCGAAAAGCAAGGATTCATTCTCTCTGATTACGGTCTGGAACCGCTCCTGGCCTTTGTTTATGCCCAAAATATAGGTTTCCACCCCCTGTCTTTTCTTATTCTTCATGGCATTGCAATGGATGGAAATAAAAAAATTACCCTTGTTCCGTTGTGCGAAAGCTCCACGCTCATGTAGGGGGATAAACTTGTCGGATTCCCGGGTGAGGAGGACTTTCATTCTGGGGCTATGCTTTTTAAGAGAATCTCTTAGCATCTTACTTACCTTCAGGGCTATTTCCTTCTCATATTTTCGCTTACCGACTGCACCGGGATCTTTTCCTCCATGGCCAGGGTCTATAATAAGGGTCTGGATGGGCATATCCGTCTTTTGAGACCGCAGTGAATGAGGCAAAATGAAAGTAATCAGAAAAAATATAGTAAAAACAGGGGTTTGTTTGAATGTCATAGCCAACCTAGCGCTTTGGAATGGATACTATTGGAAGAACGAACAATTCATAGGCTTCTGTATCTGATCATGGTTTGACTCTTTACTGTTCAGCTATCGTGCCAAACCTTGTTTGAAGGCGAAGGATTTCCAGATAAATTTTCTTCCATCTCAGACTGCCTAGAAAAACTCATTATATTCGTGCCTGTTTTTGGATAATTGCCTGAATGAGACGACGTGCCAGACATATGTTAGGGTTGGGATTCTTCCTTTTCCTTTTTTTCTCTCAAATCCAGGAAATCTCCGCTCAGGTCATTCCCCATGCGGCCGTCGATACCCTGAGCCAGGATAGCATGGAGTCTTCTCCTCTATCCCCTCCTGACTCCCTTGGCACAAAAGCTGACAGCCTTCCCCCTAAGACCAATCCGAGGCAAAAAACCATTGTAGATTCTCTCAAAGCAAATAGCGACCTGGATGCTCCTGTCAAATACGAAGCCGTAGACTCAATTGTCTATGATGTAAAGGGCGGAGTCCTTTATATGTATTCTGAGGGCAGCATCAACTATGATGATTTACAATTGAAAGCCGAGCGGATCAACATCAAAATCGATAGCCAAAAGCTTCACGCCGAAGGTATACGAAATAAAAATGGGGACCTTCAGGGAATCCCTGAATTTACCCAGGACGGAGAAACCTATCGTGCAAACGAAATCGATTATAGCTTCAAGACCGAAAAGGGCATCATCAAAGGAGGCAAATTAACACAGGAAGAAGCATTTATCCTGGCTGAAGTAGCCAAATATCAGGAAGATGGCTCTTTTCACGGGGCCGATGGCAAATACACTGCTTGTGACCTCGATCATCCCCACTATTACATTCGGTCAAAGAAAATAAAGGTCCTGGACAATGATCAGATAATCAGTGGCCCGCTCAATCTGGTGGTGGGTGATTTTCCCCTACCTGTGGTCATTCCCTTTGCCTTCCTCCCTGATATTGGAAAGGGAGAGAAGAACGGACTCATCATGCCAAGATACGGAAATGCAGGGGACCGCGGATTCTTCCTCAGGGATTTGGGCTATTATTTGGGTATCAATGACTACCTGGGCGTGACTTTTAGTGGAGACATATATACCCGGGGGGGCTGGCGCTTTGGAGGGACCCTGGACTATAAGGTCAGGTATAAATTTTCAGGGTCTTTCAACCTGGAATATGGGGTAGTCCGCTACAATGAGCCTACCGACTCGGACTTTAGCCGATCGGCATCTTGGCGCCTTCGGTGGTCGCACAACCAACCTATCGACCCCACAGCCAGTTTTAATGCCTCTGTCAATATCTCAAGTTCGAGTACCTTCCAAAGAGAAATCAGCTACAACACCAGCGATCTATTCACAAACGACCTTAAGTCTTCGGTATCTTTTAGGAAAAATTTCAATAATCTCCCGATTAACTTGACCGTGGCAGCCGATCATTCTCAGGACCTCAACGAAGGGACCATGACCATGAACCTGCCCACTTTTAGCCTGAACATATCCCGGCAGATGCCCTTCAAAAATATCGACAATCCCATACTGGAACCTCTCAAACAATTGTACTTTACCTATCGCCTCGACGGAAGGAACTCCCTACAGCGGGTTCCGGATTCTCTCGTGCTGGATGCGCTTTTTCAGCGGGTAGACACCCTGAGGTATTTTGAGGATGTGGATGACACGGTTCAGACCGTAAGGCCGGTTACAGACTTTGTCAACAATGGCCTTCAGCATAGCATCAATGGGGGAACCAACCTTAAGCTTTTCAATTATCTTAATGTCCCCATTACCTTCAATTATGATGAACAGTGGTATTCAGAAACCCTTGAAAGGGAATGGGATGAGGAGGCCCAACGGATCGTAGACAGAACCATACCGGGTTTTGCCAGGGCATATTCCTACCGCGCCGGAATTTCTGCTTCGGGTACCTTCTATGGATTTTATCGCCTGACCAAGACTAAGAGAGACGTAGCGTTTCGCCAGCAGTTCAATACCTCGGTTGGCTATTCTTATCAACCCGACTTCTCTGGGGAGCGCTTTGGTTTTTACAGAAAGGTGCAGACGGATTCTACGGGAGACAACTTTCAGACCTACAGCATTTTCCAGAGTGGAATTTATGGGTCTCCGGGTAGTGGGGAGAGCCAGTCTATTAATTTTAACCTTTCTTCCATCTTATCCATGAAATATAAGCGTCTTAATTTCAAACAGGAGGATGAGGAAACGGATGATCAGAAAAAGGGAGATGGAAAGAAGAAGAAAGAAATCGTTAGGACTGACATTTTAAAGAATGTTTCCTTGAGTACTTCTTACAACCTCGCAGCCGACAGCTTCCAACTGAGTAATTTTCGTCTTTCTGCCCGAACCGCCTTTCTAAACAATAAGATCAATTTTATTTCCAACTTTACCTTTGATCCCTATGTCTTCGGATCGGAATCGGTGGAACTTCCCCTCGCAGCCAATAATGCCCGAAGGCTAAACAAATTTCTGATCGTGGAGGAAGGAAGATTGGCACGTCTCACCAGCGCTGGTTTCAGCCTGAACACCTCACTTAGATCCAAACAAAAAGGAAGTCGGGGCAAAAAGACCGAGGGCTTTGACAAACAAGAATACGCAGAGGTCAAACGCAATTACGAGCAATACTACGACTTCTCGATCCCTTGGAATGTGCGTCTGGGCTACAATTTCAACTACACCAAAAATTCACTGGCTCCCGCTCGGATCACCTCCACCCTGAGGGTAAGCGGAGATGTGAACTTCACCGACAACTGGAAACTGGTGGTATCGACAGGCTATGATCTGGCTCAGATGGAGGCCACCACCACCAGTATCACCATCACTCGCCCCCTTCATTGCTGGCAGTTTTCTTTCAATTGGGTACCCTTTGGAGCCAGAAAAAGTTATTCTGTGGTCATCTCTGCCCGTAGCCCCACCCTTAGTGCCCTTCGCCTCACCAAAAATGAATTTTGGCAGGACCGCTTCAGCCGTCCTTAAGAGAATTGACAATTTCCATTATCAATATGCATTCTTGTCTAAATTGCTTCCTCCTGTTTTGAAGCTTCCTCCAATTATTTCTACGATTTAGAGTTCAGGTTGTGTATATACTCTGAGAAAACCCCTTTCAGCCATTGATTTGGTTGAAGTTTGACATTCAAAGTTTTAGATATGCAAATAATTGTACAAATTTAAACCGCTTTCTTGTTTCTAATTTCTCAACCAGAGAGATAAAAATGGAGAGCTTAGGGGCCAGGCGAAAAAAATCACACGGCTCACCATACAGGAAAAGTCTTCTAAGCCATCTATGCTACTAAATTTTCACATCCACTTTGCTACTCGCTGGGGTCAGCGCCTTTTTACCTCAGGAAATATTCCAGAATTGGGCGGACATGACCTCGACAAGGCCTTACCTCTCCCCTACCTCCACGATGGACATTGGGACCTGCAGGTCGAATTGCCAGATGACTTTGAAGGAGTTATCACCTATAAATACTTTATCCTCAACGAATGGGATCAAAGTAAGGAATGGGAATTTGGTGAAAATAGAAGGGTATCCATAGAGGGAGGAAAGTACGCCGAAGTGAGGATAGAGGATAAGTGGCGGAGTAACTACGAAGAGCAAAATGCACTATACAGTTCGGCCTTTGTGGGTAGCCTCCTCAAAAGAAGGGCAGATAGCCCAAGGATAAAGGTAGAAACAGAGCCGAGTGGCAGGGTACTTCGTTTTCAATTACGGGCTGCTGAAGTTCCACAAGGTTGTATCCTGGGTATCCTGGGAAGCGCTCCTGAACTTGGAGCCTGGGAGGAAGATCGGGTCGTCCTCATGGATGGAGGGAATTATCCAATCTGGGAAAAGGAAGTGGCTTTCCATAGCCTTCCCCTTGCAGAGGAATATAAATTTGTCCTCTATGATCCTTCTCGGAAGAAAATATTGGGATATGAAGAAAGAGAAAACCGGAAACTTTACCTTTACCCCGGAGGCGATGAACCTCAGCTCAAAGTTCTCCATGAAGAAGGCTTTCAATCTCCCCTGGGAAAATGGAGGGGTACCGGGGTGGCGATACCTGTTTTTTCGTTAAGATCAGAAGAGGGTCTGGGCGTGGGAGAATTCTACGACCTTAAGCAAATGGTAGATTGGGCCAGGGACAACCACCTGAAAATGATCCAAATCCTCCCCATCAATGACACCATGGCTTCAAAGAGCTGGACAGATTCTTATCCCTACGGAGCCATATCTGTCTTTGCTCTTCATCCTCTTTACCTTCGTCTCGAAGCGGTGGGACAGCCCGATGATCAGAGCCTAGTGAATGACCTTGAAAGGGTAAGAGACAAGCTCAACGCCCTGGAAGAAATCGATTATGAAGCGGTCATGGATTTTAAGATGGCCTACCTGGAGGCAGTTTACCAAGTAAAGAAGGAAAAATTTTTTGACCTTCCCTCCTATCAGGATTGGTTTGAATCACAAAGGGAGTGGCTGCTCCCCTATGCGGTATTTTGTGCTTTACGGGACTCTCACGGCAGGGCAGATTTCAGCCAGTGGGAGATGCTAAGCCACTATTCACAGGAAGAAGTGGAGCGTTTTGCAGATCCTCGGCAGGACCACTTCGACAAGGTGGGCCTTTATTATTTTATTCAATACCACCTTCATCTACAGTTGAAAGAGGCCAGCGATTATGCAAGGAGCCAAGGCATTATCCTAAAGGGAGATATTCCAATAGGTATATCGCGATCTAGTGTGGATGCCTGGACCTCACCTGAGTTGTACCATATGGACAAGCAGGCAGGTGCTCCACCGGATGCCTTTGCTGTCGAAGGTCAAAACTGGGGCTTTCCCACCTATAATTGGGAAAGGATGGCCAAAAATAATTATGCCTGGTGGCGCAAGCGCATGACCCAGATGGCCGAATATTTCGATGCGTATCGAATCGACCATATTTTGGGATTCTTCCGCATATGGCAGATACCCAGCCATGCCATACAGGGCTTGATGGGACAATTTAACCCTTCCCTCCCCTTTAGCATAGAAGAGCTACAATCCAGAGGAGTATGGTTTGACCAGGAAAGGCTAACCCGCCCCTACATCCGATGGCACATGTTGGAGGCCTTCTTTGAGGAATTTGCCCCATCGGTAATTCAAGAGTTTTTATTCGAATTTGCCTATCGCTGCTACCATTTTAAGCCTGAATTCAATACTCAAAAGAAGGTTAGAGACTACCTAGACCAAAAGACAGAAACTTTTCCCGAATCCCAGTGGTATTTTGAAAGAATACGGAAGGGGCTTTACGCCCTCCATGCAGAGGTAATATTCCTTGAAGCAGAAGGCAGCCACGGCCGTACGTTTGATCCACGTATCGCTCTACATCATACCTACAGCTTTAGGGAACTAGACTTTCAACAGCAACAGGCCATAGATGCTCTTTACATCGATTATTTTTATCGAAGGCATGAGCAGTTTTGGAAGGAGCAGGCTCTGGTCAAGCTTCCTGCCCTCAAAGAGGCTACAGACATGCTCGTGTGTGGAGAGGACCTGGGCATGGTCCCCGATTGTGTGCCGGAAGTCATGCGTCAGTTGGGAATTTTGAGCCTGGAAATCCAGCGTATGCCCAAGGATTCAAAAATCGACTTTTTCCATCCTGCAGATGCTTCCTACTTATCTGTAGTAAGTACCTCTACCCACGACATGCCCACCATCCGAGGCTGGTGGGAACAGGACCCTTCGACCTCCCAGAGCTTTTACCATACAAGGTTGGGAAGAATGGGAGGAGCTCCCTTCTTCTGCGAACCCTGGATCGTGGAGGCTATCGTAGAGCAGCATCTATACGCTCCCTCCATGTGGGCGATTTTTCCAATTCAGGACCTTCTAGGCATGGATGCCAGTGTAAGGAAAGAAAATCCTCATAGCGAACAGATCAATGTACCTGCCAATCCTACCCATTACTGGAGGTATCGTATGCATATAAGCCTCGAGGAACTTATGAAAGCAGAAAGGTTCAATGAAAAAATGAGGAAGCTAATCGTAGAGTCCGGGAGGGCAAATCAAGTGCTTCTTAGCCATCAAGATGAACTGGAGCTGGAGATTAGGTAGCCCTTATTCTCTACAGCCTGATACCACCAGAAGGGTCAACCTCTCTTCGGTAGGTATGGGAATAATATTTTTGGCCCTGCTTCCCTCCACCTCGATGACCCTGGATATGACGATAGATACCCGGGTTCCGCCCTGGCTATATGGAGGAATCTTGTCTTCTGGTATCAGTTCGTTTAGGGCGATTGTATAAGGAACCGAAGCATCGGGCAGTTTATTGATGATCTGAGGCTTACCGAGATTGAGTTGGGCATAGACAAAAATGCCCTGCCATATGTACTCTTTTCCCTCCTCTCTATCTGAAAAATCAAAACTCAGGGTATCTCCATTGTCAAGGCAATACACTCCATTTTGGATAACACTTTTCTCATAGGTTTTCCCATTCATGCCGAGCTCTATGACCTGCCTCTGTGCCTGGAGTTGAAAAAAAGAGAAGATCAGAGCTATGCCCAGAAAGAAGCTGCGGTAGAGAGAGGTAGAAGAAGTGAATGAAGCCATGAAATTCAAGGTTTAGTTGGCATGACAAAGGCGAAACTAGCAAAAATGCCTGAGGAGAACTTGCTGTTTACGTATAAAAATCATCGGCAAAATCTAACATCGTTATAAATTAACACGTATTATTATAAAATCTCTGCTTTTCCTTTGGTAAAACAGCTATGAATTCATTATCATGGGGATAAATCGATAACCCCATCTATGAAGATTACCTACGACGGCCATTCCTGTTTTGGCATAGAACTAAAAGGAGAGCATGTTCTGCTTGATCCCTTTATTAGTCCTAGTCCCAAGGCCAAAAGCATCGGTATTGATGCCATTCCCTGTGATTACATTTTTCTAACCCATGCCCATCGGGATCACATGGCTGATGTGGAAGTCATTGCCAAGCGAACAGAAGCCATGTTAGTTTCCAACCTTGAAGTGCCTACCTGGTTTGATCAAAGGGGGGCTGAAAAGATTACTCCCATGAATCACTGAGGCAGGATAAAGGCGGATTTTGGTTCTGTGAAATTGGTGGTAAATGCCCTACATAGTTCCTCCTTTCCTGACGGTAGCTGCGGGGGCAATCCCATGGGTTTTGTCTTTTCGACAGAGGAAGGAAATTTTTATTACTCTAGCGATACGGCCCTTTCTTATGACATGAAGCTCATCAAGGAAGAATTTGATATCCGCTTTGCCTTTCTCTGCCTGGGAGATCTTTTCACCATGGGAGTGGAAGACGCCTTAAAGGCCGTTGACTTTGTAGGTACAGATAAGGTGATCGGCATGCATTTCGACACATTTCCGGGGATCGCAATAGACAATGAGGCTGCTATCAAAGTCTTTGATGCAGCAGGTAAGACATTACTTCTGCCTGAAATAGGTCAAACATATTCCAAATAACCCTTAAACAATTTTCGACCATGGCAAAATACAGCAAAGACCAAAGCCCCTTTCAGCATCTCTGGTTAGAGGGCTATGATTTCAAATTCGGGGCCTACCTCAAGCAAGGCCTATCTTCCATTCGCTCTTATCCTTTTGGATATTTGGGCCATATTTTACTCGCTATTTTTGCGACTGTCATCGTCAGCCTCGCTACATCTATTGTATCTGCTGTCGGATTGGTGGTACCTACATTCGCCTATACCCTCACACAGGTGGTTGGCTGGTTTGTAACGGCTTTTTTCCTTGCCTTCATTGCAGGTATATTTTATGTGGCGAGGGAGAGGAAGCGTAGCGGTGAGAGGAGCTTTGACAACTTCTTCAAAGGATTCAATGACTTTGGACAGATTCTACTCTACTCCATTACTTATGGAGCCATCGTCCTGGTGATCAACTTGATTGCTCGCCAACTGGTGGATATTGACACCCTCAAAATCAGCTTTGAGCAGTTGGGAGCTTCTAACCCTGCAAACTTTCAGGAAGCCATCGAAGCCCTTCAAAGCCAATTTATCCCTGAGTATGCCCAAAATATCCTTCTCTACGGAGGCCTGGTCTTCGTATTGACCATTTATTTCAATGTAGCCTGGAGTTTTACCCTTCCCATCATCACCATGAAAAAGGTAAGGTTCTGGGAGGCCATGGAAATTTCGCGAAAGGTCATTACCCAAAAATGGTTTAGTTTTTTTGGCCTCTACTTTACTTTGGGAGCCATATTTTTTGGATATGCCTTACTTTTTGTCTTCCTAATGGCCGGTGTGGAAGAGTTTCTTGGAGTGAAAATCATCACAGCCCTTCTCGCCGTTGCCTTTATTTTTACACTTTTTCTTTTTATTCCCTATGTCTACCTGACCCAGTATGCTGCCTTCGAGGACATCCTGATGGAAGATGATGGTTATGAGGGTATGATCGACGATATTGGAAAAGATGATGACATGAATCCTGGCAAATAAGCTCAATGACCCTTAAGTACAGAAAATTTAAGCCGAATGTCTTCAAGGAGATTTTCGGCTTTTTTCTTTCTCCAATTTTGTCCTCAGCGAACGCATGTGGGGAAAGGCCAATTCCATCCTGGAACCGTACCAGGAAAACATCTCCCCGTCTACGATTTTGATTTCCGAACCGGGAGACAATGCCCTGAATTCTTTGATGTGTTTTTCTTTAAAAGGGTAGGGCTCGGAAGAAAGAAAAATCCAATCTGCCTTACAGGAGGCGATCTCTTCCTCGTTCACCCTGGGATATCGCCCTTCATTATTCAGAAAAACATTATCAAGCTTCATCCATTCCAGCATGCTTTGTATGTAGGTATCTGCTCCTACGACCATATAGGGCTTTTTCCAGATAAAATAAGCTACGGAAAGCCTATCGCCTGAAGGGGCGAACTCATGTTCTTCTGCTTTGATCCTTTTAAGGAGCTTTTTTCCCTGATGCTCCTGCTGACAGAGGCTAGCAAGGTCTGAGATCATGCGGTAACCCTCCTCCACCGTTTTTACATCCACTACAAAAACCGGATACTTTTTTTCCAGCTCGGCTACCATTTCTGGGGTGTTCTCTTCTTTTTCGGCGATGATCAGGTCGGGCTTTAACTGGTGTAGGCGGTCATATTTGATTTCTTTGGTCCCCCCTACCCTGGTGGCAGATTTAACCCTTTCCTCTGGGTGAATACAAAAGCGAGTCCTCCCAACGATTTCCTTATCCAGGCCCAGGCTGTAGAGGGTCTCGGTGATAGATGGACAGAGAGAAACAATACGATGTGGCTTAGCTGCAAGACTTATGCTTCGACCTAGATGATCTTGAAAAGAAATTTTCCGATCCATAACACCGTTATTTTTTATTTATTTTGATTTTGAAAAAACAATCCCTCCTTCTACTTTAGGAAGGTCAAATGTAGCTCTCTTTGTTTTAGCTTCGATACGGACTTTTTTAGCTGTCATCCAAGAGAATTGACGAAGCATTTACTTGAACCATCATTATCAAATTCAGGAGACCTATGAGAATCTTCATTTTTACTTGCCTTTCCCTGTTGTTGTTTTCTTGCGTATCGAAGAAAAAATACGTGAGAGCCACCCAGAAATATCAAATTCAGGACTCACTTAGGGCAGAAAAGACAACAGCCTTAGCAGCTTCTCAGCAAGAAAACAAACAACTTTTATTCAACAAGCAAGAATTAGAAAATAAAATAGAATCACTTCAGGGGGAATATGTCCAGTTACAAAAGCGCTGTTCTCAAACAGAGGCAGAGTATACGGCTACCTTGAAGCAGAAACAAGCAGAATTGGACAATAAAAAGAAGATACTGGAAGCCTTTTCCAGTGAATTGGAAGAGAGGGAAAGCAAGGTAAGGGAATTAAATTCTATCATCGATTATCAGGATTCAGTAAGTAAGGCCCTTTTTTCTAACATAGAGGATGCCTTAATTAATTTTGGCAAGGATGAATTGACAGTCGAACAGAAGGATGGGAAGGTATATGTTTCACTTTCTGAGCAACTCCTGTTTAAATCCGGTAGTGCCACGGTCAACAATAAAGGAAGGCAAGCCCTGCTCAATCTCGCAGAGGTCCTAAAAAAGCAGCAGGATATACAGGTAATGATCGAAGGTCATACCGACGATGTACCTATACGCACCCCAAAATACGAAGATAACTGGGACCTCAGTGTCATGCGTGCCACTGAGGTGGTCAGGATATTGGTATGGGGGGGAAAAGTAGCTCCCGAACGGCTCATTGCTTCGGGTAGAGCCTCCTATCTGCCTGTAGCTTCTAATAAAACCCCAGAGGGCCGCACCCTCAACCGGCGTACAGAAATCATCCTTACCCCCAATTTGGGAGAGTTGATGGAACTTTTGAAGCGAAAAGATTAAATATTAAGAGGCTGTTGGGTCTTGTAGTTTGTAGTGTAAAGGCAGGATTTTTAAAGTTTTGAGGCAGCAATTTTTCTGAGTTTTAGCCATGCTAAAGTGAGAAGAAATGTGAACCCAGGTTTTTTGAAATATAACTGTGAACGGAAAGGAAAAAACTTAAACTGCCTCTAAGGTAAATTACTGGAGGTTCTCAGTTTTTCTCTCTGGTTACATTTTTTCATTTATAGCCTGTATCTTGGAAGGGATATTACATTTTTCTATGCCTGTTTTGAAAAATATTCTATAGATTCAGAAAATCTCATTTTGGGTTATGGATAAAATAAAGGCCTTAAAGCTCGAGGTTGCCAATGGGAAGATCGAAGAAGTCCTCGATCAAATGCTGCAGGATCCCTATTTTCAGGATAGGGAAAAAGTATATCAATTAAGCTATAGGTATTCTCAGGTAAGAGAAGCAGAGATCATGCGTTCAGAGAGGTATGAAAATCTCCTAACCGAAAAAAATAATATCGCCAAGGCTATACTTGATGTCCTTTATAAACAGGGGGTTACAACAGCATCTGGGGAAGAATACTCCCCTCAAACCAGCGAAATATTTCATAATTATCCCCTAAAAGCTGACCTGACAAATAAGGGACTCAAATTGGTAAATTATTATAACGACCATGCCCGGTATCTTTTTGAAAATATTGTATTGAACAAGCGAAGCGTCTCCTTTGATCCAGAAATCTGGGATGAAATCTTTTCTGAGGACGAACTTCAGGCCCAAGGGGAATTTGTTGAGACCATCTCTCCAGATAACCAGGATGTAAAATACAGTGTACTTTCACACCTCAAGTCAGGCATAAAAAAAATATGGTTAATCGGAAATGCAGGAGTAGGAAAAACTACAACTTTCTATAATATTTACTTTTCTCTTATAACAGAAGAGAATTTTCCCGTTCCAATATTGCTTCAGCCTCAGGAACTAGATAGTAAAGACATCCAAATTTTTTCCAATACTGACAATATTTTGGAATCCGTCCTGATCATTTGGTTACAAAATAGAGGACTACTCAGCAAAAGAAATAAAAGCCTTCAAGCCCTTGAGGAATACAGTTCCCATCCATTTTTAAGAGAAATTCTGGATGATCTCATAAGAATTATAAAAAATGGAGAGGCCATTTTATTGATTGATAGTTTTGATGAGCTTTCCAGGATGTCCTTTCAGGTGGAAGTCTTTAGAAAACTATTCGAACTATCCAATAGATACCTCTGCGCTTCCAGGCCCGAAACCTATCTTTCTTACATTGATGATCACATAAAAATTAGAATAAAATCTCCTTGGGCCCTTCCTACCATAAAGAAATACATTGACGTTAAAGATAGGCTTAAACCTTCCTGGAAGGAGATTATTTATTCTTATGTCGCCAATAACGAAACGGCCCGCTGGCTTCGAAACCCCAGGTACCTCAATCTTCTCATTGGTTTGATTCAGCAGAATTATCAAAACTCCTCCTTGGGGTTTGAGGAGGCAGAGATCAAGAGTTTCCTTTCCCATGGAGAGTATAAATTGTTTCACAAAATTTTTGAGGCCTCTTTCAGAAGGATTCAGAGACACTTGAAAAACCATGGCATCACTCCGAGTAAAATTCGGGTAGAAAGGACTCTGACAGAAATTGCCATAGGCCAATTAAATGAGGGAAATTATACCCTAAGCGATACTGAAAAATCTCAGAATATGCCTTACTGGGAGGCGATTTTATCAGAGTCATCACTCATAAGAAGGAAGGTAAAAACCGGGGACAATAAAGGCGAATTGATCAGTTTACTCAATCACAACCTGGTCGATTTCTTCACCTGCGATAATATTGTGGACCAGTTGCTGGATGACCATTTGCATCCCAGGGATATTACCTTCAACCAGTTATGGACTCAAAACCTCCTAAAATATATTAGTCAAAATCTATGGGAAAGATACCCCGACCCTTCTCATGACAGTTCCTACCAAGAGGCAATCCATATAATCTGGGACAAACTTCGAAAATGCAGCCTGGACAAACTTTCGCCTTCCCAGCCCTTTAGAAAACGCCTGGACGACACCTCATTTAATGTTCAATTTATGGCAGTAAATCTCCTACAATTGCTCATTAGGTTTGAAATTGATCGGATTTGGCTCGAGACCCATCATTCAAATCCCAGGGCTTTGGTTGAATTTACACATAGGACAGATTTCTCCGATCTGAACTTAGCAGATTGCGACTTCAGAGATATTACATTTATTAATTGCGATTTTTCCCAGACAATTTTTCATAATGCCAATTTCAAAAATGCCAAATTTGAAGATTGTTCCTTTTTTCGCACCAATCTCATTTCAGCTAATTTTCAGGGTGTTATTCTAGAAAATTGCCGTTTTGACTTCCCGGATTCTTCTTCTCCCTCCCCTATCCAGGGCCTTCAAATCAAGGGTATTTCAATCAAAAACTCCAGGCTCCAGGGAAAAAAAGAGGTAATGAGAGTAGAGGACCTGTTGAATTGTGGGGCAATCAATCTTGGATCCAGATATGCCAGCAAGTTTGGTGCTGATTTCCTGAAAAATCAAAGAAAGTATCTAGGGGCAGGTCTCAGCAGGGCAGAACATCATTACATGAATGAGAAAATACTCCCACGCCTCAAAGAGTTTGCAGCCAGCAACAAGAAGGTATATCTCGTCGACCTTATGGCCGGAGGAAACAACAACAGAATTATTGAACTCTTCACTTCCATCGATAAGTTGAGGGTATTGGCGATCGACAAGCATACCCATCTGTTAGAACCCATCCAGGCCCAAATGGGAGAGAATTTTAAAGTCATCAATTATGAGATTAATGGAAAGATGAATCTCTCTACGATGGTGGAAGATGTATTCAACAGCACAAAACAAAAATACCTCAACTTCTGGAAGAGGGAAAAACTAAAGAATAAGGTAGATATCATCATCGGAAAAAAGGCTCTGCACGAACTCAATAGGAATAATCAGATTGAAGTCCTCAGAGATTGCTACGAAGCCCTAGAATCAGGAGGAAGGCTTATCCTATTTACCGATTCGCCATTCAACATGGGTGAAAGTGGATACCAGCGCCTACAAAAACTAAAGAGGGTGGTCTGGGATGGAAAGGATCTAAAATTCGTTAGAAAGCAACTGATCCAAAAACTCGACCTTGAAGATGGCGAGGACGATGTTGCTATATTTTCAAATTTGTGGGTCTTCCTGAAGGACTGGGCCAATGAGAACATGAGTGAGGTAGAAAATCGTTATTTCAGCAGCATTTCTGAGATTATCAGTTGGTCAGAGCAAATCGGTTTCAGGCTGAATGAGCCTCCACATCGGGAGCACTATCAGCTAACTGCAAAGTTTTTTAATGAATTTGCCTTTAATCAAATCGATCTCCTTCTCTCCAGAAAACAAGCCAGAGACATTAATGAACATGATAAAAAACTCATATACGAATACCTGAAAGGTTCACCCAAGCACAGAGTTTTCTTCGATTTTGCTGAAAAGCATCTCTTTAAACAGAAGCTATCCTCTGAGCTTACTTCCCTCGGGCAAAAGTTAGGGGCCAAAAGAGTAGCTTTACCTGCCAAGATACGAGGTGTCAATCCGAGGTTAGATAATATTCAGGTACCTTACGAATCCGGGGCAACTTTTGCTTTTAGCGTACATGTAATTGAGATGGTCAAGCCCTGACAACTTTTTCTTGATTGGCCGGTCCGACCTCACTTAGGACGTTCACTCACCTCCTACAACCATTAACAAAAACCCTTCGGACCTTTTTGGGATTTTCCGATACCTTATAGAAAGTCTCGAGATATTTGCGGGACACCTTTTTGTTGCGCTTGCTCAGCATGGGATACTCTGCATAGAGTTTGAGCATTTCCTCCTTTGTGGCATTGAAACGGTCGATGACCGCTTGGGTCATTTGGTCGGACTGACAATACCCTCTGTACATCCTCTCCCTTACCGAAATAAGGTCTAGTTTGGGACTGGGAGAAGCATAGCTGGTATTGACCATGCCACAAAAGTCAAAGTCATAAGGAATAGCCAGAGGAGGATTTCCATCCCGCGTCTGTACCATTTTGATGTTGTGAAGCCCCGGAACAGACCAGTCGGTATTTCCAATCAAATATTCATAGACTGAAAGCATGGTGGTAAGCCTGAGGTTGGTCTGGTTAGGGTGGATATTTGGGATTTCTAATTCTTCTCCTCCAAGCCTCCGAGCCAGTTCGTCTACCGGCTCTATCAGAAAGGTGTAGGTAGTAAACGTATCGAATTTCCCGCCTTCATCAATGAAGGTAGCCTCCAACATGCGGACGCGGAAACTTGAATCTGTAATGAGGTTGTATCCTTTGTAAGTCAAGTATTCTTTCTGAATATACTGGCTGTATTTATCGCCACCCAATTCACAGGGAACCACCATTTTCACCTTGTTTAATCCTTTAAAAAGGTAGGTCTCATTAGCTTCACTCCGATCAAAATTGAGCTTAATTGGTGGGAAGCCGCAGAGGCCCCGCCTAAAATTTCCCCTGATCTTGAGTTTGAGTTCTAAGGTCTTTTCTCCCTTGTCTCCATCCTCAAAGGTGAATTGAAATTTATGGCTGTCCCTTTCGTCGAGGTTGTCCTTAACCAATTCTTTGAGGTTTCCTTTGAAGGTAACAGCAAGGATGTCTGAAGAAGTAAAGAGGGGAGAGGGCTGGTGATGGGTCGTGTCTTCCTGGGCCCTCAGGATACCTCCAACAAAAAGCAAAAAGAGGAACAAATAGGTGTGTAAGGACTTCATGCTCGGGATTTTATTTGAGATTTGACAATTTCTCCTTTGGGATAATGCCCCTCTTCCATCAGGCTTAGTTCTCCCTCTTTGTTCCTGACGATAAGGGTGGTAACCCGGGTTCCATACGTTGGCATGGAAATAAACATGGCGGACAACTTTTTTTCCCACTCATAGGAAATACCGGTATTGGGAAGTTCATTGTCCGGGGCCAGTTCAGGGTCTAATAGAATCTTCATCAAGAATTCAGGTTTAAAATCCGACTTTTCCAATTCTTCTTTTAATCCCGATCTTGCTTTTTTCACCTTTGGCCAAGGTACATTTAAGAAATTATTGCTTAGCCCGTAAATACCGGGGCTTAATTTTTCCTTTCTTCGTCCTTCCGCATTGGAAAAATAATAGAGTTCTTCTCCATCTCCAAGCAGGACATTGAAGGGATTAAAAGCCTCAGATTCATTCTCCAGTTTGTTCAAAAAGTCTGAAGTAGCACCCTTATCCCCAAGGTAATCAGGGACGATGCTTCCTCTCGAAACGGCGTTGTCGAGGCTGTCCTTCCCCTTTCTAAAATTTGTGAGTACGCCAAACTTTCCGGTGCTGCTGATGCCCATCCAGGTACCAAGGGCCTTCAAGTCTTGACCGGCAAACATAGCCGGATGTTCTTCCCACCAATGGGCACGGGCAGTGGGTCTTCCCAGAAATTCATCCCGATTACCAATTAATAACAGGGGATAATCAGGATGGACCCGGTATGCAAAAGCGATTAGACACATGGTGAAACCTAATGATTGATAGTGGGAAACTAAATAATTTAAAGGATAAAAGTCTCAGCTTTTATTTTCCAGCTCTTCCTTTTCAAGTATCTCAAACTTTATTTTCAGGTATTCTCCATACTCATCTACCAGGGTAAGTTCGTGTTCACCGGCATTAGGTCTTAGTGCCATTTCGTGATAGGTGTAAGTCTTGCCAATATATTCTCCATCCAAATGCCAGTAAAGGCGGGCTTCTTCGTCCCTGTGTGCTGCTTCGAACACGGTTTCGCTAAGTCGGCCGTCGAGTTCCCTTGGAATGTAGATTTTTGCACCCGGAGAGGCAGGATAAACCATTTCCATATTCCGGGCTTTTTCATTTTCTCTCAAACTTGCCAGACAATCCTGCCTGTAGGGAGGCAGCCCCTCATAATCGGGATTTTGGCTCTTGTAATAACGTTCCTGAAGGGGTGGGAGAATAAAATAGGTTTTCTTTTTCATGTCCAGGGGTGATTCACAACGGCCATGTACCCTGAGGTCCTGATTTTTATCCAGAAAAACCAGCCGATGATAAGGACAGGGAGAGGTATGAGTCTCAGTTTTTGGAGCCCAGATCCTTTTGGTTTCGGGACAAAGCTCAGTACTGATATGTCCACTTTGCTGACATACCTCCACTTCTCTGAGGTCATCGTAGGGGGGCTCAAACCACCGTACCCCTTCTCCTACCACATCAAACATATCAAACATTATTGGAGCAGCTACGGCAGAACCCATCAGTTCGGGGCGACCCTCCCCATCTGCATTTCCTACCCACACGGCCACAACATGATTTGGAGTACAACCGATGGCCCAGGCATCCCGAAATCCATAGCTGGTTCCTGTTTTCCAGGCAATCTTGCCAGAAGAGGCATAATTCTCCCAATAACTTTCTCCATAAGGTCGGGAAAGCTCAAGCATAGCCTCAAAGCTATGCCATATGGCAGCAGCAGAAAGAGGAGCACTTTGGCTGAGGTTTTTTCCTGAGCCTTCAACTTCTACTTTTTGATAGGTCAAGGGTCGATAGGCATTTTTTTCATATTTTCCCTGATTGGGAATGTAGCTGTTCAGGGTTCTAGCCATGCCAGCGTAGGCTCCACAAAGTTCCCAAAGAGATGATTCACCTCCTCCCAGGACCAGGGTAAGCCCGTAATCCTGAGCCGGCCGGTCAATACTTTTGAGGCCTATGCTATTCAATTTATCCTTGAATCGCTGAATCCCGTACCCGCTGAGCATGCGCACGGCCGGAATATTGAGGGACTTGATTAAGGCCTCACTGGCAGGGACAGCCCCCTGAAAACTCCGATTGAAATTGTCGGGTTTATAGGCTCCAAACCGGGTGGGGACATCAGCCACGAGGAGATCAGGCAAGAGCTCCCCTTCTGTCAACATAGATGCATAGAGAAAGGGCTTCATGATGCTTCCCGTACTCCGTCGGGCCGGAACTATGTTCACCGCACAATTGTGAGAAGGATCATCACCGGGAGTATTTCCCACATAGGCTTTTACTTCTCCACTGTTGACTTCTGCTACCAGAATAGCCAGGTTGTGTATCCCACTGGGGCGGTAAAGTTCATAATAACGCCGGGCGAGTTCATTGGCCCTTTGCTGCCAGGAAAGCTTAATGGTAGAGGTCAGGGTAGCCGCTGTGGCTTGGGGATTTTCCAGTCTTTGTTGGTGAATATCTTCAAGCAGGTGAGGGGCATAGGAAGGCAGGGCTTTGGGCTTGTCCGGAAGGCCTTCTTCCAGGGCGAGTTCATGGCTCAATTGATCCAAAGTACCATTTTCCTTCAATTTGTTGAGAAGGAAGTTTCTCTTCTTTCGTAAGAGATCTCGATTCTTGCCAGGGTGGATAAGAGAGGGAGCATTGGGTAGAACAGCCAGGGTGGCTGCTTCTGCCCAGGAAAGTTTGTCCGCTACCCGGCCATAGTATTTCCATGCAGCTGCATCCAGGCCTACTACATTTCCCCCAAAGGGAGCATGAGAGGCATATAAAGCCAGGATCTCTTCTTTGGAATATCGAAGCTCCAGCCTCGTAGCGAGCAACATTTCGATTATTTTTTCCACCAGGGTTCTGTCCTTCCCCTTTCGACTCAGTCGAATCACCTGCATGCTGAGGGTCGAACCCCCACTCACTACCTCTCCCTGATTCAGATTTATCCAGAGGGCCCTCAGGGTAGCCAAAGGATCTACTCCGGGATGAGCATAGAATCGTTTGTCTTCAAAAGCGATAATGGTTTTTGCAAAAACATCCGGTACTGTGTCCTGTACTGGAAAGCGCCACTGACCATCCCTGGCAATTCGGGCACCCAGGAGCTTTCCTTCCTCACTCAACATCACGGTGGAAACGGGATCTGAAAATAGTTTCTTGGGAAGGCAGTAATAATAGCTAAGTCCAAGGGCCAGCAGACCTGCATATAAAAAGGAAAAATTCCTGAAATGACGGAGGTATTCTTTTTTCCGAAGCCCGAGGCTGTATTTGATGTGGGTAAAGCTCATAATTCCCTTCAAGCTGAAAGCGTCATCCTGACAGTCTTGGGAATTAACCTAGAAATTGTCTGCCAGGACCGCTACGCGCCTATATATTTTTTTCTCTCCCGTATCTGCGTTGAGGACTTCTACCAAAATGACATACATCCCGATGGCTGCGCGCTGGTGATTTTGATCAAAGCCATCCCAAAATAGCCTTCCTCCATCCGGATTAGCAAGAAAATTTTGTTGGAGAATCCTTACCGACCTTCCATTGGCATCAAAAATCTGTACCCTTAGGTTAGCTGCAGGAAAATCCAGCTTATAATTGATAGCCAGCACATCTTCTTGGCCATCCAGATTAGGTGAGAAGGTACTATTTTCCAGAAAAACTTCCGATTCTGCTGAAGATTCGGGAATAAACTGAGAGTTTTCGTAGCCTGGAGTAGCATATCCGACCAGACTCGCCGCAGACTGCCAATTTTCTGGGTCGTTGGTCGGCTGAGAAAGTGAAAGCCTCTCCAGGGATACACCATCGTCATCATCAAGGGTTAGGTAATGGTAATCATCCTCATAATAGAAGCTGTCAATGACCTGACCTGAGTCCGTAAAAATAACGCAAGTTCCATCTGCATCGTCGTAGCTGGGAAATCCATCCATCTCCAGAAAATTTGCGGAAGCCGGTGGCAGATAAAGATTTTTCTGAAAGTTGACATCGCGGGTTAGACAAAGAATCTGACCCGGAAGCAAGAGGGTGATTTGCTCCGTTAGGGGATCTTCATTGACCAGCTCTCCATTGTCCTCATCTACCTCCCCTATGTTCAGCACCGAGAGGTCAACTACCTTCTGGGATACGTTTACGATCTCGACGAAGTCGCTCCCTCCGGTAATGGGATTAAAAAGGATTTCATTGATCAATATGTCTCCTGATTCGATAGATTGGGGAAGGCCGAAGCTGGCTTTGTCAGAAAGCTCATTGCCTGAACAGTCTTCCAGTCCCTGATTAAAACTGAGTTCATAAATGCTACCGGGAAGAAAATCTCTGTCAAACAGCAAGCGGACCTGATTAAATAAGGGGGGATTAGTCGTAGCTATGATAGGTGATCCAAACTGCTGGTCTATGAGGTAAAAGCCTGGATCTTCCAAAAATGTAGGGTCCATTTGTTCGGAAAATTCAACCAGCAGCTCGTTGGAGTTCAAAGGTCTCAAAGCAGAAAGCAAAGGAGCTCTGTCATCCTCAAAATCCCCCAATATCGAATTTACCCTTCCAGGTGTTCCTCCCTGCCCATCCTCGCTGGCCCGCCAGTTGTCACTATTCAGGCAGTTTGCGAAGGATATATCTACCCTTTCCAGGCTGAATCCTCCCTCACTTTTGGCAGGATCTCCATACCAATCCTCATCATAAGCGAGAAAGTCGATCAGCAGGCTGCTACCGGCATAGAGGTAGAGGCTGTCCCCTGCATTTCTAAGGCTAGGCAGGTTACCAACAGGGAGGACAGCGGGAATTCCATCAAAGAGTTCGACATCATCTTCGTCGACCAAAGCGATGTATTCTCCTGGAAACAAGGTAAAATCCGGCAGTTCTGTCTCTGTTCCACTGACTTCAAGGGTCAGACCTCCCAGGCTAATGTTGTTCTGAGACCTGTTGTATAACTCGACAAATTCAGCCTCTGGAAGGCCTACTGACGGGCTCTCATCAGGCAGAAACTCTGTAAAAATAAGGTCAAAGGCTTGAGGAACCGTAGGAAGTCCAACCCTTACACTAGCATCAAAAGGATTGCCCAGACAGTCGCTGAGGTTGGAGAGAGTCAACTGATATATCCTGCCTTCCTGGAGAGGATTGGCTTCGGGCAAATCAAGCAAGAGGGTCTGATTATCGGGGCTTGCCACAATGGCTCTCAGCACCTCACCTATTCCCTGATCCAAGACGAAGTTGCTTTCCTCTTCCAAGCCTGCGGGATTCATCGGTTCATCAAAGCGCAGGATAAGTCGTCTATCATCTGGTACCTGTATTGATTCGAGTTGGGGAGAGCGATTGTCAATAAATACTCCTTTGACGGAGTTTTCTGCCCCGGGAGTTCCTCCGCGGTTGTCCAGAGAAGCCGCCCAATTGCCATTATTGTTACAATCAATGAGATCATTGTCAATCCGCTCCAAAGTCCAACCTCCAGCAGCCTTATTGGCATTGGCATACCATTCTGAGCTGTAAAATACATAATCGATGGTTTCGAAAAAGGGCCCCAGCAAGCTGATGCTGTCAGTGCTATTGTTGAGGGAAGGAAAGGCAGTGACCGGGATTACCTTCCCGAAATCATTCCAGTCCGCTGTATCCAATATCGAGCAGATGATGGCATACTCACCAGGAAAAAGGGTTGCGAAGTTGAGTTCTGCCTTCGAGGTTCCGTCAGAAAGAGAGTATCCCCTCAGATCTAGCACGGTACTGCTCCGGTTGAAAATTTCGACAAATTCCGATAAGGGCAGGCTACGCTGAGGCTCGAAATCGGGAAAAACCTCCGTAATGATGACCTGGCCCGGGCTGGGTGGAAGTCCTTTGGCGACAGCCAGGGTATTTGTAGCCAGCACATTACCCGAACAGTCTTCCATTTCTCCTACTTCCAATTGATAGGAAACTCCTGTTTGAATATCAGACTGGAATATCAATTTTACACAGTTTGAACTTCCTCCCTCGACCTGGACTGCCAGGGGGTTTCCAATTCCTGCACTCAGGCTATAACGGTCCAAGGGCATAAGGCTGGCAGGATTCATGCCCTCGCTAAAACAGAGCAGCAAGGTATCTGAAGACAGCACTTCGGCACGAATCACCTGAGGGGCTGTCTGATCCGGGGCCGTAGAGAACGCAGAATTTTGTATGCCCGGAGTACCACCCTGGGTACTTAGGCTGGCCGTCCAATTGTTGGCTCCGGCACAATCGAGTTGGTCTGGATTGATGATTTCCAGAGAAAATCCCCCGTTATCCTTGTTTCCATCCCGATACCAGGTGGACTCATAATCCACACTGTCGATCAAGATACCTGTGTTAGACCTGAGCCCCAGGTTGTCCCCCCCATTGACCAGAGAAGTCCATGAAGAAGGAGTCGCCACGGTTCCAAAACTTTCAAAGTCGCTTTCGTCCCCACTGCTCACCAGGATGAGATACTGGCCCGGACCTAGGTCGAGATCAGGGAGCATGCCTTGAGTGGTACCATTGTCGATGGTCCAGTCTCTCAGGTTAAAGGTTCCGTTGCTTCGGTTGTACAATTCGAGGTACTCGGCATCCGGCAGGCCCTGAGGAGGGTTGGGGTCAGCCATGATTTCGCTGATGATGACGTCCTTGAAGGCAGCCTCATCCGGTACGAAGTAAATAAAGGGTTGACTCTGGCCTCCTGGAATGACATTTCCCGAAAGATCAGAGATATTGGCATAGGAAAGTTGATAATTGGTATTGCTTTGAAGGGGAGAGGAGAGCGTAAGGATGACTCCTGCGGGATTATTGGGATCCAGGGTTGCCTGAGCCGGATTGCCCAGTCCTCCGTCAACCTGATAGTTGCTGATATTTTCTGCGCTAAGTGTATCAAGGGCTTCGTCAAAGGTCAGGCTCAGGGTCCGGGCATCTCTGACCGTCAAATCCATCAATGTGGGAGGGAGGGTATCCTGAACAGGATCGCCTACATAGACATCATCTACAAAGTAATCTTCAGTTTTTGTTGAGGAGTGGCTAACCTGTATTCCAAAAAATGAAGAGGAAGTAAATTCTACATCATTGGCACTTCCCTGAGGTAGGTATATCCCTACATTGCCCTGATCGACAAAAAGCTTCCAATTTCCGCTCGTATCTCTTATGACCTTTACCCTCGCATCAATGCTGCTGCCTGCCAATCCATCCTGCCCATCTATCAGAAGGGTGGTGGAGCTTCCGTTTTGCTTGTATAGGTCATAACTATCAAGAGAAAGGGATTCTCCCACCTCGACAAAATAGCCCTGAAGATCGGCCTCCAGGTCGGCAGTATCAGAGACGAGGTAGATGCGAAATTTATTCCCTCCGCTCGGGGCACCTCCTTCATAGCGAAGTTTGAAATTCCACTCCGTACCAGCTAACCTGATGCTTGAGGTGGATAAGTAAATCTCATCGGTACCACTGCCATCGGACCTCAGTTCGCCATTGATGACCGTCCAGTCCGAAACATCTCCCGACCATGTGGGGTTATCGGTAAAATCTCCATCGGAGAAATCATCGTTTACCTGAGCAGTAAGGGTAGAAACCGAAAGCAGCAGGATGACCATTGAGGCCAACAATAGGGAATACTTTCCTTGCATGTGTTGCAGAATATTGGGTTTTAAAGAAACGTGAAGGCCTTTGGCGGTCCATTCAGCCTACTCGCAGCAGGGATAGGCAAAAGACCGCCCTTCCTGACCATTTTTCTTAACGTACAACGTCCGTTTTCCGGATTTCTTGAAAATACTGTCTCCCTTTTCTGCCCAAATGGCGAGATTTTCATTTTCGGGGCATTGGCAAATTTCCAGAAAGTCGGGCTCTTCTATGTTCAGGACCCATTTTTCACGGCATTCCTCGTCAGAAGATATTTTCTTCTCCTGGATGATAGCTTCGAAACTCAGGGGTTGGATGGTACGCCTGATCCACTCTTCACAGCTCGTCTGGTTGTATTTTTGACGTTGATAGGTAGATAGAAAGATGAGGATCATGGTGGTCAGGCCAATAGAAAGGCTGATTATCGCCAGTCGATTGACCCATCTCCGAAAGCGAGGGCTATGGTTGATCATGTAACTATTTGTCTGTCTGCCAGTCTAAAAGTTAGGTATTTTTCATACAGGGAAAAACCCATCCCCACCATGGGGGTGATTTTAACTAGATGTGGTATTTTTATTATTTTTGTGAAAAATCGCCCCTTTTTTGTCTGTAAAGTAAATAACTAGTTCGATGAATAAGTTTTTTCTGTTATTCATCCTTTGCGGATGCCTTCAATATCTACCTGCCCAGGAAGTTACCTCTTGGCGGTTTCTTTCGGATGTTTCCTTTCCCACCTCCAGAATCGAACAGCGAAGGGGGCATTATGGCGTACCAGTCTTTAGCGAGGAAATACAATCTAAAGAGGGCCAGGAAATCATCATGAAGGGTTATATGCTACCCATTACCATAGATAATCAAAGGTATATTCTATCTCAATTTCCTTTTTCCGATTGTTTCTTTTGCGGAGGGGCAGGAAAAGAAACTGTAGTGGAGCTTAAGCTCAAGGAAATCAAAGACTTCCCTATAGATGATCCCATAAAAATAAAGGGAAAACTAGAACTTATCCCCTCCCCTCACGAACTTTGTTACCGGCTCACCGATGCTGTATGGGTAAAATAAAAAAGTAGAGATTCATTAGGAAGAATCTCTACTAAAAACAAAGCGTATTCACATTCACTAACGTGCGTGCACATCCATGGCGTTGAGGTCATCGAAGGCCTGTGTGAGGCGCTTGATAAAGCTTTTCTCAGCTTCTCTCAGCCATTTCCGGGGATCGTACTTCTTCTTGTTGGGCTTGTCCTCTCCTTCAGGATTGCCAATCTGGGCCTGAAGATAATCGTGATTTTGGGCTTCGTATTCTCTTACCCCGTTCCAGAAGGCCCACTGCTGATCGGTATCAATGTTCATCTTTACCGCTCCGTATGCTATGGCCTGGCGGATGTCTTCTCTGGAAGAACCAGATCCTCCGTGGAAAACAAAGTTAATCGGATTTGCTCCTGTACCAAACTTTTCCATCACAAAGTCCTGGGAATTCTTAAGGATATCAGGGCGTAGCTCTACATTTCCGGGCTTATATACCCCGTGGACATTACCGAAAGCAGCTGCAACGAGGAAGTTTTCGCTCACAGCTTTGAGGTGCTCATAGGAGTAGGCCACCTCTTCGGGTTGGGTATAAAGCTTGGTACTGTCAATTCCAGTATTGTCAACTCCGTCCTCTTCCCCTCCTGTAACGCCTAGTTCCATTTCCAGGGTCATCCCCAGAGGAGCCATGCGCTTCATGTAATTGACAGAAATTTCAACATTCTCCTCCAGGGGCTCTTCGGAAAGATCCAGCATGTGAGAGCTGTAGAGGGGGCGTCCTGTAATTTCGTGGTATTTCTCTCCATGTTCCAAGAGACCATCGATCCAGGGGAGAAGCTTTTTGGCACAGTGATCGGTATGCAAAATCACCGTCACTCCATAGGCTTCGGCCAGCATGTGTATGTGATGAGCGCCGGATACGGCTCCAAGGATAGCTGCTTGCTCATTTTCATTGCTGAGTCCCTTTCCGGCGTAAAAGGCAGCTCCACCATTGGAAAATTGAATGATGACCGGGGAATTTACCTCACGAGCAGTTTCCATGACTGCATTTACTGAGTTGGTCCCAACAACATTAACAGCAGGAAGAGCAAAGTTTTTTTCGTTGGCATAATCCAACAGTTCCTTTACCTCCGATCCATGTAAGACACCGGGGCGAAACTTTCTATTTGTAACTACATCCATAAATAAGGTAGGTTATAGCAATTGTTTGAAGGAAAACGATGGCATGGGGCCTCATAACCATAGCCCATATAAGCAAATCTACAATAATCAGGGAATTTTCATATTCGTTTTTTAAGTTTTCAGTAGGCTAACTTCCTCTACCTCTATCTTTAAAAAAGAAAAAACCGACCTTTCTGGAGATCGGCTCACTTTGATATCTGTTTTTTATCGCCGGGCCCTGGGACAGGTACAGCGTTTTGTCATTTTAACAAGATGGGCATTCAGCCAAATTCCTGCAGTAGCACCTAGGATATTTTCCTGAAAAATATAGGAAGGAAATTCGTTTTGATTGGAAACACCACTTACATAAGAGGGTCGGGCATAGTAGAGGCTGGCCTCTATGCCTAAGGAAAGATGGGTATTGATAAAATAAGCATAAGATCCGCTCAGGGCCCCTCCCCAGGACTGAAAACTAAAAGGAGCCGGTGGGCTGGCAGGAGGGTTTGGGTATTCGGTATTCCCCACATTAAAAAATACCTCCGGTCCTCCTGCCCATTGATGAGGGCCGCTGTGGTATTTCCTTTCATATCCCAGTTGCAATTGATATTCCCTCCTAATACCAATCTCGCCCTGTCCTTCTTCTTGTAAGCTGGCTTTCCGGTTGTAAAAACTCAAGCGAAAGCCATCGCTAAGGGAGTGGTGATAGGTGTATCGGAATCCATTGAGTGCCTGAACGGCAAAGGGAAGTTGGCCAGAATAGGTCCCCTCTGAAGCAAAGGGAAGTACCGCATCTGCAGCACCCAATTGAAAGCTAAATTCATGTGCCTGAGGCTTATATAATGCTCGCTGAGCCTTTAGGCTAGCGATAGAGAAAAAGATTCCACAAAAAATAATCAACAATTTCCCCTTCATAATCCTTTCTTTTAAACAAATATAAGCAAGGGTTCAGGCTTTTGAAGCATGATGTAGGCGCTGAACCAGTTTTTTATCTAAAACAGCCAGACCCAGCTTTTCCCTACGTGTAAGCTAGATTTTGGTCCTTTGCATACCTATCAGAAAAAATGAATTTTCACCTTACATTGACCCATATTCTGTTTGGATTCCTGCTAATCTCCGGGTTTTCTGCTTATGGGCAGACTACCATCACCTGGATCGAACTGGGTAACCTGGCTTTCGAAGTTGGACAGGGAGGCATGTCCACTCCTGATTTTAGCGAAAAAATCAAGCAGTTGGAGGGCCAGGAGGTCATCATCGAAGGCTATGTCATTCCGATGGATGTAGAAGGAAAATCCTATGCCCTTTCAGCCTTTCCAAATGCTTCCTGTTTTTTCTGCGGAGCTGCCGGACAGGAATCTATCCTCCGCCTCGAATTGGTAGATTATCGCATTAAATACGCCGTGGATGAATACCATACCTTTAAAGGGAAACTAAGCCTCAATTATTTGCCAGATGATTTTTTTTACATCCTAAAAGAGGCCGAGGAAGTAAAGTAAATAATTATCCCTATCCGTATAATTGAGTATAAACAAGGCCAATGAACGTAATAGATTTTGTCGAAAACTTCCCAGATGAATCGAGTTGTCGATCTCACTGAAGATCTCATCGAGGGCGTTTGGGTGTAGCTGGTAAAAAATGTGGGCATCAAGCGCATGATTGTCATTCCTTATTGAGAAGCGGAGTATGTTTATATAGAAACCCAGGCCCAGATTGATAGAGAGGCCGAAGGGATCACTGATGAAGCCCAAACCTACTCCTTACCATTTGACTCAATTAAAGATTTCGGCAGACAGGCTACCTCCTTGGATTCATGTCATGATTTCAAACGCAAAGAGATGGTTCTTAGGAATTTATCATAGTATGAGTGATACATATCTGCAAAACTATCTCAATGAATTTTGTTACAAACAAAACCGACCCTACTTCAAAGAATCTTTGTTTGACCCTCTGGAGAGTGCCCCTGTAAGCCATCATTGGAAACCCTAGCTATGGTAGCGGATAATCATTTAAAATAATGATTGGCTATCTTGGCCTAGGAAATAAATTATCCATAATAACACCCAGTAAGACCTAGCCATCATTCCTTCGTAATCCTTGTTTTAAGTAGTCTCGCAATTTCATTTCAGAATTCCTTGGGCCACTTTTCCCCGAATCCTGCGTCAGTTCCCGATTCATCGGGATCGATTTAGAACCACCTAACCTAGGTTCAATTCTTTGGCTTCAGAAAAAATTGACTCCAAAGAATACCGAATTTAATATGCTCGCCTACTTACTTTTGTCTAAATCTATCCTTCTAATTCCAGGTATTTCGAGAAAAATAAATATTGCAAGGCTTAGGCAAATACATTATCTAGTCATCATATATAAATTAGTTGTCCTGAAATGGGGAATGTTAAAATAGGGATTATCAATGTATCTGACAGGGCAAGTGCCGGTATCTATGAGGATATACCCGGAAAAGAGATAGAAAAAACCCTCAGCGAATACCTCAGTCATAGTTGGGAAAAGGTTTACGCAATCATTCCTGATGAAGAGGATCAGATTGCATCGGAAATGATCCGGATGGTAGATCAGGAAAATTGCTGCCTTCTCGTTACTTCCGGAGGGACCGGCCCCTCCCCAAGAGATGTAACTCCTGAGGCTACCGAAGCAGTCTGTGAGAAGATGATGCCAGGCTTTGGTGAGTTGATGCGACAGGAAAGCCTCAAATATGTCCCTACAGCTATCCTTTCAAGACAAACAGCTGGCATCCGGGGAAGGTGCCTCATCGTCAATCTTCCCGGTAAACCCAAGGCTATCAGAGAATGTCTTGATGCGGTTTTTCCTGCTATTCCTTATTGTATAGACTTGATCGGCGGCCCCCGACTAGAAACTAACGAAAAAGTAATCAAGGCTTTCAGACCAAAGCAATCCAAATAGTCATTTATATCAGTCCACAACTTTTCCATTCTCCACGACCAGCCTTCCATCCTGGATGACGGCACGGACTTTACGAATGTCCTTGATGTTTTCCCAGGGCTTTCCTTCTACCAGGACGGCCTCGGCGGTGAATCCCTCTTTGATTTGCCCCAGTTGATCATCTTTTTTGAACAACTTGAGGGGCGTTTGGGTAGCGGCTGCCAACACTTTTTCAGGTGAAAGTCCGGCCTGCACCATGAGCTCCATCTCCTGGTGTAGGCTGGCTCCAAAAGAAATATCCTTTCCAGTGGCAGTTCCCGTGGCTATAGGTATGTCGGCTTCTCCTACCTTCCGAAGATTTTCTTCGGCGAAGGGTCTATTGTACCAATCAGAATTGAAGTCTTTTGGGATAATCTCGGAAGAAATTAGTATAGGTAGGTAAATGACTTCATTTTCCTTCATCAGCCTGATGGTGGTCGAGTCCAGGGCCTCTCTTGACCCATACTCGATAATGTCGGCCCCCATTTGAACCGCCTTGCGAATGTCTTCATTGTTTCCCGTACGCACAGAGACCCAGGCCTTTTTTTTCTTGGCCTGGCGAATCATGGCTTCTGCCAGTTCTGGTTTGAATTTGGGAAGTTCTCCCCCGAGGTCATCAAGGACCAGTTTGATGCCATCCATGTTTCTCTCCAAAACATCCAGTACGGCTTTGCGAGCTACATTGGAATCAGAAACCTGGGTTGCATAAGCTTCTTTCAGCTTTTCATCGTTCTTAAAAAGGCTTCCGGCAGGATGTCCTCCAGGAGCAGTAAACATGGGCCCTACGGCAAATATCCGAGGTCCCGCCATGTCCCAGTTTCTCACCTGTCCTTTGAGTTGGCGAATGTTATTCATGGGATCACCGGCAGAACGCAGGGTAGTTATTCCTGCTTCATGCAAATGCTTTCTTACCTCGGGCCTTTGTCGAATGTAGTCAATCAGGGTAGAGAGGGGGTTTTTCTCCTGATTTTCTGAAGACAAGGCATAAAAGCTTAGTTGCATATCAATCAGCCCCGGAATAAGGGACTTGCCATCCCCTTCAAAGATCTTGGACCCCTGAGGGACTTCGCAGCCATTGCCTATGCATGTGATGAGTTGGCCTTCAAATACTACGCGGGTATCTTCCTCCACCCTCCCGGGCCCGGACCATAGGTCAACATTCTCAAAGACAATGGCCTTGTAATCCAGGTCTTTGCCATTATATCGACCTCTAAGGAAAATAGAATAAAAGATGGCAAAGCTTATGCTGGTGAGGGTGATGACCCCAATGAGAAGGGGCCTAAGACAGCCGCGCTTATTTTGTGCCTGACTCATTGACTGCTGGATTAAAAAAATGGCTGAGCAAGAGAAGGAAGTCCCCACCTGGGACTTATATTACTCTTCTTCTAGACTCATTACTTCAAACAACTCATTGGTTACTCCCATGTTTGAAAATCCTCCATCATGGTAGAGGTTCTGCATCGTAACTTTTTTGGTAAAGTCTGAGAACATCATAACGCAGTAATCCGCACATTCTTCGGCAGTAGCATTGCCAAGGGGTGACATCAGACGTCCATACTCCAGCATTTTGTTGAAGCCTCCTACCCCCGTACCGGCAGTGGTCGGTGTGGGAGATTGAGAGATGGTATTGACTCGGACGTGAGACTTTTTTCCAAAGTGATAGCCAAAACTACGGGCGATAGACTCCAGGAGCGCCTTAGCTTCGGCCATGTCATTGTATTCGCCAAAAGTCCTTTGGGCAGCAATATAGGTCAGCGCCAGGATAGAGCCCCACTCATTCATAAGGTCCCTCTTGTAAAGGGACTGCATGATTTTGTGAAAAGAAATGGCCGAGACATCGTAGGTCTTGGTGAGCCAGTCGTAGTTAAGGTCGGTATATTCACGTTTTTTGCGGACGTTGGGAGACATACCGATGGAGTGAAGGACGAAATCGATTTTTCCAAAGGCCTTTTCCGTCTCATCGAGAAGATGGTTGATATCTTCGAGGTTAGTGGCATCAGCAGGAACGAGGGGAGCCTCGGTTTTTTCGGCAAGGGCATTGATGGTACCAAGCCTGAGGGCTACTGGTGCATTGGTCAGGACAAAGCGAGCTCCTTCCTGATGTGCCTTTTCGGCGACCTTCCAGGCGATGGAATTCTCATCCAGGGCACCAAATATGATCCCTTTTTTTCCTTCTAACAGTTGATTAGCCATGTGTATAGGGGTAAAGTAATATTTATGTCAATATTCAGGATGGTGGAATAACCATATTTCCGGCAAATACGAAAGTTTTTGTTTTGGAATCAAGCCATAAGAATGTCGATTAGGGGAGGATGGTCGGCCGGGGCTGTCTGGATGTAGAAGGTTGATCCACTATTTATTGTTTATACGCCTGGAAACTTGTAATCTTGGGCTTTTAAAATCAGACGCATAGAGGCTTCCAGGATATGTCGGACAAACTGGTCATCATACCTACCTACAACGAGCGGGAAAATGCCGAATCAATCATTCGTGCGGTCTTCGAATCCCTCCCCGATACCCATGTCCTGATCGTGGAAGACAATTCTCCCGATGGTACCGCCGACATTGTCAAGGCTTTGATCAAAGAGTTTCCCGATCAGCTTCACATCGAGGAGAGAGCGGGCAAGCAGGGCCTAGGAACGGCCTACATCCACGGTTTCAACTGGGCCATCAATCGGGGTTATGAGTATATTTTTGAGATGGATGCGGATTTTAGCCACAATCCCAAATCCCTTCCTTCCTTGCTAAAGCCCTGCGAGGAAAAGGGCTATGACCTGGTCATAGGTTCGCGTTATATCAACGGAGTAAATGTTGTCAACTGGCCCATGAGCCGGGTTTTACTGAGCTATTATGCCAGCGCTTACGTCCGATTCATCACCCGGATGAATATCCGTGATACGACGGCGGGATTTAAGTGCTACAGGAAGCACACCCTTGAGAAGGTGCTGGAACGCCCTGTCAAATGGGTGGGATATGCCTTTCAAATAGAAATGAAATTCAGAACATGGAAATATGGCTTCAGGATCAAAGAAGTACCTATTATATTCAGGGACCGCACACAGGGGACTTCCAAAATGTCGCGTAACATCGTCAGAGAGGCTGTATGGGGTGTCATTCAGATGAAGGTATCCTCTTGGTTCAAGTCCTGGAAATGAGTAGCAATGTCCTCTGGAAGACGCAGGGGCCATATTTATCTCTCCTCAAATCACATTAAGATTTTCATATTGCCGAATTAGTTATAAATTTGCCCTATTGAGCTTTAAGGAGTAGAGTTAAAACTTAACAATTAGGCTTTGGATATCTTTGACAAAATTGATCGCAACATGTCTACAGACTTAGGGCAATATGCCTCTGTAGGCCATGGATACCTGGCGTATCCCAAACTTGAAGGCGAAGTAGGACCCTGGATGAAATTTCGCGGGAAGGATGTGCTGGTTTGGTCGCTCAACAGCTACTTGGGATTGGCCAATCATCCTGAAATCCGTAAGGCAGATGCTGAAGCGGCTGCGGACTGGGGGCTGGCCTATCCGATGGGATCGAGGGTGCTGACCGGAAACTCCGACAATCACGAGGCTTTTGAGCAAAAAGCTGCTTCTTTTATGGAAAAGGAGGATGCCTTCCTGCTCAACTTTGGTTATCAGGGTTGCATGTCTATTATTCACGCCCTTACCGACCGCCGCGATGTCATCGTTTATGATCAGCTTTCTCACGCCTGTATCATGGACGGAATGAGCATTAGCATGGCCAAGCGCTTTGTTTTTGCCCACAATGACATTGAGCAGTTGGAAGATCGCCTAAAAAAGGCTCAAAAAGTCGTAGAAAATACTAAAGGAGGTATTCTCGTCGTTACTGAAGGTGTATTTGGAATGAGGGGAGACACAGGGCGTCTGGATCAAATTGCTGCCCTTAAGGAAAAGTACAACTTCCGACTCTTTGTTGACGATGCCCACGGATTTGGGGTGATGGGTAAAACAGGAAAAGGAGTCGGAGAGCACTATGGGATTCAAGACAAAATTGACGTATTATTTTGCACATTTGCCAAATCCATGGCAGGGTTTGGAGCCTTTGTTACCGGTGATAGGAAGGTGATCAACTACCTTAGGTACAACATGCGCTCTCAAATCTATGCCAAATCGCTCTGCATGCCCATGACTGTGGGTGCCATCAAGCGACTGGATATGTTGATCAATATGCCAGAGCTTCGAGAGAAACTCTGGACCATTGTGAACAAACTTCAGTCCGGTTTGAAGGAAAGAGGTTTCAACATTGGCAATACCGAGTCCCCTGTTACTCCTGTCTACCTCAAGGCGGTGGAAACTGAGGCTATCGGCGTGATTACCGATTTGAGAGAAAATCATAAGATATTTGCTTCTGGTGTGGTCTACCCCGTCGTCGAACGTGGAGTGATCATGCTACGACTGATCCCTACGGCTCACCACAGGGAAGAAGACGTAGATTTCACCCTGGAAGCCTTTGAAGCGGTTCGAGAAAAGATCGAAAAAGGGGTTTATCGTGAAAAAGTTCGGGAATTTGCCTCATTAATGATGTAAAATGTTGATTCAGACCGCCTAAACTGCTAAATTTAATTAATCTAAAACTATAATTGAATGGAAAAATACGCAAAACTAAAAAGCCTGATCATTGCGATTGAAGATGATTTCACCAAGTTCTATGAAAAGGACAACAAGGCTGCAGGTACTCGTGCTCGCAAGGCGATGCAGGATGTTAAAGTAATGGCCCAGGATATCCGTAAGGAAATCCAGGAAATGAAAAACAAGGCCGAAGCCTAAGCCTGTTTATCCTTTTTTTGACCAGAAATAAAAAAGAGGCATCCCCACGGATACCTCTTTTTTTTACCTTTCACTCTACTAGTTGAGCTGGAATCGGGAGAGGTGGGCCTCAATCTTTTCCTTTAGCCTATTACTGGCCTTGACCAAGGGCAGGCGAAGTTCAGCCTCGCAGAGTCCCTGCAATGCCATGGCCATTTTTACCCCTGCCGGATTGCCTTCCTCAAAATGGAGCTTCATCATCGGAAAGAGGTGATAATGTAGCTCCCTTGCCTTGACCCAATCATTCCTGAGGGCTGCCCTTACCATCTCGCTAAATTCAAATGGAAAGGCATTGGCACTGACCGAGATGACTCCCCTTCCCCCCAGACTCAAAATGGGCAGACTTAGGGCATCATCCCCAGATAGCAGCAGGAAGTCCTCCGGCTTTTGCCTGACAATTTCCATGACCTGCTCCAAATCCCCGGAGGCCTCCTTCACCGCAACGATGTTGTGAACTTCATGTGCCAGCTGCAAGGTGGTCTGGGCCTCTACATTGGAGCTGGTTCGGCCCGGCACATTGTACAGAATAATAGGAAAATCCGTAGCTTCTGCAATTGCTTTGTAGTGCTGAAAAAGTCCTTCCTGACTGGGCTTATTGTAGTAAGGGCTTACTGAGAGGATACCTCCCAGTTGGGGATAAGCCCGGGTATACTGGTCGACCATGTCGGCGATTTTACGGGTATCATTGCCTCCAATCCCCATGACAATAGGCGTTTCTCCCGTGCTTTCTTCAAAAAAGGTATCGAGGACCTTTCGCTTTTCATCGTGGCTGAGGGTGGCCGACTCTCCGGTTGTACCCATGACGACAAGGTATTCTACACCGCCCTTGATCAGGTGCTGGATGACTTTACGCAGGGCGGGATAATCCACCCCTTTATCTAGAGCAAAAGGGGTAACCACGGCCACCCCTGTTCCAATAAGTGTCTGCATACAACAACTTTATACTTTAACCCGCTTCCCGTTGTCTATCATGTTGAGGAAGTAATCGAATTCTTTGATCATGTTTTTCATGTCGTTGCTTTCGGTGGGATGGATCATGAGCTCGTAGCAGACTTCAAATCCCTCCCGGTGCAGCCCGGTTCTGGTCCGGGCCTTGGCCATGCTACAAATGTATTTGGAAGGCATGCGGGGGGACATGTCAAAATCCATGAGAATGTCCAGTTCGTGGCTGCGAATCTGATTTTCCAGGGAAGGAATGGGATAATCCAGCCAATTGAGCTTGTTGGGATTGATGAAGATAGAGTTGGGAATGTTAGAGTAGGTGGGTTCGGACTTCTTATCGAGGTTGATTTCGATGAGGAGGATGTCTTTTTGTCTCTTTTTAAGGGTTTCCATGTAATCCTCGACCAGGGATATATCTCCTGGGTCTGTGGTAGAGAGATTGATGATCAAACCAATCTTCTTCGCACTATCGATGTCGACAAAATCCCGATTGTATTCCTTGGTACGGTCCAAGGAACGAATCCGCTTCCGGCTGAATTTGTCTTTTATGTCGTTGATCCAATCCATCCGATCAATGTATAAAACTCTTCTTCTGAAATCACCTCTACGCCTGCTTTCTCTGCCTTTTCCAGTTTGGAAGGACCGGCGTTGTCCCCGACCAAAAGATAAGAAGTCTTTTTAGAGACAGAACTCTTCAGTTCCCCTCCCAGGCTTTCAATGAGGTCTTTCATCTCATCCCTGCTTCTATCCTTAAATACCCCTGAAATTACGAAACTTTTTCCAACTAATTTATCGGCCCTTTCATCTTTTTCCTCAGTTTCGAATTGCAGACCTGCCTCTCTGAGTTTTTCGATCATCTCAATATTGGCAGGGGCATCAAAGAAGGACCTTAGGCTCTTGGCAATTTGCTCACCGATATCGGGAACTGCAATCAATTCTTCCTCACTTGCCGCAATTAGTTGGTCAATATTCCCAAAATAGCGCACCAACTTTTTGGCTACTGTCTCACCTACGTATCTGATTCCCAAAGCAAAGAGCACACGGGCGAAACCAACTTCCTTACTTGCTTTTACTCCATTTAGCAAATTTCGAGCCGACAGGTCCGCAAAACGTTCCAGACCTATCAATTGTTCGTAACTTAAATCATACAAATCTGCGTAGGTCTGTACGAGGTCCTCGTCTACGAGCTGATTTACGATTTCCGTGCCCAATCCGTCGATATCCATGGCTCTTCTACTGGAAAAATGGATGATTCTTCCCTTTACCTGGGGAGGGCATGTCTCATCATTAGGGCAGTAGTGATTGGCATCTCCCTCCACCCTTCTGAGGGATGTCCCACATTCTGGACAGGTCTCAGGAAAGCTTATTTTACTGGCTCCTTCTTCTCTTTCCTCCAGGAGAACACTGACGATTTTAGGAATAATTTCTCCTCCTTTTTCCACCCTTACCCTATCTCCAAGGTGCAAATTCAGGCGTTCGATTTCATCAGCATTGTGGATGGAGGCTCGCTTGACCGTGGTTCCCGCCAGCAAAACAGGAGTGAGATTGGCCACAGGAGTTACTTTGCCAGTTCTTCCCACCTGGTAGACCACCGATTCTAACTTGGTTACCACCTCTTCTGCCTTGTATTTGTAGGCAATGGCCCAACGAGGAGCTTTGGCAGTATAGCCGACCTCCTCTCTCAGCCTGAGCTCATTGACTTTAATGACGATGCCGTCAATTTCATAGCCCAGTCCCTTCCGCTTTTCCTCCCATTCATCCAGGTATTGTATAACTTCCTCTATATCCTGAGCCACAGAAAAGGATCCTGAGGTCAAAAAGCCCCAATTTTTCAATTGCTCCATGTGCTGGTCGTCTCTCTCCACCCCTCTGTCATTGGCATCTACATGATAAGCATAAAAAACCAGGGTTCGGCTTGCTACAATTGAGGAATCCTGCATTTTGAGGGTACCTGCCGTGGTATTTCGAGGATTCATAAGGGGAGTTTTACCTTCAGCTGCCCGGGTTTCATTAAGCTCACCGAAGGCAGCCAAAGGCATAATGACCTCGCCACGGACCTCCAATTGCTCGGGGGGGTCCTCCCTGCGAAGTTTGAGGGGGATAGAAGGGATGGTTTTGATATTGGCAGTGATGACGTCTCCCTCCACACCATTACCGCGAGTTACCCCCCGTACCAGCAGTCCTTTTTCGTAGTGAAGGCTCAGAGATACTCCATCAAATTTGTGTTCCAACAAGTAGCTGTAATCCTCCCTTCCTGTCAGTTTTCTGACCTGTTCGTCAAACTCACGGATTTCATCCTGGGAGTAGCTATTTCTCAGGCTGAGCATGAGCCTGATATGGGTGAAGGTAGGAAACTCCTTGGTGATCTCCCCCCCCACCCTTTGCGTAGGGCTATCGGGCTGCTTAAATTCGGGATACTTCTCCTCTAAACGGGTAAGTTCTTCGAGCGTCTTGTCAAATTCGTAATCCGAAATGGTAGGCTTGGCCATCACATAATAATCGTAATTATGCTGCTTGAGTTCCTCGGTAAGTTGAAGAATCCTTTCCTTGGCATCCATGAGTAATCAATTAGAATGAATGAAGGCTGCAATTACAAATAAACGCTATGCTCCGGCCTTGTGAGATAAAATTTATTAAGAAAAAGGAGGACCTTGTGGAAAAGGAAAGACAGTTTTAGCGCTTGATGAGGTCCGAGACAAATATGAATTTTTCCAAATTGGGGTTATCAGAATAGAGAATTTCTTTGTTTGAGCCTTCCCATTCTTTAAATCCCCGATAGAGAAACATGATTTTATGGCCAATGTTCATGACTGAATTCATGTCGTGAGAAATGACAACGGTAGTCATGTTGAATTCTTCCGTGAGATCCAGGATAAGTTTATCGATCACGGAGGCTGTCAAGGGATCCAAGCCGGAGTTGGGTTCATCGACAAAGAGATGATTGGGGTTCATGGCAATGGCACGGGCAATACCGACGCGCTTTTTCATACCCCCCGAAATTTCGGAGGGCAGCATGTCATTGGTTCCGCTGAGGTTGACCCGCTCCAGGCAGAAGTTTACCCGATTCAGGACCTCCTTTTCCTTTTTCCCAGTAAACATTTTAATGGGAAAAGCCACGTTCTCTTCCACAGTAAGAGAATCAAAGAGGGCAGAGGACTGGAAAAGCATGCCTATATTTTGGCGTATCTCCCGTTGTTCGTGGGAGTCGCACTGGTGAAAATCTTTATCGCCAAAGAGGACCTGCCCCTTCGAAGGCTCTAACAGCCCTACGATGCATTTGAGCATGACACTCTTTCCACTTCCACTAGCTCCTATGATCATGTTGACCTTTCCCTTTTCAAAGCAAAAGTCGATTCCCTTCAGAACTTCCTTTTCACCAAACGACTTTTTGAGGTTCTTGATTTCTATCGCCATAGGACTGCAATTGCGCTCACTGCCTTGAAAGATACCGGCAAGATTTGGGCTGTCTGATTTTATCAGCCATATGGACGAAAATACATCGGGAGGCTTCGATTTGCAAGGAAAAAGAAGGGCGGAGGGCAGTTAAGGCTCAAGATTACCGCCAAAAATTCTCTTTTTACGATTAGCTTGTTAATTTCACCTGATTTTCAAGATAAGCGAGAACATGGCCAGAATTCTTACGGGCATCCAAAGTACAGGGACCCCCCATTTGGGCAATCTTTTGGGGGCAATTTTACCTGCGATTGAGCTGTCTAACCAGGACGCTAACGAGTCCTTCCTCTTCATCGCCGATATGCATAGCCTCACCAGCATCAAGGAAGGAGAAACCATCCGTCACAACACTTATACCACCGCCGCAGCCTGGCTGGCCTGCGGACTCGACACGGAAAAAACTGTCTTTTACAGGCAATCCGACATACCTGAGGTTACAGAATTGTCTTGGTACCTCTCCTGCTTCATGCCTTACAGCCGCCTTCAATTGGCCCACTCTTTTAAGGATAAGGCAGATCGAATGGAATCTGTCAATGCCGGTCTGTTTACTTATCCCGTGCTAATGGCCGCTGATATTTTGCTCTATGATGCAGAAGTGGTTCCTGTGGGCAAGGATCAAAAGCAGCACCTCGAATTTACCCGTGTGCTTGCCGAAAAGCTCAACAATAGCTATGGAGAGGATAGCCTGGTCGCCCCCGAGGCTCGAATCGATGAAAAAGTAATGACAGTACCGGGCATCGATGGGGAGAAAATGAGCAAATCCAGGGACAATACCATTGTTGTATTTTTACCCAAAAAACAACTCAAAAAGCAGGTCATGAGAATCGAGACGGACTCTACTCCCCTTGAAGAGCCCAAAAATCCCGATACCTGCAATGTTTTCGCTATATATTCGCTCCTGGCGAATGAGGCTCAGATCGATCAGATGAGGAAAAACTATGAGGGTGGAAATTATGGCTATGGACATGCTAAAAAGGAATTGTTGGAATTGATCCTCGAAAGATTTGGCCCCGCCCGAGAAAAGTATGACTATTACATGTCAAACCTCAGCGAACTTGACAAAAAACTGGAAGAAGGGGCTGTGAAAGCAAGGAAGATCGCCCAAAAAACGTTAAAAAGGGTAAGGAAGAAGCTCGGTTACTGAGTTTACCCCCCATCAGCATAATTATTTGCATATGCATATCTGTGTAGCCGGAAATATAGGAGCCGGAAAAACGACGCTCACCTACCTCTTGTCCAGGTATTTTGGATTTGAAGCCATGTACGAGGACAACGATCAGAATCCTTATTTGATGGATTTTTACTCGGATATGCCTCGCTGGTCCTTCAACCTGCAGGTTTCCTTCCTTCAATCCCGCCTCAAGAAACTGACGGCCATCACCACCGAAAATCGAAATGTCATCCAGGACAGGACCATCTATGAGGATGCCCAGATTTTTGCTCCCAACCTCTACGCCATGGGCCTTATGCATGCCCGTGACTACGATACTTATAAGGAATTATTCCAGACCATTGCCGACCTAGTCAAGGCTCCGGATCTGCTGATCTACTTAAGGGCCGGCATTCCCAAATTGGTGGAACAAATACAGGACAGGGGCCGTCAGTATGAGGACTCTATTCGCCTGGATTACCTCAAAAAGCTCAACGAGCGTTACGAAGCCTGGTTTGATGCCTACGACTACGGCAAAAAAATCGAAATCTCCATTGAGGAGCTCAATTTTCGGGACAATCCCGAGCACCTCGGCATCATTATCAACCGGGTCAAAGCAGAGATGTACGGGTTATTTTCCTGATCAATTAGATTCCTTTTCTTCCGACCTGTTGATGAGCAGCGGCAGGGGCCGCTTTTTCAGGAAAGCGATGTTTTCTACATGGGCCGTGTGGGGAAACATGTCTACCGGCTGAATGGATAAAAGTTCGTAATAATCTCTCAGCATTTCCAGGTCCCGGGCCTGGGTCGCAGGCTTGCAACTCACGTATATGGTGTGTTCCGGTCTCACCTTTATGATCTGTTTGACCACTTTGGGGTCCATGCCCTGACGGGGTGGGTCAGCGATAATGACATCAGGATGCCCCTCCTTCTCCACGAGTTCGTCGGTCAGGATGGCCTTCATGTCTCCGGCATAGAAACTGAACTGTTTTTCGTCCAGGTGATTGAGTTTGACGTTTTCCCAAGCATCGTCTACAGCCGACTGCACATACTCAATGCCCACGATTTTGCGAGCCAGCTGGGAGACAAAAATGCCTATGCTTCCAGTGCCAGAGTAGAGGTCATAGATTACGGGATGCCTGTCTTCACCTTCAGGAAGGGCTTTTTCAAGGTATTGGCGGACTGCTCCGTACAGGACCTGGGCCTGCTTGGGATTGGTCTGAAAAAAAGACAGAGGTCTTATGCGAAAATCATAGCCCCCCAGGTTTTCTGTAAGGTAGGGACTGCCTTTCCAAATCCTAAATTCCTGGTCGAGGTAGACGGAGTTGAGCTTTTTGTTGACAATCCAAATCAGATGGGTAATGGCAGGAAAGCGGGCCTGTAGGTGGTGAAAAATATTGTCAATCCTGTCCTTGTTTTCCTCAGCCACTACAAGGATAACCATAAGCTCGTCATTGGCTATTGAGCTGCGAAAGGCCAGGGTCCTTAGCCAGCCTTCATGTTCGCGAATGTTGTAGAAGGGATATTGATGCTCGATGGCAAATCTCTCCGTTTCATTTCGAATTTCATTGACCAGGGGATGGGGAAGGTGGCACTCCTCAATTGGGATTACCTTGTCAAAAAAACGAGGGGTATGATAGCCTAAAGCTCCTTCCGCAGGGTATTCAATCCCTTTATCCATCTCTTCTTTGGTCCGCCAGACTGATCGAGAGAAGGAAAATTCCACCTTGTTGCGGTAGTGAAAAATCTCGCGACTGCCTAAAATAGGGAGAGCTTCTCCTGCCTCGATCTTTCCTATCCGCTGAATGGCGTTGAGGACTTGATTTTCCTTGAATTTTATCTGGGCTTCATAGTCCATGTCTTGCCATTTGCAGCCTCCACAGACCCCAAAGTGATCACAAGGAGGGTCAACCCGATCCGGTGAAGCTTCGATCAGCTTCTCAATACGACCTACCAGAAATTTCTTTTGCTTACCGAAAATAAAGACTTCAGCCCTGTCGCCGGGTACTCCCCCTTCCACAAAGACGACCTTTTCCTCGTGCCTCGCAACCGTTCGACCATCTGAAGCGGCGTCCTCCAGTGTCAGTTCGATTCGCTGAGGATTCTTGATCTTTCTAATTCTTGCCATCCTTATTTTCCTTTCCTTGCTGATATACACAGGCCGCAAATATATCGCAATTTTTACTTGATCCCCATGGATTTTTTCGATAGCTAGTCAGGTAGCTGTCAGGCCAGGGCCCAAGAAGGCAATCATACATCTGTCTGTTTTTTCTTGTATCTGTAAAGGCCATATACCACCTTTGCAAATCCAGTGGCAGGTACAAGTTGTAAGAAAGACCTGTGTCATGGGCTCATGAGGCTACTATTACCGATTTTTGGGATAATCCCTTGTTTGACCTATATTTAATTTCGAAATTTTCGTGCCTCCATGTATCCAGTTCCCAGTCATTCACAAAAGAAAGTTCACATCAAATCCTCCGGAAACCGAGAGTTTGAAAAAGCCTATTTGAAGGCACACTCCCGGGCCAACAGGATTGTTTCCGATGCTGAACTCAGGGAATTGCCGGGGACGTTTTTCTATACCATGCATCGCCAGCAATGGCAGCGGAGGGCAAATATTTCAAAAAGGCTCATAGAATACCTCAGAAAAGGCAAAGAGCAGCCGAGAATCATGGATTTAGCTTGTGGGAATGGATGGCTCGCCGCCAACATAGCCAGTATCCCGGAGTCAGAAATTACCGCCCTTGACATTAACATGACCGAACTCGAACAGGCGGCCAGGGTATTTGCCGAAAACAACCTGGAGTTTTACTATGGAGACATTTTTGAGGATATTTTTCCCAAGGGTCAGTGGGACTATGTCATTCTCTGCGAAGCCATCAGTTATTTTCCCAGCCTCGAAAAGCTCATCAATCGGTGCAGGGAGTACCTCAAATCAGAGGGAGAGATTCATATCATAGAAAGCCCCCTCTTCCAGGAAAAAGAGCTGGAAGCCGCCCAAAATGAAGTGGAAACCATGTATAATGAAGTGAGGGTGCCGGAAATGATACCCTTTCATCATTTGCATACCTATCAGACCCTACAGAATTACGATTATTCCATTCTCTATCGGCCCAGTAAAATCAAGTTGTTGTTCAAAAAAGACCTGAGCCTTTTTCCCTGGATCAGGATTGTAAACTGAATGATTGGCCATTACCTGCGGCCCATAAATATTTTATCGGATAAAAAAACTACTTACCCCTCCTTTACAGGTGTCCTTTCCAAAGATATTGGCCTTACAAAAAAGAAAAATTAGGACCAGGGGTTTAACCCTGGCCCCAAGATCAAAATTCAAAGTAGGGGGGCTGACAATCCTTGCCGTCTGGCCTGGCCATAACTCCATCCCCCTTGATCCACTCTTCCGTAAGATCGCCGAGGGCTGCTCCCGCCGCTACAAAGCCAACGATAAACTCAGGGTTGCCGGTAATGATGGCCGTTATTCCACCAATGATTCCGCCGATGATTTTTCCCAGCAAACCATTGATCTCGGCTGTGGACTGGCTACCTCCTCTGCGAAGGCCCTCTTCCTTGTCGATATAATCTACCATGGTCTTGCCAAATTTTCTGGCTGAGGAGGTAGTTCCTGATTGGGCCATTTCTTTGAACAACTTATAAGCCACATTGACTTTGCTGGCTTCTACTGCACGAAAGGCTGATTTTACCTTTTGGGCGTCGACCTTTCCAAAGGACTTGCTGTCTACCGAACAGGAAGTCATGACATCGACCATGTCCGCCTTTCCCTTAGGATTGAAGGCGTAATACCCGATAATGGCCATTTCAAGATCGGTAAACAACTGCTTGTCAGCCTTCCATCTTCCACGAACCTGCTTGAACTTTTGGGTGGCGGCGATGGAACGATGGGTCCTTTTAAAGATCGGAGGCAATTCATCTTTTGGCATCAGGGCAGCTCCTTGAGCAGCCATTCCCACCAGTAGGGCAAATAATGTTGTGAATGCAATTTTCTTCATGATACAAAGGATTGGTTTGATTGATTGTAGATTTGGGTTTCCGCTAGGCAATCATGGCGAGATTCCTGCCTCTGCCTAGCCAATCCTTGGTATCGTAAGGAAAGAAAAACGTAACATTTACTTATATTACTGATTATCCCGAATAGGGTGGAAAGGTGCCGGGGGCTTATCGAGCGCAATTTATTTCTAAGCCACGGGGTGCTGGATGTTTTATCCCTAAAAAAGATTCGTTATAATCGAGGGGATTATTTCTTTCTTTGGGTAAATGGAGCTAATCGTTTAGAATATGGATTCTTTTGGAAAAAACTTTGACATGCTGGTAGATGAGTTTAGCGAGGTCGTCCCACTCAAGGTGAAATTCAAGGATGAGGCTTGGGAGATGCAGGTCCTCTATATTTTTATTTTTTGGTTTAATCCGGAATTTCTCACCCGCTACACCACCGTGATCGGCAATACCATCTACTTTCCAGATCAATCTTATATCCAGCAACATGAAGGAGGCGCCATGAGGACCCTGGCCCATGAGGTGGTCCATATTCTGGATGCTGACCGGCAGGGGATGGGCCCCTTTGCCCTGGCTTACCTTTTTCCCCAGTTTCTGACATTTGGAGTGGTCTTTTTCCCCTTTTTGGGATTTTGGGCTTTGATTTTTCTATTGTTTGCCCTCCCCTGGCCTGCTCCCTTTCGAGCCGAATATGAGGCTCGGGCCTACGCCCTGGATCTTCTCATGACACCTAAGGAAACAAGAGAGGAGGAACTTGACCGGATTTGCAGTTTATTTAGGTCTTGGGATTATTACCGCATGAGCAGCGATGAATCCTACACCCGCGAGCGCATTCTCCACTGGATGGCTGCAGCCGAATCAGGAAAGGCCCCTATCCTTACCAAGATTCTGTTGATCTATGAAATGGTCAGAGAAAGCTAAAACAGAAACCCCTCTTTTCATTCAGGAAGGGATCATACTTTTTTCTCTCAAAAGCCTGCAGGGCATGAATCGCTGTGAGCCCGTATCTCGATGTAGAATTTCCAGTAGTTCCACTACCTGAGACAGCCCAATTTCTCTGGACCAGGCAATAGGTCCCCGAGGGTAATTGGTCCCCAATTTCATAGCTGTGTCGATGGCATCCGGCCCAGCCGTTCCCTCCTGCCACATGATATAGGCCTCATTGATAATGGGAAGAATGATCCGCGGGGTGACCATTCCGGGTCGGGCAGCTACCTCTTCAATTTCTATGTTCCAGTTTTGGGCTATTTCCTTCCAGGCCCTGCTACCCTCCTCATCGAGGGCACACACCTCCCATACCGGACGGTCGATAAAAGTGGGAAGGGCATTGAGCCCTAGCAAGGTAGAGGCTACAGGCCCCATATAAGTATAGCGCTGTTGTAGAAGGGACATCTTTACAGCAGATGCCATCAAAGTGGTCTCCTGTTTCAGGTAAAAGGGAAGGCGTTCGGGATGATCATCGAGGTCAAGGTCAATGAAGATATCGGCAGACTCGGCCATCTCATAAGAAGGGGGAAGTTCTCCCTGGAAAAGAAGGGGGAGGTTAGGCAGACGCTTCAACAATTCCTGTCTTCGCCCATCCTCTCCCACCAGGACTATTTTTTCTAAAGTCATAGGTGTGGGGTCAAGCTGCAAAATAGAAATAATTTTCTACTCGAACACCAGTTCCAGTTCAGGAAGGCTCTTGCGAATGCTTTCCTCAATCTCTTTTTTGAAATCCTCCTGAAACTGAAGCTTTTGAATGGCCATTCGTGCGTTGCGCTTGGGGATATCTCCCATCTTATCTTCTTTGGCATTGTTGCGCCTGGAATACTCTACATTGACCAGACTTTTAATGGTATAAGTCTCCTTGAGGGGTTCGACAAAGGTCTGCACGATGAGCCTTTCGGTATTTTTATTGTCATCTTTGAAGATGGCGTTGTGCAGGTCATTGATCATGAACCTTCTTACATTACCCACATCCCCTTCGACTTCTTCAAATTCTCCTCCCATTCTTTGGGCTTCTTTTTTAACAAAATCTGCAAAAGCTACTTGAATTTTCTCCACATCTTCCCGGCTGGGTGTATAGAAATCAGCCCAGGTTTCCATCAGGGTCTTTAAGCTGTTTACAGTTTCCTCGTCTCCTTCTACCTGGTTGACATTCATGATGGATGAAAGCTGGACCTGGGTGAGATCTAGCAGACTATCTACCTGGGACATCTGAAGTTGATGGTCCTCAACCAGTGCAGCGCGTTTGTTGAATTGTTCCTGGTTTTGTTCTTCCAGGTCTCGGAGGTCTTCGTCTATTTTTTTACTCAGGGTATCAATCTGAAGGGTGAGTTGGGTCATGGCCAATTCCCTGTTGATGTTTTGCAATTCAAGGGAGGGGCCGATAACTTCGAATAGATAGAACCATGCGATGGGGAAAAATACAGCCACGGCTCCTCCAAGCCTGTAGAAGTTTACCTTTTTATACCAGGGGCGAGTGGCTTTTTCGATGGCTTCTTGTTCTTCGCGCTCTTGTTCTCTACGCTCGGCCTCAAGGCGCTCGACCTCAATGGCCAACTTCCTAAGCTGGGCTTCCCGGATTTGACTGTCTAATGATTCTGTATTATTTTCCATATCTTTCAGGGATTATGAGTATGCTAACTTCATGCACACCTGAAAATTATGGTTTTTCGTTGAATGATAGGAAAACAATTTCCCGAAATCGAAAGAAGAATATCCGAATTCCTACAATAGCTCGGTGAAAGGGTCTTTGCCTCCAAAAAACTCTTCAACCTCATCCGCCACTTCTACCTGGTCCATCTTCAATTTGATAACTCCCGAGTCGTGGATGGTCGCTATCCAGGCTCCGGTTTCCAGTTGCTCCCAGCCCTTCCAATCGATTTTCAGACCTTTATAAGGAATGACCTCTACCCACATTTTCCAGGCCTCTGGGCGATAAGTCTCCTGATCTAGAATCCACAGGTAGCTGTCGCCGGGAGTTACCCCTCCTTCCGTATAGGTCAGCAAGAGTTGCTCATTCCCCTCCTCATCACGAACCAAGGAGCGCTTTACTCCCTTATCAAAAGCCTTGACTACAGGATTGAGCCAGTAAGAATCATTTACCCAGTATTGCCAGGCGGTCTGAATGAGTTTATCAGCTTCTTTTCCATTTAGCCTTTGACCTGATTGATAGGCGATGCCTTCTTGATTGGCAAGATTAATCAAGACCCTATTATCACCCCATTTTACCTCAGCAAGGTTCCTTTTCTTATCCCATACGTGTTTGTTCCTAATGGCAAAGGTCCACTTGAGCACATGGGTAGAATCCCAGGCATCCTTGTTAACGGCATTTTCCATTCTTCTGGCCAAAGAATCGGCCTCAGGGCCTTCCTGTCCTTGGGGAAGAGGCTCACTTTTAATGTAAACAATAAGACCAAGGATAAGGCCAAGTACCAATACTGAAGCTACGATTATTCCTGTCCAGCGTAATATTTTATTCAACATTGAACATTTATTTTAAATGGAAAAAAACAGGTCCTAAAAAGGCAAATAACTTTTTTAAGCCTGAATTAGTTGAACCAGATAATTTGTTTAATGTTTAGGATATTACGCCAGAGCCTATGAGTTCATCTCCCTCATACCAGGCGGCAAATTGACCTGGGGTGATGCCCCTTTGCAGGTTTTCGAAGACAATGTACATGCCCTCCACTTCTCTGTAAAGGATAGCTTTTTGAAGGGGCTGGCGATAACGAATTCGGACATCCAGGGACTTGCTTTTTCCAACCTCCATGCGCAAGTCCTCTCTGACAGCGTGAAGGTCATCATGTGGGATAAAAAGTCCCTTTCTGTTAAGGCCGGGATGAGCTTCCCCCATACCTGTATAGATGACATTAGCCTCGGTGTCGGTAGCAATTACAAAAAGAGGTTCGGCCTTGCCTCCCACATTCAGCCCTTTTCGTTGACCAATAGTAAAAAAGTGGGCTCCCTCATGCCTACCTACGATTTCACCGTCCTGGGGAAGATAAGTATAGGCCTTTGTCTGGGACTTTAGCCAGGTATTTTTATCCATTTCTACTGATCCTGCACTTACTTTTTCCCTGTACAGTGGAGCATCAGCAGGAATTTCGACGATATTTCCTTCTTTGGGTTTGAGCTGCTGCTGAAGGAAGGTAGGTAGTTTAACTTTTCCTATGAAGCAAAGCCCCTGAGAGTCTTTCTTGCCAGCGGTGATCAGTCCCGCTTCGGCGGCAATTTCTCTAACTTTAGATTTTTGTAATTCTCCAATAGGAAAGAGGGCCCTTGAAAGTTGCTCCTGATTCAGTTGGCACAAAAAGTAGCTCTGATCCTTTCTACTGTCTTTTCCTGCCAACAACCTGTGCACCTCCCTGCCATCAAACTGTATGGTATCTTTTCTCACATAATGACCCGTAGCTACATAATCAGCCCTTAGTTGAAGGGCTTTTTCCAAAAAAATATCAAATTTGATCTCACGGTTGCAGAGAACGTCGGGGTTAGGCGTACGCCCGGCTTCGTACTCGGCAAACATATAGTCTACGATGCGGGCCTTATATTCCTTGCTCAGGTCGATGGTCTGAAAGGGAATCCCCAGGTGTTGCGCCACGGCCAGGGCATCATTGCTGTCCTCTAGCCAGGGACATTCATCACTGACCGTTACGGAATCATCATGCCAGTTTTTCATAAAGAGGCCTATAACTTCATAGCCTTGTTGCAAAAGCAGAAAGGCGGCAACGCTGGAATCCACGCCTCCGGAGAGGCCTACTACTACTCTTTTCATTGTCTCAGCCGTAATTGACTCAAATTTGCACAATATCCTTCAAAAAAGGTATTGGAGATACGACATTCAGGCTGATCCGTTGCCTTCTCAGTTGCAGTTCATGTCTGCCTTGGATTGGGGATCATTGTTGGGAAAACACAATCCCGAAGGAAGTTCTGTAGGCTCGAATCGCTGAAGATTGGGATCGTAGAGGGCTTCGCTGATAAATTCAGTGATCAGGTCTACTTCTTCATCGCTAAGACCCAGGGGAACAAATTCATCATCAAGCTGAGAAAGTGGAACCTTGGGGTTTTCAGAATTGGCCAGATTTTTGTATTGAACCACTTCTCGAATGCTATTAAAGGTACCCCCATGTCCGTAAAAGGGTGAGTCTTTGAGGTTATATAGCTGGGGAACCTTAAATTTGTAGTTGTCGCTTTCCTCCCCTGTAAAATCTCCCCTGCCTTTGTTGGCGGGAAGGGCACTGGAAGCACGGATGGTTCCATTCCCTTCCATGTCGTTCATGCCCAGGGCAAAGAAGTCCATCTCGTTGAGGGCGGGTCCATTGTGGCAGGAAACGCAATTTCCCTTGCTGAAGAAAAGGACGGCTCCTTTTTTCTGCCTTGCATTCATAGCTTCCTTATCACCAGCCAGCCAGCGCTGAAATGGGGCCTCTGTAGGGAGAAGGGTACGCTCGTAAGCTGCGATGGCTAGTCCTATAAATTCCTTGCTGTAACGCTTATCCTGAGGAATGGTGGAAAATGCTTCCTCAAACCACTGCTTGTACACAGTGCCATTGATCAGGGCAGAGTCTGTGTCCTGTCTATGTACCGAAAGTCCGGCAATGGCCTGAATCTCCACCCCTTCATAGCCAAGTTCATTGGTTTCCTTGGGGGTAAATTCTGTCCACAGGTGTTCCGTACCCGTGTTCACACCGGTAGCACCAAACTGTCCGTTCCATAGCATATTGGTTTGAAAGGCTACATTGAGGGTGCTTGGTGATCGCAGGGGTTGAACATCCACCTGTAGGTCAATGTAGTCCTCGTTTTTTCTTCTTTCTTCGCCTTTTTGTCCAAACCCAAGGCCTCCCTCACCGATGCCCTGCTGCATTGAAGCCTGAAAACCCGCTTTGGCATGGTGGCAACTGGCACAGGAGTAGGTGTACATGCTCACAGGATTGCGAGGGTCTACCGCCAGCCCCGTTTCATGATAGAGAAATTTTCCAAGCTTGACCTTAGCTTCAGTAAGGGGATTGAGGGGATCTTGAGGAATTTTGTCCAGTTCGTCAGATTGGGGAAGCCTAAATGCAGACATTCCCTCACTTCCTCCCTGCTGATCCAAGAGGGTGGCAAGTTCCATGTTTAGGATCTCATCTTCCCGGTCGTCAACAGGGTCCATGCCACAGGAAGCCAAAAATATCAAAATTGTAAGTAGGGAATAGATACGAAGGGATGACATCATAGGGATTGTTTATGCTAATAGACGAATTAGGCTATGCAAAGGCTAGCAAAACACGTGCAAAATTTCCTATATCACGGGGTCAATCTCTCCAAAGGACGATATCCTTTAATCAATTGTCAATTTTCCTGTTCAAAAATCCATGCCCTCTGACAAAAGCATCACTGGGAAGATGATGAAAAGTAGTCACTTCCCCATCCAATGATCAAGTCTAGCAGTCCAAACATCTTGAGGGCGGAAACAAAGACAATGAGGATCAGAAGGCGGTGAATCCAAAGATTGGCATTGGGCAATTTGGCTACAAACCTTACCCCTATCAGGGCTCCCAGCGACTGAAAGACTGCCATGAGCAGCCCATAGCCCAGATGTACCTGCTGATAGGAGAAAAATATAAACAAGGCAGGAACACTAAAGACAACAACTGCCAGCATTTTGATCCCGTTGGCTTGAAGAAGGGTGTACTTGGCTGCCAGTACCAAACCTGCCAGCAAGAAGATGCCAACTCCCGCCTGAATAAAACCTCCATAGAATCCTGTGCCCAAAAAAATCAAAAAATTGAACCATACTTTGTTGCGGCTCCCACCTTCAATTTCCGAAGGCTGAATCCAGCGTTTGGGCTGAATCAAGAGGACTACCAACATGAACACCATTAGAAAACCAATAGCCCGGTTCATCATTTTTTCGTCCAGGTCCACGGCTATCCAGGCTCCACTCAGGGCTCCTAGAAACATAGGGAGGATAAGCCAGGCTAAGTTTTTGATGGGCAACTGCCCCTGTCTGTAAGATGAGGCGCTCCCCACAAGGCTTTGCATCAGGACCCCGATTCGATTGGTTCCATTGGCGACAGGAGCGCTCAACTCACACATAAAAATGAAGATGGGAAGGGTAATCAGAGAGCCACTTCCTGCAAGGGTATTTATTACACCTGTAAAAATGCCTGCTAGCATGAAAAGTAAAAAATCGATCCAGGAAAGATTTATCTCGAAAAGTTGATACATGCAGGGAACCTGATATGGATGCAAATATAGGCTTTATGGCCGGACTCCTACAATAAAATAGAGGAAATGGGGATAAAGCCTGTATTAATAGTATTTTTCGGATAATATAAATATTAAATTTTTTATAGTCAGACAGGAGAGGGAATAGGTTTTCAAACTATTTTATAAAAATATAATTTTGATCAAACAAAATATAAAAATAACAAACTTTTCTATTCCTATACTACTAATTATCAGACGATGAACCGGAGCCAGCAAAGGAACCCCTATCTCCTTCTGTATACTTGGCTGTCTTGCCTCCTACTTTCTTCCTCTCTGTGGGCCCAGACCCTTACAGAGCCTAAGGAAGTTCAGCGAGGATTTGATTCTGAGCCCTTGTGGGTAGAAGAATTCTCCAGTAACCAACATCAGTGGCCGGAGTACGACGAAGAACAAATCTACACGAGGGTTATTCATGGCAAGTTTAGGCTGGCCAGTAGAAACTTCCACCCCCTTTGTATAGAAAAAAACCTGGGCTTAGAAAGCCTGGACCAGTTTGAGTTGTCCATGGAATGGCGGGTTGCTCCCAACAAAGAGAATGGCTTGACTGGTCTCAGTTTTGGGGGAAAGCAGGGACCCTATGCCATTTCTATGACCCGAGACGGTAAGGTTCAACTCCTACAGATTGAGGAAAATCAGTTATCTGTCCTCAAAGAGGATTATGCTCCTCTGAGTTGGGATCCCAAGGACTACAATAAGCTCAAGCTTCGGCAGACCCCTCTTTCCTGGGAGTTTTTCCTGAATAATTCTTACATATTTTCTTACCCAAGACAAAAGGGTATTGGCTCCCATGCCGGAATTTTCACCCTGGGCAAAACAGCCATTGAGGTACGCCGGATACAGCTTGACAAAATTCTACTTCCCCGAACCCACAGACCCAAAACTGAAATACAGTTATTTTCTCCCCGGATCAAAGACGGGTCTACCCACCTAACTCCCTATGATTTCCAACATATCAAAGGTCAGGTCAGGTATGCCCATCCCGACACCCGTGTGAGCATCAATGGCGAGGAAGTATATGTCAGTGAAGGGGGCTTCTTTTCATTGACCCAAGAGCTGAGAAAAACAGAAAATCATGTCCATATCCAGGTCCAGTCGCCCTGGGAGGAGACCTCATCCTTTTCCTTTGATCTCATCAAGGAGATTCCTAATTCTGATCCAGTATTCCCAAGCCCGGTGTCCGATCCTGGAAAAAGGGGAGAAAACTACCTTCTTGTCATTGGCATAGACCGATATCAGGAATGGCCGGTCCTTCAAAATGCCGTCAAGGATGTGAGTGATTTTACCCGGACCCTGGTGGATCATTACAACTTCAAGGGACGAAATGTCATTCAGGTAAAAAACTCAGAAGCAACCCGGGAGAAAATCCTTGAAACCTTTGAACAGCTTCAGGAAACCCTAAGTCCCCAAGACAACCTTCTGATATACTATGCCGGACATGGCTATTACGATCAGGAATCTCAATTGGGATACTGGGTACCCGTTGACGCCCGCATGAAAAAGATTCCCGACTACATTCGCAACAGCACCATCCATGATTACCTGCGGACCATCGACACCCGTCATACCTTCCTCATTGCCGATGCTTGTTATGCAGGTTCTCTTTTTACCAATTACAGAGGAGGCGGATTTTTAGACGCTCGTTCCAGATGGGCCTTCACCTCAGGAGATATCGAAAAGGTATGGGATGGAGAGCCGGGAGGGAATAGCCCCTTTGCCGAAAGCCTTATTCGATTTTTAGAAAACTATCCGGAACAGGACCTTCCGATGAACCTACTTATTGAAGAGGTGAGCAAGTCGGTCATGTTTAGCACCTCTCAAAATCCAAAAGGAAGCCCCTTAAAAATGGCAGGCGACAGGGGAGGCGTCCTGACCATCCAAAAGATAAGATAAAATAAAGATCAGGTCCGGCTAAGTTATTCGGTGTTTCTCTTTGTCATGTGTGAGCCAGTGTGCCGGGCCTGTATCTCTTTATTTCACATAAAATAAATTAGAGCCCTGCTGCTGCACCATCAGTGCATCAGCAGCCTCTTTCAAGTGAATAATCTTGAACTTAAGTACCGTATAGAGTTTAAGGTCGGTGAAGGTCTCAATAACAAAATCGTCGTAGAGCATGGACTCGAGGTTGGAGCGGTGGGCTACATTGTTGTCCACACAAAGGCTTAGAGAAATGGCTGAGTTCTGCACTAGATTGACCTTTACCCCGGATTTATAGACCAATTCAAAGACGTCGTTCATCAATTGTTCCTCCATAAAGGAAAAGTCTATGGGCTTAATATGAAGGAGGGCCTGGTTTTTCTTGACGATAAATGAGGTGATATCTTTTGGCCGGGCCTCCCGACTGATCGTAGTTCCCTCTTCACTTATGTCTTGAAAACATTTGACATGGAGGGGTATATTTTTCGTATAGATAGGTTTAATGGTCTTTGGGTGAATCACACTTGCTCCATAAAAGGTCATCTCTACCGCCTCTTCGTAGCTCAGTTCGGCATGCTTGATCGTATCCTCCCTCAACCTGGGGTCAGCATTGAGAATCCCTTTTACATCCTTCCATACTGTAAAGCTCTCAGCATCCAAGCAATGGGCAAAGATAGAGCCCGAGTAATCTGAGCCTTCTCTCCCCAGGGTGGTAATCTTTCCGCTGGTGGTAGATCCGATAAAGCCTTGGGTAACGAGAATTCTTCCCGCTTTGAGAAGGGGCCTGACCTCCTGCTCGACTTTTTCTTCTGTCAGGGACCAGATAACGCCGGCCTCTTTGTAGTTGGCATCGGTCTTTATCAGCCTGCTGGCATCCAGCCAATGGCAGTCACTTCCATTCTTAATTAGGTATTCAGAAACCAACACCGTGGAGAGTACTTCCCCATGAGAGACGATGCGGTCGTATACAGAAGGGGGAAACTCTTCGAGTTGGAGGATACCATTGAGGATACGCCCGATGGTATGGATGTGGCCCATGACCTTTTTGGCGACTTCTTCTTTTTGCTCACCCTGAAAAAGGTCTTCTACATGAGTGAGGTGAAATTTTTTAATTTTTTCAAATTGCTCAAAGGCTTCTTTTTCCTTCCCATCCCGGGCCAGGAATGCTAGGTTTTCTAGGTGATTGGTAGTCTTGTTCATAGCTGAAACCACAATCAGAAGGGGCTTATCCTGATAGGCTTCCAGTATTTTGCCTACATTTCTGATAGCTTCCGCGTTTTTTACGGAGGCTCCCCCGAATTTCATCACTCTCATGTCAACACAAATTAACACCTAAAGGTAGTATCACAATGTCATCCTTTTGAAAAAGCATGTCCAAAAAGCAGGACTGGTCCTTTTCTTCTTTTTATTAAAAGGATGGCAAAAATAGGTAAATTTTACTTCCATTCATGAAAAAAAGCAAAGCTATGATCATCAGAAAGGCATCGGGCAAAGAGGTTGTCTATGACCCTTCCAAATTAAAGCATTCCCTTTTTAAGGCGGGAGCTTCTGAAGAAACTGCCCTGATGATCATGAAGCAGGTAGAGGAAGAGCTCTATCACGGCATTCCAACTCATAAAATATACCGAAAGGCATTTTCGATGCTGCGCCGGGAAGACAGGGCCAGCGCAGCCCGATATAAATTGAAGCGGGCCATCATGGAGCTGGGCCCCTCCGGCTATCCCTTTGAGCACTACATAGGTGAGTTACTCAAGAAACAGGGCTTTGAAGTTGAGGTAGGAACTACCATAGAGGGCCGCTGCATTTCCCACGAGGTTGACGTGCTGGGCGACAATGGCAAGCTCAGGATAGCTGTAGAGTGTAAATTTGGCTATAAGGCCGATAAAAGGCTAGACGTCAAAGTTCCCCTTTACATCGACTCGCGCTTTCGGGACCTTCACAACAGGTGGAAAGGAGAGGAGGAACACGAGGCTAAAAAGATCGAAGGCTGGATCGTTACCAACGGTGAATTTTCCCAAGATGCTCAGCATTATGGGAGTTGTGCAGGCCTGCACCTCATCTCCTGGTCCTTTCCCAAACGGGGCAACCTCAAGGATCTGATAGACGCCTCCAAGCTTTATCCCATTACAAGCGTAACTTCTATTACCAAAAAGGAAAAGAAGCTTCTGCTCGACGAAGGCATTGTCCTGGCGAGGGCCATGGTGGGGGAGAGAAAAAAACTCGAAGAAATGAGAATACCCAAGCCCAGGATCCAGCGAGCCCTTACGGAATTAGAAGAATTGAGCTGGGGGGAAGCCTAAATATTCCTGCTGTCGATTGAAATAGAATTTTGAATTAGAGGGGATTATTCCGATTTTAAAACCTCTTAAACGAGTGTCCTATGCTGCCAAAAATAATCCTGGGATTGCTATTTCTGAGTCCGTTTTGGGTATGTGCCCAGGACAATGAAGTCCCACAGGGAAGTAAAGTCTGTCCAGGATGCGACCACAACCGCTGGTGGGATCCTGACAGAGATTTCCATCAGGCAGAATGGGAGGACCTCCTCCTTCACCTGGGGTGGCCCAAGGACATGGAATTTAGCAGCACCCAAGGCCCAGCACCACTAGAAGGCCAGGAAATGCTTCATTTTCAGCAGGAGCATCTGGGTATTCCCATATACCAAGCTCGGATTTCTGCACTTCTTGACCAAGATATATTCCAGTTTCTTCACGGTCGGTACATTCCCCCATCTATACTGCCGGACACCAACAATATTATTCCCCGAAAACTCGCTGTACCCTTTGCCCTAAGCCAAATCAAGGGCCTTCATTATGCCTGGGAAAATCCGTATTGGGAAAAAGACCTTAAGGAAAGTCAGGAGGATCCCGGAGCCACCTACTATCCCAGCGCCCGTCTGCTATTTGCTCCCAAAAAGGCCGATTATCAAGAGTTTTCCCTGGTTTACCAAATGGAGGTCCGAAGCATTGATCCCGATGACAACTACGAATTATGGCTTGATGCCCATACCGGAAAGATTCTCAGGCAATTTTCACAATCTGCCTTTTGCGATCCCGCACAGGCTCAGGTAGAAACCCATTATTATGGAGAGCAAAACCTTAACATAAGGCAAAGGGAGGGTTGGCTTGACGATTATGTCCTGCAAAGTTGTGGGCCCAATCAAATAGAGGCGAGGGCTTATGAGCTCAATAGCTTTGGGGAAGGAAAATCCTGGGGCCGTCTTCCAAAATTAACCCACAGCAGCAGCAATTGGGGAGAACATCACCAAGACGCTACCACTGCATACTGGGCCTTACAGGAAGCCATAGAATTTTTTGCGGAGGCCAGCGACTGGATTGGTCCGGGTCAGGAAGGAGAAGAAATACGGCTGCTGGTAGATTGGAAGGAGGCCGATGGAAGTCCCGCAGAAAACGCCCGCTACCTAGTTTCCAAAGATATTCACCAGATTTTCATCGGAAATATCAATGGCAAGAGCCTGGCTACCCTGGATGTGCTGGGGCACGAGTATGCTCATGCCTTTATCCGCAGACATGCCGGACTGATCAATGAACGGCAACCTGGAGCCATCAATGAAGGACTGGCTGATATACTGGCCGTCATGCTTGAGCGTAGCGTGTTATTTGCACAGGGAAGTTGGGACTGGACACTGGGAGAGGAAGCTAAGCCTTTACGCTCTCTGAGCGACCCTGCTGTCTTTGGCATGCCTGTTTTTGCCGGTAATAAAGACCCCTATTGGTTTGACGATAGCTACGAAAACTGCCCCCTACCCTCTTCTGGAAATTCTCCCACCAGTAATGACAATTGTGGCATTCACCAGAATTCTTCTATTGTCAGCCATTGGTTTTATATCCTTACACAAGGAGGTCCGGGAGGCCTTGTTCGACCCATTTCAGTGGAAGACGCCACAGAAATCGTTCTCCAAACCATCCGCTACTACCTCCTGTCCACTTCTGATTTTAACGACCTCCGGAAAGGCAGTATTCGCGCAGCTGAAGACCTTTTTGGCTTCTGCTCTCATCAGGCAGCCCAATTGAAAAATGCCTGGTCTCTCGTAGGTATTGGCCAGCCTAATACAAGCGAATGCATCCATATATTGGGCAATCCGGATCTCTGCCTCAATGACCGTGATCGCAAATATCTCTTCGAGGCGGTAGGGCCCTTTAATGCAAATTTTTCCTGGACAGGAATTCCCGAAGACTGGTCATATAAATTACAGGGAGAGCGAAAGCAGTTTCTGACCCTTCAGTACCTGCCTGAAAATTTTGAGACCGCCGAAATCCGGGTTGTAGCTCAATGGCAAGAAAAAACAGACACGACTTACCTAATTTTGAACCCAGTTACCTGCACCCAAAAGGCCCTGCGCCAACCGGACCCTATTCCAGATTTTGAGGAAGTCAGGATTTATCCCAATCCCGCGGTTCAGAAACTGACCTTGTTTTTGCCGGAGGCTGCCTTTCCAGCTTCCATTCAGATTTTTGATGCCCAAGGTAAAAAAGTCGCCGACCAGGTCTCCAACGCAAGCCTGAGCAGATACGACCTCAGCCTTTGGAAGCCTGGTATTTACTTCATTCGCCTAAGGTCCAACAAAGTGGCCTGGGAAGGTAAGTTCATCAAGCTTTAAGTTTCTTACAAAAGAACAATGTAAGGAAGAGGTGTCAGGGACCGACTTTTGTGCTTAGCATATTTCAGGCAAATCATGCTCATGCCAATTTCCCTCGGGTAAAAGGAGTCTGATCCAGGTCGAGAAACTCTCCTTTAAAATATTTTTGTAAGCCTGCAAAGCCTATCATGGCTGCATTGTCGGTACAAAACTCGAAGGGAGGAAGGTGGCTCTGATAGCCATTTTCTGCACAAACCTCCATGAAGCGTCTGCGGAGTTCGCTGTTGGCAGAGACTCCTCCTGCGATGGCCAGGTGGCTGACCTTATAATTTTGAGCTGCCAGCCTTAGCTTTTTCAGCAGAATATCGACGATCTTTTTCTGGTAAGAAGCTGAAATATCTTTTTGGTGGACTTCAATGAAATCCTCCTTTGTTTTGAGTCCGTCTTTGAGTAAGTATAAAAAAGAGGTCTTCAAGCCACTAAAGCTGAAGTCGTAGGCTCCGACCTCAGGTTCGGGAAAGGTAAAGGCTTCCTTGTTGCCTTGGCTAGCAAGACGGTCAATGTGAGGTCCGCCGGGATAAGGAAGGCCCATGAGTTTGGCGGCCTTGTCAAAAGCTTCTCCCGCTGCATCATCCATGGTTTCTCCGATGATTTCCATGTCGAGGTAATTCCGAACATAGATCAGTTGGGTGTGCCCTCCAGATACAGTGAGGCAAATAAAGGGAAAGGCAGGGGGATTATCCGTGAGAAAGTTGGCCAAAACATGGCCCTGCATGTGATGGACTCCGATCAGAGGTATGTCCAGCCCAAAGGACAGGGCTTTGGCAAAGCTATTGCCTACCAGCAAGGCTCCCAGCAAGCCGGGACCCTGGGTTACAGCAATGGCATCCAGGTCTTTTTTTTGCTTTGATGCACGCTTAAGAGCTTCCTCCACCACCCGTATGATCTGCTGCTGGTGAAGCCGGGAAGCCAGTTCAGGAATCACCCCTCCATATTCCTCATGCTGAACCTGGGAACTGATAATGTTGGCCAGTACCTGAGGGCCCTGCAGGATAGCTGCTGATGTCTCATCACAGGAAGTTTCGATGGCAAGGATGAGTGAATCTTGATTCATAGCCTACAAATTTAGCCAGAGAATAAATATATCGCAAAGGCTCTTCCGAAGCCGAAAAGTGGAAGATTGCTAGTCTGGCCCTACATCATCCGCTATCCTGTGATGGATATTTCGTAGTTTGCCCATTGAAAACTAACCTACAGGCAACAAGAACAGGGCCTAACGGGTATTTATAATCAACATGCCTCCAACAAAAAGAAAATCCAGTAATCGAAAAAAATTCCGCCTTGTACGGGTGCTGGGAAATGTCATCAGTATACTTCTCATTTTTATCGTCTTCATCGGCTGGCTGATAAGCCTGCCTCAGGTTCAGACTTTTCTGGTTTCCCAGGCCGACTGGGCTTTGGAAAGAAAAATAGGCAGCGAAGTCAGCCTGGAGGAAGTCAGCATAGCCCTACCCGACAAGGTCGTCCTCGAAGGCCTTAAAATAGAGGATGAATCAGGAAATGCTTTACTCAAAATGAGGGGCTTGAGGTTATCGGTAATTAATTTTTCGCTTTGGAATTACCTTTTTGTCTCAGATACAGTAGCTCAGCTAAAGATAAATGGGCTGGAACTGGATCAACCCGAAATTGACATATATAAAGACGGAAATGGCAGGGCAAATTTTCAATTTATCCTTGATGCCTTTGCCCCAGAAAAGAAATCTGAATCTTCGCAGCCTGTGGGTATCCGCCTTTCTGATTTTTTAATTTCCGAAGGCAAGCTGAGTTACTGCGATTCCAGCAGCACAGCCATCGATTCTGTCAGAAAGGGTAGGTTTATCCACCAAAATTTCCGCCTGCAAGACCTTGAACTTCAAACCAGTCTCTCCCTTCAACCAGACGATGAAATGGAGCTTGACCTGGGATCATTTTCGGCATATGAACACCTCTCAGGTCTGAATATTCCCTTCTTTAGCTTTTTATTGGAAAATAAAAAATATTCAGAAGAAAGTGAGGGAAAACAACTGGACATCAAAAACCTGAGGCTAAGAACCCGGGGCAGTAATTTCAAAGCCCAGGTAAGCTTTCCAAGGCTTGGCTTAATGGAATTTCTCAAAGATCCCAAAAAATTAGGAACTGTTCTGGACTTTGAGATGGGTTCCATCCTGGACTTTTCTGACCTCTCCTATTTTTTAGGTGATAAAATTCCCATAAAGGGAAGGATTTCCCTCTCAGGTCGAAGTTTTATCGACAACTCCAGAATACTTAGTGAAAATCTACGGGTAGCTTATGGAAGAGAAACGCGCATACTGGGCAAGGTAAATGTCTATGATTATCAGGACATAAAGAGACTCAGGATCAATGCAAGTTTGCAGGAGAGCCGCATTTCTCTGGGGGAATTACAGGAGCTTGTCCCTCTTATTGGCCTGCCCAAAGTCCTGCAGCCGATCAAGCAACTGCAATTAGAGGGAAGCATGGTGGGCAAACTGGATGATTTTCAGGTAGATGTAGGAATGGATACAGACCTGGGCAGAATAGCCGGAGATCTCCACATGGTTTTGCTAAAAAAGTATCCTAAAATCACCTATGAGGGAAAGATACTCACGGAAAACCTGAATCTCAACGGTTTGGGCCTCGAAAAACTGGCTATTTCTAAAAATCTCAATGTCAAGGGCAACATCAAAGGTGAGGGACTTGATCTCAAAACCCTGGATGCTTTCCTGGATGTGCAGATCAATGATTCTGATATCATGGGTTATCAGGTAGATTCGGCGGCCAGCAGGGTCGAAGTAGCCAAGGGAAAGGTGGATGGAAAGGTCTTTTACCGGGACCGGGAAGGGATTGCTGATGTAGATATTGACCTCCGACTCGACGAGTCTCCTGCCCAGTACAAGGTGGATGGAAGGATTGAAAACATCAACCTACAAACCTACGGCCTTTATGCTGAGCCTGTCCTTGCAAGCTCGGAAGTGCACATCAACATCAAGGGAGACTCCATCGACAACCTCAGTGGGGAGGCTAATTTGCTGCACTCCCGACTCTTTCACAGTGCTGAGCAAAAAGAGGTTCGAATTCCCGATTTGTTCTTTCAGGCGCAGGAAAATTCTTCCACCTACAAATACTTCAACCTCAAAAGCAGCCTGGTGGATGCCGACTTGGCGGGAACCTTTAGCTATGCCCAGGCAACCGATCTCTTGGAAAGATTGTACAAAGAAATTGGCCTTTACTTTGCGAATGACGATAGCGCCATACAGGCTTATTATGCCACTAAGGTCTCTGATAGCATCGACCTTAAGATTCAAATGGGCATTGCTACCAAAGATAGCTTAAGCAATTTATTGGACTTTTTCAAGGTCCCTGTGGCAGTAGCACCCGGTACCTTCCTCTCTGCCTATCTCCTCTATGAAGGTGCTCCGGAAAGAAAATACAGAGAAGAAAAATTCAACCTGGACATAGAAGGAGATTCCATCACTTACAGGGACTTCAAGTCCTATGGATCATTCGCCAACCTAAAAATTGTCAAATCGCCTGACAGGTCCAGCTTCAAGATAGATGCTGAAGTAGACGCAGATTCCTTTGGTGTGGGACCTGCCTTTACCCTGGACCAACTCAGCATTCGATCCAATCTTCAAGGCAACTCGGTGCAGTCCTCGGTCAATTTTAAGCAAAGAGAATCGCGAGGGATTGCCAGTTTTGCGGCAGACACTCGCCTTCGCGACAATGGAGATATCTACACGACCTTCGATTCTGCCTCTGCCCTAATCATCCATGGCGATACCCTGACCATTGACCAGGACCACAACATTACCATCAATGGAAGTGAAGTCTATATTGAAAACCTTGTCTTACAAAATGACGAGCGATATTATCGAGTCAATGGATCGGTGAGCGAGGACATAAATGAGAAGTTGGAACTCCAATTCAACCGCTTTGACCTAACAACCATCAATGAATTCTATCCCCTGCAAGTTGATGTAGCGGGCTTTTTAGGGGGTACGGTAACGGCCAGGGCCCTGCTGGACAAACCTATCGTGGAACTGGGAGCCAGAATCAGTGCCTTTGAATTCGAGGGCTATCCCTATGGAAACATCTTTACCCGGGCCCTTTGGTCTCAGGAATTGAACATAGTAGACCTGGGTACCTATCTCATCCAATCTGCCGGAGATACCACCCTCAACCTGAGGGGTAGTTACAGCTTGATCGATAAAGAATCTCCCATGAATTTTAAACTCGAAAGCCAAAGTGGGATTCCCCTTGACTTTGTATCTCCCTTTGTGGCTGGAGAACTCTACAACCTAGAGGGAAATGTGGATTTGAATTCCTTTACCATCACAGGCAACCTAAATGAACCCATTGTATTGGGTAGGGGGAAATTTAGGGAAGCAGGATTTGGCATTTCCTACTTTCAGACAGCTTACCGCTTCGATGGATCTATTCTTTTCGACAATCAGCACATGAATTTCGAAAATATAGCCGTGACTGACCGGTTTGGCAATGTGGCAAACCTATACGGAGACATCCGGCATCGGGGTTTTCAGGAGTTCACCTTCAACTTACAGTTGGCATCGGCCAAGAACTTTCTCCTGATGGACACCGATAAATCTGACAATAGTTTTTTCTATGGAAAACTCTTGTTGGATGAGGCTTTTGCCGACATTACCGGCAACTTGAAGAAGATTTCAGTTCTCGCCAATACATCTTTTGCTCCGGGCAGTGAGTTGAACCTCCCGGTGAACTACAAGAGCGAATTCAATCGTCCTGATTACATTCTTTTCAAAGGGGAAGAAGAGCAAGGGTTGACGGCTCAGACCGACCTTTTGGGTTTTGACCTCAATTTTACAGCCTATGCCACCGAGGACCTGGAAGTGAACATCATCTTCGACGAGCGGGTGGGTGATATCATCCGGGCCCGGGGTGAAGGAAGCCTGGGGATGTATATCAATGAATCAGGCACCTTCTCCATGGAAGGAGATTATACCATCATGGATGGGGATTACCTCTTTACCATGGAAAATCTCATCAATAAGAAATTTGTAGTTACCGAGGGTTCGACCCTGAGTTGGGATGGTGATCCCTTTGACGGCAACATAGACATAGATGCGATCTATGCGACCCTGGCTGATATTTCTGCCATAGATGAGGGAAACAATTCGAGGGTGCTGACCCATGTGATGATGCACATGGAAGGTCCCCTTATGCAACCTGAGATTAGCCTTGAGATACGCTTTCCGGGGGTCAATGCAACCACAGCTTCCAGCCTGGTTTCTTATATCAATTCTATCAATGAATTTGACGAGCAAGAACTCAACAACCAGGTTTTCAGCTTGATTGTCTTTAATCGCTTTGCTCCCCAAGGAAGCCTGGCTGGCAGTGATGACACTGGGCTTCAGGTGGCCTCCGATGCTGTAGCTACGACCCTTTCAGAACTGCTCAACAACCAGCTTAATTATTGGGTCTCTCGCGCCACGGGGGATAAACTCAATGTCAACCTCAACACGGGGGTGGACAGAAATATCCAAAATGACCTGGTCATCGACGACGTAAACCTTCAGGTATCGGCCAAATTATTTGGAGACCGGGTAACCATAGAACGAGACGGAAATTTGTTGGAGAAATATTCAACGGACAACATTGAGGGGATTATCGGAAATATTTCTTTGACCATACGCCTCTTGCCTGGCAAGGATGGAGGCAGGAATCAGACCAACCCTTCGGAGTTGGTGTTGGAAGTGTTTGGGCGCCAGGATATTCTGGAACAGGAGGATGCCTATCAGACGGGGGTAGGTTTATTTTACAAAAAAGACCTCAACAAATTATCCCAGATATTTAAGCGGAAAGCCAGGGAGGAACAAGATAATGTCAAGCAGCAGGAGCCTGGTATTCCCGATTCCTTGAAGCAGGATGACGGGGGCTGACAGACCTTAACACTGATATTCGAAGAGGTAGGTCCATTCTTTCTGCCCTTCTCCGGGATTCATGTCCAGGTTGGGTTGGAAGGTCAGGATTTCCGAACCTAGTTCCAAGGCGCAGAGGCTGCCCTCTCCTTCGACGGTGTCATTGAGGCAGCAGCCGTTGTCAATACCGATGTAGGCTTGGGAAGAAGCCGGGAAGGCCTCGATTTCCTTTCTCTTTCTTCTTTTATGCCCATGGACGATTTTCCTTCCCTTCATCCATTGGAGGTCGATATTTTCCTCCCAATCTCCCCTGATCCAAACCATGGCGTGCTCATCTTCATAGGGATTTGTCTCTTTAAAGTTCATGCCAGCATGAACGAGGATATAACCTTCCACTTCCTGATAGATCTTCAGTCCTTTGATAAATTGACAATACTTTTCTTCAAGGGAAAAATTGCCAGCCTCCACTGCCTTCTCCACCCTTTCTTCATGATTGCCTTTGAGGCAAGTGATTTGATAGCCAGTATCCTGCCATTGATGAATCTGGTCGATAACACCCAGGGAGTCAGGGCCACGATTGACATAGTCGCCAAGAAGGTAAAGGTGATCGGAGGGTCTTAGTTTGAGGTTTTCTTCTACAAGTCGGCGCAGGGTCCGGGGGCATCCATGCACGTCGCTGATGGCAAATCTTCGCATATTCGAACTAAATATTAAGGTTGAGATACGAATTCGAGGGATGAAAAGATGCAAAAAGAAGATCATCAAAAGATTAAGAAAATCCTTGGTTAAGGATGGGAAAGCTGGTATCTTTGCCATCCATCCAAAATACTGGTTGAGGATGGAATGGAAAAACTGCCCAGGTGGCGGAATTGGTAGACGCGATGGTCTCAAACACCATTGGGGAAACCCGTGCCGGTTCGAGTCCGGCCCTGGGTACCGTGCCATGAGCCATTTCAAGTGAATCTTGAAATGGCTCATATTTATTTAAAAGCGAATAAAAAAAACCATATTATTTCGAATATTTTTTAACGATCATCCACCATATTTTCTCATTTCAATCCGCTTTAAATCTTTGCACTTCTCCCCCAAAAAAAGCCCTCCCCTATTCCAGGGAGGACTCAGTGCTAGTATGTAATCTTATTTTATACCTAAAATTATTATCGCCCAGAAGGCAGAGCTATAACTTTCCTTCATAATGCATGTGGAAGCCAAGGTTACAAGTGATAAGGAAAAAATTACAAACTCAGATTAGCTGCCGGGGATTTTTTCATTTTTTGCAGCCAGCCGGGCAGTTTCAGAGATGCGCTTTTTGTAGGTCTTGTCAGTCTTATCCAGTTTGATCCAGCGCAGAACAAAACGCTGACTTGAAGGGGCAAGGGCATTGAAGTTAGCCAGGGCATCGGGATATTGGTTTAGGGCCTCTACCAAGTCTGCGGGCTTAATGATGGCATATACATCGTCCATAAAGTCCCATAGCCCCTTCTCCTTAAATATTTCAACAGACCTAAGCCCCGACTCATGCATCCCTCCCTCCCCGTTCAACCAGGCTGCTCGATCCTTATAGGTCTTTGCCCAATGCTGGGCCCGCCTGAGAGCTATCAATTGCAGGGTCCGGTCTGCATCCACTTTTCTTTTCACCCCATCCATCCAACCAAAGCATAGAAGTTCCTCCAATACCTCCGAGACAGAGACATACTTATCGCTGACATGCTTTTTGTAGGTAACTAACCAAATAGCGGACAATTGGGAGATAGATTAGTTAAAAAGCTAAAGAATTTATAAATAAAAATCGTTTCGAAAAGTAAAAATAGCGCATTCTTCGAGAGTTCTGCAGGTCCAAAAAGTCATGACCTGGATCATATTCCATTGTAGATGAATAGGATAGGTTTTTTCTGCTTTAAAGCTTACTTCGTTTGGAGAAGTAAAAAAAATATCCATTATTTGCGCCACTGAATTAAGCAGACGTGTTATGTTGTCTCCCATTACCACTTAATTCTCTAAAAAAAATTAGTTTAAAACAGTCGGATAGAATCCCGTGGAAAGCCCTTAGAGATCAAATATTGATTCCCCAGACATCAAATATCTTAATTGGAAAAACAGCCTCTATCCGAAATTCGACCTTTTTGAAAAAAGAATAATTGATGAGTAACTCCCTTGTTAAAATCGGTATTTTTTACGACGGTAATTACTTTGCCCACGTATCAAACTTTTACAATTACGAACATCCACGTAGGGCTCGCCTGAGTATTTCCGGCCTGCACAATTACATTTCTCACAGGGTGGCGATGGAAAAAAACGCTGATCCCAGGTCTTGTAAGGTCATTGATGCCCATTATTTCAGGGGCAGGCTCAATGTCTATGATTATCCCGGAGATCCTTCGACCCGGATTACCAACGAACGTGTATTCGATGACATCCTTATGTCTGAGGGTGTAACCACACATTACCTTCCTTTAAAAGTAAAAGAGGGGAGAGTCGAAGAAAAGGGGGTAGACCTGGCACTTGCCTTGGAGGCTTTTGAATCTGCCCACATGAGGCAGTATGACGTACTGGTTCTCATTGCTCCCACCAGCGATTATGTACCCCTGGTTCGCAAACTTCATGCCCTGGGAGTCGCTGTCATGGTACTGGGATGGGACTTTGAATTTACCGATGCCAGGTATGGAAGCCTCAGGCAGACCATTACTTCAGTGGACCTGCTTAGAGAGGCAAGTTTTCCAGTGAGAATGGAAAAGGAAATTGGGCCCGACATTAGCCATGACGAACCCATCATCGAAGCTCTTTTCACCTCTAAAGAAAAGAAAAACCATTATAAGACACAGGAGATAGAAACTCCTAGCGCTAGTGAAGGATCTATCTATCAATCTCATATCCTTACCCTTAAAAATGGATATGGATTTATCTTTTACCCTCCAAACAACCTTTACTTCCACCTTTCCTGGTTAGAGGGTGATCTGGAATTCACTGAACTTGAAGAAGGAGATACCGTACGATTTATCATTTGCCAAAATGACCAGGGCCAGGACGTGGCCAAAAATGTAAGGTTGGTAGAACAAGATTAACCGGCCACTCTACACTTTTTAAATAAACTGAAGGATTTTTATTTGTGATACAGGTAGAAATCCTTCACATTTTTTTGTATCCGTAGGCACAGTGCCGACATCCGCTGCGACAGCAATAGCCCCTGGACAGGTGATAAAATTCGGTAAAAACTACCAACCCACCCTCGCGGTAATAATGAATGCCCTCCACAAAATCACCTGCCTGCCGGGGAAACTCGCTTTCTTGAGACTTGGAAACCATCTTATCCAATTCTGACATGCAGTTTTTACAAAGGCAATCGTAATGGGTTTTTTCCAGATATGAAGCGGTCTCATTGCTGATCACGACCTCGGAGCACTGGCACTGCAATACATTTCCGACTTTGCACTCGAAACTACCCTCGCAGCGGGGGCAGGATTTGATTTCATGTTTGACCATATACCCTTTCATGGATTAAGCGAATGAATAGATACTCATTCTAACTTCCATCTACCCTTCCTGTTTGTCCACCCATTGTTGAAAAAGCCTATGAATCATCGGTAGTCCCTCGCTGAGGGCTGCCGGTCCCGGTTGCAAAATGATGGAAGAAGGGATTTCGAAGATATCATCTTGCTGTAGGGCCGGAATATCTCTCCAGGCAGGTCTTTGAAGGATACTTTCTTTTTTTACTTTTTTCCCACACCAGGAAGCCAATATTATGTCTGGTGATTCTTGAAGGACAATTTCAGGATTGTGAAGAGCTCGATTTTTGGCCTGGGACTGACGACTTATAGAAGCAAAGACATCTGTCCCACCGGCTATTTCTATGATCTCGCTTACCCATTGAATACCACAGATCATGGGATCGTCCCACTCTTCAAAATAAACCCTTGGCCGCTTATTCCAGTTTTTTCCTGTTGCATTTATCGCTTCTATTTCTTCAAGAAAACCATTCACCAGGACCTTGGACTGGTCTCCTTTACCTAGTAATTGACCTAACTGTTGGATCATCGACAGAATTCCCTTCACACTTCTATGGTTGTGAATCCATACACTTAACCCTTCCAGGATCAGGTCCTTTGCCAATTGGGCCTGTACATCTGAAAAACCCAAAACCAGGTCAGGTTGGAGGTTTTTGATCTCATCAATTGAGGCTTGGGTAAAAGTAGAAACTATAGGTTTAGTTTTTCTTACTTGAGGAGGTCGGCGGGTAAACCCTGAAATGCCTACAATGCGGCTTTCTTCTCCTAAGAGGTAGAGGGTTTCTACGCTTTCATCGGTGAGGCAAACGATTCGCTTGGGAGGATTGTCAGGTTGGAACAAGTCTTGCATAAGCTTGAAAGTAAGGATTTGGATATCAATGGTCCAAAGTCGGAGTAAGCTTGTCTTTTTTAATTCTAGTTGTCAGAAAGTGAGGAAAGTATATATTATTCATCTTTACGAATAGATTTATTTTTTGCCATTTATTCCTTTAATCTGACATTTCAGATCAAAATGTAAGCCATTTAAGAAAGAAATACCTGTTTGATAGGAGCTTTTAGAGAAATTCAAGCCTTAAAGGATATTTCTCTGACAAGAAGGATGGACAAATGGACTAGGGAATCAAAGTGAAGATCAAATTTATCCTTTATTAAAGAATTTGATTGAGATCAAGCTCACAATAATAACAACAAAGTCTAGGCTTTAATGAAAAAAACAGAAGCAGTCAAAAAGCAGGGTGGTGGTGCTGGTTACAGCAATTTTAAGGATCCTGTTGGTCTTTTGGTCAGGATGCTCAAGTCGGGAAAAAAGGCAGCTTATTTCACCCTTTTTCGAGAAGGGGTATCCCTTTTATTGAAGCCCGTAGATGGCCTTATGGCATCGGGAGAAGAGAAAAAACTGGAACAAACTGCCCCTTCTGAACTGCCCCTGGTCCTGATCCTGGGAGGTTCTCGTAGTGGTACTACCCTCTTATATCAGACACTAACTCAGTATCTTCCCGTCAGCTATTTTAATAACCTCAGCGCTTCTTTTCCCCGTTCACCTATTTCGGGGGTTAAGACATTTAACCGCTTCTTACGAAAGAAAAAGGGAGACTTTAGCAATTTTTATGGAAGCGTAGCTGGTTTTAATGGTCCCAATGATGGCTTTCACATATGGAACCGCTGGTTTGGCCAGGATAGAAACCACATCGACAGCGATATAAGCGAAGAGACACTACAAGACCTGAAAAAATTTGTTGATGCCTGGCACAATCACTTCAAAAAGCCATTGCTCAACAAAAATAACCGCAACACCCTCTGCATCAAGGAATTTGAAGAAGCTATGGGACGGCAGGTCAGATACGTGGTCATTGAACGCGACCCCGTATATGTTATACAATCTTTAATTAAATCCAGAGAGGCCGTACAGGGCGATAAGCGAGTAGGATGGGGCTTGGGAGCCAATGAATCCTCTGAAGCCTTGGCCGAAAAAGATCCCTTTTATTACGTCGATGAAATTTGCGATCAGGTTTTCTCGGTCAATGAGCACCTTGATACAGAATTGCGGCAGGTCGACGCTGATCGATACATACGGATCACGTATGAAGAATTTTGCCAGGCCCCAACAAGGATTGTCAACGAAGTATCAAAGCTGATCTTTGAGGAAGAAGTGGATAATACTCAATTGAAGGGGCTGGAAACCTTTAAAAATACGAATAAACAAAGCCTGGATGACGACGAATTTGGGCGAATCCTAGATGCCGTAGCCAGAAAAAAAGCCAATCAGACGCTGTAAAAGGATTTTCGATCATATTGCTGCCTTTCAATTTGCCAAAAAATACGCATGAAAAACTGATCTAAAACCGATGAATACACTTCTTCAAAAGGACTGGGTCCGATTATTACCCCTACTCTTCCTCTACCTGGGCATTATCATTTACCTTTACTCCCCGGAACTTGAAGGAGATGAGGTCAGATATGTTTACTATGCAGAAAATCTTTTGGATGGATTTTATATTGATCCCGAAGAGCCTGAAATCCGCAATGCCCCCTTATATCCTATCTTTATTGCGACCTGTATGTTTTTGGGACTCCCCTTTTTCATACCCACTATCCTCAATGCATTTTTTATGTATGGAGGAGTTCTATTTTTCCAACAAACCCTAAAGAGATATATCTCTCCCCGTCAAGCCTTGATTTGGGCATTTATCTTTGGGCTATTTCCTATACCCCTACATTGGTTGCACAGGATGATCTATGAAATGATGACAATTTTTCTTGTGGGGGGATTTATCTATCATTTTAGCATGGCCTATGATGCTAAAAGGCTGGGCAAAAACCACATTTTTGCCGGTATTTTCTGGGGTCTTTTGATCCTAACCAAATATATTTTTGCCTTTGTATCTGTGGCAGGCATATTTATATTGGGTTTTTTCTATATATTCCTGCGCCGGGGTCCATTGGTGAGGGCTATGCTACCCTTGGCCATTGGTTTTGTATTTTTGCTGCCTTATGTCTTTTACACTTATAAAATTACAGATCGTTTCTTCTACCTTAGCACGAGCTCGGGTGAATATAGCTATTGGATGAGTTCACCTTATGAAGGTGAATGGGGAACCTGGTTAGGGGCTGATTTGGTAATCAAAAACAAAATTGATGACCTCCATCCCTCCCACAGGGAGTTTTTCCTTAAAGTAGATTCTCTTCCCCCAATAGAGCGCAATGATGCCTTTAAGATTAAGGGAAAGGAAAGAATTAAAAAGAATCCCAAAGCTTACCTAAAAAATTACGTAGCGACCCAACTTCGCCTTCTCTTCAACTATCCAATCACCCACGACAAACATGGGCTGGGAACCTATTTTTACATCATACCCAATATGTTTTTTGTCGTTTTGCTAGTCTTATCCTTATGTCCGGCTGTCATGCGGCGCAAAAGCATCCCCATGGTTCTTTGGATACTCGTGGGTATCATGCTCATCTATCATGGAGGAGTGTCTCTCAACTTGGGCAAACCCCGGCATCTATTGGTTTCCTATCCGGTTTTCTTCTTTTGGTTGGCATATCTCTATAGCCGAATCATAAAGGTAAGCCTGTTGGATGAAGAGGAAAATACAGTAGGAGAAAAGGAGTTGGCAAGCGTTTAAACATCTCCGAAAGGAAATAAATATAAAATCGACTGCCACGCGATGTAGGAGTCGATTTTATATACCAAGTACCCGAGGCCGGACTCGAACCGGCACGGACATTTCTGCCCAAAGGATTTTAAGTCCTTCGTGTCTACCAATTCCACCACTCGGGCAGCAGTGTCAAAAGCGAAGTAAAACTAGGAAATATCTCTGTCTTTATGCAAAGAGGGATAGTTTTTATTTAAACAGCTCTTTCATTCACCTCTCAATTACAGTTTTTGCGAATCCTGTCATAGGCGGATACATCACCCAGTTCGCCGGATTTGGACCAATCCAGGCAGGCGCCATCCAGGTTTCCTGCCTGCAGTTTTACGAAAGCGCGGGCATTGTAGGCTGCTGGGTCCTGAGGGTTCTTTCTGATAATGTAAGATAGGTCATCAATGGCCAGGCCAAATTTTTTGATGGCGATAAAGGCCTCGGCCCGGTCGTAAAAAAAGGAAAGATTTCGCGAGCGAGTGAGCTTTATACAAGCTCCCAGGTCCTGTATGGCTCCTCTGTAGTCTTCCAGCCCACTTTTGGCCCGGGCCCTTCCATGGTAATACCGCTCTTGTTTGGGATTTTCTTTGATTGCCAGGTTGAAATCCCGTAATGCCGGAAGGTATTCTTCGAGGGCAAGCTCTGCCAGGCCACGATTGTAATAGGCCTCTGAATTATCAGGTTTAATGTCCAGGGCAAGGCTGAAATCTTTGAGGGCAAGGGCAAACTTCTCCTGCTTAAGGCGGGCAAAACCCCGATTGAAATAGGCCACATCATTGCGGGGGTTGAGCTGTAAAACCATTGAATAATCCTCTTCAGCCCCTCTGTAATCCTGAACCTCTAGTTTTTCGAAGCCCCTTTCGTGCAGTTGCTTTTCTGTCTGCCCCTGAAGCCCTATAAAAGTCAACAAAAGAAAACAGAACCAAGATATTTTTTGTATCATGAATTTTTCGATAAGAAAATCATCTCTCCTCACATACCTTCAAAGGTAGAGAATCAACAGAATTATTTCAATCCAAGTAATTGGGCTTTGGCGAAGCTTTCTCTATTATTTCATTGACGAAAATGCCATCTTGCCATCCCTTTATTTAGATACACAGAAATCGATGCTTACCCTTTCCTTTCCTCAACAGTCCCTGAAGGGCAACATTTCTCTTCCCTCCTCCAAGAGCGAGAGCAACCGGGCCCTTATCATCCAGCACCTGAGTGAAGCGCAAATCGACCTCCAAAACCTTTCCGAAGCCCGCGATACCCAGACCATGATCCGACTCCTGGAATCAGAAGGTCAGGTCCTCGACGTCATCGACGCCGGAACTACCATGCGCTTCCTCACTGCTTTTTGTGCCGCTACTGGGCGGGACCAGATTCTCACAGGGACTCCCCGAATGTGCCAAAGGCCCATAGGACTTCTGGTGGACGCCCTACGCAGCCTAGGTGCAGATATTGAATATTGGAAACAGGAAGGCTTTCCTCCCTTACATGTCATCAGCAAAAAAAGCAGGATGAAAGGTGGCAAGATAGCCATGGCGGGAAATGTAAGCAGCCAGTTTATATCGGCGGTCCTCATGATTGCTCCTGTCCTGAAAGGGGGCCTAAGCCTCCACCTGGAAGGAAATATAAGTTCCAGGCCCTATATTGACATGACCCTGGGCCTCATGAGACACTTTAGGGCAGCAAGCCACTGGGATGGCAATGTCATAAAAGTCGAAGAAAAACCCTACATGGGAGGCAGCTACAAAATCGAAAGCGACTGGTCTGCCGCATCTTATTGGTACAGCATGATGGCCTTGGCTAAAGAAGGAGAAGTGGTCCTGGAAGGCCTGCGCAAGGAATCTTATCAAGGAGATCAGGCCATAGTCCAACTAGCAGAAAAATTTGGAGTGCTCACCCATTACACGGAAGAAGGAGTCAAACTCAGCAAGTCGGATCTCCTACAGCTTCCAGAAAAATGGGAAATTGACTGTTCGGCCTTTCCGGACCTGGCCCAGACCCTGGCCGTAATGGCAGCTGCTAAAGGCATTCCACTAAAACTAACTGGATTACATACCCTCCGAATCAAAGAAACCGATAGGATTAGGGCTTTGGAAAATGAATTGGCGAAGCTCGGTGCCATCACAGAAAGCGGAGAGGATAGCCTTCATATCTTAGGAAAAGTCACCAAATCCGCCCTGATCGATACCTATGAGGATCATCGCATGGCCATGGCTTTCGCTCCCCTGGCCCAACATCTGCCCTCCATCAGCATAAAGGACCCTGAAGTGGTAAATAAAAGCTATCCTTCTTTTTGGAATCACCTGGAAAAGGTTGGTTTCGATTTTTTGGGAAAATAGTGTAGCTGGGGGTAATAAATTGGGATTTTGAGGCAGTATTTCGACGAAAAATATTTTTGCAATCATCCAAAAAAGGCATACTTTTACCGCATAAAAACAACATAGAAAGGAGGTAAACATCGTGCTGATCATTCGAGTAAAGGAAGGAGAATCCATCGACCGCGCCCTACGCCGCTACAAAAAGAAGTTCGAACGCACCGGCGTCCTGAAAGAGAAGAGACGTAGAATGTTCTACAACAAACCCTCCGAAGTCAAGAAAGAATTGAACAAGAAGGCGGTCAACCGTCAAAGACACTACGCTAACGAAAATTACTAATTCTCGAAAATATTGACCTGAATCAAGCTCATCTCACGGTGGGCTTTTTTTTTATCCCCATTTTACCTACCTTATATTTTACTACTTTGTAATTCTATGTTGCTGAACCAATTTCTGGATTACCTTAAATATGAAAAGCGTTATTCTCCTCATACGCTGAGTGCATATGAAAGGGACCTGCAGCAGTTGGAGGAGTTTTTTCTCACCCAAAATCTCCATTTATTTTCCCCAGATCAATTGGCAGCTATCACCCACAGAAATTTGAGGACCTGGGCCCTCTACCTTATTGAAAAAGGTCAAAGCCCAAAGACCCTTAGAAGGAAACTCTCCTCGGCCAGGACCTATTTCAATTTTACCCAAAAGAAAGGCCATAGCCTCTTCAATCCCGCTGAGAAAATAAACCTCCCTAAACTAGAGCGCAACCTTCCCTCCTTCCTAAAAGAAGATGAAATCCGCCAGCTCCTGGACGGACTTTCCTTTGAAGATAGCATGGAGGGAAAACGCGATCGCTGTATCCTGGAGCTCCTATATGGGTGCGGACTGCGAAGGTCAGAATTACTGGGCCTGGGTCTTGAAGACATCGACCTCTTTGCACAGAAACTCAAAGTCAAAGGGAAAGGAGGCAAGGAGAGAATCATTCCCTTTGGCAGGCCGGCAAAGGCCGCCATCGAGGTATATTTGAGTGAGCTTCATCAGCGTGGGTTCTACGATAAATCATGTCTTATCCTCCGCAAAAACGGGCTTCCAGCCTATCCCAAGCTTATTTACAACGTAGTATATAAGTACATTGGGCAGGTGAGCTCATTAAAGCAGAAAGGCCCCCACGTCCTCCGACATACCTACGCCACCCACATGCTGGATCAAGGGGCCGACCTTAATGCGATCAAGGAATTACTGGGACACAAAAGCCTGGCTTCCACCCAGGTATATACCCACAATTCTATCGCAAAATTAAAGGAAGTATATCAACAGGCTCATCCTAGGGCCGATAAACATCATAAACATTAAGCTTATGAAAATTACGATTCAAGCCATCCACTTTACCGCAGCTGACCGGCTGAAAGATTTCATCAATAAGAAGGTAAACAAATTGGACCAATTCTATGACCGCATCATCGACACCGAGGTCATCCTCAAGGTAAGAGATGAGTTCAAAGAGGGCAACAAATTTGCCGAAATCAAAGTCAATGTACCCGGTCATACCCTGGTCGCCAGCGAACATGGACAATCCTTTGAAGCTGCAGTAGACATAGCTACGGATAAGCTAAAGACTCAGATAAAGAAGTATAAAGGTAAAATGAACGCTCACGCGTAAATGACTCCTACTACTAACTATTTCTATTGAAAAAGGGGTGTCTCAGTGAGAGGGCCCCTTTTCTGATCTTTCATAATCCTATTCATTAAAACTAGCAGGGCCTTCCGAGTTATTGGAAAGCCCTGCTGATTTTTTCTTACTTGGAATATCTGCCTTCAGCGACTTATTCTACCCAAACCTTCTTGGTCAGGCTACCCCTCTCACTGTCTACCCGGATCAGGTAGAGCCCAGGCAGTACCCGCTGGCCCGACCTGTCATCCAGGTTCCAGGTCAGGTGGGAGGAGGATTTCTCATTAAGTACCTTCACCAGTTTTCCCTTAAGGTCATAAATGCTTGCAGAAATTCCTTGGGATCCCTCATTTTCTGAGGTGATATGGACCTCCCTGCTGGCAGGATTGGGATAGATCAAGATAGAATTTTCACTTAAATTGATGGGGGTCTCATTGGAAACCGTAACTCCAGGATTGGCCAATTTGACATCTGTATAGAGGTGCCACTCTCCAGGAGCCAGGCTTACGAGCCCATTGGGATCGGTAACATCAACGCTGTCTCCTGAAAAATAATCGTACCACATGCCTCCGTGCTGAAATTTGGTATTGGCATTTTCATTGTCTACCGAAAAATTTCCAATTATGAAGACATTCATATCCATACCATTAAGCAAGATACGCTTAGTCCTTCCTGCCACATCCAATTCGAAATTGTCCGTGTGAAAGGCTTCATGAGACTTTCTCAGGTTCATAAGAGCTGCCCAGACTTCGTAGAGGTGGCGACGGTGATAGGCTTCCGGAGCAAAATAGTCCCAGCGAATGGGCTTTTCCCCTACCCTTCCATTGAAATCTATGGAAAAATCATAGCCCACCTCACCAAACATCCACATCAATTTGGGACCAGGAATGGTAAAGAAAAAAGCACCAGCCATTTCATTTCGTTGTAGGGCGATGAAAAAATCCTTGGTTGAATAGTTGCTGGTTTCATTGCCAAACTCCAGGTTGCGGTACATCAGGCGCTCCTCGTCATGACTTTCCATGTAGCCAATCAAGTGAGGATCCTGAAAGCCCCTGTTTTTATGCGAAATCCCAATAAAGTTGGACTTTCCCTGGTCGTGGTAACCCATGGTGGCCTCATTGTAGTTGAAGTTGTGATTGCCCCAGAGCATCATACCTCTATTGGCCAACTCTCCTTCCTCCTGGTTATCCGCAAAATGTTCGAGTACAAAGTAAATCGTGGAATCAATGGCCCTTAGATGATCGTAATAATCTGTTAAAATGGCTACTCTTGAAGCATCGTAAGCTCCCCATTGCCCCACATTATCTCCACTATTGACCTGGGTAAAACCCTTGGAAAGGTCCATTCGATAACCGTCAAAGTGGTATTCTTCAACCCAATAGGCAAGAACTTCCTTGGAAAAGAACCTTGTATGCACGCTTTCATGGTTAAAATCCGTCCCTACATTAAAGGGGTGGCGTGGGATTTGATTAAAAAAGGGATTCTGCCCTCCCGGATACATTCGCACATACTCGTTCTCGCCAAAAGCATGATTCAGCACCATGTCTAACAGTACTGCAATGCCTCGCTGGTGGCAACTATCGATGAAAGCCTTTAGGTCATTTTTGGTTCCATAATACTTGTCAACAGCAAAAAAGAAGCTTGGATTGTAGCCCCAACTGCTGTTTCCCTCGAATTCCATGATGGGCATAAGCTCAATGGCATTAATTCCAAGGTTGGCCAGATAATCCAGGGAATCAATGACGGTCTGGTAGTCATGGGCCTCCACAAAGTCCCTTACCAGCAACTCGTAGATCATCAATTCGTCCTGCTCAGGTCTCATATAGGCGGAGTCACCCCATTCATATGGCACCTGAGCAGTCTGTAGGACAGCAGCTCTTCCACTGGTCTTATCCGAAGGAAAATCTATCAGGCCGGGATAGGTTTCTTCCTCGATAAAGGGATCGTTGAACTCGTCCAGAATTTTATCGGCAAAGGGGTCCGCGATGCGCTGAGTCCCATCGACTAGGTATTGGTAGACATATTCCTGGCCGGGATTAAGTCCGCCAATCTTCAACCAATAGGTCAAGCTGTCCTGAGACTTGTTCATCTGAGATCCTGAGACTGGCTCCCAATCATTAAAATCACCGATGGCAAATACTACATCCTTTTCAGGTGCGTAGAGTGCCAGGATGACTGTCGAATCATTTATGTAGTTGATCCCGGGCTTAGTATCGGCCGGAGGATCTTGTACATTACTGGGGCCTGGAACCAGGAAAAAGGTAGAATCTTCTACCCCATTGCTTCCATCATCAGCCCTGAGAACCACCCTGTTGAGACCAGTCTGGCTGGCCGTGTAATTGGTGGAAATGCTTTTTCCGTTTGCCGTAGCTACCTGAATCCCATTAACAGAGAGGCTTAGGTTGGCAGAAATAGCCACTGCAGCCTTGATTCCTACCACATTGCCTTGGTTTACCAACTGACCTTCGGTAGGACTCTGAATCAGGGTAGCCTGTCCGGCCCCTGTGTAAAGGTCATAGTAAATGTCGGATCCATCGGTATCTCTGCCAACCAGATTACCTGCCGCATCCCGAAAGACGAAGGAAAGTTGAAGGGCAGTCTCTGTTTGTGGAATGCCATAAAAGTCCCTTCCAGGAATCTTGATCCTGTGTAGATTGTTGCCCAGATCCTCCATCAAAACGTCAGGGTCTGCTGTTCCCCAGTCTCCCTGCACATACTGCCAGTCAGAACCGTCTGTAGATTGATCAGTAATGAGGCCCATATGGGCATATACCGGACTCACACCGGACAACTCGCCATTGCCTTGCGAAGCATCGTAAATGATGGTAATGGAATCATCCAAGGTAGCAAATACAGGTTCTACCTCCAGAATTTGCCCTATTCCACAAAGAGGAAGGAGGCAAGACAGGAATAATCCTGCCATATGCTTTGTCAGTTTCATAGTGGTCTTTTCAGATTTGTTTGACACAGACACAAATATACAAAAACATATGTCCTTTTGCCTATCTGTTGACAGACACCTTGGCTCATCATGGTGCAAAAAATAAGGGATTAGGATATGACGATCACCTCGAAATTTTTGTCGACTTCCATAAAGAAGCAGCCTTCGACCTCTTCCAGAGGATTGCCCAGCAGTTCTCCATCTACCCTCACTTGCTTCGGGAATTCACCCAGGCCGTGGACGTAAAGGTGAAAATTCTTATAGGCGTCGTAGTAGCGCCCTTTCATGTACTGCCTTATCCGAATTCCTTCTTCATTACGGCTTTGGGTAAAGCTGCGAAGCATATAATTGCCCTGTCTGTGGTCATCATAATCTCCGGCGTCTTCGTAGAGCTGTGACGTGTATGCTTCATCGGATACATAGAGGTGCAACTCCAGGTATTCCACTTCTTGTTCTCCAATATAGTTCATCAGAGGTCTGTGGGGGAGAATGGTGCCAGCGTGGACAAAAAGGGGAAATTGGTCCAGGGAGGCATCCACCCAGAGTTCCTTTCTTCCCTCCATGCGTTCATCAGTCCAGTAATTGTACCAATACCCCTCCGGAAGGTACATACTACGGCCTTCCACTCCAGGACTTGATATCGGGCAAACCAACACATCCCAGCCAAAACCAAACTCTTCCATTCTGAAATAGGTCTCCGGATCTTCTTGGGCCATAAAGCTAAGAGGAATGAGGATAGGAGTTCCTTGAGAATGATTTTTCCAAAACAGCGTATAAAGATAAGGCAACAGGCGGTATCTCAATTCAATGGCCTTTCTGATCGCAGAAGTATAAGGCTCACCAAATACCCAGGGCTCTTGTTCGCCATGATCCCCCGAAGAATGGTTCCGGAAAAGGGGATGAAAGGCCCCCAGTTGGGTCCACCGAGTAAGGAGTTCGCCACTGCATTTACCAATAAATCCCCCTATGTCAGAACCACAAAAAGAAACCCCAGAAATACTCAGGCGCTGGCACTGGATATTGGCCATCCATAGGTGTTCCCAAGTCGAAAGATTGTCTCCCGTCCAAGTGGCGGCATAGCGCTGTATACCCGCATATCCCGAACGGGTCATCATAAAGGGCCTCAAGGGATAGAGTGCTGCTTTGGTGCCGTGAAAGGAAGCCCGGCTCATCTGCATTCCGTAGACATTGTGAGCTTTTCTGTGGCTACAGGGATGCCCATCGTAATCATGGCGGGTATCAATCGGAAAGGTTCCCACCTCCAAGATAGCAGGCTCATTCATGTCGTTCCATATACCTCTTACTCCCGAACTCCTAATCAGGGGTTCAAAGAGATTTTCCCACCATTTTCGTACCCTGGGCCGTGTAAAGTCAGGAAAATGGCAGTCTCCTGGCCATACCTCTCCTTTCATGAGGGGTCCATCGCCACGACGGCAGAATACATTTTCTTTCAGGCCACTCTCGTAAACTTCGTATCCTGAATCTATCTTGACGCCTGGATCTATGATGAGGACGGTTCTGAATCCATCAGCTTCCAGTTTAGCGGTCATTTTTCGGGGATGGGGAAATTTCTCCCGGTCCCAGGTAAAAATCCGAAATCCATCCATGTATTCGATATCCAAGTGAATGGCATCGCAGGGCATGGCATGTTCCCGCATTTGTCGGGCCAGGTCTTGAACCTTTTGCTCCGAAGCGTAGCTCCATTTGGACTGGTGATAACCCAGTGCCCACAGAGGAGGCATCTCGGGCTTGCCGGTAAGCATGGCATAGCCCTCCACCACCCTCAGCATGGAAGGACCATAGATAAAATAATAATTCATCTCTCCCCCAGGTGCCCAAAAGCTACACACATCCCGGCGCTCAAAACCAAAGTCAAAGATGGTGCAAAAGCTGTTGTCAAAAAAAATCCCATAGCCCTTCTCCTGAGCCATTCCCAGGTAAAAAGGAATATTTTTGTACAGGGGATCGGAGTTTTTTTCAAAGCCATAGGTATCACTACCCCAATTTTCAAACCGCAGGCCCTTCATATTGAGGCGATTGGACTTATCCCCAAGCCCATAAAAGTTTTCCTCGGGTTGTATCCGTTTGCTGCAATAAACTTTGTTTCCCCCAAACTCCTGAGAGGGCTCCCAGTGAAATCCCCGCTCATCCTCATTGATCAGGCTTCCTTCGCTGTCAAACATGCTGATATGCAGGGTTCTGTTGATGATCACCCGGAGCTCGGGAGTATTGATCTCAAATTCATCTCCTATTTCTCTGCAAGAAAATGGTATTTCGGGAGGGGGAAAGGGACCATCATGAGCAATGGCATAGGAAAAATCGTCCTCAAAACGCCCCTCGGGGGCAAAGCGAAAACGCAAGATGTTAGGAGCGTAAATACTTACTTCCAAAATCAAGGCCTCACAATAAAAAAAGAATTGATGTTGTTTTTGCTCCCATCGCTCGACAAGCTGAGGAGCCCCCTTCCCTTTTTGAAGGTTTCTTCTGCTGATTTCCATAAATTAACCTAATTCGAATACCCTTGTACCTCTTCAATTCCGATGAGGAAAGAGACATACTAAACCTATTCAATGTCCCCAAAATTAAATTAAAGCCAGTTTTGCTGATTTACAATTTGCTTTACAAAGAAAAATTACAGGAAAGCAGGATTTTTAGCTAACTCAAAAAAAAAGGCCTTCCGAAAGAAAGCCTTTTTACCTGAATGAGTTATTTTTTAATAAAAAGCCGAAAAGGCTTGGGGATCGAATTCATTCATGATATCATAAGCCGCCTTAAAGACATGCTCTACCTGGGGCTTGGACCAATAATCACCATCATCGCCAAATGCGGGTCGGTGAGCCTTAGATGTTACCGTCCTAGGCTGACTATCCAATTGAAAATAGCCTCCCTGTTTTTCCAAAATTTCCTGAAGCATGTAAGCAGTGGCAGCTCCGGGTACGTCCTCGTCAAAAAGAATCAGGCGATTGGTCTTGGACAGAGACTGACCAATTACACCTTGGAGATCAAAGGGCAATAGCGTCTGCACATCTATGACTTCCACAGAGATTCCCAATTCGTCCAACTGTTGGGCAGCTTCCAGGGCAATTCTGACACAGGCTCCATAAGTCACCAGGGTTATATGCTCTCCTGATCTTAGAATTTCCGGTACACCCAGGGGCAGTTTTATGTCAAAAAGATTGGAAGGGAGGTCTTCTTTGAGGCGATATGCATTGAGTACCTCTATGATCACACCAGGATCATCCCCCTCCAACAAAGTATGGTAGAAGCCTACTGCCCTTGTCATGTCTCTGGGCACACATACATGCATCCCTCTCAGCGCGTGAACGATCATTCCAAGAGGAGAACCGGCATGCCAGATGCCTTCCAGTCTATGACCCCGGGTCCGTATGATGGCAGGTGCCTTTTGCCCTCCCTTAGTTCTGTAATGAAGGGTGGCCAGGTCATCAGATAGGGTCTGAAGGCCATAGATGAAGTAGTCAAGGTACTGAATCTCAGCGATTGGCCTCAGCCCACGATAGGCCAGCCCAATAGCCTGACCTACAATGGTAGCCTCTCTAATACCGGTGTCCATGATGCGGTGCTTGCCATATTTTTTTTGTAGCCCAGCAAAACCCTGATTTACATCGCCCAATTGACCTACGTCTTCTCCAAAAGCCAACAAGCGGGGATCATTCTCAAACATATGGTCAAAAGCCTTATTGAGGACTTCGAATCCGCTGAGCTTTTTCCCTCCTTCTTCATATTCAGGATAAACCGCCTGGACGTTTAGGGGAGACTGAGAGGATTGGCTGTAGAGATAAGAAGAATAGATCAGGTCTCCGCTTTCCTGCTGGTTGTTGTACCAGCGCACCAATTCTTCCCTGCCCTTGCTTGGGTCGGTTCTGGTTTCTAGCAATATCTTATGGGTAGCTGAAAGAACATCCCTGCGTTTAGGAGCCTCCTCTTTTTTCAAGCTCTTGATAATTTCCTCTACTTCCTTTGTCTGAGTCAAATTTCCCAACAGATCAATCATTTCGCTGCGCATCCGCTTGATGGGAGCAAGAAATTCTTCCCAGGCTTCCTTTTTGAGCTTTCTGACCTCTTTTTTATCCTGATCTTCAATCTCTTTTAGCTCTTTTTCGGAGACAATTTTATGTTGAATCAGGTAATTTCTCATCTTGAGGAGGCAATCATGCTCCACTTCCCATTTTAGGCGCGCCTTGTTTTTGTAGCGCTCATGACTTCCTGAAGTAGAATGACCTTGAGGCTGGGTCACTTCTGTAACATGAATGATACTGGGGATGTGGAAGGCCCTGGCGAGATGAGCTGCTTTTTCGTACGTATTGATCAAGGCTTCGTAATCCCAGGCTTTGACGGTCATGATTTCAAAGCCTCTTTCCTCTTCGCTTCGTTGGAATCCAGAAAGCATGTCTGAAAGAGAGGACTTTGTAATCTGGTACTCATTGGGTACGGAAATTCCATAATCGTCATCCCAGATGGACATGACCAGAGGGCCCTGAAGGACACCAACTGCATTAATGGCCTCCCAAAAATGCCCCTCTGCACAGCTGGCATTGCCGATAGTCCCAAATACAACCTCTTCCCCATTATTAGAGAAACCCGTCATATCTGCAAGTTCGGGAAGGATGCGATAAAGCTTGGAGGCCTGAACCAGTCCTGCTATCCTGGGCATTTGTGAAGCGGTGGGCGAACCATCAGCGTAGGAGTTATAACTCTGGGTTAGGTCTTTCCAGTTGCCGGATTCATCGAGATTTCTCGAAGCGAAGTGGGCATTCATTTGTCTACCCCCTGAGTTAGGATCAGCTTCGAGATTAGGATCGGCATACAATTGAGCAAAAAAGGACTTGATGTCCTGGATCTCTCTGGCAAAGGCAAAGGTCTGATCCCGATAATAGCCCGAGCGTATATCACCTTTACGAAATACCCTAGACATGGCAATTTGCGGCAATTCTTTGCCGTCTCCGAAGATTCCGAACTTGGCTTTCCCTGTCAGAACCTCCCTTCGCCCGACCAAGCTCGCCTCGCGGCTTTTATAGGCAAGACGATAGTCTTCCAGGGCGATTTTTTTGTAGTTAGTAGTATTTTTTAATTCTTGAGTTTTAACAGTCATAGCATAGATTTAGCCCGAAAAATACGGATTTTTTCGAGGTGCTTCAAATGTATAATTACATATGTGTAAACAACCCGCAGGGACTGGGATGGTTCAAAAAAAAACTAGGGGATTCAATCCCTATACGGGAGAATCAACCCTAGCCCTTGCTCTTGTAATTCCAGGATTACCGTCCTGCTATTTCAAAGGTAGAAAGTCGAGTCAGCTTGACAAGGACTAGTTATCAGCTTTTTTAACACCCTATTTTTATTCAATTTTCTACAAATACGGCTTTTGAAGCAAAAAAAGCTAATCCCACCCAAACAATTAGCCTAAATTCTTACACTTATACCTACAATATTAGCCTCCCCACGCTTTTACCCTGATTCAACACCTTCCCTAAAAATACCTACAGGTATGATCATCCCAAAGGCTATTTAACAAACGGAGGGCCATTATAGTGGGTATAATTGAGCGTAAGTCTCATGAAGACCGACCTACTTCTCTTTCACAAACAAAGCGACAGTTATGAAAAATCTTTTACTCTTTACCCTTTTCTGCTCTCTGATTTTTTCCACCTTCGGGCAGATATATACCAGCTCTGAGAGGTGGGAAGAGGGGGGCGATTATAGGGATGGCCCCTATCATGATGATCCCTATCACGACGATTATATTCATGAATACTCCCACAAGATTCAAATCGCTCTGGTCCTGGATGTAAGTGGGTCGATGGACGGCCTTATCGAGCAGGCTAAGTCTCAACTTTGGAATGTCGTCAATGCCATAATGTTTGATGAGTCCTCCCAAGGCTATCCCCAAATCGAGATTGCTGTCATGGAATACGGGAATAGCCGCCTGGGACGCAGCAGGGGCTACATGAGAATCCTGCTTCCCTTCACCTCAGATTTAGATTGGGTGGCCGAAGAACTATTTTCCCTTCGTACCGGTGGCAACCGGGAGTATGGCCCTATGGCCGTAGAAAAAAGCGTCCGTCAGCTCAACTGGAGCTATAATCGCCAGGACCTTCGCCTTTTATATATAGCTGGCAATGAAGACTTCCATCAGGGCTATACCAATTACAGAGAGGTGGCCCGCGAGGCCAGGAGAAAAGATATCGCCGTCAACACCATCTTTTGTGGAGACTATTATATAGGTGTGAGAAAGGGTTGGGAAGATGCGGCCCACCTTACCGGTGGGGATTACCTTAATATAGAGCAAAACTACCGCCCCCATTATTACGACAATCGCTATGGTGATCAATTGTACAAGCTTAATGTGCAGCTCAACCAGACCTACATTCCCTATGGAAATCGGGGCAGCTACTGCTACAATCGCCAGCGAGACCTGGACCGAAGGGCCGGTAGTTATGGCAGGGGCTATGCCAGCCAGCGATATATCACCAAGTCTACCGGTGCCTACCTCAATCCCGAGTGGGACCTAGTAGATGCTGTCCTCACAGGTAGGGTAAAGCTCGAGGACATCCCAAGCAGAGACCTTCCCCGTGAAATGCAAAGCATGAGCATTCAGCAGCGCCGCAGACACCTACAAAGCAAACTGAGAAAGCGTCAGGAAGTACAGCGGGAAATGCGCCAGGTAGGAAAAAGAAAAATCATCCAAAGCCAGGCAAAGGCAGAACAGCCGGTCCACAGTTTTGGCAATGGCCCCCAGAAGGCAGGTCAGGCCCAGCAACAAAGCCTCGACCAAGCTATCATCCAGTCGACCAAGCACCAACAAGCGATCAAGGCTGGAAAGGCCAGGCCTCAACAAAGCAGACAGATGGACAACAAGGTTAGCCCTAATAAGAGGCCCGAACTGAGCCCTTCACCAAGGCCTAACTCAACCAGAAACTTTGACCCTACCTATAAGCCCCGGCCACAGGTAGAAAGTCGTCAGCAAGGTCAAGCTAAACCTAAGCAGACCAGAACTTATCCAAGTTCTCGAACCCAAACAAGGTCTTACCCAAAGCCTACACCTACTCCCAGGCCAACATCTGTAACAAGCAGGAGTAGCAAAACTACGACACAGCCAAAAGCTGCACCCAGGCCAAGGCATAAGGCCAAGAGCCAGAGCACCAAGACCCAGGTTACTCCTGCCCGGAGACCCAAGGCAGGTTCGATGAAAATGAGGAAGCCTAACAACCGCTAGTTCCTCAGGGCTCTTTCTATGAGCAAATGCAGTGAAGCCTCTCTCCTGGGAGGCTTTTTTTATAATTTCCTTACTTATTAAAAGCAATACTTAAATATACAATTTGTGATTATTACAATAATATAAATTAATTTTCCCTCGCAAAAATTCCCTGAAAGCTATTTCTAAAAATGATAGCCCTGATCTAACAAAGAGACTTAGGGCTGAGACCATTATAACTTACCATATCTAAAATTGAATAAATGACAAAGTCAAGTAAATAATAAAGATTTTATCTATATTTAATATACAGAAAACTTTTTCATAACTTAATTTATGTTGTTCCGTATCATTTCTATTCTTCTTTTACTTACCCCTAACTTCAATTCTTTATTTGCCCAGTTTCAGGCAGAGAAACCCGGCATTCATGAATTTATTTTTGTAGATCAGGCAGCCTATCCCACCAATCTCGAGATTATCAAACGGGAGATCGGCTATCCTGTCCAGGCATTAAAAGCCCAGGTAGAAGGCAAAGTCTTGTGTCGGATCTTGGTAGACAAGACGGGGAAGTACATCAAGCACGAGATCATGCGGCTTGGACATCCCATGCTGGCGGAGGCTGTCGAGAAACATATCGGAAAACTGAGTTTTGAGCCAGCCATCTTGAAAGGTGAGCCCATGGACTTTTGGCTCAACTTATTGTTCGAATTTGACTTACAACAGAATCCATACAAGGGATTAAACAAAGACAATAACCGTGAAAGCCTTGGACTTTTCACCAGGGGGCACAAAAAAGCTGAAAAAATGCTCAGCAGGGCTAGAAGTTACTATGGTGAGCAGAATTTTGTACAGGCCCGTAGGTTGGCGTGGTCGAGCATCTACCTTAATCCCTCCAAGAAAAAGGCCAGGCACGAAGTTTCAAGGGAAATTCTAATGGGTTCCTGGGAACTGTATGCTCAATCGGAGTCTCGGCTGGGTAATTTTGAACAAGCAGAGGGAGCCTTTACGGAGGCCATAGCCCTGGGAGAAGAGCTGGAGGAGGATCATCTTCACATTCGCAATCACCTACCCATCCTCTATCTGGCACGCTGCCGGAGCCGTTTGGAGCAGAAGTCCTACCTTCCTGCCTTCAACGACCTCTACTGGGTGATAAAGACCAACAAAAATCCCCGGATTCTTGCTCAAGCCTACCTCCTAAAATCCATGATTCACCTCCATCTCAAAGATCCTGGCCAAGCCCTCAACGATGCCCAAAATGCTTTGGATCTTTTTCCCTATTACTGCCAGGCAGCCTGGCAAAAAGCCCAGATCCTCTCAAACATAGGAGCTTATGAGGAAGCTTGTAGTGTCCTCCACGCTTTTCCTCCCGTTTATGATGAAGAAAAACAGCAATGGAGGCAGATTTCAGAGGAATGCTGTATTGCCGATGCTGCACAAAATTAGACACTTCTTCCCTCTATCCTTACACATTTGCCCTGAGAATAAGCTTTGGTCTACTTTTTGCAAACTTTAGCATGTAAGCCAAAAGGGGGCCTTTCATGATAGAAACCCAGCTTTTCAAGACTAATTTTTCATTTTTAAAAAATTAACCATTTCAGGTTTAATCCGTTATTTGAATATTTAATTTTTAATCTAGCGAATTTTTTTTGTGTAAAGCTTATTGAATTTCGAAAATAAAAAATCGCAGTTCAACAGCTAATAAGCCACAAAAAACCATTCTATCTAAAAATCTGACCATTGGTTCAGAGAGGTCAAAAAGAAGATAAACATTCGCTTATGTTTGTAATGTAATCATAAAGAAATTACATAAACATACACACGGCCAGTTAATTTTTTCCGAATCGGAAGAGGTTAATGGTTCTCAGAGCAAGGGCCGGGGTTGATTCTGTCCAAATTGGATAT
>CAZMAV010000005.1:11900-155217 GCA_964564415.1 uncultured Bacteroidia bacterium | reverse complement strand
TGAGTCCCTCGGTTTTCAGAGCAAGGGCCGGGGTTGATTCTGTCCAAATTGGATATTGAGTCCCTCGGTTTTCAGAGCAAGGGCCGGGGTTGATTCTGTCCAAATTGGATAGAGTCCCTCGGTTTTTATTTAATCCCGGCAGGTATGGTCCACGTGTCGGGAGTTTTCTTTATTATTGTACTATGAAACTCATATCAAAAGGTATCAAAGGATATCGCATTAAACTGGAGGAAATTGCCAAACAGGTACACCAGTTGGCTATTGATATACAAAATACCGAATTGGCCGAGACGGTCAGCGAACTAAGAAACACCATTGGAGAACCCTTTCTTTTCGTTATAGTCGGAGAAGTAAAATCCGGAAAAAGTAGCTTTATCAATGCCCTCCTCGATACGGGCAGAGAAATCGTCAAGGTAGCTCCTGAACCTTGCACTGACAGCATACAGCAGGTCATATTCGGAAGTGAGAAGGAAACCATCGAGATCACCAAAAACTTTAAAAAGATTATCCTTCCGGTGGACATTCTCAAATATATCTCTGTGGTAGATACCCCGGGCACCAATACCATCTCTGAAGAGCATGAGAAAATCACAGAGGACTTTATCCCCCGCTCTGACCTCATCGTATTTGTCTTTGAAGCCAAAAACCCCTATCGACAGTCAGCCTGGGATTTTTTCGACTATGTACACAAGGATTGGCGCAAAAAGACCATCTTTGTCCTCCAACAAGCTGACCTCATAGAAGAAAAAGACCTTCAGGTCAACATGAAGGGAGTGGAAGATTATGCCAAGAAAAAGGGGGTGCCAGAGCCAAATGTATTTGCTGTTTCTGCCAAGGATGAAATCGAGGGAAAGGAAGAAAGTGGTTTTTTACCGCTCAAAAGCTTCATTCAGGAAAATATCATTTCAAAAAATGCCTACCTGCTAAAGCTTTCCTCCAGCCTGGAAACCACCCGCAACCTCCACGAAAAAATATTGGCTTCCCTGCAAAAATTGGAGGCTCACATAAATGCCGACAAGGAATTCAGGGACGACGTACAATTGACTCTGAAAGATCAGGAAGAAAGGTCAAACAAGCAGGTAGATAAATTGGCTGAGGATCTTATCAAGGAATATGACCGCATTACCAGCCAAAGCAAACGCGAACTTTCCGAAGGACTGGGATTTTTCAAAATTACGGGCATGTCCTTCAAGTCTATTTTCAGCAAGCAGTCCTCTCCCAAGGCCTGGTTGGAGGGGCTGACCAAGGACCTGGAATTGGAATTGGAGAAAAACTTCACCCATAAACTCCAGGAGGGAGTAGAGGAAATTGCAGATTCTATCAGTCAGATGGCCAGGATCATCAACTTGAAGGTACAAAATAAGCAGGCCGTACTTAAGCAGGACGATGATATATTTGGAGTAATATCGGAGCGAAGGCGATCCGTGCTCAGAGACCTCAGAGATCGCTACCAGCAGTTCATGAAAGACACCGATAATTTTGTAGGCAAGGAGGTTTTTCCCCAGGCTTCTTCCTTCTCTCCGGAATTGGCGGCGGGTTCAGGAATCGCTGTTATCGGAGCTGTCCTGGTAGCTATCACCACCTTTGATATTACCGGAGGCATTATCTCTGGGGTAGGACTCATCTTTGCCGGAGGGGCTGTAGCCATACGTAGGGGAAAAATAACCAATGGATTTGCCAAGGAAATCAAAGAGGGAAGGGCCCAACTCAAGGCAGAATTGCTGGATAAGCTAAAATCCTACATCAAGCATATCAGACAAAAGATCGATCAAAACTTTAGGGATTTTGACAAAATGCTTGAGGGGGAGATAGAACAATACGATCGAATGATGGAACGCTACAAGGAAATAGAGAAGCAAATCAATCGATTGGAAAAGGAAATTCCCTCCAATTAAATCTTCATGGAAAGGTCAGATGGTAGGTTTTCTAAAAAATAACACAATTCCGACATTGGCATAATGTGAGATTTTTCTTAAATTGAAATGCCAAGAAAATAACTGACTACTACTACTTTTTTCTATCGTTATGGTGAAAAAAAAGCGCATCTGCCTTTGGTCGGGTCCGCAGCATCCAGCCTATCCTCTTATGCAGGCTTTTGCTCAACGGAAGGACATCCGAATCGTCGACCGGCCCTTTCAGGCCCATTACTTGCAGCGGACAGGCGCCATGCCCCCGGAAAGGGAAGAAGTTCTGGCTGCATTCGACTCCCGCCCAGATCAAATCATCCATCAACTGTTGGGAAGCAAGGAAAAAAACCATTTATTCCTCCACGAAATTCCCCTTCACCTGCTGGGCGTCAACCTCAACTTCCTTTCTTCCTTCCATCATGTCATGCTCATCAGACACCCGAGAGCTTTGAGGGTACGAGCCCCTCAAGTGCTGGAGGCCTACACCATGCAACATCGCCTCTATCACCTCCTTGTGGCTGGAGGGAGTAGGGTCATGGTCATCGACACGAGAACCCTGGCCCTCGACCCTAAATATACCTTGACTTCTATCTGTCATCACGTAGGAATTCCCTATAAAACCCAGATGATGAGGTGGTACAAGAGAGGAGACCTACAGTCACTCTACAGCTCTTCACAAGGACAGACCAACTTTATGATAGGGGAGGAAGGAGACCAGGCTTACGAAAAATGTTTTGACTGCTACGTGGACCTTTTGACCCAGGCGGAGTCTCCCATGGAGACCGATGAGCAAAATTCCATGCTGGTAGCTCAGTCCAACTGACCTGATTCAACGTTAAAATATTATAATCTCTTTCCAGCTCCGTCATCGTAGACGGGGCTTTTTTCGTTCCATGAAAATATAACTGGCCAAGCCAAAATAATTTTATGAATAAGCTACTCCTTCCTTTGTCTGCTTTTGTGCTTTTACTTTCCCTTTTGTCCTGTCAATCGGAGCAAAAGAACAAAGATGACCAGCCTCTTTATTTTCCTTATCTATCACAGGCGGATTCCCTGGCCCATGCGTTTATCATTACCGACGGCCATGTAGACCTACCTTATCGCTTGAGGGTTAAAGGCTCTGAAGTTCAGCGAGAATATGTAGAACGCGGAGGAGGCACAAAGGATGGAGATTTTGATTATATCAGAGCAAAAAGGGGAGGTCTTGACGCTCCTTTTATGTCCATTTATCTTCCCGCCAGCCTACAAAAGAATGAGGGGAGGTCTAAGTAGGTAGCAGATACCCTGATCGACATGGTCGAGCGCATCGTTAGGACTCATCCCGACAAATATGGGATAGCCCGCAGTCCGAGTGATGTGAAAAGGCTTCCCCAGGAGGGTAAAATCGCACTGCCCATAGGGATGGAAAATGGTTCCGGTATAGAAATGGACCTTGCTAATGTTCAGCATTTCTACGATAGAGGGGTGAGATAGATTACCCTGGCACACAGCAAGGTAAATAACATCGGAGATTCCTCCTATGACAGCACTCGTTTTTGGAATGGCCTGAGTCCTTTTGGGGAAAAAGTTGTCAGGGAAATGAATCGGGTAGGCATCATGGTCGATATTTCCCACGTGTCTGACAGTACCTTTTAGGATGTGATGGCTATCACCAAGGCGCCGGCCATTGCTTCCCACTCCTCCTGCAGAAAATTTACGCCGGGCTTCGAGCGCAACATGTCCGACCAGATGATCAGGGCCCTGGCAGCAAACGGAGGGGTCGTTCAAATCAACTTTGGTTCTACTTTTGTAGATTCTGTCATCCGGACCCGATCCACCCGAATGAGGAAAGCCCTTGAGCCTTACCTTGATCCCCAAAAAGGCCGGCGGGATTCTCTTTACCTGGCCAAGCAAGCCAAATTCATGGAGAAAAACGGATACGTCTACTCCGATGTTAAGGTTGTGGCCGATCACATCGACCACGTTGTCCAATTGGTCGGGGTAGATCATGTTGGCTTTGGGTCTGACTCTGACGGAGTAGGAGATACGCAGCCCATTGGCCTGAAAGATGTGTCTCAGTATCCCAACCTCATCGCCGAACTCCTGCGCAGCGGCTATAGCACAGAGCACATTGAGAAAATATGCGACAACAATGTCTCCAAGGTATAGAATGAAGTTGAAAGAATTGCTCAAAGCCTTCAACTTCAAAGCTAGCTTTTCCTAAAGGGCTTGGCAGGCTTCTTTGAGCCAGTCCTTCTCCGCCTCATCCAGATGAGGGCTCAGTTGTTCGAAGACAAGGTTGTGGTAGGCATCGAGCCAGTCGATCTCCTCCTTGTTTAGCATTTCCTTGTCGATCAGTTGACGTTCGATTGGAAAAAGGGTGAGGTCTTCAAAGCCCAAAAAGGTACCATAATTCTCACTTTCCCCCTTTTCTACACATAGGATCAGGTTTTCTATTCGAATCCCGTATTTGCCTTCATGGTAGATGCCGGGTTCGTTTGAAGTGAGCATTCCGGGTTTCAGGGCGACTGCCGCACCTCCTGATGCAGAACTTCCCAGGCTTTGGGGGCCTTCATGAACGTTGAGGAAAAATCCGACCCCATGCCCGGTACCATGTCCATAGTTCATCAATTGATTCCAAAGGGGGATTCGGGCCAAGCTTTCGATTTGAAACCCCTTGGTTCCCTCCGGAAATATGGCCCGCGATAGCTGAATATTTCCCTTTAAAACCAGGGTAAAGTCTCTTTTTTTCTCAGGGCTTGGAGGATCGAAGCTGATGGTCCGGGTAATATCGGTAGTGCCGTCCAGGTATTGTCCTCCGGAATCGACCAGGAGCATGCCATCATCGAAGATCATGGAGGAGGAATCCTCTTCGGCCCGGTAATGAACAATGGCCCCATTGGCTTTGTATCCTACGATGGGATGAAAGCTAGGACTTACATAATGGGGCTGTTCGGCTCGAAATTCATCCAATTTAAGTCCGGCTTCATATTCGGTAACTCCCTCGTCAGCAGCCACCTCTTTGATCCAGCGAAAAAATTTGACCAGGGCAATGCCATCCCGTATCATCACTTTGCGGATTCGCTCGATCTCCCTTTCGTTTTTGACTCCCTTCAGACGACCTGCATAGGAGTTAATATTTACGAGGGTAAGGCCGGAGGGGAGGCTTTGCTGCATCTTCCAGGACAACTTTGAAGAGTCTAAGGCAAGGGAGGCCTTAGGCGGCAGATCGGAGAGATGGTCAAATATCTTATTGTAGCTCCTCAGAGCTATTCCCTGGCTACGGAGTTCTTCCCTCAGATCTTCCTCGATTTTCTTTTGATCTACAAAAAGCAGGGCCCTTTCCTTTTCAATGATGGCATAGGCATAGAAAACCGGATTGTAGAAGACGTCCTTCCCCCTCAGGTTAAAGGTCCAGGCAATTTCATCGAGGGCAGTCATGAGGTAAAACTGGGCAAAATCTTCATCCATGTGTTGCCGGATGATCTTGATTTTTTCCTCTCTGCTCTTACCGGTGTAGGCGACCTCATGGGCGAATATTTTCTCCTCTGGCCGGCCGGGTCGCTCCGTCCAAATTTCCTCTATCATGGAAGAGGCATCTACCAATCGAAGTTGCTTGCGCTTGAGTTTCTCTTCCAGTTTATCTTTGCGGGCCATGGAAATGATAGAAGCCTCCACTCCTACCCTTCCATTTTCCGGGCAATGATCCAAAAGCCATGAAATATATTCTGAGGTATGGGAAACTTTAAGTTTTAGCAATTCGAAGCCGGAATCTTTCAACTCTTCCTCGGCCTGTATGAAGTATCGGGAGTCTGTCCATACCCCTGCTTGATCCCTGGTGATGAGAACCGTGCCGGCAGATCCGGTAAAGCCTGTAAGCCAGGGCATGGTATTCCAGCGATCGGCGAGATATTCACTTTGATGGGGGTCGGTATGAAATAAAATCAAGGCAGAAAGTCCCTTTTCGGTCATTTTCTCCCTGATTCTGGCCAGTTTTTCTTGAGAGGTCATAGATGAGGATTTCAATTCAGACAGATCAACTCAGGGCTTCTTTCCGGGCCTCTTCGACTTCTGCTACTGTACGGGGAACGGGTACTCCTAAGAGGCGGCTTCCACTGTCAGTGATCAGGTAATCATCTTCTACCCTTATCCCTCCAAAGTTACGGTATGCTCCCAGCATATGATAGTTGATGTACTCGGTAAACTTGCCTTCAGCCCTCCACCGATCGATAAGGCCTGGAATAAAGTATATTCCGGGCTCTACGGTAAGGGCAAAGCCAGACTGCAGGGGTAGGGCCAGGCGAAGGGACTTCAGGCCAAACTGGGTAGAGCGTGAGATGTCGGAGTTATAGCCGACGTGGTCTTCCCCGAGATTTTCCATGTCATGGACATCCAGTCCCATCAGGTGGCCCAATCCGTGCGGAAAAAAGAGGGCGTGAGCACCAGCTTCTACAGCTTCATCGGTATCTCCCTTCATGATTCCCAGCAACTTCAGTCCATTCACAATGACCCGGGCCGCAAGTTTATGCATATCCATGTACTTAACCCCGGGCTTTAGTTGAAAAACAACCTGATCCGAAGCTTCCAGCACAATCTGATAGATTTCTTTTTGTTGGCGGGTAAAAAAACCGCTGACCGGAAAGGTCCTCGTCATGTCTCCGGAGTAATGGGAAGGTGCTTCAGCCCCGCAGTCGACCAACAGAAGTTTGCCCTCATCCAGGCGGTTGTGATAATGATGATTATGAAGAATCTCCCCATGGACCGTCATGATAATCGGAAAACTTGGAAAGGTACCCGACATGACGGGAAGAGCCTGAACACGGGCCATAACTTCGGCTTCTGTCATGCCGGGTTTGGCTAGGCCCATGGCCAGTTTGTGCATTTCTCCGCTAAGAGTTACCGCCCTGTCCAATTCTTCGACCTCTTCCTGGGTTTTGGTGGACCGCTGATGAACCACGGCTTTTATCAAGGGCAAAGATCCTTCCTTATTTACCTTAGAAGTCTTAAGAAGGGTAGAAAGCTTGACCAGGTGCTCAGGACGATAGGGAGGCAGGTAGTGGACCTGTCTATCTTTACCCACGGTCATTTCCAAAAATTCCCCCAGAGCTTCTATTGGTAAGACCTGAGAAATGGCGACTTTGTGCCCTAATTCTGCCAAACTGGGAGCGGGACCTGTCCAAACCATGGAATCCAAGCTAGGCTCGGGACCAAAGAGATAGGTCTCCCCGGACTCCGTATCGATGACAGCGGCCAGTCCCGCCTTGTCCAGTCCTATGTAATACAGAAAGCTGCTGTCCTGCCTGAAATAGGGAAAGAGGTTGTCCTTATAATTCATGCTAGTTTCCTCATTGCCCAGCAGGAGTATCAGTCCGTCGGATATCAGGGTAGCCAGTTCTTTTCTTCTATCGTAATAAGTGGTTTGTGAAAACATTGTTTCGCCGTTAAGGTCCTGTGAAGGATTTTGAGGGTATAAAGGAGAATTAAAATTAGGTGAACATCCTTCCTTTCCCATAAAAGCTTCCTGCAAGCTAAGGGATTCCATACAAAAAATCATGTTGGAGGGCAGAGATAATAAAATAAAATCGGGGATTGAGCGTGAGATTTTTGTGCAAGACAACAAGCTCCACAACACAGCCCCAGTTCCCAATGAAGCAAAGCCTTACCCTACTTCTCCTAATTTTGGTTTCTCTCAGTCTTCTCAAAGCCCAGAGCGACACCCTTCTCTCACCCACACCGGAAGTCGATATTGCCATTGAAGACTTTATCATCGGCCAGGAAGTCGAGGATCAGGTAGACTACACCTACCTCACTGATTTTCTGGATGATGCCCGTCAGCGTCCCCTGGACATCAACTCTGCCGATAGGGATGAACTCCTCCTCCTGCCTGGGATGAATGCCATTTTATACAATAAGCTCCAAACTTACTTCCAGCGCTACGGCAAACTTACTTCCTTATTTGAACTCCAGGCCGTTCCCGGGTTTAGCCTGGAGGTCATCCACCAGATTCAGCCCTATATCACAGTTAAATCTGCGGGAGGGAAGGACATCAGCCCCGACGCCAAGATGAATCAAGGCCCGCCGGTAAAGGAGGTGATCGAAAATATGGATGTGGAATTTATCCAACGCTTTGTATGGATTGGAGAGGAGCAAAGGGGTTATACCGATCCAGATTCCAGCTTCCGAAATATCGAGAATGAGGTGGGCGAAGTAGTCGGGATTGACACCAGCCTTAGCAACCGCTATGCTGGAAGTCCCTTCAGATCATACACCCGTATCCGAGCCCGTTACAACAAAAATTTTTCCCTCGCCCTTACCGGAGAAAAAGATCCGGGAGAAACCTTTGAGTGGAATCCCCAAAATAACTACTACGGCTATGACTTTCTGTCTGGTCATGTTTCCATCGGAGGCTATGGTCCCATAGAGCGACTGGTCATCGGTGATTATACCATGCAAATGGGTCAAGGCATGGTGCTCTCACGAGGATTGGGATTTGGAAAGGGCTCCCAGGTTATCAATAGTGTCAAACAAGCCAGTTCTGGCATTTTGCCCTACGCCTCTGTCAATGAAAACCAGCTACAACGCGGGGTTGCCCTGCAGTTAGGATATGGAGACTTCCACCTGACCACCTTTTTTTCCCGGCTAAGGTTAGACGCTTCTATCCAATTAGAGGATACCCTGAGCGATGAAATCCTTCTGGCAGGGAATCTTCAGACCAGTGGCTTTCACCGTACGCCTTCAGAGCTAGCCAATCGCAGGGCCCTGCGCGAAACCATGTATGGAGGAAGATTCGAGTATAAGTCAGGGGCCCTCACCCTGGGTACGACCCATTATCTTCAACAATTTACCTCTCCCCTAAACAAGCGCCTCAACGACTACAATCAGTTTGACTTTCGGGGAGATCAAAACTATGTCAACGGGGCGGATTTTGACTGGGTCTATCAGAATTTCAATTTTTTTGGAGAGGTAGCGCGGTCGAGGTCCGGGGGCATAGGCATAAGTGGGGGATTCATGTCCAGCCTATCCCCTGTCTTGGATGTGGCTCTCTTAGCCCGGCATTTTGATGTAGATTTTCACAGCCTAAAAGGCTACGTATTTGCCGAAAGGCCAACAGCTCTGGCAAACGAAACGGGGCTTTACTTGGGTATGCGCATTGCTCCGAACCCTAAGTGGACCCTCAACACCTATTTTGACCAATTTTACTTTCCATGGAATAGATTCCGGGCAAGCTTTCCCTCCCGTGGTTGGGAATTTTTCTCCCAATTGGAGTATAAGCCACGGAGGGGAAGTTTGGTCTACCTGAGGTTTCGCTCGGACAACAAGGAGCGAAATGCCAAGATTTTCCCAGCGGGCCAGCGTCTGGACTACCTTATTCCCACCCGTCTGACCAGCCTCCGTCTGGAATTCAGGTCTACCCTTAACCGCAACATAACCTACAAGGCCAGAGCTGAAGGATCCTGGTACAAGCAGGGGGACGAAGAAGAGCATACCGGTTTTCTTCTCTTTCAAGATTTGGTATGGAAAATCGGGTACAAGCTAAAATTAACAGGACGCTATGCCCTATTTGATGTGAGCGACTACGATGCTCGCATCTATGCCTATGAAAACGACGTCCTGGGATTCTTTTCCATTCCCCCCTATTCGGGAAGGGGGAGTCGATACTACGCCATCATTAATTGGAAGGCAACGCGAAAGCTAGAGTTTTGGTTTAGGATGGCTCAGACCCGACTCATGGATGTCTGCAATCTGGAAAGACCTCCATTTGGCCAGGTTGCCGGAGAAAATGGCAACCTCAATTGCAGCATTGGATCAGGACTCAACGAAATAAATGCGAATCACAGGACGGAGTTCAAGTTTCAGGTTAGGTATAAATTCTAATCCTCCAGCCTAAGGCTGCCTTTGAAAACTTGCTTTGCCGGGCCGATGAGGAGAACTTTTTCGTCTTTCTGACCGAGATTTTGGATTTCTACCGAAAGGCTTCCACCCAGGGTCTCCACGTCTACCCTACCCCCTCTACTTCCCTGGCTTCGAAGGTAGTGATAAGCTCCGGCTGTAACTCCTGTACCGCAGCTGAGGGTTTCATTTTCTACCCCTCGTTCATAGGTGCGGACTTCGATCTTGCCTCTATCCAGGAAGCGAACAAAATTGACATTGCTGCCTCCTGTAGAAGCAAATCTCTCGTGATTCCTCCAGGATTTACCCAGACGAAAGACCTCCTCATCCGTGCTTGCTTCCTCTTTCCAGAGGATGAGATGTGGAGACCCGGTATCCATCCATGCCTGATCTCCACTGAGATTCTGATAGCCTTTAACCTGGGTCATTTCTAATTTCACCTGCTCTCCCTGTACTTCAGCCCTGTGGGTGCCATCAATGGCCTCGAAGCCCATTTTCTCTCCTACTGCTCCTAAAAAGTGAGCAAAGGCAGCCAGGCATCGCCCGCCATTGCCACACATGGTACTCTCATTTCCATCTGAATTGAAGTAAATCATTCGAAAATCCTCCTTTTCAGAAGGGGAAAGAAGCATAAGCCCGTCAGCACCTATTCCAAAGTGGCGGTGGCAGAGACCTGAAATCCTGGCTCGGTCCAAGCGATCCTCCCAATGATCCTTACGGTTATCGACCAGGATGAAATCATTTCCGCTTCCGTGGTATTTAAAGAATTCCAGTTTCATTTTATTGGCATTGGCCTGTAAAATTAGCCATTCCTCTTTGATATAGAAGTAGATTCATATTAGATTTATTTGGTTGAAATTATTTTTTTCCTCCTACACCTTACGACACTACTTGATTATGGATGTCAAGAGAATTATCTGGATACTACTGCCGACCATCTTGGTCCTTCTTTTTGTGGTAAATGGATTCAGTCCCCGAGAGCAAGAGAAGCACGAAGTGCAAAGGGGCTATGAACCCTGGGCATTTCGCTCCGTCCTTGACTGGAGAGCCAGGATTCTGACCCTGGCCCTGAGAGATGATTTTTGGGTAGCCTATGATGCTGAAAAAGCCTCCATCTACAAAATATGGCAGGATGGAGTTGAGTTTGACGGACCCGTATACACCACAGCTCACGGTCCTCAGCCCATCAGCCGGGGGCCTGCCTGGATGCAAAGTCCCTTTGTCCAGCCCTGGACGATTACTCAAAATGGAGAAAGCTATACGCCTGAAGTTCAGTTTCGAGGCCATACCTTCCTCGATCATGGCATACGCCTCTCTTACCAACTCATTCTTCGCGATGGTCGCAGAATAGATATTGATGAATTTCCGGAGTATCTCCCCCATGAGAAAGGACACAAGGGGCTGGAAAGGATATTTATCACCCGGGGAGTCCCGCAAAATATGTCCATTAGCATGAAAAGCCACCTCAATTCACTGATATCCGAACAAGGGTACAGAACCGACGGTGAATTTGAGGTAGACTCCAGCTTTACCCATATCCTCCCCGGCAAACAAGCCCATGAAGTTTATGGTAGCCTAAGGCTCAACAACAATGGAAAAACCAGCTTTGTAGCCTGGATGTATGGAGAACCTTTGCTTCAGTCTTCTGAGGAAGAAAGCGAGAACGAAGAGATTACCGAACACCCCGGAAAGGCTTTAGTCGCCCGCAGTGATTGCCAGACCTGCCACAATGAAAAGCAGAAAGCTATAGGTCCGGCCTATGTCTCTATCGCCGAGCGGTATACCTACACCGATTACTTTGTTTCTAAGCTTGCCAATAAGATCGTAAATGGAGGTGCAGGTGTGTGGGGGGAGGCTGCCATGACGGCTCATCCCGGACTTCCCCTTGCCGATGCCAAAGAAATGGTCTCTTATATCATGACCCTAGATGGGGAAGCCGCCCCAAAAGGAGGAAACTCTGCTGCGAAAAGTCAGAAAGGAAGCCCTATTTTTCAGGCCTCCAAAACAGGAGAATCCGGTAAGGGAGCCATCGTTCAAACCTACAAGCTGCCAAAAAGCATTGCCAGCCTTGATGAAATGGATAGGTCCAGCCTCCCTCATTACGTGGGAAGGGTCTCCGCCATCAACGCCGTGAATCCTGAGGATTTTGCAGACCCAAATCAACAGTTGGATTTAACCACGGACCTTTACCTGGAATTCAACGCTTATCTGGACCTGCCCAAAAGCGACAATTATTTGTTTCGCTTGATCTCAGACGACGGCGCCCGTTTATACATTGACGACAGAAAAGTCGTTGACCATGATGGGCTGCATGGCTACAAGGCTCAGGATGGAGAAATTGCTTTGGACGCTGGAAAACACAGGCTGAAGGTGGAGTTTTTTCAAGCAGGAGGGGGAAAAGGAATTTCGCTTTTTTACCTAAAACATGGGGAAGAGGAATTTTCACTGGTAGATGCGTCCATGCTGTCCTATGACTCTACACATCTCTCCAAAACGCGACCCTATGTCCCGGTAGAAAAAATTCAGAAATCTATCCCTGGTGATCGCACAGCCCTCAAAGAAGTTCATCCCAGTTTCGATTTGGAAAATTTTAGGCCCGAAGGCTTTCAGCCAAGGGTGGGAGGTATGGATTTCCTCAGCGACGGAAGGCTGGTCCTCAGCACCTGGGACTCCGAAGGTAGTGTCTACCTTCTGGATCAGGTAGTAGGAAATACCGACCCTAATAAGGTCAGCATCAAAAAAATCGCTTCAGGGCTGGCCGAGCCCCTGGGCCTTAAAGTGGTCAACGATACGATCTATGTCCTTCAAAAGCAGGAACTCACCCGCCTGACCGACCTGGACGGGGATGACATGATCGATCAATACTATACCCTTTGTAATTCCTGGGATGTCTCGTCCAACTTCCACGAATTTTCATTTGGCTTGGCCTACAAGGAGGGTCATTTCTACGGGGCTCTGGCTACCGCGATCGAACCCGGAGGCAAGAGCACTTATCCTCAGATTCAGGACAGGGGGAGGGCCGTCAAAATCAATAAATCCAACGGTAGCCTCAGCTTTATCGCACATGGCTTCCGTACCCCGAATGGTGTAGGCAAGGCCCTTGGAGATCAAATATTCGTGGCTGATAACCAGGGCGATTGGCTCCCGGCGAGTAAAATTGTCCATCTAAAAGAGGGAGGCTTCTATGGTTCTCGCTCAGTCAATTTCGAAAAAACAGAGGGGCTTCCGGTTAAACTTCCCGTCGTCTGGTTACCTCAGGATGAGATCGGCAATTCACCCTCTCAGCCCATCCCCATGGAGTTTGGTCCATATAAGGGACAGCTTCTCCATGGTGAAGTAACCCACGGGGGACTCAAGCGGAGTTTCCTCGAAAAAGTTGATGGAGCCTACCAGGGCTGTGTCTTTCGATTTACCCAAGGACTGGAAGCGGGGGTAAACCGTGCTACTTACGGTCCCGATGGAGCTTTATATGTAGGAGGTATCGGCAACCCTGGCAACTGGGCACAGGAGGGTAAAGAGTGGCATGGCCTTCAAAGGCTGGTCTACAACGGAAAGACAACCTTCGAGATGCTCGCGGTAAGGGCCAGGTCCAATGGAATGGAAATCGAATTTACCGAACCCCTCTCACACATGGATGGCTTTGATCCTGGTGATTATGAGGTCCTACAATGGTATTATCGACCTACGAAAAACTATGGAGGCCCAAAACTGAACATCAAGCCTCTCCCCATTCGGTCAGTAAATGTCTCCAGAGATCGGAAAAAGGTATTTCTGGAACTAGGAGGCATGAAAGAGGAGCACCTGGTCTACATTCGTCTCAAAAAGCCCTTCATCAGTGCAGGCGGAAATGAACTCTGGTCTACCGAGGCTTGGTACACCCTTAATAAGATTCCCAAAAATTGTCCCGGTTTCCTCAGCGACCTACAGCCTCCACCATTGCTCCCTAATACCTTGACTGAATACGAAAGGCGTCAGGGCTGGCGGCTACTCTTTGATGGAGTAAGCTTCAAAGGCTGGAAGGGCTTCAAGATAGATAAGATCGGAGTTTCCTGGAAAATACGCGACAATGCCATGGTCTTGCTTCGCGATCCAGACTCCGACCATGTCCTGGACGGCGGGGACCTATTAACAGATCAGCCCTACGAAAATTTTGAGCTAAGCCTGGAATGGAAAATTAAACAGGGGAGCAATAGCGGGATATTTTATATGGTCCAGGATGAAGAACCCTACGAAAGTACCTGGCAAACAGCTCTAGAAATGCAGGTTTTGGATAATGTCTATCACCCCGACGGAAGTTTTGACAAACACAGGGCAGGCGACTTATACGATTTGGTAGAAAGTAAATATGTAGCAGTCAATCCTCCGGGAGAGTGGAACAAGGTCAGAATCATTCATGACCATGGACACATTGAGCACTGGCTGAATGGACGAAAGGTAGTTGAAGTAGATATGAATACGCCAGCTTGGCAAGAATTGATCCAGGCTTCCAAATTCAAGAACATGGAAGGGTTTGCAAAAAAAGCCCTTGGTCATATTGCCCTCCAGGATCACGGCGATGAGGTCTGGTATAGAAATATCAAAATCAAAAGTTTGGAAAAAGATAGTTGACCTTCGGTGAAATATAATTCTAACAAGGCACTTTCCTTGCAGGGAATTATCTTGTTTTATGTAGAACCCTGGTAGGGCTTTGTCTTTTGGTTCTTTTACTTTAGAAGTAAAAGCTTCAGGGGCATGCTTTATCAAAACAGCTTTAATTATGAGACCTTCCTTAAGAACTTTACTGATCACCTTTATCTCTGCCCTTATTTTTCCACTAAGCTCGCAGGCCCAGATATACCTCGAAAACGGGAGGCAGGTCTGCTGTGGGGACAGCCTACTGAACGGAAATTACCTGGCCTTAGGCATTAATCCCGCCCATCTTGGCAGGGTTTTGTCAGTCAAAAAAGGGAGCGGGTTCTTACAGGTGGGAGGAAGCTTTTATTCCCATGGACTGGACCTGGGACAGGTATTAGACCTGAGTTTGGGGGATAAAACGATAGATCCGGCTATCAAGCAAGAGATCATAGACCGCTATCCACCTGAGGATGACTTCGAGTACGATGGGAAACTTGATCTCAACTGGCTTTCCTTTTCTTACGCCCACCCCAGGTATGGCGGCATTGCTATTCAAATTCAGGACCAATTTCAGAGTACGGCGACCATCCCCAATGAATTTTTGGGCATAGCCCTGTTGGGTCCTGCTGCCCCGGTATTTCAAAATGGAAGTACACAACAGGCCCTGGAATCCGGAGATGGAACCCGTTTTTCCTACGCACATACCCGTCGCATCAGAATTGGCTATGGGGTAAAACTCCTTCAAGTCCAGGAAATCAAATTGTATGCAGGGGCTACCTATTCGAGGCTTTTTGGTATAGGCCATCTCAATGCAGACATTGAGGGTCAACGTTTTTCGGCCATGAGCTCTTTTTCAGAACTCTATCGCCTTGACTACCAAAATTTAAACTTACAAAACCCCGACGATCAGCGACAATTGATCAGCAATGCAGGAGCAGGTCATGCCTTCAGCCTGGGCTTAAGCCTGGATATCACCAAAAAGGCCAACCTTTCTCTTTCCCTGGTAGATGTGGGCAGCCTTTCATTTACAAAAAATGTAGCTCGTCATGAAGCTTCAGTGCAGAGCATCATTGATTCTATCGGTTCGGGAATCGTAGAAAGCTATGATGCAGGTGCGGCTTCGGTGAGGCTATTCGATCTCACTGATAGTGAATATGGAGGTGAAATTGATGTCATACTCAATACCCATGCACGTGTAGGCGGTACATATAGGATAAACAAAAGTTTTTTTGCCAATGCTGAGGCAATTATTCCAATGCGCAGTTCTAATATCAGGGTCATCGATACAGAGCAGGCTACAGTGATTGGGGCCCTGACCTGGAATCCGATTCCAAAGGTATTTTACCTTACGGCGGGTACTTTTTATAATCCCCAATTTGGTTGGAGAATTCCGGTGGGAGTCTCTGTAGGCCTTGGGCCCAGGGCCAGATTATCCGTATCCACGGGGGACCTTGCTACATTTTTAGGGGCGAAGGATCCTATGGCTTCCCTTTCGATATCCTTTTTGGGACAAAACTACTAGGCAAATTTAAAGTTAGACAGGGAGAAAAGTTGGACTTTTAGATACTTTAGTGAATGAAATATTTGCTGAAGTATCTTTTTTTTACCTCATGCTTATCCATAGCTATTGGGGTTTTGAAAGCTACAAACACCTAAAAAGCCATTTTTTCAACAATTGTGTGGATAATACTAACATTTTATCCAAAGTGTTAGAAGATTTACTAATATTATTTGATAAATGAAATTTAATTATCTAATATTGCTAATAATAATCGGATAAATCCTATCTTTCTTAGCAAACCCCTAAATATTAAGTCGCAATGAAGACTTACAGACCTAACTTAAGTCATAAGGTAAATCAGGCCTACGACCTGCACTATTATGACACTCCTTCCTCTCGAAGCACCAGTCTGGCCCGACCTATCCGGACGGAGAGCAGATTCAATCTCAAGGGTGTCGCCATCTTTGCTCTGGTGGTTTTTCTTACCAATCTTTTGACTCACAGCCTCTTCAACCCAGCTATGCCCAGGGCAGAACTGATGGGAAGTGTAGCTGCAAATCTCACGGCCCTTCCCGGCACCGACAACTCCAGCCTGGCTGTCCCCGTTTCTAGCCATTCGGCCTCTCGTCGGGTAGGCAACAGTGCTTCTCTGCTCCTCATGGACAAGGCTTCGGCTTTTGTTCACAATCCTACTGCCTTTGAAATGAAGGTAAGACAGGTTGCTCAAAAGCTCGGGGTCCCTCCAGAGTGGTTGATGGCAGTCATGTACTCAGAGTCTAAATTCGATGCGGCCGTGAAGAACCACAAGGGTAGCGGAGCTACAGGCCTGATCCAGTTCATGCCCATTACTGCAGGAGAACTTGGCATAAGCCTCTCTCAACTGGCGGCTATGGATCACGTAAAGCAGATGGACTACGTTTACGAGTACCTGAACAACGTCAAGCGTCGTTATGGCTCCTTCGACAGCCTTACCGACCTCTATCTGGCTATCCTTTATCCGCGAGCCCTCAAACAAGACTATTGCTATACCCTCTATGCTAAACCCAGCAAATCCTATCGCCAAAACTCGGGACTTGATGAAAATAAGGATGGGAGGGTTTCTGTAAGTGACATCGATAAGCGGATGCAACGAAAGTTTCCCCAGGCCTACATGGCAAGGCTATAAAACTAAAAAGGTAGGATGTGAGGCACACATCCTACCTTATTTAGCTAAAAAACATCTTAACTCTACCATACAGGTTTTGGCTTGTCTACCTAACCTTTCTTCTCCCTGAGGATTTGGACCTCTTCGTTCATAACTTTTGTTTGATGGCGGATCGATTCCTGATGAATGAGTTTGAGAATTTCGCCCAAAAGGTCATCGCTAAGTCCTTGTTTCTTTCCGTAACTCACCCGGTCGCTGATGATTTCCTCCCATCTCCCGGGCTGGAGGATGGTAATGTTGTTTTCTTTTTTGTATAAACCGATCTGACGGGCTATACCCATTCGTTTGACCAGTTGATCTATGATCTTGTGATCCAGGTCATCGATTTCATCCCTGAGATGCTCCAATTGAGAGGTAAATTGGGGATTATCAGAGGTCAAATTTCTGTAGGTCAACTCCCCCAAAATTTCTCCCAAATGCTCAGGGGTCACCTGCTGCTTGGCATCGCTCAGGGCCTTGTCTGGGGTAATGTGCGATTCCAGCATCAGTCCATCAAAATTGAGGTCCAGGGCCTTTTGAGATACCTGCCGCAGAAGGCTACGATTTCCACAAATATGTGAAGGATCACAGATGAGAGGCATTTTAGACAATTTACGCTTAAGCTCGATAGGAATCTGCCACATGGGATTGTTTCGATACTTCTTCTCATTATGGACCGAAAATCCCCGGTGTATAGCTGCCAATTTGGTGATTCCCTTTTTATTGAGCCGCTCCAGGGCTCCCAGCCATAGATTGAGGTCGGGATTGACCGGATTTTTGACCATGACAGGAATGTCTACCCCGTCCAAGGCATCGGCAATTTCCTGTACTGCAAAGGGATTGGTGGTGGTTCTGGCACCTATCCAGAGGATGTCGATGCCTCCACGGAGGGCTTCGTAGACATGCTTAACATTGGCCACTTCACAGCATACGGGCTTGTCTACGGCCTTGCCGGCATCCTTGAGCCATTTTAACCCTACGCTGCCCACACCTTCGAAGGAACTGGGTCGCGTCCTGGGCTTCCAGATTCCCGCTCTTATGATTTGTACGTCGTGCTTGGCTACTCCTTGGACAGTCTGCATAACCTGCTCTGGAGTTTCGGCGCTACATGGCCCGGATATATTGACACGGTCTCCCAGCCCAAAGCCCCATTCACTCATGGGAGTGATCGATAGATTTTCCATAATATTCGCTTTAATCGGTTAAGATTTTTCTGATTTTATTGGCTTCCTCCATCATTTGATGGGTATGGTCAAACCTTCCTTCGGAAATGTGGTCTCGAAACTCCTTCATTTTTTCAAGGTATTTGTCCAATACATCTATCAGGTTACCTGAGTTTTGTTCATAAATGTCCCTCCACATCCTGGGAGAGCTTTTTGCCAGCCTGACGGTAGAGGCGAATCCCCCACTGGCCAGGTTAAAGATATTAGCTTCGCTTTTTTCTTTTTCCAAGACTGTCAGCGCCAATACAAAGGAAGTAATGTGGGAGATGTGCGACACATAAGCGGCATGTCGATCGTGGTCTCGGGCATTCATGTAAAGAATCCTCATGAAGAGGCTTTTGAACAATCGCTCAGCCACCTTTACTGCATCGCTGTCGCTTTTTTCTCGATCACAAATGATGGCGGCTTTGGAGTGGAACAAATGATCGATTGCGGCCTGGGGACCAGAGTTTTCGGTTCCGGCCATAGGGTGAGCCAACACCAGTCGACCCCGGCAGGGATGCTGATCCACCTTTTCAGCAATGATAGACTTGGTCGAACCCATGTCGATCAGGACTCCCCGACTTCCAAGCTGTTCCAAAGCATTGGGTATCAATCGAAGCAAGGCGGAGACGGGTACGGCCAGCAAGACAATATCCGCACGAAAACAGGCATCTTCCAGGCTTACAATCTCGTCTACAAGGTCCAATTCAAGGGCTTTTCTCTGGTGAGCTTCACTTTCATCCACACCCAGGAGGTCTGTAGCGAAACCATTACTTCTCAAATCCTTGGCTATGGACCCCCCTATCAATCCAAGGCCCACTATAGCGATAATCATTGTTTCAAATTTGTGGTACGGACAAAGAGGCGATACGGCCGAGGGCTTGCTCCAGGGATTTTTGGCTGGCACAAAGAGAAATGCGAATGTAGCGCTCTCCTTCACTTCCAAAGATAAATCCAGGTGCGACAAAGACCCGGGCCTGATTGAGCAGGTATTCTGAGAGCCATTCGCCTTTACTGATATGCTCCGGAATGCGGGCCCAGATAAACATGCCGACGTGATCAGTATTGTAGGTACAACCCAGCAAGTCAAGCATCTCATAAACCAGTCTGCGACGACGGGCATAGGTCTGATTCTGATCTCTGTGCCACTGATACGTGTTCTGAAGGGCCTGGGCAGCTGCCTGCTGCATGGGCAGAAACATTCCCGAGTCCATGTTGCTCTTGACCCTCATCACAGTTTGTATGTACTCGGGAGCTGCTGCGAGCATCCCCATCCGCCATCCGGCCATGTTGTGAGATTTGCTCAGAGAATTGAGTTCCAAGACCACTTCCCTGGCACCTTCCACCCCTAGAAGGCTCATGGGATAGGGATTGAGGATGAGGGAGTAAGGATTATCATGACAAATCAAGATGTGATGTCTCCGCCCAAATTCTACCAATTTCAGGAAAGTTTCTTTGGAAGCCGGGGCTCCCGTAGGCATGTGGGGATAATTTACCCACATGATTTTTACCCTGGAGAGATCCATGGATTCCAGGTGATCGAAATCAGGCTGCCAACCTGAAGCTTCATTCAGGTGATAGGGAATACGCTTTGCTCCGAGGAGTTTGGCCACAGAGGAATAGGTGGGATAGCCCGGATTGGGAACCAGGACCTGATCGCCGGGATTCAGGAATGCCATGGAAATGTGCATGATACCCTCTTTGGAACCCATCAGGGGGAGAATTTCGGCCTCTGCATCGAGGCTTACCCCATAAGTATTGAGATAATATTCCCCATAAGCTTCCCTAAGCTGAGGAATCCCCTTGTAGGCCTGGTAGCCGTGGTTGCCCGGTTCGACTACAGACTGAATCAGGGCTTTAATGGTAGCCTCAGAGGGGGAAAGGTCGGGATTGCCGATCCCCAGGTTGATGATATTTTCGCCCTGGGCATTGCGACTCCTGATTTCTCTGAGTTTGGTGGCGAAGTAGTATTCTTTGACCTCGTCGAGGCGATGTGCGACTGGAATTATCATGGTGCAAAGGTGGTTAGAAGAACGTAGGTCTATGCAAAAAATTGGTTAGTTCCATTTTTCTCCTCTGGGATACTCCCCCAGAATTTTTAGTTCATGAACCTGGAAGTCGATGGCAGCCATGGCTCGCTGGTACTGCTCGTAGTCCTCAAACTCCAGATCAAGGTGAAAAAAATATTTCCAGGCCTGTCCTATGATGGGCAGAGATTGAATCTTAGTCAGGTTCATCCCATGGGCACTGAGCAAGAGAAGGACCTGAGCCAGGCTCCCTACCTCATGCTTATGAATAAAGGAAATGGAAGCCTTTTCGGCATCTTGGATGGCCTGCTCTACCCTCTCCCCTTCAGCAATCACCCAAAACCGGGTATAATTGGAAGGATTGGTTTCTATATTATCCCAGAGCAATGAAAGCCCATAATGCTCAGCGGCCAGTTGGCTACCTATGGCAGCCAATCCCATATCTTCTTTTTCCGCGACCCAGCGAGCACTTTCTGCTGTGTCCCGACTTTCTACCAATCGAATGTGGGGATAAGCCTCAAAAAATACCCGGCACTGCTCGATCGCCATGGGATGAGAATAGACTTCTCTCAAAGAATCCATCCCACTACCCGCCACGCCAATCAGGTGATGCTCGATCCTAAGATAAACCTCACCGATGATGCGATAGTTTGAATTTCGTAGCAAGGCATAATTGGGCAAAATAGTCCCTGCCAGGGTATTTTCTATGGCTACCACGCCCAGGTCTGCCCTCCATTCATCCAGGGACTCGAAGAGATCGGCAAAACTCAGGCACTCTTCCAGTTCAATTTCCGACCCAAAAAACTTCCGGGCAGCTATTTCATGAAAGGCTCCTTTAATGCCTTGTATGGCAATTCTCTTTGTTTCGGCGCCGGATCTTGTACCAATCATAAGACAAAAAAAAATGCGCCCCGTTCATCGGGACGCCATTCAGTAATATTCTTTACATATAGGAATCCCGCTTTACTACCTGAGATAGTAAAAATAAATGTAGCGGGCATTCTTGTATGTTTTGTTTCTTTCCACTTTGATACAAGTATAGGTTTTAAAATTCTCAAACACAAAAACCTTTTAATGAAAAAATGATAAAATAAATTAAATATTTTGAACTATTTGCACAACAACTGTCCAACAAGCCTGTGACTATCAAGAGGCTTAGCATAGGCTCAGGCTTTTCGCCTACTGCTCAAAAATGCTACCGAGGCTCGAATCAGAGGATAAAGAGTCTGGTCTTTTTCCAGAAATGGCACTTCTTTTCTGTATTCATTTAGCATGGTCCTCAAGGGAATCCCTGTCTGCAGAGGAGCCCGAAAGTGAAGGGCCTGGGAGGCGTTCATCAACTCAATAGCGAGGATATGGTGAAGGTTTTCCAGAATTTTCAGGCATTTGGTTGCAGCATTGGCACCCATGCTCACATGATCCTCCTGGTTATTGGAAGAGGGGATGGTATCTATGGAAGCCGGGGTAGCCAGCTGTTTGTTTTGGCTGACGATAGAAGCTGCCGTGTATTGAGGGATCATCATCCCCGAATCAAGGCCGGGATTGGCCACCAAAAAAAGAGGGAGCTTCCTGACTCCGGAAAGGAGTTGATAGGTTCTGCGCTCCGATATACTCGCCAGCTCAGCTACGGCTATTCCCAAGAAATCCAGTGCCAAGGCTAAGGGCTGGCCATGAAAGTTGCCCCCGGAAAGAATGAGGTTTTGCTCGGGAAAGATATTGGGATTGTCCGATACGCTATTGACCTCGGTCTCAAATACCTGGCGACAATAACGAATAGCATCTTTGGTCGCCCCATGTACCTGTGGAATGCAACGGAATGAATAAGGGTCCTGGATATACTTATTGCCTGCGTGGGCGATTTCCGACCCCTCCAGTAATTTTCTGATGTGAGCGGCTGTCGACACCTGCCCCTGGTGAGACCTTATTTCGTGAAGCCTGGGATGAAAGGGCTCTAATCTGCAGTCAAAACCGTCCATACTCAAGGCTGCAATCGTATCTGCCATTTCTGCCAGGTGCTCGGCCCAGATCACCACATGGACTCCATAAGCTAGCATAAATTGGGTGCCATTGAGTAAAGCCAGGCCTTCCTTGGCCTCCAGCGTAAGGGGTTCCCATCCCATTTCCTGCAAAACAGCGGCGGTAGCACGCTTTTCTCCCTTCCAGTAAACCTCTCCTTCCCCAATCAAGGGCAGAGAAAGATGGGCCAGGGGAGCCAGGTCACCACTTGCACCCAGCGAACCCTGGGTATAAATTACAGGAAGAATATCTTCATTAAAGAAGTTCAGGAGGCGCTCGACGGTCTCCAGGCGCACGCCGGAATGTCCCAGCGCAAGGGACTTAACCTTGAGAAGGAGCATGAGCCGTACGATTTCGGCAGGAACTTCTTCTCCTAGTCCGCAGGCATGAGAACGAATGAGGTTGAGCTGAAGCTGCTGCCGATCTTCAGAAGCAATTTCCTTATCGCAGAGATAGCCAAACCCCGTGTTGATCCCATATATTGGGTCCTGGTCTTCGCTCAGACGGGCATCCAGGTAAGTCCTACAGTTGGTGATAATGGCTTTTGACTCATCAGACAGGTACAACCTGCCTTTGCGCTGACTGACCAGCTGATTGATCTGATCCAGCCCAAGGGTTTGCGGGTGTAGTTCCATGGGAGAAAAAGTGGTTGTATTTCTCCCATAAAGATAATGATTGTTATGACAATATTCTCTTACTTTTTCCGGGCTTTCTTCAGGACAGATGTTTGATCAGTCCATCTATGTCCAGGGTCAATTGTTCACCTGATTTCATGTCCTTGAGGCTAAACTTTCCGGATACGGCCTCTTCGGGTCCTATCATGAGGGTAAATGGAATCCCTTTTTTATCGGCGTATGAAAGTTGCTTCTTCATTTTGCTGTCCTCGGGGTACAGCTCCGCCGAAATACCTGCCTGCCGCAGTTTCCAAAGAGATTTGAGGGCTACCTTGCTCGTCTCAGGCCCAAAATTGGTGAGCATGACCTGCACCGGACTTTCCTCCAAATCTTCAAAGAGGTCCAAGGTATCCATGACGTCATAAATTCGATCCGCTCCAAAGGAAATACCCACGCCAGAAAGACCTTTCACTCCGAATACCCCGGTTAGATCTGCATACCTGCCCCCTCCACAGATAGAGCCCATCTTGACTTCGTGGGCCTTCACTTCGAAAATCGTTCCAGTATAATAGTCCAATCCCCGAGCCAGTTCAAGGCTAAAATCCAGGCTCCCTTTTCGCAGTTCAAAGTGTTCCAGGGTTTCAAAGATCTCCCGCATTTCCTCAACACCCTTCATTCCGATTTCAGAAGAGGCCAATTTTTCTTCCAGGAAGTCGAGTTTTTCCTGATTATTCCCTTGAAAACCCAAAATCTCAAAGAGTTTGGCTCGTGCACCTTCTTCTACTCCCCTATCATCCAATTCTTTTTCTACCCCTTCCCTACCTATCTTGTTCAGCTTATCTATAGCAATACAAATTGAGGCCAGCTTTTCTTCGTGCCCCATGACCTCAGCATAACCACTTAGGATTTTGCGGTTGTTGATCAGGATGGAAAAACCCGGGAGGCGCAGGTCGGAAAGCACCTCGTCAAAGATACTGATGAATTCCGCTTCAAAGAGGAGGGAATCGGAGCCTACGACATCGGCATCACATTGATAAAACTCCCGGTATCTGCCTCGCTGAGGGCGATCCGCTCTCCAGACAGGTTGAATCTGATACCGTTTGAAGGGAAAAGTGAGGGCATGCTGATTCATTACCACAAAACGGGCGAAAGGCACAGTCAGGTCATAGCGCAAGGCCCTGTCGCAAATGTCAAAGCTCAGTTTCTGGCTGTCTTGGAGATGCTCTGGCTTGGCCTTTTTTAGAAAGTCTCCATTGTTGAGAATCTTGAAGATCAGCCGGTCTCCTTCCTCCCCGTACTTTCCTGTCAGCACAGAAAGTTTTTCCATCGAGGGGGTCTCAATGGGAGCGTAGCCATATTTTTTAAAGACCCTTTTGATTGTGTCAAAAATATGATCTCGGCGGATCATGACTTCGGGAAGGAAATCCCGGGTGCCTTTGGGTATGGATGGTTTTTGGGACATGAATACGGTAAAGTCGAAAAAATGTAAAGGCCAGGCTTCAAAAATCAAGGCCATCGGGGTAAAATTAGGTTTTAATCAGAAGAAATTCGAAAGATATGCTGATTGGGGCAGAAAAAATATCCATTTGGTCTGTCTTCTTTATGAATACAAAGATTCCCTTTTAACTCTCTTCCAACCTTGATTTAAATATTGTATCTTTAACATATTTAAACTTATTCGGCCGGGCATACTTATATCTTTAATCTATGGGTTTTACCTTCAGGCATAAACCTTAACAAAAAAGAGAAAAAGGCAAGCAGGCCAAAAGATACAACAACATTTAACATCATTAACTATGGACATCGTAGGATTAATTGCTGGCGTCGGTTTTCTGCTCTTTATGATACGCGATGGCTGGGTGATCGTAAAGCAGCAACAGGAGGGGGTGCTTCAGCGACTAGGCAAGTACCAAAGAACCCTGGGACCTGGCTTTCACTTCAAGGTACCCATCATCGACCGAGTAGCTGGCAGGGTCAACCTCAAGACCCAGCAATTGGACGTAAATGTAGAAACCAAGACCAAGGATGACGTTTTTGTTCACCTCAAGGTTTCAGTCCAATACTTTATCCTGAAAAGTAAGGTCTATGAAGCTTTTTACGAGTTGGACGACCCTAAGACCCAGATCACTTCCTATGTCTTTGACGTAGTGAGGGCGGAAGTCCCCAAGATGAAGCTCGACGAAGTATTTGCCAGGAAGGACGATGTCGCCATCGCCATCAAGTCCGAACTCTCCGATGCTATGGACGGATATGGATACGGAATCATGAAGGCTTTGGTAACCGATATCGATCCCGACAAACAGGTCAAAATGGCCATGAACCGCATCAACGCGGCAGAACGGGAAAAGGTAGCCGCCCAATATGAGGCCGAAGCCGAGCGGATCAAGATTGTCGCCATCGCCCAGGCGGAGGCAGAATCCAAAAAGCTTCAGGGACAGGGTATCGCCGACCAGCGCAGGGAAATTGCCAAAGGACTGGAGGATTCAGTAGAAGCCCTTAATAAGGTAGGCATCAATTCTCAGGAAGCTTCGGCCCTGATCGTCGTTACCCAGCACTACGATACCTTACAGGCCATGGGTACCAGTTCCAGGTCCAATCTGATTCTTCTTCCAAATTCTCCCTCCAATGCCAGTGATATGATGGGTGAGATGATCACCTCCTTTACGGCAGCTTCCATGATGGGAGATGATATGCAAAAATCCAAGATCGAAGCGAAAAGAGAAGACGACAGAAACAGGCTGGATTAAGGCCCTTAGACCATTTCATAATTTCATCACCTACTATTTTCAGGGCTGCTTTTATTCGGGCAGCCCTTTTTTATGATTCATTCTGTCGCAAAAACCTACATCTCATCCTCTGATCCTTGCCATACTGAACAAAAGATCGCAGTTTTAACCAAAATAACACCCGACTTATGAAACCAACCCTACTTGTCCTTGCTGCCGGCATGGGAAGCAGATACGGAGGCCTCAAACAAATAGATCAGGTAGGTCCCTCTGGCGAAACCATCATCGATTATTCTGTCTACGATGCCATTCGTGCGGGCTTTGGCAAGGTCGTCTTTGTCATCAGAAAGGATATTGAAAAGGCATTTAAAGAGGCTTTTGGAGATAAATTTTCCACCAAGATCAAAGTCGAATATGTATTCCAGGAATTAGATCACCTGCCCGAGGGCTTTTCTGTTCCAGAAGGGAGAAGTAAACCCTGGGGAACTGGCCATGCCGTCCTGGTAGCCAAAGACCACATTGCGGAGCCCTTTGCCATGATCAATGCCGATGATTTTTATGGGAAGGAAGGATTTCAGGTGTTGGGAGAATACCTCAGCAGAAGAGATTCCAAAGACAATATTTTCTCCATCCTAGGGTACAAACTCAACAATACACTGTCAGATCATGGATCGGTCAATCGGGGGGAAATTCACAGTGATGAAAATGGGAACCTCACTTTCATCAGCGAACGTCTCAAAATACGAAGAGAGGGTGATCAGGTGGTCTATGAAGAAGATGGTAGCTTCCACCCTATCGATGAGGAAGCCCTGGTTTCTATGAATATGATGGGATTCACCCCTTTGGCCTTCGATTACTTTGAAGAATATTTTCGCGAATTTCTCAAGGAAAAAGGGGGTGAGATGAAATCGGAGTTTTATGTACCTACCATGCTCGACAGGTCTATCAAGGAAAAGGACAGCAAGGTAGAGATTTTGAGTTCCGATGCTCAGTGGTTTGGCGTCACCTATCGCAAAGACAAGGAAATGGTAGTAGAAAGCCTGGTGAAATTGGTAGAAAAGGGAGACTATCCCAACAATCTATGGGCTTGAATCATCGAACTTAAAAATGGGATCAAGACCTTCCACGCGAGCTCTCGCCCAGCCTGGCGAGACTGGTTAAAGGCCCATCGTGACCAGGAAGAGGGACTCTGGCTGATCATTTACAAAAAAAACAGCGGGGTCCCTTCTGTGTATTATGACGAAGCGCTCTGCTTTGGTTGGGTGGATAGCAAACCCAACAAGCGGGATGCAAGGTCCTACTACCAGTATTTTTCCAAAAGAAATCCCGCAAGCAACTGGTCTCGGGTCAACAAAGACAAGGTGGAGCGCCTCCTCAAAGCAGGACTGATGGCAACTCCTGGCCTTGAAATGGTCAGAATAGCCAAAGAAAGTGGAACGTGGACCGCTCTGGATAATGTGGAAAACCTTGTCATTCCCCAGGATTTACAGGCAGCCTTTGAGAAATACCCCCCGGCTGCCGACAACTTCGATCAATTTCTAAGTTCAGTTAAGCGAGGCACATTAGAATGGATTTTTAATGCCAAGAGACCGGCCACTCGAAGTAAGCGACTGGAGGAAACGGCCTCCTTGGCACAGAAAAATATTCGGGCCAATCAATACAGAAAATAATATAGTCCTGTCAAAATTATCATATATAACCTGTGTTAATGTCAAGGGTCTTTTCTTATACCTGGTTTTTTAAACAAATTTTGCTAGTTTTCATATTAGCAAATCAATACTTATGCAAGTCGTATCAAGTCAGCCCTACCTGAGTAAAGAAGATCGACATGCCCTGAAGCAAAAAAATAATTCTCTGGCGATCAAGGGCATTGTGATTCATTATACATGGATCATAGCTACCTTTGCCCTGGTGTTTCATTTTCCCAATCCATTTACGGTATTGATTGCCTTGTTTATCCTTGGAGGCAAGCAACTAGCCTGTGCTATTTTGATGCATGACAGCTCTCATCAGGCATATTTTCCCAATAAGAGGTTGAATGACCTCGTCGGTCAATGGCTGGGAGCCTACCCTATTTTCAATAACATGCAGGCCTACCGCCCCTATCATTTCAGGCATCACATTTCCAATGGCCTTGAGGAAGATCCTGATCTATTGTTGACCAGGGGCTATCCTACGACCCGTAAGAGCATGATGAGGAAGTTTTTCAGGGACTTGTCCGGGCAGACGGGGATCAAAGCTTTGCTGGGACTTTTCATGATGCACCTGGGTTATTTGGAATACAACCTTGGAGGTAAATTGGTGCGCAAATCTCAACAGAACAGGAGCTGGTCAGAGTTTTTCAGGGTATTTTATCGAAATTTGTTGGGGCCTTTGCTTGCCAATGGGATCCTTCTGGCTCTCCTTTGGCTATTAGCATCGCCTTGGCTCTACCTCCTTTGGATCGGGGCTTATCTGACCACCTTCCAATTTTCTCTAAGGGTAAGGGCTATGGCGGAGCACTCGTTGGTAGAAGATCGCTTAGATCCCTACAAAAATACCCGTACCACCAAGGCCAACTGGCTGGAAAAGATGCTTTTTGCCCCTTACAACGTAAATTATCACGCAGAGCATCATATGATGATGGTCGTTCCCCCTTATCACTTGCCAAGGATGCACAAACTGCTCTTGGACAGCAACTATTACGAAAAAGGGGTCTTGGAAGAGGGATACTTGGCTGTCATCCGCAATGCAATTGTAGCCTCAGGGGATAAGTCCTAAGCTGGACAAAAGGTAGGTGAATCTTGTTCATTTTGGTGATTATGACTATATTAATTTAGTAGCGCAAAGGGTCGGATCATTTGACTGCTGAGTGCTCATGTATTCAAAAAGAAGAATCACCTAACATCAAGACATTATGGCTACTACCCTACTCATTGTCGCAATACTTGGCGGAGCCGGATATTTTGCTTTTTGGGCAACCAAGCGTACCCTGGCCGAAGATTCGGGTTCGGGAAAAAGAAAAAAGCGCTCTCGACGAAGAAGATAGAATCAGATGTTGGTGATCATCACGAATAAATGGCTAAAGCGCTGTTGGGCTTATCAAGGTTGATTTATTCTTAACTCCAAAAGTGCTATTTGTTTTATCCCCAAAAAAGTTCGTGATAATCATCATTGTTTTGAAAATATCCCCTGACCTTTTTGGTGTAATTTTCCATCTCGGGAGAGAGAACAAAAGGGAGCAGGGGATATTTTATATTTTGTAAAGCAGAAGACATGTGAGTAAGTACCCTTTTTCTCATCAAAGAATTTACTAACTTTAATTAAAGACTGAAAAACAGAATAATTATGCCTGAGGTATCACCGCTAAAAAAGCAGGAGAGGATAGAGGAGGTGAAAGATATTTTTGCCGGGTATCTTGATAGAAAGGGGCAAAGGAAGACTCCCGAAAGGTTTGCCATCCTGGAAGAAATCTACGGAAGGTCTGATCATTTTGACGTGGAGTCCCTGTACATACATATGAAAAACAAAAACTACCGGGTGAGCCGGGCTACGGTGTACAACACCCTGGACCTTCTGGTAGAATGCGACCTGGTCAAACGACATCAGTTTGGCTCCTCTCAAGCCCTCTACGAAAAGTCTTATGGTTACAAGCAGCACGATCACATCATTTGTACCCAATGTGGCAAAGTGCTGGAATTTTGCGATCCCCGGATCGGAGAAATAGAAAAGACCATCGGAGAGATTTTCGATTTCGACATCCAATACCATGCCTTTACCCTCTATGTAAAGTGTAAGAATCCGGGATGTGAAGGCAATCCGATGAAAAACTAAGTTTAAAGCGTACATGGAATTTACATATAAGCAAATGTCTCCCCAGGTAGGAATTTACAACCTACAAGGAAATCTGATCGGGGAGCAAGACGGAATTGACATCACCGAATCTTTTTCTGAAAAGTTGGAAGAAGGTTCGCGCCAATTTGTGATTGATCTTTCCCACCTCCAGCACATCAACAGTTCTGGATTAGGGGTCATGATCACCCTGTTGACCAAGGCCAGAAAGCTAGGCGGTGAGGTGGTCCTATCCAATCCTTCCAACTACATTCAAAACCTGCTGGTCATTACCAAATTGAATTCTATTTTTAAGGTTTTCGACGATCGCGAATCTGCCCTGGCAGAAATTCAGGCCGGCGCCGTCTGAGCCTACCTGCCTCCGGGGCCAGGCCCTTCTGCGTCTTTAGCCCCTTTCATTTATCAACAACTATAAACAGACCATCTCATGCCTGTAGATGTACTGCTAGGCCTCCAATGGGGAGACGAGGGAAAAGGAAAAATTGTGGACGTCATTACTCCCAAGTACGACATTGTCGCACGCTTTCAGGGAGGACCCAATGCCGGGCATACCATCGTCATTGACGGTAAGAAGTTTGTTCTCCACCTCATCCCTTCGGGTATTTTCCACCCAAATACTGTCAATCTGATCGGTAATGGTGTCGTAATTGACCCCATTACCCTCAAAAAGGAAGTCGAGCAACTCGAAGCCTATGGCATCAACGTCAAAGAAAAACTCCTGATCTCCGAAAGGGCTCATCTCATTCTGCCCAGCCACAAACTTCTCGACGCAGCTTCTGAAGCCGCCAAGGGGGATAAAAAGATCGGCTCAACCCTAAGGGGAATCGGTCCCACTTACATGGACAAAACCGGCAGAAATGGCCTCAGGGTGGGAAGCATCAAATTGGATGATTTTAAGGAGCGGTATGACTTCCTCAAGGAAAAGCATATCGGTATGCTGGATCATCTCTACGATTATGACTACAGCATTGAAGATGCGGCTTTTATGGAGGCCATCGCATTCATGAAGGAATTGAAGACCTGTAAGAGCGAAGCTTATATGGCTGAGGCCCTTTTGCACGGCAAACATATACTGGCCGAAGGAGCACAGGGAACCCTCCTCGACATCGAGTTTGGCAGTTATCCCTTTGTTACCTCCTCCAATACCATTACCGCAGGCGCATGCATTGGCCTGGGTGTCCCTCCCCAATCCATCGGGCGGGTATATGGGATTTTCAAGGCCTACTGCACCCGTGTCGGCTCAGGTCCATTCCCTACCGAACTCCACGATGACATGGGAGAACAGATTCGGAAGGCAGGAGGTGAATTTGGGGCTACCACCGGAAGGCCTCGACGTACAGGCTGGCTGGACTTGCCCCTGCTTAAGTTTGCCGTGCGAATAAATGGCGTTACCGACCTCATCATGACCAAGGCGGATGTACTTTCCGCTTTGGAACACATACAGGTCTGCACCCGGTATAGCACTCCGGAAGGACAAACAGAAAATGCGCCTTTCGACCTGGAGCAAGCCACCCCTATCTACGAGACCCATGACTGCTGGCAGGAAGACCTGACTCAGGCCCGGCATCCACAGTCCCTTCCCGACAGATTGAGGGCTTATATTCAGATGATAGAGGATTATCTGGGTGTGCCTGTAACCTACCTTTCCGTAGGACCGGACCGAGAGCAGATCATGGAATTGGCTGCGGTATAAGTATATCAATGATAACTTTTCAGAAATTGAAAAAGGCAGGTCTTTTCCGGGCCTTGCCTTTTTCCTAAAATTACTATATTGAGTAAGAGCTATATCCCATGGACCTTGAAGAACTGCGTAGATTGGTACGAAAGGGAGAAGGGAGCTACCTCGAATTCAAGCGCAAAGCCCGGCATCCCGACAAAATTGCCCGCGAAATGCTAGCCTTCGCTAATTCTGAGGGAGGACTTCTCCTGATCGGAGTAGATGATGACCTTAGCATTCACGGGGTAAAATTTCCCGATGAAGATATTTATGCTATAGAAACCTTCCTCAACAAGTACACCTACCCGGAAATACCCTATAGACTGGAAAAAATCAATGTCACAGCCTCTCGCCATATTCTGGCTTACCACATAGAGGAAAGCCAGAGAAAACCCCATTTTATGAGAGCCCTCCAAGAGGATGGTAAGAAGCAAGCCTTTGTCCGGGTAAATGACATGAGCATCACCGCCAGTCGGGAAATGATACAGGTTCTGCGAAATGAACGAAGAAACCGAGGGGTTCATCTGAGGCTAGGTGAAAGAGAAAAAGGAATTTTGGAGTACCTCGACAAAAAATCATCCATTACCCTGAGAGAGACCCAGCAGCATTTCAAATTGAACAAAAGAAAGGCATCTACCCTCCTCATCCTCCTTGTCCGAGCCGGGCTCCTCAACATCCATCCTTCTGAAAAAGGAGATTTTTACTCTCTCGCCGAGGAGGCTTTTCAATAACCGCTCAATATCCCCATCTTTTGAACCCTTATTTGTTTCATTCAGCTTTCTCCAAAAGAGATCTGAGTCCATTTTCCCATTTCGAAAAGGGTCAAGTCAAACTCATAATCCTACTATTCACATGTAATAATTTCCTAGATATCGTATAAAAAGGAGAGAATGTTGGACATAATAGGTATATTATTCGACAATTGAACTATCCAACAATCTATCATTCTTGATCTCTGTTATCGAAAAATACCCAACGAGGATCGGGCTTCGTGCGTTTTTAACCTGTTTTTTTGCCTGGGTGGGGAGTATTTCCCTGCTAATTGGTCAGCTCCCTCCTTTGCAGCCCGAGCAGGACTGTCCTGCTGCTATCCCTGTTTGTCAATCCGTCTATGTTCAAAATAATGCATATATAGGGGCTGGAAACCTACCTCATGAGATCAATCCTTACCAATCTTGCCTTCTGAGTGGAGAGCAAAACGATGTTTGGTATAGGTTTACGGTGCAGTCGGGAGGAAACCTCTGCTTCAGTATTATTCCAATGGATTCTTTGGATGATTACGATTGGGCTTTGTTTGACCTTAGTCAATCAGATTGTAACGATATCTATAGAGATCCTACGCTCGAACTTAGTTGTAATTTCTATACGGCTACTCCTGCTTGTGGGGGTATCACAGGCGCCAACGGGCTATTGTCTTCACCCTGTCCTGGTCCCAATGAATCTTGTATTCCTGTTAGTCAGGGCCAGACCCTCCTGCTCAACGTCAGTAATTTCAGCGCTTCTAACCAGGGTTATATATTGGATTTCTCCGCATCAACCGCCGATATCTACGATGAAAAAGGACCTGAAATCAAAGGGCTTCAAATCGACTGCGGTGGGCAGATGCTGTTAGAATTCAATGAAGCCATCGAACTGTCTTCCTTTCAGGTCAGCGATTTGGAACTTCGCGATTCAAGCGGGCGAAATGTCAGCCTTTCCTCCCTGACACCCATCAGGCAGGACAGCAGCTTATCCTATGCTGCTTCATTTATACTGGAAAGCAGGGATAGCCTCGGAGGAGGGAATTACCAAATATCAATCGTAGACAGCCTTTGGGACCTTTGCCTACAACCGGTATCATTGTTTCAGGCAAGGGCCTTTCATTTCCCCGACCGGACTTTGCATGTTCAAAGAAGCAGGGACATCATCTGTCCGGGGGATACCTTGACCCTGAGAGCCGTGGGAACAGGGGAGGCCTTGTGGAACAATATTTTTATCGGAGATAGTTTTAGCCTTCAGGTCTTTGATCCTCAGTGGATAAGATTGACCATGAGCTTTCCGGATGGATGCCAAAGAAAGGATTCCATACTTGTGGCTGCACAAATACCTGAATCCCCTCAAATTCCGGAGGAAGTAAAGCTCTGCCTCGATGATTCACTCCCTTTGCCCCTGCCCAAAGATAGCCTTAGCCGCTTTACCTGGTGGGAAAGGGGACTGCCTCTGAGAGATACCCTTTGGTCTCCCACAGCTCCTGGGATCTTTACCCTGGAAGTAGAAAGGCAAATTCATGGCTGTAAAGGAATCAGAGATAGTTTCGAAATACGGGTCAATCCACCTCCCCCTCTTCACCTCGCCCATGAAGGATCACCCTGCCCGAAGGATGCCTGGGTCCAGGTAAATGCATTGACAGAAAATATCACTCAGGCCCAATGGAGCCTTAATGGACTCCCCTCCCCTATCGAAGGTCTTCATTTTACACCTTTCCTGGATGGACCCGGAATGTATGAAATTGAAATACTGGTAATGGACAGCTTGGGCTGCACCCGATCCGAATCCTTGAATTGGGAGGTCATTGATTCGCCAAAGCTAGCCGAAAAAAAATTTGAAATTTGTCAAGGTGATAGCCTACTTTTGAATGTAGGAGAATTTTCAAAGGAAGGGAATCCTTCTGATTATGGGTGGTTTATGAATGGAAGAGTCATTTCAGACTCTATTTTTAACATAAATTTGCTGGAATCCGGACTTTATGGGGTAGGGATTTGGGTAGAAGATTCAATGGGTTGCAGGGATACAGCGATTCAGCAAGTGAACGTCCTCCCCTTGCCCCCTACCTCCTTCAAAATTTCAGATTCCTGTGAGGCTTCCCCCCTTGTATTTACATTAGAAGATAGCGAAAACAAGGCTTACTGGCTTATAGACGGACAATATTCCGGGTACGGAAAAACATGGGAATTGCCTCCTATTCTAGCTCCCGGCAGGCACGTCCTGGAGCTGGAAATCATCAATGGGGAAGGCTGTACAAGGACAGACTTTTCAGAAATAACCATACATCCCAGACCTGTGCTTAGCTGGGAAGGGAGAGACAGCCTTTGTTTTGGAGAGGATTTTGAGCTAAAGCTAAGCGGAGCCTCATCTTATCGATGGAGTTCCAGTCTTGGGGAAGTGATTCATACAGAGGACCATTGGATTTTCCCAGGAGTTGAACAAGACTTTTTACTAAGTGTAATTCCTATCAGTGAAGTGGGCTGCGATGGAGGTCTTCTTGAAATTCCTGTACATGTACTTGAGCCTGGGGAAGTGAGTAGAACAATAGATAGGCTGGAGGGAAGGTATGCCCATCAAATGATCAGGGTGCAGGCAAGTGGAGCCTGGGAAGGACTTCGCCATGAGTGGATATGGGGAGATGGAGAGGTATCCTGGGGGGAGGAGGCTGTCAAGTCCTATGAATCTGAAGGAAACTACCCCCTTTTACACCGGGTGCATTGGAAGGACAACTGTAGCTTTGATGCATGGAAAGGGAGGGCTGAAATAGCTCGCAGGCCCGGGCCGGAAATACCTACAGCTTTTAGCCCAAATGGGGATGGCATCAATGATACCTGGATGGTCCATGGAATGCCAGGGCAAGGTGTGCATTTTAAAATATTTGACCGATGGGGAAAAATAATTTGGCGGTCAAAAGGCAATAATATTTCCTGGAATGGTATAGGTCAGGGAGGAATGCCTTGTGCAGAAGGTACTTACGTCTATCAGATGGAATATATAGATGCCAAGGGAAGGCCAAGGGCCATAAATGGAAGCATCAGCCTCCTTCGCTAAAATTGAAGGTCTTTGGAGGGTTTTGGGCGGAAACCCACATTAAGTAATAAGGCTATTCCCTATTCCGTATATTTGATCCCGTACACCTATCTTGCAACTGTATGAGTCCTAAGCTTACTTCCTGGCCTACCTACGGTCTCCGTGGGTTTTTATTTGTAATTGTCCTCTTATCCAGCCTAAAATCTCATGCTACCCACATTGTGGGCGCAGATTTCACCTACAACTGTGTCAATCCCGCCACCAATACCTATGATGTCTGTCTTACCGTATATCGGGATGCCATCAATGGGGTAGCTGCTTTTGACAACCAAATCGACATCTTTATTTTTCGATCTAGCGACGGTAGCCTGTTCAATACCCAGACCGTCAACCTTCCTCCGGGTCAAGCGGATACCCTACCTGTCAATGCAACCGCTTGCACAGCGACCACTCCCAACATTAGGATCGAGTACAAAAAATATACTTTTACGATCACCCTTCCCGATATTCCGGGTGGCTATGACCTGGGCTGGGCCCGCTGCTGCCGCAACAATTCGATAACCAACATCAACAACAACCAGGGGATCACAGTAACTACCCATATTCCTGGGACAGAGGTTTCTGGCTGTAATTCTTCGGCTACCTTTGATCAGGTCCCTCCTACATTTCTTTGCTTGAATCAGCCCTTCTTCTTCGATTATTCTGCGACAGATCCGGATGGAGATTCTCTGGTGTATCAGGTTTCCTCACCCCTGAGGGGAATCAACATTGGGGGGCTGGGGGTATCCCCATTTAATCCTATCGTCAGCCAGCCTATCAACCCGATGGGACCTCCCCCCTACCTCGATCTCAACTTCTCTCCTGGATTTTCCTTTACTGATCCCTTTGGTTCGGGTAATTTTTCTATTGACCCCCAAACCGGATTGCTCACCCTGGTACCCAGCCAGGTAGGGATATCGGTTTTTGCCGTCTCAGTCTTGGAATATAGAAATGGGATTTTGATCAGTGAAAATAAGAGAGATTTTCAGATTCAGGTCATCAACTGTACCGCTTCTGGTCCTCCGCCCTCCTTTACCAAGGATTTTTCTACGATAAATCCCTTAGGCGCAGGGAATCCAAGCACAGGACAATTTGGCAATGGAATCCTGGACATCCGGGGGGATTCGGTTTTTGTCATTCCCAATGCCTCCTTCTGCTACGGACTTACCCTGACAGATCCCACCTTTGGGGATACCCTTGAGGTATTTCCCTCGAGCCCTGCCTTTGGTTTGAGCGGCTCAGCTCCTCCTCCTTTTGCCACCCTGACCAGCACAGGAGTAAATCCGGTAGATGCTGTGGTCTGTTGGCAGGTTCCCTGTCCCAATGCCGGGGATACCGTCCGCTTGATCGTAGGGGGGAGAGACATCAATGACTGCGCAGGGTATAACCAGGTCTATGATACCACCTACGTGATAATTACCCAACCCCAGCCGCCCAGCATAGAAATCACCACAGCAGGGGGAGCAGTGGTAGATACCTTCGAGGTAGATGCCAATCAGCCCTTTTGCCTCAACCTGGGTGCCGGAGACCTGGATACCTTTGACATACTCGATTTCTTTCCCGTCGAGGGCCCTTTTAATGGTTTTGGGGGTTCCCCTCCCTTCGCTATAATCAGCAGAAGTGGGGTAAATCCACTGAGTGGCCAGCTTTGCTGGACCCCTCCCTGCGATGTCGCTGGTCAGAATTTCCGCTTCATCATTGGGGTGCAGGACAACAATACCTGTCTTTATCAGTCCTTCGATACCATCGTGGTGAGGGTCAATGACCTTCCTACGGTAGGCACCTTTCCAGGCAGCAATAACTGCGAAAATGATACCCTCAGCCTTTTTGCATTTGGAGGAGCAGCCTTTAGCTGGAGGCCGGGAGCTACCTTGACGGATACCAGCATACAGAATCCCAGAGCTTTCCCTACAGATACGACGACCTATATCGTCAACATCACAGACTCGCTGGGCTGTCCAAGGGTAGATTCCGTAACTGTAAATGTGATTCCCGGTCCAACTGCGGAGGCCGGACCAGATCTTAATCGTTGTAAGGGCAGCAGCGTAAGCCTTCAGGCCTCGGGGGGTATTGCCTACTTTTGGGACCTCGATCCCAGTCTCAATGCCAATGACGTCCCAGATCCGGAAGCCAGCCCAGATTCGCAACGGGTATATTATGTCACAGTTTTGGATACCAATGGTTGTACAGACAGAGATTCCGTTACGGTAACGACAGTATACGCTGAGGCAGGTCCCGACCTCAATGTCTGTGCAGGAGATAGCGTTGCTCTATCTGGTTTTGGGTCGGGCAGCCCGAGCTATTCCTGGACTCCAGGCACCAGCATCCTCAATTCCGCTAGTCCCAATCCGCTGGTCTTCCCATCCGTCAATACAACTTACACCCTAACGGTGGGCGATTCTACGGGCTGTGTAGACATTGATTCGGTACAGGTATCGGTGGTTAATGGCTCTTCTCTCAGCATCCTCCCTGCCAATCCACAGGTATGCCCCGGAGACAGCCTGCCCCTAAATGCAAGTGGAGCCCTCTCATACATCTGGACTGCTTCGCCGACCCTCATCGGGGATAGCACAGCTAATCCACAGGTATTCCCATCTGTACCGGCCACCTACTACCTCAGTGCCATCGATACCAATGGGTGTCGCATCAGCGACTCGGTCATGGTAGGCATATTTCCGCCTGCTGGAGGAAGCGCAGGGGCAGATACCGTCAAATGTGGTTCTTCTCCCCTGGAACTCAATGCCTCAGGAGGGACTTCTTATTTTTGGGAAAATATATCTTCCCCAGGCAATGTCCTTAGAAATCCACAGGTAAACCCTGATCAGGATACGACTTACTTTGTTCGGATTACAGATGCTAATGGATGTAGCAGCAGAGACTCCCTGTCTGTAAGGGTTTGGGAGGCCGACGCCGGACCTGACCGGGAAATTTGCCAGGGGGACTCGGTCAACCTGCAGGCGAAGGATGGGCAGACTTATGCATGGGATGCCTCTCCCTTTATTGGCGATACCAGTGTCTTCGATCCGCTGGTTTTTCCCCAGGATACCACTGAGTTTTTTGTTACTATCACTGACAGTAGCGGTTGTCAGGACAGGGATACGGCCCGGGTCAATGTACTAGCTCCCCCGGCGATCAACTTTATTCAAAACGACCCGGTCATTTGCTCAGGCGACAGCAGCCATTTCGAGGCTGGCGGAGGCACCAACTATCAGTGGGAACCAGCAGCCTTACTTACTCATCCTGATAGCAGTGAAACAGGTACTCAATTGTTTTTTCAGGGAAATGCTGTCAATGTCGATACCACCTACATTTTCACGGTAGAGGTAGAAGATGCTAGGGGATGCACAAACCGGGATTCACTATTACAAATCGTAAGAAGACCACCCCTGAGTTCTCTGCCTCAGGATACCCTCCTTTGCCCCTTGGATTCGGTGCAGCTCATCGTAGGAGAAGGAAGTTTTTTCTCTTGGAGTCCAGGAGAAAGCCTGAGTGATTCAACCATTGGAGCCCCTTTTGCTTTCCCCAATAATACGACCCTGTATATGGTATCTGTCGAGGACAGCGCAGGCTGTAGGAGTGAAGACAGCGTAGAGGTAGCGGTCAACCGACTCTTTGCGGGACCAGACCTGACCATTTGCGAAAATGACACTGCGACCCTGAATGCTCCCAATGCCCTTTCTTATGAGTGGAGCCCATCTTCTAGCCTGAGCGATCCATTTGCCCAATTTCCTTTGGCCTACCCTGGTACTACGACTACTTATCAGTTGATCATGACGGACTCCTCAGGCTGTGAACAGATAAACTCCCTAACTGTCTCCGTAAATGAGCTTCCCTCTTTGCAGGTGAGCCCTGATACGGCCATCTGCCTGGGAGAAAGTATAGAGTTGGGAGCAAGTGGAGGAAATATGTATACCTGGACACCTGTTGCCGGCCTAAGCGATCCTGCCATTGCCAATCCCATGGCCAGTCCTCAACAAAGCCGGACCTATGTGGTAGAAGTAGATAGCAGCAATGGCTGTAGTACTGTGGACAGTGTCTCCATTCAGGTCAATCTCCTCCCCATAGCTGATGCAGGGACCGACCGGGTAAAGTGCGGGAATGACAGCCTTCAATTGGAAGCTAGCGGAGGACAAGCCTATCAATGGAGTCCTTCAATCGGTCTTAATGCTACAAATACTGCCAATCCTATGGCTGCTCCTGATTCTTCTATTACCTATCAGGTTTTGGTCCAGGACTCAAATGGATGCCAGGATGTTGATAGCTTAAGGGTGGAAACTTTTTACGTGGATGCCGGACCTGACCAGACAATCTGTGCGAGGGGAGTTTCTCAAATGTCTGCAAGGGGAATCGGCAGCCAGGTAAGCAGCTTTAGTTGGGAGCCTATCGGACAGGTCTCAAATCCTGCCGACCCCAATACCTTATTTAGCATAGACCAGTCGACCACCTTTAGGGTCAGGGTCAGCGATTCCAGTGGCTGTATCCTTGAAGACAGCCTCAGGGTAGAGGTTTTGCCTGCTCCGCTAGCAGAGGCAGGACCTGATACGACGATTTGCCAGGGGGAAGAGATTGGACTGAGCGCCAGTGGGGGTACTTCTTATTCCTGGACTCCCTCCAATGGCCTGAGTAATCCCAACAGTGCCATGACTTCTGCCAATCCCAGCCAAAGTACTACCTACATCATCAGGGTGGCCGATGCCAATAATTGTACTGCTGAGGACAGCCTCAGGATTACTGTCAATGAGTTGCCCGATTTGACCACTTCTACCGACACTACAGTTTGTAGGGGAAATCCTGCCTTCCTCTCAGCTTCTGGTGCAGAGACTTATTCCTGGCGGCCGGCTGCTGACCTCACTTCACCCAATAGTGCCGAGACCCTGGCCCTACCAGAAGAGAGCACCACCTATCAGGTCAGGGGACAGGATGCCAATGGCTGTGAAAGCAGGGCCGAAGTCCTCATTTCCGTCGAAGAGGCTCCAACGGTGATCGGAAATCCCACAGACTCGATTTGTTCGGGTGGAGAAACTACCCTGAGCGTCCAGGGAGCTTCCACCTATGAATGGAGCACAGGAGAAAGGGGCAATTCAATCCGGGTCGCACCAGGAAATAGCGGTAGCTTTTGGGTCATTCCCCAAAATCAACTGGGCTGTGTGGGAGATACTTTTTTTATAGATGTCTTTGTGGAAAGGAATCTACCCCGAGCAGAATTTACCCCTGATCCTACAGAGGGCTTTTATCCCCTGGAAGTCAACTTTTTCAACGAAAGTCGCTTCGCAGATGCTTTCATATGGTCCTTTGGGGATGGAGATAGTTCCTCCGCGGTATCTCCCCTGCATATCTACACAGAACCAGGTACTTACGAGGTCACATTAAGGGCAGACAACGGCCTGGGATGTCCAAATGAACAAAGCTTCAGGTTCATCCTAGTCCAGGATGCCCAGATCATCTTCCCCAAGGCATTCTCCCCCAATAATGACGGGATCAATGACAACTTTACCATCATTTCTAATTCCTTCGAGAATTTCAATTTTCAGGTTTACAATCGCTGGGGCGAATTGGTCTTCGAAGCCCTGCAGCCAGGATTTCAATGGGATGGCCTCTCAAACGGACAACCGGTTCCGGAAGGAGTGTATGTCTTTAAATTTAGTGGGCAAACCTTCCGGGGAGAGGATTACGAAAGGAGCGGAACCATTACAGTCCTCCGCTGATCCAAAGTAGAGTGGCTTAGCTATTATAAATGGCCCATAAATCTTAACGGGCTGTCCGGTTAAAACAGGCAGCTCTTTAAGATATTATAGCTTAAGGAAACCTTATCAATGTGCCATCCAAGACTTGTAATACTTACCATCGTCTAGGCTGAGGGCATCCTCCGTAATTTGAAGGGGCTTGAAGGTGTCGATCATGACGGCAAGTTCTCCAGTTTCTTTTTTACCAATGGAACGTTCATAGGCACCAGGATGAGGGCCGTGAGGGATACCTCCGGGATGAAGGGTGATATAGCCCTGATCTATGTCGTTTCGGCTCATGAAGTCCCCATCCACATAATACAGCATTTCATCAGAGTCGATGTTTGAGTGATTGTAAGGCGCAGGAATGGCCTGTGGATGATAATCGTAGAGTCTGGGACAAAAAGAACAGACTACAAAGGCCTTGGTTTCAAAGGTTTGATGTACCGGCGGGGGTTGATGCACCCTACCTGTGATGGGCTCAAAATTGTGGATGGAAAAACCGTAAGGAAAATTATATCCGTCCCAGCCTACCACATCAAAGGGATGGTATTGGTAGACCAATTCATGAAGCTGGCCTTGTTTTTTTATTTTTATTAAAAATTCACCCTCTTCATCGTGAGTTTCCAAGTCCTGGGGCAATTTGTAGTCCCTTTCACAGAAGGGAGAATGCTCGAGCATCTGCCCAAACCAATTGCGATAACGCTTGGGAGTATAGATGGGGTGAAAAGATTCAGAATAGAGAATCCTGTTATCTTCGGTATCAAATTCAATTTGGTAGATCATCCCCCTGGGAATGACGAGGTAGTCACCATACTCGAAAGGAATGCTTCCCAGCAGGGTTTTGAGCTTTCCACTTCCTTTATGGATAAAAAGGAGTTCGTCAGCATCGGCATTCTTGTAGAAGTAGTCTTTGACCGAATGGCGGGGGGCCGCCAGACCGATATGAATATCCCCGTTGATGAGCATAGGGACACGGCTTTCGAGATAATCATCCTGAGGGGGGAGATCAAAGCCTATGAGTTTGCGGGCCTGTATATTTTTATCCACGGCGACCTTGGGGCTTAGGTCCTTGGAATCCTTGATCTCCTTAACAACTGTAGGTCTGTGTATGTGGTAAAGGAGGGATGACATTCCGTCAAAGCCGATGGTCCCAAATAGCTGCTCGTTGTATAATTCGCCATTAGGCTGTCGAAAGATGGTATGTCTCTTCGGAGGGATTTTTCCCAAGCGATGGTAGATGGGCATAGGTTATGTACGATTGTAGAACTGTTGTTATACTAAGCAAAATACAGCCCGGAAGGGAGGATTGCAAGGAGAAAAAGAAGGCTAGGGCCCACCCATCCACGTTTTTCAAGTCTTCTCTAAATTTGGTTTTCTTTCGTCCCCCCTCCTTTGCTTTTCCTACTTTTCCCAGAAAATAGCTCAGCATAGAGGACGTGCCCGTGGGGGCTATCTGGGAAAGGGCATCGAGTAAGAAGGCATCTCTTCCGATTAAAATTCTTTTCTTCCTCCTTCTGATCCCTTTGAAAATGGCCTGAGCGGCATGATCGGGACTTAATCGAAAACCCTTCGAGCGACTGGGTCGGAGCTATTTACAGGATTGGAGCTAAGGGCTAAGATATTGGTTTTGACTCCGGTAGGATGTGCCCTATGTACACTCACTGAACTTCCTTTGGTCTCTGGGATCAGACATTGAGTAAAGCCATAGACTGCAAATTTAGCGGCGACATAGGCTGTATTGTCCATTAATCCCATAAAACTCAAGGCTGAGCCTATATCGACGAGTGCTGCCTCAGGCCTTTGGAGCAGGTGAGGCAAAAAAGCATGACAACCATTAACACCCCCTTCAAAATTAATGGACATCAGCCTGTCGAAGTCCTCCATATTCACCTGATGAAAGGGAGTCTGAATGAGGGCTATTCCTGCATTATTAACAAGAAGGTCAGGAGGACCCAACTTTTTGATTACTTCTCCGGAGAAATTCAGCATAGCTTCTCTTTCAGATACATCAAAGCGGTAAAGGAGGAGGTCTTGCTCCGACAGCCCTGTGAGTCAGGCGCTTTCCTTAAGGCCAGAATCCTGGTAATCATTCAGGGCCAACTTGGCACCCATAGTAGCAAATTTCAGGCTTAGGGCCCTCCCTATCCCTGAGCCTGTGATAACGACAACTTTATTCTTGAAATTCTTCATAGGAGATTTTCGCTACTAGTGAATATTACGAATCATCTTTTGCGATTCAACAAATAGCACTCTTGGAGTTGGAAACGAGTTGTTTATGATAAGCTCATAGCCCTTTAGCCGCTCATTCCTGATAATCACTAATATTTTCCATAAGCTCTTCTACTGCCTCATTTAGGACCTCCCAGACTTCAGAAACATGGCGCTCTTCATGTCTGGGATTTCCCAGGACGATGCGAAGGGTATAGGCTCCCCGCAGTTTGGTATGGATCAAGAAAGCCTTGCCTGTTTGGTTGATGCGAGTCAGCAAACGGGCATTGAGTTCATTCAGGTCCTGGTCAGACATCCCTCCCGGATTGAGGCGAAAGCAGATGAGATTGATATTGACGGGGGCTAGAACTTCAAGTTGGGGATGAGCTTCTATTTTTTTTAAGAGAAGTTGGGTTAGGGACATATGTTTTCGCAAGATGTCCTGCATATTTTTTACTCCAAAATTTCGCATGACAAACCACAACTTCAATGCCCTGAAACGGCGGCCCAGGGGAATGCCCCAATCTCTGTAATTTTTTACTTCCCGATCCTGATCTGATTTGAGGTACTCAGGCGACATTTCAAAGGTCCGTACCAAAGAGGCTTCATCCTTAACAAAGTATGCCGAACAATCGAAATTGGTAAACATCCACTTGTGGGGATTGAAGACAAAGCTATCTGCCAGTTCTATTCCCTTCATCCAATGTTTGTATTCCGGCAACATCAGGGCAGTCCCTGCATAGGCTGCATCTACGTGGAGCCAGAGGTCAAATTCTTTACATATCTCTGCACAGCTTTTCAGGTCATCCACAGCGGTAGAAGAGGTCGTCCCCATGCCCGCCACAACGCAGAGGGGCCTATATCCCGCCTGTAGGTCATCCTGGATGGCCTTACGTAGGGCTTTTCCTTCCATGGCAAAGGTTTCATCCGCCTTGACTTTGACGTAGTTTTCCCTACCCATTCCGGCAATCTTTACCGCCTTTTCTATGGAGGAATGGAGTTGCTCTGACCCATAAACCCTGAGTTTTTCTTCCCCACGATAGCCCTTTTCATTGATAGAAAAATCACTGGCTCTTTCTCTAGCGGTCAAAAGGGCAACCAAACTAGCTTCGGAGGCAGTAGACTGGATAACGCCTGACCAGGAATCAGGGATTCCGATTAGTTTGGCCAGCCAGTTCATCATCCGCTCTTCCAGTTCCGTACCTGCCGGTGAGGCGATCCAGCTGAAGGTATTCACCCCAAAGGTAGCCATGAGCATCTCTGCCATTAGCGAGGGATAACTGGAGTTGGCGGGAAAGTAGGCGTAAAAATGGGGGCTTTGCCAATGGGTAAGCCCTGGCAGGATCAGCTCCTCCATGTCCTTTAAGATAGCATTCATGGACTCGGCTTCACTGGGAGCCTCACTGGGCAGTTGGTCCAGGAGTTCGCCAGGCTTTTGTGGAGACAAAACGGGGTAGGATTCTACCTCGTCCAGGTAGTCGGCCATCCAATCGACCAGTTGATGGGCGTGTTGGCGAAATGATTTGGAATCCAGCACAGGAATTTTTGATCTAAATTAAAGGAATCCCTTCCGAATTCAAGAAAAGATAGGTGAGAATAAAGAAAAATGAGCAAGCGTGTCCAAGAATTGAGTCCCTGTGTAAGAGTTGCTTGGAGGATTTGCTCGAAATTGTTTTCCTTAGAAGCACTAACCATAAGATAACCTATGAACAAGTTTTTTTTCCTCTGCCTGATCATGGCCAGCACTTTCATTCTCTCTTGTGAGAATAGAAACCTCAACCCCGGTCCTGAAGTGGAAGCTCCCCTCGTGGCCCTAAATTACGACCAGGATAATCGTGATGCACCGGCTTTTGACGGAAGTACTTATGAAGGAGCTGTATTATTTCCCGAAGATGTTATCTCAGCTTTTGAAGGAGATGACCTTGTAAGCATCCAGTATTTCATTCAAGATAAGCCCGAGAGCCTCAACCTCAGAATCTACCGAAACAGCGACTCGGGAAGCCCAGAAGAACTGATTTATTCGGCCGCTTTGACTTCCTCCACCACGGCCAATGCATGGAATGAGCATCAACTGACAAGCCCCATCCGAATCGGGAGGGAAGATCTATGGATTGCTATTGAGTTTTTTCACCTGGAAAGGCTTCAGGTATTGGGCTGCGATCTCGGACCTGCTGAAGAAAACGGGGACTGGATCCTCATCGATGGAGAGTGGCGGGTACTCAGCCAGATTGCCCCTGATACAGACATCAATTGGAACATAAGGGCCGTAATAAACCCTCAGTAATCTTAATCTGACAGTCAGGCTTATTTAAATACATACGAATAAGCCTGACTGACAATTAATTGGGTTAATCTACATCAAAGAGCTCGATGTCGAAGATCAAAACTGTGTGGGGGGGGATACTCCCTCCGGAAGCCCCCCGGCTGCCATAGCCCAACTCAGAGGGAATCAAGAGCTTGATTTTCCCTCCTTCATTTATTTTTTGTAAGCCAATTTGCCAACCCAAAATTGCTTCACTGAGAGGGAGTGATAATTTTCTTCCCCGCTGATAAGAAGAGTCAAATATTTCCCCATCCAGGAAATAACCTTCATAATGAGCCACAAACCTGGAATTCAGATCAGGACGTTCACCCGTACCTTGGCGTTCGATCACATAGTAGAGTCCTTCTTCTGTCTTTTCGGCATCAAGGTTATTGGCTTCTATGTATTCGACAAGGAGTTCATCATCTATAATGCTCTGATCGGTACATCCAAGGAGGAAAGTGAGACAAAGCAGGCAGGTAGAAATAATGTATTTCATGTTTAGTTTTTTTGATTAACACTGAAATGTAAAATCAGGTAGCCAACAAACAAAGAGAAATGCTTATTTTCTTTGCGTGATGAAAAATGAATTCTATTTTTACTTAAGGTTTCCATTTATATGAAAAACGGTATCCTCATCTTGATCCTTGGGCTGCTCTCCCTAAGTGGACGAGCCCAGTTTGTTCCCCAGTATGGCTTAGTGGAGCACTTTACCAATACCCGCTGTGTCATCTGTCCCCCCTTCAATGCAGATCTATATCAATCTTTGGAGGACAACCCCGCTTTTCTCCACCACATCGCCTACCATCCACCGGTTCCCTACGCCCAGGATACCTTTTACCGGGCCAATCCAGAGCCACAAAATACCCGCCGACTTCATTATAGTGTGTCGGGGACTCCCAAGGCCTTTTTTCAGGGAGTAGATCAAAGGCAGGGACAGTCTCTCCTTCCTGCCAGTGCGATTGGTGCATCCAGGGGAAATCAGAGTCCCATGGATATTCAGGTAAATGAAATTATCAACCAGGGACAAATGCAGGTCATCGTAAATGTACGTAGTCTGGGCAACCTGGCCGTGCCGGATACCGGGCAATTCAGGCTGTTTGTGGTTATCGTCGAGGATTCCGTCTTTTTTCCTGCCAATAATGGTGAAGAGTGGCACAGAAATCTATTCAGAGCCGCACTGACAGACATGGAAGGACAGCCACTTATTCCTGCTGGCACCGAAGAATCTATCCCTTTTACTTTCAATTACCAGATAGACACTACATGGAATGAGGATAAATTGAAGGTGCTGGCATTTGTCTTTCACGATACAAATCTTTTTGTCAATTCTGGTTCTTCACAGGACCTAAGGGTAAGCACTTCCTCAACCTTTTCTGGTTCTACAGCGGGAGGCAGTGCAACGGCTACACCCCAGGGAGGATTTCCCCCCTACGCCTACAAATGGAACGATCCTGACAGCCAGATCACAGCTACAGCTTCCGGACTTAGTCCTGGGGATTACCTCGTTACAGTGAGCGACCAGTCAGGTCTTCAAGTCCAGGAAAAGGTCAGTATACAGGCCACAGTAGACATCAGCAGGTATTACAGCCGTCCTCCTTCCATAAGGGTAGAGCAAAACATCCTCATTACCAGAGGATTCTCAGGAGATCAGATAGAGATAAAAATGTGGGACACGAGCGGAAAGGAAGTTTATGGGGGAGTCCTCAAAGGAATGACACAAGCCGTACTGCCAAGCCTTTCTCCGGGTGTTTACATGGTAGAAGCCAAAGGAAAGCGAGCCAGCCTCAGGCAAAAAGTGTTGATCCGTTAGGATAGCATTCATCTCATTTCCTGGTACTGAACCATCGCTGAATGAGGCTGCTGGGATAGCGCTGGCTAAAATCTTCCTCTAGGTTGAGCAGGCAAAGGTCAAGGCTGTCCTGGGGGTAAAATTCCTGAATAAGAAGGAAGAGGGTTTCTATTGAGGAAGCCTGGTAATTCTGTATTCGAATAAAGTCTCCCCTATTTAAGTATTCCCCTTCGAAGTAGGCATTTTCGCTTACCTTGACCAATTTATCGTCGACCATTATAAACTCTCCCTGACTTTTTATCTTTTCTAGGGTAATATCTGAGAAAAATCTCAGCGCTTTATTGTCTCGTATAAGAATGCCCCAATCTCCTAATGGGATGCCTACCATCACCTCGGCTCCATAGGTCCGGAGGTCCATCAGATAAGGGCGGAGCAGTTCCTCTCCAATGGGATCTGCATCACGGTTGATCTTCTCTAACTCTATGGTATTGACCAGCTTCAGTAAAATCCTTTCGACCGGAGGACGGCCTATGGTATCCTGATAGCGAAGGTAATGGAGGGGGAGGACAGCCGTGAACTTTCCTACTCCATAGGGCAAATCAGCTCTGAGGGCCTGTAGAAGGCGAAAGTAAGCCTCCCTGGTTTCGGGGGTCCATTCGCAGTCGAAGACTACTTCCTTAAGAGGAATAGAATCGGTCAAAAGAAGGATGCGCTGGGCCATGAGCCGGGAAAGTTCACTGAGCTGGGCACTATCGGATTCCAGAAAAACCCTGTTGGAAAGCTGTATCAAGGGATAGATGGAAAGAAGGCTATCCTTTTCGGGATCTATCCGGTGGCTGTTAAGGGGAATGGGCTTGCCCTGATACTTGTGGAAATCTACGTCAAAGAGGGGTAGGTAAAGTCCATCAGCCCTCATCTTTCTGGCATAATCAATCTCGGATTTGCTCAAGTCCTCGGGAGCTGTAGTTGAGAGTATGCTCCAGTTCACCTCTGATTTTACCTGGGGTCTGCAGCCCAGATTTAAAAAAAGCAGTGCCAAGGACAGGCCAATCAGGTATTTCATTAGACTCTTTTCGTGATTTTTCTTTATTAAGCAAAAACTGCACAAAAAGTACATTTTACTTCAAAAATTTAATTATTTGTGATTATCACGAATCATTTTTTTGCGATACAATCAATAGGGCTGTTGGGGTTGAAAATAAGTTACTTATGATAAGCCCAACCGTGCTTTAGCCATTCATTCGTGATAATCATTATTACCTCCATCTCCAAGCTAGGGTCAGTTCCTAAAAGCCCTGAGCATTTCTCTTTTTCCGGGGGGACCTTGGATTTTTTCTACATCAAAGCCTGCGGCCTGCATGGCTCTTCTCACATCGCCCTTAGCCGAATAAGTGGTCAAGACGGCACCTGGACGACAAAATTTATAGAGTTTATCCATTACCTCCTGGGTCCAAAGATGTCCCTGAGAAGCTGGGGCAAAGGCATCGAAGTAGATCAGATCAAAGGCAGATTCAGCTTCAAAGTCCAGTAAGTCTCCCTTAACCTTGTGCAATTGGAATCCCTCCCCTATTTCTACCCAGGCATTCCAGTCGACCTCGTGCATGGCCATCAAAAGCTCCTGGGCCTGATCCTCCTCCATCTGCTCTCCAAAATTCAAAGCCCGATAGGCTTCTCTCAGTAGGGGATACTTTTCAATGCTCTTGTAGTAGATTTCTCTGTCTCCCCGATAAAAATAGGTCAGCAGGGCATTGAGTCCTGTGCCAAAGCCCATTTCAAAGATGTGGATGGCTCCTTCTTTCCTCTCCAAGGCCGGCTTCAGCCCCGACTCAATAAATACGTGCAGGGATTCCGTTACCGCTCCGTGTAGGGAGTGGTAATGTTCATCAAAATCCGGAGCCCAGAGGGTGATAGACCCATCCTTTGAAATTACAGGTGTTACCTTGGGTTGATCGGGAATTTTTCTTTCCTCCATACAAGCTCTAGAGTTAACTAAAAATCAGGGCCTCGAATCGTCGAAGCCCCGAAGTTGAAAAAAATATCTTTTAATGGCTTACTGAGCTAGACCTTCGGAAGTATTCTCCAAATAGATCGAAGTAGATGGGAAGGCGAAGGATACCCCGATTTCTTCTGCCAGCTTCATCACGTCTACAAAAACCTCTTGTCTGGCTTTTAACCAGTCTCCATAATCTACAGTATCGTAAATCACTGCAAAAAAGACATTGAGGGAGTAGTCAGCCATTTCATGAAACTGAACTGTCACGCTGTCTTCACGTGATTTTGGGTGATTTCGTGCAATTTTTTTTACCCCTTCTACAAACTTCTCAACCAGGTGGGTAGGCGTCCCGTAGGTCAGCCCCAAAGTGGTGGCATAGCGTCTGTAGGTCCTCACGCCGTGATTGGTGATGGTAAGGTTGACCAATTTACCATTGGGAATGGTCACCTGGGCCCCATCTAATGCCCGGATTCGGGTAGACCGCAAACCTACTTCCACGACGACACCTATAACCTCTGAGGTAGCAATGAAGTCTCCGACTACAAAGGGTTTGTCAATGAAGATAGACACCGAACCAATAAAGTTCTTGGCGGTATCCTGAGCGGCAAGGGCCAGGGCAAGGCCACCAATGGATACACCGGCCAAAAGGGCCGTTACATTGACTCCCACTTCTTTGAGGATGATAATGGATCCCAATACGCCGATCACCAGTTTGGCACCCTTGACAATGATGGGTATAGCCTGGTCATCGAAGGTACTCTCAGTAAGGGAGGTTATTTTCTTAAACAAATCTGCCACGACATCTACGAATCGAAGGAGTACAACCACTCCAAAGAAGGGTATCAGGGTCTTCATGACCAATACGATGGGTTGGCTGACCTTAATAGGCAGAATGAGGCTGGGCACCCACAATTCTTTGAGCACCCAAACCACACAAAAGAGAGAAAGTGGAGTGGTCACAAGAGGAATCAGCTTCACATCCACTGTATTGGTACGGCTGAGTAAGGGAATAATGATTCTTTTGATCAGGAGGCTGGCGATCCACTTGAATAAAAGAAATAGAAAATAGGCCACGACAAACATGAGGACCAAACCCAGGTACTTCCAGATTTCCAGGCCCAGAAACTTCGCCTTGAGTATCGGGGGCATTATATTGAGGGCTGCCCGGGTGATGCCCGGAATGACTCTGCGATATATGGTCTCGATTGACCGAACCGAAGCAGGGGCGTACTGCCATTTGTTGCCAAATTTCTCTACATAAAACTCCGGATATTCATCAGGAGCAACAACATAACGGTTTTTACGAAGTGCCGAATCCCAGTAAAGGGCATCTCCGGGTATATTATCTGGATTGATATAGACCCCTTTGGCGTCGTAGAGTTGTTTGAGCTTGATGGCCAACTCTTGCACTTGCTCCTTTTCAATCCCAGGAGCATTGAGGGCATCAGCAGATATAGAAGGATTGTACTGCCCGTCTTTATTGCCAAGATAATACAGATGACGACTTATAGACTGCCTGGGTGTAGTAAGGTTGTAAATGGGAGCCTTCTTGGGCTCAGCTTCCTGAGGGGGCTCCTGAGCCTTGAGATTCAGGAATCCCAATAGAATAAATACCGATAGTGAAAATAATCGTAGTTTGTTGCAGATCATGTGGCTAACATTTGTTTGTGATGGGAGCAAAGTTAAACAATAAAGTAGGTGAGCACATTCATTTCCCCAATTTTTGAAGACAATTTTATCAAAGCCCAGCATAGAATCTTAGGAAAGGCGAGGAAATGGGTAGCTCAGATCAGACGGGACAAATCTTAATACTCCCCTCTGGAGATTTTTGGAGAATTCTCCGGCTCACATGATCTTTTGCGGAACTTTAGCAGCAGCAGATGAAAACTTTTATTTTCCTATCCTTCCTTTACCTGCTTTTTTCTCTTTCTGCCTTTTCTCAGGTTGTCATTCCTTCATCCCACAGCCTGGGTTTTGAAGCTACAGAGGTAGGAGATACCTCCTGGCGAGTCCTTGACCTCTTTAATCCCTGGCCTCAGCCGATAGACCTTGAATTTCACGTACCGCAAAAGCCTGGAGACAATATTTTTCTCAATAGAGAGAGCAGATTTTCTGCTCGAATAGAAGCTGGCGATAGCCTTAGCCTCAGGCTGGCCTTCATTCCCCAACAAAATGTACTGAGCAGCAATTACCTTTTCATCACAGGCAATCAACCCTATGGACCGGTCAGCATCCAGTTGCTGGGTCAGGGTATCTTTCCCAATGCCTATTACGAGGATACACAGGATCTTTTTGGAGAAGAATTGCTGGCTGCCCTCAGGGATATACTCGCTCAAAACCAGAAGACCTTTTCCTACAACCAGGGTCGGGACCTCATCTTTATGGAGGTAGATAACCTGAAAAACTACCCTGGGGGACCTGACAGCAGCGCCCTTCGCTGCCTGTATACCGGAAGGACCATAGAAGGATATGAAGACCGCAAGGAGGCCCAGGCCATGGGATTCAATACCGAACACATCTGGCCTCAGTCTCTTTTTGACAAGAAGTCTCCCATGAAATCTGACCTCCACCACATTTTTCCCAGCGATCGCGAAGCCAACAATCGCCGCTCCAACTACCCTTTTGGCCCCATAGACAGGATCAGATGGGAAAAACAGGGTTCGAGGCTGGGGGAAAACCAGCACTTCCTTCCCAAAAGACTTTCCCGGGGCTTGGTCGCCAGGTCTATGTTTTACTTTGTTACCCGCTATGAAAACTACAAGGAGTTTTTGAACGAACAGGAGGAGCTTCTCCGCGACTGGCACCTCAAATACAGGCCAGGAGACCAGGAAATTCTCAGAAATGAATTTGTGTACCAATTCCAAGGAAACCGCAATCCCTTTGTAGATTACCCCCAATTGATCTATAGAATTCCCACTTTTACCCAACAGACTGTCCAAAGAGAACCCAGCCTCTACGTCTACCCCTCCTATGATCCCTTGAATGGTATTTCAAATACCAGCTCCTATCCTATTTTTACGGTGCTCCTGTTTAACCACGGCGAAGAAGAGGTCGAGGTCCAAATCAAGGGTGAGGAGGGATACGATTTTTCCGCCACCTTCACCCTGGGTGAAAGTCAATGTATGCGCCTGGATTTAAGGACACCCAAAGGAAAGAACCTTTATCTGATCAGAGATCAAAAACTGAGCTACGATGCCACTTTAGATCGCTTTTTATGCAGGATGGAACTCCACCCAGAAACTATGGAGGAAGAGGAAAAAGAAACTGCTCAATTACCCGTCAAATTGAAAAGCAGGTCAAGGGGAGGATGGAAAATCAAGCGAAGGACCAACACTGAAGGGCTAATTCAGGTTTATGATTTGAATGGAAAACTGATAAGCAAGCTAGCCGAAGACAGAAAAAAGATGAAATGGAAGGGTCGCAAGCCCTTTCTATTGCATTGGCAAGAAGAAGGGAAAAGTAAAGCCCTGCATTCAGGATTCTAATCTTGAATGGGTGGATTCAGGAATTGATTCTATTTTGTTAAGGTAAAAAACAGGGATAACATAGGAAAGAAGTGCTGCATTGAAAGACTAGCTTACAGATTCGGTCAAGATTCCCTAGATTTGCGAGACAAGAACGAGAGGAATGGCAAAGAGAAAGCTCAAAAAAATTGAGATCATCATATTGGTAGGTTTTGTAAATTCCGTTTTGGTATTTCTGGGCATATGGCTCTGGTCAAAGGCCCCCAATCGAGACATTTACCTTCCCGAGGATTATGAGGGCTGGGTACGCATCAGCCATAGTGTAGAAGGGGCTCCTCCCTTGGTAGAAGAAAACGGGATTCAGAAGATTGTGGTTCCTGATTCTGGACATCTGATGACCTCCACCAAACTCAAGGTAGGCTGGCGCAGGGATCGTTTTTTCTGGCAGGGCCAAAGTGAAGCCCTCCCCTCTTACTACGAAATAAAAAGCCAGCCCCATCGCTATGTATTTCAGGGAAAGCAATTCTCACACTTCCACAAAAAAGTAATGAAAATCCTACCCGCAGGGGCAGATACTACCCTGCTAGATGGGACCAAAATCAAGAAAGATAAATCCAACCGGGTCAACTATATCCCCGGTAAAAAAGCCCTTCAATATTTCTATGTGTCCGCCGAAGGCCGTCCCCTTGGATTTGTTCCTCCACCGATCGAGGACAGCGATGCCCTCAAGTCTACAGAGGATCGGAAAGTAGATGTAGAAAACTAAAAAGCACGAGCCTATTGTGAGGATCATAAATTAATCTCTGATGGGTTTAGGTAAAAAATCTTGCTTATCTCCACTCCTATTTTTTCCATTCGACAAAAAAACAAAGCTCAGAATGGGGAGTTTTTGTATGTTGCAAGGCTGATTCAGATCAGCGGAACTGCTAAACATACTTCGCATGAAAAAGCAAAAGATCGCCACCCAGGTGGACTTTAATAATACGGAGTTGGCTTTTCAGGCACAATCTGATGCCAAACTTAGGCGTACCTACTTTATCTATCGACTGATTGACAACCCCTTCCTGACCAAGGTAGGCCCCAAGCTCCTGACCGCAGCCCTTAAGATAGGTCTTCCGATCCAGGGTTTGGTCCGACATACCCTGTATGACCTGTTTGTCGGGGGTCCTTCTTTGGAAGATATGGACGAGAGAACCCAGTACCTTGCAGCGTATGGAGTCAAGACTATTCTTGATTATTCTGTAGAAGGAGAGAAAAATGAGAGGGGCTTTAATGCTACCCAGCAGGAATTTATAGATACCATCAAGGCTACAAAACAAAAGCCCGAAATCGTATTTAGCGCACTTAAGATGACAGGACTGGCCCGTTTCAAATTGATGGAAAAAGTCCAGAGCAAGCACAAGCTAAGCCCAAAAGAAAAAGAAGAGTGGCAAAAAGCCCGACAAAGAATAGAAGAAATCGCCTCCCTGGCCTACAACCTCAGCGTCCCCTTCTTCATTGATGCTGAAGAAAGCTGGATTCAGGCTACCATTGACCGCCTCACTGAGGATCTCATGGAACTGTACAACAAGGAACGCCCCATCGTCTGGCATACCATTCAATTTTACCGAAACGATCGGCTTGCCTATCTGGAAAACCTAATCCGGGACAGCAAAGAGAAAGGGTACATCCTGGGAGTCAAATTGGTAAGGGGTGCCTACCTGGAAAAGGAAAGGCGAAGGGCAAGAGAAATGGGATACGAGTCCCCCATTCAACCCAACAAAAGAACGACTGATGAAGACTTTAATCATGGCCTTGCCCTATGCATCAAGCACCACGACCATGTGGCGGTTTGTGCGGGTACCCACAATGAAGAAAGCAGCCGATACCTCGCCAAGCTCATGGCAGAAAAGGGGCTTCCCAACGATCATCCCTGGATTTGGTTTTCACAGCTTCTGGGGATGTCGGACCACATTTCTTTCAACCTGGCTCATCAGGGGTATAATGTTGCCAAATATTTGCCTTACGGGCCTGTAAAGGCTGTCATGCCTTATCTCATGCGGAGGGCACAGGAAAATACAGCCATTGCGGGACAGTCAAGCCGAGAGGTAGAACTCCTCAAAAAGGAAGTGAAGAGAAGAAAATAATTCTGCCCCCCTTTGCGCGTAACATAGATATAATTGAGGGCTTCCCATCGGAGGCCCTTCTTCTTTTTGAAAGGAATTGCGATTTTTTTTGATTAAAAAATTGCCCTAATGCTTTATATTTATGATTATGCAGCAAAAGGAAAGAGAGGTGTAAAAGGTCGGAGCCCTTGTCTGGACCGAACAAATCGAAACTCTCTTTTTCAAGCACTTACAATTCATTTTCTTATCAAGGAGAGCAGCTACATGCTGTTCTCTGTACAGGTAAAAACATATGCCTACACTATCCAGGAGCAAAATCTTCGTACTCGATACCTCAGTTATCCTCCACGACCACGATGCGATCAACAACTTTGAAGAGAACAATGTAGCCATTCCCATCACAGTCCTGGAGGAACTGGACCATCTCAAGCAGGGGAATACCATGAAGAGCTACGAAGCCCGGGAATTCATCCGCTTTATTGATAAGATGTCCTACAAATTTACCCTCAAGGACTGGATACCCATCCCTGGGGAGGACAAGGGCCACTTCAAGGTAGTCATGCCAAATGGAGGTCCATCTGTAGATGCCATCAAGATTTTTGACGACAAAAAGGCCGATCATAAGATTCTAAATGCCGCTATTACCCTCCAAGACAAGGAGCCAGAATCGAGGGTCATCCTCGTCTCCAAAGATATCAACCTCAGGCTCAAGGCCAAGGCCCTCAACCTTCCCGCCGAAGACTATGAGACAGGCAAGATCAAAGACCTGAGTTACCACGGCAGGTCTATCCTCAATGATATTTCTTCTTCTATCATCGACCGCATCTTCGAACAGGGCACAGTCAAATTGGAAGAAGTATTTGAAGAAAAACCCGTAGACAACCATTATTATGTCCTAAAAAATGGCACTCAGTCTACCCTGGCCTATTATAATGCCTTTTCTAACTCCATTGACCGGATAGAAAAGTCTACGGCTTATGGGATCAAGCCCAGAAATGCAGAGCAGACCTTTGCCCTCCATGCCATATTCAACCCCGATGTCAAATTGGTCACCATACAAGGAGTGGCGGGAACGGGAAAGACCCTTCTTGCCCTGGCAGGAGCCCTGGAACAGCGGAGAGACTTCCGTCAAATCCTGGTCGCGAGGCCTGTCATACCTCTGGGAAACAAGGACATAGGCTTCCTACCTGGAGACATCAAAGACAAGCTAAACCCCTACATGGAGCCGCTTTGGGACAACTTAAGGTTTGTCAAGAACCAATTCAAACCTTCAGAAAAGCGCTTTAAGGCCATAGAAGAAATGGTCGGGCAGGAAAAGATCATGATTACTCCCCTGGCCTACATCAGGGGACGAAGCCTCGACAAAGTCATGTTTATCATAGACGAGGCTCAAAACCTCACCCCCCACGAGATCAAGACCATCATCACCCGTGCAGGAGAGGATACCAAGCTGATTTTTACCGGAGACATTCACCAGATTGATACGCCCTACCTGGATGCACAATCCAATGGACTTTCCTACGTAATTGACAAACTCAAAGGAAATCAATTGTATGCCCATGTGACCTTGGAGAAGGGAGAACGGTCTGAATTGGCAAACCTGGCGACAGAATTACTTTAAACCATGTGAAAATAGTGGGAAGGCAGGAGGCAGAAAAGGATTCACCAAAATATTTACTTTCATCTACCAAACTAAGCTGCTATGCCCATTAGAATGGAAGAAGACCCCAATCAGGGGAATGGACGCAACAACAACAGAGGCCGCTCCAACAAAGGCCGCGGACTGGGAAAACTTCTCCCTTTTTTACTCTTGTTTTTATTCAAAAGGCCTAAGCTCATCCTACCCGTCCTCATTGTCGGGGGAATATGGTACTTTTTCTTGGGTGGGCAAGAGATGTTGAGGGGTGGGGGAGACTCCAATGGAGGCTATGATCCCCAGGTCGTCAATGCCAATTTCAACTTAGGTGCTCAATTCGACGAAGAGAAATACCTCGAAACTGAGATTTTTGAGCCCCTGGCCTATGGCCAATCTGGAATTCCTTCCTCCTATTCTCTCGTCAACTATGCTCCTCCACGGAGAAATCAAGGCCGACAGGGCTCCTGTGTTGGTTGGGCCAGTGCCTATGCTGCCCGTTCTATCCTCTATGCCAGGGAAACCGGCAAGGACCCCTCGGCGGTATCTTTTAGCCCTTCATTTCTGTACAACCATATCGCCATTCCTCGTTCCAATTGCCAGGGTTCCTACCTGCCTGACGCGATGGACTTTATGAAGCGTGTGGGTGCCCTTCCTCTTTCTCAGTTTCCCTACGATCCCTCAACTTGCCGCCTGAGGGCTTCTCAGCAGGAGGCACGTGTGGCTGCTAATTTCCGTACCCGTGGATTTCAGCGACTCACACAGCGAGGGAATCGTCCCGACATGCAGGCCATCAAACAGTACATTGCCAAGGGCGGTCCCGTGGTCATAGGCATGGAGGTGGGAGGAAGCTTTATGCAGGCCATGGAAGGACAGAAACTCTGGCGACCCGGTCGCAAAGACAAAAGTAAATCTGGCTATGGAGGCCATGCCATGTGCGTCATCGGCTATGATGACAACCTGGGAGGAGGTGCCTTTCAAATCATGAATTCCTGGGGGCCAGAATGGGGAGAAAATGGAGTCGCATGGGTCACCTACAAGGATTTTGACTATTTCGTCATGGAAGCCTATGGCCTCTATCCCATGGGACAGAAGGTACAGGCCAACAAAGACCGGCTAGCCGTGCAGTTTGGCTTGGTCCTCAACAATTCCATGCGCAACATACAGCTGAGAAATACAGGTGGAAATACCTTTAAGACCATGGAAGCCATACGGAAGGGAGACCGCTTCAAAATTCAGGTCAATAATAGTGTAGAATGCTACACCTATGTCTTTGGAATGGAAACGGAGGGGTCTAGCTACGTCCTTTTTCCCTATACAGCAAAACACTCTCCCTACTGTGGCATCACAGGGGTAAGGCTATTTCCCAAGGATTACTCTATGGTACCGGATGATATTGGCAATACCGACTTTATGGCTGTAGTCGTATCGAAAAATGAATTGGATTATCGTCAACTCAATGATGCCATCAATCGGGCTTCGGGTAGCAACTACGCTGAAAAGGTAAATGCTGCCCTGGCTTCGCGATCCATACCGGGCATCGCCTTTCAGGGGGGGAATACAGTTGCCTTTAATGGTCGAGTTTCCGGAGGTAAAGATGCCGTGGCTGTCATCATGGCCATTGATAAGCAATGATCATTCATATATCTCAAACCTATTATCCAAAGCATCCTCTACTTTCAGTTTAAACTGTATGAATTCCTTCAGCCTTATCGCCCTTCGTCAGACCCGGCAAAACATCCTGCGCGCCATCGCTCCTTTTGGCCTTGATGACCTCAATCGGATTCCAGGAGGCTATCCTAACAATCTAATCTGGAACCTGGGCCATGCCATCGTTACCCAGCAACTCCTTTGTTACAGCAGGAATAGATTAAAGCCCCATCTTCCGGAAGAAATCATTGAAAAATATCGAAAGGGAAGTCGGCCTGAGGACAGGGTATTGGAAAGGGAATACCAGCAATTGAAGCAGTGGGCTGAGGAAATGGTGGATCGCCTGGAAGAAGACCTTCAACAAGAAAAATTTAAAGGGTATCAGGAATATGAGACCAGCTATGGCCTGAAACTTCACAACATCCAAGAGGCCATGGAGTTCAATAATATCCATGAGGCCATGCACCTGGGCAATATCAAAGCCCTTGGAAACACACTTGGTCAATAGCTTAGGAGGGCTGACCTACCTTGAGTCGCTCCCATTTGCGAATTTTTGCGGTCAATTCATTGTCTGGGCCTACGAGCTCTGGATTTTCGGGGAGGGTAAAATATACCGTGGTACCTACTCCGGGTTCAGAGTCGATCCAGATTCTGCCCTTGTGCTGCTCCACAATTTTCTTACAAATGGAAAGGCCTACTCCCGTGCCCTGGTACTGGGACCTTTTGTTGTGTAGGCGGAGAAAGAGCCCAAATATCTTGTCCTTGTATTCTTTTTCCATCCCGATTCCATTATCCTCGACTGCAAAGAGGTACTTTCTTCCTCTTTTTTCAGCTCGAATCTCAATCTCTGGAGCCTCTTCTTTGCGAAACTTAATGGAATTGTCAATGAGGTGATGAAAAAGTTGGCGGAGCTGCTCGGAGTTGCCTGTGATGACTGGCAGGGCTTTGAGTTTGATCTTGACCCCCATGGTGCCCTTTTCCTTGTTCAGGTTGCTAATGATGGAGGCAATGGTCTCATTGATGTCTACCTGCTGATAATCAGTCTGGAAAATCCCCACTACTGAGTAAGCCAGCAAATCGGCCAGAAGTTTGTCCATTTGTTTGACTCCCTTTACGATAAAGTCAATAAATTCATTGGCTTCCTGATCCAGTTGGCCGTAATACTTGTTTTTCAACAGGGAGGCAAAAGAGCCAATGGACCTCAGGGGCTCGCGAAGGTCATGGGAAGTTACGTGAGCAAACTGCTGCAGGTCTTCATTTGAGGAGCTGAGTCTTTCGTTTTTCCTGCGAATTTCCTCATTCTTAAGCTCCAGAATATTGTTGAGTTCTACCAGGGTCTTGTTTCTTTGATGTCCCATGTAGATGATGACACAGAGAAAAAACAGGACGAGAAACAAGGCGATACCTACCATTTGACGTCGGCTACTTTTTTGGGCTTTTTGGAGGGAGGCGATTTCTTCATCCTTCTCATCTACGACAAACTGCTGCTCTACCTTGGCCAATTGTGAGAGCCACTGCACATTCATCATGGAATCTCTCAGAGAAATGTATTTTTTGAAGTACACATATGCCAGGGAGGCATTATTTTCTTTTTCGTAGACCTGGGACTTGGAAAGGTAGATTTTTTGCAGGAGGTTAGGAGCATCGAGGTCTTCGGCAATGCCTTCTGCGTCTTTGAGGGTTAGTTCAGCTTTTTGTACCTGGCCCTTCATGATCTGTAGATCGGCAACCCGGACGGTAAAGATCACCCACTCTCTCTTTAGCTTTAACTCTTTGAAGCGTTCTACAGCCCTTTTCATGTGAAAGAGGGACTGATCATAATCTTTCTTTTTTTGGTAATAATTTCCAATCAGAGCTTCCGAATAGGCTTTTCCGTAACCGTGATCCAAAGAATCAGCCAGGCTCCTGGAGCTTTCGATATACATCTTTGCCTTGTCCAGAGAATCCGAAAGGAGAAGATAAGAGACACCGATAGAGGCCAGGGTGGTGTAGTAATTGATCCCATTTTCTCTTGCATCTTCCTCGCTCAGTTGATCTGAGTTGCCCAGATTTTCATGGAGACTTAGGGAAAGCCTGAAGTTGCGCAGGGCCTGATCGTACTGGTTTTGTCCCCAATAAATCACTCCGAGGATGCGGGATGCCAGGGCAAGGCTGGATTTATCGCCGATCTGTTCGGCCAGGCTTAGGGCCAGAAGGTTGTAGTCCAGGGCTTTATCAAAATTACCTACGGTATTGAAAACTTCGGAAATCTTGACGTAGTTACGGACTCTTTCGGTAGAATCAATCCCTTTGATTCGATCAGCAATACGCTCAGCCTTTATGAGGTAGTTGAGGGATTTTTGATAGTCATCCATGGGATTGTAGTACATGGCCCCAAGATAATGGAGGAAGAAAAACTCCTGCTCGTAATCCTCTAATTCGCGAGAAAGCTCCAAGCCTTCTTTAAAGCAAAAGAGGGCATCCTCATAATTATTATTCTCGAAATAATAAAGTCCAAGCTCCCTGTAAGAAGTCATCAAAGCCATGGGCCTCTCCTCTTCTACCTGTATGGCGATCTCTCTACGCAGGCTATCTACATCGATCGGTCCCCCCCATGCTCCGTGAAAGGAGATCATAAGTCCCAAACACAGCCATATATAGATCTTAATTTTCATACCCTTGGGTCAAGCCTCTTTTTTCTTGCTAAAAATAGTCTTAATTATTTTATCCCCCAAACCTCCATACTTATTGCGAAAAGGGAGAATTTTTCTTTCACCTATATGTCAAAGAAAATAAAATAAATGGTCTCTGTTAACTGTTTTGAGCCAAATTTTACCCTTTAATTTCGCTATAAATCTAATCCTTTCCCCTTCGATAAACATGAACCCTTAAGTATTTGTGTATTGATGGTTCTTTTTCTATGTTCAAACTGTATTTTAGCATCTATAACTTTATTTCGGCCTATTCCGATATGTAGGTCGATTGAGATTCGCATCTATTACAAAACCTAATCCACTTATGAGAACTTACGTACTGCTTATAGCCCTTTTGATGGCCATAGCATTCAACCCATTGAAGGCTCAGGTTGAGACTCCTGCCCCAAGTCCAATGGTCAAAATGGAGCAAAGTGTAGGCCTGACTACCCTGGGCCTGGAGTATTCCCGCCCTAGCGTCAAGGAAAGAGAGATTTTCGGTTCACTGGTTCCTTACGGTAAAATCTGGAGAACAGGAGCCAATCAGTCTACCAAGATTACCTTCGGAGATGATGTAGTCTTCAACGGAAAGAAGGTAAAAGCCGGTACTTATGCCCTCTATACCATTCCCGGAGAGGATAGCTGGACCCTCATGCTCAACAGCGACCTGAGCATAGGAGGCAATGTAGCTGCTTACAAAGAAGCTACCGAGGTTCACCGATCTACGACCACAACTCAGGATTTTCCCTCCATGATTGAATCCATGCTGATCTACATCGACGACCTCCGTGATGGTTCTGCCACCTTCAACCTGGTATGGGCCAAGACCCACATTCAGGTTCCCATCGACCTGGATACAGATGAAAATGTCATGGCCAGCATCAAGGCTACCATGGCCGGACCCTCCGCCAACGACTACTACCGCGCGGCCCTTTACTATTACAACAACGACAAGAGCATCGCAAAGGCTGAAGAGTGGATCACCAAGGCTTCGGACATGCGTCCAGAAGCCTACTGGGTAGCCACCTGGAAAGCCAGAATCCTCAAAAAGGCCGGTAAGACCGAAAAAGCTAAGAAAACCGCCAAGATGGCCTTGGGTATGGCTGAAAAGGCAGGAAACCAAGACTTCGTAAAGATCAACAAGGACATGCTTAGTGAGATGAAGTAAGCCTGTCGCAAAGCAAACAATTGGGGGATTTGGGGTAACCTTTTCCCCCATTTTTCATATACAAATTGGAGCAGGTAGACAGCTTTACATTAGAATGATTTAGCCACTTTTTCTCAATATAAGCAGGTAACTTAATCAGGTTCAAACATTCCTCCCTGTCATTTTTTATATCAATTGGACTATCATATCTCATACCGATCTCACATGAACAGGCAAATTCTCCCACGCTTCATCTATTTTTTAACTTTTCTCTTAGCAATATCTGCAAGGGTTGAAGCCCAGGATTTATCTGTAAATGTAGACCAACTTTTTCCCATTGGCAGCATGGAAAGGGAAGGACTTTCTACCACTCCCTCCTTTACCCCTTCTCAAAATTACACAGATTTCGATACCAGCTCTTTTTCTTTACTTCGCTGGCAGCAGGGCTATCAGGTACTGCCTTCCTACGCCCGACAAAATCCCTCAGGCTACACCTACCTTTGCCATCTCGAACTCAAGGCGGAGGATAAGTTGCCCATTGGGGTTTGGGTAAAGATCGACGATGGAAAGGAAAGCCTGGTTCCACGCCTTCCCCAGACTTACCTTCAGTTCAAACTGCTTCGTTTTTAGAATCTCAAGGCAGTCATTTTTATCTTTTGCTGTTTCCCTCCATGACTTCTTCTTCCGTAGGATGGGATAAAGCAGGATAAAATTTCCCCTTGGCTTTGTAAGTCAGGGCTTTGTCTTCAAGCTTCACCACAGGTGCCTGTTCTCCCTCCCATAGTCGCAGAAACTTCCGCGTGATTCGGGCCATTTTCTTATCCCCAAAACGTCCAATGATGATGTCATATCCTTCATTTTGACGGGGATGCACCCATATTTCCTGGTTCCAGTTTTTCTTCAAATACCTAAGCAAACCTCTGCTCTCCTCCCAACTTTCGCTGCTTCGGTAAAGGAGCCCAAATTCCTTGTTTTTCCTCGTTTCTTTGTCGATTACGTCCTTGATTTTACCACCTGCTTTGATGCCAAGCCCCTTTTGTTGGATCAAGCTTTCCATCCAAAGCTCAGGAGAGCCCGGCACAGGAAGGCGGGTCAATTCTCTCCCCTTGTTGTCGGTGATAAGAAGGCTGGGAAAAGTCCTTATCCCATAGCGCTGGGCCAGTTTTATCCCAGCGGTGTAGCTGTCCCTGCCGTCAATGCGGTAGAGATCGAAATGCCTTTCGATAAAATCTGTAAATTCTTTTGAGGCCTTCATCCGCTCTTCCAATCGCTGGCAGGGGTAGCAGTGAGTGGTTGTAAATAGGACAAAGGAAGGCCTGGAAATGACTTCCTCTTCCAGTTTGCGGCTAAGATCCTCCTCATGTAAAATTCCTCTTCTGCTTTGTCTAGGAAAAAATGTGTAAGCCAATGCCAGGAGCAGTCCCAGTCCAGCAAGGACCCCTAGGCTTTGCTTAAAGCCGAAGCGGAACTCGGGTCGGCGATGTAGGTTGGGCCTGTTTTTCATAAAATCGCGCTATTTATGGATTGAATGGGCTTATCATAAATTCTGTTTGGTGATAAATCTGATGGCAGTCTCGGGACCAAAAACTAATTGTGAACGATCCCCTCAACAGCCCTTTGGCTATCCTTTGGTGATAAACTCTACCATTTCAAATTTAGATTATTGGTTGCCTTATCCCTCGCTGATAAAAGTGGCGATATTACACCCTTAAAAGATCTGCCCTCTTTTGTAATTTTTTGTTGAAAAGAGAAAGTAAAAGTGAGGCTTGTAGAAAAAGGAAGGACCTGGGCAAAAAATTTCCTCTTATATCTGTAACTTGCCCTAAAAGCTAGGAATTGAAAAAGACTTTCAAGGCACCAAAGATCATCAATGACCCTGTTCATGGTTTTATTGAGATTCCTAAGGGACTGATTCTTAACCTTATAGATACGCCTACCTTTCAGCGCCTTCGCCGCATCAAGCAGTTGGGTCAGAGTTCGCTGGTTTATCCCGGAGCTGTACATACCCGCTTCAATCACGCATTGGGAGCCATGCACCTGATGCGCCAGGCCCTTGATGTGCTCAAGCGAAAAAAAGTGGAGATCTCCAAGCAGGAGTACAAGTCAGCGATGGTGGCCATTCTTCTCCACGATGTGGGCCATGGGCCTTTTTCTCATGCATTGGAACATGTCATCATCCCCGATATGCATCATGAGGACATGAGCCTGGCTTTGATGCACGAACTGGATCGGCACTTCAAAGGAAAGTTGGACTTGGCCATCGATATATTTGAAGGTAAATACGAGCGCCCTTTCTTCCACCAACTGGTCTCGGGCCAATTGGACATGGACCGGATGGACTACCTGATCCGGGACAGTTTTTTTACGGGAGTGGCCGAAGGGGTGGTTGGCATCGATCGCATCATCAAAATCCTCAGTGTCCATCAGGGCAAATTGGTCTGTGAAGACAAGGGCATTTATTCATTGGAAAAATTTATCCTGGCCCGAAGGCTTATGTATTGGCAGGTCTACCTTCACAAGGCGGCTATGGCTGCCGAGTACATGATCGTCAATATCCTTAGGCGGGTAAGAATGCTGGTTGAAGCCGGAGAAACGATTTTCCTAGACGACAATTTGGGCTTCTTTTTTCACAACCGAATTTCAAAAGAAAAACTCAGTCCAGAGGTACTGGCTACCTACATTCGCCTGGATGACAATGACATCGAATTCGCCATCAAAAAATGGCAATACAGTACCGATCCTGTCCTTTCTGACCTTTGCAGACGGATTCAATCCCGAAAATTACTCAAAATCCGAATGAGAGATAAGCCCATGGGCAAAGAAAAAATAAGGGAGGCGAGAAAGCGATTCGCCAAAAAGGCAAAGATTTCCGAAGAAGATGCTGCCTTTTACATTTTTGGGGGAGAAGTGTCCAATCAGCCCTATGTAGAAAACAGCCAGGAGCCTATCACCATCAAGTTTAAGAATGGGGAATTGAAAGACCTCTCTCAGGCCACTGATCTCCCCAATATTCACGCCCTTGCGACCCCGGTCATCAAATATTATTATTGCTGCCCGGCAGAAATGATGGAGGAGGAATAGTGCATCTCTTCAAAAAAACTAAGGAATGAATCAACTTAGCGAGTTGTTTGAACTCAGTCATCTGGACTGGGGTTTGTTGGCCCTTTCGGCCCTGCTTATTGGCATGTCCAAGACGGGCTTTGGAGCGGGATTTGCGGCTGTGGTCCTCATCATGGCTCATATTTTTGGCGAAAAACAGTCGACAGGAGTCTTGGTTCCCCTTTTGATATTTGCCGATATCGTCGCGGTCATCTACTACCGGCGGGTAGTCAACTGGGGCTACATCATCAAATTGCTTCCCTGGACTTTTATTGGAATAGGGCTGGCCGTGTGGATAGGCGACGAGGTCTCAGAAGAATTATTTGCTTACATCATGGGGGGGATCATCCTTCTTGGTGCCCTTACCATGATTATTCTGGAAGTAAGAAAATCCGAGTTGGTGCCGGATTATTACTGGTTTGCTGCCTTAATGGGCCTTTTGGGGGGATTTTCTACCATGGTGGGAAATTTCGCAGGACCTATCCTGACCGTATATCTCCTTTCGATGCGTCTGCCCAAGCATCTCTTTATAGGGACGGCAGCCTGGTTTTTCTTCATCATCAACCTTGTCAAGGTTCCTTTTCATCTTTTTGTCTGGCATACCATGGACCTCAGCAGCTTCACCCTCGATCTCTACTTGCTTCCCTTTATCATAGGAGGGGCCTTTTCAGGTATCTACATTGTCAGGCTATTTTCTGAATTGGCTTATCGCCGTCTTATAATCGGAATCACGGTATTTTCTGCCCTCTTTATTCTATTCTGAAGGCAGGAAATCGGGGTCCTATCGAATTATGATCCAATGCTCAAGTAGGGGTCCACCCTTGGTGAGAAGTTCTGAGTTTGATTCTACCCATCCTACCATGACCTATTTTCAATATTCCAAAGAATACAGAAAAGAATCGCAGTTAACATTTATCCAACTGCCATCATACAACTTTTGATTTTCCTGAATAATGGGCCTCAACCTGGCATAGCTTTCATCTCCCCTGATAGCCAGGGTGTCGAGGATGTTAGCCTTGGTATCCATGCGCTTTATTCCCCCCATATGATTAGGAATCTACAAAAAGCTTTGATCGGGTAAAACCAAATGTACCCCGTCTTCTAAATTTATGGGAAGGCCTGTATTTCCCAATACCCCCCATTGCCAGACAGAATCAGATTCCAGGCTCATTCTCACCACCTTGGACTCTCCGGCGTAGGCTGTAACGGTATTGCAATACCATAAAAAATCATCATCTACATAAATGGGATCACTGAACTACGGTACGGGTAAAGTATCTGCCATCAACCGCTAGCCTACTTGTTGCCCAGTTCTCAAATCTAAATGTGAAAGCGATTTCCCTGGAGCGCATAAAGCCGATTATCTTTTGGATAAATAGATGGAGGTTGGCTAAATTCTTGAGGTCCTTTTTCTTCTCATCTATATTTCCACACGACATTTAGCCCATTATCCAAGCGGTAGATCGTATGAAATTGCTTGCTTACCACGACATATCCATCAGATATCAGATGTAAGTTTTCCAATCTGTACTGTAGCTCCGTTTCTGCCGCCTGTTTCAACTGGGTAGGACGCACCTCGAGGGTGAAAATAGGAGTCTGAGAGGTATTGCAGGAGAAAAGTAGGAAGGAACAATAAAAAAGCAAGTATATGAGCAAAGGAAAACAATTTCCCATTCATATAAACTTTTTACTATTGGAATTATTATTCCAATATATAATGAGAAATAAAATATTTTATTCCTTATCAAGGTTAAGATTTTAACCTGAATTACACTATTAAGGGGTCTAACCACAGACTAGGATACAGGGAAAATCGATGGTACAGGAAAATAGTTTCGAGACTTAGAAAGCTGCCAAAACGACAATTAACAAAGAATACCTAAAAAGCCATTTTATAATAATAATAATTTTTGCGAATATTACTCAGGAAAAAAATAAATATTCCTCTTGTAGTTGAAAAGAAATTACTTAGGATAATTCTAAAAGAGCTTTGGCACTTCACTGGGGATAACCGCTAGTATGGCTTCTGGGGATTGTAATAATTTTTTTGATGAGCTCCATGGGGCAACATCCATCAATTTCTGATCATCATCATCATCAATAAATGCCTGATGGTTGGAATTTATCCCAACATTCTTCTATCTTCTGTTCTTCGACAGCTACTCCATGAAAAATCGCTTCGCCATACTCCTGACTTTTTCTCTGCTTTCTGGCATAGGTTGGGTCTTGGTGCCCCGATTGCCCTTTCGGCTGCAGCCCAGCCGGGTCCTTCCTGCCTTGAGCATCAGTTATCAGTGGAGACAGGCCGGACCTGAGCTTATCGAGCAACAGGCCACCTCGGTGATCGAAGGGTCCATGGCCACCTTGAGTGGCCTTCATGAAATTCGTTCTACCACTTATCCGGGTCGGGGGCGCATCCTTCTGGAGTTTGATCCCAAAAGGGACATGGACCTGGCTCGTTTTGAGGTTTCAGCTCGCCTGCGACAGTTGCGCGATCGCCTTCCAGAGGGCATGAGCTTCCCAGAAGTCCAGGCCCGCTATCCCACTAAGGATGCCGATCGCCCCCTGCTCACCTACACCCTTATTGGCCCCGATCCTCCGGATCAGTTGTACCGATTTGCCGAGGAGCGAATCAAACCTGTCCTGGCCAGACTTTCCGGCATGGAAGGGGTGGATATATATGGAAATCGTCCTTATGCCTGGGAACTTCGCTATGATCCTGATCACCTTCAGACCCTTGGCTTGAGTCCCGCTAAGCTTGGGGATGCAGCGAGACAGCCCCTCTACCAGACTAGTCTCACTCCCGATCTTCAATTGCGGGCTATGGCTCCGGGGGTAGAAGGAAACATGGAGGCTAAGGACCTTCTCGATTGGCCCCTCCGCCTTCCCACCCTGGACTCCAGCCTCTTGCTTCGCCGCCTGGGAGACCTGGCTACCCTGAGCAGGCGTCCCCAACCTCCACCTGCTTATCAACGGATCAATGGGCTCAGTGCTATTAACCTATTGATGCGCAGCGAGGGCCAAGCCAATCAATTGGTCCTCGCCAGGAAGGTAAAAAACAAACTCGATCGGCTTACCCACAACTTTCCGGCGGGATACGCCCTGCGGGTCAGCTACGATGCGACGACCTTCCTGAAAGATGAACTCATCAAGATCGGAAGCCGAAGTGCCCTGGCCCTGGGCCTGCTTTTGTTGTTTGTTCTTCTAGTCAGTAGATCCTTCCTTTACATTTGGCCAATTTTTCTCAGCCTTATGGTTACCCTGGGATTGGCAGCTCTTGGGGCCTATTTTTGGGGCTTAGAACTACACCTATATTCACTAGCAGGACTCACCCTGTCATTTGGCCTGGTCATCGACAATAGCCTGGTGATGAGTGAGCACCTTAGGCTCCACCGCAACCGCAATGTATTCCTGGCCTTACTGGCCGCTACCCTGACCACCCTGGGTGCCCTAAGTGTAGTTTACGCCCTTGACGAAAGCCTCCGCCTGAATATGGTCGACTTTGCCCTCGTCATGACCTTGAGCCTCGGTGCTTCTCTTCCTGTTTCCTGGTGGTTTTTACCCGCGCTCTTGGCCAGTTCAAAGCCAGAAAAAGGCTTTCAATCGAAGAAGTCCTCAAGGCCGGCAAGACGCATGATCAAGTGGCTGAGGGGGTATGGAAGTTTTTTGCACCTGGCTCGCCGGGGGCGCTGGCTCCTGCTTGTACTTGCCATCCTGGGCTTTGGTTTACCTGTTTTTTTGCTGCCAGAAAAAATGGAAAAGCCAGGTTGGGAATGGTACAACAGTAGCCTGGGTTCTGACTTCTATAAAAAGGAGATCAAACCCTGGGCAGATAAGGTCCTTGGGGGTAGCCTGAGGCTTTTTATGGAAGAGACCTTTCCTAAGGCCCGCAACCAGGACCCCGAACGTACAGCCATTTACATCAAGGCTCAATTGCCCTACGGTACCAATATCGAACAAATGAATGAAACCATAGGGGTCATCGAGAATTTTCTGGTCCAATTTGACGAAATCGACCAATTTCAGACTACGATCAATAGCAGCCAGTATGCCAGGATAGTCATACTTTTTCGGGAGGAGGCGGAAAAAGCCGGTTTTCCCTACAAACTTAAGGGTCAGGTAATCAGCCAAGCCAATAATCTCACGGGAGCTGACTGGTCTATATACGGGGTGGGAAGGGGCTTCAGCAACTCCATTGACATGGGCAGAAAAAACAGCCGCATCCAACTTAAAGGCTACAATTACACCCAACTACGCCTTTATGCTGAGCATCTCAAAACTGAACTCCTCAAGAACCCACGCATCAGGGAGGTCTACCTCAATGGTAAACTGCGCTATGATTACCGCCCCCATGACGAGTTGCTCCTTTCCCTGGATGCCCAGGCCCTGACCAGCCTGGGAAGCCATCCCCAGGCACTATGGGAACAAATGCACCGCCGTAACCTCGCCCCTCAAAACCTGAGCTATGTCTATCTTGATGGACGCTATGAAGCTCTGATGCTTCGACCTAAGAGTGATCAGGCAGGAGAAAGGTGGCAAATCATGGAAGCCTCGGTAGAAGGTGCCGGATTGAAGGGTAAGGAGAGTCCCTCCACTGAGAGTCTTATCAAGGTAGGTGAGGTGGCGACCCTGATCAAACAGCCTGTCAATGACCTGATCGAAAGGCGAAATCAGCAGTACCAATTATTGGTCGAGTATGACTTTATTGGCCCAAGAAGGCTGAAAAGCATAGTACAAGAGCGGATGATATCGGAAACCAATGACTGGCTGCCCCTGGGTTATCAGGCAGGTTATATTCCGCATCGCTGGGACTGGAATAAAAAAGACTCCAAACAGTATGGCCTGCTGATACCTGTCCTTCTCATTATCTTTGGAATATGCTCCATTCTGCTTGAATCTCTCCACCAACCCCTGGCTGTTTTGAGCCTGGTGCCTTTATCTTCCATTGGGGTTTTTCTGACATTTTTCCATTTCTCGGTAAATTTTGACCAGGGCGGCTATGCATCCTTCCTCCTCCTTAGCGGCATCAGTGTCAATGCAGGTCTTTACTTGATCAATGACTATAATTTATACAGAAGTCGCTATCCTGGTCGCAGCGCTCTGGCTTGCTACCTCAAGACAGTACGCAGCAAACTCATGCCCATCCTGCTTACCATTACTTCTACCCTGCTAGGCATGCTACCCTTTGTCATCGGCGGAGCGGAGCCCTTTTGGTTTACCCTGGCTATGGGAAGCATGGGTGGATTGATCTTTTCCCTTTTAGGAGTGCTGATATTCCTCCCCTTGGCCGTAATGCCCAGGAATTTCAATTAATGCTATTTCCCAGGTTTTCATTTGATAAAGCAGCATGAGGCTCTTACCTTATTTTAAGATAAACCAAACAGCTTTTGCCATGACCATATTTCGCTTTTCATATTTGGTTTTGATCCTTTTTTGGGTCGGTTGTTCTTCCTCCGAAAGTACAGAAGAGCCCCTTGTGGAGCTGGCCCGAGGTACTTATCAGGAGCCCAGCAACTGGGTAGATACCGCAAGGGTGGTAAGGGGAACCTTTCAGCGAGAACTCCTGAGCAATGGTAAGTTGAGCGCCAGCCGTAAGGCCGAGCTCAGTTTTCAACAGGAGGGCATCATTGCTAAGGTAGCTGTCCGCAATGGCCAGAGGGTAAAGAAGGGGCAGCTCATCGCCAAACTTGATGATACCCAGGCCCGTCAGGAAAAGCAGAGAGCAGCGGCAAGGCTGGCCCAGGCCGAACTTGACCGCCGGGATGCCCTTATCTCGGTCGGTTACCTGCAAACTGATTCCTCAAAAATCCCGGATGAGGTTCTAACATTGGCAGCTTTACAAAGTGGATATAGGCAGGCACAGCTTGACCTCGAAAGTGCCATTTACCAACTGAGCCTTACCGAAATCAGGGCACCCTTTGCGGGGACAGTTGCCAACCTAGGAGCCCAGGCCTACCAATCAAGCCAGGACCATCGCCCCCTTTGCCTGCTCCAGGACCTCAGACCCATGCTGGTACGCTTCTCCATATTAGAAACTGAGCTAGACCTCCTTAATAGTGGCAATACCCTACAAATTGAACCCCTGGCCCAGGCAGGAGAGTCCTACCCTGCCCGCCTCGAATCCGTCAATCCTCGCGTAAATAAAAATGGCCTTGTAGAAGTCTTCGCAAAAATGGAGAGGCCATCCTCCCAACTCCTGCCTGGGATGAATGTCCGGGTTCGCCTCCGACAAGGAGTAGCCGACCAACTGATCGTACCCAAGGAAGCAGTAGTCCTGCGTCAGGGCCGACCCGTGGTCTTTGTCTATCGCAATGACACAGCTTTCTGGCATTATGTGAAACCTGCCTTGGAAAATAGCGAGAAGTATTCTCTTTCTGAAGGCTTAGAAGCCAACGAAATTGTAATCACCAGCGGCAACCTCAACCTGGCTCATATGGCCAGGGTCAAAGTCCAGTGATCAACCTTTACTTTTCTTGCTCAATGGGCCGGTTCTCTACAAAGTCATACAGGGTTTCCCTCCGAAGTTCTGCCAGGGCCAGGTGGAGTTGGCTGAGCAATTGCCAGGATCTCTGCTGGGCCTGAAGCTGCCTGGCCTGGATCAATGGTCTATCGCCACTTTGGTAGCTCCAGATAAATTTTACTGGCTCACGGGAAACCTTTCCGCCTAATCTTTGAAGGGCTATCCACATATCTACCAAAATTCTGAAAATTCTGCTAAGCTTCCTTTTCCAAGGGCCCAGTACCAGGGATGATTAATGAAGAATTTTTTGAGTATTTATATCCTAGAGGTGAAGTCGAGCAAGCATTGGTGGACCTTTACGGAGGTATTTTACAAGGAAATAATCCCTCCCTAGTTCTTTACCATTTAAAATAACTCTAAATCAGCAAAATTATGAAGGCAGTCCATGTTTTAACCCTAACCATTTTCATGTTTTTGGGAGCCACATTTACCAGCTCTACCCTGCTGGCCAAAACAACCGTCAAAGACACCATTTTCTTCCATCAAGCCGAATGGGGAAAAGCTTCTATCATCCCTACGGATAACCGATACCTATCCCACGGAATCAGTACCCTTAATCTGGTCGAAGAAGGCATGAAATGGGATGAAGCCTTGGAGGCCATGGCAAACCTCACGGACATTCACCTACCGATGGACACCAAACCCAGTAAAATAGCTTATCGAGGTCATGTGAACTGACCATCGAAGTAGATAAAGGAGAACTCTCTGTAAAAGAGGCCAGCCTCAAAGAAGGCGATTTGCCGGAAGGGACAGTTAGCAAAAGCTATCAAAAAATGGAGAAGTTAACTGCCCCAGGCTTTACAGTCAAAGATCTTGCTGAGCACCTGACAAAAACCTGGAGGGTACCTGTGGAAGTCAACATGGAGCCGGAGCTGTCTGAAAAGTACACCTTAAAGGTCAATGCCCGTCCGCCCAAAACCCTGGCGCCCCAACTTGAGGAAGAATATGGACTCTTCCTGAGGCCTTTTTTTACCACAGCAACCGAATATACCCTTAATTAAGGTTTATCTCCTACTTAATTCTTTAATTCAAACAATTCATATCCTGAAATTAAAAAAGACAGATCTGAGATGTTAGAATAGCTGAAGGGGGCGGTATAATTAGCTTTGTACTCTGAACACTCTGTCATATATTTAGCTTCCCTCTCCTTTCTTTCAAAGCTATGCAACCATGTTATCCTTTCTCTTACCTCGTCCTATCGCTGTTTTCACTACTACCCTGGCCTTAGCCTTACTCGGTGCTGTCGCCCTGGGACTCCTGCCCCTTTCTTTAATGCCGGAGGTAGACCTTCCTGAAATTACAGTACAGGTAGAAGGCTCTGCCAGAGGGGCTCAGGAACTGGAAAAGACTGTAGTAGCCCCTCTACGCCGACAATTGCTTCAGTTCAGCAGGCTGGATGATCTACAGAGTGAAACCCGGGATGGTTCTGCCCTCATTCGGCTGCGTATGGCCTTTGGAACGGATATTGACTATGCTTTTTTGGAAGTCAACGAACAGACCGACTCCTGGGTCAATTGCCCCGGAACCTTCCTCGACCCAATGTCGTCAAGGCTAGTGCCAGCGATCTCCCGGTCTTTTTCCTCAGCCTGGGTTTCCGCGATTCCATCGATGCTTCAACCCAAGCTGACCGTCTTTTACAACTCAGTGAACTGGGCGAAACTGTCATCCGCAAGCGAATCGAACAACTTCCGGAGGTAGCCATGGCAGACCTGACCGGGCGAGACTTTCCCGAACTTCGCATCCTTCCTGACATGGGCATCATGCGAAGCCTTGGCCTGGGGCAAGAGGACATCGCTCAGGCATTGGCCCGCAACGACTTACAACCTGGGGCAATTTTGTTGAGAGAGGGGCAGTATCAGTATAATGTTCGCCTGGCAAGCGGCCTAAATGCTCCTGAGGATTTGGAAGAAATCTACCTTCGCAAAGGGGAGCGTATCATACAGCTCAAGGACCTCGCAACAGTTAGGCTCAACCCTCGCCCACCAAAGGGTAGGTTCCTCCATCAGGGAAACCCCGCCCTTAACATGGCCATAATCCAACAGGATGGGGCTCGCTTTGCCGACCTTCAGGCCAAAATGGATACGGTCCTGGGACAGTTACAAACCGATTATCCCAGGCTTTACTTCGATTTGAGCCGGGATCAGACCACCCTGCTTAGCGCCTCGATCCATAGCCTCAGTCAAAGCCTAATTTGGAGTGTGGCGCTAGCCAGCTTGGTGATGGGATTTTTTTTGCGACAGCTTCGACCCACCCTCATGATCGCCCTTAGCCTACCGCTCTCCCTTCTGATCAGCATGTTGATTTTCTACCTGGTCAATCTTTCCCTCAATGTAATTTCCCTTTCCTGACTTCTCCTGGGTATTGGTTTAATGATAGATAATGCCATCATCGTGATTGATAGCATCGCCGAACAACAGCGCCGAAACCTCGGCCTTTTCGACGCCTGCGTCAAGGGTACAAGGGAAGTAGTAAGGCCCCTTATCAGTTCGGCCCTGACGACTGCGGCAGTATTTCTGCCCTTGGTTTTTTTAAGTGGGATTGCCGGGGCTCTTTTTGCCAATCAAGCCCTGGCAGTGAGCATTGGCCTGGGCAGTTCCCTCCTAGTCGCCGTTGTCATGCTGCCTGTCCTTTACTATCAACTGTATCGAGGTAGAAATTCTTCTGTTTCAAGCAGCAGCCCCCTGATGTATCCGCTGTATGACCGTGGTTTTACCTGGGTAATGAAGTATCCGGCGGCTTTTCTTATCCTTGTCTCCCTTCTCCTTTTTATTGGTCTTTGGCCTTCCTTGCATTTGCCCCTTCGGCAACTGCCCGAGATCAGCCATGACGATTGGTTGGTCAAGTTGGACTGGAATGAGCCTATTACCCTAGAAGAAAACGAAGAGCGAATCCGACTTTTGCTTCAAGGGTTGGAGCCATGGTTGGAAGAGGAGCAGGTTCAGCTGGGCGAACAACAATATCTCCTTGATCAGGAAGCCCGGCAGACAGCTTCTCAGGCCGAACTTTACCTTAAGGCGTCATCGGTGGAAAAGGGGAAGGTTTTGGCAGATACGCTGAGGGTCCGGCTCCGTCAAACAGCCCCACGGGCAAGGATAAGCCTCGCTCCCCCTCCTACCCTATTTGACAGACTCTTTGGAGAGCAAGTACCCCCTTTGGAAGCCCGAATTACTCGCCGAGCAGGAGGAGAATTGCCAATTCCAAAGCAGGCCCAGGAAATATGCGAAAAGCTAGGGTTGGCCCTGCAAAAACCTATCCCTCCCCCCTCTTTGAAAAGAATATCTTTGGTCTTTCCCAAGCAGGAGGCCCTTTTGCGCTACAATGTAAGCATGGACCATCTCCTAAAGACGATTAAAAGTCGGGTACAGTCTTCAGAGCTTCAAAAGCTGTACCTAGGAGGAAAAGCTGTACCCGTCGTAATCACGGAGGCCCAGGATAAGATGAAGTGGCTGGAACAGCCCATCAGCAATCTGGACGGCGACCCAGTGCCTCTTAAAAGCCTGATTCGCCTAGAACCCAGCGAGGATTATCAGACCCGCTACGGTGGGACAGCAGGTAGCTTTCTCCCTCTCCGCTTTGAATTGGCCGAGGAGGACCGCCCTCAATACGAATCTGTTTTGAAAACCGTCGTGGATCAGGCTCAACCTCCCCTCAGCCTGGAATTGACTGGGGCCCTCTACGATAGGGAGAACCTTCTAATAGAACTCCTCGGGGTGTTGGCAGGAGCCTTGGCCCTGCTATACTTTATCCTTGCCATTCAATTTGAATCCCTCAAACCTCCCCTTATCGTATTGCTGGAGGTTCCCATTGACCTCTCTGCCGCTTTATTGACTCTTTGGATATTTGGCCAATCCCTCAACCTTATGGCCATGATTGGGATGATCGTGATGACAGGTATCATCATCAACGATTCTATCCTAAAGATTGATACCATCAATCGGCTACGCAGGGAGGGTCAGCCCCTGGAAATGGCTTTGCACCAAGCTGGACATCGCCGTTTAAGCCCCATCGTGATGACCTCAGTAACGACCATTCTGGCCGTCATGCCCTTCCTATGGGGCAGTGGGCTGGGCAACGAACTTCAACGGCCATTGGCTATAGCCCTTATCGGAGGAATGATGGTCGGAACGGGGATCAGCCTCTACTTTATTCCTCTCATGTACAAAATACTAGAGCCTAAGGCTGCCGAGGCAGGTCAAAAGACCCGACAGCCCTAGACATTTTTTCCACTGCTAGCTTAGCCAGTAGAAATAAGCTAGAAAGGAAGGACAAAGCTAAGAAGGCCGTTTACAAGGCCGACGACAAGCCCCAAAATCATGGCCCAGAGGAATCCCTTCACCTGGAAGCCTTTGTAGAAATAACTTACCAGCATAAACATCAGGGCGCTGACGATCCAGGAAACCAGTCCCAGGGTAAGGAAATTCACCGGTGTCAAAATCAGGTTGAGAAAGGCACCTATAGTGGCATTGGCAATACCAAGGAGGAGGGCTGTAACCACTGCCCCTCCAAAACTCTTGACTTCCACTCCATCCAGGAGGTAGGCCCCGGCCATTACCGAGACAGCCATTATCAATAGGTTGATGATAAAATCCATGACAAGATCCTTTATTCGATTTTTGAAAAATAGTTTTTGCTAACGCCAAGATAAGGCTTTCTCTCCATAGTTGAAATCTGTGGGCTGCGATTCTTGCTCAATCCTTTTCCAACAGATAATTCCTGAGCCTTTGAACTTCATCTGTATTGATCAAGTCCACTCCCATTTCTAGCAGCAGGTCCCATACCTCCTCCTTTTCGGGAGAAGCCCAGAGCCGAAGCTTCTTGCCTTCTGCATGGACAGCCTCAACCAGCAGTTTCAGGTTTTTTCGATCATTGGCACTCAGATCTCCCCTACCCTTCCAATTCAAGATTTTTCCATATCGCTGGCTGATGATTGGCATCTTTTCCGACTCATATCCCTTGCCCAAATGCTCAGGACGGCCATCAATTCCCAGAAGACCTCCCCCATCTTCAGCTAGGGTTTCCACCTCCCTCTGTCCGGAAAGGATAATTTTTACGGGAGGATTTTCACCCTCGAGCATCCAGCTATAATCTTCTAAACTTTCCTTTATTTTCTTGTAGGCGAGGTTAAAATTCTTGGATTTAATGTCTATCATCAGGTAAAAAGGACGATCACTGCCGGGATAGACCCTCCCCCTATTTTTCAGAATGTGGGCAGCCAGGGGTTTCAGGTAAAGTTGGTCCAGACTCTTCTGAGTCCATTTTTCATTGAGACGATTTCTGAACAGGGGCCGCTCATGGCTCACGAGAAGGGGGCTGCCCTTCCAGGCCCATATGTCGGCCTCCACACTGGTGAATCCAATTTCAAGGGCCTCCCTCAGGGGCCTTTCCTGTTCGTAATCATTATGGGAATGGGCATGGAGTAAGTGATGCACAGGATTGAGCAAGAGATCAGCCACGACGGGTAAATGATCCGAAGGGAAGCGTCCCGACCAGGAATCGGACAAGGTCGCATGGGTCAAGGCCTCCACCTTATTTTTGAAAAAGATATAGTCAATCCGCCTTCCGGGTTCGCCTGCCATCCTCCAGCCCGACCAGGTAGATGAAGGACCATGGTGGGGAAGAAGGCTATGGGTAAAGGCATCCTTGAAGCCGTAATTTTCCTCTAAATCTCGGATAGGTTCCGCCTCCGGAGCAAGGTTAAAATCGCCTAGCAATATCACAGGCAGGCTGTCTCCTTCCATAATAGACAGGGCTGAGGTCTCTTCGGCTATGACCCTGACGCTGTTTTTTCTGGCAATTTCTCCCACGTGGTCAAAATGGGTATTGACAAACAAAAAAGCCTCTCCACTCTCTTTGCTTTTGAGCCTGACCCAACTGCTGATCCGGGGCAGAGCAGCATCCCAGCCTTTGCTCTCCTGAGAGGGATCAGGTGCCAGCCAGAAAGTTCCTTTTCCCGAATCCGAAAGGAGTTCAAAGGCGTGACTGAGGTAAAAAATCCCACAATACTCCGGGGAGGAAGCACTTCGAGGTATCCCATAAAAATCATAGGCGGGGAGGATTTCCTTGAGTTTGGCTACCTGATCCGGAAGGGCTTCCTGGACGCCCAGCACATCGGGTTGGTAATAATCGATCATGCTTTGGACCAAAGGTATACGCTTGGGCCAGGCGTTTTCTCCATCTCCGGGGTTGTTGAAGCGAATATTGAAGGTCATGACCCTCAGCGAAGTCTGTGCCTTCAAAGTTGAAAACAGAAGGCCTAGAAAAATGCAGGTAAGAAGAATCTTCCTCATGTTTATTCTTTTGCTCAAATATCGCCCTCTTCAGCGAATTCCCTGACATTTTACAGGAAAGAAAATGAGAACAAGCATTTGTCCCCTACCTGTGCCGGTTTTACCTTTATCAAAAAATCAAGAAATGCTTCGTAAAATCATACTCGCCCTGCTTGCCCTTGTTTTTACCCTTTTTGCCTATTGGCAGCTCAATGATAATGATCCGACCCTCTGGGTTCCGGTATATGGAGGAGTGGCCCTTCTCCTGACCGCCAATGCATTTGCTAAGGTGCCCTCCTTTCTCAACCTGCTTGGGACCCTCGGACTATTTATTGGAGCTTCTACTTACCTTCCCGATGTCTACGAATGGTACCAGGAAGGCATGCCCTCCATTACGGGAGCCATGAAGGCAGGATCACCCTATATCGAAAACATGAGGGAATTTCTGGGATTGGTACTGGCTGGAATTGCCATGCTGGGAGCCTACAGGACAGGAAAATGAAGAACCTGATTACCCTGGTCGGACCCACGGCTGTAGGCAAGACCCGGCTCTCCCTGCGACTGGCCGCTGAATTCAATTCTCCTGTTCTTTCGGCGGATTCTAGGCAGTTTTTTAGGGGGATGGACATTGGTACCGCCAAGCCAGACAAAGAGGAACAGGGAAGGATTAAACATTATTTTATAGACAGCCTGGACCCAGAGGAGGTCTACAATGCCGGACGATTTGAAGCCGAGGCGGAAAACCTCATGCAAGAGCTTTTTGTAAAACACCCTATCCTCATCATGGTCGGAGGATCCACCCTTTATATGGGCGCGATTTGGCAGGGATTTGACGAGATGCCTCAGATTGAAGCCCATGTCCGTGACCGACTCAATCAAACATTTGAAGAAAGTGGGTTGAAACCCCTACAGGAAGAGCTCAAAGAGGTAGATCCAGCAACCTATGCTCGAATCGACCGGCAAAATCCAGCACGGATAATCCGTGCCTTAGAAGTGTACAGGGGGACAGGTATCCCCATTTCCCTCTTGAGAAAGGGACGCAAGAAAAAGATCCATTCATACCAGCTCATAAAAGTTGGGCTTTGGGAGGAGCGAGAAAAGCTATACCACAGAATTGATGAGCGGGTAGAGCAGATGATGGAAGAGGGGCTGGTCAATGAGCTTCAGCTCCTGCTAGAAAGGGGGCTGTCTCCCGAATCTCAGGCCTTGAATACCATTGGCTACCAGGAACTTATTCCCTACATCCGAGGAAAATACGACCTTGAGGAAGCCATTCGTCTGATAAAGCGCAACTCCAGGCACTACGCCAAGCGACAGCTTACCTATTACCGAAAGTATGAGGACATTCAGTGGTTTCGGGCCGGGCAGGGCGAGGAAGCCTTGGAATGGATCAAAAAAAAGGCAGGAGACTCAAGCCCTACCTGATTACTCCTTTATCTTACTTTCCCAGAAATTTTGAAAAAAGTCCCCTGGGCTTAGGCTCGATCTTAAAGCCTGCTTCTTTCACCAGAGCCATAATGGCCTCTTCATCCATTTTCTCAGATTCGATGGTGAGAATCTTGTCAGGCTTTTCGGTATCAACCTTCCAGGACCCTATTTCTTCACGATCCAAAAAAGGAGTAACCTGGGCTACACAGCCCCCACAGTTTATATTGGTCTTGAATGTATAAGTCATCGCGATTAAAATTAAGATCGTTCAAGTTAAAAATTGAATCAGATTTATAAAAAGCCCCACAGCATGTCAGGTTATCAAAATCTCTTAGTTGAAGATAAATCCCAGGTCGATAGCCTTACCCTTTCTTTTTTCCTAATTGAATAACATCAATTCAACTTTTTAAAGCGGAGGCGTATGGAATTTCCGATGACAAATACATCCGAAAAGGCCATTGACAGGGCAGCCAGCATAGGTCTCAGGTATCCTAGAGCTGCTACGGGAATCATCAATACGTTGTAGAAAAATGCCCAAAAAAGGTTCTCTTTAATCGTTCGGAGGGTATGCTTGCTGATGGCAAACAATTCCGGAATCAGGGATAATTTTCCTTTGAGCAGTATGACTTCAGCCGATTGCTGAGCGATTTCGGTGGCCTCACTCAGCGAGATACCTATGGTGGCTTGAGCCAAAGCCGGTGCGTCATTGATACCATCGCCGACCATTGCCGTAGGTTTTTCCCGACTCAGGGCTTCTATTTTGGCAAGTTTTTCCTGGGGCAACTGTTCAGCATAGACCTCCTCTATTCCCAGTTGCCGGGCTACCTCTTCGCAGTTGGCTCTTTTATCCCCACTGAGAAGGATGGGCTTTATATGGTTGGCCTTCAAAAATTCTATGACTTCACGACTTCCCTCCTTCAGTTGGTCCTCTATTCGGATGCCTGCCCAGAAATCTCCATTTTTCAACACATAAAGGGAATATTTATCCTCCACCAACCCCTGAGCTAGTCGATAAGAGCCAATTTGATAAGCATTGCCCTCGACATCTTGTCCGCTGATTCCTACCCCCTTTACTTCTTTGACTGCTTTCAAATCCTGGGTATCCACATCGGCAAGGGCCTTTCTAATAGATTTTGCAATGGGGTGGGTGGAATACTCTTCAAGACTTTTGATTATTTTTTTTACTTCTCCAATTTCCGCTGGATGAGCGGCCTCAATGGACCTGATAGAAAAATTTCCACTTGTCAGGGTACCCGTCTTGTCAAAAACCACTTGCTTGATTTCTGAAAATTGTTCGAGGATGCGGCCCCCTTTGATCAGGATTCCCTTCCTGCTAGCCCTTCCTATTCCGACGACCACTGCGGTAGGGGTTGCCAGGCCCATGGCACAGGGGCATGCAATCACAAGGACGGCGATGGCCTGGATCATGGCCTGGGTAGCTCCTAAATCGAAGACCAGAAATCCCAGCAGAAAGGTAAGAGTAGCAATGGCTAAGACGACAGGCACGAAGACGGCGCTGATACGGTCAGCCAGCCGCTGTATATTGGGCTTGTCACCCTGGGCTTTTTTGACAAGGTCAATAATTTGGGCAAGGGTAGAGGATTTATCTTTCCGGCTGGCCCTCATTTCTACCTGTCCCTGAATAAGGAGGCTTCCACTCATGAGCTTGTCTCCCTTTGATTTGGTCTGGGGAAGGCTTTCACCCGTGAGTAAGGACTCGTCGACTTCGGCTTCCATGCTCAGGACTTCACCATCGACGGGAACCTTTTGGCCTTCCAACACCCTTAGCCGATCTCCAATTTCGATTTTACTGATAGGAACCTCCCTCCACTGACCTTCTGTATCCAAACGCAGGGCCAACTTTGGCTGTAAGGCTTGTAATTCTTTGATTGAAGCAGTGGTTTGCTGCACAGAGCGATGCTCTATGACATTGCCCAGCAAAACCAGGGTAATGATGGTGGCTGCTGTCTCAAAAAAGAGGAAGTCAGGGCCCAAATCAAAAATGGCTCCATAAAGGCTGTAAGCAAAGGCTGCTATGGCCCCAAGGCTTATGAGCACATCCATATTAGGTACTCCGGCACGTAGAGAAGAGAGGGCCGAACGTCCAAAGTACCACATGCCGATTAAGAAGACAGGAAGGCTAAGTCCAAATTGTACCCAGGGGTGGTGAAGAGGTTCCCAGGAAAGGAACATATGAAGGATAAGGGGAAGGGTAAAAAAAGCCGAAACCGTAAAGTAACGCTCGACCCAGCTCCATGCACTAGATTCCTCTCCTTCTTCCACGACTTCATAGCCTAACTTTTCGATGCCCTTCACATAATTTTTAAGCCGCTGAGGATCAGAAGTCGTAAATTCTACCTCTCCTGAACTGAAATCTACCCTTATCCCTCCTGCGCCCTGCTTTTCAAGGTATCGCTCAATGCCCAAAGCGCAGTTGGTGCAGGTCATTCCTTTTACCTGCAGTTCTATATGTTGAGTTGATGTATTTGTATCCATGTAAGTTTCCTTTTCAATGGTCCGTGCAGTTTTTCGATTATTCGAGAAAAATGAAAAAAGGTCTTTAAGTAGAACTTAGCACACCACTTACCTACGACCTATGCAAATAACAGAGGTATTTGAGAGTATGTTCGCCAAAATGGGCGAGGTTGGCAAATGCCAACGAAAATTTTTGAAAGAGCTCTTCATCTTGATCTTTTCGATCCAGGGTCATCTGACCTTTATAAATATGAGCCGCTCTAGTTACTTGCATGAAAGTACAATGACCCTTGTCAGACAGTTACGCAAAGCAGGTTACACTTTCTCTTTTGTCCTGTTCATCAAAAGAAAAATTTGGGGGTATTGCTTAATTTACTAAACTTATAGTCAAAACAGGGCTTTTCACCCATCAAGCTCCCTACAAATGCAAAAAACGTTATGTGAGGCCTGCTATTCCAAGGGGCCTGTAGGTAAAAGTAAAGTTCTGGAAAAGCACAAAAATTGTAAAAGCCCTCTATCGGTCAGTCTAATAAAAACCTCCATCTTATGTCAAGAGTAATTGTCTACTTCCTTGTGTTGGTAATGGCTCTGGGATTGAGCCTTCCCCTAACAGCTCAGGATAATCCAAGAAGAGAGCTAAACAAGTTGATGAAGACCATGCCTGAAGAACTTCAGGCCGAGATTCTGAACTATGCCCAGCGTAAAAAGCAGGCCTACGAGTCTGCCCAGGCCCGTGCAGAAACCAAGGCTGTAGAGGCTGAAACTGTAGCAAAGCAAAAAGCGAAGGTAGCCACGGCTCCTGCGATGCAAGTCGAGCCCAAGCCTGCCTCTACCCTTTCTAGTTCTTTCTCTGCTCCCAAGCCTAACCGTCCTGCCTGGCAAGAAAGGGCTGAGGAATTGCCCCAGACCAATGTCGAGTGGGAGGAAGAGCGTCATCAGTTTGGCGAAGTGGAAAGCGGCGAACTGGTCAAGCACACCTTCAAGTTTAAAAACACCGGAGAGCATTCCCTCGAACTCACCCGGGTAAAAGCCTCTTGTGGCTGTACAGTGCCCAGCTATTCCAAGGAGCCGATTCAGCCCGGAGAAGAAGGAAGCATAGATGTGACCTTCAACACCCGCGGAAAAAGAGGCCGTCAGGTCAAAACTGTGACTGTAAGTGGAAACTTCCCCAAAAACATGAAGGTTCTACGCATCGAAGGTGAGGTCATGATGAGGGACGAAAACTAAGCGGTTATCCTTCTCTCATAAATAAAATCCCGAAATCGTCAATGATTTCGGGATTTTTTGATTTGGGCAAATAGATGGCTAAAAGGCTGTTGAGCTTAGCATAGGTCATTCCTTTTCAGCCCCAATATCGCCTTTCGTCTCATCGCAAAAAAAGATTGGTGAGCATCATTTTCATCTAGGAGCGACTACTTATTCTCGACCATGTAGGACTCAAGGGTAGAGATGAGGCCAGGATCGCTGGGATAATCAGCATTGTTGTCAGCGATGTTGCCTTTTCTATCGATAATAAAGTAATTGGGAATGGCCGAAACCTGATAGGCCTGAGGCACCTCGGAGTCAGATCCCTCTGACCAAAGATGTACTCCCCCCAACTGTTCTTCCTCCATTCCCTTCTTCCAGGCTTTTTTACTGTTATCAATGGATATATAAAGGAATACCAGGTCCTCCCCTTCAAAGTGCTTTTGGAGTTTTTTGGCATGAGGCATTTCCGCCCTGCAAGGTCCACACCAGGAAGCCCAAAAATCTAGGTAGATGACCTTGCCCCGAAAGTCTTCAAGGCTGACCTCTTCCCCTTCAGCATTGACAAGGGTAAAGGAAGGAGCAGCATTTCCGGGAGCCACTTTTTCCATCTTTTCGTAAAGAGGTTCGATCTCAGCCATGTAGGGCAATTCCTCACCTTCCTTAGCGGTTTTGCGGTAGGCAGCCAACATTTCGCTAGCCTCTATGAAACTCCCGTATTTCAAATTAGAGATGATAAAATCTGCCATGAGTACCTGAGCCACCTCATCTTCAAAATAGGTGTCTATGATTTCGGTCTTTACTTTTCCTTCCGAACCTCCTTCTTCCCCACTTTGCTGATACTTGTACTCAATGAAGGTCTGGGTAAAATATTGATATTCTGCCAGATCGATAGCTTCGGAGTCATTGATCTGAAACTTACCGAGAAAGCTGTAATACTCCTGATCCAAGCCCAGTTCTGAAGCCTCTATGCCCTCTCTTTTGGCCCTATACATGGGTAGGACAAGAAGTTTTCTCAGGATGTCATATTGAATGCGACGCTGCATGAGGGCAGCAAAACCTTCGGGCAGGGGACTTTTGCGATCAGCTTCTTTGACGAAGGCCAGCCTCTCATTGAGGTGTGCCATGAAGGACTGCTGGGCATTCATGATCTCTTCCCGCTCAAAAATTTCACGGTCCAGTTGCTGGGCATGGGTGTCTTCGTATTTAAGGAAAAAGCTAGCAAGGAGGTTTGAAGCCACAGCACTTTTTTCTCCTTCATAGGAGATACTTTCGTCAAAGGACTCGGCATTTACGCTGAAACTGAGTCTTTCACCCGGAATGAGGTAAAGAGAAGTGCGCTCTCCCGAGTTGAAGAAGTCTGCGAGGGTAGCTTTTTCCACCTGAAGTTCCAAAGAAAATTGACCAAGGCTGTCTAGCTCTCCTTTAAAATATTTTTGATTTCGACCCAGGGGGTCCGTGCTAAAGGAGAGAGAAAAGCCTTTAGTTTTGGGATTTTTGATGCTGCCGTTAAGGTAAAAATTGGGGGAGGCATTGTCTTTCTGGGCAAATGCTGGAGAAAGGACAGTGATACTGAGGAACAAGAGCAATAGTTTCTTCATAAATCCTTGATAGTATTTGTATGTTTTAGTGAGATGGGTAAATTATTTATAATTTAAGCCAAATATAGAAATGGCTGCAAATCAGAAACAAAGATTTATGAAGACTTACGGAGCAAACGACGTAAAAAGCAAATTAGACAAGCTTCAGGGATGGAAATTTTCGGATAATGGCATAGAGAAAACCTACGAATTCGAGGATTTTGTTCAGGCCTTTGGCTTTATGAGCAGCGCAGCCATCCTTGCAGAAAAGCATTTTCACCATCCGGAGTGGTCCAATGTCTACAACAAAGTAAATGTACGTCTGACTACCCACGACGAAGGAGGACTTACTGATAAAGACCTTGAACTGGCAGAGGCTTTCGATAAAGTTCTGGCTTAATCCTTAATTTGACCAAAAACCCATATGCTAGAGGTCAACATCGTCAACCGATCAGATAATCCCATGCCTGCTTATGCCACTATAGCCTCGGCAGGTATGGACCTTTATGCTAATAACGAGGAGGAGATCACCCTGCAAAGCCTTGAAAGGCAGCTGGTACCAACGGGGATATTTATCGAACTTCCCGTGGGCTACGAGGCTCAGATACGGCCCCGTTCGGGACTGGCCATTCGCCACGGAATCAGCCTCGTCAACAGCCCCGGCACCATTGACGCCGATTACAGAGGAGAAATCAAAGTTATCCTGGTCAATCTTGGCAAAGGGCCATTTACCATAAAAAAGGGGGAGCGTATCGCCCAAATGGTCATTGGCAGACACGAAAGAATAGGCTGGAAGGAGGTCGAAAAACTCTCCAAAACCCAGCGAGGATCAGGGGGATTCGGCCACAGCGGCAGGCATTGACCGGGGAAGATCCTTTAACTTATATCAACAATTGAACTTATCCATGAAATATTTCATCGGCATCTTGCTGGTCCTTCTTTTGGCCCTGGCTATGTCCTGCAAATCCAGTTCTCCGGAGGTGGTAAATAGCCCTGGCGAAACCAGCCTTGCCTCGGAAGATGAAATTCCACCAAGAGCTACCCAGGTCTATATCGATGCCTGTACAGAGATGATCAAAGGGGATTATACGGAGGCCATCTCGGGATTTCAAGAGGTTCTCGACATCGCTCCTTCCTATCATTCTGCCCAGTTTAACATCGCCAAGATTTCCCTCGAACTCAGGGAATACTCCGATGCCATTAGCTTTGGAAAAGCCGCCCTCCAAGGTGATCCAAGCAACTACTGGTACCGCAAAATTCTGGAGGAAGCCTATGAAGCCCAGGGTAACTTTGAGGAAGCCATTGGGGTGCAGGAAGAATTGGTCCGACAAAACCCTCAAAAAATCGAAGATCGCCTTCTGCTGGCAAGACTATATCAAAAAAACAATCAAGGTTCCAAATCGGTCAGGGTCCTGGATGAACTCGAAGCCGAAGTGGGAGGAGGAAAGAAAATCCTACTTAAGAAAATCGAAATCCTCGAAGCTCAGGAGGAATGGAAACTCTGCCTGCTCGCTACAGAAAAACTCATCGATCAATATCCCGAAGCAGCAGGTTACTACGAATTGAAATACCGCTTTTTGGAAAAACTGGGCCGGGCCGATGAGGGCATCGAAGCCCTCGAAAAATTGGCCGAGGCCAATCCCACCAATGGGTTTGCCACCCTCAAACTGGCCGATTACTACAAGAGGGAGGGACAAATCGAAAAATCTGATACCTACCTTTTCCAGTCCTTTGCCAATCCTACGGTAGATCCGGAAGGCAAGCTCAGCATCATCAGTCAACTCCTCGACTACGCGGATCAAAACAAGGAAGAGGTGGTCCCGAGGGCCAAAAAACTAGCAACTATATTTCAGCAGACCCATCCAGGTTCTTCCAAGGCAGACCTTCTTCAGGCCAAGATTTTCGCCTACCAGGGTCGCCTGGACTCCGCTCGCTATGGCTATCTCAGTGGCCTACAGGCTAATTCTACCAACATCGACCTCTGGTATGAATTGCTTGAGCTGGACCAAAAGATCGGAGATTTCCTCTGGCTTTACCGCGATGGGGAGGAAGCCCTTACCTATTACCCAAATCAAAAGGAAATCCTCTACGCTTTCGGCCTGGGAGCAGCTTCAAGGGGCAAATGGAACATGGCCGAATATGCCCTGGAAAAGGCTGACAGGCTACATCAGGAAGTGGATGATTTTGCAAAAAAAATAGAAAGCGCCACTGGATATAGCCGTTGGGCACAGGGCAAAATGGCAGGTGCAGAGATAGAAGACTTTGTCGGCAACTTAAAAAAATCGAAGGGAGAGGCTATTTCTTCACTTTTTCTGGCCAGGTATCTCCTGGAGGAGGGCAACAGCAAAGATGCGGTGCAGGTCTTAGAAAAAATTTATAAGGAAAATGGCCGGGTTTACGTTGATCTGATTAACATTCACATCTCCAAAGCCCGATATTCAGAAGCGGAAAGGTGGCTCCAATTGGCCCTGGAAAAGGGAAAGTCGCCGACCCTCTTCGAAGCTTGGGGAGACCTCCTGTATCAGCAGGGAAAGGCCCAAGAGGCCAGGAAGAAGTGGGCCAAGGCCATAGAGATGGGTGCGGATGAACTGGACATTAACCAAAAACTAAATCAATAATATGAATCCCATGATGAACCTAAGATTTTTCTTCTTCCTATTCCTGTCAGGCCCACTTTTTTTGATGGCTACTCCTGGACAGGCATCAGTTCAGATAAAGACCGTTACCGTGGGGTCTGTAGGAGAATTGGTACAATCTCTCAAGTCAGATACCGAGATCAGGCTCTTGCCTGGAAGGTACAACCTCAGCGAAGTGGCCGGGCAGATTAGCACTCCTCAGACCAGTTGGGAGGATGTATTTGACGGGCAGGAACTGGTCCTCCGCAACATTCAAAACCTGAGTATCACCGGAAAGCCTGGAAGTGAAATCGTCGTTGATCCTCGCTATGCCTGGGTTTTCAGGTTTGAAAATTGCAAGGATATTACCCTAAAAAACCTTACCATGGGGCACACCATCAAAGGATCCTGTGTAGGAGGGGTGGTCTCCTTTAGCTCTGGCAAAAACATTCGCATCGAAAATTCCGTCCTCTATGGGAGTGGTACCGAAGGGGTAAGCCTGGATGAAGTCAACGATTTTGTCTTTATCAATTCTGTCATAAAAGAATGTACTTACGACCTGATGACCATCAAAAACTCTAAGAAGGTCAGTTTTACCAATTCTGCCTTCCTCAATACGGGAGAATTTGACATGGTACTGGTACAGGGAGATGGAGATGTGGCCTTTAATGGATGTACCTTTCGAGACTGCCTCAACGATGGTTATTATCCCTTTTTCTTCTCCTTTGACGATAAAGGTAGCGCAAAGGTAAAGCTTCAGTACTGCCAGTTTATCGACAACCGCGTAGACAAATTTACCAATAAAGAGGGGAGGATCACCCTGATAGACAATGTCTTCAGGGGCAATCAATTTGCCATTCCCAAATAGGATTCATCACAAAACAAGTATGTACAGATATTTTTCGATCAGCCTTCTCACCCTTCTCTTCCTCTTTTCGGGTTGTAAGCTATTCCGCAAAGGCCAGAAAGAGGGTCCCCAAAAGAGAATGCTGAAAGAAATCATCAGCAAGACAACCAAGGCAAACCTGGATTTCGACAACCTCTACCTTAGTGGAAGGGCCAAACTGAGCATGCCGGAGGGAGATGTTAAGCATCTTTCGGTCAACTATAGAATTTTCATGGAAAAGGATGAAGCCATTCTGATCCGCATCAATAAGTTTATAGAGGTGGCTCGGATCCTCATCCGTCCTGACTCCATCTTTGCCCTTGACAAGATCAACAATGAGCTTCATATCATGCCGACTTCCTCAGCCAAGGAATACATTGGGCTGGAAGCTGACTTCGCCACGCTGGAAGACATTCTATTGGGTAATTTCAGGTATTTTGAAGGGTTCAAACTCAATGAAGTACTGGATCTGTCTACCAATCCTGCGGTCCTTTCGGGGACTTACAATACTTCAAGCCTGGTCTACAACATCGACACAGAAATCAATAAACTATTGTCGATATTTGTCAATGATGTCAGTCGCAATGCAGACGCCAGCCTTACCTATGGATCTTTTTCAGAATTGGGAAGTGTAAAAGTACCCAATGAGTTGAATATCAGGGTTTCGGCACCTCAGGAAGCAGGAGCTGCCTTCGACCACAAAAAAATGAAGTTGAACCAAGAGGACTTCAAGATTAGCTTTGATGTGCCTTCGGGATATGAAAGGGTCAATCATTAAATACAGAATTTTAGCATCTTCAAGGTTGAAATACCTCCTTGGGATATTTCTTCTGTGTCTTTTTCTGCCCTTGCTTTCTCAAAATAATAGCCCTGCCCGACAACAATTGGAGCGGGAAATCAGCCTGACCGAAGCATTGCTTGAAGCCTCCAAAGACAAGGAGCAAAAGGCCCTCGGAAACCTCAAACTCCTCAATCGGCAAATAGCCCTTCGCAGCCGGTTGATTTCGAAAACCCAGTCTGATATCCTAAGGGAAAAGGAAAAAATAGAAGAACTAAAGGGCATTACCACCCAGTTGGAAAAAGACGTTCAGGACCTCAGCGTGGCCTACAGCCGCCTGGCTCAGCTCACCCAACGCTCCTATGCAGCTCAAAACTTTTGGTTGATGATCCTCAGCTCAGAGTCTTTTTCGGAGGCTTACTATCGCCTCATCTACTTCCGTCAGTTTACCCGTTATCGCAAGCGGCAGATTGAGGCCATAGGGACCACCAAAACCTATCTCCAGGAAAAATACAGGCAGTTGCTGACCAGCATTGAGAAAAACGAAAAGTTGATCAAGATCAAAAGGGAGGAAAATCAGAAATTGGACCAAAGCAAGGGAGCGCAAAAAAAGACCTTTGCTATCCTTCAGCAGCAGTCGACATCCATTTCGCGCAGGCTGGAAAAACGGAAGCGCAAGCTGAAAAACATCATTCGGGAAGACCAAAATACCTACCTGCTGGAAGCCAAAAATGTAGATGATTCTTATGCCGAAAACTTCCGCAAGCGCAAGGGCCTTCTCCCCTGGCCTATTCCCCCTCAGGAAGTAGTTATTACTGAGCACTTTGGCGAAAGTGAGGATGAGTTTGGCAACCGCATCTTCAACGATGGGATCTACTTGGCCACTTCTCAAGGTCAACCCGTCAAGGCGGTCTATTCGGGAAAGGTAACGGCGGTTACCCGCCTGCCTATGAGTGGAGCCGTTGTCATCCTCGAGCATGGCAAGTATCGCACCGTTTACGCCAACCTGGTCAATACCTATGTAAAAAAAGGAGACCTAGTTTCTGAAAATCAAGTCCTGGGCATGGTCAGGCAGGACCCCCGCTCCGGAGAGAGCAGCTTCAATTTTCTCATTTACCTCATTCCCGATAAATTTCTCAACCCTGAGGAGTGGCTGTTAGAAAATTGATATTCCCGCCTTTTATCCCAAGATATTCCATCCTAATTTTTCATCTCTACGGTCAAAGTTCTGACCTTTGGCCTGCTTTTTGTCTAACATATTCAGCCCTGAGGAATCGTTGGATACTTAATTAATTTTTTCCTGAAAAATTCTTTTTCCAGAAGTGATTATCGTGTCTGTTGCTGGAAAGGTGATCCTGGTTTTATCAAGAATCATTTTTCTTTGGCTCAAATAGCACATCGCGATCATCATTCATAACCTACCTGGAGAGAAAAAATCTTTCCCCATCGGCAGGAAGGAGAATTTACAGAAAATTTTCTATGAACAATTACTTATGGAAAGAGGGATAGTCAGTCAGCGACATCCTATCCTTACTTCCTACCTCGACAAGTGGGCACAGGACAGCCCGGGCAAGATCGCCCTCGTCCAGGGAGAGCAGGGAAGGCAATGGATGTACAAGCAAATGCTTCAGCAGGTAGATCACCTGGCCCATCATTTATGGAAGAGCGGCCTGCGCCCCGGTGATCGACTGGCGACCTTCCTTCCCAATTCCCCCGAAAATGCTGCCCTTATGTGGGCCGGATGGAAATTGGGCCTGGCCTTTATTCCCCTCACCAACAAACACGCCGATCGCGAACCACGCAAACTTCTGGAATTGTTGAAGCCAAAGATGGTGGTCATCGACGCCCGCACAGCCCGTATTCTTCACGACCACGAGATTCACTTCGACACCTCCCCCATTAAATGGCGGGAATGGCAGGAAGACAAAAACAGTATAATTGGTTTGCCCGGCCTCAAGCACCTGGGTGGCTATCAATTTTCTTATCGAAGAACCCTTTTCGAGCGGCGCAAGCCCTGGGCTGACCTGGGTACCCAACTTCACAGTTGGCGGCCTGCCCTCATCCTTTATCCCTTTACTCCTGGGGATGTTCACGCCCCGATGATTCTATGTTTCGAGCACATCAGTGCACAAATACAGGCCATGGGCGATCTGACCCACCTTGACCGACAGATCAAGACCTTCGTCGCCCCACCCCTGCAAAATCCCCTAGCGATCATCCTGGGCATGCTCATGCCTATGGTCCTGGGAGGCACAGCGGTCCTTACCGAAGCCCACTCTATCCACGAGTGGAAAAGCCTGGCCCAACGCTATCAGATCAATACCCTTTTTGCCAGAGCTGCAGCCCATGAGAGGAGTTTTGAGGCTTCCGAACTAAGCAGGGAATGGCCTTCCCTGACCCGAATCTTCTACCCCTATCCCAAGGATGACGCAGCTGCCAATTCTACTTTTTTCTGCAAAAAAATCGGGGGCATCACCTTCAGAGAAAACGGAGGGTACATGGCCCTTCAGCATCCTAAGTATTCCGATCTCTACCTTCCCCTGAGCCGCATTTCAATCCGGGAAGAAATGAGGCCTGAAGGCAAGGATGGAAGGGAAGTAAAAAAAGGGGGAAAGGGGGAGGTCTGTATTCATCCTCCCCTGGTCCATGGAGGCTTTTTGACTGCTGATGGCATGGAGGCCCCCAAAATCAGCAGGGATGGGATATTCTACACCGGACTTAAGGGCTGTCTGGAAGAAGCCGATGAACAGGTGTTTCTCAAAATTTTTGATGAAGCTATCCGTCCTATAAATGTGCGGCGAATGAGTGCGGCTTAGGAGGTGAGGTGAGATTGGGTAAGATATAAAATCCTTGCCAACAAAATTGGATTTAGCCGGATAATTCAGCTATTTTTGTTGGATTTAGAATGCTAAAGTATCCTGGCAGGCCAGAAAATCAAGGGGTTTGTTACTCGAAATAAATCCTACCCATCCAAGGGGCTTAAAGCAAATCTGGCACTTGGTCTTTAGCACTTCTCAGGAAAAAAGAACCGCCTTTGGGGCCTAGCTTCATGCAGCATATCATTCAATTACTTCCCGATGCCATTGCCAATCAAATCGCCGCTGGTGAGGTGGTTCAGCGACCTGCATCGGTCATCAAAGAACTGCTTGAAAATGCCATTGATGCCCAGGCTACGCGGATTGATGTCCTGATCAAAGATGCCGGTAAGGCCCTCATCCAGGTGACCGACAATGGTTCGGGAATGTCGGTAGCGGATGCCCGAATGGCCTTTGAAAGGCATGCCACCTCCAAAATTCGGCTTCAGCAGGACCTCTCCCACATACGTACCCTCGGATTCAGAGGAGAAGCCCTGGCCTCCATTGCCGCAGTGGCTCAGGTCAAGTTAAGGACCCGACTTCAGGGAGAAGAACTGGGTACCGAAATTGACATTGAAGCCAGCGAGGTAAAAAAGCAACAGCCATGTGCTGCCCCCCCAGGCTCTACTTTTCAGGTTAAAAATCTGTTTTTTAACGTGCCGGCACGAAGAAACTTCCTCAAGTCCAATCCCGTTGAAACCCGTCATATCCTCAATGAATTCCTTCGGGTGGCCATACCCCACCCTGAGATTCACATGACCTTCATCCACAATGATACCGAGGTCTTCCACCTTCCCCCCCAAAGCCTGAAGGAGCGGATCATCTCCCTTCACAACGCAGAGCTGAGAGGCAACCTCATCGAAGTGGAAGAATCAACAGGTTATGCCCGTTTTTCCGGCTTTATTGGAAAGCCCAATATTTACAGGAAAAACAGGGGAGAACAGTTTTTCTTCGTCAATCATCGCTTCATCAAAAGCAATTACCTGAACCACGCCATTATGATGGCCTATGAAAACTTCATCCCCAAGGACACCCATCCATTTTATGTGATTTTCATAGACATTGATCCGGTACATGTAGATATCAACATTCACCCGACCAAGACTGAGGTCAAGTTTGATGATGAGCGCACCCTCTACGTACTGCTCCAAGGCATGATCAAGCGGGGCCTGGCAGAAACCCATCAGCTTCCCCCTGATTTTTCCCTGCCCACCCCCTCCAAGGCAGAAGCCAGTCCCCTATATAATGAAAATTATCACTTCACAGATACACGGCCTCCGCAAGAAGAAAACCTGGATTCAAGCCCTCAACCACCAGCCCAAACCAAGAGGAGACCGAGCATGGAGGACTGGAAGGCCCTCTACGCCCCCCCTCAGCCTCCTGAAAGACCCGAGGAAAGTCCCAAAAAAGAGCGCCTCCTACCTGAAGAAACAGAGGAGCAGGTATTCTTCCAGCCTTTTCAGCAGCGCTACATCCTGACCAACTGGGGTGGAAATCTGCTGATCATAGAAAAAGCCCTGGCCCATCAGCGGATTCTCTTCGAGAAATTTCTCAAAGCCAAGGAAGGCCAGCAACTTCCCTCCCAGCAACTGCTATTCCCTCAGACGGTCGAATTTTCTGCGCCAAACTTTGAGGCGATCAAAATGGTTGAAACTGTGTTGAGTCGGTTGGGATTCGACATTCAGGAATTTGGCAAAAACACCCTCATCGTCTACGGAAGTCCCAGCGGAGTCATGAATACGGGGATCAGAGAGATTTTTGATCAGATTCTGGAAGACATCAAAGAGACGGATCATACCCAGATCGAGGAAAAGATATTTTCGGAGGTAGCAAAAACGGTAGCCTACCGCTGCGCTGTAACATCCCGCCAAAAATTGAGTATCTTAGAAATGAAAAACATGGTTTCGGACCTTTTTCGCTGTGAGGTACCGGGCTTTTCACCTTCAGGAAGGCCTGTATTCAAGAAAATCCGTCCGAATGAGTTGGAGGAATTTTTTAGTATTAATAAATGATGAACCAATTAAGACTTACACCCATTGTGCTGCGGTTATTGATCATCAATGCCGCGGTCTTCTTGATATTTGCCATCGGGCTGGTACCCGGTTGGATCTATGATCAATACTTTACTTTGTATAAATGGGACCTGCTGCACTACGCCCCTGACCGGATCAGAGATGCCAGCAGAGAACTGTTTCATCCCATTCAGTTGCTGACTCACTTTTTTAGTCATAGTCTTAGTGGAATCACCCATATTCTGTTCAATTCTCTGGCCCTCATCTTTTTCGGGCCTATGCTGGAAGATACCGTGGGAGGCAAGAGATTTTTGAGATTTTACCTCTTTTGCGGACTGGTGGGAGGTATCATCGTAACCCTCTTCGATCCGAGTTTTAATCCCGTTGTGGGAGCTTCAGGTGCCCTATTTGGGGTATTGACTGCCTTCGCCTTTTACTATCCCAATCAGAAGGTCAGTTTTCTTTTCATTCCCATAAGCTTTACAGCAAAGCAGATGGTCATTGGGCTGACGGTCATTTCGGGTATATTCGTTGTACTGGATGTATTGAACATAGACGCTGGTGGGGGAAATATATCTCATTTTGGACACTTGTCAGGAGTAGCGGCTGCGGCCCTCTATTTCCAGATAGAGCGTTATCTTCCGTTTAAGGACTAATTCAACACTTGGACTGACGAAACTTATTTGATTCTTGCAGGTTAAATTTATTATTTTCAGTAACAAAGGTTCCACTGAGCCACATTTGAGGAGGGTCGAGATAGGTAAAGCATTGGAGGGCCTTCACGTTTGACCTGCCTGAAACTTTTGCCATACACTGCCTTACCTCCCAAGCACCCAGGATCAGGATTTCAGAAAAGACATGGATTTAAGGACACAAATTCAAAATTTCTTACAAAGGTATCAGACGACCGGTTGGCTGCTTATGTTCATGGGCATAGGCTTTATCGTGGAAATTCTGATTATCCTCATCGTAGGAGGCATTAGCGGGAGAGAAACAGCCTTTCGTGTGGTAGATACCTTTGCCCTCCCAACGAATTTCATGGACCTGATCTATCAACCCTGGAGCCTCTTTACTTATCCTTTCTTTCCCGTCCTGGAAGGCTTTCGCTTCTTTAACCTACTGATTACGGGCCTGATTCTTTGGGCCTTTGGTCGCATACATCAGCAATTGCTCGGTGATGAAAGGACCCGGCGCATGATCATCCTTGCTGTTCCCCTTATCGGTCTTCTTACCCTTTCCGTCACAAGTACAGTGGGATATTATTACAATGGAGAAGAGAGAGCCCTTACCAATACGACCATTAACAACAATGCTTCCGGCTCAACTGGTTCACAGGACAGTACCCTTACAGAAGAAAGTGGAACCAGTCAGGTAGAAGCTGAGGACACAAGTGAAGTTCCAGGCCAGCGTGTGGGGTTGAAGTTTTTGGCCTATGTATCTGGTATGATGCCCATCGTGCTCCTGCTGGTCATTTCTTGTATTACCCTCGTTCCTGAGTATCCCATTCAGCTCTTTCTCTTTGGCAATGTAAAAATCGTCTACATCGGTATCATCCTCTTCATTTTGGAGTGGGCCCTGGCGTTTTTTACGACTCCGCTGGCCATTTCCTATCTTTTTGGAGGACTTTTGGGTTTTGGCTTTGTCTTTTCCCTTCGCAGGGGAACAGATATTACCGAAAAGGTCTGGAACTACTATACAGGTTCTTCGGAAAACAGGGGCCAGCGAAAGATGGAGGTCAAGAAAAACAGCAGCAAGCCGCCATCCGGCCAGGGATCAAGGAGTAGAAGACCTTCCGGAGATAAGAAAAACTCGATTCCAGAGGAACTCATAGACAATATTCTCGATAAAATCTCTGCCTCGGGCTATGAAAGCCTAAGTCGGGAGGAAAAAGAAATGCTGTATAAAGCTTCTACCCAAAAGGAGGATGAAAAACGCGATAAAGAAAGCTAGCCTTGCACTTGTGGTGATACTCTACCTTATTCCCTTGATACTCAGCATACTGGGAGGAATCGCACCTTATATTCCTGTAGGAATGATGACTTTTGCTCAGATGATCCCCCCCGTCCTGACCCTGCTTTCTGTCATTAACCTGCTATTCTTTTTCTTTTTCATCACCCGTTCCCTGCGCTGGGCCATCATCTCGGGGCTGGCCCTGGGGATTACCATATGGACCGCAGGCTTAGAAATAAAGCCCTTCACCTCCCCGGCCTCTCCTCCTGATCAGGCACACATCAAGGCAGTATCTCTTAATGTAGCCGGATTTGCCTTTGAAGCCGACAATGTAGATCGGGTAGCTAATCTTCTTAAAGAAATCGATGCAGATGTCATCACCCTGCAGGAGTTTCGCTATCACAAATTGTCCCATGCTCACTTTGCCCTGGGTCATATTGCCAAAGCCCTGGATATTAAGCATTATCGCTTTGATCACAGGCCGGAAAACCTTCACGGCGCAGCAACCTTTTCTCGTTTTCCCATTGTACGGGTAGATACCCTCTTCATGAAAAGTGGAGAAATCAACACAGGCATCATCTCCACGGTTGAATCTCCCATAGGAAGGGTCGGCATCGCCAATATTCACCTTACCTCCTACGGACTAAAGCCCAAGCTCAGAAAAGACCGTTCTTACTTCGAAAAAATCAAGGAGTTGTACCGCCACGGAATCAGGGTAGTCAAAGACCAGCAGGAAAAGGTAGATCAGGTATTGGCTAAGACTCGCTCCTATCCCTACCCGCTGATACTCGCGGGAGATCTCAATGCTGCTCCTCATTCCCGCATCGTTCAAAATTTTCGCAGTCGTTTTCAGGACAGCTTTATCGAGAAAGGAGCTGGCAGTGGCTTCACTTATCCCGTAATGAGTCCTTATGGAATCCGTATCGACTATCAGTTTGCCGGCCCGGAACTCGACATCCTCAGCCATGAGGTAGTTCGAAGAGAAGTCTCCGATCACTATCCCGTGGTCGTCTGTTACAGCCTCACTCCCTAGGGGCCTTCCTCCACATCTTGGTTCCACCTAAAAATCTTCCTTTCGGAGGGCATATCCTTATTTTTCCCATTTCACCTGTTTATCTTTGTTCCAACATATTTTTCCCATGAAAGAATTACATATTTTCAATTCGCTCAGCAGACAGAAAGAAAAATTCGAAGCCATGCGCCCACCATTTGTGGGAATGTATGTTTGTGGACCTACGGTTTACGGTCCTCCTCATTTGGGCCATGCCCGCTCGGCGATCACCTTCGACATCGTATATCGCTACCTGAGCTTTCTGGGATACAAGGTTCGCTATGTCAGAAATATCACTGATGTAGGGCATTTGGTCAATGACGCCGATGCCGGAGAGAGCAAGATAGAGCGGCAGGCCCGTCTGGAGCAACTCGAACCCATGGAAGTAGCCCAACGCTACTACAATCGATACATTGAGGACATGAATGCCCTCAACCTAAAGAGGCCCAGCATCGAACCCCGAGCCACGGGACACATTCCCGAGCAGATCGAGGCTGTGGAAAAAATCCTCAAAAACGGCTATGCCTACGAATCCAATGGTTCTGTTTACTTTGATGTAGAAGCCTACGACAAAGATTTTGCCTATGGCAAACTTTCTGGCAGGGACTTGGAAAACCTTATGAATTCCTCGAGGGACGACCTGAAGGGGCAGGAAGGCAAGCGCAACCCTGCGGACTTTGCTATTTGGAAAAAGGCAGAACCCAATCACATCATGCGGTGGAATTCTCCCTGGGGCCTGGGATTTCCCGGCTGGCATATTGAGTGTACCGTCATGTCTACCAAGTATCTGGGAAGCAAGTACGACATTCATGGGGGGGGTATGGACCTGCTTTTTCCCCATCACGAGGCAGAAATCGCTCAGTCCAACGCCTGCAACCATCACCTTCCTGAGGAAGAGCACGATGAAGCCCACTATTGGATGCACAACAACATGATTACCTATGAAGGGAAGAAGATGGGGAAATCCCTGGGCAATGCCATCAACCTCGAAGGCTTTTTCACAGGGGTGCATTGGACCCGTATGCAGGAGCACTTGAATATCAAGGATGACATGGACATACGCGAAGCTCAGGACGAGAAGGGGAATGCCTACAAGGAGGTCAACCTTCTCACTCAGGCTTATTCTCCCATGACCATTCGATTCTTTATCCTACAGGCCCATTATCGATCTACCCTGGATTTCTCTAATGAGGCCCTTCAGGCTACAGAAAGAGCCCTCAAGCGGATGAACGAAGCCATCAAACGACTTCAATCCATTAGCCATGAAGGCAAGCGGGTTGCGGTTGATGAAGAATTCGAGCAAAATTTGTCCACCTTTCTGGAGGATGTGAAAGAAGAACTCAATGATGACTTCAACACCGCCAAGGTGATCGCCCGAATGTTTGATACCCTGACCGTGATCAACCAGCTTCACAAAGACAGCCAGAATATATTTGCTATTTCGCCAGAAACTTTCGAAGCCTTCAGAAAGGATTTCCTAGAGGTATACCACCATATTTTGGGCATGAAATCCGAGGAGGAAGAAGGAGATTCCACCAATGGCCTAATCAATGGGGTGCTTCAGCTGCTGGTAGAACTTCGCACCGAAGCCCGAAAGGATAAAAACTGGGGACTCTCGGATAAGATTCGGGATGAACTGGCCAGTATGAATGTCAAGCTGGAAGATGGCCCAAAAGGCACGGACTGGTACCTGGACAAATAATAGGGAAGAGCCTTGGCTTTGTGCCTGTTCTCCAAGCTATTTTTTCTAAGCACCGAATACGGGGGTTAGGTCCCGAATCTCCATCATTAATTATCCCTACAAAAAGGCCAATATTCCTCCTGGGGATACTGGCCTCGTGTTTAATAAGGAGGAGCACAAATTCAGATAGTTTGTGCTTTAATCTATCCTATTCTTTGCTCCTCCTTCTTCTTTGATTATGTTATGGTAATCCTATATAATCACATCCGATTTACATGAAATACCTTTCTGCGCTTATTTTATTGCTTTCCTTAACGACTTTTTCCCAAGCCCAGTATCTATTCGATGATTTCGAAGGCAACGGCAACATCAGTACATGGTTTGGCGATGACTGCAGCATCGACACCGACTTTAGCAATCCCTTCCGGGAAAGCATCAATGCATCCGAGACCGTATTGAAGTATGAGGATAGCGGAGGAAGCTTCGCCAATGTGCGTTTTGATATAACCAATAACTTCGATCTGAGTACACAGGCTTCTTTCTCTCTTTTGATCTATATCCCCTCCTCAGGCACTAGTGGCAATCAACCTGAGCAGATCTCACTTAAGCTCCAAGATGGAGATCTTACCGAGCCCTGGTCTACCCAAAGTGAAATCATAAAGCCCTTGGTGCTGGATCAATGGCAGCGGGTAAGCTTCAACTTTTCCAGAGACGCTTTTATCAACCTCAACGGAAACTCACCCCCTCCCAGTACCCGAACCGATTTTGACCGGGTAGTCTTGCAAATCAATGGTGAAAACAACTCAGATCGGGTTGTGGCCTACCTAGACTCCATATATTTTGACAGCAGCAGGGGAGATCCCCTTCCAGGCTCTCCCTTCGATAGCCTGGTCTGGGCCGACGAGTTTGAAGGTGAAGGACAGATCGATACCTCCAAGTGGTTCCAGCAAAACCTCCTTCCCCTGGGAAATAGTTGGTACAATGGGGAAGTACAGCACTACACGGATCGGGAGGAAAACTCCTTTTTGGATTCGGGTTATCTCCATATCATGGCCAAGAAAGAGACCTTTACCGATCAGGGAGTTACAAAAGAATACACTTCGGCCAGGCTCAATTCCAAATTTGCTTTCACCTATGGGAGGGTAGAAGCCCGGGCCAAACTCCCCTTTGGCGAGGGTAGCTGGCCGGCGATCTGGATGCTGGGAAAAAATATCATCGAACCCGGAGCTTACTGGACGGAGGAATTTGGAACCGTCTCCTGGCCTGCTTGTGGAGAAATTGACCTCATGGAGCACTGGGGATACAATCAAAATTATGTGCAAGCGGCCCTCCATACCCCTTCCTCCTTCGGAGCCACCGTTAACAAGCAGGGACTGTTGGCCACCGATGTTTCCTCCACCTTTCATACCTATGCCATGGAGTGGAGTCCGGAAAAGATAGATTTTTTCCTTGATGGCGCCCTCTATTACACCTATGATCCGGAAGTAAAAGACCTGGATACTTGGCCTTTCGATGCCGACATGTACCTCCTCCTCAATGTGGCTATGGTCGGTAACATTGACCCTACCTTCACCCAAAGTCCCATGATTCTCGACTATATAAGGGTCTATCAGGCCAGCAGTAGCCCTACGAGCACCATAGCTGAGGCAAGGGATAAGCCCCTGCTCAAAGCATATCCCAATCCTGTCTCTGATCGGCTTAAACTAATGGTAACAGCAGCAAATCCCCGCTCGGTACTCAGGATATATTCCTCCCAGGGTAAATTAGTGGAAAGTCAAATCCTGGGGCCTGGGAAACAGGAGATGGATTGGGCAGCCTATCCCAAGGGAATCTATATATTGGTATGGGAAACCTCAAAAGGAAGCCAGACTCAAAGGATAATCAAGCGATAGAAACTAGTAAAATCAGGTGTACATTCTTATCCACGCAAGCTGTCAAATAGCTTTTTTCAAAGCTTGTTTCCATAAGTGCCCTGGCTTGCATAATTTGCAAGTATGAAACATTTGCTGTTCTACCTCTGCGCTGCCTTATTTCTATTTTCTGCCTGTGAACAGGAAAAGAAGGAAACCAATGGAAAGGCTAAGGTCGATACCAATGAGTTGGTCAGTGAGGACATTCCGGTGCCGGACTTTTCCTCCGATTCTGCCTATGCTTTTATCGAAAAACAGGTGAGTTTTGGTCCTCGGGTGCCCAATACTTCCAGCCATGTGGAATGTGCCCGATGGCTGATCGGCAAACTAGAACAGTTTGGCGGTGAAGTACAAGCACAGGGAGCTGTCGTCCAGGCCTTTGACGGTACAGCCCTGAACATGCAAAACATCATTGCTTCTTTCAACCCTGAGCGGGCCCGGCGCATCATGCTGTCGGCCCATTGGGATACCCGCCCCTTTGCAGACGAAGACGAGGATGAATCCAGGCATGACGAACCCATTCCGGGAGCCAATGATGGAGGAAGCGGAGTGGCTGTCCTACTCGAAGTAGCCCGAATTATCGGTCAGGACAGCAGCTTTGACCTTGGAGTGGATATATTTCTGTGGGATGCAGAGGATTATGGCAGTTCGGAGGTGAGAGACTCCTATTGTCTGGGTTCACAATACTGGGCCAGAAATCCTCATAAGGCCAACTATTCCCCCCTTTATGGCATCAACCTGGACATGGTAGGGGGAGAAAATGCTCGTTTTACCCAGGAAGGCCAATCCATTACCTATGCACCCAGGGTGGTTAACCGCGTCTGGAATACTGCCAGTAAAATCGGCTATGGCAGGTATTTCTCTCCCCTCAAGACGGAAGGCATCATTGACGATCACCTTTATATCAATCAAATCGCCAAAATTCCGATGATCGACATCATCGACAATCAACCGGGAGTGGCCTTTTTTGGTCAATGGCATACCCACGATGATGACATGGACATCATTTCCAAGGAAAGCCTCAAAGCCGTGGGGCAGGCCCTGCTGACTGTCCTTTACAACGAACCATAAGCGTGAGCCTGGCCCTGCAGATTTCTCTAATCACGGGAGTTACCTACCTGACCATTCAAGTCTTACTTGCTTTAGGTTGGGAAAAATGGCGACGAGGGTCATATCTGCAGGAGGAAGAGCTTCCGCCGATTTCGATCATCGTTGCGGCAAGAAACGAAGCCAAAAATCTTTTGCGCTTTCTTCCTACCCTGTTGGAACAGAATTATCAGACCTATGAAGTGCTGCTGGTGCTGGATCGCTGCGAAGACGATAGCCTAGCCATCGCGAAGAAATTCACCAAAGATTACCTTCAATTTAGATACCTATCCATCGATGACCTTCCTCCTTCCTGGACAGGCAAAAAGCATGCGCTGGATCGAGGAATAAAGGAAGCTCGCTTTCCATACCTGATCTTTACGGACGCTGATTGTTGGGTGGCCCCAGAATGGCTAAGCAGGATGGGAAAAGCCTTTGCAGAGGGAGGAGAAATCATTTTGGGAATCGGTCGTTACCAAAGGCGAAAGGGCTGGCTCAATCGTTTTATCAGGTATGAGACTTTCTTTGCTGCCTTTCAGTACATCGGTTGGGCGGGCTGGAAGCTGCCCTACATGGGAGTGGGCAGGAACATGGGGTATCGGCGGGAGGTATATGAAAAAAATGCAGGATTTCTCGCTTTCAAATACAGCCTTTCTGGGGATGACGACCTCTTTGTCAATGCCTATGGGCAATTTCATGAGCTTAGGGTCGTCTTAGATAAAAAAGGCCATACTTTTTCCGAGGCTGAGGATAATTTTTTGGATTGGTTCAGGCAAAAAAACAGGCATGTCAGTGCTTCTCAGCATTACAGCCTGAAGAGCAAGGCTCTACTGGGAATTTTTCACCTGAGTCATGCACTATCTTATGTGGGAATAGGTCTTTCCCTGGTCGAAGGAGAGAATAATTGGCTGACACTTAGTCTGTGGGCAGGCCGCATTGGCATAAGTTGGGCCTTAGTTTTTCGACAAATCTGCCAATTCGGCGACAAAGACCTGCTGTATACGTATCCGGCTTTGGATTTGTTCTTTTTTCTATACAATTTATTCGTAGTACCCATAGGACTATTAAAAAAACCTACATGGAGGAAGTAAATTCTGGAAAAGCATCAAAAAATACACTCGAAGACCGTAAGCTTGTCGCTTCTGCCAAGAAGGGTGAGTCCAAGGCCTTTGAGACATTGTTAAAGAAATACCGGAAATCCGTCTATTACATGCTACTCAAGATGGTCAAGAACGCAGATGATGCGGAGGACTTGACCCAGGAGGCCTTTGCAAAGGCTTTTAATTCTATCGAAAAATTCGACTCCAAATATGCCTTTTCTACCTGGCTTTTTAGGATAGCCACCAATAATACCATCGACTTTATTCGCAAAAGGAGGGTGCAAACCGTCTCTATCGATGCACCTATCGAGGGAGATGACGGGAGCAACATGACCATAGATGTGAAGGATGAGGACCTCAACCCCAATGAGGAGTTGCTCAAAAAGCAGCGCTCCCGCTACCTTCACATGGCCATTGAGAAGTTGCCCGAAAAGTATCGCATTCTGGTAGAATTGCGCTATTTCAAAGAGTTTTCCTACGAGGAGATCGCCAATGAACTCCAGATTCCCCTGGGTACCGTCAAGGCGCAGTTGTTTCGCGCCCGGGAGTTGCTCAACCAGGAGCTGAAAAATATTCGATCTCAGATGTAAACGGCTTTTTGAGCTTGATCTTTGCACGTTACACTTGTCTGGCAAGAACCAGACTTTACCTGCAAATTATCAAACTCCACAGCCCATAAAAAAATCAGGTGTGGCACCTATTATTTGCCCCAAGCACTTGAAAAAATACCTCTGTAAAGAAATACACCGATAAGCCTTCAGAATCATCTGAAGGCTTATCGGTGTAATGTTAATCGGGAATTCGAATTCAGCCTAGACTTCCTTGCTTTTGTTGTAGCGATTAAAAGCAGCGATGACCAGATAAGCCAAACCTCCGAGGAGAGCCAATCCAAGAGCTGCTTTGACCATTTTGAAAACGGACATTACAAGCAGAATGGAAACCAGGGGGGCAGCGATTTTGCCCCATAGGGGAAGCCTCAGGTATGTTCTAAAAAGCCAGTGATTTTTCATGATTTAAGGTATTAAATTCCTATTCTTGTTTTCGAAGACGGAGAAAAAATGTTGCATCATAAATATACAAAAATTCTTTCAAAAAGCCTGATTCTCCTCGCTTGGATCCTTATTGGAGCCGCCCATTGCAGGGCACAGGTTTTCGAAGACGAATACTTCAGGAACAAGGCTGCCGAGGCCATGGACCTCATGTATCAGCAGCGGCATGAAGAAGCCGAAGACCGACTTGAACTTCTTCAATCTTCTTATGCTGAACATCCGGCTCCTTACTTCCTTATGGCGACCAACCGATGGTGGCAAAGCTATATTTCCACTACTCCCTACTATCATGCCTACATCGGAAAACAGCTGGACAAGGCATTGGAACTTAACAAGGCCCTGAAGAAAAATGAATCCCTAAGCATTGAATATACCTTTTTCGAGTACATGTGCAGGGCCTTCCATACCCGTCTTCATACCCTGCGCCGCGAGTGGGTCAGGGCTGCCAATGAGGGTCGAAAAGCCCTTCCCCTGGTCAAAGAATGCCTGGAATATGCGAAGAAAAGCCCTGAATTCTACTTCAGTGCGGGCATTTACCACTACTATGCTGAAGCCTATCCCCAAGAGCATCCCTATCTCAAACCTTTGATGAAGCTTTTTCCCGACGGAAGCGCCAAGGTGGGCCTCCGTGAAATGGAAAAATCTGCCGCCATCCCCAACTTCACACAGGTAGAATCCACCTATTACCTCACCGATGTCTATATCTTCTGGAAAAAGGACTACCAAAAAGCCATTGACAATATCTACAGCCTACACTCCCGCTATCCATCCAATACCTGGTTTTTTGCCGAATATGCGCGTGCCCTCGTCTTTGGTGGCCGCTATGACAAGGTCCTCCCACATCTGGAAAAGCTTATCGGCCTCTTTGAAGGCCTGCCCAACTCGGCTGATCGTCATGTCCCCTCTACGGAATCTCCCCTCACCTCCAAGCTAATGATACGCCTCTATCACTACCAGGGCAAGGCCCTCCTTCTGGGTGAAAAGGACCTCGGAGGAGCCATAAAGGCATTCAGAAAAAGCCTCAGACAGGCAGAACTATGTAAAATCCTAGCCTATGAGTATATCCCGGCCGATTACCTCTACCTGGGCCATTGTTATGACAGGCTGGGACTGAGGGGAATGGCAGAAAAGTATTACCAGAAGGTGCTGGAAGCAAATGACAACGACCTCTATAAAAAGCAGGCCCGGGACTGCCTCTCGGCGCCTTGCTATCGTTAGGGAGATTCTATTCAGACTTTAACACTTCTTTAACAACATCTTAGGCTTCAAATAGGGTATATTTGACTGTGTAAAAAGAAGACAAAGAAGGCCCCCCTTATGGGATCAATTGCAAATAGATGTTTTTCTGTGCTTGTTTTTCTTTTTCCCCTGTTTCCCATCCTCGCTCAAGAGGTTGAGGTCAGGTGGGTTGTCGAAGAGGAAGGCAAAAACCCCGAATTGAATACCTACCTCCACCTGGAAAAGGTAAGGCTGGAAATCAGCCAACCCACCGACAAAATGATCGTCTGGCCTCTGTTCAAAGACTCCCTTGGTGGCTTTGAAATACTCGAAGCTGGAAGCATTGACACCCTCAGTGAAGAAGGAAGCATGCTCAAGCGTAGCCAGACCTTCCTTCTTATGGCCATAGGCCAGGGAAGACTGGCCCTTCCCCCTATTCCCATAAAGGGATTGGAGGAGGAAGGGGAAAGAAATTATCAGGTCAAAGGGGCTTTTGTAGATGTTGCTACTTCCCGACTTGACAGCACCGCAGAGGTAAAACCCCTCAAAGACATACAGCCCCTCCCTTACACCTGGCAGGAATGGTTGCCCTGGGTTCTGATTAGCCTGGCAATTCTAGTCCTGATCGGAGGAGGTATTTGGTACTACAGAAGGAGAAAAAGCGGTGAGGATTTGATTCCCAGGCAGGTACCACAGATTCCCGCCGATGAAGTCGCCATGCGTCGCCTCTCACAACTAGAGTCCCAAAAACGCTGGCAACAAGGCCACGTCAAGGAATATTATTCTGCACTGACAGAAATTTTGCGGGAGTACATCGAAGAGCGGTACATGATTCCGGCCATGGAGTCCATTTCAGATGACATTGTCCGGGATTTGAAGCAGGAGAGGCTCAGGGACAACTTTATCGAGGGAATATCCACCCTGCTGCGCCGCGCAGATCTCGCCAAGTTTGCCAAATCCCAACCTACTGCCGGTGAAAACCTCGATTCCATGGAATTTGCCCGTTCATTTATCAAAGAAAGTCAGCAGCTCACCACGCGCTGGGAGGAAGAAGCTCGACGCCTGAAAGCAGAAGGAAAGGAGGAAGCGGCCCTATGATGGATTTTTTACGACAACTCGAATTCGAAACTCCCTGGGTCCTGGGGCTGCTTGTTTTTCCCTTGGGAATGATTTTCTGGCAAATTTTTCGTTTGCGCAAGCGCTACCCTACCCTCAGGCTTCCCATTACAGAGGGATTTGCGGAGCATCAGCAAGCCTTTCGGGGCAGGTTAAAGCAAAATCTCTTCATCCTCCGGGTGCTGGGACTGATTTTTCTGATCTTTGCCCTGGCCCGCCCACAGACCAGCTTCAATGAGGAAAATGTTAATACCGAAGGCATAGACATCGTCATATCACTGGATATATCGGGTTCCATGAAGGCCCTTGATTTTCGTCCAGACCGACTGGGGGCGGCAAAAAAAACCGCCACTGAATTTATTCAAAACAGAAAAAATGACCGCATCGGCCTGGTGGTTTTTGCCAGTGAAAGTTTTACCCAGTGTCCCTTGACCACCGATCATCAGATGATCATGCAATTGCTCGAGGAAGTGGACGAAGGTTTGCTCGAATCCGGTACCGCTATCGGCATGGGACTATCTACCGCTGTCATCCGCTTGAAGGATTCCGATGCCAAAAGCAGGGTGGTCATCCTCCTCACAGACGGAGACAACAACAGCGGATTTATCGATCCCCTGACTGCCACCGAGGCTGCCAAGCAATACGGGATAAGGGTCTACACCATTGGGGTGGGAAAAAATGGAATGGCTCCCTACCGGGTCAAAGGCCCATTTGGCAACTACCAGATTGTCCAGCAGGAAGTAAAGCTGGATGAAGAACTGCTCAAACAGATCGCCAATGAAACCGGGGGGCGATATTACAATGTGAAAGACAACCAGGCCCTAAAAAGGGTCTACGAAGAGATTGACAGGCTGGAAAAAACCAGGATTCAGGTGACGAGGATCACCCGTAAAACCGAGCAGTTTTATGGGTTTCTCATCATCGGTGGCCTGATCCTATTGTTGGAATGGCTCTTGAGGTATGGAGTGGTAAGGTCCATTCCCTAAATGAAAGACAGAAGTAAAGCATGATACAATACGCTCATCCCGAGGCATTTTATTTGTTGCTAGGCCTGGTACCCCTGGCCTTGGTCTTCCTGCTATTCATGCGTGGAAGACGGAGGGCTCTTCAGGCCATGGGAAGGGAGAGCCTCATCGTCAGGCTTACACCGGATCGGCCTTCGGCTAAGCATCAATGGAAGTTTGCCCTGGTCGTGCTGGCCTACAGCCTCCTGGTTGTTGCCCTGGTCAATCCACAGGTGGGAGAAGCCAAGGAAAAAGTCAAGCGCAGCGGGGTAGACCTGATGATTGCCCTGGACATTTCCCGCTCCATGCTGGCAGAAGACGAAAAACCCAACCGTCTGCTGCGTGCCCGTCAATTTGTCTCCAACCTGATCGATAGGCTGGCAGGAGACCGGGTAGGCCTGGTTCTCTTTGCCGGAAATGCCTACCTCCAGGTACCTGTTACGACGGATTACCTGGCTACCAAAACCATTTTGCGGACGGTTTCTACCGAACTGGCCGCCACCCAGGGAACGGCAGTCGGGGAAGCCATTCAACTGACCCATGAAGCTTTTGAAAGGGGAAAACATGAAAAGCGGGTGCTTTTGATTATCTCTGACGGAGAAAACCACGAAGGAGACGCCCTCAAGACTGCTAAAATGGCGGCAGAAAATGGCCTTAACATCTACACGATGGGCATGGGTTCAGATAAGGGAGCACCCATTCCTGAATACAGGGGCAACAGGCAGGTGGGCTTCAAGGAGGACCAGTCCGGTTCCATCGTTCTTTCCCGGCTCAACAAAGACATGCTACGAGAAGTGGCCCAGACCGGGGGAGGCAAATACCTCAACCTGAGTGTAAATGCCTTTTTGGCGGAATTGGCACAGATGGAAAAGGAAGAATACGAAGAACATGTGTTTACCGATTTCCAGGATCAGTTCCAATGGTTTCTGGGCTTTGCCCTCCTTCTTCTCATCCTGGAGTTTTTTATTTCGGAGCGCAAATCTGCCTGGTTGACAGATTGGGAAATTTTCAAGTAAACAAATGAAGCATTACCTCCACATAGCGATACTGACTTTGATGCTGATCCCACGGGCCATGCAGGGGCAGGTATTTACCCCCAAGGTAAAGGCCTATACAAGGGAAGGCAACAAGGCCTATGAGGACGACTCCTTTGTCGATGCGGAGGTGGCCTACAAAAAGGCCCTGGAAGCAGAGGCTGCTGACTTTAAGGCCAGGTTTAACCTGGGCAACAGCCTGTACAAGCAGGAGCGTTTTGACGACGCTATCAAGCAATATCAACAGGCTGCAGGTCTGGGAGAGGATAAAATGGCCCAGGCTTTGGCCTACCATAATTTGGGAAATGCATTCTTGCAAAAGAAGGAATTGAAAAAGTCCATTGCAGCTTATAAGAATGCCCTTCGCCGCAATCCCATGGATGCAGATACGCGGTTTAACCTGGCCTACGCCCTTCAGCAGATGAAGGACAATCCTCAGCAAAACCAAGATCAGAACGACCTCAAGCCTTCCGAATTTGCCAAAAGGCTCAAAAAGCAAGCCGATGGAATGGTCGGTCAGCGCAGGTATCTTTCAGCTTTTAACCTGATGAAAGAAGGCTTAAAGAAGGACGAAACGGTCGCTTATTACAATGATTTTATCGGGCGCCTTCAGGAAATTGTAGGGGTGAGCCCAACAAACGAATGATGAACAAAACAATGATGAAATACCTTATCGCCACCTTGGTGGCAAGCTTAATTGCCCTGACTTCCCTGGCCCAGACGGCCAAAGATTATTTTCACCAGGGGGCACAGCAATATATTTTTGGAGAAAAAGACGCAGCCATGGAATCCGTCCAAGCCGGTCTTCAGATTGCTCCTAATGATGCAGAGCTTAGAGAACTATACGAGCTTTTGATGAAGGAAGAGGAGAAGGAGCAAAACAAAAACAACAAGGATCAAAACCAGGATCAGGAGAAGGAGGACCAGCAAAAAGAAGATCAGCAGCAGAAACAACAGGAGGATCAGCAGCAAAAGCAGCAGTCCAAGCCAGCCCAGATGAGCAAAGAAGACCTGGAAAAGTTGCTTCAAGCCCTTCAAATGGAAGAGCAGAAGCTGCAAAAGGAGATCCAAAAGCGAAAAGTGAAGACCATACCAACCAAGACCGAAAAAGATTGGTAGTAATGATAGGGAAATGGGAGAGAAAGCGATTACATAGATAGCTTCTTCTCATTATTTCTATTATTCTACACTTGAAACGCGATTAAATGGCTCAGCAAGACCCCCTAGCGGAACACACCCTGCAGTATGCCCTCGCCATCAGGGATTTTGGTAAATACCTGCCGATGACGGTGGCCAATGTAGAAGACCTCAAAGAGCTGGTCAGGTCTTCGGGTTTGGTGGGCCAAGTCTACCTACAGGCAACCCAGGCCAGCAATAAGCACGACTATCAACTGGGGCTCAAGGCTTGCTATGGCCAGGTCAAAAAGACCCATTACTGGCTGCAGTTGGTAGATGTCCAGGGCAAGGGTGAGTTGGAGCAGCGCAGGCAGACGCTGATGAAGGCGACGGAAGATTTGATGAATTTATTGAACCAGATCATACAGAAATAGATATGAAGCGCTTGATAATGGTAATCCTTGGGATATGTCTCAGCCTCCATGGGTTGAAGGCACAGGAGTTCAGTGCCTTTTTGAGCAAGAACCAGGTCCGGGTGGGAGAAACCTTTCAGGTGAGCTTTAGGCTGACCAATACCCAGCGCCAGCCCATCGACTATCCCGATTTTAAGGACTTTCAGGTCTTGGGGGGACCCAATGTCAGCACCCAGGTGCAGATGATCAATGGCCGAACTTCTCAATCGGTGACCTTTTCCTTTTACCTGAGGGCAGGTAAAAAGGGAAGCTATACCATAGGCCCTGCCAGCACCAAGATCAATGGCAAAAAGACCAAGACGGCTCCCCTTACCCTACAAGTACTGGAGGCCCAGGCAAATAATAGTCCCGATAATTCAGGGGCCAATAAACGGGAGGCCAACTCCGAAAACCTTGACGCTCAGATTCGTGATGCCCTCTTTCTCAGGACCTTGCTTAGCAAGCGCGAAGTATACCAGGGAGAGCAGATTACGGTAACCTACAAATTGTACAATCAGGTACAGCCCTATGAATTGGAACTGACCGAGGCGCCCAGCTATGAAGGATTCTGGAAGGAAAATGTAAAGGTAGCCGACGCCCCCCAAAAGGTCGAGGTTTACAACAACGAACAATACCGCACCCGGGTGATTTACCAGGACATCGTTTTTCCTCAGCGTCCGGGCAAGTTGAACATAGAGCCCCTGAAGCTATCCTGTGTCATTCAGGTACAGACCAACAAAAGGCAGCGAAGGAGCATTTTCGACGACTTTTTTCCTTCCTATCAGAATTATCCCTACAAATTTGGTGGGGGAAAGATTCCCATCACGGTCAAAGCCCTTCCACCGGGCAATCCCGCTGACTTTTCTGGTTTGGTAGGTAAATACAACATTGACATGAGCCTGGACAAGACCGAGACGGTGACGGGTGATCCCATCACGGTAAAGGTTAAGCTCTCGGGCCAGGGCAATTTCCGCAAGCTTTCGGAACCTCAGGTAGAGTTTCCCAGTGGTTTTGAGATTTACGATCCCAACATAAAGGAAAGCAATTCGAGGAGTGGGGGCATACTGGGAGGGAGCCGTACCTACGAGTACCTGATCATTCCTTCCAATCCCGGTAACTTCGAAATTCCCCCTCTGACTCTCTCCTACTTTGATCCGGAGGAGGAGCGCTATCGGCAGGTTCAGACTCCTTCCTACGAGATTAGTGTAAGTGGAGAACCCCTGGCGAATGCTGGCAATGGTGGGGTCAATCCAGCCAACAAAAGCGAGGTATCGGTGCTGGATGAGGACATCAGGTTTATCGAGACCGGGGAGGCAATTGACTGGGAAAAAGAAAAGACATCACTTGTAAAGGGTCCTTTGTATTGGACAATGTATGCCTCTCCCTTTTTGCTCTTGGCCTTGCTCTTGGGCTGGAAGCAGCGGCAGGAGGCTCGCTCGGCTGACGTCGTAGGCACCCGGCAGCGCAAGGCGACAAAGGTCGCGCTCAATCGCCTGAAAGATGCCCACAGGCACATGGAGGCAAGGGACCAAAAGAACTTTTACAACGAAGTCATACGGGCCATTTGGGGCTATGTGGGCGACAAACTCAACATGGGACAGTCATCCATGTCGAAGGAGAGCATACGAAGCCAACTGGCCGGGCGGGGAGCTTCAGAGGGAGAAGTCGAGAGGCTTACCGGCATTTTGGATACCTGCGAAATGGCCTTGTTTGCCCCCTCGGCGGTGGAGGAAAAAATGGAAAAGACCTACAAAGAGGCAGTATCGAGCATCAGTAACCTGGAACATGAAATATCTGCTTAACATACTATTGGTTTTGGTTGGCGGCAGCGGGCTTTGGGCTCAGGGGCCAACCTGGACAGCGGCCAATGAGGCCTATCGCCGGCAGTCTTATGAAGAGGCTGCTTCCCTCTACGATTCCTTGATTCGTATGGGCTATGAAGAGGCGGAACTCTACTACAATGCAGGCAATGCCCATTACAAGCTGGACCATATGGGCTCAGCCATTTTGAACTATGAGCGGGCTCTGCGTTTGAATCCCGGCGATGAGAATGTCCTTCACAATTTGAAATTGGCCAATGCCCGGACCATTGACAAATTGGAGCGTCAGCCGGAGTTGTTTTTGGGCAAATGGTTGAAGGAGGGCTATCGTTCTCGCAATTCAGAGAGCTGGGGCGTGCTGGGTTTGAGTTTGATCTGGATAGCCTTCTTGTTTGGGGCCCTATTTGTCTTTGTGAAGGGTCGGGGATTGAAGCAATTGAGCTTTTTTGCAGGGGTATTGGCCCTGGTCTTATCCTTAGCGGCGGCAGGGCTTAGTGTCTCGCGAGGGACAGATGAGGCAGATAATCGGGAGGCCATCGTGATGACACCGGCGGCTTATGTGAAAGAGGCACCCAATGGTCAGACGAATTTGTTGATCCTGCATGAGGGGTCCAAGGTCGAGGTTTTGGATGAAATTGAGGGTTGGCGCAAGGTACGGATCAAGGCGATCAGCACGGGAGAGGTCGAGGGATTTGTGCGTTCGGAGCAGGTAACAAAAATTTAAAAAAAATAGGGGGTGGGATTTGTATAAGTCAAAAATCCCGCCTTTATTTGCACCCACTTAGGAAACAACGTTAGAAAACGACGGCCTAAGTGAAAGAAAAAGTTCATTTTGGTCTGGTAGTTCAGTTGGTTAGAATACATGCCTGTCACGCATGGGGTCGCGGGTTCGAGTCCCGTCCAGACCGCTCCAAAAAATTCTAAAAGCCTTGTAAATCAATGATTTATGTGGCTTTTTTTCTTTTGGGTCGAGCTATAGGTCGAGTCAATTGTGGATTGTAGGTAAATACCTTTCTTCTCTTGATTTATCTTTTGCTCTTTTGGTTTTGTAACCATGAGATATCTACGAAAAATGAAGAGTAATTTGGGTAAATCAAATAAAGAGAAAAGCCCGATTTACTAAGTACATGCTGAGTACATGACAAAAAAATAGTGGGTTAGTTCCAAGTTGTTAAATTGAATTTTACACCACACAATTGTTCAACTTTTTACCACCCACCAATGAAAAATAGTCATGACTCCTTTGAAGGTCAATTATCGTTCTTTTTTTGCATAAAAGTCGCTTGAATTGTCTCGTGCAGTTAATCCTTACTTTGCTTAAAGTTCGCCGTGTAGACCTCTGTAAGCTAAACCTTTGCTTCGATGCCGAGGTAAAACTAGCTCTGTTTATCGGCGTATTCAGCGTTTCTTGGCTCGTGTGATTTTTCCTTTGGATCAGTTGAGCTGTTTTGTCTGGGACAAATTTCAGGACAATCATCCCACAGTATTGGCCCGTGAGAGGTATCATCATGCCAAAAGCTGGGCCATTTTAGTAGGACAATGGATAGCCCAAAAAGTGGAAAGTATTCCAATCAAAAAGCATGGAAGGAAAGCTTGCAGCATCTTCAAAACTGGATTGGATTTCCTGACCTTGAATCTATTCAGAAACAACGACTTACAAATGAAAATCAATCTTTTGTCATGTACTTAGCATTGAAATAGAAACTCGTTTGAAAAGTTTTTATTTCCAAAGAATCCAATTGAAATCAACAATCTCAATACTACTTTAAATAGGACCAAAGATAACTGGGTCATTTTTTGTTCTTACGATGACTGGAAACTCAAGGAGGATCAGCTCATTGCAGATCTGATAGATGTACCTACCATGCCACCATCACCTATCTGAACTGTCTCGCCAAAGAAAGCCCATACATTTTTAACCTTCATCAAAATTCCTTAATCTTAGTTTTTCCCAGGCAGTACCAAGTCGCACCTATGGCACTCAGAAAAAAGAACTCCAAGCAATAAGAAAGTAGGGATGTCGGATTGGTTGGCGTCAAAACCCTATTCCAACCCTACTGACTACGACCAAGAGTACCTGGAAGTAACCCGGAAAATTCACAAAATCCTTCTCCAATTCAAACCTGTACTCAAAGAAATACTTACAGATCCATACGATTTTGATCAACTTGTCGGTATGGATCACATCCTACCTTGAAGACATCGTAAATGACATTGGAATCTGGAGGGTGCTGATCGAGTACCATGAAGAACTCTTTCAAGCTCCTACTCCTTCTATTCGACAGTGGAGTACCAAAAAGGTCAACTTAACTTGGAAGATATACTCTTCATTCTATTTTCCTTCCATTACCTAACTGCAAAAGTACCTGAAAATCCCTTCTACCTACCTTTCATGCCCATTGGCCGTATGGTCATGAAGGTACTCTCAGAAGAGTTCGAATATATACCTGAAACTGACTTTTATAAAAAACATTTCACCCTCGAAGATGATACCTCTTTCTTCGAAATCAAGGGAAAGCTGGCTTTCATGGACCTGGAAGGCTATCTTCTAAGTCGGGATTTTAAGAATAAATACCAAGAAGAAATGGAGGATTTGATGAAAAATCCCCCTCCCTCAATACGGGAATTGGAAGACATAGGTCCCTTGATTTACCAAATGCAAGATTCCTATCTCTTCCAACAAACTTCCTCATTCTCAGGCCTAAGCGAAAGGGAATGGCTTATCAGGCTGTTAAACCCCCACGAAGAAACTGCTGAAGCCATCCGAAACCTAAACAGAATTGTCAACAGGTTATTCTTTTATCAAAGAAGCGATGATTCCTATCATTAATTTGTCGAAATCGATTCGGAAAAATTCATAGAAATTGTCAAGGATTCTGTGGAAATAGATGCTAAGCAAGCAGGTAAACTTGTAGCTATGATTCAACTGGTGACTCGGAAAGATGAATGGTGGATGTCTGGTGCCTTTATCGGCTGGCCTTTGCAGTCATGTAAGGATACCCAAAGTAAATTCAATCAGAATAACCCTAAAACCAACTTTTGGTTGAAAACCTCAGAAATCCGATAAAGACTGATAAAAAGGACCGAAAAAATGTATCAGGTATTCGTGGATCATTTCGGCAGGGAATATGCCCTCGCTTGGACGCTCCAAGAACTAAATCAGTTGGGCGAATCATTTTTTGAAGCCTATCATAGAAGCCTGGGAGTGGAAAATGTTAAATCAAACGCCTTACCTGGCATTGCCGGAAACTTGACAGAGGAGGATTTTGAACTGGGTGTAGGCCTAGCTTTTGTAAAGGGAGATGGAATTACAGTCATTCCCGGGCTGCCTTACTACCTAAATTTATTGTCCACAAAAAAAGTCCTGACGGATGAAGAAGCCTTAGATTTATTTTACTATTTCTATGCAGAAGGTTTACCCCTACAGTTGCTTCCCAATATCTTTCAGGAATTTCCTGACTATCAACCCAAATACCCCTCACAAAATACAGACATTGATGTGAGGAGCCTAAGCGATTACCTACTTCGCCTTTTTCAACCAGAACTTTTCAAGAAATCTCCACCCAATTTGAGCATGCGCTAGCTTTGTTCACAACAAAGCCATCCCCACTAGCATCCCCCTCCTTGCATCCCTGCCCACAAGCCCTTAACTTCCTCCCTTAAAAATATGACCGCCTTTCCTCCTCTCCTTATTGGAACCATGCGCCTCGGACAGTGGGGGGCTCAGATGAAGAACGAACAACTCGCCCGCTTCGTCGATCAGTGCCTAGAACTCGGACTTTCTCACTTCGACCATGCCGATATCTATGGGAATTTTACCACTGAGGAGGAATTTGGTAAGATGATGAACCTCAGGCCACAGCTGCGCCCAGCCCTTCAACTGACCACCAAATGCGGGATCAAACTCGTTTCCCCCAATCGACCCTATAAACTTAAAAGCTATGACGCCTCTAAGGAGCATATTATCGCCTCGGCCGAACATTCGCTGAAGATGCTCAAAACCGATTACCTGGACGTCCTCCTGATCCACCGACCCGACTTCCTCATGGATGTCCAGGAGATCGCCGAAGCCTTTACCCAACTCAAAAAAGCTGGCAAGGTCAAAGCCTTTGGGGTCTCTAATTTTAGCCCCCGACAGTTCGAACTCCTCCACCAGATTTTTCCCCTCATTACCAATCAAATCGAAGTTTCCCTCTTTCACCTCGACGCCTTCCAGGATGGGAGCCTCGATACCTATGCCCGCCATCACATTAGCCCTACTGCCTGGTCCCCTCTCGGCGGAGGCAAAATTTTCACATCCCCAACCGATCCCCAAAGCCAGCGCATCCGCCAGGCCGCTCAAGCCCTGCAGGAAAAATACAACGCTTCCCTGGACCAAATCCTCCTGGCATTTCTCTACAAACACCCCTCCGGCCTCATTCCCGTCATCGGAAGCTCCAAAATTGAACGCATCCAATCAGCCCTGAAAGCCCATCAAATCGACCTGGACCGCGAGGACTGGTACGCCCTCTGGCAGGCCAGCACCGGCGAAACCATCGCCTGATTTTTGTATCTTTAACCCAAACCCGTTACAAGCCCTTATCTATGCCTGAACCCCCTATCGACATTCGTTCCCCCCAACTCACAGGGGCTGAAGTCTCCTGGTTTGCCCCCATCTGCAATGGGGATGACCGCTACCTGGGAGCCCACGATCCAGAATTCAGGTCTTCATGGGAAAATGCTTCCCACATAGTCCTGACAGCAGAAAAAAATGGCTTTCGCAATATCCTCCTTCCCTCCTCCTATCAGGTCGGGCAAGATACCTGGACTTTTGTCTCAGCCATGGCTCCCCTAACATCCTCCATCAATATGCTGGCCGCTATTCGCTGCGGGGAAGTCCATCCCCCCATGCTTGGCCGTTCTATCGCGACCCTCGACCACATTCTCAAGGGGAGGCTGACCCTCAACATCATTTCCTCCGACCTTCCGGGAACTCAACTTGACTCTCCCTCCCGCTACCAACGTTCGCGGGAGGTCATCGAAATCCTGAAGCAAGGTTGGATCCGGGACAGGATCGACTTTAAAGGCGATTTTTACCAGGTGAGCCTGGACGCCGAGCCCGTCAAACCCTATCAGCAAAATGGAGGTCCCCTCCTCTATTTTGGAGGCTATTCGCCCCAGGGAGTGGACCTCTGCGCCGAACACTGCGACGTCTACCTCATGTGGCCGGAAACCCAGGAACGCCTCAGAGAACTCATGTCCAACATGAGTCAGAAGGCAGCCATGTACGGAAGAAAGGTGGACTTTGGCCTCCGCATCCACGTCATCGTGAGGGAGACAGAAATCAAGGCCAGGGAAGCTGCACGTAGCCTAATGTCCCATCTGGATGATAGCAAAGGCAAGGAAATACGGGAGAGAGCCCAGGATGCTCGTTCCTATGGGGTAACCCGACAAAGTGAAATGCGCGAACATTCGGATTCGGAGGGCTATGCCGAGGCCAATCTTTGGACGGGCATAGGAAGGGGGCGCTCGGGCTGTGGGGCTGCCCTGGTCGGCGATCCCGATCAGATTCTGCAAAAAATAAGGGAATACATGGACATGGGCATCCGAGCCTTTATTTTCTCAGGTTATCCCCACCGCGAAGCATGCGATCTATTTGGCAAGTACGTCATGCCTCACCTTCAAACCCTTTCTATGCCTGAAGTCCAGGGCCGAAGACCTCAGGATATCCCCCTGACTCCCCTGGGCGAAGGAATCAGAAAATAGCCACCCATGATTGACCTGATTATTGTCATAGCATATTTTTCTGTCATTTTTATCACCGCTTTGTCTGGGCGAGTGGCAAAGGGGGTGAGCATAGAGCAGTATTTTTTGAGTTCACGCAATCTCCGCTGGCCCTCGGTGGCCCTTTCTAGCATCGCCACCAATATTCAGGGCTATCAGTTTTTGGGAATGATGGGTTCGGCCTATCTCTACGGAATTGCCCAGGCCAGCCTGGAAATCAATGCCATTCAGGGCATACTCATGGCAGCCTTTATTTTCCTCCCCCTCTACCTCAAGGAGGGCGTCATCACCATCACTCAATTTATCAATCGTCACCTGGGCCGAAGGGTAGGCCTCTTCTATTCCTTGGCTAATCTCCTCCTTTTCTCTACCATCACCCTGGGAGCTGCCCTCTTTTGGGGAGCCTTTGCCGCTGAAAAGGTCTTTGCCGAGTACCTATCGGCCATTCATCCCGATCCCATGATTCGCACCTCTGTCCTCATCCTGGGTCTGGGGATTTTTTCGGCCATCTACACCTACCTGGGTGGATTGGGAGCCGTAGTCAAGACGGATATCATCCAGTTTTTCATCCTCCTTAGCGGGGGACTGGTGGTTTTGTTTATCTCCATTCGGGAGTTGGGGGGCTGGGGTGAACTGTACCGACAGACCCCCGAACTCATGCACCTCCACCTCCCTGCCGACCACGAAAAGCTACCCTGGACACATATTTTCGGACTTTTCCTCCTCAATATCAATTACTGGTGTGCCAACCAATCGGTGGTTCAACGCTCCCTAGCCGCAAAAAATCTAAAAGAAGCCCAGATCGGCCTCATGGCAGGAGCTGCGACCAAGTACCTGATGGCCCTGGTCATCGTGGTGCCGGGGGTTGCCCTGGTCGGAATTTTGGGTGAGGGAGGACTGGCAGACCCCGACATGGCCTTCCCCTATCTGGTGTCTACCTACCTTCCCGTAGGCCTCAAAGGACTGATCCTCTGTGCCCTTTTTGCCTCCCTGATGAGTACCGTGGACTCTACCTTCAATTCCCTGGCCACACTCTGGTCCATAGATATCTACAAGGGCTACCTTCGCCCCAAAGCCGAGGATGAAGAGGTGATCCAGGCGGGCAAACAGAGCATCATCCTGGCCCTATTTTCGGGAGTTACCATGGGCCTGATCCTCCTCTACCTCAAGTTGAAAAATCCCGATGCAGCATTTACCCATACTTTAAATGAACTTCGCTACTACATCAATTGTGGAATCGTGGTACTGATCTGTACAGCGGGTTTCATGGTGGCCCCTAAACAAAAACTGGTTCTCCTGGCCTTTCTGTCTACCCTACCCCTCCACCTTCTGATACAGTCACCTTGGTTTTTCCCCGAGATGAATTATTTCGTGAGGGCCTTTTGGGTAATTTCTATTGCCTTGGGAATCATGGCCCTTTCTACCGGAAAAAAGGGTTGGCGACCTTTACAAGAAATCCTACAACCAGCCTCGCGAAGCATGAGCCAGATCGGCATCGGCCTCCTTCTCTCTTTGATTGCCGCTCACATTATTTTTCACTGATGATATGTATAAGCCATTGGGCCTGATCCTAATGGGAGGAAAAAGCCGAAGAATGGGCCACGACAAGGCAGGACTGGTCTTTCACCAACTCCCCCAATACCTACACTTGAACCATTTGCTGGAGAATTGCGACATAAAGGCCCTTCTTTCTTTGAGAGAAGAACAATTGAATGAGCTTTCCTCCGATAAGCCCTACATTCTGGATACATATGGGGATGCAGGTCCCCTTGGAGCTATACTGAGCGCTCAGGATCCATACCTCCAGTCAGCCCTCCTTGCCATTCCCTGTGACATGCTCCGAATTTATGAAAGCCTGTTGAAATAGCTGATACAAAACCGAAAGCCAAAGGAAAGCCAGGTTTGCCTCTTTCAGCATCCCTCGAATCATAGCCCGGAACCCTTTCCCTCCATCTAGGAGGCCTCTACTCACTCGGCCCTGCGACAGGCTGTAGCCAAAGGTAATTGGAGCGTCAAAAAACTCCTACAAAAGTTTACCCTGAATCAACTGCATCAAGTAGATCCTCACTATTTCCTCAACGTCAATCATCCAGGGGAGTACTGTAATTTCCTGGATTCAGACCTTAACGATTAGGCAAAGTGCGACCAAAGATTAATCGGGAATGGCTTTGATTTTTTCAATCAGGGGAATCAATTCTTCCATGTGATCGATGATATGATCCGGCTCTGCACTCTGCAGTTGAGCGCGGCTTTGGGCTCCGGTCGTTATCCCAATGCTCAGTCCGCAGCCTGCATTTTTTCCCTCATGAATATCAACGATGCTGTCTCCGATCTTTCCTACATGAAGGGGGTTGGAAATCCCAGCCAACTTCATGGCTAGGAAAATCATGTCGGGAGAAGGGCGGCCCTGTTCGACGTCGTCATTGCTTATCAAAAAGTCGGTGTAAGCTCTGTCTTTCCAGCCTAATTTTTCAAGCAGCCCCTCGGCAGTAATTCTGTCGTATCCGGTGTTTAGCGCGATCTTAATCCCTCTTTCTCTCAGTCGAGAAAAAACGGGCTCCACACCGGAAAAGGGACTGGGACAAAAGGAAGCATAGGCCTGGTTCATTTTTTTCAAAAAGTCACGGTAGAAGCGCCGGGCAGTTTCCTCATCTTCCTTCCCCAGTTTTTCTTTCATGACATCCCTGATGGCCTGAAGTTTTCCCTTTCCGGCAGCTCCGAGAAGGATATCTTCGAATTTCAGGGAAAATCCTAAATCCTGAAAGGTCTTGTGAAGGCTATGATAGACGATATTGCCTTCATCTACGGTAGTTCCTGCCATATCGAAGATCATCAGTTCTATCATGGCTATATGCATTTAGGTTGATTCATATGAAAGAAGCAAAACTTATCATTAATTCCTAATGACAGGTTTTGCTCTTTCCCTTGCAGGTTAAAGTCGTGCTACCAAAAGAAACCTACGATAATGGCCGTGGCAATCAGCAGGAGAAAGGATAGAACCCTGTAATTCTGGTACCAGGGCAGGCCTTCCAGTTCCTTGGTTTCTTCGCGGATCAATCTGCGGCTCCAGGTATAATCGGCAATTTTATCCTCGGAGGGGGGAGGTGTCATGAGGCTAACCCATACATTGAGAATCACACAGATGAGCATGAGAAGGGCAGCCTTATGGAGAAAGTGAATATCGGTGATCCCTTTCATCATCGCAGAAATATTAGAATCTACATAGGTCCCCAAAGCTTCACCAAACTCGGGGGAGGCGATGTCATTGCTTACGTTGACCCGGACGTATTCGACGGCTTCGCTGCGAAGGGCTTCTTTTCCAGCTTCAAAACCCAGGAAGGTAGCCGCTATCAAAAATCCAATGATAAGGCTGACGAAGGCACCGGTCCCATTGGCCCTCTTCCAAAACAGACCTAAAATAAAGACCCCTACCACAGGAGGACAAATAAAGGAAATGACCAGTTGGAGGTATTTGAAAAGAGAACCGAAGCGCTCGATCTGAGGAGCCCATGCAGCGGCCAGAATTACCAGGACCAGGGTAGATACCTGACCTACGGCCACCAGTTGCTGGCTATTCAGGTTGGGGCGCAGTTTGGAGACAAAATCCATGGTAATCAGGGTAGAGGCCGAGTTAAAGGTAGCCGAGATCGAAGACATCATCGCCGCCAGGAGGCCCGCCAGTACCAAGCCCAGCAGACCCGTGGGCAGGAGTTTGAAGAGGAGGACCGGATAGGTCATATTGGGACAATTGGACAGGTCTCGACAGAGGACCTTTTCCCCGTATTTGATGGTTTCGTAGTTGAGGAAGCTCAGATCCAGGTCCCGGAAAAGAAGAATGGCCAGGACACCGGGCAGGACCATGATAAAGATAACGGGAAGTTTGAGAAGGCCAGCAAAAAGAGCTCCCCAGCGGCCGTGGTCCAGGTTTTTGGCACTGAGTACCCGCTGTACCATGAACTGATTGGTGATCCAAAAATAGAATCCCAGGATGGGCACTCCTATGAGTAGGCCTGTCCAGGGCATAAATTCATCTTCAGCTCCCCTAACCATGCTGAGCACCTCCTCGGCATCCTGAGGTCCCCCTTTTCCCCAGTGATTCTGGCTTCCAAGGGCATTAAGTTGGTCAACCATGGCTCCCCAGCCTCCTACTTCCCTAAAAGCAAAGAAGGTAAGGACAATGGATCCCAAAATCAGGAGTATCGCCTGAATGACTTCTGTGTGAATCACCGAAGAAAGTCCTCCCGGAATGGTGTAGGCGGCAGCGGCAGCGGCCAGAATGATAATGATAACATAGGCAGGAAGGGAAGGAAAAAGGATTTTAAAGATCAAAAGACCTACGTACAGACCCGCTGCCGTATCGACGATGATATTGGAAATGATGGTGACGAAGGAAAAATAATAGCGGGATCGGGAATCGAAGCGTCGCTCCAAAAACTCCGGCATGGTGTAGACCCCGGTTTTTAGGTAGAAGGGCATGAAAAAGATGGCAAAAAACACCAGAATAACGGCAGCCATCCATTCGTAGTTGTAGACATGGGTGTTGGTGGAATAAGCATCACCGGCCAAACCTACCAAGGTGGAAGAAGAAATATTAGCGGCAAAAAGGGAAATCCCCACCACCGGCCAGATCATGGCCCTGCCTCCCAGGAAATACTCTTCAGAGTTTTTACTTCTGGCTTTGTATAAACCATAACCAATGATGACCAGGCCATAAACTACCATTATTACGGTATCTACCGTGGTCAATTGAAAATTTTCCATGCCTCAAGTAGTATTAGTAGTTGTTTTTTTGTCCGAAAAACCCTGCTTATATCCGTCGAAGGAGTACCAAAGAATATACAGGTAACACAAAAAGGTAAGGCAAAAAGAGCCCTGGATACCAATTTGTGGCACATCAGCCAAATTATTTTGAATAAATGTAATAATTGCTCCACCAAAAACCAGCATAAAAATGAAACTGGAAGCCTCCTGCACCCTTTCCCCCAAACCCACTACCCCCATGGCAAAGATGGATGAGAACATGACCGAATGGGAGAGTCCAAGGGCCAAAAGGGCAACTCCAGCCCCCCTTCCCTGGCCAAATATAACCCCTACAATCAAAACCATAGAGGCCAGAACATTGGCCTGCAGCATTTGAGCGGCAGAAAAACGATTGCCCAGGCGGGCTGCGATCAGGCGACCTACCATAAAACTACCCCAATATACCGATACCCACTTGCCAGCTGCCTCTTCCGATATTCCCCATATCCTTTCCATTACCAGATACTTGGCGATGAGGCTGCCCGTACCCACCTCTATGCCTACATACATGAACATGGCAATCATCCCAAATCGAAGGTTTCGATGACGAGAGGTCAATTCTTTGAAACTTTTGATACTGATCGGGCTGTGGGCAATGGGAAGCTCTGGTATTTTTATCAAAAGAAAAGCCAGTAGGCCAAGACTCAGCACAGCCAGGAGACCCAGATAGACCCAATGAGATTGAGAGGCTTGGAGGTTTTCGCTCCCTGATCTGTAGAGCAAGGAAGCGCCCAACAGGGGGCCCAAAATACCTCCGGTCGAGTAAAAAGAATTAACAAGGTTGAGACGTGCGGCAGAATTGACCTCGCTGCCAATGCGGCTCACGTAGGGGTTGACCATGACCACGATGACAGCTACTCCCATGGCTATGCTCAGCACTGCTATCACATAAATCAGGTAAATGGCCTCCATACCTGCCAATAAGCCTATTCCACCCCCTACAAACATGATGCTCAGGCCCAGTAAAATGGTTTTTCTATACCCCAGGCGAATGGAAAAAATGCTGGCCGGAATGGCCATGAATATGTAAGCAAAGTAAAAGGCAAAATGAATCCAGGCAGAAGCTCCATAGCTGAGCTTGAAAAGCCGCTGGAGGAAGGGCTTGAGTACATCATTGAAACTGGCCAGGGTCCCCACGAGCAGAAATAAAAAGCACATGAGGACCAGGGCCAGCCGAACGGATTTCTGTGTGGGTTTATTCATGCAAGAGCAATGATAAACCCGATATTACGAAAATTTTCGGTCAATGAGTAAGTAAGCGAACATATTGAATTCGGTATTCTTTGAAGACAATTTTTTCTAAAGTCAATGAATTGAACCTAAATTTAGTGGTTCTAAAGCGATCCCAATTTATCGGGAACTAACGCTGGATTTGGGAAAAATTGGCCCCAAGAAATCCGAGATGAAATTGCAAGACTACTTAGCTCATATTCTAGCTCAAGCTCAAAAATACAGCTGCTCTGGTGGGATTTGCCTATAAGGATGAATTGATTTCCCTCTAGGATTCCTGGCTCTGGCTTTTATCTGAAAGCAATTAGAAAATCTAAGTAAACTCCTCCAGCAGAAATTCCTTCAAAGCGGAAAATTCTGCGGGCATTTCTCTGGCTTCCTTGGTCAAATGGGCCAGTCGAGCCAGGCGCTCCGGTACTTCGGCTTCTCTACCCAGAGCCTTGCTCACAGCTTCGGAAAATTTTGCCGGGTGAGCCGTCCCCAGCACCACTACTTCCTCCTCAGGATGGCTATTCAGATACTCCTTTGCAGCCAGGTATCCTACTGCCGTATGGGGGTCCAAGACGTATCCCTCCTTATCGTATATCTTTTTCATGGCAGCCAGGGTCCCCTCATCGTCATAGGAATATCCATGAATCTCCTTTCTTACCCTCTCCCACTTTCCCTGATAAAGGTCCAACATGCGGTAAAAATTTGAGGGGTTGCCTACATCCATGGCATTGGAAAGGGTGGGAAGGGAAAGTCGAGGCTCAAAATTACCGCTCTTCAGGTAGGCGGGAACGACCTCATTGGCATTGGTGGCGGCGATCATGCGATGGATAGGCAGGCCCAATTTCCGGGCGATGAGTCCTGCACTCAGGTTGCCAAAATTGCCACTAGGAACGCAGAAGACCTTATTTTCTGGGGTATTCCAGAGCTGCTGCATTCCCCTGAAATAATAGAAAGTCTGGGGAATCAAACGGGCGATATTGATAGAGTTGGCGGAGGTCAGGCGGAGAGCAGCGTTGAGCTCTTCATCCAAAAAGGCTTCTTTGACCATGGCCTGACAATCGTCAAAGGCTCCCTCGACCTCCAAGGCGGTAATATTTTCTCCCAAGGTGGTCAGCTGTTTTTCCTGCAAGGGGCTGACCCTTCCTTTGGGGTAGAGTATACATACCCTAACATGTGGGGTTTTAAAAAAGCCAGCGGCCACAGCTCCACCCGTATCACCAGAGGTGGCCACCAGGATGGACAGGGGAAGAGACTCTCCCCTATTGAGAAGACTCATCAACTGGGCCATGAACCTAGCTCCAAAGTCCTTGAAGGCAAGGGTAGGGCCGTGAAAAAGTTCAAGTACCTTTATGCACCCTTCCAGAGGCCTCAGGGGGGCATCGAAGTTTATGGTCTCCCGACAGATTTCCCTCAGCTCCTCATCGGGCAGGGATCCCCGAAGCAACTGCCGACTGACCTCAAAGGCCATTTCATTGAAGCTCATCCCTGGAAACCTCTTCCAAAAGTCCTCAGAAAGGGGCAAGATTTCTTCCGGCATGTAAAGCCCCCGATCTTTGGGAAGGCTTTCGAGAACCGCAGTTTTTAGATCTACCCGTAAAGACGTATCATTGGTACTGTAAAAATTCATCCCTTTGAAATACAGATTGATATGCGAAACCTTTCATTCTTTTTTCTCATCCTAAGTTTATGCTTTTCTTGCAAAACTCCATCCTCTACTTCCAACAATTCGAAGGCCCAGGCAAAAAGTGGGGATTCTACCCGCTACGCAAATGTTTTTAAGCCCTGGGACGGACATTGGAAAGGAAAGTTTTTGGTGCTGAATCACCCTGAAGGCCAGCGCGAGGGTAAGTCAATGCCCCGACTTACCCAAAGAGAAGAGTTGATGGCTATGAACCTGGATACCGGTCTGGTCATAAATGTAGAACAGCGGTACAATTCTACTTCTCCCTACTACCAGACCGTGGCCATCACGGATAGGTACATGGAAAATGGAAAAGAAAAGGTGGTCAAAAGCGAGGGCTACAATGAAGTCCGCGGGGACAGCCTCATCTGTGTGGTCAAAAAGCCCAGCGAAACCGTTGTTCACCAGGGTGAGGACCTGGGTGAGGGCATGATCATCTGGTCCCGAACCCTAAAAGATCCCCTTAAAGCGGAGTATTTTTACGAAGTGGCGACCGATTCTGCCTACACCATTGTGGGCTGGGGCTACTACGGTAGTGATGACCTTGAAAAAGAGCCTAAGACATATTTCTATGGAAAATACCAAAAACAAGCCGAGTAAAGGGAGCTATCTGGGGCAAATAAGGCTTTCCGCTGTTGACTTAAGGCTTCGAAGGTGACCTCTTTCCTACTCAATTCATCTCAAGGAAGAAAGGAAGGTATAGGGGACAGCTTGAATTTTGCGTCAAGGGTCAGGGGGATAGGTAAGATTATGCCCCAAAAACGTTTTTTTGACTTTAAACTTGGCTTTTTAAGAAGAGAAAAAAAGAATCTGAGGCTCAGAAAGTCCCAAAACTACCGTTCGTGTTGAGAAAAGAGACTTCTGAAGCAAAAGAGCTGGCTTTTGGGACAGTTTTTGTTCAAATCAAAATCGTAGCCTCATCTTTCACTCTATGGCCCCCTGCATAAGGGAAGGAAGTTTTTTTAATTTTAGGGTTTTTATTGTCTTTTATATTATCCTAAAATTGAGAAGGCATTTGAATGGCATTTCCCTAACACCCTAATGAACTTAATTTCAAGATTCTGACTTTCAGTGCCTAGTTCCCGAAGGTCCAAAGTTTCTGTATGCTTTGCCCAAAAATGGAACTGCTAAACATATACACGTCACGATGCGAATCAACTACTCATTTAAGAAGGAAAAAATAGGACTTCCTCTCTCTTTTGGGCTTCGTCAGGGGCTGGGACTTCTCATCCTTATTCTTTCATTTGGGACTGGGGTCCAGGCTCAGATCAAGGTAGTGGTTCAGGCCAAGGCCCAGGAGGATAAAGTCCTGATAGAATACATCATAGGGGATACGATCTCCAACCGATTGTACACTGTCTCACTTTTTGCTCTCGGCGATTTCGGCACTTTTCCCCTGACTAAGATTTCAGGTGATTATGGAAAAAATATCACCATAGGTAAACATACAGTAGTCTGGGACGCCCTGGCAGAAATGAGCAGATTTGATGGGAAGATGGCCATAGAAGTAAGGACCCTGCCCCAGTTTGCCTTCTTTACTCCCCAAAGAGACAGCAGGGTAAAGCGTGGTGATCCGGTCACCTTTTCCTGGTTTGGGGAAAATGCCAGTGAGGACGAACTCCTGATCGAACTCTACCGCTATGACGAACTCCTAGATACCCTGGCCCGGGTAAGCAATAAAACCGACTATACCTGGCAGGTACCCAATGACATCAAGCCCAGTGGGGGCTATCGCATCCGCTTGATCGGTACTGAAAAATCAGGTCTCAAGGCTTACAGCCTCCCGGTTACGGTAGACAATCGCTTCCCAGTTGCCTACAAATATGCCGCCGGGGGCGTGGGACTGGTAGGGGTAGGAGTTCTTGTCCTTCAATTACTTAGGGCACTGCCACCTATTTTTGGTCCAAACGATTAAGTATTTCAACCCAACCCTAAGCAGAACAAAGTCCGTTTATCGGTTATAGCCTAAAGCTTTGTTATGAAAACCATCAACACCTCTTCATATCTTTCTTTTAAGGGACCTTACCTCCTTGTTTTGATCCTTATCTTCCTCCTTTCTCAGGTGTACGGTCAGGATTTTCTGAATCAAACGAATTCGGCCTTCACTACCCTACCAACTGCTCAGACTGGCGGAGACCTCGTTTGGGGGGACTTTGATGCGGATGGAGACATGGATTTTGTCATCACAGGGACAAAGGGTGGCCTCAATCCTTATCAGACCGAAGTATTCAGGTACAACTCCTCCACAGATCTCTTTGAGCGGTTTCCGGGGGCAGCTACCCTTCCTGCGGTACGGAACTCCAGACCGGCCTGGGGTGATTACGACAGCGATGGCGACCTGGACCTTCTCATCATCGGCCAAAACAACCAGGGCATCCGCTTTGCCAAAATCTTCAACTTCAACGGGATCAACTTCACCGAAGACTTTACCATAACCCCACAGATTTCATCTATGGAGGTCTCCGATGGTGCAGCTGCCTTTGCGGACTACAACAACGACGGCCAACTCGACCTGGTCATAGCAGGTAATACTGGCTCCAGCAACCTTCAGCTTTTTCGACACGACGACCTTCCCGCAAATGGCTATGTCTCCGATCTAAGCCTGCCAGGGGTATCCAGTCCCTATCTGAGTTGGGGCGACTACGACAGCGATGGCGACCTGGACCTGGCCTACTGTGGAACCGATCAGGCGGGAAATCCCTCCACCAAGATTTACACCAACCTGGGGAATAGTAATTTTGCTCCCCTCACCTCTGCCATTCCCAACATTGAAAACGGCTCGATTGAGTGGGGAGATTACGACAATGACGGCGACATGGACATCCTCATCTCCGGGGAAGACAATACAGGAACCGCCCGGACAGAAGTCTACAAGAATAATGGGAGCGCAGGTTTTGCCCTGGTCAATGCCAACCTGGAAGGAATCAAAAACGGAGAGGCCGTATGGGTGGATTTCAACAATGATGGATGGTTGGACATTTCTCTGAGTGGACAAAATGGCAACAGCCCCAATGACCGAAGTACCCGACTCTACGAAAACGACACCAATGGTGCCTTTACCTTTCTGACGACGGCTTCCGGCCTCCTTCAGGATGTGAACAACGGAGCCAGAATCTCCTGGGCTGATTATAATCAGGACAATAAGCTCGACCTTCTGCTTACAGGAACTACCCTGGCTCCCAGCAATTATACCTTCAGGCTTTATCAAAATAACCTGGCGGTAAGCAATACTACTCCTCAGCCCCCTACAAATATAAGTTCCAATCAGTCCGGTGCTTCTGTTATTCTGAGTTGGAGCCCTCCTTCCAACCTTGCCCAGCCCCTCTCTCATGGCCTCACCTACAACCTCCACATTGGCAGTGTGCCGGCAGGAGAGAATATCAAAGCTGCCCAGGCAGATTTGGGAAATGGTTTTTACCGACTCTCGGATTTTGGGGATCTCAAAGACACCCTCTGGGTCATCAGCGACAACAACCTGAGCTCCGGGACTACCTATTATTGGCGGGTGCAGGCCATCGATCAGGACTTTGAGGCCTCTGCCTGGAGTGCCCAAGGCAGCTTTACCTATGTCAATCCCTTTACCTTTACCTCTGTCTTTATCGATTCTACAGGGTCAAAATTTGACTTTGCCCCTCCAGGTTTGAAAGATGGAGCCATAGAACTGGGGGATACCGATAATGATGGGGACCTGGACCTTTTGTATTGTGGCTCTGACGCCTCTAATAATCCCAACCTGGTCTACTACATTTACGATAGCCAGACCGGACAATTTCAAGCGGGAGACGTAACGGCCCAGGAAGATATCAGAAACGGGGACATTGCCCTGGGAGACGTGGATGGAGACGGAGACCTGGACCTTGCCATATGCGGAAATACCGATGCCACCACTTCTAACCCCATCCTGAAGATTTATACCAATCAATTCATTAACTCAGGGGTAAGTAGCAAGACTTTTGGGGCTCCCTTTCAGGTCCTCCCCGGTATCCGCGATGCAAGTCTGGATTTTGGGGATGTGGACAATGATGGAGACCTGGACCTTCTGGTCACGGGATTTGGAGGGAATGGAACCCAGATATACCGAAACGACCTTCAAAACGGAAACTTCAATTTTATTTCTGCGGGTCGAATGGGGCTCCCCAATGTAGACCGTGGAGATGCCAAATTTGGCGATTTTGACAACGACGGCTATCCAGATGTAGCCATTATGGGAAGGTCGGGCAGCAATACCATCACCGACATCTATCGAAACAACGGAGGAACGAGCTTCTCAAGGCTGAACAACGCCAATCTCACCAAGATTTTTGGGGGAGAGGTGCAGTGGGCAGACATTAACAACGACGGATTTCTCGATATCCTGGGACTGGGCATTGATGCCAATGGAATACCAGCCACCTACGTCCAACTGAACAACCAGGGTACTTCCTTCTTTACGGGTGGAGGCCTGTTTTCCGGAACCAAGCTCGAAAGCGGCGGAATGGGTGTGGGAGACCTCAACAACGACGGTTTCAATGACCTGGTCACGGTAGGCTTTGAAGATGTAGGAGGAGTATCGACTCCACGAAGCCTTGTTTATTTTCACAACCAAAGCCCCCTTAATCCTACCCTTTCGATTGACAATGCCAGTTCTTCGATTTTGACCCATGTAGGACTCAACGCAGCTGTCAAGCTGGCCGACTACAACGGGGACAACAAGCTGGACATCTTTCTCCTGGGTAGGACCGGGGTAGGACTGACCTCCAATACCTTCAAGCTATTTCAAAATATTGATGCCTCACCCAATTCTACTCCCGACCCACCTACCAACATTCAACACGAAATACAGGGCTTTGACGTGGGGCTTAGCTGGGATCCCCCTCCCAACTACTCTCCATTTGAAGAAAGAAGCCTGAGTTATACTGTCCTTGTTTTTAAGGACGATGGGAGCAATGAAATACTGCGCTACCTTCACAGCGAGATAGATTCGGCGCTTAGCAACTATGGCTTTAACAGAAAGCCGAGCAGGGGGAATGTCACCCACAACCGGGAACTCATTTTGGAAGGGCTGGAGCCGGGAGATTATAAGTTTGCCATTCAAACCATCGATCAGGACTTTGAAGGTTCCACCTTTTCACCCCTTCAATCCTTTGAGTTCGAATTTCCCAGTTTTATAGATGAAACCGCCGGTTTTACCCTCTCTTCCCTTCCAAGGCTCAAAGAGGCTAGCCTTTCCATGGGCGACTATAGGGGGGGAGCCGCACAGGTCAATACACCCGATGGATTCCTGGATTTTGTTATTTCGGGGGAAGATGAAAACGGAAACATCAGAAGCTTCCTCTATCACTTCGAACCCGGCTCCAATACTTTCCTGAGGGACGCCCCCAACGATGCCAACATCTATCAGGTACACAGGGGGGATCAATGCTGGGGGGATGTCAACAACGACGGGTTTTTGGACCTCCTCGTCATGGGGCAGCAGACCTCGGGACAGCCTCCCGTTGCCAGGCTCTATTTCAATCTCTTGGGTTCCTTCAACAATTCAAATCCTGCCACCCATTATCGGGATTTTACAGGAGTGAGAAACGGCTTCTGCTCTCTGGTAGATTTCAATAAAGATGGTTTCCGGGATGTCTTCATTTCAGGAGAAAATCAGTTTGGTGCTCCGGTGTCCAATCTTTACCTCAGCAATGCCAAAAACAATGTCAGCCAGCTCCAATTCAGTCAGGTCAATCCCGCTAACCTCATTCCCTTCGAATTTTCAGGGGGTGACTGGGGTGATTTTAACAATGACGGGAACCTCGACCTCTTGATCGGAGGTGAGACCGCCCTAGGAAGGAAAACTTATATTTTAGCCAATAATGGCCTGGGAGATTTCCTTCCTCCCATCGAGCTTGAAGGCCTAAGCGAGGGTAGCCTCTCCTGGGGAGACTACAACAGCGACGGTTTTCTCGATGTCCTCCTTAGTGGAGAAAGCAACGGAGGTCCCATTACTTTTGTCTACGAAAATATTCAGGGAAGCAGTTTTCAATTGAGGCAAAGTGGCCTGGAAGGTCTTTCGGGAGGAGATGCAGCCTGGGCAGACTATAACCTCGACGGCTACAAGGACTTCATCATCAGCGGAAGCAGGGAGGATGGCCAACGCAGTGTCAGACTTTATCGCTACCATCCCTCTGTGGATTCCTTTGCTGCCGACCAGGTAGCCGCAGCTCCCTTCCCTCCCGTGGATCAGGGTTCTGCTTCAGCTTGGGCTGATGTAGATCAGGATGGTAAGCCAGACCTCCTCCTTGCAGGTCAGCGCTCTGACTCTCCAGATTCAAATACCTTTAGGATATTCCGAAACATTGCCAATAGCAGTCCTTTTACTCCCATAGCCCCGGTACATCATCCCGAAGTCATCGATGGGTACGATGTGGAACTTTCCTGGACTGCGCCAATTAATATCCCTGACTCCATCAGGCCAGGTCTCTCCTACAATGTCCTCCTTGGAAGGGTCAGTGGAGGCATAGAACAGCGATCTCCCCAATCCCTTCTGGCCTCTGGGCAACGGCAGGTCGTAAACGGCGGCATGGTCAATGGTGAGACTGGATTTCGCTTTTACAACCTTCCGGATGGAGAGTATTTCTGGCGGGTACAGGCAATTGATATGGACTACGAAGGGGGACCTTTTTCCATAGAGGATACCTTTGAATTTCAAGCCCCCATCCTGTTGGACACAAGCAGGGCTGTCTTTGGGTCTACCCCGGAGGGCTTTAGCTCCGGAGATCTGGCCTGGGGAGACTTTGACAAGGATGGAGACCTGGACCTCATTGTCTCAGGTAACCGGGATGGAAGCCCGACCACTCAGATTTTTCGAAACGACAATGGTGTCTTGGTTGACGGTCCTTCTTTGCAGGGACTCATCGACTCCAGGCTGGCCCTGGGCGATTATGACCATGATGAAGACATCGATATCATTCTCTCCGGAACCCTGAACAATGGGAATTCTGCCACCATCATTCAAAAAAATAACGGTAATGGCAGCTTTACTTCCATCACCAACCACGGCATCGCAAGCCTTCGGGAAGGAGACATTGACTGGATAGACATCGACAATGATGGGGACCTGGACGTAGTCATTAGCGGTGTGGGTGGAACTTCGCTTGAAGCAGACGTCTACGAAAATATAGGAGGAGACCAATTTATTTCCCTCGGCATCAATCTCACAGCATTTAAGGATGGAGCCATAGGAATTGCGGATGTCAACAGGGACGGCTTTCAGGATATATTCTTCACCGGAGATATTTCAAATTCGGCTAGTCCTCAGGCTGGCAGCCGGCTTTACCTGAATACAGGTCTCAAATCATTCACACAGAGAAATACCAATGTCCTGAATCTGAGAAGTTCTGCCTGTGATTGGGCCGACATCGACGGAAATGGATTTCCGGATTTACTGATTAGCGGCCTTAACAGCCTTGGCCTTCCGCAAACCCTCTTGTACACCAATCAGAATTTGGTATTTACCGACCGTAACCTCGACATCAGAGGGGTCTACCATGCATCTTTGGCTTTTGGTGATTATAACAATGATGATCTCCCTGACTTTGTCTATTCCGGTGCCGTGGACGGATTCAATCGATATGCCAGTATCTTTGAAAATTTGGGTTCGGGCAACTTTGAAGAACAAAAGGTACCGGGCCTGGCCCTTTCCCGGGTAGATCAGGGGGCCATGGCATGGGGAGACCTAAACGGAGATTTCAACCTAGACCTTGCCCTGATCGGTAGGAGTGCAAATTTTCCCCTGACCCACGACCTTGGTATTTACATGAATGTGGACAGCAGCCTCAACCAAAGCCCCGCGGCTCCGGTCAGCCTGAATGCAGAAGTAAGGGCAGATACCCTGATTATGCGTTGGTCCGTTCCCTCCGGGCAGACCCACCACAGCTACAATGTCTATGTAGGTACAGCCCCTGCTTTGGGAGACAGCCTGAGTCCTTCGGCAGATATCACTAGTGGTTTTCGGAGGTTGGCTAAAACTGGCAATACTGCTTACCAAAATGAGTATAAGCTCACGGGGCTCAACAATGGTACTTATTTCTGGAGTGTACAGTCAGTAGCTCCTGATTTTGAAGGTTCTGGTTTTCCCACAGCCCAAAGCATAGATCTTGTACGGCCTCGCTTCGTCAATGCCAATGAAGAGCGATTCAGTCCCGGTATTCCTTCTAATTACCGCTCTGGAAAGCTCCACTGGGGCGACCTCGATCGGGATGGAGACCTGGACCTCCTCATCAATGGTACCGATCGCTCGGGCGTTCCCGTACTTGTAGTCCTGAAAAATGAAGGCGGTCAGCTTGAACTCTTCTCCGGATTAAGTGGACTGGACCAATCATCACTGGCCCTGGGCGACTATGACAATGATGGCGATCTTGAAGTCCTTTACAGCGGAACTCAAAACGGGAATCCACAAATAAGGCTATTTGAAAATAATGGCAATGCTACCCTCAGTCCCATAGCTCTGGGAGGTGATGTGCCGGCTGTCATCGACGGAAGCCTCGATTGGATAGACCATGACAACGACGGAGACCTGGATATTTTTCTCTCTGGCTTGACTGCCCAGGGTCCAAAAACGGCTATTTTTGAGAATCGAGGTGGAAGTTTTGTCGAAGATACCTACCTGAATTTTCAGGCCCTCGAAGAAGCCTCCTCAAGTTGGGCAGACTTTGACAGGGATGGAGACAAAGACCTTGCGATCAGTGGAAGTAATGGAGCTACCGCCTTTACAGGAATTTATAGAAATGGAGGAATCAGGGGAGGCTTTACCCTTCTGACCTCCTCAGAAGCGCCTTTACCTGCCTTGAAGGAGGCCTCCTTGGACTGGGGAGACCAGGACAGCGATGGCTTTCTGGACCTCCTGCTCACCGGTACAGATGCGGATAGCCCCCGCACGGAAGTATTCTCCTACAATCCCGTCAGTGGAAACTTCTCATCTACGGCACAGCTCAGGGGAATCAGAAATGGCAGGGGCATCTGGGGGGATATCAATGAGGACAGGCTTCAGGATATTCTGGTATGTGGATTGGGTTCCAATGGTAGCCCTCAATCCTATCTCTTTATCAACCGTGGAGGCGGTAACTACGAATGGGACCAGGCCTCCTCACAAGCCATTAAGGGACTAAACCAAGCAGATTTGGCTTGGGCTGATGTAGACCTCGACGGCAAACTTGATGTGGCGGTAATTGGTCAGGAGGCTTTCAACCAGGGTTTCTTGGGTATATTTGCCAATATAGACTCCGCTGCTAATGAAGGAGTATCGGCACCCACAGACCTGAGTATATCGAGTTCCGGTGATTCCGTACTTCTCTCCTGGCAAGACAACCTCAATCCCACAGGCCTCCACTACAATGTTAGGGTGGGAAGCCGAATCGATACCGCAGATATTCTTTCTCCCATGTCTCTTCAAAATGGATTCAGGCAGCAGGTGGGAAGGGGAAATGCAGGTTCCAGACAGAGCTTCAGGCTAAAGGGCCTGGCTGCCGGTACCTATTACTGGCGGGTACAGGCTGTGGACCAGGACTTCGAAGGGTCACCCTTCTCTGTTGTGGACAGCTTTACCTTCGAACCAGCCCATTTTATCCTACAAAATCCCGTGCTTTTTGACGAAGCCCCCCTGGGATTTGAGCAAGCCCAATCGGCCTTTCTAGATTATGATAATGATGGCTTCCTTGATGTCCTGGTTTTAGGGAGGAATGCCGATGGGAAGGATACCAGTGTCTTGTTTAACAGTGATGCAGGACGGAGGCTAATTCCCGACTCCAATAATTCTTCGATTCTTGCCAATATGGGCCAGGGAGAGGTTCTAGTTGAAGATTTTAACCTGGATGGCTTTGTAGATATTTTGCTTACAGGACAAGTAGAGGGTCAGGATTTTACTGAACTTTACTTCAATCAGGGAGGTCAATTTTCTCTTAGTGGCTCTCCCCTACCCACCCTCAGCAATCCCCGCCTAGCTAAGGGCGACCTCAACAGCGATGGAGCCAGTGACCTGATCTTCACCGGGAGGTCTGCCGGCCAGGTTCGGACCGTGGCCTACCTCAACAATGGTCTCGGAGCCTTTAATCTCACCAATTATAACCTTGGCAATGTCGAAGGAGGAGAAATCATCATTGAGGATTTTGACCAAAATGGCCTGAACGATGTTTTTCTTCTAGGACAAAATGGTACTAGTACCTTACTGGCCAGCCTTTATCTTCAGGATAGGGTGCAGGGTTTCCAGGTTCAAAGCAATGTGCTTCCTTCATCCATTACCTTGAATTCCCTGAGTCTGGCAGTTGTTGCAGACGCAGACCAAGACAGCAGACCTGACCTTATTCTCACGGGAGAAACTGGAGCTAGCCCCGCCGTCTTTCAGTTGAGTCCTCGTGAAGGAGGTAATGGTAGTTTTTTTGAAGAAAATTCTTTTGTCCAGGACAGCCTTCCTGTCTTGATCGATGGCAATTATCTATGGGGAGATTACAATGACGACGGCCAGGTCGACCTGGCTGTCATGGGGCTAAGGTCCGACAACACCCCTGTCAGCCAGACCTTTATCTCTGCATCGGGTCAACTTCCCCTAAGACAGGATTTATTAGGTGGCTTTACCCTGCCCCAGATGGACCAGGGAAGTTCTGCCAATTGGGGAGATGTAGACAGGGATGGCAAACTGGACATTCTCCTGGCAGGACAAGACAATGGAGGAACCTCCCTGCTTGGCATTTACCGGAACATAGAGCCTGGAACTTCCCTTCCCCCCACTGCGCCTACCAACCTCAATATCGTAGCGGTGGGCTCAGATTTACGCTTGGAATGGAGCCATGTTGATCCATCTTACTCCTACAATGTGTTTCTGGCAGATCAAGAGGATACCCTCTTTGTTACTTCCCCACTATCGGATACCCTCAATGGCAGAAGGCGAATCGTAGGGAGGGGCAACGCAGGCTATCAAAGTCAATTGACCCTCTCTGGATTGGAACAAGAGCAGGACTACACATGGGGAGTACAAAGTGTAGACGCCAGTTATGAAGGATCACGATTTATCCTCAGTAGTTTTGCCTTTACCCCTCCGGCATTTGAAGACATTACTCCTCTTAGGTTTGCAGCTATTCCCGATCCCACAGAGGAAGGAGAAATCCTAACCGGAGACTACGACCTGGACGGAGACCTGGACCTCATCTTGAGTTCTCAGCGAGATGGCAATGAATTTTTGAGGTTCTACCGAAACAATGGCCTCAGTTTCGAGGAAGATATGGTTAACTCAGGCAGCATTCCGGCCATTACTTCGGGATGCCTCAAGTGGGCCGATATAGACAATGACAACGACCCCGACCTCTTCCTCACTGGGAGGGTAGAAGCGGGGCGACTGAGCATTGGTATCTACCGGAATGACAATGGTATCTTCATCAAGGATACCCTGGCATCGGCTGCATTCGTTCCCGTAAGCGGGGCAAGTGCTGACTGGGCGGATTTTGACCTGGACGGTGATCCCGATGTCTATGTTATGGGCATCCAGGAAAATGGTGATCACTTCGGAGCCTTGTATGTCAACCGCGAAGACGGAAGTTTCGACATTCAACAAAATACGGGAGAAACCCTGGCAGCTCTGCGCAATGGGGCCGTAGCCTGGGGGGATTATGACAAGGCTGAAGCAGGGCAGAGCGAAGCCGCCAAAGGCCACCCTGACCTGGCCCTGGTAGGCATCAGCAACAATGGCGTGGCTACCAGCATTATCTATCACAATGATGGGAAAACAGACAGCCTTGTTACCTTCTCGGTGGAGTCCACCCCTTCCCTACTTCCTCAGTTGGCCGCCGGAGAAGTCTTCCTGGCCGACCTGGACAACAACCGCTTTCCGGACCTCATCATCACAGGAAGTACAGGCAGCGATTCCATTACGAGAATCTTCAGAAATGAGGCCGGAATTGGTTTTCAGGCAATAGAACCTCCCCTAAACCTACCTGAAACTCCCTCCGGAGGGCTTATCATTGGCGATTATGATGACAATGGCTATGCAGACCTGCTCTTCACCGGCACAGAAGATAAGGAGGGCGTCAGGAAAATCAGCCTTTACCGCAACCTTGGAGGATTCAACTTTCGCAGGGACATCCTGACCAGCAATGACCTGGATTCCCTGGACATCAGGCTCCCTGCCTGGGGAGACTTTGACAAAGATGGTAAGTTAGACCTTTTCGCCGGAGCAATGACCCCCTTTGGAGGAGGTCAACGAGGTCCGGGCTTACTAAAGAATATCAACCAGAATCCCAACAAGGTTCCCGAAATTCCCCAAGACCTCTCCCACAGAATCTTTGGTGAGCAGGTAAGCCTGAGCTGGCCAGATCTTGTAGATAGCACCGGCATTTTGGGCGAATTTACCTATAACCTCCGCCTGGGCAAGCGGGATTCACTCAGCGGAAGATGGTCTCCCCTTTCGGACCTGGAAAATGATCGCCGGTATATCGTCGAGCAGGGCAACATTGGGCACAACAATGTTTTGAACATCCGAGACCTGCCTAGCGGGAGCTATCTTTGGTGCGTGCAAAGCATAGGTAAGGATTATGAGGCCTCACCCTGTTCGCCATTGGATAGCTTCGAATTTATAAGACCTATTCCAGAAATCATCGCTCAATCCATTACAGAGTGGTACCCCGATCAGGAAGAAAGCGTGAGAAGTTCCATCACCGTCCGCACAGATACCAATATTACCGATGTCAGGGTATGGTTCAAACAAACTGCTAGTGGTACCTGGCTCAATGAAAAAGCTGCAAAAAATGGAACTACTTACAGCTTTGATATAAGCCTTGGTAAGGTAGACGAACTTGGAGTAGACTATTACTTTGAAATCATGGGCAGGTTTGGCTATGATGTTCTTTCTGATACCTTTTACACCTGGAGGGAATACGAATCAGGCATCGATTTCGAGAACCTGAATTTTGGCCGAAACGTCAGCGATTACAATCTCCTGGCCATTCCCCTCGACCTGGAGGACGAGCAGATATCTTCCTTTATGGAAAATGATGAAGGGCTGGGAAGGCAGAATCGCTATCGCTGGCGCTTTTGGTCCTGGTCGACGCCGGACTCGAATTTCCTCGAGTATGAAGATGAGTTCACCACCGTCGAATCCGGAAAGGGCTACTTCCTTATAAAAGCAAGGGAAAACTCCTTTAATACCGGCAGAGGCAGGGTCGTCCAGGCCAACGATGAGGCCCCCTATGTGTGGAACCTGGAGCAAGGATGGAACCTTGTCGGCAATCCCTTCTACTACAACATCAGTTGGGAGGACATCCTAGAGGCCAGTGGACCTGGAGTCGATGACATCAGCAGTGATCTGCTGGTCTATCGGAGCAGCTACCAGTCGGGCAACAGCCTAAATCGCCTGGAGGGAGCCTTTATTTTTGCCAATAGGCCTACTCAATTGAAGGTGCTCGTCAGGAAGAACCCCAATTTGAACCGACTGGCAGACCCGGGTTTGCAAATGAGGGGATCACTGGGGAGCTTGGACTGGTTCCTTCCCATCAAAGCCAAGCAGGGCGAATTGGAAAATCTCGTCAGTGGAGTCGGCATGAATCCCAATGCTTCTTTGGGATGGGACCGATGGGACGGGGTATTGCCCATTCGCCTGGGGGCTTACCTGGAGACCCGCTTTGAAGATCACGGAACTCCCCTGCCGAAGCTCAGCAAGGACATCGTACCCAATGAAGACAGCTTTATATGGGATTTTAGCCTTAAAAGCAGTGAAAAGGACCCTCAACTGGAACTGAGTTGGCCTGAAATACAATCCAATGGCTCTGATAAGCGGCTTTACCTCTTTGACAAAGACAATCAGCGCTTTGTAAATATGGCCGAGGTGCAAAATTATCTTTCCACCTGGGAGGAAGGCCAACGCCAATTTAGAATTTACTATGGCAATCAGCTCTTCCTTAATGAGCAACTGCAGCCTCAAAAGGTACATTTGGGCATGGCCTATCCCAATCCAGCTCAAAAGGTGGTCATGATGCCACTTTCCCTCCCCCCTCTTAACGGAAAGTATCAAGTAAGTCTTGAGGTGATAGGCATGGAAGGAAAACTTGTGAAGAGAATCTTCGAAGGAAGACTTAAGGGAGGATTTCACGATGTGAAGTGGGACCTCAAAGACGAAAAAGGCAGAAGGGTGGCAGCTGGAACCTATTTTTACCGGATAAAGGTAGAAGGGAATGAGACCTCCCTTCAAACCCGTAAATTGTTGATCACTACCCCCTAGATCATAGATAAAAAGAAGGGAGAGGAGAATAAAAACTTCTTTTCTTTCCTTCATTCGAGGACCTAAAAGCCGCCCTTCGATGACAAGAAGAGGTAATTGTTGGTCCTATTCCCTAAGCTTAGGAAGACTTTTCGGCAGAAGAGCCGAAAATGGATAATTGTTCTTAAATTGGAACATATGAAAAAGTCCTTATGCCTTACCATAAGAGGCTTTATCCAGAAAAAAAGAAATTTGCTTCTTTTGTAAGAGTTTTGAAGAAAATAGAACTCGGGGTCCTTACTAAACCCAACACAGTTATGAATCTCAAACATCTACTCCTCAACGGCCTTCTATTTCTCCTGACGGCCACACTTTCCGCTCAGGTAATAGCTCCTCAGGGCCTCACCTATCAGGCGGCCATCCGCGATCAGGTTACGGGTGCTATCATCACAGGAAATGTCCGTATGCGCTTTTCTATCCTCAGCACCTCTGGGGGTCCTTCCACCGTGGTCTATCAGGAGGAAGAAACCCTTTCTCCCAATGCATTTGGCATCATCAACCATGTCATAGGCACAGGAATCGTCCTGAATGGTAATTTTTCTACCATTGATTGGGGCAACGAAGAACTCAGGCTCTTTGTAGAAATCGACGTTGATAATTCAGGCAATTACCTCAACATGGGTACGACAAAGTTTCAAAGTGTCCCCTACTCCTTCTATGCCGACAGGGCGGGAAGTGTGGACAACCTCGACGTTCCCTTGGATTCCCTTCTCAACGTAAATATTAGCAATCCTGTAGCGGGCGACATCCTCCGTTGGGACGACAACCTGGGTCAATGGGTGAATGGTCCGGATATGGGGGGTTCAGGTACAGCCTTGGATGCAGGTAGGGGCATTGCCATCGTCAACGATACCATCATTAATACTGGTGATACCCTGGCCGACGACGATATTACCATTGGCAGCCTTGCCGGAGGAGACCTCAGCGACACCTTTCCCAATCCCAGGGTAAGTGGACTCCTCGGTTTTCCCATCGAAATTTCTACAGCTATTCCCCTGGACAGCGGAGACGTCTTGAAGTGGAACCCCGACTCCGCCAGGTGGGAAGCTCAGCCCGACAATGTGGCTTCCGGAGGAGGAGGCCTGGGGGTGAATGTGTCGCCCCGACTGAGGGGTGATGGAACCATTCCCAATCCCCTGGATCTTGCTAAAAACGGAGCTACCCTAGACCAGGTCCTCCGTTGGGATGGCAATACCTGGACCCCGGCAGATCAGGATGAATACACCATTAGCAGGCAGGGAAGCAACCTCCTGGTTCTTAATAAAAATGGACAACCCGTCAGCACAGTCACTCTGACAGGCATCAATTATATCGGAGGAGATGGCATTGATATCACGGGAAATGTGATCACCAATACCGGCGATACCCTGGCTTCCGATGACCTAACCATTGGCACCGACTTCGAAGGAGATGTTACAGGCAAGTGGGACCAACTCAGGGTAGAGCGTATTCAGGGAACCCCTATATCCCCCCTCAGCCCCAGCCAGGACGATATCCTTCGCTTTGGCTCAAGCGGAGAATGGGAACTCGTTCCCGATGGTTCACTTTCGGATTTTGACAAAGATCCCACCAATGAAATTCAATCTCTGACCATTTCGGGATTCAATCTTGGGATTACAGGAGTACCCGGGACCATCCCTCTTCCTCAATACATCGCAGGAAATGGCATTCAAATTATCGGCAACCTGATTCAAAACAGTGGTGACCTTGACCCCAACGATGATATCCTGGAAAACGAAGCTTATCCGGCTTTCCCTGCTACCGACCTCAGTGGTTTCTACAAGAACCCAAGGGTCATAGCCATACAGGGACAAGCCGTTTCCAGTACCAATCCCACTCCCAATCAGGTTCTCAGGTATGTCAATGGACAATGGGTGCCTTCCGATGCCAATGATGCAGACTCTACCAATGAACTCCAGAGCCTCTTTCTCATAGGTGATTCTCTGGGAATGACCAAAAGCAGCCAAAGGGTAAGGGTAAGGTATCAAGGCGGAACAGGTATACAGGTAGACAACAATACCTACAGCATCACCAATACCGGAGACCTCGACCCTTCAGATGACCTTCTGAGGACAGATAATTTTCAGGGAGACGTTACAGGTCCCTTTAACAATACCTCTGTAGTGAGATTGAGGGGAGATGAGATCGTGAGTACCCAGCCCAATAATGGTCAGGTACTGAGATATGTAAACGGCCAGTGGGTACCTTCCCCAGATGACCAGGACAATACCAATGAGCTACAGGCCATCAGCCTGGTGGGAGATAGCCTCCGCCTCAGCAGAAATGGAGGAAGGGTCAGGGTCCGTTACCAAGCCGGAAGTGGAATTGCTGTTGACAACAACAATTACAGCATCAGCAACACCGGCGACCTTGACCCCGATGATGACATAAAGATTGGCGATCCGGCCTTTGGCGATTTGGGAGGGAATTTTCCCAACCTCACCCTGGACAGCCTGCAGGGTAAACCCCTGAATGCCTTTAATCCCAGTAATGGGCAAATTCTCAAGTTTAATTCAGGTATCTGGCAACTCAGTGGAGACGATGTTATCGACGATGACAATGATCCCAGCAATGAAATTCAGGAACTCAGTATTGACAATGATACCCTTACCCTCAGCAATGGAGGCGGAAATGTAACCCTGCCCATCTACCTGGAAGGTTCCGGCATTGACATCATCAACCGAGTCATCAACAATACCGGAGACCTGGATGGAAATGATGACATCAACATCGGTGATCCGGTACAGGGAGGCGATATTGGCGGCAATTTCCCGACCCTTAGCCTGGATGCTCTGAATGGACAACCCTTTGCTAAGAATACCCCCTCCACCAATGACGTGCTAAAATGGAATGGCCTTCAGTGGGTAGCTAGCCCTGATTCAACCATCGATGGAGATAATGACGATCAAAACGAGATTCAACAACTTCAGTTTAGTGGTGGAATCCTGAGCCTTAACAATGGAGGCAACTCCGTCGGCATCCCCGACGACGTGGTAGACAGCGATGCAGACCCAACCAACGAATTACAGGAACTGGTGGTCTTCGACGATTCCATCATGATCCTTCCCCTGGGAAACAAGCAAGCCCTACCGGTCTACACTGCCGGGGATGGAATTAGCATCGTAAACAGGCAAATCACCAATACAGGAGACCGTGATCCCAACAATGACATTACCAATACCACCAATGCCCTTGGCGACCTTCAGGGACAGTTTCCAGATCTCAGGGTTGTCGGCATCGATGGAAATGAAGTAGACGCTGCAAGTCCCAATCAGAATCAAATTCTTAAGTATAATGGCAGCCAGTGGGTACCCGACAGCGACCTGGTTGATGATGCGGATGCCGATCCTTCAAACGAATTTCAGACACTTTCTATTAACGTGGACACCCTTACCCTCTCCGATGGTAATGCTGTAACCCTCCCCTCCAATGTTGCCGGAGCAGGCATCGACATCACTGGCCGCATCATCATCAACACAGGTGATACCCTGGCTTCTGATGACATTACTAAAACCAGCCTGGCCGCAGGAGACGTCAATGGATTTTTTGACAACCTGGTCGTGGTCGGCTTACAGGGGGTAGAAATCAGCAATCAAAATCCTCTTAACTCTCAGGTCCTCAAGTATAGAAATGGTCAGTGGGTGCCCTTCGCCGATTCTGTCAATGATGCAGATGCTGACCCCGGTAATGAAATCCAGGCTATCAGCATTGTAGGTGATACGATAAGCCTGAGTAAGGGAGGAGGATCTCTGGTGCTTCCAGACAAATCTCTTGTTCCCGGTGCAGGAATTGACATCACCGGCAATGTCATTTCCAATATCGGTGATCTGGACCCCAATGATGATATCACAGAAACTTCACTAGCCGGAGGTGATGTCAATGGCACGTTTGACTCTCTCAAAGTGGTCGGGATTCAAAAAATAGAAGTATCCACTACCCTTCCCAATCCGGGAGAGATACTCAAATACAACGGTAACCAATGGATACCCACTCCTGACCTCGTAGATGATGGCGACACAGAGGATACCAATGAGCTACAAAATCTCAGCATCGACGGAGATACCATTACCATTTCCCGGACCAATACCTCCATCGTGTTAGAGCCTTACACCGCTGGCGATGGCATCAGCATCAACAATAAGGTAATTGCGAACACCGGAGACCTTGACCCTACAGATGACCTGACCGATACGACACAGGCTGGCGGAGACCTGAGTGGGCGCTTCAATAACCTAACTGTTGAGGGCATACAGGGGAATCCTATATCAAATGCTACCCCTGTACCAACAGAGGTGCTCAAATGGAATGGCAGCGAATGGGAGGCTTCGAGAGATTCAGTAGAAGATGCCGATGCCAATCCTACCAACGAATTGCAGAATCTTTCTCTGGCCGGAAGAAATCTCAGCATCTCCAGCGGAAACACCATTACCCTGCCCGATTCAGTCAATGACGATGACTCCAACCCCAGCAATGAGCTGCAAAACCTCTCTTTTGTAGGGAGAGCCCTCAGCATCAGCAATGGAAACTCGGT
>CAZMAV010000005.1:10323-11800 GCA_964564415.1 uncultured Bacteroidia bacterium | reverse complement strand
ACCTCTCTTTTGTAGGGAGAACCCTCAGCATCAGCAATGGAAACTCGGTATCTATACCGGATTCTGTGGAGGACGATGATTCTGATCCTACCAATGAATTTCAGACCCTATCTCTCAGCGGGCTTACCCTTTCTATTTCAAATGGAAACTCTATAACCGTGCCCAATATCGCCTATGTAGGTGGGACGGGCATCGACATCACCGGCAATGTCATCACCAATACCGGTGATACAGATCCTTCAAATGATGTTACAGATATATCCCAGGCAGGAGGTGATGTGAGGGGAGTCTTTTCAAACCTCATCGTCGAAAGAATTCAAGGGAATCCCATTTCCAGCTCCAGTCCTTCAGCTTCTGAGGTATTTAAATGGAGTGGCAGCGAATGGGAAGCTGCTTCTGACTCTGTAGAGGACGACGACGCCGACCCCAGCAATGAAATTCAGACGCTCTCAAATGTCGGAAGGAGCATCACCATTTCCGGTGCCAATACCATTACCCTACCAGATTCGGTAAATGATGCTGACTCTAACCCCAGCAATGAGTTGCAGAGTCTTTCTCTTGTTGGAAGAACCCTGAGCATTTCCAGCGGCAACTCAGTCTCCCTACCGGACTCTGTGGAGGATGACGATGCCGACCCTAGCAATGAGTTGCAAAATCTTTCTATTATTGGTACTACCCTGAGCATATCCGGTGGAAATTCTTTGACCATCCCCACCACTCAGTATTTTGGAGGAAGCGGAATAGGGATTAGCGGAGATACCATCATTAACCTGGGCGATACCAATGCGGGGGATGACCTTTTGGTAACGACCAATGCAGGGGGCGATGTCAATGGAAATTTTGACAGCCTCAACGTCAACGCTATCCAGGGCAATCCTGTCGAGTCGGGACTTCCTAATGTGGATGATGTCCTTCAATGGAATGGTAGCCAATGGGCGCTGACTCAAAATCAGGATAGGGATACGACCAATGAAATTCAGACCATATCTCTGCTGGGCAATCAGCTGAGCATATCCAAAGGAAATACGATTACCCTACCCGGAGGGTCCGCAGGCTTTGCGGGCGGAGCGGGAATCTCCATTGACACGGCCAATATCATTACGAACACCGGAGACCTCGACGACAGCGACGATATTGTCGATACCACCCTGGCCGGAGGAGATGTGGATGGCAACTTTGCCAACCTCAACGTCAATGCCCTTCAAGGAAATCCCTTATCGCCTTCCGCACCTTCGGCTTCGGAAGTTCTGAAATGGAACGGCCTGGCCTGGATACCCGCTGCAGATTCTGTCAACGATGCCGATGCAGATCCCACCAATGAATTTCAGACCCTGGGAATCGCTGGCAGAACCCTTAGCATTAGCAATGGAAATTCAATTAACCTACCTGATTCGGTGGAGGACGCCGATGCCGATCCCTCCAATGAGATTCAGAATCTTTCTAATGTTGGCAGAAGCATCAGCATTTCAGGAGGCAA
>CAZMAV010000005.1:0-10223 GCA_964564415.1 uncultured Bacteroidia bacterium | reverse complement strand
TACCATCACCCTGCCTGACTCCGTAAATGATGCCGATGCTGATCCCTTCAATGAGATTCAGAATCTTTCTAATGTTGGCAGAAGCATCAGCATTTCTGGAGGCAATACCATCACCCTGCCTGACTCCGTAAATGATGCCGATGCTGATCCCTTCAATGAGGTTCAAAATCTTTCATTAATAGGAAGAAGCCTCAGCATTTCTGGAGGGAATACAGTTACCCTCCAAGATTCAGTAGTGGACGATGATGCCGATCCCTCCAATGAGATTCAGGTCCTCTCCATCACCGGGGATCAACTCAGCCTTTCGGGTGCCAATACAGTAACAATACCTACAGATGTATATACAGGTGGAGCGGGAATCGCCATTTCATCCAATGAAATCATCAACCTGGGCGACCTTGACGATAGCGATGATATTGTAGATACTACTCAGGCAGGAGGTGACCTAGATGGCACCTTTGACAACATCAACGTCAATGCCCTTCAGGGCAGCCCTGTAGCTGTGACTGCCCCCTCTGCTACCGAAGTTCTTAAGTGGAATGGTATTGCCTGGGAACCTGCCACGGACTCCGTCGATGATGCCGATGCCGATCCTGCAAACGAGTTGCAGGACCTCAGCATCAACAACGATACCCTGGCCCTGAGTGGAAGTGGAGACATCGTTGACTTCACTGAATTCATCAAAGAAGGCGAAACAGCTGCCGGAGACCTGGATGGAACCTTTGCTGCCCCTACTGTGGATGGATTGCAGGGCAATCCTGTGGCTGCCACGGCCCCCTCTGCTACCGAAGTTCTTAAGTGGAATGGTATTGCCTGGGAACCTGCCACGGACTCCGTCGATGATGCCGATGCCGATCCTGCAAACGAGTTGCAGGACCTCAGCATCAACAACGATACCCTGGCCCTGAGTGGAAGTGGAGACATCGTTGACTTCACTGAATTCATCAAAGAAGGCGAAACAGCTGCAGGAGACCTGGACGGAATCTTTGCTGCCCCTACTGTAGATGGACTACAAGGCAATCCTGTGGCTGCGACTACTCCTGACAATGGCGAGGTGTTGCTTTATGACGGGACCAACTGGACCCCTGATAGCCTGGGCAGTTCAGCCCTTCGAATCAATTCCAGCCTGGTGCCTGATGCTGCCTCCAGCTACAACCTGGGTTCAGCCGCTACTCCCTTCGACTCGCTTTTCCTGACCGCTCCTGCCAATATTGTCTCGGACGCGCGTCTGAAGAAAAATATCGAACCGCTCGCTTATGGGATCCAGGAGTTGATGAACCTACAGCCCGTTTCTTACGAAATGAACCACAAAGCTGTAGGACAACGTCAACTGGGTCTCCTTGCCCAAGATGTAGAACAAGTCATCGGGGAGGTGGTAAGCAAGCACAATGGAAAGATTGTCCTTCCGGATGGAAGCCAGCTTGAAGGAGGACATTACGGCCTTTCTTATACCGAATTGATTCCGGTTATTATCAAGGGAATTCAGGAACAGCAGGATGCGATCGAGCGTCAGGAGACCATCATCGAGCAGCAGGCTCAGATGATCGAACTCCTACAGCAGCAATTAGATTTGCTGAAAAAAGAAAGTGCAGAAAAAAATTGATCAGAAAGGGGAGGTCTCTTTCCAGGCCTCCCCTTTTTAAATGAGTATCATGAAGAATACTACTTTCATCCTTAGCCTACTTTTGCTTCTCCCCACCTTATTTATGGGGCAGAACAGCGATACCGTCATTTCCCGGTCGGCACTTTCTCCCCTGGGCAACTTCAATGCCGTAGGGAGCATAGAAATGTCCTATACAGTAGGTCAATTGGTAATCAGTACTGAAATAGACATCCGCGGCAAGGTCGCTCTTCGCCAGGGATTTCAACAGCAAACCGATAGCCTGAATGTTTCAGTAGAAAAACCCAGAAAGACCGAACTGAGCTATAGAATTTTTCCCAACCCTACCAAGGAGAGGATTTTTGTAGAGTTGGAAGCAGAAAAACCTGTACAACTGTCCCTGGTGATATTTGACATGGCTGGAAAGGCTACCCGGATTCCTCCACGCGAAATTCGCTTAATGGGTAAGAAAAAACTCAGTTTCGACCTGGAGGGGCTTCCAGCGGCTTTTTACACCCTCAAAATGATGGATAGGGACAACCGCGAAATAAAGACTTTTAAAATTCAAAAAATTCACTGACATGGAAAGAATTTCTTCCTTCCTAACCTTATTGATGGTCTTTGGCTGCGGTATCCAGGCTGAAGCGCAAATCTACAAGGGACAGAGCGATAGCCTTAAGATGACCTTTGGTTTCCCCACCATTATTCTTGCTGATGAAATCAGTTTTAAAGACGAGAACGAAAACAACCTCATGGAGCCAGACGAAATAAGCCTGGCTGTATTTACCATCAAAAATACTTCAAAATACCCGGCAAGAAATGTCACCATTCGTCCTGAAGAACTTAATAAGGTCAAGGGCTTCGACGAATTTAGCCCTGTCATCGTGGGCGATATTCCCGGTGGAGGAGAGAAATTGGTGGAAGTCGGGATCAATAGTACGCCCGAACTGGAAGCAGGAACGGCGAACTTTGTCTTTCATCTTTATGAAAAAGGAGTCGAAAGTGATATTTCCATTGTTTTCAGCATAGCTACAACCGATCAGCCTATGACTTTTGGTGAAGAAGAAGAAGAAGATCCCTGAAAGCCTTAGGGGCTGTTTAAGGTCAATCCCAAGAAAGCTTAATGGCAGATTTTTCGACCATAATCTTTTCATCGAGTAAAATATGTCTCTTGATAATGAGCCATCGGGTGTACCACTGTTTCTTCTTCTGTTTCATGGTAAAGTGTAGCCACAATTGCTCTCCTATCTGAAGGTGGATATGAGCCTTCCTTTTTTGATATGAGAATTTTTCGATCAGTGCTTCGCAGTCTCCTAGTTTTGCTTGGGGTTCTCCTCGTCTGAGTTGAAGCTCTCTTCCCTCCAGAAGAATGGTTAGGTTTCCCGGCAGAAAATCGCCGGTGTACAGGGTTTCGAGGCATATCTTGTTATTTTCGGTTCGGGGAAGATGGTCTTTGATCCCTGGAGTAAAAAAAGCTGCCGTAAATAGCTCTTGAAAAAGGTTGGTCTGACTCTGACAGGTCAGAGGTATGAGCAGGAGGATGAGGGAAAAGGTAGGTCTGGTCATCAAAAGTCATTTTCTTTCTTAGAAGGAGAATTGGACTTTTGGGTTGTTTGGGACAAAAAAATAGGGGACATCTAATCCGACGTCCCCATCCTCATGGAATTGTACGAGCCAGTACTTCCATAAAATTTATAAGCCCAAGTAAAGTTAGTGGAGAAACTCAAGGACAACCTCATCGAAGTTTCCGAACTCCCCATCTTCATTGGCAATGAGGCAGGAAAGCATGATGGAATTAGGATCAAAACCAGGGAGGATAACTGGAATGTAGAAGGCTCCTACGCCTCCTGATCCTTCGTTTCCGCTTGTACCGCAAGAGCGAAAGATCGGTTAACATAGTCGGTATGACGAAGTCCAAGGCAATGTCCTATTTCGTGGGTAATTACATGCTCGGTAGTATTGGTACCGAAACTACTTGTTCCCGACTGAATTTGAACAAACTTGTAAGGATTACCTCCGGAGGGAAAGCCGCCTGATTCTCCACCTCCACCTCCACTACTAACGCGCACTACTAACGCGGTAAACGATAATGTCGTAAGGCCCATAGTTGGTACCGAAGTCAAGGTTGAAATTTAGCCCGATATTGAGACGGTTGTAGTTATTAATAGCCCCCTGCAAAGCGGTCCGTATGGTATTTTCCAAGGCAAAGCTTCCTCCGGTATACCCTATAACGTTAATCGTTCTTGGCAATCTTCCGACCAGATTATTGGTGCGGCATTGTTCACCTACGGCTCATTCAAGCTTGATCATTGATCCAAGTTTGATCATGATGAATGATCGTTTGTAGTGTGTAAAAAATAATTCGTATGTGAAAAGAACAGGAACTCCTAAAACTATTCTCAAGGGTTCTGCATCAACTCTTTATGTCTTAATTTGGAAGCAAAAGTTAGGAGATAGAGTGGTCCCCCCCAATTCTTTGTATATGTGAATTGGCCAACCCCATCTCCATTTTTTTAGCACCAAATTGTATTACATTAAGCATCAGTTTTTGTTATTCAGTCACAGAAGACAAGTAGATTCTAACACTTCCACCCAAGACTAGTATACCCAATTAAGAATAAAATCTATCACAACGACGAAGTCAACAAAAGTTTATCATGAATCAACATCCTCCGATAATACTATGACTCTTTCATACCCGAATCCTTAGTTTCAGATACGTGTTGACAATCATGCGTTGTGTAGCAGCCACATTTTGAAAGCTTGTTTAGGGAAGTAAACAAAATTCAATCTACTGAAAAACAGATAAGTGCATGTACCATTCTTTTCGTCAGCCGGGGGAAACCTAACGAAGTGGCAGTAAATTATATTCGCTGAAATAACTTTTTTCCTAATCTTAACGACCTGCCAGCGTGTTTTGCTTGCATTTCAATTATATGATTTTCTCATGAAACGACCAAAAGAATTATACATTTATGTATTATTAATTTGTCTAATTATTGGGTATGTCAATGTTCAAACATTTTTACAAAATCATAGGGTAGAACATAAAGAAAATTCAATATATAAAGAACAGCAGGGGCAATCCAGATATGTAAGTCCTAACCTGAAACCTTACCTGAATAATCATGGATCAATAAATATTTTCTCAACAGGATTTATCCTCAAAGGGCAGAACCTGAATCAGTTGATCCATGACCTTGAGGCAACTCCAGGCCTTCGTATTATACATAAATACCCCCATTTTCTCACCTGTATTCCGAATGATAGTTAATCCTTCGACCTTCTATTGGATAGCCCCTCCTGGACATATCTGGGTAAAGAATGCCTGGAACCAAAGGAGAAAAGCAGGGTAAAGGACCTCGATCTCAGTCTCGTCGATCCTCAGGGAAAGCGAATCAGTCCCTGGGTACTTTCACAAAAAGCCACAGCGGAAGCCCTGGCCTCCCCCGCTCTCAGAGGTAGGGATAGCCTCAACAATGTCGAACAAATTGAAATCAAGGATGCGAAGCCGGGGAAGTATCGCATAGAAATATCGGGAATAGGGTCGGCATGGAGGGGCAGACTTTTGTCCTGGCTTACGATTGGGAAGAGTTGGAGGACTTTGAGTGGACCTATCCTTCTCAGGGAGATTTTCTTCCTTACAATGGAAAAGATCCCAGCTACCTGCGCTGGAAGACAAATAAAACTGGCATGGGTAATTTATATGTAAGTGGAAAGGAGAAAGGAAGTTGGGAATTGATTCGGGCAGATATTCCCCTGGAAAAGCAATTTTTCAAGTGGAGGGTTCCTGACGAAATACGCTGGGCCCGGCTTCTTTTTAAGATAGCAGAAGACAGCTTCGAATCTACCCCCTTTCTAATAGGCAGGCCCATCTTTCCCAACTTGAGTTACCTGTGTGAAAACCAGATGAGAATCGAATGGGAGGCAGATGAAGGCATAGATCCCTACAACCTCAACAAAGTCAATCAAGAAAGCCTACAACCTTGGTTAAAAGGAAAGGAGAGTTATTTCGAAATTGAAAAAGAGGATTTTCCAGCCTCACTGCTTGCCCTGTTTTATGAACTAAAGGATCAAGGAGGAGGGCTTCGGTCCAATGCTTCTGACTATCGCTTTCAAGGGGGAAGTTGTTACCTGAATTCCTATTTTGCTTATCCATATGAGGATTTTGGCCTGGGGATAAGGTTAAATTTGGGAAGTTTGGAAGGGCTTGAGAGGATTTTTGTAAATAGAATAGAAAGGGGGGGGGAAACTAATTATCAACTGATTTGCCAGGTGATCATGAGCTTTGGGCTTTATTTATAGGGTAAACATGATTAGTTTGGTCTTATGACAAACAGAAGCTACATGAGAGAATTCCTTTTGTTTATTTTCTTTATCGGACTTGGTTTCAACCTTTCTGCCCAAACTGAGTGGGAAAAGACAAAGGCTACTGTGGACAAGGCCAGCATCCGGAGTCACTTGTATTTTTTGGCCTCTGATGAACTAAAGGGCCGACAAACAGGGAGCCATGAAATGGATGTGGCAGCTCTTTACCTGGCAGGGCAGTTTCGCAGGTACGGAGTGGCAGATGTGCCCGGAACTGACAGGCCCTACATGCAGGAGGTATTAATCGTCAAAAGTACGGCTCCTGCTGTCTTAAAAATAAGGCAGGGAGACAAAGAAATATCAACTCCTCTCATGATTAAAGGGGCAAATATGAAGGAAAAAGGAGAAGCCGTATTTCTTGAATATGGAATGGCCAGGGACTACGAGGGAAAAGAAGTCGAAGGAAAATGGATCATTGTGCGGGCCGGTTCTTCAGAAAGCCAGGGGGTCCGGGATGACTTGGAACTTGCGACCACCAAACGCAGCCTCGCAAAATCCCTGGGTGCCCTGGGCCTTATAGAACTTAGCGAGGCAGAAGATAAGACCTGGAAATCCCTGGGTTTTTACCTCAACCGCCCCAAAACCAGTTTTGGAGAGGTGGAGGCCTTTCCACATTTTTGGGTCCAGCAGAAAGAAATAGGCCAAGGAGAAGAATCATTACCCGATTCCCTGGAAGTAGAGATTTCAGGAATCGAAGTGCGGCGGCTCGATTGTCAAAATGTAGTAGGGATGGTGGAAGGAAGCGACCCAGACTTGAAGGATGAATTCATCATTTATTCTGCCCATTACGATCATGTGGGCACAGGAAAGCCTGATAAGGATCAGGACAGCATATTCAATGGAGCGAGAGACAATGCTATCGGTGCGGTTACTGTCCTTTCTACGGCTGAAAATTTGGCTAGGTATCCCAGCAAACGTTCGGCTTTGTTCATTTTATTTACGGGAGAAGAAATGGGCCTTTTGGGGTCGAGGTACTACACAGAGCATCCCTTGTTGCCTTTGGAGCAGATGGTATTTTGTTTTAATTCAGACAATGCCGGTTACAATGATACCAGTCTGGCAACTATCATCGGCCTGGGCAGGACGACGGTATCTCATCACATTAAAAAAGCAGCAAAAATGGCCAGCCTTAAGGCCATAGATGATCCTGCCCCTGAACAAAACCTCTTTGACCGCTCCGACAATGTCAACTTTGCCAAACTGGGCATTCCCGCACCTACCTATGGCCTTGGCTTCAGTGCATTTGATGGGGAAATCATGCGTTTCTATCATCAGCGGGGCGATCATGCCAACAACCTCGACTTTGATTATCTTTTAAAATTCTTCCATTCCTATGTTTTATCCGGGAGGTATATTGGCAATGATCCCGAAACACCATTTTGGACGGAAGGAGATAAATATTATGAGGCGGGCATAGAGCTGTATCAATCTGAATAAGCATCAACCCTCGGGAAAAAAATCAGTAAAAGGAAGAAGTAATTACCTATATATATGGAAGAATTAGACCAGTTGAAAGCGGCCATACGGGAATCTCCCGACAATTTACCTTTGCGCAAGTTTACCTCAAAGCCTTAATGAAGGAAGAGAAATACCAGGAAGCAGAAATCGAGTACAAAGAAAGCTTAAAACTGGCTCCGGAAGATATTGCCTTAAAGGTGGGACTGGCAGAAGTTTTTTTTCGGCTGGATAAGTTATCTCTGGGCCTGGTTTTGATCGAAGAGATTACAGCCTCGCCTTCGGCTCCGGGCAGGGCCTGGTTGGTTTACACTCGGCTGTTGCTCAAGGCAGATCAGGCTCAGGAAGCCCAGATCGCATATGAAAAAGCCATCATTATCGACCCCGATTTGAAGGACAGCTACCTTGAGAGCGACATTAAGCTTCACATCCAGGATGGAAATGGAGGGGAACCTGAAAAACTAAAGTTGGGCGGAGAGGCCAGCCAGGGAGATGATGAACATTACCTGGATATAGAGCGGCCCAACAGCACCTTTGAAGATGTGGGAGGCATGGACACTGTTAAATAGGAGGTAAGGATGAAGATCATTCATCCCCTGGCCCATCCAGAGATTTACAAGGCTTATGGCAAAAAAATAGGCGGAGGCATCTTACTTTATGGTCCTCCTGGCTGTGGAAAGACCCTTTTGGCCCGGGCTACAGCAGGAGAGGTGAAGGCTAATTTTTTGAGTGTAGGCATCGAAGACGTCCTGGATATGTATGTCGGGCAAAGCGAGCGCAACCTTCACGCTATTTTTGACAAAGGCAGAAAGATGAAGCCTTCCGTCTTATTTTTTGATGAGGTTGACGCCTTGGGAGCCAACAGGAATGACATGAGGCATTCGGCTAGCAGAAACAGCATCAATCAGTTTCTGGCAGAAATGGACGGTGTCGGTTCTGACAATGAGGGACTGCTGATTTTAGCAGCGACCAATGCTCCATGGCACCTGGACCCAGCTTTTCGGCGCCCGGGAAGATTTGATCGCATCATATTTGTTCCTCCTCCGGATGAAGCTGCCCGAGAGGCTATTTTTCGAATTCACCTAAAGGATAAACCAAGCGAAAAAATCAATTTTGATAAACTGGTCAAGCGCACGGAGGGTTTTTCGGGGGCTGATCTGATGGCGGTTGTAGATCGTGCGATAGAAGGTAAATTAGAGGAGGCCATGAAAAAGGGCCTTCCCCTTCCATTGAAGACGGAGGATTTGATCAAAGCCATAAAAGAGACCAAACCCTCCACCAAAGAGTGGTTTAGCACGGCGAAAAACTATGCGCTATTTGCCAACGAGGGAGGACTTTATGATGATATTCTCACCTATCTCAACATTAAGAAGTAATCCATGGATCCAATATTCGAACGTGTAATATTTTTTCTCGATCGAGGTAGGTATGAAGAGGCGGAGGAAGAACTTCAGCGGCTTCTGGCAGCCAATCCCAATAATGGTTTGGCGATGGGCCTAATGGCTCAGGTCATGGTTCAAAATGGGAAGAAAAAGGAAGCTTTGGGGATGGCACAGCGGGGAGTGAAAGCTAATCCGACTGAGCCTATGGCTTTTTACGCCTTGGCTATGGCACAATTTTACAATAAAAAGTTGGAGGAAGCCTGGGCTAGCACAGATCAGGGACTTAGCATAGATCCTATGTGGGATCGTTTTTTTATGATAAGGGCCCAGGTGGCTTTTCAGAAAGAGGACTGGGAACTAGCTTTAAAACAGGTAGAAGAGGGGCTGAGTCGCAATCCTGAGCATACTCAGCTGATAAATTTTTGTGCACAGGCCTTACTCAAGCTCAACAGAAAGGAAGAAGCCTCTGCCACCATGGATTTTGCCCTTCATCGGGAGCCTGAAAATTCCTATTCTCACTCTAACAAAGGTTGGGTCAGTATGGAACAGGGAGAGATGGATGAGGCCATAGACTCCTTTACTGAGGCTTTGCGCCTGGACCCTAACAATGGGGGAGCCCGAGAAGGATTGAGAGAGGCGATTAAGGCCAAAAATCCGCTTTATCGTGCTATATTAAGTTACTTCCTATGGATGGGAAAATTGCAGGCCCGAGCGAAGTGGTTATTTCTCATAGGGATTTATGTTTTGTACCAATTGCTGATTGGTATTGCTAGTAAAAATCCGGAGTTGGCTCCTTACCTGACTCCTTTGATTGTTACCTACATTCTATTTGCTTTTTCTTCCTGGTTGGCCCAACCCATTTCTAATCTATTCCTTCGTCTTCATCCACAGGGTAAGCATGCGTTGACGGATGAGGAACGACTAGCCTCGACCTTAGTAGGAGGTGCGACAGGAAGTTCTCTGATTTTCATTCTGGCTTTTTACCTACTTGGCAATTAAATGTTATTTACAGAAAGTGGAGGAATCAGCCTGGAGGGAGAAAGCACCTTTCTTATTCTTCCGGCGGTGTATTTGGGCTTTATGGCCCTACCCCTCTCAGGTCTGTTTCACAGCCTTCCGGGTAGCCAAAACCGCAAAGTTTTAATTGGAGCAGCAGTAGTTTTGGGTATTGTGGGTTTACTAGGATTTACGGTGGCACCGGTTTTTAGAAATGTATTCTTTTTAGGAATTCTTATTTACACCTTCGGAGCCAACTGGTTCATGGGAAGAAGTTGATCGAGAATTTCTTTTTGAATTCAGAGGTTGGGGAATGCTTGGGGTGGATTGGCTAAGAAATCTGTTTGGAACCGTTTGGAACCGTTTAGAACCGTTTGGAACCGTTTGGAACCGTTTGGAACCGTTTGGAACCGTTTGGAACC
>CAZMAV010000004.1:0-329040 GCA_964564415.1 uncultured Bacteroidia bacterium | reverse complement strand
TGTGGTGTAAAATTCAATTTAACAACTTGGAACTAACCCACTATTTTTTTGTCATATACTCAGAAACAATATGTAAAATTACCCATGAATCCCCGGTAAAATAAAATTATCATTTTATTAATATTAACCATATGTGCAAAGTATGGAAATATTAAAAATTGAACTATCTAAGAAGAAAATATTGTTTAGTAAGAATTGTATACTACCACTTCAAATTGAAGGCCAATTATCAATTAAAATAAAAGTTTTCGCTTTTGAACAGTCGTAAATATAAATTGGTATGTATGCATACATTTTTTTATCATGGTAAAAATCAACCAACTATTTCCGCAAAATCAAATTTATGCAAAGAGCTTTAGATGTATTTTCCATAAGTTCTGAGGGAAAAGAAAAGTTAAAACAGGTAAGGAATTTTGTAGAAGAAAGGATCATTCCCCTCGAAAGCGAAGTCCTCATAAAAGGACAGGCCCAAGAAGGGGAAGACTGGACCCAGTGGAAGCCTGACCCAAGCCTGGAATCTCTCAAGTCAGAAGTCCGATCAGTGGGCCTTTGGAATCTTTTCCTTCCCGGACACCCTCAGGGACTCTCTAACCTAGATTATGCGCCTATTGCAGAAGCTACCGGGCGCTCCCTCCTGGCACCTGAAATTTTTAACTGCAATGCTCCCGATACTGGCAACATGGAGGTTCTTTGGAAATATGGATCTGAACAGCAAAAGGAAGAATGGATGCAGCCCCTGCTCCAAGGAAAAATACGTTCGGCCTTTTGCATGACGGAGCCCCAGGTAGCCTCCTCCGATGCCACCAACATGAAAGCCAGCATTGAAGACAAGGGGGACCACATCCTCCTCAATGGAAGAAAATGGTGGAGCACAGGCCTGGGGCATCCCAATTGTAAGGTGCTTATCTTCATGGGCCTTTCCGATCCCGATGCCCATCGCCACCAAAAACATTCTATGGTCCTTGTTCCCCTGGATACTCCCGGGGTCAAAATCGAGCGAATGCTTCCGGTATTTAATGCCTATGATGCCCCTTATGGTCACGGAGAAGTATCCTTTACCGATGTGGCTTTACCCAAAAGCGCTGTGATTGCAGGACTGGGAAAGGGCTTCGAAATCGCCCAAGGGAGGCTGGGACCCGGAAGAATCCATCACTGCATGAGGCTGATCGGTACAGCAGAAAGGGCCCTGCAAATGATGATAGAAAGAGGCCTGGAGCGCATAGCTTTTGGCAAACCCCTGATCTACCTGGACGGCAACCAGAAAATCGTCGCTGAGGCCAGAATGGATATCGATATGGCTCGACTTCTAACCATGCAAGCGGCGCATCTCATAGACACCCAGGGAAATATGTCAGCCATCAGCCAGGTCTCCCAGATCAAGGTTGTCGCTCCCCGGGTGGCTTGCCGGGTGGTCGATCAAGCCATGCAAATCTTTGGAGGAATGGGACTCAGCAACGATACCCCCCTCGCCGCTATGTACAACTACGCCAGGGTCCTACGGCTCGCCGATGGACCCGATGAAGTGCACAAAGGCTTGGTGGCAAGATTTGAAATGAAAAAGTATAAAAAGTAAGATCTTAGCCTGGAAAAGGACTTTTCATCAACCGCGACTTGTGTATATGAATAAGGGAGAAGAAATAGATGCTCAGGCCATTGCTACCTATCTGAGGGCGCAAATGCCCACACTAGAAGGAGTACCAACAATCAAGCAGTTTAAAGGAGGAGCCTCTAATTTGACCTACGAACTTCGATTTAGCGATCGTTCGGTTATTCTTCGTCGCCCTCCCACGGGTACCAAGGCAAAGTCTGCCCACAACATGGCCCGGGAGTACGACATCATGAAGCGCCTGGAGGCTTCCTTCCCGGTTCCCAAAATGCTGCACTTATGCCAAGATGAATCCATCCTGGGGTCAGAGTTTTATCTCATGGAAAAGCTGGATGGCTTTATTCCCCGCACCAATTTTCCCCCCAAAAAACAGCCGCCGGCAGAACAGGTCAGAGAACTGTGCCGTCACACCCTTGATCACCTGATTCATTTGCATAAGTTGGACTACAGAGAATTAGGCTTTGAAGATTATTACAAGAGAGAGGGCTATGTCAGGCGGCAGGTAGAAGGATGGACCCGTCGCTTTCGGAAAGCTCGTACACCTGATGTCCCCGACTGTGAATTCATCATGGAATGGTTGGCAGCCGAAATGCCACCGGATCGGGGTGCCAGCATTATTCACAATGACTTTCGCTTCGACAACGTAGTGTATCATAAAGAAAATTGGTCTGAAATCCTGGGGGTTCTCGATTGGGAAATGGCCACCGTAGGCGATCCCCTTATGGACCTTGGAGGCAGCCTGGCCTACTGGATTGAAGCCAAGGACCCCTTCTGCCTTCGCCTCTTGCGACGTCAGCCTACCCATCATAAAGGGATGATGACAAGGGATGAGGTAGTGGCCTATTACTTGAAAAATATGGGTTTTGAAGGGGTAAACATGAAGTTTTACTATATTTTTGGGCTTTTCCGCCTCATAGGGATTATCCAGCAAATTTACTACCGCTATTATCACAGGCAGAGCAGCAACCCCCGTTTTTCTGCCTTTGGAGTAGGTGTCAAAATGCTGGAAACCTATTGCCGGAAACTCATAGCTTCCCCCTCCGACCGACTAAGTGTATATCCTTTAAATGCCTGGGATAACCTTTACTTTTCTTACCTTTTTTTGAAGCACAGGAAAAAATAAAGACTGACAATTACCAACTGCTATGAACATAAGACAGCGATTCGAATTGAATGACAAGGTGGCCATCGTCACAGGAGCTTCCAAGGGTATAGGTGAGGCCATGGCTCATGGCCTTGCAGAATTTGGTGCCAAAGTGGTCCTCTCCTCCCGTAAGCAAGAGGCAGTAGATGAAGTTGCCGACCGATTCAAGAAAGAAGGACTGGAGGCCAAGGGTATTGCCTGCCACGTTGGTGATGCTGGACAGCGGGAAGCCTTGATACGAAAGACCTTGGATGCCTATGGACGCATTGATATTCTAATTAACAATGCTGCTACCAATCCCTATTTTGGTCCTATAGAACAAATGACGGAGGCTGCTTATCACAAGACGCTGGATGTCAACCTTCATGCAGCCCTACACCTGAGCAACCTCATCTATCCCCACCTTAAAAAACAGGGCGGAGGAAGTATTATCCATCTTTCTTCTATAGAAGGGCTTCATGCCTCTGCCTATTTTTCTGCTTACAACATCAGTAAAGCAGGTATAATCATGTTGGGTAAAAATCAAGCTGCGGAGTGGGGCAAGGATGGGATTCGGGTAAATGTTATTTGCCCTGGCCTGGTAAAGACCAAACTCAGCGCTGGACTCTGGCAAAATGAAACCCTAATGAAAAGCTTGCCCAACAAAATTCCCCTTGGACGAATGGCATCCCCTGAGGAGATGGCTGGACTGGCGGTCTACCTGGCTTCCGATGCTTCTTCCTACACCACAGGAGGAGTATTCGTCTCTGACGGCGGACTACTGGAAGGGCCTTTGTTTATGTAGGGAAGGCCAAAAGAGGTGACCCGCGTAGAGGCTGTCAAGATCCACTTAGCAGCTCCGACGAGGGCTACCCCTAGGGCCTCTCACATTATTGTCTGCAATGACACTGAGGACGCATAAAACTCCCTGTTTTTTGGAAAAAGGGATAGGCGTTGCCGCTCCCTGGCATTTCCCAATAAAACATACTCCGCTTCTTATCATAATTGCCAATCTCATTCATGGTAGCCGAATCGTAGAGGCGACCATTGATCATGGTGTAGACAACAGTCTCGGTGTGGCGGATATTTTCAAGGGGATCCTCTTCCAGCACGATTAGGTCGGCAATTTTCCCCTCCTTTATAGACCCGATTTCTTCTTCCATCCCAATATAGCGAGCACCATTAAAAGTAGCTGAGCGAAGGGCTTGCATTTCACTCATGCCCCCCTGGACTAGCATCCATATTTCCCAGTGAAGGCCCAGGCCCTGTAATTGGCCATGCCCCCCGGTGCAAATGTCAACCCCAGCTTGCTGAAGTTTATGGCAGGATTCTGAAACCAGTATATGTCCATTTTCATACTCCTCATCGGGAACCATGACACGATGCCGGGCCCGGGAATCTATGATTCTCCGGGGAGTAAAGGCTAAAAGGCGTTCCTTTTCCCAAACATTGGTCTTTTGGTACCAATAATATTCTCCATTCATCCCTCCGTAGTTAACGATGAGGGTAGGGGTATTGGCTGTTTTGGTTTGGGACCAAAAGTCAATGACATCTCTGTAGAGAGGGGCCACGGGGATATTGTGCTCTACGGAGGTGTGGCCATCTGCGACCATGGACATGTTGTGAAAGAAGAAGGAGCCTCCTTCGGGATAAACCATAATTCCCAATTGGCGGGCTGCTTCAATGACCTGTTGGCGCTGCTCCCGTCGAGGCTGGTTGTAGGATTTTACAGAAAATGCCCCATAGGCCTTGGTTCGCCTCAAGGCAGATTTGGCATCTTCTAGGTTGTTGATCAATGCCTTGAAGTCTCCATCAGCTCCATAGAGAATGGTACCGGTAGAGTAGATTCTCGGACCTACCATAATCCCTGCTTTTACCATCTCTGATTGGGTAAAGGTCATTTCAGTATTCGAGGATGGATCGTGGGTGGTCGTTACCCCATAAGCCAGATTGGCATAATACTGCCAGTGCTTTTGTGGGCTTTGCCCAAATCTAAAAGCTCCCAGGTGGGCATGGGTGTCGATCAGTCCGGGAATAATCGTTTTACCTGTGGCATCTATAATTTTAGCATCCCTTGGTATTTTTACCCTATCTGTGGTTCCGATCTTCCTAATTATATTGTCCTGAATCACAAGGGTTCCGTCCTCGATCACTTCTTCCTCTTCCATGGTAATGATTCGGGCATGGGTAAAGGCAATTTTTCCTTCAGGTTTATCGCTATCCAGGATAAGCTCGATTTTTTGGCCCACCGTATCAATAGGAGGCAATTCATCCTTTGCATCCTCTAAAAACTCGAAGCGTTCATTGAGTTGATCTGTAAAATATTGATTGCCGAGGGTCCAATGTAGGGATTTGCTGTCTGCAGACCAATGCAGGTTGATCCCTGCATCTCTGGCTACCTGTGCTACGGGAAGGGCCTCAGTTTGGGCTTTGAGTTCTATAGGCTTGCCGTGCAAGGGTAGGGGAGCGATGAATACGTTGAAAAGCTCATTGAATGCCACCCAGCGATTGTCTGGGCTTATGACAAAACGGTTGGTATACGTAGAAGTAAATACAGTATGTTCCTTTTTGCTCTCCAGGTCTACATATTTAAAAGCTTTTTTCAAGCTTCCAAAGAGATAGCCTCCTGTTTGAAAGAAAATTCGTTTGCCATCTTTGCCAAAGACAGGGTACTCTCCCTCCTTGCTCACCAACTTTGCTTCTCCTCCTTGGGCTGGCATCACATATATTCCCGGTTGCTTAGAATAGGTATAGCCCTGATGGAAATTGCCCCCTTCCTTGCGGTAGACAATCTGTTTGCCATCAGGCGAAAAGTTAGGGGTACGGTAAATACCCGGCCCTTGGGTCAGTTCTTTGGTTTCTCCACCTCTAAGGTCCATCAGTCGAATGCTTCCCATTTTTTCATCATCCCAGGTCGTGTAGACAAGGGTATTCCCGTCAGGAGAAAAACAGGGTTCATACTCAAAGTGGCTGGAATCGGTCAGCCTTTCTGGTTTTCCATTTGGGAGAGACATCTTCCACAGGTAACCCACAGCATTAAAAATGAGCATGGAATTATCCGGGGAGGTCCGTAACTGTCGCAGCACCTTGACCTCCATTTCCTCTTGGTGAACGGGTTGTTGGAATTTGACTGTCTCTGCGACACGGTGGTTAGCCTCAACCTCAAAAGGAATCTGTTTGGCCTCTCCACGCTCGGCGTTGACCCGCCAGATTTTCCCTTCTCCCCAGATGACGATTTCTTCATCTCCAGGCATCCAATCAAAGCCAGTGTAAACACCAAAAATTGTCCAGGCTTCCTGCTGATCCTTGGAAAGCTTCCTGAAAATGGGAAATTCTCGACCAGTCTCTAGTTCATGGATAAAAAGGACGGTTTCCGTTCTTACCCTTCGGATAAAGGCTAGTTTTTTGCCGTCATTGGATATTTGTGGACGACAGGCCCCTCCCGGACCTCCTGTTATGCGTTCGGTCTCCCCACTTTCGCGGTCATAGCGATTGATGACAAATATTTGATCGTTGGGGTCTTTGTTGTATTGAAAATATCCACCTGGGTAGACATCTTCAGAGTAATAGATATACTGGCCATCGGGAGAAACCGAGGGTTCGTTGAGGTCTTGCTGGTCGTTTTTGCGTTTGGTAAGCTGCATCCCCTTTCCGCCGGAAATGTGATACATCCACATTTCTCCCGCCCCTAATGAGCGGGTCGATGTGTAATGCTTCCGTGCGACCAGATATTTGCCGTCTGGCATCCAGGTAGGATTGTTGAGAAGGCGAAAGTTTTCTTCGGTGACCTGCCTCGCCTTGCTGCCATCGGTATTCATGACCCAAATATTATCTCCACCTCCAGCGTCCGAGGTGAAGGCAACCTGAGTACCATCGGGGCTAAACCGCGGTTGGACCTCCCAGGCTAAGCCACTTCTTAGGACCTTGGCCTTGCCTCCCTCGATAGGAAGGCTGTAAATATCCCCCAACAAGTCAAACACCAGGGTTTCTCCATCTGGGCTGACATCGAGGTTCATCCAGGTGCCTTCTGTAGTTTGAATTTTTATTTCCTTGTAGGGGCCTGGGGGATCGTTGACCTCCCAATTATCATTCTTTTGCTCTTGTGCCATGAGGGGAAGTAGGCCAAGTGTCAAGAGGCTGAGTAGCAGTGTGCGCATAAAGTTAGCTTCGATTGAATTCTGAAATAGAAGGAAATTTAGCCAAGAAGGTAACAAGAGACAAGTAGGGGAAAATAATTTTTAGTGAGATGCTCGGCTGGCATATTTGCCAAGTAATCAATCTTTTTGCTCCTCCTGCTATTAAGCGGATTTTGGCTTTTATATAATGCAAGAAATAATATTTTTTAGCATAATGATTTTATTTTTAGTATTTATTTTTCTAGATTTATCCTAGGTCATGATCACAGCACAACTATCCAGCATATGGCAGACTCTCCCATATCTCCTCACAAACCCCATGATCAGTTTTTCAAGTCCCTTTTTTCTTATAAAAGGGTGGTGGAAAACTACACCCAAAATACCCTACCAAAAGAATTGGTAGAACGGCTGGATTTTTCCACCCTAACCCGGGATTCTAATAGCTATTTGAACAAAGAACTCAGAGAGTCCTTTGCCGATTTGGTCTATCGGATCAAACTAGGGGATGGGCAAAAAAGGGAGGTCTGGCTGGCCTTCCTCCTTGAGCATAAAAGTTTTGAGGTCAAAAATCCCTATCTCCAACTGCTGGAGTACATGTTGGGGATATGGAAATTAGCTAACAAAGACAAAGGGAAGTTCTTGCCGATTGTGATCCCCATGATCGTCTACCAGGGCAGGGCCGACTGGGAATACAAGTCCTTTGGGGAATATTTCTGGGGAGGAGATTTGAGCGAACTGAAAGGCTTTATCCCTGATTTTTCCTATTTGCTGACCAATCTTCAGGTCAAGAGCGACCGGGAAATCGAGGTACAATACAAAGAGATCCTGCTTCAGCGAGGATTTCTGGTCATGAAGCACATCTGGGACGACAACCTGGTAGACCAATTGGGAAGTTTGTTGTCGGGCCTGGACAAAATCATGGAGGAGGAACTGAAAAGGGAATATTTTCGTACTTTCAAGGTATATTTGCAAGTGTCCAAAAGTGAAAAAATCATGGAAAAAGTAGAAAGCTTAGCAGAAACCTGGGGCTTTGTAGAAGGCTCCGCTGCTCACAAGTGGTACACCGAAGGCCAAAAAATGGGTGAAAAGAAGGGGGAAAAAAAAGGGGTAAAGAGAGGGGTAAAGATTGGTGAAAAGAGAGGCGTTGAATTGACCCTTCAAGTTATTCAGCTTCGAAAGGAAGGAAAAAGCCCCGAAGAAATTGCCCGAATCACCCCACTCGACCTGGAAAAGGTCAAGGAAATCCTGGAAAAGCTTGGGATGTAAATTAGGAGGGATTAATAAAATAAAAGATTCTACACCATCAGAAATTAGTATTTCCTAAACCTGTCATGAATCTTTTAGATGCTCTACAGTGGAAAGAGGGCCAGGTGAGAGAATCTCCCACCCAGCATACATTCAGGCTTGCTCCTGTTGCTGGCGCTTTTTGCGGGCGTCGATGAAGCTCTTCACGAAAAAGACCATCGCAAGCAAGGTCGTAACCATCATTGCAAGTATCCGGAGAATGGCAGCGGTATCTGAACGATCCAAAGCACCCGTCAATGGTTTGATCAATCCAAAGAGGATCAAGAGGGTAAGAACTACAGCCACATGGGACATGATTTTGTTTTCCTTTCTGACACCAGGGGCACAAATGAGAAGGAGACCTCCCACCGCAACCGGGATTAGGGCCGTCATAGAAGGAGATTCCGATCCCAGATATCCCCAGGTTCCCAAACCTATCAGGGTAAGGGCATTGATCAGGCTTGCTACAAATGCATTCATATAGTTAAAGTTTGAATTCGTAAGAAGTTAACCAGAAAAGAGGGTTTGCTGTTACAAAAAATCTCCAAACTCATGCAAAAGCTCCTGACCCAATCAGGGCCTGGAGCTTTATACAAATGTTCAAATTGAATTTCGGTGTCTTATGCAAGGGTGGCTGGCGCCCAACTGGTACAGAGCATGCCTTCGGCAGCCTTTTCAGGATGAGCACAGTCATCGCCCTTGTAGCGGGCACAGTTGGTGCACTGACGGTCAACATCTAGTTCGGCCTTGAGCTGAAAATGATTGCAGGTATAATTGCTGCTGACCTTCACCTTATGTACAGAGCAGACATAGTCTTCTTTCAGGTTGGAACAATTGAGGCAGGTGGATGATAGTCTAATGGCCATATCTTAAGTAATTATTGATGCTAAGTATCCTTAATAACCACTTTTTTTTACACAAAGTTGGCATTTTGACTTGTGAAATGTCTATTTATAAATAGATCGAATCTAAATAATTTTAGGTATGTGCCCTACCTAATTTTAGGTAGGGTTTTTGCTCAATTACCATCGATAGACCAGACTTGCCAATAAGGACCAAAGCCCCGGATTTTCTCTAATTCCTGCCAATCAACCGATCTCTATTTGGCTAAAATCTCTATTTACGCTTATCTCAACCGTCTTCCCACGCCGAAGGCTAGGCACCAACTGTCCATCGACCAGGACCCGGATATTTCTTGATTTAATCCCATGAACAAAGAGCCTGTATTCCTTGTAGGAAGGATCAAAGTGCCCCTCTGTTTCCTGACGGAGAGAAATTCCACCTCCAGAGCCTTTTACCCAAAACTTACTTAGTCTGTAAGCTCCATCGTGATACCCGTAACCATCACCTGCATCGGTAAACCATTGACTACTAACTTCTTCACTGCCTGCATATACGTGAACTTCGTGGGTATCAAACTCCTTTTCTCCTACGTATTGCATGACAGGAGCAAGAGGAAGGACAGCCCCTTCCCTTACAAACATGGGAATGCTATCCAATTTTACATTGATAACATGTTCCTTACCTCCCCTGAATACCTTAGTGCCTGCGAAGTTATACCATCTGCCCTTGGGCAAGTAAAAACCCCGCTTTTTTATGCCTGGAGCGGACACCGGACAGGCTATCAGGTGATCGCCCAGAGCAAATTCTTCCATGCGATGCAGGGTTTCGGGGTCTTCCTGATACATGAACGACATGGGCCTGAGCACAGGGGTACCCTTGGTCACATGCTGCCAGAAAGCAGTATACATGATGGGAAGCAGTCGATATCGGAGTTCTATGGCCTGCTTGGCATACTGGGTATAAGGCTCACCAAAGACCCAGGGCTCCTGATCGAGGGAAACTTCATCCATCTTTGCCTGAACTTCCTTTTCGTCTACAGCAGCATTTCCTACAGCGTGATAACCGATTGAATGCATGCGGTACAGGGGATGAAAAACTGCCATTTGTAGCCATCTAACCAAGAGTTCACCGTCAGGCTCGCCATTAAAGCCACCGACATCCGATCCGGCAAAGGAAAATCCCGAAATGGAAAGTCGTTGGGTCTGTATGGAGGCAAGCAGTAGATGCTCCCAGTTGGCTACATTATCTCCGGTCCACACAGAGGCATAGCGCTGCCCCCCTGCATAAGAGGCACGGGTGATAATGTAGGGGCGCTTTCCGTGCAAGAATTTCTTTACTCCCTCGTAGCTGGCCCTGGACATTTGCATACCATAAACATTGTGTCCCTCTTTGTGGCTGCTCTCTTTCCCCTCATAGTGAAAACGAATACTCTCGGGAAGGGTCTTTGAGACTGTCTCAAAGGCGGCAGGCTCATTCATGTCGTTCCAAACCGCATTTACCCCGTTTTCCTCGATCAGCCCTTTGTAAAGTTCACTCCACCATTCTCGGACATGGGGGCGGGTATAATCCGGGAAAACACAGGGGCCAGGCCAGACCTTGCCGGTAGTGTAAAACCCGTTGGGATTCTTGAGATATGCATCCCGCTCCATGCCCTGCTGGTACACCCAGTATTCCTTATCAATCTTAATTCCCGGATCAATCATAACCACGGTCTTGAAACCATCGGCTTCCAGTTCGCGGATCATTCGGCCGGGATCGGGAAAATAGTCTTTATTCCAAGTAAAGCAGCGATAGCCGTCCATGTAGTCGATATCAAGGTAGATGGCATCACAGGGAATCTCCCGAGACCGAAATTTATGGGCAATTTCCTTGACCTTGGATTCTGGATAATAGCTCCATTTACACTGGTGATAGCCTAGGGTCCAAAGCGCGGGTAACTCAGGTGTTCCGGTCAATCGGGTGTATCGCTCGGCGACCTGCAACAATTTAGGGCCATTGATGAAGTAGTAATTCATCTCCCCATTATGAGCCCAAAAAGAGCTTGCTTCGGGCCTTTCGGCTCCAAAATCGAAAAAAGTCCTGAAGCTGTTGTCGAAAAACAGCCCATAGGCTCGATTATGGTGGAGGCCGTAATAAAAAGGAATCGAACGATAAAGGGGATCCGTCTGCCCGGAATATCCGAAGCTATCGGTATTCCAGTTTTGAAGGCGCTGCCCCCTCAGGTTGAGATGACCACTTTTATCGCCAAGCCCAAAATAATATTCGTCCTGCTGAACTTTTTTACTCATCATGACAATGGCTCCCCCATGATCGTATTTTTCCCAATGAAATCCCTTGTCGTCGGCCAGGATGATTTGCTCTTCCTTATTCAGGAAAGTGGTCTTGAGCCCCTGTTTTTCCAGGTGGCAAAGGAGGGTCGCGGTGTGTATATAAAGGTTCCATTCGTCTTCATGAACGGAAAAATCTATAGGATCTATCTGGAAGTTCGGATCGATGGCATAAGAAAAATCTTGGGGGAAATAACCCTCAGTAGCATAGCGGAATCTGATGATATCGTCGCTCAGGACATGGATTTGTAGCAAGGCACCGTTGTCGCAGGTCAGATGGATGACATGACCTATACGCTCATAGGCTGTAAGCTTACCGGGAAAGAGCTCTGTGGACTGCACAAGTGGCTCTTGATTCATAATGGTTGATATTTCTGTGAAACACTCGAGCGGCCCCATTGGCACACCCTTATGGCTTGCGTGAAATGCTGAAGTCCACAGGAATTTCAGCATTTTTAAACTCACCTGTTATGAGGTTTGCAAATGAAAAAAACGTTCCAATTTCTGTCCGGGAGGATTTTTATTTTCCCTTGATGTTGTTTGAACGGGTAGTAATTTTTCTCCACACATCAAATAAACATGTGTTTGAGGTATTGGGTTTGCTTAGGCGTGAATTTTGGCTATTTCCGGATCGATCTCACTGTTACCTGGAGGAAAGGTAGAAGCCTCTTCCACGGCCTGTTCGAGATCTTTTTTTTCTTCTTCCCTTCGCTCATTGTCCCAGTTAAGTTCCTCCTTCATGAGGTCCAGCAGGTCATCGGCCATAGATCTTATGCTGTCAATGTCGAAGTAAAGCCTTCCTGTACGGCGGGTGAAGAAATCCTGGGCCCGCTGGATCATTTCTTTTTCCAGGCCAAATCTCAGTTCTGATTTGGCTATACCCAGGTCATTGAGGTTTTCTCGTTCGAAAAAGTCAGCCAGAATTTCATCTGTCTGCCTGCCATAGTTGTGAACGAGGTAATTTGCCGTACTGGTTTTCACATTAAGTGAAGCCAATTTATCTTCCACCTCTTTGAGATAGCTGTATACGTTGGCGGAGTTTCCGTCGAATTCACCTCCTGAGAGGACGATTTTTTCGGTATGACTTCCCTTGATATTGTCTACTCCTTTCTTCTTGAGATATTTGGCGGCCACGTCTACGGCCCGCTCAGCCATTTTGCGGTAGCCAGTGAGTTTGCCACCTGCGATGGAGATAAGCCTACTTTCAGAGATAAATATTTCATCCTTTCGCGATAGTTCGGAGGCGGACTTTCCATCTTCATGGATAAGAGGGCGGAGGCCGGCCCAGGAAGAAATGACATCCTCGACTTTCAGGTCGATATTGGGGAAAATGCTGTTCGCTCCGTTGATCAGGTATTGGACATCCTCAAGGTTGGTTCTTGGATTTTCTTTTTCTCCGGTGTAGTTGGTATCCGTCGTACCTAGATAGGTAATCTCCCCTCTGGGAATGGCAAATAGCATACGACCGTCCGGAATGTCAAAGTATACAGAATGCTCTACCGGGAGTTTGTCATGAGGAAGTACAATGTGAACCCCTTTGGTAAGGTGAAGTCGTTTGCCCTGTTTGGAATTATTTTTTTCTCGGAGTTCGTCGACCCAGGGGCCGGCGGCAGAGATGATTTGCCTGGCTTTTACCTCAAAGCCCTCTCCATCGAGAAGATCCGTACAGCGAGCTCCACACACAAGGCCATGGTCATATATAAAATCATCTACCTGGGCATAATTGGCAAATAGAGCGCCATAGGTAGCCGAGGTCTTGAGAACCTCGACGGTGAGCCTGGCATCATCGGTGCGATATTCGGCATAAAATCCTCCTCCCTTCAGGATGTCGTCCCTAAGCAGGGGTTCCTTTTTGAGGGTCCCTTCTTTACTCAGCATGACCCTCCGATCGCTGCCGTCCACACCGGCCAAAAGGTCGTACAACATAAGGCCCATGGAGGTGGCTAGTTTCCCGTAAGTCCCTCCTTCGACAAGGGGGAGGAGCATTTTTTCTGAAACCACCAGGTGAGGGGCGAGGTGGTGCACAATGGCTCTCTCTCTCCCGGTTTCTCTGACGAGGCCTATTTCCAACTGCTTGAGGTAGCGCAGACCTCCGTGGATCAATTTGGTAGAACGGCTGGAAGTGCCTGCCGCAAAATCTTGCTTTTCAAGCAAAGCTACTTTCAATCCCCGGGATGCCGCATCCAGGCAGATTCCCGCTCCCGTAGCCCCTCCGCCAATTACTAATACGTCAAAAGTTTCTTCTTGTAGCCTTTGCAACAGGGCAGGTCGGTTTTTGCTGGATAGGTAGTTCATAATCGACAGAGAATATAAAAGTTGTCCATGCATGTTAAAGGCTTTTGGCAAAATAAAAAAGTAAATTTGCCCAAAAGCCTGGCTCGTCTTAGCTCAACTTTCTTAGGACAAAGGTGGTTTGTGAAAAAGCCAAAAAAAAGGAGGTACAGGCCTCCGCCTGTACCTCTGCTTTCCTCAAAAATTGCTAAATAAATACTAACTACATTCCTAAGTTGGTCCTTTTTATAATTAGAATCAATAGGAATGGGAGATTTGATTCGAATTTTTTAACCGAAATCGATTACGTAATCTTTTTCGATCAAAATTGTGGAGATAATTTTTTTCAGCTGCCAGGTTTTCCATTATTGATGACCGCTCATACTTCAGTTATCCCTTGTCCTGCTTTGTATTAATTTTGTCTACAACACCTAACACCCATGCACATAAAGACTCATACAGCAACAGTCCTGCTTCTTCTCCTACTTTTCCTTGGGCTGGTTTTTCCCCTCGGTGCTCAGGAAAGGCCAAAGTTGAAGCTTTCTTTCCATCCCTGGTTTTTTCTCCCCATCGATTCACTACATGGGGAAGAGAAAAGAGGCGGAGAAATAAGAATTTTTCCTTCTCTCTACTATGGTGGATTTACCGGACTACAAGGAGGTGTAGGTGCCTCTTACATTTCAAAAGACTGGTTGGTCAGGGGAAGTCTCAGGTATGCCGCTGGCTTGAGAAGGCAAAGGGGGAGCTTTGCCTCCTTGGAAAGCTTTCAGGACAGCTTTATGCGCTACCATTACTCCTTTGTTTTATCAAGGGGAGTTACCATAGGTAATCAGACAGCTTCTCTCTATTTAAAAAGTCTCAGACGAGACGGGATTCAGCATCATTCCTTATGGTCCCAATTGACCAAGATTGATCTATCCGATGATAATTGGATCCGGCAGCGATCCTGGTACTTCTCTTACAGTATGGCTTACCTGGAATCTCAGTCCTATCGTGATCACCTACTTTTTCCTTTTTTATGGGAGGAAAGAAAGCGCAATGCTTACCTACAATTGATTTATGAAAGGGTAGCCATCAAAAGGGACTTGCAGTGGAGGCTCAAGGCTGGGCTCATAGGTACGGGACCGGGAGGAGAGTCCAATTATGCGGGCTTAAACTTTCACTCAGGTGTATCGGGGATGAAAAAAGGGTGGACCCTGGAAGTCCAGGCCTTCGGTCGCTATCTGACAGGAAAACTGCCCTTGGAATCTTCGCTGTTGCTAGGCGGATCCTCACCTTTGGATATGGGCCATCATCCCTTGTCTCGCAGCCGTGGCCTGATTCCTCAAAACTTTGTTTTCCGCGACCAGGGTAGGCTTACCGGCAACTTTCAGCAGGCTGGAGGAATCAACTTAAGGGGCTACAATGCCTATCGGGCGGAATTTGACGATTTTGATCCCTCATGGTTTGGAGCCCATGGAGCATCCCTGAGTCTTGAAATCGGTCGCCAACTCTTTGCCTCGGAGCTGTTCAAAACCAAGGGAAGGGTTTATGCTTTTTACGACCTTGGCATACTTGGTACCAATAAGGGGAATACATTTTTGGGGCCAGCCAAATTTGACAGGTGGCGCTCAGACGCAGGTATTGGGTTTTTGATTGAAGAGGAAGGGCTGCTGATCAATCCCCTGTTTCGAGGATTTCGCCTTCGCGTGGATTTTCCATTTTTCCTGTCCAACCCTCCGGCAGAGGAGGGTTTCTTTCAGTTTCGCTGGTTGATAGGGGTTGGAAAGCGAATTTGGTAGAAAAGCAGTAGACTGTATAGGGCCATGGCTTTGGATTCCACCCAATTCTCTGTTCCTAAATGAAGGCCCCTCCTTCTCTACTGCCTTATGATCCACTCTGCAATCTGAACGGCATTGGTGGCAGCTCCCTTCCTGAGGTTGTCGGCTACGATCCAAAGGTTGAGGCCATTGTCAATAGATTCGTCCCTGCGAATCCGACCTACAAAGGTCTCGTCTTTGCCATGGGCATTGCGGGGCATGGGATAGACATTATTTGCCGGGTCATCCATGACGATGAGGTTAGCTGCTCCAGCAAAAATTTCCCTAACCTTTTCCAGGGTAAAAGGCTTTTCAAACTCGGCGTTGACAGCTTCTGAGTGTCCTCCGTACACAGGCACCCTAACGGCGGTGGCAGTGATTCCAATGTGAGGGCTATCCAGAATCTTCCTGGTTTCGTGGACCAATTTCATCTCCTCCTTGGTATATCCGTTGTCGAAGAATACATCACAATGGGGGAGGCAGTTGAGATCAATGGGGTGGGGGTATACCGATTCGTGGGCCTCCCCGCTACGTTCCTTCATGAGCTGATCCCAGGCTGCTTTTCCCGTACCGGTTACGGATTGATAAGTAGAAATGACGAGGCGCTTGATTCCAAAGGCCCGATGCAGAGGGTCGAGAGCGACGACCATCTGAATGGTGGAGCAATTGGGATTGGCAATCAATTTTGCGCCTTTGGCTGCTTCGAGGTTCACCTCGGGGACAACCAGAGGGATTTCGGGATCCATGCGCCAGGCCGACGAGTTGTCGATGACGGTGGTTCCGGCAGCTACGAACTTAGGAGCAAACTCTTTGCTGGTAGAGCCTCCGGCTGAAAAGAGAGCAATCTCTGCTCCAGCCGCTATACCTTCTTCCATGCCGACCACTTTCCATTGGTTGCCCCTAAACTGCACCTTCTTGCCCACCGAGCGGGCAGATGCCACAGGGATGAGTTCGGTGACGGGAAAATTTCTTTCCTCCAGAACATTGAGCATTTCTGTACCCACCAATCCAGTAACGCCTACAACTGCAATTTTCATTTCTCTCCTGTTTTGATTCAGGCGGTAAATATAAGGGAGAGCCCGAGAATTATCCTGTCATTTCTCCAACAAAATTCACTTTCTCAAAAACCTAGACGTAGGGCTCGCCTTTGGAGCTTTTGAGGTCTCCGACAATGGTCTTGATAAACTGTTCATCTTCCTTTTTACAGACCAGAAGGGCATCCTCTGTATCGACGATGATCAATCCGTCTAGGCCCTTGATGACCACGACCTTATCTTTTTTGGTGGTCTTGATCATGTTATTGAAGGATTCATAGGCGATGACCTCGCCCTGTACGGCGTTTTGGTGGAAATCCCGGTCTGAGTTGCTGTGAACAGAACCCCAGGTACCCAGGTCGCTCCATCCAAATTCTCCGGGGATAACGTGAACATTTTCGGCTTTTTCCATGATTCCATGGTCCATGGATATGTTTTCGCAGGAGGTGTAGGTCGTACCGATAGCCTCCTTTTCGCCTTCTGTGTAATAGTGATCCTTGATTTGCCTGAATTGATCGGCGATATCGGGGAGGTGGGTATCAAAAGATTTGAGAATGGTATGGGCCGAAAAGAGGAAGATTCCTGCATTCCACACGTATTCTCCGCTCTCGAGGAAGTTTTTGGCTACCTCTAGTTTGGGCTTTTCGGCAAAGGTCCTGACCTTGTAATAGCCCTTATTTTCCTGGTTTTCGATGTACTGTATGTAGCCATAGCCAGTATCGGGACGTGTAGGGGTAATGCCCAGGGTCATGATAATGTCCTGTTCGGCACATGCCTGTAGGCCCAGCAGTATTTTTTTCCTAAAAACTTCCTCTCTGAGAATGAGGTGATCGGAGGGAGCGACGACGAAAACGGCATTGGGGTTGATCTTATTGATCTTATATGCGGCATAAGCTACACAAGGAGCTGTATTTCTGCCCACGGGTTCCAGCAGTACCTGGTCGTCTGTCAACTGGGGTAGTTGTTGCTTAACAAGGTCGTAATAGCGGTCGTTGGTGACGACGTAGATATTTTCTGTGGGTACAAAAGAGGCAAAGCGATTGAAGGTATCCTGGATGAGGGTATGGCCGGTACCGAGGATGTCATGAAATTGCTTGGGAAAAGAAGCTCGGCTCATGGGCCAAAACCTGCTGCCGATTCCTCCGGCCATGATGATTACGTAATGATTCGGATTCTGCATTGAACTCAAGTACTTGATCTTAATGATGCTTAAAGGCGATGGGCCAGATCGGAAATTTCTGAATTAGCATAAGGTCAACCGATCTGGATTACTTCATCTTGCGAAAGTATAGAAAAAATAAGTCAATATTTCTTCAAAGTTTTGCGAAATAAAAGTACTATCCTTGGAGCAGTCTTGGAGAGCCTGCCCCATCAATGGCTTGAAAACCAACTTCAATGGTCGGATTGTCAGACCATTGGAGGCCCCTGACTTCTCCTAATTCTTCCTACTTCGAATTTTCGTAAGAATTTAGAAAAGATTTGTCCAGCCAAAAGGTCGAAGACTCCTTCCTCCTCTAACATTCAAGCTATCCAGGATCAATGGTCAATAATCCCTCACAAATAGCTTTTCTACCTGTGGGAAGGGTAAGCTTCGTCAAGGATCATATGAAATTCTCTTTGTAAGGGAATAGTATTACGTGGAGCAATCTCTCCAAGTGAACAATGCCCCCTACATGCTTACATCCCATAGGGCAAGTGTATAGGTCTTTGGTATTTTTATGATTGATAAAAGTATTAAAAGTGAACTTTCTCTCCCCTAAATAAAAACTTAAGGCCTCGCGGTTATGGGATATTCTGTACGAAAATTGGATTCATATTTTAATTTATCTGTCCTAGCACTGCTCTTCTTTCTCTTTGGGGCAGAGACTCAGGCTCAGGTAAATGCCAACTTCACAGCCAATCAAAGGACGGGTTGTAGTCCCTTGACGGTTCGCTTTACCGACCTTTCTACCGGGGACCCAGACCTCTATTTCTGGGACTTTGGCAATGGCAATACTTCGACCTTTGATGATGTGGTCGCCACCTATGATATACCTGGCACCTACACTGTGAGGCTGACTGTGGTGGATACTTCGGGGGGATTTACCGACACTCGGACCGAGGTAGCTTACATCAGGGTCTATGCAGACCCCACTGCAAATTTTACCCAGGATACCACCAATGGCTGTGCTCCTCTTTCGATCAATTTTTCCGATGCTTCCAGCGCCGGCAGCGGAAGGATCACTGCCTGGGAGTGGGATTTTGGGGATGGAATCGTAGATACGGCCAGAAATCCCAATCATATCTACTTAACGACGGGGAGCTATTCGGTTATCCTGGTTGTAACAGATACCTTTGGCTGCCGCGATGCCCTCACCCGAAATGACCTGATCGATATCACCGAGATCGCCAATGTCGATTTTATAGCCAGTCCCGCCAATGGCTGTGCAGCCCCTTTGAATGTCAATTTTACATCCAGCATCAATCCCACCGGGAGCTATACCTACCTTTGGGATTTTGGCGACGGAGCTACCTCCACCGCTGCCAATCCCAGCCATACCTACATTGCAGACGGCTCCTACACGGTTTCTCTTACCGTAATCGACAACAATGGCTGCCAGGAGCAAGTCGAAAAAACCGAATACATAGTCATCGACAATCCTGTAGCTGCCTTCAGGGCTCTTGATACCAGTATTTGTTCGGGGCGCCCCATCCAGTTTATCAATCAATCGACAGGGGCCAATAGCTACAACTGGAGCTTTGGCAATGGAAATACCTCTACCGAGGAAAATCCTACCGTAAGCTTTGCGGCTCCAGGCACTTACTCCGTTACGCTGAATGCCATCAATACAGCGGGGTGTAATGATATTCTCAGCCGGACCGGCTACATCAACGTCTATGCTACACCTGCCCCCTCATTTACAGCTCAGCCCAGCAATACCGGATGTGACAGCCCCCTCTTCGTATCTTTTGTAGATAATTCAATAGGCAACGTCGTCTCCTGGCAATGGGATTTTGGCAATGGCCATATTTCATCTTCGGCCACTCCTACCACGACTTATTTGAATGAGGGTCTATATGATGTATCGCTGACTGTAACGACAGCCGATGGTTGTCAGGCTACGGAGAGCATTCCCAATTATATCCAATTGGCACAACCCGATGTGGATTTTGCTGCTTCTGTGACAGAGGGGTGTGCTCCTCTGAATGTGGCCTTTACCAACCTCAGCACTTCTACGGCCGATCCCATCACCACTTATTTGTGGAACTTTGGGGATGGCTCCACCTCAGGTCAAGCCAATCCCAATCATAGCTATGTCAATTCGGGTATCTATGATGTAAGGCTGACCGTAATTACGCAAAGTGGTTGTAGCGAAACCATGACATTTTCCAATATTACGGTGGGAGACACGCCTCTGGCAAATTTTATCGCCAATCCCAGGGTAGTATGTGTAGGTCAGAATGTAGACTTTGCCAGTACCTCTCTTGGCAATCCCCTTCAGTACTACTGGTCCCTTGGTGATGGCGGCTCTGCTTTCGTGCCCAATCCTATTTATGCCTATGGGGATACAGGAACATTTGGTGTCCAATTGATCATCAGTAATTTTGGTTGTCGAGATACCTTCTTCGATCCTGCCTTTATTCAGGTGGAAGGGGCGGTGGCAGGCTTCGATGCAAGGCCCGAACAGGCCTGTAACCCACCCACCACCGTACTTTTTACCGACAACTCTGTCAATGCCAGTCGGTGGTACTGGAATTTTGGCGATGGAAATACCGATAGTGTGGCCAATCCCAGCCATGTATTTAATTCAGTGGGGACCTTCACCGTTACCCAAGTGGTTACAGATACAGTCTCGGGATGCAGTGAGGATGCCACCTTTGACATAGTGATTACGGAACCTCAGGCAGGGCTCAGCGCAGACCAGAACTACGGCTGCGCTCCCTTTCAGGTGAACTTTACCAATAGTTCGGTCGATGCCAATACCTTTATCTGGGATTTTGGTGATGGAAATATCTCAACCAATGCCAATCCCAGCCATACTTACCAAAGTCCGGGGGTCTACACCGTAAGTCTTTATGCCTCTGATGGCACTTGTGGAGATACCCTGATAATGGATTCTCTGATAACTGTGGCCGGACCTGAGGCCGATTTTGATGCTTTAAACCTTACGGGTTGTGCCCCTCTTTCGACCACCTTTAGTGATCTATCGGTCAATAATCCGGGTGCTCCCCTGGTAAGTTGGCAATGGTCTTTTGGCGATGGAAATAGTGGTTCGGGGCCTAACCCCGGCCATACTTACAACCAGGCAGGGGACTACGATGTCCGCCTCATTGTGCTGGATGCAGATGGATGTGTAGATACGGTGAGCAAGGCGGCCTTCATACAGCCCACCTTCCCCAGGGCTGCCTTTACCACGACAGATTCTACCTCTTGTCCAGGTTCCTTGATTTCTTTTGTGAATCAATCTTCCGGTTTGGGGGTCAGTTACCTCTGGGATTTTGGCGATGGAAATACCTCAACCACTCCGAATCCCTTCCACTTATACCCTAATAATGGAAGCTATAATGTAAGCCTTTCGGTCACGGACGTCAATGGCTGTACGGATACCGAAATAAAGACCAATTATGTAAGCATCAGCAAGCCTATTGCTAATTTTACTGCGGATACAAGCTCGGCAACCTGCCCGCCTTTGACGGTGAGCTTTACGGATCAGAGCAACGCCCTTGGGGGAACCATCAATTCCTGGTTGTGGGATTTTGGGGATGGAAGCAACTCCACCCTGGCCAATCCTCAAAAAATATTCAATTCGGGAGGAGACTTTGATGTCAGCCTTATTGTAGGGACGAGGGATGGATGCAGGGATACCCTTATCCGACCAAGCATGATACAGATTACGGGACCTTCGGGTAGCTTTTCCATGAGTCCCAGTGAGGGTTGCCAGCCCCTGGATGTGAATTTCTCTGTCATCTCCCTCAATCCTTCCTGGATTTACAACTGGGACTTTGGGGATGGAACCGGAGGTACGGGGACCACTGTTACCCACAGGTATTTTACAGATACCACTATTTCCCCGCTGTTGTTAGTGGAAGACTCTGCCGGCTGTATTGTTCCCATTCGCAGCAACAATCCGGTGATCATTCGCCCCAGGCCAGAGGTAGCCTTTACCTCGAATCAATCTGAAATCTGTCTGGGTGAGTCTGTCAGTTTTACCAACCAGTCTACTTCCAAAAGACCTGTGGTAAGCTACGAGTGGGATTTTGGAGACGGAAATCTCTCCAACCTGAGTAATCCCAGCCATGTCTACACCGATACCGGGGCTTATCAGGTCCAATTAAGGGTATTTACCCTTGACGGTTGTACGGATACTGCATCGGCACCCATAGAAATCCGGGTTACCTCTCCTCCGGTGGCGGCCTTTACTCCCTCTCCAGATGCTGGCTGTAATCCTACTACGGTGAGCTTTCTGGAAGCTTCCTCCGGGTATTTTCCTATTGTAGACTGGACCTGGAACTTTGGTGATGGGGTAGGGGACAACGGACAATTCATTGCTCCACATAGCTACACCAATAGCGGAGTCTATCAGGCTAGTCTGACGGTAAGGGATACCAGGGGTTGTACAGGTACCACTACCCAAAACGTAACCATTTATCCCCTACCTGATCCGGATTTTAGTGCTTTCCGCTATGGTTGTGCTCCCATTTCGGTGAGCTTTTCGGACCTGACCTCGGGCTCCGCTAATATTGTGGCATGGGAATGGAATTTTGGGGATGGACTGACTTCGACGGACCAAAATCCAGTTCATATATATGCCAATGACGGCCTTTATACGGTGACCCTTACCGTAACGGATGATCGTGGCTGTCAGCAGACCATTGTAAAACCCGCATACATCAGACTTGCCCGGCCTTCAGTAAATTTCACTTCCAATGCAGGGGTGAGTTGCCCTCCCCAGCAGGTCGAATTCAGGGATCTTTCTCTTTCTGATACAACTTTAAGTTACCGATGGAACTTCGGTGATGGAAGTCCCCTGGCGACTGCCGCCAATCCTATCCACACCTTTTATGGTCCGGATACTTTTGACGTAGAGCTTATTGTGTCTGACCTCTTTGGGTGTAGGGATACCCTGTTACGGCCTCAGCATGTCATTACCCAAAACCCTCCCTCTGCCAGCTTTTCGGTGTCGGACTCCGCAGCCTGTGTGCCCCAAAATATAGTCTTTACTTCTACCAGCAGTGGCAACGATGGAGCTACGGTGACTGCTTATCGTTGGGGTTTTGGCGCGGGAAGTGGGGGAAATACGCCAAGTACTTCCTTTTTATACACCAACCCCGGCACCTACAATGCCAGCCTAGAAATCATAGACGACAATGGTTGCCGCGACACGGCTTACAAGACCATCAATATTTTTCCCAATCCCCAGGTAGACTTCGTAGCTGGCGATACAATGGGCTGCTCGGTGACCAGCATTCAGTTTTTTGACCTTAGCACCGGTGCCTTCGCTCCGGTAAGTTGGAACTGGGACTTTGGGGATGGAAGCATAGGTAGCGGGCAGAATCCTGTCCATACCTACGTTAACGACGGTCAGTACACAGTTAGCCTTGAAGCTACCGATGTCAATGGGTGTTCGGCAACAGCCACCAAGACCAATTACATCCGCCTGGACCACCCCTCGGCGGCCTTTAGCTCTTCTTCGATACAGTCCTGTCCCGGAGAGACGATCAGCTTTAGGGACAATAGCTTCGGTCCCCTGCCTTTGGCTACCTGGAGATGGGATTTTGGAGATGGAAGCCCCTTGGGAACTGCCCAAAACCCCTCTCATGTCTATACAACTGCGGGAAGTTATACCGTGACCCTAACCATTATGGATGTGGCAGGCTGTTCGGACACAATTCATCAGAGCATACCCATAGAGATTTATTCGCCTCCTGTCGCAGATTTTACCTACAGTCCCAATCGCGGTTGTGAGTCTTTGACAGTCAACTTTACCAACACCTCAACCGCTGGGTCGGCACCTATTGTGAGTTCTTACTGGATCTTTGGGGACGGAGCAATTACTGGTGTTCCCAATCCCACCCATGTATATAGCAATCCTGGCCTTTATAATGTCAGCCTGGTCCTTCTCGACGCCAATGGCTGTCAGGATACCCTGACTCAGGTAGTTGAGGTGCTCGAGTTGCCTGAGGTAAATTTCGTAGCTGTGCCACCTGTAAGCTGTGCTCCTCAGACTTTGACCTTCATAGACTCTACCCAGTCGCCTTATACCCTGGTAGGTTGGGAATGGGATTTTGGAGATGGCAATACCTCTACTTCCAATCAGCCAGTACACATGTATACTGCTGACGGGCTTTATACGGTCCAACTGGTCGTAACTGATATCAACGGATGTAAGGACTCCCTGATCCGTAATCAATACATCCGCCTGGCCCATCCGGTAGCCGATTTTACCATAGACAGGTCCATCGTCTGTCCCAATGAACCCATTGGCGTTACCTTCACAGATGCCAGTACCCACGATACTACCCTTACCAACTGGCAGTGGGATTTTGGGGATGGAAATGGAGGTAGCGGGCAGGTAGTTGCACATTCTTACGCCTCACCGGGTACTTATACCGTAACCCTTCGCACCACTGACATCCTGGGATGTCAAGATGTGGATACCATGATCAATGTGGTCAGGGTACGCAATGCCCCTCAGACAGCTTTCAACATCAGTGATAGTGCCAATTGTACCCCGCTTACTGCTCAATTGACCGATACATCCCTCCCTGGAGATGGGAATATTGTGGATTGGGATTGGGACTTTGGAAATGGAGATGGCTCTTTACAACAAAATCCCCTTTACACCTGGTCCACTCCGGGTACCTACACCCTCAGCCTGACCACAACGGACATACACGGATGTAGCAGTTTGGCGAGTAAGATCCTAGAGGCTTTTGAGGTCCCGGTTTCGGATTTCTATACAGCAGATACCTTGGGTTGTGCTCCGGCCACCATAACATTCAATAACCTGACAAACTCTGCTCAACCGGTAAGTTTGAGAAAGTGGTATTTTGGCGATGGAGATAGTGCGATCAACATCGTCAATCCTACCCACACCTATCAGAATGATGGAAATTACAGCGTAAGCCTCATTTCGGTAGATCAAAATGGCTGTGTGGATACGACCGTCAAGCCCAACTATATCCGGCTTTCTCATCCGGTGGCACAGTTTAGCTTTGATCAGAGTGAGGTCTGTCCCAATGTACCGGTAGGCGTAAGCTTCACCGATCAATCCATCCCGGAACATCCCCTGGTCGCTTGGAATTGGAATTTTGGAGATGGTAATAGCAGCAGCCTTCAGAATCCCACCCACTCCTACGCTTCCCCGGGCAATTATCCCATTGTCTTGGAGGTGACCAACATTTACGGATGTATAGACAGGGATACCTTTCCCACCAGTATTACGGTCTTGAATCCTCCTTTGGTATCATTTACGGTTTCTGACAGTGCTGATTGTACCCCATTTAGCTTAAATCTCACCGATGCCTCGGGGATGGGCGATGCGGCCATCAATACCTGGGAGTGGGATTTTGGTGATGGAAACCAGTCATTCCTCCAAAATACCAATCATACCTATGGAAATCCGGGAATCTATGAGGTGGAACTCAAGGTTACCGATGCGAATGGCTGTCAGGACAGTGCCAATCTCTCGGTAGAGGCTTATCGCCTTCCAGATCCTGATTTTGTAGCAAATGATTCCCTTGGCTGTTCGGGGCAGGTATTCAATTTTACGGACCGCTCCGCGGGTGCTTCTATGTTGAGTACCTGGGAATGGGACTTTGGTGATGGCAATACCTCCAACCTTCGCAATCCCAGCCATACTTATGTAAGCGAGGGCAGCTACAGCGTCAGCCTTAGGGTTACGGATGTCAATGGCTGTAGTCGAACATTAACCAAAACAAATTACATCAACTTGAGCCTTCCTGTGGCTGATTTTAATTCTGATATTCAGGAGGCCTGCCCGGGTACCAACATTAATTTTTCAGACCTGTCTCTTCCCGATCATCCCATACAGACCTGGAAATGGGATTTTGGAGATGGGAATACTTCTACCCTCCAAAATCCTGTTCATGCCTACGTGAGTCCGGGGGTTTACACCGTCAGCTTAGTCATTACCAATAGTTATGGCTGTAGAGATACCCTTAGCAAGGCAAATTATATTAGGATTTTCAATGGTCCGACGCCTCAATTTACCCTTTCAGATACGGCGGGCTGTGCTCCGCTGAGGGTAAATTTCACCAATACCTCTGTCGGAAACAGTGCGGCGATAAGCAGCCTTCGCTGGGACTTTGGCAATGGAGATACAGCGATCAGCCAGACTCCTGCTGCCACCTTCCTTTCATCGGGAAATTATACTGTAGCACTTCAAGTTACAGATGGAAATGGCTGTCAGGGGAGTGTCAGCCGAAGCGTGGAGGTATTTGATAATCCCGATGCTTCCTTCTTTGCCGTCAACAACAGTGGTTGTCCTCCTCTGGCGGTTTCCTTCGGAAATACTTCCTCAGGACCCGTAGGACTTTCAGGCTTTGAATGGGATTTTGGTGATGGAAACAGCAGCAATATTTCTTCTCCTAATCACGTGTATGGAAGCATGGGGATCTACGATGTGAGGCTGATTGTAACTGACCTCAACGGCTGTCGGGACACCATGCTCCGCAATGATTATGTAGAGGTCAGGCGTCCTCAGGCAGACTTTCAGATTTCATCTATAGATCTCTGTGAAGGTGAACAAGTTACCTTTAGCGACAACAGCATTCCCGATACCACCCTTGTGGATTGGAGGTGGGATTTTGGGGATGGCAATAGTGGGAGTGGTGCCACTGCTACCCATATTTACACCAGTAGTGGGACTTATACGGTCAGTCTTATCGTAGAGAATGTCCTCGGTTGTACCGATACAGTCTTCAAGACCAATGTCGTCCAGGTAGCTGATAAGCCAGATGCTTCCTTTGTACTTTCTGATACGGCGGGTTGTACACCCTTTTCCCTTATCCTGACAAACACTTCTACTGCCAATACCTGGCCCATCACGGCTTATGAATGGCAATTTGGGGATGGTAATGGGGCTGCCACCCTGGCTGCCAGCCATACCTACACCCAGGCAGGTATTTATGAAATAACGCTTGTAGCCAGGGATCAAAATGCCTGTACTGATACAGCACGGAGGCAGGTTATTTCCAGGCCCTTACCCAATTCTGATTTTGCAACAGCAGATTCGGTAGGCTGTGCTCCCCGTACGGTCAACTTTCAGAATTCTTCAGGCGGAGCGGCTGCCTTGAGCGATTATTTTTGGGACTTTGGCGATGGAAATACTTCGAATGCCCAATTTCCCAGCCACACCTACACTGCCAATGGCGTCTATGACGTGAGCTTGACAGTGGAGGATGTGTTTGGCTGCCGGCAGACTTTGGTACGGCCCAACTACATAAGGCTTTCGGAGCCGGTGGCAGACTTTATCCAGAGTGCCTCCAAAGTCTGTCCGGGCATCGACATTATCTTCACCGATGCCAGCCTTGCAGACACCTCTCTCATTGGCTGGGGTTGGGATTTTGGTGATGGAAGTACAGGTAATGGACCTTCGATTCCCCATCGATATACCCAGCCCGGATTCTACACGGTCTCCCTGACGGTAACCAATGTAAATGGCTGTTCCGACAGCAGGAGCAAGACAGCTATAATCGAAGTCGTAAACGGACCCCAGGCTGCATTTGCCATTTCCGATACTGTAGGATGTACCCCGCTTGCATCGACCCTTACAGATACTTCAATTCCTGGAGATACAGGCATCGTAGCTTGGTCCTGGGACTTTGGAAATGGACTGACCGGCAGTGGAAGCACAGAATCGGAACTCTTTACCCTGCCTGGAAGCTATGACGTGCAGCTGATTGTAAGGGACCGCTTGGGATGTGAGGATACAACTGTCAGAAGGGTAGAAGCTATCCCCTTGCCACAGGCAGATTTTTCTGCGAGTTCGACCCTTGGGTGCGACGAGACGATTACCTTCTTTGATGATACTCAGACACCAGCAAATATTGTAGCCTGGGAGTGGGACTTTGGGGATGGAAACAGCTCAAACCTTGAGACCCCTACCCATACCTACACATTGACAGGGAGCTATACGGTAAGCCTCGTGGTAACAGATAATTTTGGCTGTACAGATACCATTGTGAAGCCGGATTACATCAACCTTACCCGTCCTATCGCAATTTTTGCCCAGGATAGGGACGAGGTTTGCCCCGGGGGTACCATTCAGTTTTTTGACTTTTCCATTCCTGACTTCCCCATTGTTAGCCGAAGCTGGAACTTTGGTGATGGAACTACGGCTACAGGCAGCAATCCTCTGCACACCTATGATCAGCCGGGCATTTATACAGTTACCTTAACCATCGTAAATACCCAGGGCTGTACGGACAGTGAAAGTGGGACCATTGAGGTCTTTGCCCCACCCACAGCACAAATAGGCACCAGCATCACAGAAGCTTGTGCCCCTCTAACCCTGGATTTGGAGAATCTGTCCATCCTGGGTGGAGGCCCTCTAATTGGACAGACTTGGGACTTTGGAGATGGGAGGAGCAGTAGCCAGTCTAATCCTAGCCTTACCTACACTCAAGCTGGTGATTATAGGGTGAGCCTTGCAGTAGTAGATGCGAATGGTTGTGCGCACGACACGAGTATATTAATCAGGGTGAATGAAGTACCTCAGGTTGACTTTACTGCCGATGGTCGTAGGGGCTGTGCTCCCCAGAGCATTAATTTTCAGGCTCAGGTATTTGCAGCGGCTTCAATTCAGTCCTGGAACTGGGATTTTGGCGATGGAAATACTTCTAACCAAGAAAATCCAAGCCATGTTTACACCAGCGATGGGACCTATGATGTAAAGTTGGTGGTGGTTGATGCCAATGGTTGTACCGACAGCCTTACAAAAACTCAATTCATTCGCCTCTCTCATCCTCAGGCAGCTTTCAGCCACCTTACGGATGGATTCTGTCCTCCGGTGAGGGCAAGTTTTGAAGATCAAAGCATTGAGGATACTACCCTAACGAGTTGGAACTGGAACTTCGGCGATGGGAGTACTTCCAATCAGGAAAACCCTGTTCATATTTATCCGAATTCAGGAAATTATTCTGTACGTCTGATTGTAGGCAATGTCATGGGCTGTAGGGATACGCTGCTAAAGCCTTCCTTGATTCAGGTAAATGAAGGGCCCACTGCTTCCTTTACGCCTGGGGATACGGCTAACTGTACCCCGCTGAGCATTAACTTTGCCAGCACTGCCCAGGCAGGGGATGCCCCCATCGACAGTTATGAGTGGGACTTTGGCAATGGGCTGACCTCTACCCAGGTCAATCCCGTGATGACCTTTGGCAGCCCGGGAACTTACGACGTGAGCCTGATTGTAGCGGACGATGCGGGATGTAGAGATACGACCCAAGCCGAGGTAAGGGCTAGGGCTTTGCCGAGGGTGGATTTCAGTGTGAGCGACACCCTTGGTTGTGCTCCCAAAACCATCAACTTTTTCGACCAAAGCATAGCCTCAGGAGCTATCGTATCTTGGTTCTGGGATTTTGGAGATGGTAATACTTCGAATGCTCAATTCCCCATCCACACCTATGCTGCCAATGGGAACTATGATGTGAGCCTCACCATAGAGGATGAATTTGGCTGTGTACAGACACTATCCAGGCCTGATTACATCAGGCTGGGGCCACCGGAGGTTATTTTCAGCCTTAGTCCAGCCAATATTTGTCCTGGAACCGAAGTAAGCTTCACCGACTTTTCACAGACTGTTTCTGATGTGGTCGCCTGGAACTGGGATTTTGGAGATGGTAATACTTCTACCCAGAAAAATCCACAAAATACCTACGATACACCGGGAGGCTATACTGTAAGTTTGACCATCAGCGATGCAAGTGGATGTGTGACAACCCTGACCAAGGTAGACACCATAGAGGTATATTCACCTCCTGTGGCCTCCTTCAATCCATCGGAGTTCGCTTCTTGTCCTCCTCTGAATGCCAGCTTCGCCAATACTTCCTCTAATGGTTCCTCCCCCATTCTCAACTGGGAGTGGGACCTGGACGATGGTGTAAGTTCTGTTTTTACCAATCCTTCTCGCAGTTATGCTAATCCCGGCAATTATGACATTCGATTGATCGTGACAGATGGAAATGGTTGTAGGGATACAGCCAGCGAGCAGATTCAGGTCTATGAGCCTCCCAGGGTATATTTTCTCGCTTCGGATAGCCTGGGATGTTCTCCTTTTGCTGTTACCTTCCAGGACCAGAGCAATCGGGGGGATGGACAATTGATGGATTGGACCTGGAGTTTTGGAGATGGAAACGGGGGCAATGGACAATTTCCCACCCATACCTACAGCAGCGATGGCATCTACGATGTAAGCTTGGTTGTAGAAGACGAGTATGGCTGTAGGGACTCCCTGGTCAAGAACAATTATATTCGACTTTCACATCCGATAGCGGATTTTAGGGTGGCCTCTACCCAGGAGTGTCCTGGCACCAACATCAGTTTCATCGATCAATCCATTCCCGATACCACCCTGACGGGATGGTTATGGAACTTTGGAGATGGCAACACCTCGACTGATCGGAATCCGGTCCATTTCTATACCCAAGGAGGGACCTACGACGTCAGCCTCACGGTGACCAATATCTTGGGTTGCTCCCACACCTTTACCCGAAGCCAGGAGGTAGAAATACTCGATGGTCCACAGGCCATCTTTACTCCGTCCGCCCTTAGGGGATGTGGACCGATGGAGGTGAGTTTCGTAGACAATTCCATCGGTAATTCCTCTCCCATCGTGGCCTGGAACTGGGATTTTGGGGATGGAGCCTCTTCTATGGCCAATAATCCGGTGCATACCTTTGTCGCCCCCGGGATTTACGAAGTAGAACTATCCGTTACAGATAACAACGGCTGTGAGCATACCTTTAACAGAGAAATCGAAGTGCTTAACGGACCTAGAGCGGCTTTCATGTCGGTGGATACCCTGGGCTGTGCTCCTGCAACTACTGATTTTACAGATTTGAGTACCGGTCCTCAGAGTATCGTCGATTGGAGGTGGAATTTTGGGGATGGAAAGACGTCTGACCTTCAGTTTCCCAGCCATACCTACCAGACAGATGGAAATTATGACGTTGAATTGCTTGTTGAAGACGTAGAAGGATGTAGAGATACCCTTCTCCGTCCTCAGTACATCAGGCTGACCAATCCTCAGGCAGATTTTAGCATGGATGTTCAGGAGGGCTGTCCCGGAATGGAGGTTTCATTTACCGATGAGTCAAGGGCCGATACCACCCTGGTTGGCTGGCTCTGGGATTTTGGTGATGGAAATACTTCTGTGGTAAGGGCTCCTCGCCACGTCTATTCCAGCCCCGGGACCTACACCGTTTCCTTAACCATCACCAATGTGAAGGGCTGTAGTAAAACCAGGATTATCCCCAATGCGGTGAGGATATTTACCCCTCCTACTGCAGATTTCAGGGTTTCTGATAGCCTCGGTTGTGTGCCCTTTGGCATTAGCATGAATGACCAGAGTCAAGCCGGAGAAGCTGCCATAAGTATCTGGGAATGGGATTTCGGAAATGGAGATACGTCCATGATCCAAGAGCCTTCCTACGCATATTCTGATGCGGGGATACAGTCGATCCGCATGGTGATCGAAGATGACTACGGTTGTAGGGACAGCCTTTTGAAGGAGGTAGAAGCCGTAGCCTCTCCCCTTGCCAATTTCATTTCTCCCGATACCTTTGGCTGTGCCCCACAGGTCGCCAACTTCCTGGACCTCTCTACGGATGATACCTATAATATTGTCAGATGGAGCTGGACCTTTGGAGATGGAGACAGTGCACTCATCTCTCAACCGGCCCATACCTATCAAAACGACGGGGTCTACACCCTAAGCTTGAAAGTGGAAAATGAGGTCGGATGTTCAGATAGGCTGGAAAAACCTGCCTACATCCGCTATGACCATCCCCTGGCAGACTTTGAGGCAGACCTTAGGGGAGGATGTCCAGGGACCCTGGTACAGTTTTCTGATCTTTCCATCGGCGATACCACCCTGGTGGCCTGGAGATGGGACTTTGGTGATGGAAATATCTCGGTACAGCAGAATCCTTCACACCTCTATGCTCAGCCCGGTAATTATGATGTAAGTCTGTTCATTACCAATATCCATGGCTGTCAGGATTCCATCTCCTTTGATGACCTGATCCAAATTTCTGGCGGACCTGTCGCGAGCTTCTTGCCCAGCGATACGAGTAATTGTGGTCCCTTCACGGCTACCTTCACCGATTTCAGTAGCTCAGCCGTAGGCATTGCGGACTTTGAATGGTATGTGGACGACAGCCTGGCAGGCCGATCCCAAAATTTTTCCCTCTTCATGGATGAGGATGGAAGAAAGATTGTGAGCCTGGTAGTGGAAGACAACAACGGCTGTAGAGATACGACATCCAGGGCTATCTTCCTGCGCAATGCTCCCCAGGTTGATTTCTCGCCTAGCGATACCATTGGCTGTGCGCCCCAGGTGATCAGCTTTAGCGATGAAACCCAGCATCTGATCGAATCCTGGAACTGGAACTTTGGGGATGGAACAACTTCGACGGAGCAAAATCCTGCTCATACTTATGACCAGGATGGGGTATATACTGTAAGCCTGGAAGTTGTGGATCCCTTTGGATGTAGAGGCAGCATGACGAAGGTCAATCTGATCAACCTCGACCATCCGGAGGCAGATTTTGTCGCAGAATATCAGTCCGATTGTCCGCCAGTAGTAGCCAACTTTACGGCTACAGCCAACTCACAATCGGGCATTGCCAAGTGGGACTGGGACTATGGCGACGGCAACAAAGCCACTACTCTGGTACCCACGGCTAGCCATCCCTACGATGCAGCGGGAATTTACGATGTAAGGCTGAGGGTGACCGACTCTGTGGGTTGTCAGGTGGAAGTAGCCAAAGACCAGCTGATAGAGGTATTTGGAGATATTATTCCAGTACCCATTGGAGTAAGAAAAGCCTCTGTCCTAAATGGAAATCAGGTGGAGGTAACCTTTGAACGCCAGGGGCTAGAAGAGGAGTTTGCCGAATACACAGTGTACCGGGAAGAACCAGGAACTGGCTACATAGCGGTCTACCAGACTTCCTACATCAATGATACTGTCTTCATCGACCGGGGAGTATCCACCGAGAGCAGGAGCCACTGCTATAAGGTAACGGTAACCAATCTCTGTGGAAGGGAGTCTCTGCTGGCTGGCACTGAAGCCCACTGTACAGTAGAGGCAAGGGCTGATGTCCTTCCGGGCAGGATTTTACTTAGATGGAATCCCTACCGGGGCTGGGATGAGGTGTCTCAGTATGAAATCTTCCGCGTAAGGGACTATGACGTGGCCAATGCCAGCTTTATAGGGGTGGTAGACGGAAGCCAGACCAGTTTCGAAGAGGAACTTGACGACTGCTTCAATGATGTGTCCTACCGGGTATTGGCCATTGGTACAACTCCGCAGGAGCGGTCCTGGTCTGATACGACCCAGGTCTTGGGTGAAAATGCACAGCAAGCGGAGGCCACCGCCATGCTAAGGGCTACGGTAGAAGACAATCGCTATACCCTGGTCGAATGGGAGCCCTTCGACATCCCCAATGTATCGGTGATATATGTGGAAAAATCCGAAAACGGAGGAAGTTTTACCACCTATGCCACCCTGCCCGAGGGAGAGGAGAAGTTTCAGGACCTCAATACAGATGTCAATCGATCCTCCTATGCCTATCGGGTTTCTGCTCAGGACAGCTGTGGAAACACCACCTCGGTAAGCGATGTCGGCAAAACCATCTTGTTAGAGGCCGGTCGTGAAGGCAGCGAGATCAAGCTCGATTGGACAGCATATGAGTCTTGGAGATTTGGGGTTGACCGCTACCGAATCGAACGCTTCAATGAGGCCGCCAATCAATGGGAAGTTTTGGATTTTGTCCAGGGGACTCAGCAATCCTACCTGGATCAGAGTGGACCTTTAGAACAATCCCGGTATTGCTACCGAGTCGTAGCCCTGGAGAGAGGAGGCAACCGATTGGAATCTCTTTCCAATGAGGTATGCCTGGATTTCGAGACGTCCGTCTATGCCGCTTCGGCCTTTACGCCAAATGGAGACGGAGTCAATGATGAATTCAGGCTCAAAGGCTTTCTTGTGGATCAGATCGAATGGAAGGTCTTTAGCCGCTGGGGACTTTTGATCTATGAAGGCAAAAGCTTGGATGATTTCTGGGATGGAACCTATCAGGGAGCCCAGGTCTCCGAGGGTACCTACGTCTACATCGCGAAGGGAACCGGTAAGAATGGTCTGCCCTTCCTTTTCCGAGGCTCCATTACCCTGTTGAGGTAAATTTTAATAGCATAAAAAGAGGCCCTTTCAGAATCGAGAGGGCCTCTTTTTTTATTACACCATTTTTACCGATGAATGCATTTAATCACCTATTCTACCGGCTTCGTCCTCAACCGCTGAATTTCTCTTCTTGGCGGATTTGATGTCTTTGTTTCCAAAATTATAGATGAGGGAGAATTTCACCTGCCTACTTTCCCAGCCTCCGGTACCGTCGATTCGAAGGTCGCCAAATTCTGTGAAACCTCTCCAAGGTGAAGAGAAAAAGATATCAGTAAAAGCCAGTCGAGCCGAGAGTTTGTCGTTAAGAAACTTTTTTTGAAGGCCCAAATCTACCGATCCCAGAGACCTGGTTTGGTAGGTTCCGCCCCAGATATTTGGGGAGGAAAACCAACCGGATATTTCAAATTTGAAGCCCTTGGGCAATGAAAAGGTATTCTGGACGTAAGCCGTCATGGTGGTCTGTTCCAAGGGTTGGAACTTGGGATTGTCCGATCTGTACCAAACCCTGTAGGCATTAAGGTTGATATCGAAGAGATACCAGGAAGCAACAGGTAGGGGAAGAGAAAGTCCAAAGTTCACCACTTCCTTATCGGCGATGTTTTGGGTCATCATGAAGCTTCGCTGCTCGTCCAGCACATCGGAGATATAGGCGAAGAAGTCATTTACGTAGCTGTAACTGAGAGAGGTAACCATATACGACCTGTAGGTGTGAGACACTTTGAGGTTGTGGGTGTACTGAGGCTGTAGAAAGGGATTGCCCCTGGAAAAGGAAAGTTCGTCCAACTGTGCTTCAAAAGGATTGAGGGTACGGTAATTTGGTCTTCTAATCCTTCGGCTATAAGAGAATCCAAAGGAGTTCTTGCGGTTCATGTCGTAGCTCATCCCAGCACTCGGAAAGAAATTGGTATAATTTCTCTTTACCTGATCCAGGTCATTTTGCTGGGCACTGGTAAGGATACCCTCTGAAATGGTCTGTTCTACCCTCAGCCCTGCCTGGGCACTAAATTTGTTCCAGGTCTGGCTAAGGTTGACATAGCCAGCATTGATTTGTTCGCCATAGACGAAGTTGTTGCTCCTGTTTTCGTCGAGGATCTCCTCTCCATTATGAATATTAAAAAACTCAAAGGTATTGTCGGTGGAGACCAAAGAAAACTTGGCTCCGAGGGCAAGGTTTCCATTTCCGAACTTCTGCTCGTAGTCGGTCTTGGCTGACCAGACGTCAATCTGTCTGGGGGTATACATTTGGTAGTTTTGTTCGAAAAGCAAGCTGTCTTCATCTCCACTATAGTAGGAGTTGGGCTGAAAGCTGGCATGGTCCTTTGTGAACTGGCCGTAGTCTAAGTCAATGCTCCAGGACTTGCTCAGGGTATCCCTGTAGCGGTAATTGAGGTTGGCGAAATAATTTTGGGAGGAGGAAGCAGAGGTATTTTCTGCAATCAATACCTGCAGAGGTGTTTCCGCATCAAAGGGCGTGATCGGGGTACGGGTCAATCCTTCGGATTCGCTTTCGATGATGCTGGCATTGACCACTACACCCAGGGTACTTCGCTCGCCGAGAAAAATATCAGTCCCTGCCCTAAGGTTGTGAGAGGGGCCTCCGGACCAGTTTTCGGTTTCGGAATCAAAATTGATTTCATTTTGCTTTCGATATTGGTGAATAAAATACCAGGTCCTCCCGAAGTTGTTAGAATAATTTAAGAAAGAAGCCGCCCGTTTTCCCCTGTGATTGAGAGAGATCGAGTGGTTGTGTCTAAAATACCTGCCATAGGAGACACCACTGTTGATAGATCCATTAAAACCCATGCGCTTGTCTCGTTTGAGGCGAATATTGATAATTCCTCCTGAGCCTGCTGCATCATACTTGGAAGAGGGCTGGGTAATGATTTCGATAGCTTCTATGTCGGAGGCCTGAATGGTCTTCAGGTAGGAGACCAGGTCTTCACCGCTCATTTGGGTAGGTTTATCGTCAATGTAGATCTGGACTCCGGATTTTCCTTCTACAATGATGTTGTTGTTATTGTCGACAAGGACCCCGGGAGCCTTTCTCAGCAGTTCAAAGCCGGAGGTTCCGATGGCAGTCAGTGAATTTTGTACATTGAATATAGTCCGGTCGGGTTTTACCTCAATAATGGGCCTGATGGCAGAAATTTCTACTTCATCCATCGAAGCATCCTGCTGAGTCATGGCAATAACTCCCAGATCAATGCCCTCGCCCTGGTAGTTGAGGTCTGAGGAGGTATAGGGGAGTATACCTATTCGAGAAATTTCAAGGAAGTAGCTGCCCTTTTCTACAGGTTTGAAGATAAAGACACCTTCTTTGTCGCTGTATGCAGCCTTTATGAGGCTTGAGTCGCTGCTGTTTTTGAGCATGACACTGGCAAATCCGACAGATTCGCCCGAAGGAAGCTCAAGAATTCCTCTTATGGAATAGTTTTGGCCCTGCATCCAGGTTATCAGGCATAGTAAGGCCGAAAGGGTGGTTATGAGTCTTTTCATTGTTCTGTGATTGAATAGATTAAAGGTCGATAAACCTTTCTCCTTGTGGGAGGACAGCTCGACAGACTGCCGTATAATCCGCCGGAAGAAAGTCGGTCGTTGGGCGGAATATTTGACCCTTCGTCGATCTGTAGGGCAATTGGTCGAAAATTTCAGGTCCGGGGAGAAGAGAACACTTGCTTTGAGTGAGGTCGAATACTCAAGGCTTTGGTTTAAGCTGTTGATTCAGGTCAACCAGGGCTTCAAATACATCGAGCCAACCTCCCTTTCCTTTGTTGCCCAGCCTGACCATGATCATATTTTCATCGAAGTTGACGTAGAGATACTGGTCCAGTACTCCTATGGCCGTCATATCTTGGTAGTTCTTGCTACCTTCCCACAATTGGTAGGAGTAGATATACCAGCCACCCCGATCGAAGTCCGAACACTCCTTTACCCAATTTTCGGATATGATTTGCTTGCCACTCTGCCTGCCTTTATTCAGGTAGAGTCGACCGAGCTTGGCAAAGTCTCTTGCTGTGGCATTGAGGCAGCAATAGGCTTTCACCGTCTGATATTTCTCACTGTCCAAGCTCCAAAATGCAGGGTTTTCCATCCCCAAAGGCTCCCACAGCTTCAGTTGTGCATAGCGATCAATGGACATTCCCGTAGCTTCTTCCAGTATGAAAGCCAGCAACTGAGTATTGAAACTATGGTATTTGAAGCCACGTCCAGGTGGGCGATTGATCCGAATCCTCTCCAGGCTCTTTTTAATGTTCTTGCCGTAGTACAGTTTGCTTATGTCACTGAAAGGATTGTAATAGGACTCCGAAAACTGTATGCCTGATTGCATAGTCAATAAGTCTTCGATGCTGATCCGTTCGTATTCCTTTTTATCCGGAAGTTCAAGGTAGGCTGTAATTGGAGCTTGAAGGCTGTCGATTTTTCCCTCTAATAGAGCTGTTCCTACCAGGGTGCTCACAAAGGATTTTGCGACCGAAAAGGAAGGACCCTGCATGGCAATGCCCAGGGGTTCCTGGTAATATTCATAAAGAATGCTGTCATTTCTGATCACCAAAAAAGCATAGGTACTGCTTTTCCTGAGTCCTTCTTCGAAGGAAAACCGGTCCTTTCCCACCTCTATACTTTGCGGAAAACTGATCTTTCTGTTTTGCTCCTCGTCTTCCAGGAAGGGCTGAGGATGGGTGGACTTTTCCAGTTTTACCTTGGGAAACTTCTTATAGTCCTCGTAGTCTGCGAAGCCCCACTTCAGAAAACGAGCTAGGTGGCAGCCGCTCAACAGAGCGCCTGAAACCAAAAGGGCAATCAGGATGCCTGGCTTGTTTTTCATAAGATTGCTTAAAGTATAAAGGAAATTCTGAGATTACTTACCGGCGTCTGGGACAATGTCCTCGGCACTCATCAAGCAATTCAGGTTAAATTCCATGTTTTTTCTTGACTTAGGAGGGCCACTTTCAGGTCCATCAATCCCAAAGTCGTCAGTGATATTGAGGGAAAAGCGGGCGGATACCAGGATACAGGGCTGTTCTTCTTCGTCTAGAAAGGGGGTCAGGATAGCCTCTACTTCTAGGGGTTGGCTTTCCTTCATGAGGGTCATATTGCCTTTGAGCCTTACGTTCCGGCTCTTTCCCCATTCAAGAGGAAGGTGAGGTTCGGACATTTCCATGATGAATAGGGCCTCAGGGTATTTTTTTACCTTGAGGTATTTCTTCCATACTTTTTCATCCAACTCGGCATTGCCCATGGTCAGGCTACTCATCCCTGCGATAAAGTTTCCCTGAATCAGGTTCATATCCTGATCGAGGACAATCTGTCCCTTAAGTTTGACCAGCTCCCCGCTGTACCAATCTAATGGTGGAAAAAAGTTGAATTGAAGGAGGGGAGAAAGGCTGTCTACCGACCGAGGACCAGTCCATCTTCGGGGAAGGTCGAGGTCATAGGGAATAGAAGCAGGCGTCCCTATATCCCTTTGTTTTCTCCAATCAGGGAGGAGTTGCTCCCAAATCTTCGATACAGTCTCCGCAGAAACCGGACTGAAAGCGTCTCCTATATCTGATGTCTCCATGGCTTTGAGGATTTGATCCTCCATCAGCCTGGCTGCTGATGCCATCCCTTCCTCTCTATCCTCCCAATGGATCACGATAGGCTGTTCATAATTTTCGAAAATGGGTCGTGTACAGTGAAATTGAGAATAGACGGCGCAACTGAGGTAGAGCTTCTGGTCTTGCCCCAGGTAAGGATGAAGGTCGAGAAAAAATGTCCTGTCAGTCTTGTGCATGAGCAGGCTATCCCTGATTTTGAGGTGTTGAAAAGCCGATTGTAGACTGGAGATAGCGGTCTCGGAGAAGGTTTCGACTTCAACTGTGGAGGCTTCACCTTCAAGGGAGGTAACCTTTATCTGTGCAGCTACTTTTGCTCGTCCTCTAAGCAGGGTGGAAACCCCTTTTCTCAGGTTGATCTGATCGGGTTGTGCCAATACACGGGAGGAGCGCAAAAAGCTTTTTATCCTGTGAAAGTCCATGTATCGCCCCGTGTAGATAGAAGTACCCTTGCCTCCCAGCATGACGATGGCCGGGGTAGTGGAAATTTCGCTGGGTAGACCGACTTTTGGGTTTAGGGACATGAAAGTCAGTCCTTGTTTCTGGGCCATTTCCATTAATAAGGGCTCTGCCTCCTTAAGGAAATGAGCGTCTTCTTCAGCCTGGCTGATCACCAGAAGGTATCCATCCTGGCTGTATAGGCCAGAAAATAAAATCACCACGTGGATTAAGCAGGATGTGAAGTGCTTGAAGTACATCACTTCGCAAAATTTACATCGTAACGGAGGTCAAACTCATCTGAGATAGCATATTCTCCCGCATCTTTGAAATAGGTAAGAGAAAGATGGGTGATGCCAAATTGTGTGCGATTGACGATGAATTTTCCCTGAAGCCTGTAGCCATCTTCAGATTTGACACAGGTCACCTGTGTAGTTATCGGATGGGTTTTTCCTTTGAGGGTCAACTGGCCCTCGGCTGGGTGTGTGCCACTCTCAAAGGGAATAGGTGAGGTAAGGACGAATTTAGCCTCAGGAAAATCTTTTACAGAAAAGAAATTGTCTGACTTAAGGTTCTTCTCCAGACGCCTGTTTTCTGAATCTATAGACTTCATGTTGAGCGTCAGTTGAGCCTCGACGATTTCCTCTTTGTCAATCTGTATCTGTCCATCCTTGGGGGTGATAAAACCACTGAGAGAATAGGACCCAGCAGCAGCATATCCCGTCCACATGAGTTCAGATACTTTTTTATCGAGTTTGAAAGTTTCCTGTCCCAGCCCTATTTGAAGCAAAAGGATCGTCGGCAGGATCGTATATGAACATAAAAATTTCATGGATTAATCATTAAATGGGTGAAAAATTGCTTTCCGACATTTTCCTTCGGCTTAGATAGCAAAAAAACCATGGGATAACGTTGCAACCCTATGATTGAGACAGATTTATTTTTTTGAGCCTAATTTTTTTGACGATTAAGACCTGAGACCAGGTTTGGAAGGAATGGATTCTTGGCTCGGGACTATTTTTGACGATCGATACCTTTAATTTTTTCAGTGAGACCTCTCCGAAAGGTATCATATAAAAGTAATATTATTCTTAATTGACACATTAGTGGTATTTTAATGAGGATCTCATGGCGTTGGGGGTCTTGCCTGTCATCTTTTTAAAGATGCGGTTAAAAGTCGCTTTAGAGTTGAAGCCGGATTCATAGGCAATGGCGATCAGGGTATAATGGCTAAAGGCAGGATCCTGCATCAATTGGATGGATTCTTTGACCCTAAACTCATTTATGTAGTCATAAAAAGATTTACCGAGTTTGCGGTTGAGCACCTGTGTGATTTGATGAGGCTTGGCCTCCAGTTGTTCTGCCAAATGGGGAAGGGTAAGGTGGGGGTCTTTGTATATCTTTTCTTCCAACATAGCTTTTTGAAGGGTCTGGCAAAGGGCAGTCCACTCTTTTGGCAAATGCTGGGTTTCATTGCTTCTTATATTTTTCGCAACCGATGGTTTAGGAAGGGGGGAGACAGGTATATGGCTGAGTTCAGAGAAACCCAAGAGAGCCATTCCATAGGTAACGGCAGACATGGCAATGAAAGTGGGATAAATAAAGAAAGGACTGAAGGCGAAATTGAAGAACAGGTAATCAATGCAGCTTACGAAAAGGTTTAGAAAGGCAAACATGGCGTATATAAGTATGATTCTTTTCAGACGAAGGACGTCCCTGCGCCGGGAGGTCATAGCGCTGGGAAAGTTTCGAATCATATTAAAACTATAGGCAGCGTAAAATAAGATCAGGAGGCCACTTATACAGAGCACAAAGGGAGTATGCTTCCAAAGGACATAAGCCTGGTATCCCAGCCAGGAGAGGCTTTCCCTGCTTCCATCCCAATAGAGATTTTGAATTTTAACGAACGCCCCTATAATCAACTGGAGAGCTAAGGGAATAAGATGAACAAACTCCTTGCCCTTGACATAGTAGCCAGGATAAAGACGACTACTTATATAGAAGTATAGGAAGGGACCATACATCCAATTGATGTCCAGGAGTAAATAATAAGCGGGATGCTCGATAAAAACTAATTTGGTCGCATACAAGAAAGCCACTACCAGTTCGTAAGAGAAGCCCAAAAGTAGAATGGCCAGGTACTTGTTGTTCTTTCTATTTTGGCTTTCGTTGAGCCACAAAATAATCCCGAGGACCAGTCCCTGGCAGGCACCGATTCCAAGTATAATCCAATAAAGAAATCTAAGATCCATGATACATTTATCTTCTACCCCCGGGAAATTCCTGGTCTGCCAGACCCCTTCTGACACACAAGAATTCAGAGGATTTTCACCCGCTAATTGAATGATAATATAACAAAATTCATTGGAGATATGATGAAATTATTATTTAATCTGTATTCTGTATTTGAAAAAAAAGGTGTTAAAACGAATCGCTTTTAAAGAATATGCATTAATTTTTGTTTCCTTTTGTTTTTCTATGAATAATTATCATATTTATTTCATCGAATCATATATTTTTATTTAACGTTACTTATGCTTTTATAAAGTATGCATTGTAACGGTTTAGAAAAGGTAGAAAATTACTTCGATGACTTTCCACATTTTCCTAATTTTTTTCTAGCCAGTATACAATGGGACTGACTGTGGCAAAGCCTTACACCGCCAAATAATTCTGACCCATATGTAGGCTAATTCCAACTAAACACTGTTTTCCTGGAATATTTGAAGGGTCTTCCATCTTAAGTCTGAATGCCTTTCAATGAGTTTTAGGTAGGAATTATTTGTCTGCTTGAAGTAGGTAATGCTTATCCTTGGCATATTTTATGGAATGTTGAGTGTAAAGAATTGGGAAAAATATTTTCCTCGTTTCATAGAATCGCATATCAGTTAATTTAAACTGCCATTACTATTTGTGTTATGATGAAAGGTCTGTTTCAGTAGAAACTGTACCTATACATCTGCCCAATTCTAATTCCTTTTACATATCTATCGCCAAAAACTGTCTGTAAAGTTAAGGCTTCTCGCTTGCAGGCAGACTGAGAGAGTCATACGCCTGTACATCAATTGTCCAACGCATTAACAACTAAAGCCATGCAGTCCAATTGGTACGTCGCTTACACCTATCCTAATGCCGAAAAACGGGTGCAACGAAGAGTAGAGGAGAGTGGAAAAGAAGCTTTTCTCCCCACACAAGAAGTCGTCCATCAATGGAGCGATCGCAAGAAGAAACTTAATATGCCCCTCTTTCCCAATTATGTATTTGTAAAGAGCGAACCCTTCTATTTACACAAGTTGCTGGAAATCAATCAACTGGTTAATTTTATGCAGTTTGAAGGAAAGCCTGCCGTTGTCGATCCCGATACCATCAAAAATATCCGGCAAATGCTCGCAGGAAAACTCGATCTTGAAATCAACCATGAAGACATTCCTCATTATTCCGTAGGGCAAGAGGTCACAATTAGTGGGGGATGCTTCGAAGGGGTAGATGGAATTTTGATGGAGCACCGTGGAAATCGTAGACTTCTGGTCAGTATCAAAGTTCTGAATACCATCATTGCCGTTAACCTACCGGCTGACTGTATCGTGGCCCACGAAAAAATTCATCACAATTAGGCAGGTACAAAATTTCATTTTGGTGCTTTTTCCAATAGAAAAACTGTCCTGGTAGAATGTAGGTTCGATGTTTTGACACAATCAGTGTAGCAACAAAGAATTTCATAATCTCCCTGGCTTTGCGCCAAGAAAAACTTGGTGAATTGACTTTAAATTGTCATATCGATCCGGCTTGTTGCATGGAGTCCTTTTGATCTCTGTTTTTATCCGCATTTAAGTAGGCGAGCACATTGAATACCGAAATGAAATTGCGAGACTATTTAAAGAAGAACTCTTAACCTTTAATGAGTATGTCCATTTCTTCAGCCCTTCCCAAATCCACAAATTCTTTTGATGTGGCCATCCTCGGTGGGGGACTGGCGGGAATATCCCTTGCCAGGCAATTGCAACTAAGACATCCGGAATTGAATCTTCTGGTGTTGGACCGGAGGCAGGAGCCCTTGCCGGAGGCAACCGCAAAGGTAGGAGAATCCACCGTAGAGATTTCTGCCTTTTATCTGGGGCACAGTTTGGGCCTGAATGACTACTTCAAAAATGCTCACTTCAAGAAACTGGGTTTTCGATTTTTTACCGGAGATAATCGCAAGCCCTTTGCCCAGGTTATATTTCTGATAGCCATGGAAGATGTGGATCCTGTAGCTTTTCATTAGTACTTGTCTCCCTCTTCATGGTACCATGCAGGAGCCATTGGTCTTGAGTCACAGCGATGGAAAGAAGATGGACTGTTTGAGCCCAAGACTCCAGCCCGTGATTTGTTACCTCTGTGGAAAGAAATTCGGGCCCTATTTGACTTCGATGCGGTAAAGTCCCTTCCCGGTGTATGACCTAATAGACCATGAGTAAATTTTCTTATCTAATCCTTTAAAACAATGGAAATACCTTCACTCGCTCCCCGGATTGATGTATTTCAAGCAAAAATCGTAGAGAAAGACCATGGCTCTTTGATGTCATTGCTATCCAGGCTTCCCTTTTTTTTGCAGGAAGAAATTCTAAAATATCGATTTAGCAAAGACAGACAGCGCTCACTTTTGGGCAAGATGCTCCTCATGCTGGGCTTCGAACAGATTGGCCTTGAACATGGATGGCTGGACTCTTGGAAAAGAGATGCCCATCAGCGGCCCTATCTTGGTATAGAAGGAGATTTTAATATTTCCCATGCTGGCGACAAGGTCGTCTGTGCTATGAGCCAATATCCAAGGATAGGGGTAGACATAGAAGCTATAGAAGAAATTTCCTTCCATGATTTTCGGGATCACTTTACTCCCATAGAGAAGGAACTCCTGCGACTGTCCAGCGAGCCTATCCATACTTTCTATTGGATTTGGACACGAAAGGAAGCCTTGGTCAAGGCAGATGGGAGAGGACTTACTTTGGCATTGGATCAAATAGAAGTCAGCAGGTCAAAGGTCTGGCACGGGGGTAAGCACTGGTATCTGCACAGGCTGCCCCATCAGGTCAACTACGTGACCCACCTGGCCAGTGACCGTCCCTTCGGCTTTGTACAGGTCCATCCTGAACTTAGCGGAAAAGATATATGCGATCATTTTCAACAGACAAAAACAAAGACCTGAATGAAAGACCTATCCTCCATCAAAGAGATTTCTTTAGAGGACCATCTCCATTCATTGGGAGAGAAATACCAAGGTTCTGGCCAGTCTCTGTCCTGCTACTTAGAGGGATTATTTCACGCCAAGGAACTTACCTATTGGGATTATATTCGACTGGACTCCTTGCTAAGCCTTCAGGATCCTCTTACTCATTTTCCAGATGAGATCAGCCATAAATTAGGTCAAATGCCGACCACTGTTGCTGCTCCCATTGGCAATGGAACCGTAATTGCCGGAATTCACCAGGGTTTTCTAAGCCTTGGAGAGAATGCCTTCCCCCGCATGATCGCCGGAAGTATTGCCCGGCAAAATCCCGTATTGGTCTCTTTCGAAAGCGGACATAGCCGCTGTGAAGACCTAAGTCCGGAGTCCCTCGACGAGACACATACCAATATGCCTCTGATAAACTGGCATGCCCTGGATGGAGAAGAGGCGCTACAAAGCCTCTATCATAGCCGCGGACTGGCGCAGGGTCTTTCCGATCAAGAGATGGTCGACCTGTCCGACCTTCTTTACCGACAGGAAGGGATATCGGCCCTTCCGGCAGCTACAGCAGGCCTTGGAGCCCTTATCTGTGCCCATCTGCAGGGAAATATCGCCCAAGGGCCTCATGTCGCTGTCCTCACAGCCAGAAATATGTAGGTTGATTGAAAGGTACTTGCTTTGTTTGATGAGAGCGAATTGTCATTTTCGGCAATTCGCTTTTTTTTCTCAAACATTTTTTACCTCTTAGCACTCTACCTTTGACCAAATACCACTATCATGAAAGTTGCCGTATTCAGCACCCAGCCTTATGACCAGGCCTATATCGAAGAGGCCAATGAGGAGGCCAAACACGGATTTCATTACTACCAACCCTCCCTGACTCCCGAGACCGCTGCCCTGGCTTACGGTTTCCCAGCTATCTGTGTATTCGTCAATGACCAATTGGACCGGGAAACCCTTAGCCTACTGGCGGAAAACGGGCTGAAATTGATCGCCCTTCGCTGTGCAGGCTTCAACAATATAGACCTTCAGGCAGCCGATGACCTGGGTATCAAAATCACGAGGGTTCCTGCTTACTCTCCCCACGCCGTCGCTGAGCATGCCGTAGCCTTGATCCTTACCCTCAACCGCAAAACCCACAAAGCCTACAACCGCGTTAGAGAAAGCAATTTCTCCCTGGTAAGATTAGAAGGCTTTGACCTTTACCAAAAAACAGTAGGAGTCATAGGTACCGGAAAAATAGGACAGGCCTTTTGTCAGATCATGAATGGCTTTGGCTGCAAGGTGCTCGCCTACGACAAGTACCCCGATTCTTCATTGAAGCAGGTAGAATACACCGACCTGGACCGCCTCTACAGAAAATCGGATATTATCTCCCTTCACTGTCCCCTTAACCCCGAGACTCACCACATCTTTGATGAAGAAGCTTTTGCAAAGGTCAAAAAGGGACTTATGCTGATCAATACCAGCCGGGGAGCACTCATAGATACTCAGGCTACCATAAGTGCATTGAAACACAAAAAACTGGGATACCTTGGCATAGATGTGTATGAACAGGAAGAGAAACTCTTTTTTAAGGATCTTTCGGAAACCATCATCACCGATGACCTCATTTCCCGACTCATGAGCTTTCCCAACGTCCTGATTACGGCTCACCAGGCCTTCTTCACCCGCAATGCCCTTACACAGATTGCAGAAACCACCGTAAGAAACATCAGTGCCTTCGAAGCGGAAAAGGAACTTCATAATGAGGTAAGCCTTTAGTCAGAAACTTCCTGTGACCTCACCTACTAAAAAAGAGGAACCGATCTATCATCGATTCCTCTACCCTATGAAGATTTATACTAAGCCTAAGAACAGTTTAGCGATTGGCAAATTCCTTTTTTAGCTCTAATGAAAAGGAGATGGTCAGGGGCTGAGCAAACTCGTAGGTGTTGACTTCAAAACCCAGGTTGGGTCCTGATTTTTTGAATGAAACAAGGATAGACTCATCCTCTGCCCCTGCGACATCTTGGTAGGCCTTAAGCCCGGAAGCCATGAGTTTCTCTCCCTGCATCCCTCTGCCCCTGAAAGCCTCGCTCACCATCCCGATCTGGGATACGTCTCCTCCGGGATAAACCACAAATTCATAGCCAAGTTGCCCATCTTTGGGGGGATGTATGATAAGGTCCACATTGGGGTAGATATGCTCAAATACGACTTGCTCATCGTGCCAGGGATTGGACCCCCGGCTTTGCTGAAAGGGTCGGTAGTTATAATTCTCATCCAGGAGATAGACTTCCATGTCAGGATTGGTGGTAGACCAATCAATGGCCAAATCAATGTCTTCGCCTTCCTTCATTCCTTTAAAATGAATGCCCTCGCTGCTTAGGGTGTAGACCATGTCGCCAAAAATACCACTAAGGCGAATGTCGTCTCCGGCACGAGAAGAAAAGGATAGCAGGGCAAGGAAAAGGAAAAAAGAAAGCGTCGTTTTCATCGGTAAATTTATTCAGTGTATGGGACAGTGTATTGTTTTCATTGATCGAACATTTGAAATATGGCCAATGCCCAGATTAAAATCACTTCAATCTCGACGAATGGATAGCATAGATACCTGTTTGGTAATTTTCTTATCTTTAGATGAAAATGGGACTTAAGTACTGGTTATCAGAGATTTGATCAATTATTATTTATTTCATTATTTGTAATATATCCGTATGAATCAACTATTTTTGGGTATGAATAGGCCCTTTACCCACATCATATGAGGCCAGCAAAGTTTAGAGGTGTAAGTTTTTCTTTCGAAATTTCGTTTTAGGTCAACGATCCAATAAAGCACTGTAACTCAGGCTTATTCCATTGCCATCATAGCCGGGGTTTACATCAAAGAGGTCATTATTGGACTGGTGAATGTGTCCATAAGCCACCCGAATCTTATTTCCCCTCTCTGTTGTAAGCTCCAGGCCAATTTTATAGACAAGGCGAAAGGTGAAGCGGGTTCCCTCCTCCGGAAATTCTCTTATCCCGTTGAAAATACCAGCCCCATATTCAAAGTATGGGCTTAATTGTTTCCTGCCAAACGCCAACCAACGATAAGAAGTCATCAATCCTCCCCCCAGATTTGCATAATCCGAACCGTAGATATGCTGGATTTGAAGTTCAACCCCAATTCCAAACCAGTGGGCCAGTCGCTTTTCCAGTCCCACCCCATGGAAAAAGATTTGGTTGTCTGTCTCGGTAAAACCGTCGGTGTACCAGCCGTGTTGGGTGTAGAGGTAATCTTCGGTGCGGAAGGAGGAAAATTTAGAGGCAAAGAAGGAAGCCAAGCCTCCCGCCGTCATAATCAGATAGCCCCTCTGACCGTCCAGTTGGAGAGGGTTATCCCCGCCCAGGGGGTTAAACTGCGCATGGAGAGCAGAAAACGATATAAAGAAGAGGAGCAATAGGGAAGTGAAGATGCCTTTCATGATTTGATGTTTTTACCAGCCTACTTAAAACCCGACTTATCTTGCATAAGATATGTAAATAATGCATCCACCTGGTAGAAAATTGCCTCCTACACTGGAAAGGTGAAAAGAGAATGCCAAACAAACAGGGAACAATAGCCAGTGGTCATGGTTTGTTTGTTTGGTTCTAAATAAGTAAACACTTCCCCTTTCCTTCCCCCTTGGACCCAATGGACTGGGGTAGGGGATAATTCATCAACGAAAGACCGATTTCATGACCACCACTCTACTAGAAAAAGCCAGCCTCCAAGTTTTTCAGGAATACTATGCATGGAAGCGAAGTCTCCTCATCCTCGACCGTTTGGAGAGCGAAGTGTTCAAGGGTAGCTATCAAAAAGCCAAAATCAAAGCCGGCCTGGAAAACGCCATCATGAAAATTCTCCTAGACCTGGATGACAGGGAAAAGGATATTTTCAAACTGATGAGCATGGATTACCTGGCCTATGGCTTCGAATGTGTAGGCATGGATGATGTAAATACCGAAATCGTAGAACTTTGCAAGGATGTGTTGGACGAAGAAGTTTCACAAAAAGAGCTTTCCATGCCCCTTCAGGACATCCCTCAGATGGAAATGGATGAAGAATACATTCGAATGGGAGATTTTTCTGTAAAAAGGAATGCCTACATCGACAAGGCCTTTCACTTTGTGAGCGAAAAAGAAGGCAAGGATAAGGCACTCATGGCCGTATTGAGGGCTTCGCTGCGCTACGCTTCCATTTACTCTGAAACCCGTCATATCGGTCCTGCTCAGGTAGTATATGACGATTTTTACAAATGGGGAGTTCGCAACGAAGGCTTTGCTTCCCCCTTTAATGCCCGACTCCTGGGCAAGAAGGAGGCCCAGTTTTACAGCCTATTTGAGGACACCGATGGTATTTTTGGTAGTGGGGGAAGCTTCTTCCTGCTCGAAAAACCTCAAAATCCGGGACATTGGTGTCTGGATCCCCCCTTTTTGAAAGAAACCATGGATCGGGCCGATGGATACATTGGCAGATGGAGAGTCCAGTATCCCGAAATCTCCATCCTCCTCATCGTTCCGGCCTGGCATCAACCCGCCAATCAACCCGACGAAACTGTCTTACTCAAGAAGGGAATTCACCACATCGAAGGCCTTGCTGGTACCATGAATCCCCTTCCTGTGGATGTTCATATCCATCGCTATGGAAAAATGGAAGGTTTTTCTGCTGAAGCCATACAACAGGGCTACCTTCCTCCCCGCTAGAGGCAGATTTTATGTTTTACCTCATACATGCCATCTCCATCGAAGTGGGGATGGTATTTTTTTACATTCTCCCACACGATCACACATTTCCCTGACTTTTCGCTATAACCTGCTTTTTGCCTTTATCCTAAGTAGTCGAGCATATTGAATTCGGTATTATTTGAAGACAATTTTTTCTGAAGTCAAGGAATTCCGAAATGAAATTGCGAGACTACTTAATTGTATGATAAAAGAAAATTCAATCACTACCTATCATGAAAAGTCTAGCTTTTTTCATCATTCTAATACTTACCCCGGGCTTTTTGCCCATTATTAGGTCCATACCGAAGATATCCTTCACTTTTGGGAGGCTTATGACGAATGTCAAAAAACAGAAAATAGCCTGAAGCGGATCGAAATCCTTCAAAAACTCTATGTAGATCGAGGGACAAAAGGGCTTGCGGAGTTCATGGAAATGAGGGGAGGAAGACCGGATCGCTGGCTGCCCTACATGAGCATGAGCCAGGAGAAGCTGAAAAAAATCTGACCCTATACACTTTCAGTATTGGAACAAAAAAAGATCATAGATCGGAAACTGGAAAATTTCAAGGAGTTGTATCCAGACGTTGAAGAGGGAATAGAATTTTAATTTTTCGTCTTTACAGTTGGGATGCTTCCGGAAGGGAGTATCCCTTTTTACTTTCCCCTACCTTCGGCGATGACGATGATGGTGTAGAGCAGAATTTTCAAATCCAGGAGAAGGGAAATATTTTCGATGTAGAGGATGTCGAACTTCAGCCTTTCCACCATTTCTTCCACGGAGGAAGCATAGCCGTATTTGACCTGCCCCCATGAGGTGATGCCGGGCTTTACCTTGTGGAGGGAGCGATAGTGGGGAGCTACCTTCACGATCTTATCGATGTAGTATTGCCGTTCGGGACGGGGGCCCACTACTGACATTTCTCCCCTCAGTACGTTCCAAAATTGAGGAAGCTCGTCCAACCTTAGTTTTCTCAGCCAATATCCCACGGGTGTGATCCTGTCGTCGTGATCGCTGGAGAGCGCCGGACCGCCCTTTTCCGCATCCAGGTACATGGACCTAAACTTGATGATCTTAAAGGGCTTACCCTTTTTACCTATCCTTTCCTGGATAAAAAATACAGGGCCTCTGGAGTCCAATTTCACCAGAATGGCAATGATGAGGTAAAGAGGAAAGAGGATGGTAAGGGCGAAGAGTGAAGTAAATATGTCAAAGATTCTTTTTCCTACCCGCTGCCAGGGATTCATGACCTGAGGAAAAATTTCAATTAGGGGTTCTCCAAGAATATGGGAAACCTGTACACTTCCATAAATGAAGTCGTAGACCCCAGGCACCACCTTGAGCTGGACCGAGGTTTCCTCACACTGGTCTATGACACGTGTTACCTGGTCTATTTCGTCTTTTTCCAGGGCGATGATGACTTCTTCGATTCTCTCCTCCTTTATGATTTTTTCCAATTGATTAATTTTTCCATAGTGGGGGAGGACGCCGTCGAAACTGTGCTTGGGGGCCACACCATTGGGAGTGATAAAACCCAAAAACTTATATCCCAGGGATCGCCGCGAGTTTTCCAATTCTTCGAAGATCCTCCAGGCAGACTCCCGGTTACCTACGATGAGGGTGGGAAATCCGAGTTTGCGCTGCCTTACCCTGAGGTTGGTAATGGAGGTAATGCTCAGTCGGATCAGGGCAATGGTGCCAAACTGCAGCCCCATGTAGATGAGCAGGAGCATGCGCTGACGAGAGGGTTTTTGATTGGGATTGATGGGAGGGACAGGATCATCCAGAAAGATGAGGAAAAAGATAATTACTACTCCCACCAGGGAGTATTTGAAGACCTGGACAAACTCCTGGAGGCGGGAGCGACGAAAAGGATTGGAGTAAAGCCCTGCGGTGGCATAAAGAATGCTCCAATAAATGGCGATGACGGTAGCGTTGATAAATTGTTGGGCATCCAGGTAGCCGTATCCCTCCAGGGTTTCCCTTCGAAAATAAGCAAAGGAGAGCCATACCATGTAGGATACTACAAAGTCAGCAATGAAATAGATGAGGCTCTGGACCTGCTTTTTGTTCATCAGCGAAAGTGCAGGATTCGAATATTGTCCAACAGCAGTGTTCCAGCCGCGATGGAGTCCGAATCGGGAAACTGGCTGCTGGCACGAATATAAGGGGTGAAGAGGGCAGTCCCAATTATAGAGCGAACTTGCTGGTTGACGTGGATGTAAGCGGTGGCCCACTCATTGTCGGAATTGAAAAATACCCCGGAATCCAAATCGCCGGTTTCTCCGGTGCCGGGCACGGTGTAGAACAGTCCTGTGGTAAAGGGAATGTTATTCTTATAGGTGATTTCCATCCAAATATCATTGCCTCCAATTTGAGGAAGGCGGATGGAGGGGCTTCCGATGGCTTCGAATTCGTATGCGCTGGGGGAAAAGCTCACCTTTCCTCCCAGATTACCCTGAAAAGCGGCTTCAGGAGATTTTATCATGCTGGTGACCCGCGGACCAGCGTTGAGGTTGGTAAAGCGATTGGAAGCGGTCTCGAAATTTTCTTCAAAAGCGATCTTAATGACAGTATCAGCATCAAGGTATTCGAAGGTAGGACTGATGACAATAGTATCCAGGGGCTCTGCCTCGATCTTTATCGCTTCATTGCGAAGGAAGGGGTAGGGGAGGCGAAAGGCGGAAAGCCCGTTTTCGAAGACCCCACCCGAAAGGAATACCGTATTTTCGCCTTCTTCGGGGATGAGTGGAATGATCCTGGGGATGCGGTGTACCCCCAGGTCATTTGCATTATGGCTCATCCAGAAGTCCTTGATGGCTATGCTGGAGGTGAAATTTCCCTCCCCCAGCTTCACCTTGGCGGATTTAAGGTGCAGGTAAATGGGAAGTCCGGGTTCATCCCCGGGCAGGCAGCCTCCCAGGTAGAGAAGCAAAAATATGGAGGATAAAAATGAAAGACACTTCATAGCAAGAGCCTGAATTATCCTACAAATATAGGACAAAAAAGCAGGGGCAAATAGGTAAAAATAGGTAAATCATCTCTGGGGAGCCCAGGCTACCGTCAAAGCCAGGCCGAGACCATGGCGTGGGTGCCCCAGGCCGCCAAGTAGGCGATCACTGTCAGATAAGTAAGCATAAAAAGGGCCCATCGCCACCCTGCTTCCTTTTGGGTCACGGCCAAGGTACTGACACATTGCATGGCAAAGGCATAAAATACCAGAAGAGAAAGGACTGTCGCAAGGTCATAAATGGGCTTACCGGTATCCGGGTCTTTTTCCCTCTGCATTTTTTCTACCAGACCCAGCCGCCCTTCGTCTTTTCCTTCCATTTCCTCCAGACCCTCTGGCTCATCTTGTTGGTAAATAATGCTCATGGTGCCTACAAATACTTCTCTGGCGGCAAAAGAAGTGATCAGGCTGATCCCGATCTTCCAGTCATATCCAAGGGGACGAATGACGGGTTCTATCCATTTGCCCATGATTCCGGCATAAGAGGCATTCAATTTCTCGGAGTTCTTGGCCTGTAGCAGTTCACCCATTTTCTCCCGATCCAGGCGGTCTACCTCCTCTTGTCTTTCTTCAAATTTTTGATCGATGCTGGCCATCTCCTCTTTGGGGCCATAGGAGACCAGGAACCAAAGTACGATACTGATAGCCAGGATGATTTTGCCTGCCTCCGTAACGAAGGTCAGAGATTTTTGCCATACGGTAAGTCCTACATTACGCCATCCTGGCACCCTGTAGGCAGGAAGTTCCATCACAAACAGGTTGTTGGAATCGTGTTTGAGGAGGGTCTTGAATACCCAGGCTACAATCAATGCCATCAGAAAGCCCAGAAAATACATGCCCATCATGATCAGCCCCCTCAAGTCTACAAAACCGAAGACCTTTTCGGCGGGGACAAACATAGCAATGAGCAGGGTGTAGACCGGAATCCGTGCCGAACAAGATATGAGGGGAGTTACCATGGTGGTGATGATCCGCTCCTTTTTGTTGGCAATGCTGCGGGTCATCATAATAGACGGAATGGCACAGGCCATGCCTCCCATGAGGGGAATCACAGAGCGACCGCTAAATCCGAAAGGCCTCATGATGCGATCCATAATGAATACCACCCTGGCCATGTAACCCGAGTCTTCCAGAACAGAAATAAAGAAAAAGAGGAAGGCAATCTGAGGGATAAAGACCAATATACCCGCCAGTCCGGTGATGATGCCGTCGGTGAGCAGATCAGTCAGAAAATGTGCTGGCAAAGAATCCGCGACCCATACCTTGAATACATCGACGCCCATTTCGATCCAGTCCATAGGATAGGTAGCCCAGACGAAGATGGACTGAAAGATCAAAAGGAGTAAAGAAAGAAACACCACATAGCCCCATATGGAATGGGTCAGCCATTGATCAAGGCGCTCGGTGAGCCTCTCTCTGATGGTGGGGGGAGGAATAAGGACTTCCTGTATGAAGGTATCTGCACGGTCCATTCTGACCAGTAACTCATTAGATACCAGTTGCTTGAATGCTTGTGGCTCCAGCATCAGTCCAAGCCTTATTTTTTCTATTTCCTCCGAACTTATGCCCGGAGTAGAACTGGGATCTATGAGGGTTTGGTAGGCAAGGTAATCGGAGGTGGTCTTCAAGCTTTCTTTCAAGGGCTTGAGGGCGTGGACAAAGCCCGGAGGAATATTCATGAAGGTATCCTTGCTCTTTTGAGCATTGGGAAGGGCTTTCTTGAGATCCTTGATTCCCTTTGATTGAATGGCGGCGATCCCAATGACAGGAATACCCAAGAGTTTTGAAAGCTTATCGAGATCGAGGTGGCTGCCGTCAGCTTCTGCGAGGTCCATCATATTGATAGCCAGCACCGCAGGAAAGCCTAGGTCCAGTACCTGCATACAAAGCATCAGCCCCCTGCGAAGCTGGGTGGCATCTGCAAGGACTAGGACCGCATCCGGATGGTCGGGATGAGAAGAATCTCTTAGGATGTCAGTCGTGATGGTCTCATCACTGGCCTGGGGATATAGGCTGTTGGCACCGGGAAGGTCTATCAGCCTGAAAGATTCTCCAAAAATCTTGAGATCAGCACTCTTGCGGTCTACCGTCACACCGGGGAAATTTCCCACACGCTGGTTGAGTCCACTGAGAGCATTAAAAAGGGTGGTCTTCCCACTGTTAGGATTGCCAATAAGGGCAATGGCTTTCTTTCCCTGTCTAACAATTACTTCGTCTTTATCCATATACGCGCGGCATCCCTCTTCCTGATGGTAACTTTGGTGCGGTTGACCATAATTGAAATCGGATCCCTGAAAGGCGCTACCCCAGTGAAGGTGCAAAGGTCTCCCTCACCGATCCCCATTTGCAACAAAGCCAACTTTAAATCCTCGCCTTCAATGGAAACTATCTCTCCTTTCTCTCCTATTTTTAAAGAGGAGAGAGCATGGCAATTCAAGGTCTTTAGGCTAAGTGGATGAGCAGTATTTAACATAGATCAACAAGCTGGCTACAAATATAGTACAAAAACATTATTTAGAATAGTTCTAAGTAGTTTTTGGCAAAACTAAGAGAAGATTGTATAGCAGAAAATACCTTTTGTTAGGTAAAGTAGGATTGTTATGTACCTAAAATTAGGTATGCAATGCTGTCAGGCGGGTAGTTCAACTGTGCTTTTCTTCAATGCGTAAAATCAGAACTTCTCCATTATTTTCCAAGTTTGGGATCACTTGCTCATAGAGTTTCCTGTAGGCAGGCTCGCTATCAAGGAGATGTTCCTGATGATAATTCATGCCCACCAGTATATTTCCGTAACTCAATTCAGCATCATTGCCCATCATAAAGTAGGCATAATCAAGCCCGGGAGCTTCCTTGATCTGTATCATGCCTTTGTGCCAATCACCAAATCTGAAATGATAGCTGGTATGGGGTCCACCACTTTTTCTTAACTCCAGGTAATAATCTCCTTCGCGAATGGCTCCCCGATCCGCATAGTTAGGGCTAGGACTGGGACCCTCCAGGGTATAGACCAGGCTTTCCCCTTCCCATTCCAGAATCCCTTTTGTGTAAGTTTCCCCAAATTCAGTACGCAACAGACGCAGTACCTTTTTGCCCTCCACGTCAAGGCGCTTTGTCGGGGTAGAAGAATCGGTAGAAGGCTTTGGCTTCACCTTATCCAGGTTCAAGCCCCTGTCTTTGATAGGTGTTTGGGGCTGCTCTTTCTCCTCGGGAAAGAGAAATGGAAACCAACGCTTTAAAAATGACCACATACCGAATATTTTTTTCAAGTATAATGATTATTTTCATTCTTTGGCATCCGCCATGGGTTTACCTTTTAAAAGCCTTAGTGAGGAATAATCATTTGGGCCTTTGGTGATTAGCAGAAATGGGTATGTTACAGTTGGGCTTATCAGAAATAATTTGTTCATAACTTCACCCTTGCTATTTATACTATCGACAAAAAGGTTTGTGGTAATCACAGTTTTAAATAGGCCAGGTCATAGTATAATTCATATGTCTGAAAAAGGAGCGATGATGATAAGAGTTAAAGAACCTTTTATCCTGGGAGAAGGAATTCAAAAAGAACTATGAAGAAAAAAAGGGTCAACATTTCCTCAGGAACGCCTTGGGAAGAGAGCGTAGGCTACTCCCGAGCCGTAAGGGTAGGAGATATTGTAGAAGTAGCGGGCACCACCGCCATGGATGGAGATGAGGTGATGTTTCCCAATGACGCCTACCAACAGGCCCAATATATCCTGCTCAAGATTCAGCAGGCCCTGATAGATGCCGGATCCAGCCTTGAAGACGTGGTCCGAACCCGTATGTATGTTACCGATATCAGTTACTCTGACGACATAGGCAAGGCTCACAAGGAATTTTTTGCCGAGATCAAACCTGCCTCGACGATGGTAGAGGTGTATTCCCTCATACAGGAAGGGCTGGTGGTAGAAATCGAAGTCAGTGCTGTAGTAGCCTGATACTTTTTATAGGGTAGAAAACCTATAAATGGTTTTCTGTCGATAGTCTTCTCCTGGAACAAGCAGGGTGGAGGGAAACTCCGCTCTATTTGGGCTATCCGGAAAATATTGGGTTTCCAGGCAAAAGGCATCATAAGGCTTATAGACCCTTCCTCCCTTTCCCACTACATCCTGGAGGAAGTTGGCGGTGTAGAGTTGCACTCCAGGTGCAGTGGCCAATACTTCCATGACCCTTCCTGATTTTTCCTCTGTGACCCTGGCCACCCTCCTCAGGCTTCCATCCCAGTTCCTAAAGCGATAGCTGCGGTCAAAGCCCTTGGCCAGGGCCAGTTGCTCGTGATGGGCTTCAAGGCGAGGGCCCAGAAGGGTCATTTCCCTAAAATCAAAGGGAGTTCCAGCTACGTCCATGAAAGGAGAAGCCAAGGGAATCCCATCTTCATCAGCCGCTATAATCTCCTCGGCATCTATCATCAACCGATGCCCCAAGATGTCCCCCCTCCCCCTGAGGTTGAAATATCCATGATGGGTAAGGTTGACATGGGTCTTTTGTTGGGTTCTGGCCAGATAGTCCAGGCTTAGCTCATGCTGGGCAGAAAGGCCAAAGACCACTTCCACCTCAAGGGTACCCGGATAGCCCATTTCTCCGTGGTGACTGGTGTAGGTCAGCTTAAGACGGTCGGCATATTGGTCGGAAACATCCTCGGCATTCCACAGCTGTTTGTCAAAACCCCTTTCGCCGCCATGAATGTGGTGGGGAGGAAGGTTGAGGGGAAGCTGATAAGGATGTCCCTCAATGTCGAATTTCCCTCTGGCAATTCTATTTGCGAAGCGGCCGATAAGGGTATTCATGAAAGGATGGGGCCCAAGACAGCCCTCCAGGTTACCTGGGCCCAAAATTATATCCTCTTTTTTGCCGGTGGAGTCGGGTTGTAAGAAGGAGATTAGGCTTCCTCCGTAGTTGCTGATTTTGGCTTCAACCTGTCCTCTGGCAAGGGTAAAAAGGTGAACCTCGCGACCATCGGGAAGTTGACCAAAGGATTCTCTTTTCATGAAAATAAACTTATGGGGTGGATGAAGGAGGCACAGCGAAGGGATTTTTCCATTTTTCCAATCCCAGGACCCCTCCTATGCTGATCAGGCAGATGACTGCTTTGGCCAGAAAAGCCCAAAGAAATCCATCGGTAGGCCCGATTTGATGATTAATCCCAAAAGCCCCTACAAAAATAAGTCCGTAAAGGAATATCCGACCTACGCGATAGGGAATAGGATAATGGCGCTGCCCAACAAAGTAGACCATGAGGCTCATGACTACATAACAGACAAGGGTGGCCCAGGCCGAAGCATAATAGGCATATGTGGGAACAAAAAGAAAATTGCCCAGGATGGTAATCAGGGCGCCTGTCCCTGTAAAGAGGAGGGCAAAGCGAACCTGCTTGGTAATTTTGAACCAGATAGACATATTGAGGTAGGCGCCACTGAAGACATAGGCCAGAAGCAGAATAGGTACCACAGCCAGTCCACTCCAATACTCCTCTCCAATGAAGGTAAAGGAGGTCAGGCCCCAAAAGTTAAAGCTGACGATCTCCTTGGTAAAGGAGCCAATGACCAGAAAACCCATCAGGGCTGCGATGAGAAAATAATGAAATACCTTGGCGAAGGTTTGGGGAGAATCCTTTTCCTTGGACCTGTTGAAAAAGAAAGGCTCCGCAGCATAGCGAAAGGCCTGAATGGCCAGGTTGATGAGCATGGCAACCTTGTAGTTGGCGGCATAAATTCCATTGATGGCTTCACCTGAGCGTGGGATGCCTCCCAGCAATTGTCCGTCTTCCCAAAGGTAGGGAATGCTGGCACGGTCAAAGGTCTCATTCATGATTCCGGCAAATCCAGCTATCATGATAAAGAAGGCATAGTTGAGCATTCCCCTCAGGGTGGGGCCGTGAATGCGAAGCTTTTGGGGGAGGTTGCCGATAAGAGCAATGCTCAGTTTAACAGCCGAGGCGATGAGGTTGGCGATAAAAATAAAAGTGATCCCCTTTTGCAAAACTACAATGAGGACGTAGTTGAGGATAAGGTTGACGATGACATTAGTGAGCAGGATTACAGAAAATCTTCCCGCCTTTTCTTCCTGCCTGAGTTTGGCCATAGGCAGTGCGGCCAAACCATCGAGGAAGATAACCCCACCTAAGAGCAGGACCCAAATGCCCTGGTCGGGGTATCCTAGGATCGCAGCAATGTTGCCGTGAAAGAGGAGGATAATGGCCAGGAAGATACTTGCCATGATTCCTACCCAGATGAAGGCCTGGTCGTAGATTTTATTAGAACCCTTATCGTCCTGAATGAAACGGAAAAAGGTAGTCTCCATTCCAAATGTGATGACGATATTGATGAAGGATACGTAGGCGTAAAATTGACTAAAAATCCCGTAATCCGCATCACTGATATGTTCGACATTGGTGAAAATAGGGGTGAGCAGGAGGTTCAATACCTTGGCCAGGATATGTCCCATCCCAAAAATAAGGGTTTGTGAAGCCAAACGACGAAGTCCGCTCATGAAGTAGAAATGATTTGCCCGAAAGTAGGGATTGCCCCCGAAAAAACAGGAGCTTTTGCCGGAAAATTACAAAATGATTATCAGGAATAAATGGCTAAAGCCCTGTTGGCTTCATCATAAATACCTTATTTTCAACCCCAAAAGCGCTATTTGTAGTATCGCAAATCATGATTCGTGATTATCACTGCGCTCTGTCTATTTCTTGAAAATGAAAAGACAAGAAATGTGCCTGGGTGAGAGTAGTTGTAAAGGCCTGGAAATCTCTTTCAGTATCATGGGTCTACCCCCATTTTGTCGGATTTTCACTATTCTTTGTGAATAAATATCACGAATTTGCCATTGGGACATGGACTTCCTCAAAAGGCAGAACCTCCTTTTCTGATTCCTATGTCCCATTGCCATTGATGCTAACTAATTGAAATTCATGAAAGAAGTTTTTATCGTTTCTGCGGTTCGTACTCCTATCGGTTCTTTTGGAGGGATGCTCTCCGGATTTTCTGCCGTCGAACTGGGTACATTCGCCATAAAGGGGGCCCTCGACCGGGCCGGTGTCAAGCCCGAAGAGGTCAATGAAGTATTCATGGGCAATGTGGTTTCTGCCAATTTGGGTCAGGCTCCTGCCCGACAGGCAGCCATCGCTGCAGGTATCCCCAATACCGTACCTGCTACAACCGTCAATAAGGTCTGTTCATCCGGCATGAAATCAGTCATGTTTGGTGCCCAGTCTATTATGCTGGGGTTCAATGGGCTTGTGGTCGCCGGAGGCATGGAGTCCATGAGCAACATTCCTTTTTATATTCCCAAGGCCAGATTTGGCTACAAATATGGAAATGGGGAGCTAATCGATGGATTGGCCAAGGACGGCCTGGTCGATGCTTACAACCATCTGGCCATGGGGGACAGCGCCGACAAGACCGCAGAAAAATACAGCTTTAGCCGGGAGCAACAGGACGAATTTGCCATTGGCTCCTACAAAAAATCCGCTGCAGCGACTGAGTCTGGAGCCCTGAAAAATGAAATCATCCCGGTGGCTATTCCCCAAAGAAAGGGAGAGCCTATTCTCATGGAAGAAGATGAGGAGTTCAAAAAGGTGAAGTTTGAAAAGATTCCTAAGCTTCGCCCGGCCTTCAATAAGGAGGGTACCGTCACGGCTGCCAATGCCTCTACGATCAACGATGGAGCCTCGACCCTGGTCCTTGCCAGTCAGGAGATGGTAGACAAATTGGGCCTTAAGCCCATCGCCAAGATTCGCTCCTTTGCCGATGCTGCCCACGAACCTCAGTGGTTTACCACTGCACCTACCAAGGCCGCTCCCCTTGCCCTGGAAAGAGCTGGTTTAAGCATGGACGACATAGACTACCTGGAGGTCAATGAGGCCTTCTCCGTTGTGGTGATGGCCTTTAACGAGACCCTCAAGGTCGATCCCAATAAGGTAAATGTACATGGAGGCTCAGTTTCTCTGGGCCATCCCCTGGGAGCTTCCGGGGCCCGCATCCTGACCACCCTCAACGGAGTCCTAGATACCAAACAAGGCAGCCTGGGATTGGCAGCTATCTGTAATGGAGGAGGAGGCGCCTCGGCCATGGTCATAGAAAAAATCTAATAGACCATAGCTTTTAAAACAACTTAAGCGGGGGAGATCAAGGGGTCTCCTCTGCTTTTCTATATCCACAAATGTGAGGGCTGATATTGGTCATGAGTTATTATACCAAATGAATGGCTAAAGTGCTTTTGGGGTCCTCATAAGTAACTTGTTTTCAACCCCAAAAGCGCCATGGGTTGTATCGCAAAAATGATTCGTGATCATCATCATTATACATGTATATTATTTTTTATATTATTTACAATAATTAAGCTAGGAGAAGCAGGAGCTTTTGCCTAATTTGAACAAATAGACAGAGATAAAAGTGGTTTTGCCAGCTAAACCTAGGTGTCAAGATCAGACCTTGACATTTTTTGTATGGGAAAAAGGAGGCTTGGTCAGACATCGGGATCGCGAGCAAGGGGTACTTTTGTGATTTCTCCAAAATGGGAGGATTGTTGTTTATGAGAAATGTGGTCATAACCTCGACAGGGGCCTATTTGCCAGAAAAAGTATTGACCAATTCATACTTCGATGAATTGTTGGAGACAGACGTGTCCAGTTGGTTAGAGGAACGGATGTCTATTTATCAGCGGCATTGGTGTGGGGAGGGCGAATCCACTGCCGACCTATGTTTTCATGCCTCCCTTCAGGCTTTGGAAAGGGCGGGACTGGAAGCTGGTGATCTGGATTTGATTATTGTAGCTACGGATACTCCTGAGTATTTGACCCCCTCTACCGCCTCTGTCCTTCAATACAGGCTGGGAGCAGGGCATGCGGGGACCTTTGACCTCAATGCTGCCTGTGCCGGGTTTATCACGGGTATGGACGTAGGCGGAAAATACATTCGTACCGATAAGCGCTACAAGCACGTGCTGGTGGTGGGTGTCTATGCCATTTCTCCATTTTTGGACAAAAAGGACAAGAAAACCGTGACCCTCTTTGCGGACGGAGCCGGAGCCATTATCATCAGTGCAGATGATACGACAGAAGGGGGCTTTATGGACGGAGAATTGGTTACCCTTGGCCAATATTATGACGGAATGGGTATCTATGGAGGGGGAACCAAGCATCCCTTCGATGCCAAAATGGTTGACTCCAAGGCCCATACCCTGAAGATCAACTATCGTCTTCCTCCCGAACTCAACATACAGATGTGGACCAACATGTCCAGGACCCTGCTCAGGCGTAATAAATTGGAGCCAATGGATGTGCACCACTACATCCTTACCCAGATTAATATCAATAGCATTCAGGGCACATTGAATAACCTCAAGGTGCCCATGGAGCGTGGGCATACCAGCATGCAAAGCTGCGCCTACACGGGTTCTGCATGTATCCCCATTACTTTCAATTTCGCTGTGGAGCAAGGCAAAATCAAGCGGGGAGATACCTGCCTTATGATTGGATCGGGCAGCGGCCTTACCTTTGGCTCGATTGCTTTTCGGTACTGATGTTTTTTTCAAATAAATAGCTGATTTTGAAGGATCTCTTCCCCTTACGAAAAATTACGGATATTTGGATCAGTAGATGAAATAAGCTAGATTTCCCTTCAAAAGCTCCGGTATTTATGGCTGATAAAATCTCCCTCACCATTATTTTGGCCATCGGTACGGCCCTCGTTACCTTTATTTTTGAGCGAATGAGGAGGGTCCTTGAATTTAGAGCCAGGCGAAAGAGCATCATTGTAGGCTTATTTGCAGAGGTCTCCCAAATTGTAGATGCTTTTCGGACAGCCTATATCAACGAAGAAAAATTTCAAGACATCGTCGAAAATAGTGAAGCAAGGCCTGTATTGTTATTTACAGATGATTTTACCCTCATGAACCGAATCAGGTTAGAAGACCTGAACCTCCCCAGCCTGTTGATCTCCTCCATCGTAAGTTTTTACATTGCTAAAAACGAACTTTTTCAGTTGATCGATTTGATCAATGGGGAGGAGTTCAGAAACTATCACCTCTCGGCACAGAAAGGGTATATCAGGGAGGTCAATCCCAAGATCAAACGCATGATCAAGGATGGAGACAGACTAGAGCAGATCATGAAGGAGAACATGCCATCGGTATGGTTTGAGGACATAGAGTTTGAGGCAAGGAAGTATAGTACCAATTAAATTTAAGCGCCAACATCCCAGACAAAAAAAGCCTTACAAACCTCTCCTCGATTTATTTATTCTGCCAGATAATACTCATTTAGCAATTTTATGAGAAAATCCCCATTTTTTGGGGTTTTTATCTATCTAATATCCCCACTTGAGAGGATTGAAAAGCCTAGATAAAGGTCCTTTATTTAACATACTTGCGAGTTTTATCACCTATGAATCATTCCTGTAAAAGGGTCTGTGATTTTTATTTGGATATTTTTTCTAATTAAAAAAAATCATATATTTAGAAATTTCCCCTTTTTGAGGATTGTTAGGTAAGGCTTTTCCTTGCTTATTGAGTATGAGGTTTCAATGAGTCAAATCTAGGTTTTATTCAACCTGTAAGTATAGATTACCAATTTATTGGCTGATCAATACGATGGCTATTTTCAAAATTTGCTTTATAAAAAAGCCTTTTGTGCTATTATTTTCTCGATTCTCAATCCATGTCATTTCAATACTTAGCATATTTACAATTTTATGTCTTATCGTAATAAATTTTTACTGTCCTTGCTCTTTGCCGCCTTTTTGGGCTTTGGTGGAGGCCTGCCGGTACAGGCGCAGGTTCGACTGCTGACTGTGGATACTGGCAATGAAACAGGGGGCGGTTTTTTTATTTAGCTTTTGTACCTTCACCCGCATACACATCAATGTTAGCCTCCAATGGACATACCCGCTATCCAACCTTACCGTAAAGAAGAGATTCTAGGCCATACCCGGCAGGCCTGGAAAGAGGTAGAAGCCTTTGTTGCCAGCCTTACTCCTGAAGCTTTTTACCAAAAGCCTGCTGCTGAGGTCTGGTCTGCCGCTGAAAACCTGGAGCATCTGATGATGTCTACCCAGCCCCTGGTTCAAGGGCTTGGGATGCCTAAGATTGCTCTCAAGGCCCTCGGAAAGCCCAATCGGCCAGTCAGGACTTACCCACAACTCGTAGGCCGGTACCAGGATAAACTCTCCCAATTAGACCAAGCCCCCATTTCGGGATTTAAACCAAAAGTAGATGGAGGAGAAGACATTGGGCAAAGAATCGCCGACTGGAAATCCACAGGAGATAAATACTTCGTAAAAATTCAGGGCTGGAAGGAGGAGGACCTGGACAAATACCTCACGCCTCATCCCCTGCTGGGAAAACTCATGATCAGGGAAATGCTTTTCTTTACCCTGTATCATACCTGGCACCATCTGCAAATCATGCACAAAAGGGCAGGTTAACTGAACTGAGGGGGCGGTTTGAGGACAGCCTTTTCTACGAAAAATAACGAATTACCTTAAAATTATTCCCATGAAGCTAGAAGCCCTGGTTATTCACAACCACATTGAAGGATTGAAATCTACTTTCCGATCTCACGACAAGGTAAATTACAGCTTTGCCTACACCGGACCGGATTTTGATCCTGATCTTTCTCCCTATGACCTCCTCATTGTCCCCAACGGATCGGATCAGATCGCCATGATGAAAATCAAGGATCGAGTAGGGGCTTTCCTGGAAGAAGGCAAGGCCCTCTTTTGCTTCGATGGCTGGTTTACAGACTGGGTTCCCGGCAACCGCTGGGTCATGGACAACAGCAAAAAGACCATTGATATCCGCTATTACCTGAAAGAGGACCCTCACGGATTTTTCGAGGGAGTAGCTATCGACTCTTTGATTTATTCTAATGGCATTAGTGGCTGGTGGGCTTGTGGTTACATTCAAGCCTCGCCTCAGGCTCAGGTACTTTTGGAGGACACCTGGGGTAGGCCCATTGTGGTCCTGGATGAAAAAAGCAGCCCCGGAATCATGGTTCTCACGGCTTCGGCCCCGGTTTCGGACAAGACTTACGCTACCACGGATGACCAAGGCTCCGAGCAGGACTTAGGTCGATTGTACCAAAATCTCTTGGACTTTATCATTCATCAAAAAATACAGGGGGAAACAAGCCCTAAAATATAATTTCTATGGCATCTATCGGATTGATCTTCAATGGGGTGTGGTCCCACTACAGCTTTGCCAAGGCACCCAAATACAGGGACATCTACGAATTGGTCTACATCTATGAGCTGGATAAGGAAAGAATCCAGGATTTCGAGGCTTTGGTCATTCCTTTTCAGTCCAATCAGGACGAACTGAGTAAGCGAAAGGAGGTGATCTACGACTTTCTGGCCCAGGGAAAAAAGGTCTTTATCGAAGGGGATAGCAGTCCCGACTGGCTGGAGGCGACCTGGGAAGACCGTCCGGTCAATAATTTTTGGTGGGTCAAGGAGCCTCACAACCCTCCTGTAGCCCATACCGATTTTGATCATCCCATCTATCAGGGCCTCAATGTCCGGCATTCCTGTTGGCATACCCACGGCGTCTACACCTCTATTCCGGAACATGCCAAAATCGTTCAGACCAACGAGGCTGGCGAAGTCATTTCCTGGGAAAGCCAGCACTACGGGGGAAGCCTTTTTGCCACGACTTTGGACCCCATTGTGGAGCACGGCGTACAGCAGATCACCCACCTGGATCATTATGTAGACAGGTTGACCCAATGGTTGACTGGAGTAAGGCCTGAGGGGAAATTTGAAGTTGTCGAGGAAGATTATGGGCTTAGCCAATGGTAGGGAGTTGATTTTTTCCCTGGCAAAAGCAAGCTTTAGCGTCAAAATTCAGCCATTCATGCAAAAACTTCTTCAGACAGCCTTGGGCAGGCTAAGAATAGCCGCCTTCATTGAGGGCTGTTCCTATCTGGCATTTGGAATTACCATGCCCCTCAAATATATGATGGACATCCACGAGCCCAACTTTGTGGTAGGCTTGATCCACGGGGTGATGTTTGTCCTCTATGTCTTACTCGTCCTCTATGTAGGTTACAGAAGAAAATGGAAGCTGCTCACCTTCTTTTGGGCGCTGCTAGCTTCCATCATTCCATTCGGAACTTTTGTCGCCGATGCCAGAATATTCAGCAAAGAGGAAGCTTAGTCGGATTCCTCTTATCGCTTGGTTTATCTCTTTCTAAGCTCAAAAAGATCCTTGCGCCGGTCTTTAAGGTTTCGCACACTGCCATGCTGGTTGAGTTCGCGGAGTAGGTCCAGGTTTACATCTGCGATCAGGATCATCTCCGTATTGGGAGTGGCTTCTGCCTTGATTCCTGTGGTGGGAAAGGCAAAATCACAGGGGGTAAAGACCATAGATTGGGCAAATTGAATGTCCATGTTATGAACCTTGGGAAGGTTGCCTACGCTTCCTGCAATGGCTACATAACACTCATTCTCGATGGCCCTGGCCTGGGCACAGTTTCTGACCCTGGAAAAGCCATTTTGCGTATCAGTGAGGAAGGGCACGAAGAGGATGTCCATGCCTTCATCAGCCAAAAGGCGGCTCAGTTCCGGAAATTCTACATCATAACAGATCAAAACTCCGATTTTTCCGCAGTCCGTATCAAAGGTCTTCAATTGAGATCCTCCCTGTAGGCCCCAAAGCTGTTCTTCATCAGGGGTTACGTGGAGCTTTTCGTATCGCTCGACGGTCCCATTTCTTTTGCAGAGATATCCTACATTGTAGAGGAGATCGTTTCTGATCTCGGGCATGCTACCCGTAATGATGTTGATGTTGTAGGAGATGGCAAATTCTGAAAACCGCTGAACCACCTGCTCCGTGTAGGCTGCCAGCTCGCGAATGGCTTGAGATTCTGAAAGGTGATTGGCCTTGGCCATGAGGGGAGCGTTGAAAAACTCCGGAAAGAGGGCAAAATCCGATCGATAGGAAGAAACGGCATCAACGAAGAACTCTGCTTGTTCGATTACATCGTCAAATCCCTTGTAGGGACGCATTTGCCATTGAATGAGGCCCAGGCGCACGACGGTTTTATTGGTGGAGGCCTTTTTGGAAGGTTTTTCGTAGTAAATATTGTCCCAGCGCATGAGGACGGCAAACTCGTTGGAGTCGTCGTCGCCTTCGAGGTATGCCTTCATGATTTTGGAAGGGAAGAAGTCATTGCTGATCTGGAAATTGAGGACAGGATCTATGATTTCTTTACGTCTTACCTTCTCGATATATTTTTTTGGGGAAAGTTCGTCGGCGTATTTGTGATAATTGGGCATGCGACCACCGAAGACAATACCTTTGAGGTTGAGCCTTTCGCAGAGTTCCTTCCGATAATCATAGAGCCTTCTTCCAAGGCGCAGGCCCCTGAATTCGGGTTTGATAAAAATATCTATGCCATAAAGGGTATCACCTTCGCTGCTATGGGTACGGAAGGTATAATCGGCAGTAATTTCCCTGTAGGTATGGGAATCGTCGTATTTACCGTAATCCACCATGATACAGAGGGCACATCCCGCCAGCTGCCCATTGATTTTGATAACTACTTGGCCTTCAGGAAATTTCTCGATCAGGGAACGTATGTGATAGCGCTCCCAATAAGGATCACTTACGGTGCTGTAGGCTTCTATCATGGCTGCCTTCACCTCCTGATAATCGTCTAGGCTCAGGTATTTCAGTTCTACATTTTCAATTTCCTGGGTATTCATATCGTTCAAAATAATGCTCGTAGAAAAGGTCTTGCAGAGATAACTTTGGTGGCGCAAGGATGGTTGAAAAACTTCTGTTTTCAAAATAGAAAAGGAGCATATGGCTATGCTCCTTAACAACGGCTATTTACAACTATTTATAAACCAACAAACGCTCTTAGCTGTCTCGTTTGATACCAAATTTTTCCATTTTGTTGTACAGATGACTGCGCTGAATGTCGAGGACCTCAGCTGTCTTTGATATATTCCAGCTGTTGCCTTCCAATTTGCGGAGGATAAACTGCTTCTCCACGTGGTCTTTGAAGGCCTGAAACTTATCGTAGTCATCGTAAATGGAGCTGTGCTGGGCCTTCCTTCTTCGTGGGATGGCGTAATCCTGTACATCGACGGAACTGATCTTGCCATTGCTCATGATGGCCAGTCGCTCTACCACGTTGCGAAGCTCCCGCACATTACCCGTCCAGTCCAACTTCTGCAACTCTTCCATGGCATCTTTGGTGATTTGCAGGTCGTTCATCCCGTATTCCGAGGCAATTTCTTTGAGAAATGAGTCTGCAATAAGTGGAATGTCGTCCCTGCGGTCCCTGAGTGGGGGAACATGAACCAGGATGACGCTCAGGCGATGATAAAGGTCTTCCCTGAACCTGCCCTGCTCGATTTCGAGGAGGAGGTCCTTGTTGGTGGCGGCTATGATGCGGACGTCGACATTGATCTGCTTGTCCGAACCGATGCGGCTGACGCGGTTTTCCTGAAGGGCCCTAAGCACCTTGGCTTGGGCGGAAAGGCTCATGTCGCCAATCTCATCGAGGAAGAGGGTGCCTCCATTGGCCTGCTCAAATTTTCCGATGCGCTGTTTATAAGCCCCTGTAAATGAGCCCTTTTCATGGCCGAAAAGCTCACTCTCGATAAGTTCTGAGGGTATGGCAGCACAGTTGACCTCGATGATAGGACCACTGGCCCGGCTGCTCTTCTCATGTATCCAGCGGGCCACCAGTTCCTTGCCAGTCCCATTGGAACCCGTGATCAAAACTCGAGCATCTGTAGGAGCTACCCGGTTGATGGTTTCCTGGACCTTTTCCATGACAGCGGACTTGCCAATGATGGGCCTCACCTTGGTGATCTTTCGCTTCAGCTTTTTGGTCTCTACGACCAGGTCCTTCTTCTCAATGGCATTTCTTACGGTAAGTAAAAGCCTGTTCAAGTCTGGCGGCTTCTCCAAAAAATCGTAGGCTCCTTTTTTTGTGGCTTCTACGGCAGTTTCTACGTCTCCGTGCCCGGAGATCATAATGATAGGAGTATCGGGTTTCTGCTCTGCGGTCTGAGCCAAGACTTCCAGCCCGTTCATCTTGGGCATCTTAATGTCGCAAATGACCACGTCATAGCTGTTGTTCAGGAGCATGCTCAGCCCCTCCTTGCCATCAGCCGCAAGTTCTGTCGTGTAATCCTCATACTCAAGGATTTCCTGCAAGGTGCTTCGGATGACTTCTTCGTCGTCTATGATTAGTATTTTGGCCATTCAGTATGTATTTATTAATGGACGAATCTATAAATATGAATAGCCAGTATCAAGGACAGTAGTAACTTTTTTTAGACATTTGGCGAAAAGCGTATAAAAATATGATCAGTTTGGCCTTGCTGATCCTCATGGCGGCCCTTATTGATTAAGAAAAACCTTCTATTTTTAGGGTAAATTATCTGAAAATCAAGCCTTTCCCCTTTAAAAGAAAAGCCCACCCCCGATCGGTTCAAGGGTGGGGCTTCATCCTTTAGGAGTAGTCCTAGAGATTTTCCATGATAAAATCGGTCATTTTTTTATACAAATGGAACCTCGTGTTGCCTCCTGAGATGCCGTGAGCCCGATTGGGATAAAAGAATACATCAAACTGCTTGTTGTAGGTGATCAGGGCATTGGTGAACTCTACCGTATTTTGGAAGTGTACATTGTCATCTCCTGTTCCGTGAACCAGAAGGAAGTTGCCCTGCATCTGATCGGCAAAATTGATGGGCGAGTTTTCGTCGTAGCCCCGGGCATTTTCCTGAGGGCGCTTTAGGAATCGCTCCGTGTATATGGTGTCGTAGAATCGCCAGTTCGTAACAGGAGCCACGGCAATTCCGGCTTTGAAAATCCCATTTCCCTTAGTCATACAGAGGGAAGTCATGTAGCCTCCATATGACCAACCCCAGATACCGATTCTTTCTGAATTTACATAAGGCAAATCGGCCAGGTAGCGAGCCGCATTGATCTGATCAATGGTCTCAAGGCGGCCCAGGTTGCCATAGGTGCAGTCCCTGAACTCTTTTCCTCGGCCTCCGGTACCCCTGTTGTCCACACAGGCTACGATATACCCCTGTTGGGCCAGCATCTGAAACCACATGTAATTAAAATCATCTCCGTGGGCCCACTTGTTGACCACCTCCTGCGAACCCGGACCTCCGTAGACAAACATCAAAACGGGATATTTCATGCTGTCGTTAAAGTCGGCGGGCTTGATCATAAATCCATTGAGTTTCACTTCCGGCTCAGCCTCGCCCCTGTAAGATGGAGTGTAGGAAAAGGAAAAGAATTCAGGATCGCGAAGCCCGTGGCGGGCTACGTTTGTGGCTACCCTATCGTTATTTTGCAATTCCCGGATTTCCTTTCCTTTATCGCTCATCAAAATGGATCGGGGAGGGGTCTTCGTATTGGAATAGGTATCCAGGAAGTAGGTAAAATTGGGACTGCAACTGATGCTGTGGCTACCCTCAATGTCGGTCAATTGCTTCTTCCGCTTTCCTTTAAAATTGATCCGGTAGAGGTGTCGTTCCAAAGGAGATACCTCGGTGGAGGTAAAATAAATCCATTCTTCCTCCTCGTCCACACCGATGAGTTGGTCTACCTGCCAGTCCCCGGAGGTAATCATCTGCTGCCGATTGCCCTCCATGTCGTGGAGAAAAATATGCTTGTATCCGCTGTCTTCACTCATCCACAGAAAACCTTCTCCACTTTCAAGAAAATACCATTTATCGTCAGAGGCTTCATTTACATAGGTATCGCTCTTTTCGGTGAGCAAAACCCTAGACCGGCCCGTCTCTGGATCGATGCTGAGGAGATCCAGCGTACTCTGGAGTCTATTGAGGCGCATGACAGCCAGGGCAGTCCCGTCTTTCATCCACTTGATCCTCGGAATATATTGGTCTTCCTCCTCTCCAAGGTCGGCCATGGTGGTATTCCCTTTTTTCAGGTCGTAGATATGGATGCTGACTTTGGAATTTTCCTCTCCTGCTTTTGGATATTTGAAGGTAAATTGATCTGGATAAAGGCTGCCATAGATTGGCATGTTCCACATCTTGACCCTGGATTCGTCAAAGCGATAAAAACCGATTTTACTTCCGTCAGGAGACCACTTGAGGGCGTCGGCAAAGCCAAATTCTTCCTCGTATACCCAATCAGGCAGGCCATTGATGACCTCATTGTACTTGCCATCGCTGCTTACCTGGATTTGCTCATCTGTTTCAAGGTCAGTGTAGTAGATATTGTTGTCGTAGACAAAGGCGATTTTGCTTCCATTGGGTGAGAGGCTGGGGTTAATGATTTTTTTGCCTCCATTGATCCTGGAGACTTCTTTGCTCTCCAGGTCGACAACAAAACAATTTTGCTTTCGCGATCTTCGGTAGATGCTCTCAATATTAGCTTTGAGTAGGACTTTTTTTTCATCGCTGCTAAGTTCATAGCCTTCGACAGCCTCCGGAGGGATACCCAGGTCTATGTTACGGAAGCTCAGAATCTGACCTAGCTTCTTTTCATCTGACACGCTATACTTCGAAATTCCTTTTCCCTCTTCCAGGTCGGTGTAGAAATTGTCGTCCTGCATCCAGCGAAAACCGCCTGGAGTAAAGGAGTAGTAGTCATAGGTCACCCAAATATTGCTCAGCCGGATAGGTTGAGCTTTTGTTTGTGCCCTTAGGCTGCTGCCCATGAGCAGAATTGCGAGTAGAAAGAGAAAGGACCTTTTGATCATGTTTCAGTGATTTTTGGGTAGTGATAAGAAGTTAGAGATGTTGAATTTACCTAAAACCCCACATTCTAGAAAAATGGAAGGTAAAAAAACTCCTTGTTATCTTAAGTGTGAAAAGTAATTTAGTCGCAGTCAATTGATTATTATCCAATTTTCTGTCCCTTTCATGTCCCATTTTGCCAAAAACCTCCGCTTTCTTCGCCTCAAGCAAGAACTTGACCTGGCCACTTTTGCCGATCACCTGGGAATTTATGAGGAGAGCCTTCGCCGCTATGAAAGGGAAAAGGCAGAGCCCGACCTTGACGCCTTGCTACACCTAGCTGAGGCCCTCAAACTTCCTGTAGACCACTTGCTCAAGCGCGACCTGGAACTCCGAGAGAAAAAAGCTTCCTCCCGTCGCCTTCGGCTCTTGCTCTTGGACGTAGATGGTACGTTGACAGATGGGGGAATGTACTATTCGGAGAAGGGCGACGAAATGAAGCGGTTCTACGTAAAGGATGGCATGGCCCTCAATAGGGTCATGAAGATGCATGGACTTGAAGTAGGCTTGATATCTGCCTCCAGTACTCCAGGTCTGATCGGAAAAAGGGCCTCTATCCTGGGCATAGATCGTGTTTATGCAGGCAAGGGGTCTAAGATTCAGGTGGCAGAGGCCTGGATGGAAGAGATTGCCTGCAAGCCGGAGCAGGTAGCCTTCATCGGCGATGATCTCAATGACATTTCCCTTATGAAGAAAGTCGGCCTTTCTGCCTGTCCTGCAGATGCAAGCCCCTCTGTCAAGGAAATTGTGGATCTTATTTTAAGCAAAAATGGAGGAGAAGGGTGCATTCGTGAATTTCTGGAGGACTTTATGGCTTATGATTTGTGAGACCCTCTTTCATTGTTCTTACAGGAGGCAGACAAACCAATCTTTTCATCCTGCGTTTGATAGACTAAAAGTTAATTCATGCGGGTAATCATCTTTGACGGAGTCTGCTCCCTATGTAATGCGACAGTGGACTTTCTCATAAGCAGGGACAAAAAGCGACTATTCAAATTCACGGCCAATCAAAATGAATCTGGCAAAACTCTCCTGGAGGAAAACGGGATCGCCGCCGATCAGGTGTCGACGGTCTACTATTATGAAAATGGCAAGATGTACAAGAAATCTACGGCTGCATTGAGGATCGCCCGGCTATTGCCTTTTCCTTACAATCTGGCCTATGTTTTTATCATTGTCCCTCCTGTGATCAGAAATTGGTTTTATGACCTCGTTGCCCGCAACCGCTATCAGTGGTTTGGAAAGCGAGAGACCTGCCGGATGCCCAGTCCGGAGGAAAGAGCCCAATTTCTCACCTAATTGAAAAAGGCCCTTCTACTATAAATTTGTAAAGAATAATCCCGGTAGCCACCGAGACATTAAGGCTGTGTTTGGTTCCAAATTGAGGGATTTCTAAGGCATTATCACACATTTTGACGATGGCTTCGCTAACTCCATTGACCTCATGGCCCAAGACCAGGGCATATTTCTTATCCTTTTCCGCTTCAAAGTTATCCAGTGAAATGCTCCCGTCCGTCTGTTCAACCGCGATGATTTGGTAGCCCTCTTCTTTTAGCTGTTGGCAGAGGTGCAAGGCATCAGGATATTTTTCCCAGGCTACGCTTTCCTCCGCGCCGATGGCCGTTTTTCTGATTTCTCGGTGAGGAGGGGAGGGAGTAATGCCACACATCCAAACCTTCTCTACCCTAAAGGCATCGCTGCTTCTCAATACAGCACCCACATTGTGCATGGAGCGGATATCGTCCAGGACCACACATACAGGAGCCTTTTTCTTTTGCCTAAAATCGTCTACACTGAGCCTTCCGAGTTCTTCCAGTTTCAATTTTCGCATGATGCGTCTATTTGCAGACAATATACATCAATTGATGGCATTGGGCAGGGGGAAATCCTGGCTAACATACATCTCTGCCTTCCATAATTCCTGGATGTCGGAGAGGGGAATGTCATAGGGTTTGTAAGTAGGGTTGTCCGAAACCAATTGGAGTTGAGATTTTTCCCCAATTCTTGCCTTCAGGTAGACTCTTTTGTAGACCAGACCCTCCTGACGTGAAGCTACGATGTAGCTCTGTCCGTCCTTGATATCGGTGATGTTTTCTAGCTTTTTGGCGATAATGATGGTGCCGGAGGTTAGGGGAAGCATGGAATCGCCCTCGATTTCAAAAGCCAGGTGCTCTCCCTGCCGAAGCATGGGAAAGTATATTTGTGGAAGCTGGTCCAGGTACTCAGGATCTGAGAAGCCCTGAAGATATCCCGCTGCCACCCGTTGAGGAATCATGGGTATGGTCTTGCCCGGAAGTGAAGCCTCAGATTTATTGCTGCTCTCAAGGTCTTCCTTTTCAAGGTAAGTAAGGTCTTGGAGGATCAATTGGTCCAGGGTAACCGAGCAGAGTTTGTGAATCTCAATCAATATACCATGGGGAGGGGTGGCCCTGCCCTCCTCATAAGAGCCAATCTGCGCACGGGTCGCGCCTATCTGCTCGGCAAAAGTTGCCTGGGTAAAACCCAATAATTTACGCAAATGCTTGACGTTTTGCGATATTCTTGTATGGTTCATCTCTTTAATAATTAGTTAGCCATGTTAATAACAATAGCAATATTCAAAAAAAAAGATAATTTGTATAATTATTTTAGTTTATGTGGATAAAATACATTAGTTTTCCACAAAAAATTGGTATTTCTATCATCCTGAGCTAATTCTTTGAGGTGTAGCTCTTTGGGCCATCCCTCGTATGCTCCTTTATGAGACTTACTCACCTTCCGTCCACTCTCGTCATCCCATGCCTGTGGAAGTTCCTCATCCTTCACGGGGCCCTTTTTATGAGTCTGCTGTGTCTGGGCCCAAGTCAAGCTCAAACTTTGAAAGGCAGGGTCTTAGACGCTCAGAGTCTGAAAGGTATTCCCTATGCTAGCCTACAGATCTGCCAAAGTCGGCAGGGTAGCATCTGTAATCAGGATGGAGACTTCGAATTCTCCTTAAAAGGCATGACTTTTCCCCTGCAAATCGAGGTGGCCTGTATCGGTTACCGCAGCCGAATCATCGCTATTGAAAGTCCTTCCTCAACGGCCCTTGACACCATCCAGCTTCAACCTGCGGTCCTCAGCCTCGAGGCGGTGCAGATCATCGCTACCGATATAGAGCCTCGCCAACTCCTCATGAAGGCCCTTAGAGAGGTAGATAAAAATTTTTCCAGGCAAGACTACCTGCTCAAGACCTTCTACCGACACTATTGTAAGGATGATGGGGTTTACGGTAGAATGATTGAGGCCAGCGTGGATGTCTACGCTTCCAAGGGACATCGCTGGAGGCAGCGGCAAGTCTCAAACAAATATGAATTTGCCGTCAAACAGCTACGAAAGAGCCTTGACTTTACCGATTATTCCTATTTCAATCACCTGCCCATAGCCCTGAGCCGCAGCCTTTCAAGGGACTATAATGGCCTGCAAATACCCTATCTCAGGGGGCAACTGGCAGAAAAAGCAAAGTATCGTTATTCCGATACCCTTCTTCACAAAAGCCAAAGCCTGCTCGTCGTACAGGTGCAGACCCCTTACCGGGGAAATGACTATTTGACGGATTTTTATGTCAACCTGGAACACATGGCCATCGAAAAAATCGAGGAACATGAGTCCGCTTCCTACCTTGATCGGGGAAGAAAAGTATTGAGGCACAACCATTACCTGATTCGGTATCGCAGAGAAGGAGACCTGTACTTCTTGAGCCACATCATCAATGAGGGAAGTGTACAAAGTTGGGAAAAGAAGTCTGGAGGAGGCTACAAAAAGAGCCGCAACCACTCCCACCGGGTTTCTTGGGTAGTCAAGCAGGCGATGACACAGGGGTTCCAGCCTTTCAAAGGAGCTGAGCCCGATGCCGAAGACCTGGGAAAGATGCCCTACAATCCTGATTTTTGGGAAAATTATGCTGTATTGGCCTCTACTCCTTTGGAAAATCGTATTCGAAGGGATTTAAATCAGAGGCTGGAACTGGAAAAACAGTTTGAAAAGGGCAGTAAGCTCGAAGAGAACAGAGAGTGGCAGGAGGCCCTGGCCTGGAAGGAGCATGAAAAATTTCTTCACCATTACCAGGGCGAGCTAAAGGTCATTTGCTTTTGGAAATCGGGGGATCGTCCCGGCTTAGGGGAGATACTCACCCTACGCAAATTGAGTAAAAACTTTGAAGACCTGCCTTTTGGCTTCCTCTGGGTAAATCTCGACGACTCAAAGGATGAGATGAGGGATGAGATTGAAAAATATGGCCTTTATATAGGTAGCCATGTCCACAGCCCGGCGGCCCTGCAGGGAAAAATAGCCCTTCATTATCAGGTTGGTGAGCATCCCTACCTTCTTTTGCTTGGGCCTGAGGGAAAGGTCCTTTTTAGGGGAAAAGATTTACCCAAATACAAGAGAATAGAGCAAATGGCAAAAGAAATTGGCATAATTGCAGGCGACTGAGGGTATCAAGGCAGGCTGCGAATGGCTTTTTGAAGGTAAGGTTTACCCTTTATCGTCAGCTTACCCCCCTGTGACTGATGAAAATCAGAGGCGTTTTCGAACTGATTTTTTGCTTTAAAATCTCCGTAATTCTTAAAGTTTCCACGGTTATAAAAGCTGTGATTGACGACCATGTGGCCCCCCGAAAGGTTGAAGGTTTGTGAAGAACGCCTGGTCTCAAAGTCGTCGAGGTCTATACTTCCAGTAAAATTGTTGCAAAGCTTACCTTCCTGAATCATGGTTTCCAAGAGGATTTTTCCGTGATTCTGGACTTCCCCTCCTTTTTTGATCCATATTTTTCCCTCAGGTCCCAACAGGGAAGCGTCGAGGCCCAGATGAATACTTCCTTCTACCTCCAGATCGTAAAAGGGAAGATAAGCCTCGCCCTGTATATGTACCCGCTGATGGCCCTTGATCAAAGTCCCGGGGTAGGAGGGTTTCCAATTGGCGGGATTGGCATAGTGATGGTCGGAGATGGGGGCGAAATAATATTCTTTCCTAATCGAAGGCTCAGGGATGTGCTCGCCCTTTTTAGAAGCAAAAAGAAAGACAAGACTGGCAAGGAAAAGAGAAAAGGCTCCCAGGGTAAAGGCTATTTTCACCCGCTGTTTTAACCTATGCTCGAAGTTGGCCTGAATCTTTTGCTTCATGAGGAACTATAGTTTTGCCATAAATTTAGATAGGGTTTTTTTTATGTATAATTTGAACCCACAGAAATTCTTTCCTTGAAAGAAAAGTAGAGAATTTATTTTTGGGTAATAGATATTTTTTGATCCGAAGTGAAACTTACAATGAGCAGGAAAGTCCTGTTTTCTTGTAAATGTAATTTTCCAAACTGAGTTTGTTTATGTAAGCTCCGGGATTTTCGTTCGCAATTTTCCACGTTTAATCTGTGATAAAGTGAGTTAAATTCAGGGAATAGTTTTATTATATTTGAAAAGTATTGTATTGATAAATAGTAAAAATGGTAACCATCAAGCGCGCATTGATCATTGATGACGATGAGATCAACAACTTCATCTGCATCAAAAACATGAAGGACGCTAGTTTTGCGGATCACGCTACCTATTGCTTGAGAGGGCGTGAGGGGCTGGACGAGCTTATGGACGCCATGGAAAATCGACCCGAAGATCTTCCGGACGTGATTTTCCTTGATATAAACATGCCCTTGATGAATGCATGGGAATTTCTAGAGGAATACCAGAAGATTCAAGCGGATTTCCCCAAAGAAATTAAGCTATTCATCCTCTCTTCCTCCGTTTATCGAAAGGACATTGAAAAGTCTGCCCATTATGAGATGGTGACCGACTACATCATTAAGCCTCTGAGCAAGGAAAGCCTCAAAAATATTCAGGAAAGGTATTTTTAACACCTATCTACTTATCTTCACTCCCACCATTTTTCCTCCTTTCCCATCTTCTGATTTATATCTGTCTTCTCTTTTCGAGAGAAGAGTAGTCCACCATCAAAAAAAATACTCTGTTAATTGGTGGATTTGTAAAAGCCTGTCAGCCTTGTTTTTACATTTTTTTACCTGGGAAAACTTCTACCAATGGGGATATTACTTTCTCCAAGATATAGGTCGATTACCTAAGTAAATGGCTATGATACGCCTCCAAAACATCAATAAATCCTATCCAATGGGCCAGCGTGAGCTACATGTCCTAAAGGGGGTGAACCTGGAAATCAAGGAGGGAGAACTCTTTTCTATCATGGGTTCCTCAGGGTCAGGCAAGTCGACCCTTCTCAATATTCTGGGAATTCTGGACAACTACGATGCAGGGGAATATCACCTCGACGGTAGCCTGATCCGCCATATGTAGAAAACCCAATCCGCCCGTTTGCGCAACCGCTTTATTGATTTTATCTCCCAGTCTTTTAACATCATTGCCTTTAAAAATGCCCTTGAAAACGTAGCCTTACCCCTCTATTATCAGGGGAAAAGCCGCAAAAAGCGAAATGAAATGGCCCTGGAATACCTCGATAAAGTAGGTTTGGCCGACTGGGCTACCCACATGCCCAACGAACTTTCCGGAGGGCAGAAGCAGCGGATCGCCATCGCCAGGGCATTGATTTCACAGCCCAAGGTTATCCTGGCAGACGAACCTACCGGAGCCGGAGCCCTTGATACCCATACTTCTTATGAGGTCATGGAACTGCTAAAAATATTCACCAACAGGGAAATACCGTGGTCATTGTAACATACGAACAAGATATAGCCGCCATGACCCAGCGCATCATTCGCCTGCGGGACGGACTCGTCGCCAACGAACTGTCAGAACCTACTTCCTGAAATTCCACTTTTCATCCTCAATCCATTACCACCATTAGGAGCCGTACAGCTGTTATCATCGTTTTGCTAACCCTGGGCCTGATCTTCCTTGGTACCGGATACTACCTTTACAACAAAAATCAAGATCCAGAAGTCCTTTTTCAGATCGTCAAATCCTTCACCACCGACATCGTCAAAAAGACAGTTGCTACCGGCTCTGTCGTCCCCCGCAAGGAGATAGAAATCAAGCCCCAGGTGTCAGGGCTGATATCCAGGCTTTACCCAGAGCCCGGGGACAGGGGCACAAAGGGGAACCTGATCGCCTCTATTCGCATCATACCGGATATGGTTACTTTCAACAATGCCCAGAATAGGGTAAGAAGGGCTAAACTTTCTCTGGAAAATGCAGAAAGGGAATACCTGCACAACAAAAAACTCTTTGAAGATGGAGTCATTTCTGAAGCCAGCTAGGCCGTTTGAAATCGACTTTGAAAATGCCAAGGAAGAGCAACGCGCAGCCAAAGACAGCCTCGACTTGATCAAAAGAGCTGCTACGAGAAGTTCGGGCAGCACTGCCAATACCTACGTGAGGGCTACCATTAGTAGAATGGTCCTTGACGTACCTACCCGTAGAGGAAGGCAATTCGGTCATTGGGGCCAATACATTTAATTAGGGAACCCCATGGCAGCCATTGCCAACATGGACGAGATGATTTTCAAAGGAAATGTAGACGAGTCAGATGTAGGTCGGATTCGCGTGGGAATGCCCCTTCTCCTGACCATAGGAGCGCTGGGAGAAGAAAGATTTGATGCTACCCTGGAGTATGTTTCCCCTAAAGGAGTGGAGGACAATGGGGCCATACAATTTGAAATTCGTACCAGGGCCAACCTAAAAGAAGGCCAATTTATTCGTTCGGGCTATAGTGCCAATGGAGATATTGTTCTGGAAAAGCGGGAAAATGTCATGGCCGTCTCCAAAAGCTGGATGATTTTTGAGGGAGGATCCGCTTTTGTAGAAGTGGAGAAAAATAAGCAGCAGTTTGAAAGGATATTCCTAAGCCTGGGCCTTTCTGATGGGATTAAGGCCGAGGTGCTAGAGGGCCTGGATTCCACTGCTCGAATCAAAGACCCAAGAGCTGTCATCGAAAAATAAGCCCTGGCATCTTCTTTGTGAATCTCTCCATGAATTTTGCTTATATTGTCTGGAGGATGTTTAGAGTGGATGTGTTACAAGTCCTATGCTAGGGTAGTAATATTTCGGTAATTCCAGTTTTCCTTGAGATATTTACTACCGGTCTATGTAAGTCAGCAGGGGCTCCTCTACTATCTGCTTTAGGGTGATTGCCTTGGGTTTTGTTAAAAGTAGCGGAAGGTATTCCCCAACTTAAAGAAGGATCGCGATGAAGGGGCTTAAGCTTCGAAGTGAAACATGGATTTTTTGCTGGCTTTTGTTTTTGCTGTCCACCGCACATGGACAGTCGGCTTTTAGTGTTGATAGTTTACTGAATAGGATAGAGCATATTTCTCCCTACGAGCAAGCCAATGTACTCAAGCATGCCTCCAAAAACCTGGCCGATCGAGGAGAAATCGAACAAGCCATTTCCCTTTCCGACATCGCTGAGCAGCGCATAGAAAAAATTAGAAGAAGAAAACCCACTTGGGAAAACATTCGCCTCTACTGCGACATCTTGGTACATCAGGCTGAACTTTACTTCAACGACGAGCAATACGACGGGGCGGAGATCAGTTATACTCGGGCCCTTACCTGTGCGGAGCAGGAGCTACCTACCTATGATACGATAAATAAAATCGACAGGGAAAGGGAAAATATTATCCTCCGGAAAGACCTTCGCATCAAGCTCGCACAGGTGCAGACCATCAAGAAGAATTATGAAGATGCTTTGGCCCTACTTGAAGAAGTGGACGACCTGGCTGGTTTGCTCGACGACTTCAAAACCATGGGCTTTGTCGACCGTGCTCAAGGTAAAATCGAAGAGAAAAGGGGTAAAATTAACGAAGCCTATGACCTTTATGAAGCCTCAATAGGTGATTTTAAGGCGGTGGATGCCACTGAAGGAACTGACAGTATTTCTGCCGTCCTCAAGGACATGGGAAAAATAGAACTGGAAAGGGGCAATGTGAGGAAAGCCAAGGGACACCTTTTTCGGGCCTTGCTAAACTACTCCTCCCGACAGAATTTTTTAGGAGAAGCATCCGTACAAGTCCTGCTGGGAAAAACTTACCTCTCCCTGGATAGCATCAAGGATGCCCGTTACTACCTGGACAATGCGCTGATAACCTACCAAGACCTTGAAAATAATGACGGGGTCGTAACCTGCTATCACCTTTTGGGTGATTCTTATTACATGGAGGACAACATGGATCAGGCTATGAGCAGCTATCTCCTTTCCCTCAAACAGCAGACTGCCCGCAAGGATACCATGCCCCTGACTCTCTATAGGTTAGGATTGATTTCCTTTCAAAAAGAAAAGTACGCCGAAGCCATCGACTACCTAGAAGCCCTTTTACCTATTGCTTTCAAGGACCCCTCTGATACCCTGAGGAAGCAGACCTATTTTCTGCTTAAGGACATTCACATCAAAACCGACAACCTCAACGAAGCTCTTCGATATTATCAGGCATATACAGGGCTGAACGATTCTATATTCAATGCGGAGCATAAAAAAGAGATCAAGGAAATCAAGCGCCAGCATTACAATTTCCAACGGGACAGGCAGTTAGAGCTTTTTAAGAAAAACAGCCAGATCAAGGAGATGGAAAGCCGTCAGGAGCGCATTCTTTTTTATGCGGGAGCCATCCTCATGGCTATTTTGGCAGTGGTTGTCATTCTACTCTTGAGGCAAACTAAGATCAAGCAGCGGGTCAATGACCAACTGGCTTTCCAAAATAAGGTCATCAATACCCAAAACCGCCAGTTGCTCAAGGTCAATCAGCGCCTGGATGAAGCCAAGCAGGCCGCCGAAGCAGCTTCTGTAGCCAAGTCTAATTTCCTGGCCACCATGAGCCATGAGATCCGTACCCCAATGAATGGCATCCTGGGGATGATCTCCTTGTTGAGGGACACTCCCCTCGACGAGCAGCAAATCAAGTATGTCCGAAATATTTCAACCTCCAGCCAGAGCCTACTTTCCATCCTCAACGATATCCTGGATTATTCCAGGGTAGAAGCCGGCAAACTTGAGCTGGAACTCAGGACCCTATCTGTTCGGGAATTGCTGGAAGAGGTAATTGCCCTTTTTGGCAAGATGGCAGAGGAGAAAAATCTTGAATTGAGCTATTTGGTAGATTCTAAGTTACCGGCATATATCGTCAGTGATCCCACGAGGCTGCGCCAGGTCTTGGTCAACTTGGTTTCAAATGCCCTAAAGTTCACCTCTAGGGGTCATATTAGGATACATGCCCGGCAGTTGTCGCCCATGAAAAAAGACTTCTACCATGGAGAATCTGCCCAGGTATCCTTTAGCGTGGAGGACTCGGGGATAGGCATCCCCCAGGAAAAGCTGGAATCTATATTCGACTCCTTCCAGCAGGTCGACAACTCCGTCTCCCGTCGGTTTGGGGGAGTAGGTCTGGGCCTGGCTATCTCCAAGCGGCTGGTGGAACTGATGGATGGAAAAATTTGGGTGGACAGTGAACTGGAAAAGGGCTCGATATTTAGTTTCTACATTACTGCGACCGTAGACAGGGAGGCCGAAACCAAGGAAGGAGACGCCATCCAGCCCGACCAGCGAATCAATCATAAGTTGGCGGAGAAGTTTCCCCTGAAAATACTGGTGGCTGAGGATAACCTGATCAACCAGACTGTAATAGAAGGGATTCTGGAAAAGATGGGATTTGAGCCTGCCTTGGTCGAGGATGGAAAAGAAGCCGTCGAAGAGGCCTTAAGCCGGGATTACGACATTATCTTCATGGATATTCAAATGCCCGAAATGGACGGATTGACGGCCAGCCGTCGGATTCAGGAGGCATTAGAAGGAAACCCCCGTCCCGTCATTATCGCCATGACTGCCAATGCCATGTCGGGAGTAAAGGAAGAACTGCTGGAGGCGGGCATGGATGATTATATATCAAAACCCTTCAAGCTGACAGTTTTGGAGCAGACCATTGCCCGCTGGGGCGACAAGATTCTGGCGGAAAAGCGAATTTCACCCTGATGGTTCAGGTCAAATTCTACCTGGGAGTAGAAATATTCCTTCATCGGGCCTCCCCTTACTTAGTTTAATGGCCAAATGTTACCAGAAATCTTCCGGCATATCTCCCTAAGCCGGGATAGGAGGAAGGACTTCCAAACAATTCTACCGAATAGCTAACATCTCTTTCTCTTCTTTCTGTTTTCTTAACATAAATCGAGTAATATTGCTACTCGATAATGCTATGGTAGAAACACTCATTTCATCGAAAACTCGGATTAAATTGCTGGTGAAGTTTTTTCTCAACAGCAAGACCACCAGCTATTTGCGAAGCCTGGAGGGTGAATTTGGGGAATCTACAAATGCCATTCGTCTGGAGCTCAACAAGTTTGAGAAGGCGGGAATGCTCCAGAGCTTTTCAGACGGCAATAAAAAGATGTTCAAGGCCAATACCCAGCATCCCCTCTTTCAGGAAATTCATAGCATCGTAATGAAGTACGTGGGCCTCGACCGCATCATTGAGTACATCATAGAGCGACTGGGAGATGTGCAGGAGGTCTACCTGACTGGGGATGTGTCCAGGGGTCTTGACAGTAAGGTCATTGATTTGCTGATTGTAGGTAACGTCGACCGAAGCTACCTTACCGAACTTGTGGCTAAGGCAGAACCCTTGGTTAAAAGAAAAATCCGTTACCTTATTTATACCGGAGAAGAATTTACGGAGGAAATCTTCCATAGCCACAGCCCTGAGCCCCTGTTACTTTGGACCCATATTAAAACCTGAACCTCATCCCACAAACAAAACCAAAACGAACACCAATGATGTCAACCAGGACGTACCACTTCTTTGCCCTGCCCTTCTTCCTCTTGCTATCGGGAGTTCATCTTCTTTTTGCCCAACCCCAGGTAAATCTAGGCCCGGATACCCTAGCCTGTGATTCCGTCGTCTTGGATGCGGGTAATCCCGGTTCGACCTACCTTTGGAGCAATGGTGCCAACAGCCAGAGCATCGTCGTTTCGACCACCGGACTTTATTGGGTAGATGTAAGCAATACCAATGGAAGCAGTCGGGACAGCATCTTCGTTACGGTTTTGGCGACTCCTCAGGCTCCTTTGGTATCCGACACCACGGTTTGTGCCAATGAATCTCTTCTTCTGGAAGAAAATTTTTCCGCAGATGGGATCATCTGGTCTTTGGATAGCAATTTTTCTCAAACCTTTCTCAATGTGGGCAACTTCTTCCTAGAAGATACCACCCTTTACGCCAAAACATTCAATAAGCTTTTTGAAGGTAGGGTAGGTTTTGAAGACAATACTTTTACAGGAGGCGGTTTTTTGACTCAGTTGACGGGGAGTCGTTTTGATGCAGGAATAGACCTGGTGATCGACTCCGTAGCAGTCTATGTCAATGGGGTGGGTACTCATCTGACGATCGAACTCCGAAGCGACAACAACGAAACCCTGAGCCAGAGACAGCTCGTGGTGCCGACTACCGGAAAGACTTTTGTTCCCCTTAACTTTTTCGTACCTCAGGGCTCAGGTTATCGAATCATCCTTACCGAAATTTCTCAGGGATCCATTTACAGGAACGGTCCCACAACGTTTACCTATCCTCAAAGTCTTCCTGGAATCCTTGACATAACTGCCACTGTTCGGGAAAATGGCAATGTAATTCCCAATTATTCTACTTATTTCTATGATTGGAAGATAAGCAGGGTTTTTTGTGAGTCTGAAATAGAATCCTTGTTGGTGAGCAGCAATCCTGTTCCTGAGGTAGATCTTCCTGCCGATACTTCCTTTTGTGATAGAGATTCTTTCCTCCTGGATGCAGAGGCCAGCTCCGGAGCAAACTTCCTTTGGAATGATGGAAGTACACAGCAGACCCTGACTACCACCACTTCTGGAGAGTATATTGTCAACGCCTTCTTTCAGGCCGATTGTCAGGTGAGTGATACAATAAATGTCCTCTTCCTACAAACTCCCCCTTCGCCCATCATTTCGGATACCGGTATATGCTTTTTGGATACCTTTGACCTGGATAAATCCATCAGGAATCCCTTTGGTGCTTCTGTTTGGTTTGAGGACTCAGCAACGACCAAGCCCTTGGGAAACAAACAGATCCTTGTAGAAAGGGATACTACCTTTTACCTGAGAGAATTCAGTATGGGTACGCGCACCAACGTGGGCTTTATTGACAATCAGATTGGTAGTGGAGGCTTCGGTACGAATTATACCGGTAATGTATTTGACGTCAACAGTCCCCTGATCCTGGATTCCGTCGCCGTGTATGCCCTTGGTTCAGACTTTCCTGTAGAAATCACCATAGAGGATAGCAGTGGAAGTGTCTTATTTGAAGAGACCTATATCATTCCCGTCCGAAATCAAAAATATTTTATATCCCTGAGTCACTACCTGTTGCCTGGTCAGGATTATGTCATTCAGATTGTAAATGGATCAGGTGTCCCTTTTTTCAGAAATGGTTCTGCGCCCGACTTTTATCCCAGCGGAGATGCGAACCTTTTGCTGACAAAATCTCTTCAAAACAATGGAAACATTATAACTAACTATACGGGGAATTTCTACGATTGGCATTATTCCTTGGCCCAGTGTTCCTCGACCTTAGACTCCGTTCGCATTACCAAGGTAGATCGCCCAATTTTCTCTCTACCTCCCGATACAGTCTTGTGCGGAGCATCTAGCTTTACCCTGAATGCCCCCCAAATTCCGGGGCTTTCCTACAATTGGAACACGGGTCAAAGCGTTTCAAGCATATTGGTTGACAGTAGCGATACTTATACAGTCTCAGTCTTCTTGGATCCAAGTTGTCCTGTGGAGGACAGCATTCGCATCGACTTTTTCGATGCCCCCCAGAGCCCTGTTTTACAAGATACCTCTACCTGTCTCCTCAGTGCATTTGACCTGGACAGTACCATACAAAATCCGGGAGACCGAGTCATTTGGTTTGAAGATAATGCTGCTCAGAAACCTTTGCTTTCCAAAACCATTAGAGGTCTGAACGATACCCTATTTTACGCTCAGGCTTTCAATATCCTCCCCGGTAGCAATGTGGGTTTTGTCGATAATCAGATCGCAGGTGGAGGATTTGGTACCAATTATACGGGAGTGACCTTCGACGTTTATCAGCCATTAATTCTGGATTCTGTCGCGCTATATGCCTTGGATGAAAACTTTTTTGTGGAGATTGAAATCCTTGATGAAAACGGTAATCAGGTCTTTTTTAAGGAGTTTTTTATAGATGAAAGGAATACCAAGTACTTCCTTCCCCTGGACGCTTTCTTGTTAGTCGGAAACGATTACCTATTACAGATTGCCGATGGCAATGGGGTCCCCTTTTTTAGAAATGGACCTTCCAATGACTTCTATCCCAGTGGAGACGAAAATCTTCTGTTGGTCAATTCCATTCAGCCCAGTGGAAGTCCTACCACGAATTTTACGGGAAACTTTTACGACTGGCACTATCAAATCGCGCTTTGTGAGACAGGCATCGACTCGGTCTTTCTGGGTGTGATCGAACGGCCGTTGATCAGTCTGCCTGCGGATACTTCTTTTTGCGACAAGGATAGCTTTCTCCTTTCTGTCCCTCAACTGGGAGGCATCACCTATCAATGGAATGGCAATCCCGGCAGTTCGAACCTCGTGATAGACAGCAGTGGAATTTACACCCTCAGCGCTTTTTCCGATCCCGATTGTCCTACAGTAGATAGCATAGAAATCGGTTTTTTCGAGACACCGGATACCCTGATTATCAGGGATACGGTACTTTGTGGCTTTCAAAGCTTTAACCTGCAAGGCCAGATGAACGGAGATATTCTGGTGTGGTACAGGGACTCCATGGGAGCTGAGGTCTTAGCTTCTGGTGCTCCGGAAATACAGATACAGTCCGACTCTGTCTTTTATGCCCGGGCCGTGAATACTTCAAATGCAGAAAGTATTGGTTTTGCGGATAATACCTTTATTCCCAATGGTGGATTCGTAAACCTGAGAAGTGGCAATGTCTTTAATGTCTTTGAAAATATAATCCTGGAGACAGTTGATGTTTATACAGACTTACCTACGATCACCACGGATTTTGTGGTACAGCTTTGGGATCAGAATAACCAGGTTCTCCAAGAAAAGAGCTTTCAGATCGGGGATTTTGGCAGACAGAGGCTTGAGTTGGGCTTTAGCATAAGTCCGGGTATGGATTATAAGCTCATAGCAACAGGGATCACTGGAAATGGTATTTTTAGAAATGGACCTTCTGACTTTTCGCAGGCCTATCCTCAAGTAATAGAAGGGATAGTTGAAATCACAGGAGCGACCCAGAATGGCAACAATTCAATCACCAATTTCAGCTCCAATTTCTACAACTGGAGGCTAAGTGAAGTAAAATGTGAATCTGAGATCAAAGCCCTCCATATTGGGGTGAGTCTGCCTTACGACCTTCCTGCCTACACTTATTCCTGTGAACCTCTGGTTTTTGGTACCGGATTACCTATGGCGGTCCACAATTGGAGTACTGGAGCTACGGCTGATTCTGTCCTCATCGAAATTTCGGGCATCTATACAGTAGAGGTCAGCGACGGTCAGAGTTGCCTGGTGGCAGATACCTTTGAGGTAGAAATCCCCTCGGATGCCGGACTGCCCGATGATGGTATTCTTTGTGGGAATGTGTTGAATACCAACTATGGCTCAGATGCCATCTTCACCTGGAGCACGGGAGATACCCTTCCCACCATTACGGTCTCGGATACAGGAACCTATACGGTAAGTGTGCTGGAACCCAGAGGTTGCTTGCTTGAAGATACGGTCGTCATCAGCGGTTTTGACGATTTCCCGACGGTGGATTTGGGACAAGATTATGAAGCCTGTATAGAGACTACCCTCGATCTTGGAAACCCAGGAAACGCTTATTCCTGGAGTACGGGAGATAGCACCCAGTCGATTACGGTATCTAGTTCGGGTTTTTATATTGGGACGGTCATCAATGAAAATGACTGTGCAGGCTCTGATACCATCGCCATCAATATCGTGCCTGCTCCCAGGGCTGATTTTTTTCTGAATTTAATTGGATTTCAACTGAATTGTATCAACCTGTCCACCTTCGGAACTTATACCTGGGATTTTGGCGATGGCAATACCAGCACGAGCATTAGCCCCATCCATACCTATCAGGACACTGGGGTCTTTGTAGTGAGCCTGATCAATGAAAATCAGTGTGGCCAGGATACCCTGAGAGATACGCTTAGGGTGGTAGATCCAAGTGTATCTTTAGAAAAAAGTATCGATGCTGAGCTAAAGATATATCCCAATCCTGGTAGCGACAGGGTGGTACTGGAATGGGGTGAAATTCCCACGGAGGAAGTACGAATCACCAACACACTTGGCAAGGAAGTGGGGACCTGGAGAAAAGAAGAAATTTCTGGTCAAAAGATGGAAATCGAAGTGAGAGGCTGGCCGAGGGGCATGTACCTGGTTCAGTTTTATACCCAAGACAAAAGGGTGGTCAAGACATTGATGATCAAGTAAACAACTGAAAAAACGAGTATGAAGTTGGCTTTAGGGAAAAATGTGATTTTTGAGGCCCTCCGCAAATCCTACCGGATATTGCCTCAGAAATTCAGGAGGAAGGGTATGTATGTCATGCTGGCCTTGCTGCTCAATTCTATCCTGGAGTTGTTTGGCTTGGCGGCCCTTATTCCCGTTTTTTCAATCGTGCTTCAGGAGGGTATCATCCAAAACAATGAGACCCTGAGAGGAATGTTTGAATTTTCCGGCCTTGAAAGCGAGAATTCATTTATCCTGATGATCTGTATTGGAGTGATTATCGTGGTAATCGTTAAGAATATCATCAGTCTTCTCATTTTTCGGGGGCAGGCAGAATACGCTTATTCCATATACACCCATCTGGGAGGGAAATTACAGCGTTACTTTTACACAAAGGGGCTGGATTATTTCAAGAAAAACAATGCCAATATCATAGCGAGAGACATCAACTTTATCTCAATGACCTATGCCAATGCCCTCCTGCTTCACCTGTTAAGTATCATGAATGAGTTTTTGATCCTACTCATGATCCTAATAGGTATATTTCTCTACAATGCAAAAGTCTTACTGCTGGTAGCACTGATTGTAGGTCCGGCATTTTTCATCTTTTACCGATCGGTAAGGAAGAAAATACAGTTTTACAACAACAGAAGGAAAGATCTGGGGGCGGAACTTGCCCTGGCCCTATACCAATCAATCTATGGCTATGCAGATATTGTGATCAACAACCGTCAAGAGTGGTTTTTCAAACAATATCAAGAGCGGCAGAAAGAACTCAAACAGATTCAGCGAGACCTTTACATGTATGCTCAGGCACCGACCAAGGTGATAGAATCAGCCATGATCGTCGGGGTATTTTGTCTGATTCTTTTTGGCCTGTATTTCTTTGAGGATCGTTCTGCCCTGGTCCTGATGTTGGGTGTTTTTGCTGTAGCTGCCTACCGGATATTGCCATCCATCAACCGAATGCTGGTAAGTCTCATGTCCATCAAGGGCAACATGTATGTCTTTGATACCCTAGAGCAAATGGAGGATGTGGATTACCTGGAAGAAATACCGGAACCCATGATTTTCAAGGATAAGATAGAGGTTAAGGACCTTCATTTTCGCTACCATCCAGACGAAGAAGAAATACTGAAGGGAGTGAGCTTTGAAATCCCCCAAGGAAGCATCGTTGGAATCATCGGAAAGTCTGGGTCTGGCAAGACGACTTTGATCAATATCATCCTTCGCTTTCTCAAGGAAACCCAGGGGAGCATTTGGGTGGATGGAAAGCGCCTGAATGATGATGATGTGTTGGCATGGCGGGGACTTATTGGCTATGTCCCTCAGGATGTCTACCTGGCGGAAGGCAGCATTCGTGAAAATATCGTCTTTGGAAGCGATCAGGTAGATGAGGAAAGGATAAGGGAAGTGGTCAAACTGGCAAGCCTGCAGGACCTGATTGATAGCTTCTCGACGGGTCTGGATACCATAGTAGGGGAGAGGGGGTCCAGGATATCCGGAGGGCAAAAGCAGAGAATCGGCATTGCCAGGGCCCTCTACAGCGGTGCTTCGGTCTTGTTCATGGATGAGGCTACCTCAGCTCTGGATTTTGACACCGAACTAGAGATCACAGAGTCCCTGCGCACCCTGAAAATGAACAATTATACCATCATAGCGATTTCTCACCGGCTTTCGATGCTCAAGCATAGCGACTTTATCATCGAGGTGGTCAATGGTGAGATTCGGCGGACAAATACTTACGAAAACCTAATCAAAGAGTACGCTTAATATGGATTTAACAAACGCCAAAGTCCTCGTCATAGGAGGTGCCGGATTTATCGGAAGCAGCCTGGTCAGTGAATTGTTGAAGTTGCCCGTGCAGAAAGTCATCATTTACGATAACTTTGCCAGGGGTAACCAGGAAAATCTCCAAGAATCTCTTGCCGACGAACGTTGTGAGATTTTTCCTTATGGAGGAGATGTTCGGGAGACTGATATCCTTGATGCTGCCATGAAAGAGGTAGACTGTGTCTTTCACCTTGCCGCTATGTGGCTGCTTCACTGCAAGGACTTTCCCAGGACAGCCTTTGATGTAAACATTGGCGGAACCTTCAATGTCCTGGAAGCCTGCGTCAGAAACAACATAAAAAAACTCGTCTACTCTTCCTCTGCCTCTGTCTACGGAGACGCGGTAGAAGTGCCCATGACTGAGGAGCATCCCTTCAACAATAAGAACTTCTACGGCGCCACTAAAATTGCTGGTGAAGCCATGTGTACCGCATTTTATGAGCGTTACGGACTGGAGGTTATCGGCCTTCGTTATATGAATGTCTACGGACCCGGACAGGACCAGCATGCCGTCTACAGTGGTGTCATTCCCATTCTCTTAAATAAGATCGACGCCAATGAGTCCCCCACCATCAATGGAGATGGGAGCCAGGCCTATGACTTTATCTATGTCGAAGATATCGCTCGCTGTAACATTGCTGCCATGACAAGTGAGACCAGGTACGGCTTCTACAACTCATCCACCGGTGTACAAACTACCATCAAGGAACTCTGCGAGACCATCCTCAGGCTGAAAAATTCAGACCTTGAACTTAGCTATCGCCCCTATGGCAAGGATGATGCCCGTGCCCTGGTACAAAATCGCATAGGTTCGGTAGAAAAGGCCCAGGATGAAATCGGCTTTCAGTACAAATACTCCCTTGAAGACGGCCTAAAGAAATTGATTGAGTGGAGGGAAGCCTCTAAGACTGTGACTTCTACTCTCTGAGAAACCTGAGTTTGTTAGAGGTGGGTTAGGGTTTGATCCTTTCGGTTTACACTTGTCTTTCAAGAACCTGAGTTTGCATTTTTTCCTCACGTTAGCACCACTAAAGCTCAAAAAAATTGCTTCCTCAGAACCTGAAAATTATAGAATTGTGCAGCCTCTTAGCTTTTTTTAACCTGTAAACTTTTGATTATGTGTGGTATAGTCGGTGTATTCAACCTCGATGAGAAGGCTTTTTCTGAAAAGGCCCTCAAGCATATGGCCAGCCGGATCGCCCATCGAGGTCCCGATGGTGAGGGGTATTACCTTCAGGAAAACTTTGCTCTTGCTCATAAAAGACTCTCAATTTTAGATACTTCCGAAAAGGGTTCTCAGCCCATGACATCCGCCAACGGAGAGTGGATCATCGCTTTTAATGGATGTGTTTACAACTTTATCGAGCTAAAGCAGGAGCTTATCGAGAAGGGGCATTTCTTTCAGTCGACTTCTGATACCGAGGTCATCGTAGAAGGCCTGGCCGCATATGGCACCGACTTTTTTGAGCGCTTGGACGGGATGTTTGCCATTGCTGCCTGGCACAGGCACCGTAAGGAACTCTTTCTGACAAGGGACCGCTACGGGGTCAAACCTCTCTATTATTGGTTTACAGGAAATGAGATCGTATTTGCCTCCGAGATCAAGGCCATCATTGCCCATCCGAAGTACAACATCGAGGTAAATCCGGATGCTTTGAATGAGTATTTTTCATTTCAGAACTTATTCAAATACCACACCCTTTTTAAAGGGGTGGAAGCCCTCCCCCCGGCCAATACCATCAAGATAGACAAAGGTACCCGCGAAATCTATCACAACGCCTGGTGGGACTATGACTTCTCTGAGCCCGATGAAAACATCAGTTTTGGAGAAGCCCAGGAGGAAACCCTACGCCTTTTCAGAAAGGCGGTTTCAAAGCAGATGGTAGCCGACGTACCCGTGGGTTCTTATCTTTCTGGTGGGATGGACTCAGGATCAGTTACCGCTGAGGCTTCCCGTCATGTGAGTCGCCTTACCACTTTCACCTGCGGCTTTGACATGAGCGAGGTGACCGGAGTGGAGAGCAACTACGACGAACGCAGGGACGCCGAACTCATGGCTAACTTCTTTAAGACCGAGCACTACGAGCAAGTCATCAATGCCGGTGATCTGCGCTGGTCCTTGCCAAGGGTCGTTCATCATTTGGAAGATCTTCGGGTAGGGATGTCTTATCCCAATTATTATATTTCCCGGCTGGCCTCTAAGTTTGTGAAGGTCTGCCTGACCGGAACCGGAGGCGATGAACTCTATGGAGGCTATCCCTGGCGTTATTACCGGGTCTTTGACAGCCTGAATCAAAAGGAGTTTTTCTCCCAATACTACAATTACTGGCAGCGCCTCGTGCCTGATGGGAGCAAAAATGAGCTTTTCTCTCAGCGTATACGGCCTTTTATCGACCAAAATGCTCCTCGGGAGGTGTTTGAAAGTGTGTTTACCTTCAATGATAAACTCAAGTACGATAGGCCAGAGGATCACATCCAAAATAGCCTCTATTTTGAGATTAAAACCTTTCTACCAGGATTACTCTTGGTAGGGGATAAATTGTCCATGGCCAATGGGCTGGAAGAGCGTTTCCCTTTTCTCGATAATGAACTGGTGGACTTTGCCCAAAAAATCCCTGTTCGACACAAACTTGGCAATCTCGAAGAAATGAAGCGCATGGATGAAAATATTCTTGGAAATAAGAAAAAAGTCTACCATGAATACCAAGATGGTAAAAATGTCCTGCGCAAGGCCATGCTGGAAATTTTGCCCGAGTCCATTATCAACCGAAAAAAGCAAGGTTTTTCCGCCCCCGATGAGTCCTGGTACCGGGGTGAAAATGCCGCATACATCAAAGAGTTGCTGCTCAATGGGGAGACGGTGTCCTCTGCCTTTATCAACCGGCAGTATATCCATAAGATCGTGGATGAGCACATCAACAAGAAAATTAACCATCGACTCCTGATCTGGTCCTTCATGAATTTTGAGTGGTGGTGCCGAATCTTTCTCAACAATGAGGAAGTCTATCCCGAGGGTCCCCTGATCCAAGCCCGAATGCCTATGATTACCGCTTAATCCTCTTTATCCATGCAGAAAAAAAATATCATCATTACGGGACTGGGAGGAACCATAGGAAGGGGGCTGATCGAGAGCCTTCCGCCTGAAGTAGAGGTCTTTCACCTGGGTACCCGCTCTATATCTCATCCCAGGGTAAATTTCTTTAAGGCAGATTTTACCGAGGATCCCGGAAGTTGGAAACTGCCAGAGCAGGATTTTCATGGGATCATACACCTGAGCCAGTCTCCTGAATTTAGAAACTTCCCTCAAAAAGCCCTCAACGTATTTAGGGTCAATACCTATTCCACCCTCTTCTTGGCAGACCTGGCAGTAAAGTGGGGAATCAAGAATTTTCTTTATGCTTCCTCGGGGGGAGTCTATCCTTTTTCGGAGAATTCTCTTTCGGAGGTGGACGAATTGAGGTTTTGGAAGGCGGGATTTTACCAGGGAACCAAATTGGCCTCAGAGATCCTGGTGGACAGCTACAAAGACCTTCTCAACCTTAAAGTGGCTAGGTTTTTCTTTGCCTATGGTCCTCATCAGCCCCCGGGTATGCTCATCCCAAGGCTCATCGGCAATGTGAAGGCCGGTCAGCCCCTTACCCTGGTGGGTGAGGAGGGCCTGGTTATCAATCCTATCTACTATACCGATGCGGCGGCGGCTCTTTGGCCCATTTTGGATGCTGAGGAAAGCTTTGACATCAATGTAGGTGGGGACGAAGTGCTGTCTCTTAAGCAAATAGGGGAGACCATCGCCCGTGTATGTGGGGTAGAGCCTCGCTTTGAGGTAAAAGAAAATACAAGTGGAACCCCTCAGAAGCTGCTGGGAAGTATCGATAAGTTGAAGGAAAAGTACTACCTCCCTAAGGTGAGTTTCAGGGAGGGTGTTTCTCACATGATAGAAAAAGCTCAATGGAATGCAGCCTGAAAGTATACGGGGCCTGCCACGATTATCGATCTGAACAAAGAGGCTTGATACATGGGTAAATTAGTAATGTGTGGGTGCCACATTGGAGGAAAGGATATTGTCGAAACGATGCTGGAAAAAGATTATCGCTTTGATTATTTCGTCTGCCTGAGTCCTGCACAGGGAGAAAAGCATGAGGTATCGGGCTATTATGATTACAGGCCTCTGGCCAAGGCCCATGGCATCCCCGTCTATCATCCCCGCAAGTATTCGATGAAAAGTGATGAGGATCAGCAGTTCTTTCAAAAGCATGGATTCGATATTTTGATTCAGGGGGGCTGGCAGCGTCTGTTTCCGGAAGCTGTCCTGGACTCGCTCAAGGTAGGAGCCCTTGGTTATCACGGTAGTTCTGACTTTTTGCCCAAAGGAAGGGGACGGTCGCCCATGAACTGGTCCATCATCGAAGATAAAAAGCGCTTCATTATGCACCTTTTCCTGATGCAAGCCGGAGCGGACGATGGTGGTATCATCGACTACGAGATATTTGACATCACTCCCTATGACGACATCGAGACCATGTATTTCAAATACAGCATTTCCCATAAGCGAATGATCCTAAGGAACCTGGATGGATTGCTTAAGGGAGAATTCAACTTGAATTCTCAGGAAGGCATTCCCTCCTATTATCCCAAGAGAGGGCCGGAAAATGGAAGGATAGATTGGGAAGAAATGGATGTTTTTCAAATCCAAAATCTGATAAGGGCTGTAACACGGCCTTATCCTGGCGCCTTTGCTGAAATGGATGGAAAACTATATAAAATTTGGAAGGCCCGCTTGTTTGATACTCGAATTACTTATCCAGGCAGGGCCTATGGAGAGGTGGTAGAGCGATTTGGCAAAAAATGGGTGGTCAATTGCCGGGGTGGACTTTTATTGATTGATGAAAAAGAAGAATATGAAGCGAAAGAAGCTTAAAGTAGCTTTTCAGATCATGGGTATCGGCCCTTCTGTCGGTGGGGGCGGGGCTCAGCGGTTTTTTGCCATGATGTCTCAGGAGCCTATGCTCAAAGAGATGGGAATAGAACCCTACCTGCTCACTGACACGGAGAGTTATGAGAATTTCAAGGAGATCGGCAGCTTGAAAGACATCGATAATGTGCTTCTGATAAAGGTCATGAATCATCGCTTTTACAGAACTGTTCAAAGCCTTCAGTTTTTGATTTTACTGATCCGCCATCGCTTTGACATTATTCATATCGGAAATTACAATGGCTATTATGCCCATCTGACAAAAGCCATGCTTTATTTACCCAAAAGGCTGAGGCCCAAACTTATCCTCAATATCGTGGATTGTCAGTTTGCTCCCTTTATTCAGCGTTATCTTGAGGAGGGGAATTTTGAGCAATTTCATTTTGGAGGATATGTGGAGATCCTGAAGGACTATCCTTTTGACGGAGTTTACTCTTGGTACAGAAATGTGGTCAAGCTCAAAGACGATCCAAGAATTTTCCCTTCCCGTCCCTTAGTAGATTCCAATGACTATTGCTTCACCGACTACCAACTCTTTTCTCCCAATGAAGAAAAGGGAAATCACATGCTCTTTGCAGCAAACCTGAGACCTCAGAAGAATCCGATCATGTTTGTAAAGGCCCTGAAGATACTTTTTGAAAAGGCTGAAGACTTGATGTCCGATTGGAAAGTTTCTATCTATGGAAAAGGAAGGCAGGAGGAGGAGGTTAGGCAACTGTTAAAAACCTATGGATTGGATCAAAGGGTGGAGATGGTGACAAATCAAAGCAGAATGGATGAGGTATTTCCTGAGACCAAGCTATTCATTTCCACTCAAAACTATGAGAATTTTACTTCTCTATCCATGTTAGAAGCGATGGCTTCCGGTAATTCAATAGTTGCGAGAGACGTTGGGCAAACAAATTTTTTCGTCAAGGAGGGGGAGAATGGGTTTTTGGCTAAAGAAGATAGCCCGGAAGGAGTGGCAGAGGCCATCATAAGCTATTTGAAACGGAAGGATGAACATGAAGTTTTCCAGCGAAAAAGCCATGAGCTTGCAGTAAATCATTACAACAAGAGCAATTTTATCAATGATCTGGTCAGTTACTGGCAGAAATTGACAGACCCTAGTTCTCAATCAAAAGTTAAAGATTAAGCGCAAATGAAGATTTCTCGAGAGAAGCAAGATACTGCTATGACCTTAACGGAAAAGCCTGATACCCTTTTCCTATTTACTGCCTTTGCTCCCTTTGGAAAGTATGAGATATACATCAAGAATGAGCTTCAGGTATTGGCCTCTTCCTTCAAGCAAATTCATATTTTCCCTATGACCAAAAACAAGGGGGAAATGTGGAAATTGCCCTCCAATGTTTATGTAGCTAATCTAGATATATCTCAGGAATTATCTTCTCTTTATCTTCTTTCCAAATATCAAAGAGGAATCTCCAAAGCTATGATGATGGAATATGTCATCCTGGATAAATGGGGAAAAAGACTGAGGAACTTTAAGCAGAAAATGAGGATACTCCTGAATGCTGCCCGTAAAGCTGAGGCCCTCGAAAGATGGATGGAGAGTCAGGCAATACATCCTGAGCAAGCGGTTTTCTACTCTAATTGGTTTGACGGCTGGGCAAACTCCCTTGCACTGCTCAAAAGTAATGGAAGAATTCCTTCTTTCATTTGCAGGGCTCACGGATACGACCTCTATCCTTCCAGGAGATCCTCCAATTATATTTTCTTCAGGTCCTATCAAATAGAAAGTGTGGATAAGGTAGTCTGCATATCCGCTGCCGGCCACGAATTCTTGAGAAATGCCTTTCCTCAGCACAAGGAAAAAGTAGCACTTTCCTACATGGGGGTTTTTGACAGAGGCCTTTCTCCGATCAGGAACTCTAATAAAATCCAGGTCCTGTCTTGTTCCAACCTGATCCCCCTCAAGCGGGTTCACCTAATTGTAGAAATCATCAGGGAATTGGAAGAGAAGGTTCATTGGGTTCATTTTGGAAGTGGTCCCTTGGAAGAAGAGATTAAATCGCTTGCTCAGTCCCTTCCCAATGGAGTGAGCTTCGAATTTTCCGGCCGCATACCCAATGAGGAATTGCTGGATTATTATGCAAATAATCATTTGGATTTTTTGATCAATGCGTCTGAGTCTGAAGGACTTCCCGTTTCCATCATGGAGGCTGCCAGCATGGGCATCCCCACCGTAGCCACAGATGTGGGCGGAACCCGCGAGATCGTCAATGATCAGACCGGTCTTTTGATTCCCGAAAGCTTTGATCCCAAAGTAGTGGCTGCCCAAATCAAAGAAAGGATCGAAACCTGGAGAAAGCCTGAATATCGCGAGGGAGTAAGAGAGTTTTGGAAGGAAAATTTTGATGCGGAGCGCAATTTTCAGTCTTTCATAGAAATACTAAAAACCCTATAGCGTGAAAAAACTTATCAAACAGATCATCAGAAATCTCTCAGCCTTTTTCTACCGGAAGTTTTCCAGACTCTGGGAGGAAGGAAGAGAGGAAGTGATCAGAGAAGATTTTTCTACCCAGGTGGAACACATCGGTGAGCGCTTCGAATTGGCAGGCGCCCCTACCATTACCCTTCCCCGCATGGTCAGCATGGGCTCATTTGTTTCCCTTGGTCGCAACATCAACCTTGAGGGTGAAGGAGGAATTTTTATTGCCGACCATGCCATCCTGGAGGATGGGGTCGTGATTGAAACCAAAAAAAGGAATCAACGAAATGCCGACCACGACTTTGAACATCCTCAGGAGATGTTTCCCGTCTGCATCGGCAGAGGAGCTTATATTGGCAAGGGTGCTGTGATCAAGCCGGGCACCTACATTCCTCCAGGCGCCGTTGTGGGAGCCGGAGAAAAAATCGAAGAAGACCAGGAGATTCCTCCCGCCCGAACCAAGGATTATCCCAGGAGGCCCATTCGCAAAAGCCATCAGGAGTTGGGAAAAAATATGTTTTTTGTGGTTTCTACCGGCAGGGCAGGTACACGGTCTATCGCCAATGTCCTTTCTCAGCATCCCGATATCCGTTGCAGGCACGAAGCTCATTTTTCCTTTAACCTCCTATCTACCCTTTTGGAGGAAGAAAGGTGGGATAGAGAGAAAATAAAGAGAGCCCTCCATACCCTCTTCATCCAGACCCACAGCCTGGATTTGTCTTCTTCCTATTATGGGGAATCCGACTTAAAAAACAGCAACCTCATCCCCCTCATCCACGAACTGCTGCCGGAGGCCTGCTTTATTTGGCTGATCCGCAGGGCGGAGGACTTTGTGGCCTCGGCTTATGGAAGGGGATGGTTTGACGACAGAGAGTATGCCTATGGCAGTGAGAAGACCTTCTCCCCGGATACCATGATTACCGAGAGACATATCAATCCCTATCGCTGGCAATACTCTCGACACCGTATCAACTGGGGTGAAAAAGATGGATGGAAAGACATGACTGCCTTCGAGCGCAACTGCTGGTATTGGGGCTACTGGAATCAAATGATAGAGGAGAATCTCTCGGCTTTACCTGAGGAACAGTCTTTTCAGGTCAAACTCGAAGAATTGCACAGCAGGGTTCCCGATCTCCTGTCCTGGCTGGGAGCTCCCCAGACCCAGCTCAACGTCAGAATATTCAACCAGGCCACCCACCAGAAAGTGAGCCGGGATACCTGGTCGGAAGTTCAGCAAGCCCAGTTTAAGCGCTGGTGCGAGGATGGAATGAATAAGTGGTACCAGTCATGAATCAAATGAAAGCAGACATATGGTCCATCTATACGGCTCAGGCCGAGCGAAATTCCCAGATCAGGGATCGATTTGGCCGGAGTACCTATGTGCTCACGGACCACTCTCCTAATCGTCCCTGGGTATCCCGCTACCTGCATGAGTCAGGGTTTCGACCCGAATATCCCCAGAGCAAAAAGTGGGCCCTCCTGCTTTCTCACGACATAGACGTACTCAACCGCTTGGCCCTTCCCTTCAAGTCTCTGATTCCCGCCCAGGTAAAGCGCCTGATCAAAGCTCAGTTGGGAAGTTTTGTCGACGGATGGAAGGCAAGAAAAAATCAGCCTGTTTCGGAATTTGGCCTGGACCGGGTACGAAAAGTTCACAAGGAAAGGGGCCTTCGGACGACTTATTTCTTCCTGGCTTTGGAAGAAGGAGAAGAGGATTTTAACTATCGAATTTCGGATATAGCGGGAGAGTTGGAGGAAATTCATGCCGAGGGAAACGAAGTTGCCCTTCACGGAGGACACCGGGCTTACAATTCTATAGAGGAAATGAGAAAGGAACTAGAGCGTCTCAAGTGCCTTTCACCGGATGTCATCGGTTATAGGAACCATTATCTGAGGTTTGACATTGGCCAAACCTGGAAATTGGTCGAGCAACTGGGCCTTTCTTATGATGCCACCTTTGGATTTGCAGGGTATCCCGGCTTCCGCAATGGCATGTGCCACCCTTTTCGTCCCTATGATACCGATAGAGAGGCTTATATTGATGTGCTGGAATTTCCCCTACACGTGATGGATGTAAGCTTATTCAAATACTTAGGGCTGGCTCCAGAAGCTGCTTTCGAATTTGTGAAAAGACTGGCCCTAGAGGTGGAGGAGAGCAATGGGGTTTTCTCAATCCTCTGGCACAACAATTATTTTTCGGGAGAATGGGGGGATTTTTACCTGAAAGTCCTCGATTATCTTCTCCAAAGAGAACCATTTGTGGGGACTCACAGAGAACTGCATGATTGGTGGAAGGGAAAAAATTACGCTGAGGAGATGGAAGTCCTTCTTGAAAGAGAAAGGGTAGGGGAGGCCTCAAGTTGAGGTAAACAAAAAGTTGATCAACCTAATCATTACCAATGAATAAATTGAAGTTCGCCCTTGTAGGCTGCGGGAGTATAGGTAAGCGCCACGTAGCGGTCCTCGATGCGGAGGATCAGGCCGAAATCGTAGGTATATGCGACAAAGATGAAGAAAAGGTCAGGGCCCTGGCCGACCTTTACGAAGGACTTCCCACCTATACCGACTACGAAGAAATGCTCGCTTCGGTAGAGGCAGATATCATAGTGATTGCTACCCCCCATGCCTTGCATGCTCCCATGGCCATCGCCGCTGCCAACCACAAATTTAATGTATTGGTAGAGAAGCCCATGGCACTTAATGTGAGAGACTGCATGGCCATGAACGAAGCAGCCTATAAAAATGAAGTCAAGCTGTGGGTCGTCAAGCAAAATCGCTACAACGTCCCTGTCAAACTGGCCAAGACTGTCATCAATGAAGGTAGGCTGGGAAAAATCTTCATGATCAAGTGCGACATCCTCTGGAATCGCTATCAGGGCTATTATGACGATTCTTCCTGGAGGGGCAGCATTGAAAGAGAAGGGGGGGCCCTCTTTACCCAGGCTTCCCATTTTATCGACCTCCTCATCTGGTGGTGTGGAAATGTCGTCGAAGTCAAGGGAAGCATGGAAACCCAAAATCATAGCATAGAAACCGAGGACTCAGGCATCGCCAACCTCAAGTTCAGTTCAGGCACCATGGGTTCTCTGGTGTGGACTACCTGCGTCTACAATAAAAACTATGAGGGAAGCATCACCATCATCGGTGAGAAAGGGACCATTAAGATCGGAGGAAAATACCTCAATAAGATCGAATATTGGGACGTAGAGGGATATCCCCTCCCAGAAAATATTGAGTTTTCAGATAAGCCCAATGCCTATGGCAAATACCAGGGAACCTCTTCCAACCACGACAAGGTCGTCAAAGCCATTATCGGGCAGATCCGAAGAGAACGCTTAGATACCGTGGATGGATTCGAAGGCATGAGGTCTATCGACGCTATCCAAATGATTTATCAGCAACTGCGAACCCATGCATCAACCAAAGCTGTATAAGGCCCAAATTCGAGAGGTAAAGTTTGGCGAGGGCGTTACCGTGGTGGAGCCTGCCAACCTCTACGAATGTGAGATTGGGGAAGGGAGTTTCGTAGGTCCCTTTGTGGAGATTCAAAAAACCGTTAAGATCGGCAAGCGCTGCAAAATCCAATCCCATGCCTTCATCTGCGAATTGGTGAACATCGGAGACGATTGTTTTATCGGTCATGGGGTCATGTTTATCAACGACCTCTTTGCCACCGGAGGACCTGCTCGAGGAAATAAGGAACTCTGGAAAGAAACCCGCATCGGAAACCAGGTTTCCATAGGGAGTAATGCTACCATCCTACCCGTGGAGATTTGTGATCGGGTGGTTATTGGTGCAGGCGCTGTGGTCACCAAACCTATTACAGAACCCGGGATTTATGTAGGCAATCCCGCTAAGAAAATAAGAAGTTTATGAAGGTCCCATTTGTAGATCTCTACGCTCAGTATCAGAGCATCAAGGAGGAGATAGACCAGGCCATCGCCCGGACTATTCAACACTCTTCTTACATTGGAGGAGCTGCTGTAAAAGAATTCGAAAAGGCCTTTGCCGATTATATAGGGCTGCCTCACTGCATGGCCTGTGGAAATGGAACCGATTCCCTCGAAATCCTGCTGACCGCCTATGGGATAGGCCCCGGAGATGAGGTTATCATTCCCAATCATTCCTGGATATCTACGGCCGAATGTGTTTCACATGTTGGGGCAACCCCGGTTTTTGTAGATACTCATCCCCGCTATTTTACCATCCTACCAGAAAAGATAGAGGAAAAAATCACCGATAAGACCAGGATGATCATTCCTGTCCATCTGTATGGTATGGCGGCAGACCTTGATCCCATCATGGTCCTTGCCGACAAATACAACCTGATCGTCATCGAGGATTCGGCACAGGCCCATGGTGCCCGCTACAAGGGCAAAAAGGTAGGCACGATCGGCCATGCGGCTTCTTTTAGTTTCTACCCTGGAAAAAATTTAGGTGCCTACGGCGATGCCGGAGGAATGCTCACCTCGGATGAGGACCTGGCCCAAAAGGCAAGGATGATCGCCAACCACGGGCAGATGAAAAAGCACGATCACCGGTTGTTGGGGCGCAACAGCCGACTGGATGGCCTTCAGGCTGCGGTTTTGTTGGCCAAACTTCCTCACCTGGACCGGTGGATAGAACTCCGCCAGCAGCATGCAGCCACCTACACGGAGCTCCTGAAAGAGGTGGAAGGACTCCGACTTCCCGAAATTGCTCCCTACAGCAGCCACGTTTTTCACCTTTATGTGGTACAACTCGATCAAAGGGAGAAAGTCATGGCACAACTAAAGGAGAGGGAAATTGCCACCGCCATCCACTATCCCCATCCGCTCTCCATGGTCCCAGCCTACCAGCACCTGGGATATTCCGAGGCAGATACCCTTCAGGTCTGTGAGTATCTGCCTCGTATCATGTCTCTGCCCATCTACCCTGAGATAAAAAGAGAATCCCTGGAGTATGTAGCTGATGCTTTAAAAGAAGTAATAAAATGAAGAAACTGCTGATTGCCTGTTATTATTATCCTCCATATCCCGGAATCGGAGGGAGAAGAACCGCCAAGTTTGCCTCCGAGTTGGCATGTCAGGGTTATCAGCTTTTTGTGGTTGGAGCCAAAAATCCATTTGCCAAAGAGTCTATATGGACGGAAGAATCTCGCCATCCCAATATTTCTTATCATCCCATAGATACCAAATACCCAGAAATCCTGCTTGCTCCGGATGATAGAGAATTGCGGAAGACTACACTCTGGGACCGCATCCGCTATCGATGGGCTACTTTCTACTATCGGCAGATGCAGCCGCTTAGGATATTCGATGGGTCTTTTCGTATGGAAGAGCCTTACAGAAAAAAGCTTGCTGAACTTATCGAGGGAGAAGGAATTTCCAATATAATGGTTTCTGTGAGCCCCCATTACTATGCTTACTTCACCGCCAGGTTAAAGGAAGAAAATTATCCGAACATCAATTTGATCATAGACTTCAGGGATCCCTGGTTGAGTATGTCCAATTTTGGAATCGGAGCCATGAGCCCTACACAGCGTGAAGCTGAGAGGGAAATAATTCAGTATACCATATCACAATGTGATTCGATTATTTCTCCAAGCGAATTTGTCTTAGATGAATTTCGGGAATATCTAGGCAAAAATGCATCAGCTGTAGAGGTCCTTCATCCTTATGATCCAAAAGAAATTGCTCCTTTTATGGAGAAGCCTACCTACCGGAGAGGGCCAAAAATCCGATTCGTATATGGGGGAACCCTTTATGAAGATTTGGTGGATGCACTTCAAACCTTGAAAGAAGTACTAGATATACTGAAAGAGAAAAGTCTCGAAATTTATCAAAAACTAGAATTTGTTTTTTATGCCAACGAAGATGAGTTTATCCCTCTTTTTAAAGAACACCCAGAAGTGCTTACCTTGTCGAAGCCTATAGGAAAAGCTATTATAAGTAAGATATTTCAGGCGGATTATGTGATGATGCTTTACACGGAGTTTAGCAAAAATTTTCGCTCTACAAAGTTTTATGCTTATCTCCCCGCTGGCAGGCCCTACTTTTATCTCGGACCCAAGGGTGATACCTATCGCTTTATCGAAGAGGAAGGTATGGGAGTAGCCTTTGAACAAAAAAGGGAAAAGGAAAAACTGCTAAAGTTTCTCCTGAATGTAGAATCTCACCTTGATACGTATTCACCTGGCTTAGATTTTCATGCTTTCTCTATTGAAAATCAGGCAAAAAAAATCATTGATTTGTTGAAATGATCAAACACATGAAGTATACCCCAATTACATTCGCTATCATAGGTGCTGGACATATTGGCAAAAGACATGCAGCTATGATCGAAAAAAATCCGGACGCACGGCTGACGGCAGTTTGTGATGTCAGACCAATTTCTGAAACGGGTTTCGAACAGCAGCATATCCCATATTTTTCCTCCGTTGAGTCGCTTTTAGAGGCAGATCTGGACATTGATGTGCTATGTATCGCCACTCCCAACGGCCTTCATGAACAACACGCGATTCAGGCCTTGGAAGCCGGAAAACATGTGGTAATTGAAAAGCCCATGGCCCTTACCAAAGCGGGTTGTGAGAGAATTATCTACAAAGCCTTGCACATGTCCAAGCAGGTCTTTTGTGTCATGCAAAATAGGTATTCTCCTCCCTCTGTTTGGATCAAAGAAGTACTGAAGCAGGGACTCTTGGGAGATATATTCATGGTACAGATCAATTGTTATTGGAACCGGGACGACCGTTATTATCGGCCAGACAATTGGAAGGGAGACCAGGGACTGGATGGGGGTACTCTTTTTACCCAGTTTTCTCACTTTATCGATATTATGTACTGGCTACTTGGAGACATCGAAAACATACAGGCCCGCTTTCACGACTTTACCCACGGGCATAGTACGGACTTTGAAGACTCTGGCATCGCGACCTTCGACTTTGTCAATGGAGGCATGGGGGTGCTCAATTACTCTACCGCCATATGGGACCGCAACCTTGAAAGCTCCCTTACCATTATCGGCGAGAATGGCTCGGTAAAAATTGGAGGCCAATATATGAACGAGGTCGAAATCTGTAATATAGATGGATATGAAATGCCCGAATTACCACCTGCAAATCCAGCAAACGATTACGGACATTATAAGGGATCAGCCGCCAATCATGTGTATATTATCCAGAATGTGGTAGATACGCTGATGGGAAAGACGACCATCACGACGAATGCAATGGAGGGATTGAAAGTCGTAGAGATTATCGAAAGAATCTATGACCTCCGGCCAGAAAGATTGCTGAAAGCAAATCAGCCTTCTCCTTCTATTAGAGTTTCATCTTAAAAATGAAACCGTAATTTTTTTCTTGAATCCTACCAAGAAAAATTCGGAAGCCAGTTTTGGGAATTGATTCTTTTCACCGAAAGCAAAAAGGGGAAGTCCATCAGCTATTATTGCAGTTCGACCAGGAAACTGTTCAGGTACAGACTTACATGATCTCTATGGTCATGAAATTTTTTTTCGAGGTGATTCTGGGTTTTTTCCCTCTCCTCTCAAAAAGCAATTAAAAAATGAAGACCTACAAAGGCTTGTTAATGCTATTGGTAGTTTCTTTACTTGGAATCCTAAAAGGAGAAGCCCAGAATCTCTACTGGTCCTTTGATGAGGGAGAGACCTACGATTCTGGTAGCGAAAAGCAGATGCTTAAAAAATTTCAGACTCAAAGGTTGGATGGAACAAAATCTGAAGCTTTTCTAAAACGAAACAGCCAAAATCAAAGAAAGATTCCACTAGCCAAATTAAGTCCTTCAAAGACCTTATCCGTCGAATTGTTGCTGAGGTTTCGAACCGATGAGACTTGGTTGGGTGGGGAAGTAATCGAGAGCGATTATGGAGTCCTTCGCCTTTACTTCAGAAAAATCACCCTGGGTTTTACAGCTAGGGTGGATCAAAGAGGGAAACTGACCCCTTATTACAGCAAAATCAAGCCTTTTTACTCCGGAATGAAAAATATATCCTACTTTTTGGATGACTGCTGGCATCATGTAGTATGTGTATTTGATGGGATACAGGGGAGGACAACTTTGTATGTGGATGGACAAATTTTGGTGGAAAACAAAGAGCTTCCACCTAATTCAGTTTTGGGTAATCAACCTTTTAGGCTTTTTATCGGAAATTCATTTTCAGGAGATATAGATGAGATTGGGATTTATGACAAAGCTTTGAATCTCGAAGAGGTGCGTGAGGGCATGAAAAAATCCATAAAAAATCATAAGAATGCCGCCAGCCTATCTACCCAATCTAGCTCTCTAAATACAAGTAAGCCAAGCATTCAGATCGACCCTAGGGAATTTGCTCCTGGACATCCTAAACCTAATATCAGTGCCTATCATCAGCTTCAGGCATTCCCCTTTCCTCGCTACGCCAAAGGTCACAATCTTCTTCCCCTGTTTAATTGGATGGGAATTCCATATATCGGAGGCTTGACCCAGGATGGAATAGATAACAAAAAAGCCCTATCAAACTCTTTGAAAATCATGGAATTGATGGGTGATAAGTACGGATATAGCCTTGTCATTCCAAATACAAAGGCGGTAAGGCCCGAAGCTCCCTTAGTGGATCAAATTCCTCTGATTCAGGGAATTATAAAATTAGCCAACAGAAGAGAAGATCTACCTCTAGGCGTCATTAGCCTCTGGAGGCAGACTGATCTCCGACGTCTGGGAGAAGAACGGTCTACCCCCTACATAGCGAGGTTTAGGCAGCTTCCGGATGACTATCTATTAAAAGATGCAGAAGGCAGGTACCTTATGATCAACGGGGGACGAGCAAATGGAAAAAGGGGGATAAGCCCGGTTGCACCTGGTGATTTGATCAAGAAGGATGGAAAGACACAGAGGCTATATTTTAAGACCCTGCTGGATTTGTTGGATAGACCTATTGATGCCATTAATGAAAATGGTGAAACCCATCCAGTCCGATGGTCGGAAAAAATCAAAGAGCTCGATCCCAAGGTGAAAAAAGACTTTCAAGACTCGAATATCAACGATTGGGAGCTCTACACCGCTCAGAAGAAAACCAGGCTAAGAAAGCTTTATTCAGATCCTTTTTTAAGTCTCCCTGAATTAAAGGATACGCGTTTTTCATGGTACGGAGTGGATGGAGGACCTATCGACCGCTTTGAATGGAAGGAAGCCCGGTACATTCATCGGCCCATGAATGGTCAATATTATTCCACCCCTGATTTTTATCCCAGATTTCCCTACAACTGGCCAAAGTGGCAAGGACCCTGGAGAGGTTGGGATTGGTTAGTTATAAGTAGACAAAAAGAAGTAGCCCTCGGAGACCCCCTCTTTTCTCCATTTTTAGGTGCAGGATGGGATTTAGACCCGGAAAAAAATATCCGACCCTCCCAGTGGTTAGGGTTATTGAAACTTCTGGGACCCATAGGGGCAGAATTTTTCTACGTTGGCTTTTTCAATTTAACCTTTCCCAATCAGCAGGGGAAAAATGTTTTTGCCGATCCCGACAATTATATCTGGCAAGCAGCGCTTCCTTCCTATGCACAGGCTGTGACGAGTAGGTACGAAACGATATTAAGAAATGGAGAACTGCTTCAAGACAATGAAGGAAAGCCTTTGATCAATTTTCCTGTAAAAGATCCGAGAATTCTTATTTCAGCCAGAAAATCCAAGGTCAAATCTATATACATTCTGGCGGGAGCTGTACTCCCCATGAGCAATCAAATAGGGATTGTCCCGGATCAACTAACCGCTGAAGTGGAACTGGAGGGTAAGAAATTCCTCTTTAACTGGAGGAGACAGGGCAGCGTGTATGAGCTTGACCTGAGCAAAGGAAGTCCGGTGATTCGCCAACTGGATGCCTGGCATCAGACCGGACATCCATTTTTTTGGTCCAAAGACATGCACAGAGAGGCAGAAGTATGGGATGAGGCCAAGGGCATCAGCCTGCAAACCGATTTTCCCAAAGGAAATGATCCCCAAGACCTTACTACATTTACCTCCTATGCCTGTGCTGAAGAAGCTGGGGCCAAGCTGGAATACGCCTTTGACCTCAGCGAAGTCGAGGCTCTGCTTCACCTGGATTTAAAGGCACGCTTCAAGGGAAAAGGAAAATGTAAGATTGAAGTGTCGATCAATAACAAGCCTGCAGGAGAATTACAGATAGGGAAAAGCGACTGGGAAAATTTTAATTTGCAAATACCCACCAAAAAGGGAGAGCATCCCCGTAAGCTTAGCCTTCGCATCGAAAAAGCAGGGCTGGAATTGGATAGCTTTTCGATAAGTACGGCAAATAATCGCTGAGCCTGATTTTTTGACACAAACCCATCAAAACCATGGCCTCGATCATTCAGATCATATACGCAAAGAACCCAGGTGAACTGATAAATAGACGTTCGGCACTGGGATCATACATTTTTACCCTTGCAGGTCTCTTGTCCCAGGCGGGGCACAGGGTACGGCTCAACGATTTCTACTATCAGGATCTAATTGACCGACTGGATAAGGATGAAAGCCAAACCCCTCCCTCTTCCAGGTCTCTTCCCCTTCCCTTGCCAAAGAAATTAAAGGCCATAGCCAGAGATATTTTGCTCTTCAGAAATCACAGAGATCTCTTGGATAAGGTAAAAATCCTCCCCAAGGTGGATTCCATCCTGGAATTTTATACCTACGGCTCTGATGTTGGACTCAAACTTTCCCGCCTGAGCGGGGCAGACCTTCATCTGGTCTATGATGGTCCGGTTGTAGAAGAGTATGAGATTTTCCAGGATCACAAACCCCCCTTTTTGAATAAAATTCAGAAAAATCAGATTGAAAGCCTCCGACATGCCACAGGGATAGTCGCCTATTCCAATCCCATGAAGGAATACATCTGCCAACTGGCTGATTTGAAGGTAGGTTTCAACATTCATATTCATCAAAATATCGATTTTTCCCGCTTTGAATTTTATGAAAGAAAGGACTTCAATCCCCCTCATGTCATAGGCTTTGTAGGGTCTTTCCTCAAATGGCATCGGGTGGATCTTTTGGTCGAAGTATTCGAAAGGCTCAGGGAAGAAGGACATGACCTGAAACTCCTTCTGGTGGGGCAGGGAATGGAATATGATAATATCACCCAGCAAGTTTCAGCAAGCAGCTGGAAGGAAAATATAGAAATGACGGGATTTCTGGATAAGGAAGAATTATCCGAAGCCAAAAAGCGCATGCACATTGGGGTCATGTCCAGTTCCAATTGGTATGGTGCCCCCAATAAGCTCTTTGAATACGGAGCCATGTCTATCGCCTGCGTAGCACCCCGTACGCCTACCATTGCCGACATATTTTCAGAGGAGCTTATACCGATGTTTCCCAACTATGACCGAGAGGGCCTCTATGCCGCCATTAAGTCATTGCTGATGGAGGAAGGCATCATCAGAGAGAAGGCCAAAAAGCTCTACCAAATGATTCGCGGGAACTTTGGAGAAGAAAAAACCCGGGGGTTTTATGAGAGATTCCTGCTTGGACAGGAAGAAAAAAGTGAGAGCATCAACCTGTAAGTCGGGGAATATGAAGGAAAAACTGCTGACCAAATACCCTCCTGAACGGAGAAAACTCCACAAAATCGCCCTTCTGACAGATGGCATCCATCCGATCAAGGTGGGAGGCATTCAACTGCATTCCACTAACTTGATCAAATATCTGAGCAGGGAAGGAATAAAGGTTGATGTATTTCATCCCGACACCGAGATCGAGGCCCTGGAGGCTCTTTTTTCGGAAAAGGAAAGGGCCAACATTCAATTTCATTTGATCCCTTATCCCCGTCAAGCCTCCTTTCCAGGGCACTATATATGGGAATCCTGGTTGTACAGCAAGGAAATATGGAAAGGCCTTGCACCTATGTCGGAAAAGGTGGACCTGGTCTACGCCCAGGGCTTTACAGGTTGGGAGAGCCTCCGCCAACTCCGCCATCAGAAAAAGACCCTGGTCAACCTTCACGGGATGGAGATGTTTCAGCCAAGTGTAGACAGGAAAAGTAGATGGGTAGCCCGCATGCTTCGTTTCCCAGCAGTACGACAAATCGAATATGCAGCCTATGTACAGTCATTGGGTGGAGAACTCACCGACATTCTCCTGGACAAAGGGGTGGACGGGGATAGGATTTTGGAAATTCCCATTGGTATAGATAAATACTGGCTTTCCCCCCTACCTCTCCCACGGGTAAATGAGGAGAAAAGAAAATTTATCTTCGTGGGACGTTATGAGCGGCGAAAAGGCATAGAAGAGTTGATGCCGGTATTGAAGCAACTTCAGGATGAAAGAGGGGACTTTAGCTTTGATTTTATCGGCCCTATTCCTTCACATTTACACCTGGACCTTCCTGGATTGAGGTATCATGGGATGGTCAAAGACAAAGAAAAAATCAGGCAACTCTTGCGGGAAGCAGATATTCTGGTCCTTCCTAGCCATAGCGAAGGTATGCCCACGGTAATCCTGGAAGCCATGGCTTGCGGATGTGCAGTGATCGCCACCAGCGTAGGGGCCGTAGGAGAGCAGGTAGATGAGACTTGTGGTTGGGTCATACCCAGCCAGAATATACCGGCCCTTAAGATGTCTATGGAAGAAAGCCTGGACCTTCCAACCCCTGAATTGGAGAAAAAACAGGAGATGGCGGTCAATCGGGTAAAAGAAAAATTTCTGTGGGAGGCTGTTGTCGGATCGATGATAGACCACTTTGAAAAACTCATAAACCAGGAGGACTTTGCTTCAATTTCTTAGAGAAACCAAGTCGATTTATTTCCTCTTTATTGGGTTATACCTCGTATCCCAGGTCTTTATTCCCCTCTCATGGGTAATCGGAGCCCTGGTGGGGTTGGTTTGGGTGATAAGAAAAAATGACAGGCTTCTTATTTTGGGCTTGGTGGCAGTTTTGATCATGGGAGACAACCGGATGTGGCACCTTGGATTTTTCAAAAATCTCAGGATTGTCATGATTCTTCTTGCCTTTCTGCACTGCCTGATTTTGATAGGGAAAGGAGAAATCAAGTTTAGGCCCTTATTCTTATTGTGTATTCCTTTTTTTGTAATTGCATTTTTTGGGGGACTGAGAAGCCCGGAGCCCGGTCTTTCTCTTGCAAAAATGTTTTCTTACCTCTTGTTGATCTTTGCTGTCATCCATTACATTCCCTATCTCTTGCGTCGGAAGGACCAGGACCTGATTCTGGACATCATCAAGCTCTCTCTTTTGGTCTTCACCCTGGGATTCATCATCAGGGGGCTGTATCCCCAGATGGCCTACATCGGAGATCGCTATCGTGGAATATTGGGCAACCCCAATGGATTGGGAACCTATGCGACCATGGTTTTCCCCCTCTACTTTATATACCTCGATCTCCATCCGGAAAAACGGCGCTTTATTTTTCTGGTTATGGGATTCTGCATTCTGTCCACCATACTTTGTGGATCGCGAACTGCCCTGGGAACCATGGGTATCTTTTATATGCTCAATTTTTTTCACAAGAGCGGAAGGTTTATGGTAGCTTCTCTTTATCTCATCCTTATACCCATAGGAGGGGTGTTTTTGAGTGGAGGAGGCATAGAATATTTGATTTCATTATTAGGGTTGGAGGAGTACCTGAGGGTAGAATCTCTAAACACGGGCACGGGCAGGTACCTGGCCTGGTCATTGGGGCTGAGCCAGATCGCTCAAAATCCCGTCATCGGAAGAGGCTTTGCCTGGGAAGAAATCTACTTCTACAGCATAAAGGACATGTTGGTTCTTACTGAGCATCAGGGAGGCATGCACAACTCCTACTTGACTTTTATCATGAACAATGGTTATCTCGGATTTTTACTTTTTGTAGTCTTTTTGATTTACCTGATGAGTAGAATGAAGCCAGCTAAGTTTGCTTTTCCCTTTGCTGTGGCTTCTATTCTATCTTCATTTTTTGAAAGCTGGCTAAATTCTTCTCTAAATGCCTTTTCCATTCACTTTTATCTGGTGTTGATGGTTTTAGTTGAATATCCAAATATCAAGGATAAAAATAGTTTGAAAAAATGAAGTTATTGATCCTATATAGCGAACTAGCGGGATACGTCTTGGCCTGCATAGAAGCACTGCTGAAGGAGGAGGTGAGCGTCCTTTTGATAAGATGGCCGGTCAACCAGGAGGCTCCCTTTCAATTTGATTTTGACGAAAAACTTCAAATTTACGATCGAAGCGCTCTGAGTCGAAGTGAGATGGAGGACCTGGCCGGGAATTTTAATCCCGACCTGGTATTGGTATCGGGGTGGATAGACAAGGATTATCTCAGCCTTGCCCGCAAAATGAGGAAGAGAGGTACGCCCGTCGTCTCCGGCCTGGACAATCAATGGACCGGTTCTTCCCGACAGCGACTGGCCACCCTTGCCAGCCCTTACTTTATCAAGCGCAATTTCGACCTGCTTTGGGTTACCGGCGATCGCCAATATGAATTTGCCCGAAGGTTAGGCTTTCCCCCCTCTGCCATCCGAACGGGATTTTACAGCGCAGATTGGGGACTCTTCGACCGGGCTTACCGTCAATTTCACGAGGCCAAATTCAGCTCCTATCCTCGAAAGCTCCTCTACGTAGGAAGAATGGTCGATTTCAAGGGTATTGGCGAATTGTGTGGGGCCTTTTTGGAAAGAGCCAAAGAGTCGGACTGGTCCCTTCTCCTGGTAGGCGCTGGAGAATACCCGATTCCCGACCATCCCAGGATAGAACTTCGCGGTTTTGTCCAGCCGGATCAACTTCCCCTTCTTACCCAGGAAGTAGGAGGTTTTATCCTTCCTTCCCATCGTGAGCCCTGGGGAGTGGTGCTCCACGAATTTGCCGCTGCTGGCTTACCCTTGCTAGCTTCGGAAGCCTGTGGAGCAGGAGACGCCTTTATCAGGGAGGGCTACAATGGTTATGTCTTCCAGACGGGTTCTCTATCCAGTTTGTCCCTACATCTGAAAGCACTATTTGACAAAAGCGACAAAGAACTCTGGGAGATGGGCCAGCGAAGCCATGGCCTATCGCAGCAGATGACGCCGGAGATCTGGGCGCAGACCCTTATTTCTCTCATTCGTAAATTCAGCCCCCTGTATGCCTGAATCAAAAGATAAAATCCCTGTGGAGGTACGTTTGGACCGTTTTGACAACAGTTGGTACCAGCCTGGAGGCAGCAGCCTCAAACGTATTTGCTGGTTTGTGATCAATGCCCTGTTTTTTATCAACCCCATCAATCCATTTTCAGGAATAAAGGTGGGACTCCTTCGGGCATTTGGAGCGCAGGTAGGCAGGGGAGTTATTATCAAACCTTCTGTCAATATCAAATATCCCTGGCGTCTGAAAATAGGGGATCATGTATGGATTGGAGAGAAGGTATGGATAGATAACCTGGCAGATGTGAGTTTGGGCGATCATGTCTGCCTCTCACAAGGAGCCATGCTCCTGACTGGAAACCATGACTACAAGAGAGCTGGTTTTGACCTGATGATAGGCGAGATCGTCCTCGAAAATGGTGCCTGGATCGGAGCCAAGGCCCTGGTAACTCCGGGAATCAGGGTTCACTCACACGCCATTTTGTCTGCGGGCTCGGTCATGAGCCAAGACATGGAAGCCTTTACCATTTATCGGGGTAATCCCGCCCAGGCCGTTAGGAGGAGGGAGATAAACGTTGAACAACAAGCATCTTAGGAGATCGAAATATGTGTGGAATAGCTGGATTTACATATAAAGAGAGGGGGCATGACCCCAGAGGCGGCTTGGGAGCCATGACAAATGCTCTTCATCATCGAGGTCCCGATGCCGAAGGAAGCTGGATAGATGCCGGCATGGCCCTTGGACATCGGCGTCTTTCCATCATTGACCTCAGCCAAGCGGCAGCCCAGCCTATGGTCGATGCCTCCGGAAGCTATGTCTTGGTTTTTAATGGAGAGATCTACAATTATCGTGAGATCAAGGCTGAGTTGAAGGATTATCCCTTTGAAGGTAGTGGAGATACCGAAGTCATCCTGGCAGCTTTTCGAAAGTGGGGCAAGGATTGTTTTGCCAGGTTCAATGGAATGTTTGCCCTTGCTATCTGGGACAAAAAACAAGAAGAACTCCTCCTGGTAAGGGACAGGCTGGGAATCAAGCCTCTTTACTATCATTTTGGAGAACAAGGTCTGACCTTTGCCTCCGAGGTAAGGGCCCTGTTGGCCTCCGGTCGGGTCCCTGCTCATCTCCATACAGATTCCCTGGCAGAGTACCTTCAGTATTATACCATAAATGCTCCCCTTACCCTCATCAAGGATGTCTCCATGCTCAAGGCCGGAGAAATGCTGGTCTGGAAGAAGGGACAACATAGGCTGAAAACCTATTGGTCATTAGGAGACCAGGGGGGAGAGCCATGGGAGATGTCCTATCAGGAAGTCTGTAAAAAAAATCTCGATCTTCTTTCTGAGGCTGTCGCCCGACGGATGATCAGCGATGTGCCCCTGGGAGCCTTCCTTTCGGGGGGGATAGACTCTTCGGCAGTAGTAGCCCTGATGGCCCAGGCAAGTCAACAACCCATTCACACTTTTTCGGTGGTCTTTGAGGAAGAAGAATTCGACGAATCTCCCTATTCTTCCATGATGGCCCAGAAGTATGGGACCTCCCACCATCCCATCCAGCTGAAGCCCAGAGATTTTTTGGACCAACTTCCCCAGGCCCTCCTTGCCATGGACCATCCCAGCGGGGATGGCATCAATAGCTATATGGTATCACAGGCTACCCGGAGGGAGGGCTTTAAAGTTGCGCTTTCCGGACTTGGAGGAGATGAACTTTATGCAGGGTATCCTGTCTTCAGGCAGTACCAAAAGCTCAAGGGAATGGACAGACTCTATGCCTTGCCCAGTGGACTGCGAAAGGTAGGCGCAGGAGTGATGGGAGCCCTGGCAGGAGGAGGAAAAGCCGGTAGGCTCAAACAAATCCTCAGCCTTGACGGTCCTGCGTTTGATCAACTCTATCCCATTTTTCATGAGAATTTTTCCCCTAAGGAAAGACAACAACTACTCAAAACCCCTGATCGTCCTTTTTCTCTAGGATCTGTATTTTCTTTTGAAGACCTCGCAAACATAAGCCAATACCCTATTTTTAGTCAGGTCAGTGTAGGAGAAATGGCCACCTATACACAAAATGTCCTTCTCAGGGATACCGATCAGATGTCCATGGCGCATTCTTTGGAGGTGAGGGTTCCTTTTTTCGATCATGAACTCGTGGAGTTTGTCCTGAGAATAGAAGACAAACATAAGGAGCCTCATTATCCCAAAAAACTTCTGGTTGATTCGCTTGGCGACCTATTGCCTCAAGAAGTGGTGTTCCGAAAAAAAATGGGTTTTACCCTGCCTTGGAGCCTCTGGATGAAAAATGAATTGAGAGACTTTTGTGAGTCTAACCTCAACAGCCTTGGCAAAAGAGGAATCTTTCAAGCCTCCTACATCGACAATCTTTGGAAGCTTTTTCTCCAAGATAAAGGAGGGATTTCCTGGATCAAACTCTGGATGCTCATCGTCCTCGAAGAGTGGATGGAACAGCACAAAATACTTGCCCATGCCTAAACCTCATATTTTGATTTGCATCGATTGGTTTGTGCCGGGCTATAAAGCTGGAGGGCCTATTCAGACGGTACGCAACTTTGTACAGGCCATGGGGGATAGCTTCGAAGTATCCGTGCTGACCGGGGATAGAGACCTTCACGATACCCAACCCTACCAGGGGATTGAGCGGGATACCTGGTTGGATTTTGCTCCGGGTATAAGGGTTTGCTACCTCTCACCTGAAGCTCAGAAGCCCAATTACATTCGCAAGCTTATAAAAGACCTCAAACCAGATTACCTCTTCGTCAATAGCCTTTATTCCCTCATTTTTAATATCATTCCCGTACAGACGGCACTTCGAAAAGCCATCCCCATCGTCTGGGCTCCCCGGGGTACCCTTGCTCCCTCGGCTTTGGCCATCAAGCCTCTGAAGAAGAAGGCCTACCTGGCCCTGCTCCGCTTGTTGGGATGGCCCCGCCGGGTTGTCTGGCAAGCCACCAATGAGGAGGAAAAATCCTTTATTCAGGACCACTTCGGAAGCCGGCACATGGACATCCGGATCGCCCCCAATTTGCCCAAGCAGAGGCAAGAGCCCTTTAAGGTAGTCGATAAGCAAGCGGGGGAACTGAACCTGGTCTATCATTCCAGAATTTCTCTGGTTAAAAATCTGGAATTTTTTCTCCATTGCCTCGAAGGAATGGAGGAAAATATACGTTTCGATATCTATGGCCCAGTTGAAGATCCAAACTACCTGAAGGAACTGAACAAACAAATCCAGGGATTGCCTCCGCAGATAGAGGTTAACTTTAAAGGACCTGTAGCTCCCCCTGATATGGCAGGGGTCCTTGCTCCCTATCATTTTTCGGTGCTGACAAGCAAGGGAGAAAATTTTGGCCATGCCATTTTTGAAGCCCTGCTGGCGGGCAAGCCTGTCCTTATCAGCGATCGCACCCCCTGGAAAAACCTGGAAGAAAAGAAAGTAGGCTTTGATATCTCTCTTCAAAAACCGGAAGAAATGAAGAGGGCCATTAAGGTGGCCCTTCAAATGGATGCAAAGGCTTACACCGACTGGTCCAGGGCCGCCTGGGAATTTGCGAGAGACTTTAGAGAAGCTCCTAAATTGATGGCTCAGAATAGGGCTTTGTTTCAACCTCCAAACCCATCCGCATGAAAATATCACTGATTACGGTTTCCTATAATTCCGCTTCCGTGCTGGAAACCTGCCTTCAGTCTGTGGCTCGTCAGGAATATGATTCCATCGAGTACATCGTCGTTGATGGCGGCTCTAATGATGGGACGGCTAAACGTATCGAGAATTACAAGGATGTCGTGAGCACCTTTGTCTCCGAACCTGATGAGGGCATTTATGATGCCATGAACAAAGGAATTGCTTTGGCTAGCGGGGATGTAATAGGGATGATCAACTCGGATGACATGCTCGCCGACCCCAGGGTTATTGCCTGGGTGGCCGAGGCCTTTGAGCGTAAACCCGTGGAGGCCCTCTTTGGGGATGTAGTTTATGTAAATCCTGAGAACCTGGGCCGCACCGTCAGGTATTTTCCAGGAAAAGGCTTTCATCCGGAAAAGATGAAGCGTGGATTCATGCCACCTCATCCTTCATTTTATGTAAAAAGGGAAGTGTATGAAAGGTATGGGCGATTTGATACGGACTTCGACATTTGTGCTGACTTCGAATTGATGGTAAGGCTCTTTCTAAAAGCCAAGATTTCTTACAGCTACCTTCCCAAGACCATGGTTAAAATGCGTACAGGTGGAGCGAGTACCTCAGGCCTGCTTTCCAATGTCAAGATCAACCAGGAAATGCTTTTAGCCCTCCGAAAAAACGGGATCAGGTCCAGTTACGCCCATCTTTACAGCCGATACACGAGTAAAATTCTCCAACTGATAAACAGACCTTCCTGACCATTCAACAGACATTTGAAGCAAAATATGTACATCCCCAAGGAGCTATAAGAAAAATATATTTAATTGGGAATCAGGGAAAAATCTGTCATGCAATCCCTTGATTTTCCCTCTTTCAACTACCGGTAAATTCCCTAAATAATTACTCAATTGTCTCACCGAAGAAATCAATATCCTCTATGGCTAAAATCTTAATTACAGGTGGAACGGGCTACATTGGCTCACATACTGCCATTGAAATCTTGCAGGAAGGCCGCTTCGATGTCATCTCTGTCGACAACCTCACCAACTCTTCTGAACGCACCCTGGATCGAATTGAGCAGATTACCGGAAAGAAGATGAAGAATTACGAAATCGATCTGGCCGATCGGGAGGCTGTCATGCAAGTCTTTAGGGAAAACGAGGACCTTATCGGTGTCATTCACTTTGCGGCACTCAAGTCCGTAGGCGAATCTGTCGAGCAGCCCCTTCGCTACTATCACAACAACTTCGAGTCTCTGATCAATATGCTGCACTGCTGTGAGGAGTTTGATGTGGATAATTTCATCTTTTCCTCCTCCTGCTCGGTTTATGGCAATGTGGACAAGTTGCCTGTAACAGAGGAAACCCCTGTTACCGATACAGAATCTCCCTATGCCCACACCAAACTGGTCGGGGAGCGCATCATCCAGGACTTCGTCAAAGTGAGTAAGGTAAGCTGCATCGCCCTCCGCTACTTTAATCCCGTGGGAGGACATGAATCTGGCCTCAACGGAGAAGATCCCATCAACAAGCCCAATAACCTCGTGCCAGTCATCACCCGTACAGCTGCGGGTATGATCCCAAAGATGACGGTATTTGGCAGTGATTATCCCACCCGTGATGGTACGGCCATTAGGGATTACATCCACGTGACGGATATCGCAGAGGCCCACATCAAAGCCATGGATTACCTCAAGGAGGGTAAAAACAGCGAGGCTTACGAACGCTTCAACCTGGGTTCTGGCAATGGGGTTACTGTGCTGGAAGCCATACAGGCCTTCGAAAAGGTCTCCGGCGTCAAGCTCAACTACGAACTAGGCGACAGACGTCCAGGAGATGTGGTGTCCATCTATTCGGATTCTTCCCTGGCCAAAGAAAAATTGGGCTGGGAGGCCAGCCGCGACATCAACGAGATGATGGCTTCTGCATGGAAATGGCAGCAGTACGTAAGTGAAAACCTGGCCGTCTAAAGCCAATTCAAATACAAGTGAAATAATTGGGGAGGAAGGGAAAGCTTTCCTCCCTTTTTATATATGCCAATGATTATTACGAATCATTTTTTATGATCAATAGCGCTGTTGGGCTTGAAAACAGACTCCTTATCATAGCCTCAGCAGCGCTTTACCTACATCATTCCTTCCCAAAAGGGGCAATTGAGGGTAAAGACCCTTTCTTCTGCGCGGGTGAAGGCAGTATAGGTCCACCTGAGATAGGCCAGGGGATTGTTGCCATAGTCGGGCTCAAAACCTATCAGCACATTTTCCCACTGTCCTCCCTGCGATTTGTGGCCAGTGATGGCGTAGCCATATTTTACCTGTAGGGCATTGATGTAGGGATCTTTCCGCATGAGTTCGGCCGCTTCGGTCTTGGGCAGACCCATGTATTCCTTTTGTCTTTCCAAAAATATCTGATAAGAGGCTTCCTGAGGAAGTTGGGCCTGTTTTTCAGTCAGCAGGCTCAGCAGTATCTTACAATCTATGAGGATGACTTCGCCCTGGGTATCCTGAAATTCCAGGCTTACATCTACCCATTTTTGTCCGTATTTTTCTTCGTAAGTTTCCTGAAATACGTCCCTGACTACTCCCATCTCTCCATTGGCAATAAAGGGTAGCTTTTTGTTGTCCCCCCAGGCGTAGTTGTTGCGGACTACCATCAAAAGCTCGTTTGCTACCAGGAGTTCTTCGGTAAAAAATAGCTGCTGTCGAATGCCCTGATTGACACGAGTTGCCTGAAAATTGGAATATGTGAGAAATACAACCTTATCATGATTCCCTTCTTCGTAATAAGAAAGATAGGTTTCCAGGGCTTCGTATGCATTCTCAAGGTTCACGACGTCCCTGCTGGCTTCAAGGTGAAGGAGAACCTCCCCCTGGGAAAGGTAGGCATCTCTGATAGCCACGGCATTTTCGAGGACACCTGAGTCGCTCAGTTGGCGTTTGACATCCTGAAGTTGGGCGTGAAAGACATTGAGGCTATGCTTCATGAAGAGGGATTCAGGCTCCAGGGCGGGAGACTGGTCATGGCCTACAGGGGGTAACTGAACCGGGTCACCCACCATGACGAGCTTGCGATACTCATCATCTTGAAAGGCAAAGCGAAGCAAATCTGTCAGTAGGCTACCGGGGGTAGAACCATCTGTCTTGTCTCCGACCATGGAAGCCTCATCGACGATATATACAGTTTTGGTGGGAGCTTTATTGGGTTTGAGGCTAAAGTTTACCTGTCCCGCATAGCCCTCCATGGGGATGTATATATGATGATGGATGGTATAGGCAGGGCGGCGGGTGCGCCTGGTGATGACCTTGGCTGCACGGCCGGTGGGAGCGAGAAGGATGACTTTATAGCCGGATTTGCGTAGCATCCTTGCAAAAAGCTGGATCAAAAAGGTCTTTCCCGTACCGGCACTACCCGTGAGAAGGAAGGTAGCCCGGAAATCATCCGAATCCATAAAGCGGACAAATTCCCTGACCGCATCGTATTGATCTTCGGAAAGATTGATATTAGCTTCTCCCAATAAATCCTCGAGAATCTGTTTTCTTAAATCATCCATAACGTGCATTCCCTCTTTCAAACCGCTCAAATATGGGCTTATTGTTGAGCGAAATCAAATAGGGTCATGGATTGGGGGAGAGAAAAGCTACAGGCAGACCTCAGGCGGATATCCTTAATTCTTTTACCTGATAATAAAATCCGTCATTGACTTCGAAGTAATAGGTTCCCGCACCGAGATCTCTGATAATAAAGGCAGAAGCCCTGGGATTTTGTTCTTCCATGAGCAGTTTTCCCTGGGCATCAGAGAGGCGAACCTTTGACCTTCCCTTGTTGTGAATAGAAAGACAAATCTGATATTTTTTTTCTTGTGAAGAGTTCATAGAACTGATTACAAGAAACTTTACCGATGGGGAAGATTGCTGGGCCGTCAGCCCGGCGCTACGCCGTTCTACAATCATTGTCTGGGTCTTTGTTAGGGTGTAGATTCTGTCCTCTAAATTAAGCCAAATATCGAGCCAGCCTTTTAAATCGGTTTGATTTGATAAAATATCTTCCTGAATGGAGGATTTTGATTCCAAACGGGAAATTTTTTTATCCAAAAAAGCGAAGGGGGAATAATCGGGACGAAACAACTGTATGATTTTATATACAGTATTCATCTTCTTACTTTTATTTTCGATGAATATTTTAAATTTGGCTACACTTACCAATATAGCTAGATTGGCTTCATGTATTTTACACCTAAGAATCTCGCGGAAGTCCGCGACCATATCTGGCAAATGCTCGGCAGAGGGGCTGCCGACAAGAAGGATGCTTTTCAAAGCCTTTATCTGTCTACCTTTGATGGGGAGCGGCCCAGCACAAGGACGGTGATCCTGAGGAGTTTCCTTCACGAAAGCAGGGCTTTGGTCTGCCACAGCGATACCCGGGCGCAGAAAATAAAAGAAATACAGGCCTTCCCTCAGGTCTGCTGGATGGGTTGGCACCCCAAAAATAAGGTTCAGCTGCGCATGTATGGCGAGGCGGAGGTTCATCTATCAGGATCCTTGCACGAATCAGAATGGGAAAAATTATCCGGAAGCTCCCGGCTCAATTACAGTTCGCTACGTCCTCCTGCCACTCCCATTTCTGAAGCCAAAGGAGGCTGGGAAAGCTATACCAGCTACGAAGCCCTGAAAGAAGGCGGAGATAGCGAAGCCTGGAAAAAGCACTTTGCAGTTATCCGCATGCCCATCAAAGAGATCGACTACCTTCTTTTGGAGAGAGGCAAGCACATGAGGGCTAGGTTTAGGTGGGAGGAAAATCACCTGGAAGAGCAATGGCTGATCCCCTAATAAAAAAAGAAATGCGGGATTGAATCCGCATTTCTTATGAACAGCAGTGTGTGAACATGAAGGGGTACCATCAATTATCCTTTTCCTCTTTTTCCTTATTTTTTTCTTCCAGGTCCTTTTGAATATCGTTGAGGAAGCTCTTGAATTTTTGACCCTCAGGACTCTCCATAAATTTGGACATGTCCTGATGCTCATAGCCTTCCAAAGAAAATACCGAAGGATCGACCTTCCCTTTGTTTACTTTTTCGACAACCATGATGGACTTAGTGTTGCCCTTTTTTTCTGTGGTGGTAGATTCGAGGATACTACCTTCTACAGGATAAAATTCACTGTAGGAAACGTAGCCTCCTTGCTGCTTGTCCTTGATCTGAATCCAGTTAAAAAACTGTTGGTAGTCAAGGCCCACCTCATCGCTGACCCAGGCATAAGTCACAACCTCATCCGATTCCATCTTGTACTGCTCGCATCGGTAGCCAGCAATGGTTTTGGTCCTTCCGGTCTTTCTTACTGTGTAATCGCCCTCAGATAGCTCTTCATCGTCCACCTGAACGCTGATGGAAGGCATGCTTATGGTAATGGCTCTTTTGGTACCGTCCTCGTCAACGCTTTTGGTTGTAATTCGGCGGTACTGTCGGTCAAACAAGACGGTAACATTTTCTTCCCCACTATTTTCTATGCCTACTTTATACTTATCTATATGGAAAACAGTAGTCTGAGGATAATCACGTTGGAGTTTGTCGTTTTTGTATTCCTCCACCCTCATGGTAAAACTGCCGATGAAAGAGCTAGGCTCCACATTAGGGTCGGGTTCCGCAGAGGAGATTGAGACATCTCCCTTTTCTCCTGATAGGGTAATTGATGAATCTTTTTTGCTTTCATTTTTTTCTTTGTTCTCCTCAATAGACTCTTCGACTTTTTTAAAGAGCTTGTTGAGGGCTTGGTCAACAGATTTGTTGATTTCCTTTTCGGCCTTCTCTTCGACTTCTTGCTCGGCTTTTTTTCCGACTTTCCGCTTGAGCTTTCCAAACTGTGCGTGAACTTCCGGTTGGAGGCCCACTAGGATAAAGCTTAGGAAAATAGCCTTGATTAATTGGGGAAATAGTTTCTGACAGTTCATAAAGGGTTCCTTTTCTTGTGAAACAGAATGTAAAAAACCAACGCAGCAACTTCCGTTTCTATTTTAAGGTAAGAAAAATCGAGCACAAATATCAGGGCAAAGGGGTAATATAATGAGGGTAAACATTCAGATAAGTTGGAAAAATATTCCCTGCCTACTTCAGTCTGACTTTAGTCCCACTGCCATTTTCCCTCAGGATCCTTAAAAATCATTCGGGTATTGACCACATCGGGAAGCTTAATTCTGCCGTAAATGTGAGGAAAAAGCTCTCCATCTCGGCTTTCCTCGTATTTGAGGGTATCCTTGACGTATCTCTCACTGATTTCCAGGACGACCAATTGTTCCTCATCCTTAAAATGCTTTTCTGCAGTAGGAATCAGTTGGGCCTGGGTCGAGCAATGAATGAAGCCTTCTTCTTTTAACGAGGGGTGTTCGTACCTGCCCGTAAGCAAGGCTCTTTCCCAGTCTTTGGGAATAGCCAGGTGATAGATAATAGCCATGAATATGTTGATCTATTGTTCGAAGTCAATCTCGGTGTTATCCCCAATATTAATGCTATTGGATTTTCCTCGCAAGGAGGTATCGTTGCCAATGACAGAACTGTTGAGGATAATGGAATCCAACTGCGAATAGGCGCCTAAAATGGAGTTTTTGACGATGGAATTATAGATGCGGGCATTTTCAGCGATGGCCACGTGAGGACCTATCACAGAATTAATGATGTCACAATTGGAGGCAATGTGGACGGGCTCAATGATGACAGTGTTGGAAAATCTATGTTCGACCTTTTCTTTTTCTCTACCTAGGAGAATCTGATTGGTGTAGAGGAGGCTTTGCTTTTGGCCACAGTCAAACCAATTTTCGACCCTGTGGGTGTAAAGCCTTATGCCCCGCTTCACCATTCGCATGAGGGCGTCGGTAAGGGGAATGTCAACCTCTCTGTTGTCGGATTCAATGACCATCTCATCCAGGCTTTGGATCAGGGGCTGAATCTCCGCAATCTTGTACATGCCGACCAGGGCTAAGTTGGAGGTGGGGATGTCAGGCTTTTCGACCAGCTTTTTGACGAATTTCTGTTTGTCCAGCATGGCTACGCCAAAGGAGCGGGGATCATCGACCGGATGCACCGCCAGGACAGAGCCTTCGATCTCCAGAATTCTGGCGGTGTCATCTCCAAAGATGGTATCTCCCAGGACTACCAGGATTTCCTCTTCGGCTTCAATGATATTTCTGGCTACCCAGAGCGCGTGGCCCAGGCCCCGGCGTGGAGCCTGTTCGATAAAGGTGGGCACGATCAGTTCGCCAAAGGAAGATTCTACGTAATCCTGGATTTTTTCTTTCAAATAGCCTACGATGAAGACCTGTTCTCGTATGCCAGCCTTGATCAGGTTGTCGATAATATGCCCCAGAATCGGCTTTCCGGCCACAGGGATCAAGGGCTTGGGCTGTGTGTGGGTGTGAGGGCGGAGATGGGTGCCAGCACCTGCCACGGGAATGATCGCTTTCATCGGGACTTTTTTTCGTTGTTAGAAGGGTAGACAGTAAGCAAGACTGCAAAGCCAGAATCAAATGAATATATGCTAACCAATAAGTCAGGATTCATGGCATCAGATGAAGCTTGGGCCCGCCTTTGACCACAAATATTGATCACCTTCTCAGGCAAATTAAAACTTTCGCCGGGATTGACCAATGCCCGCGATACCGGGGGAGCATAAATTATTCCTTTTCCCCCATGAAGCGATAAAAGTCCCGGGTAAGGGAAATAAATTCAGGACTGTACTGGTTGGCTTTTCCCAATTGAATCGAAAGGTGTTCGATATGTACTTGTCCCTTGCTTCGGCCCAATTCCAGGAGGAGGCGGGCAGCAGCTTTTTCAGGTTTGTAATGGACATAGCTTTTTCGGAGGGAGCTAAGTCCTCCTTTATGGGCCTTTACCAAGGATTGATGACCTTGCCCTACAGGCAGGATAAGGCTTGCCATCCCCGCTTGGCCAAGCAATTGATCTATCCTAAAAAGGAGGGTATCGTGATCGAGGGCTTTCTGCTCTCGAGCCTTTTTCCTCGGGCTGCTGGTCGTCAACTTGTTGGAAGAAAAATAGGGTGGATTACAAATGATCAGGTCACAGCCCCCTTCTATTCCCTCAAATGACCAAAGATCGCCATGTGTAGGATGTAAGCGGCCAGGCCAGGGGGAAGAGAAAAAATTTTCTTTTGCTTCCAGAAAGGACTCGAAATTGGATTCTATGGCGTCAACTTGGAGGTCCTCCTCTTTCTGGGCAAGCATAAGGGCCAGGATTCCCGTTCCTGTCCCCTTATCCAGGGCCCTGGTTCTGCAGTAAGTCCTTGTCCATGCCCCCAGGAGAATAGCATCTGTACTCACTTTCATGGCGCTCCCCTCCTGACGAACAGAGAACTGCTTGAAATGGAATTCTGATTTTGACACGCCGATAAAAATGATCTAAAATTTGTTGCAGACCAAGGAATTACAATATTTGCAAAACAAGCTTTGCCCTGAGGGGTTCTTAGTTCACAAATCTGAAGTACATGCAAGGTGTAAGAGAATTATGGCCGTTATTTTTCATCGTGATCATCCTGGGATCTCTTGTAGGGGTCAATGTGATGAACTCGCGGCCCACCCCCGAAGAAATTCACGAAATCCACGATCAAATGAAGGCCGAACAGGCTGACTTCCTCCCGGCCTTTAAGGCCATGGCCTTTGACATGGAGGTGCTGGACAACCAGACCCTCGTGAGAAAGTATCCCATGCCCGACGTGCGCTACCAGCTAAGCGTCAAGCACAACAGCCCCTTCCAGAAGCCTGATAGCCTGGGAGAAATAACTGAATTGTACGATTTTTCCGATACCCAATCTCCACTTTTTTATGCCGCCTTGGAAGGTAAATTTATCGGAAAAGGCAAACGATTGACCAAGAAACCCGGCAAAGAATACTACCTCGTGACAGAAGAGGGGGGAGACATCGATACCATGCAATTGGAATGGAGGCTCTTTGTCCAGGAAGAACTATATGAGGATTGACTTTCTACTTTAGAGAAAGAACAATTTCCGCCACCTGTCGAGATCGAAAAAACTTTTGCGATCCTTGCAGGTTTTTTTGTGTTCTGGAAGGCTGTTGAATTTTATGATTTTCCGCTTACAGCAAGGATTTTAAGGTTTTGAGGCAGCAATTGTTTCGGGCTTTAATGCTGCAAACGTGAGAAAAAATGCAAAATTAGGTTCTTGAAAGACAATGGTAAGCGGAAATTTTAAATCTTAAACAAACCCTTAGGTTTCATTCTCCAACAATTAATTGTGTCGAAACAGCAGCTATTGGACAAAGAAGGACTTATCGCTCTTGCCGAGGAATGGTACCATGGCCGCAATTGGGATCCCTTCCCCTTCCAGCAAGAAATGATGGGGCACATCCTGGATGGGAAAAATGGCCTGCTCAATGCCCCTACTGGAAGTGGAAAAACCTATGCCCTTTGGATACCCATTCTTCTAAAATGGATACAGGAGCATCCCGATACCTATAAAACCAAGGAAAACAACGGCCTTCAGGCCCTTTGGATCACGCCACTGAGGGCCCTCTCCAAAGATATTCGTCAAGCTTGTGATGAAGCCTGCATAGAAATGGAACTGCCATGGCGGGTGGAGATACGTACCGGGGATACCTCTTCTTCCCAAAAAGCAAAACAAAAGCGTTCCATGCCGGAGGGGCTGGTCACGACCCCGGAGAGCATGCATGTCCTATTTTCCAATAAAAAGCACGCCAACCTCTTCAAGGACCTCAAGGTCATCGTGATAGATGAATGGCATGAACTCCTGGGGACCAAAAGGGGCGTACAGGTCGAACTCCTCATTGCACATCTCCGCAAAATCAATCCTGACCTACAGATTTGGGGTATTTCGGCGACCATCGGTAATATAACTCAGGCCCTGGAAGTCCTCCTGGGTTCGGCTTATCACCAAAGGCCCTTTGAAGTAGTAAAAGCCAGGATCAAAAAGCAGATCAAAGTAGTTTCCGTCCTTCCCGATACCATCGAAAAATTTCCCTGGTCCGGCCACCTCGGTCTCAATATGGTTGAGAAGGTCCTCCCTCTCATTGAAAATTCCCGGAGTACCCTCATCTTTACCAATACCCGGGCGCAGTGCGAACTATGGTATCAGGCCTTGCTGGCAGAAGAACCCGATCTGGCGGGCAGCATGGCCATGCATCATGGGTCTATTTCCAGCGAAATACGGTCCTGGGTAGAGGAGGCCCTGCACAATGAGCAACTCAAGGTGGTGGTCTGTACCTCCAGCCTTGATCTGGGGGTGGATTTTCGTCCCATAGAGGCCATCATTCAGATCGGAGGACCCAAGGGGGTGGCCCGCTTTGTACAAAGGGCCGGTCGAAGTGGACACAGGCCCGGTGCTGTATCCAAAATATTCTTCATCCCTACCCACTCCCTCGAACTGGTAGAAGCCGCAGCCCTGAGGGAAGCTGTAGATAAGGATTTGCTCGAAGAGCGCCTGCCTATCATGGAACCCTACGACGTGATGATCCAGTACCTGGTCAACCTGGCTGTGGCCGATGGATTCAAACCTGAAGAAGTCTTCGAGGAAGTGAAGCAGACCTATGCTTACAAGGACCTGAGTGAAAAGGACTTTGCCTGGATGCTGGAATTTATTACCACGGGAGGAGAGTCCCTCTACGCCTACGACGAATACAAAAAAGTAGAAATCGAGGAGGACGGTACCTACAAGGTCAATTCAAAGAAAATCGCTCTACAGCATCGCTTGTCCATCGGAACCATTGTTTCAGATGTCAATTTGACGGTAAAATTTATCTCCGGAGGGAGAATTGGTACGGTAGAAGAGAGCTTCATATCTCAACTCAAGCCGGGAGATACATTCTGGTTTGCAGGCCGATCGCTGGAACTGGTCCGCATACGTAACTTGGAAGTTCAGGTCAAGCGCTCCAAAAATAAAAAGGGAAAGGTGCCCAGATGGATGGGGAGCCGTATGCCCCTGAGTTCGCAGATGGCGACGGTTCTCAAGCAAAAAATGCAGGACTACCTCGACATGGACCTGGGTGCAGTAGAACTCAAAAAACTGGTTCCTCTCTTCGAATTGCAGGAGCGCTGGTCCTCTATTCCCGGTCGTGATGAATGCCTCATCGAGTACATGCAGTCCAGGGAGGGCTATCATTTATTTATCTATCCCTTTGAGGGCAGGGTGATCCATCAAATCATGTCCTCTCTGGTCGCCTGGCGCATTTCTCAGCTTAGGCCCCTGTCATTTTCCATCGCCATGAACGATTATGGCTTTGAATTGCTCTCAGATACTGAAATTCCGATCGAAGAAGCCCTTGAAGCCCGGATATTTTCTCCCGACAAGATGGACGAGGACCTGACCCGAGCCCTCAATGAAACCGAAATGGCCAGCCAGAGATTTAGGGAGGTAGCCTCCATTGCGGGACTTGTGTTCAAAGGCTATCCCGGCAAGGCAATGAAGACCAAGCACCTTCATGCTTCCACTGCCCTGCTATTCAAGGTTTTTAGAGAATACGATCCCGACAACCTTCTCCTGAAACAGGCTTACACAGAGGTCATCAATTATCAGATGGACATCAATCGCCTCAGGGAATCGATGGAGAGGCTCAACAGTCGCAATGTTCGCTTCGAAAAGCCTAATGCTTTTACACCCTTCTGCTTTCCCATCATGGTAGATAGACTAAGGGAGCGCCTCAGTTCGGAGAAGCTCATCGACCGGGTAGCCCGCATGCAGGTACAATTGGAGCGAAGAGCAGGGTAAAAAGGAGACAATATCAACTGCCGGACAATGACAGAGAAGAAAAAGGCCTAGATTTTTTCCAAAATGAATAGAATGAAAGTATTTGTCTTTATTATACTGGGTATTGTGCTGACAATAGGCCTTTATATGTACATCGCTAAACCTAACCTCTACACCTTGGGCCTTAAAATACTTACTTCCTATAAATTTATGAAAGGTAGCGCTGTAGATTACCCCGCTCTGATTGCCAAGGAACGTTCGCCTATCTCCCATCAGGCCTGGGATGACCTGCTCTCTACTTATGTAAGTCAAAATGGAGATGTTGACTACGCCTCCTGGGCTAAGGACAGAGATAGGTTAGAGGCTTATCTCAACCTTCTTCAAGATCATGGCCCTTCTCATACCTGGACTCGGGCAGAGCAAATGGCCTATTGGATCAATGCCTACAATGCCTTTACCATAGAAATCATATTGAGAAACTACCCGCTTTCCAGCATAAATGACATTGGAGGAAATTATACCTTTGTCAATTCTGTCTGGGACCTCAAATTTTTTAAGATCTCAGGTCAGGAAATGGACCTCAATACCATAGAGCACCGAATCCTAAGGCAGGAATTTGGAGATCCCCGCATCCACTTCGCCATTAATTGTGCCTCTTTTTCCTGCCCCAGATTGAGGAGTGAAGCCTACACTCCTGAGCGTTTGGAGGCCCAACTGGAAGATCAGGCCCGATATTTTATCAACAATCCCCGGAAAAACAGAATTTCTAAGGACAGGGTAGAATTGTCGATGATTTTTAAGTGGTACGAAGCTGATTTTGAAGAAGCACTTCCCCTAAAAGCCTATATCAATCGCTATACATCCCTTCCTCTGAAGGAAGAAAATGACATCGAATACATTGATTATGACTGGAGTTTGAATGAGGGATAAGACCCTCGGTGGGAATAGGTTTTTCGGTCTCCATGATTCTACATCTTTCCCAATTTCTGCAATCCATTTTCTCTTTTGTTTCGAATATCCAGACATGGAAGCCAAAGTTTCAGGTACTATTATCCAAAAAGAGTGTTCTTTTCCCAATGAAGAGGAATTAGATTCTTCTTTTTTGCTGGAAAAATCTTTACAAAGGGAAAGGTTTGCCAGCCTTGTCCACTTAATGCTGGGCGCTATTTTCTTGGTATCGGTTTTTTATTCTCCCTTAAAAGCACAGGAGGCAGAAGAAAAAAAAGGCCTTATTCGTCCCAGTACAAAATTGGTTATTCCTCTGATTTTTTATGCTCCCGAGACTAGATTGGGTTTTGGAGCTGCGGGTCTGCTGGGCTTTCGCTTTGCTTCGGAGGATATAGACTCACGTCCTTCCAATATTCAAGCGGGTGGAGCTTATACCCTTGAAAATCAACTTCTTTTATACCTTTCTTATCAGACTTTTTGGAAGGATATCGACTGGCAGAGCTATGGTGAGATAGGCTATTATCGTTACTCTTATTTCTTTTATGGAATTGGCAATGATCCCGGGCAAAGGGGAGAGGAACTCTATGAGGGCAATTTTCCGCGAATACGCCTACATCTCCTGAGGCGCCTTACAGGAAAGCTCTATGGCGGTATAGAGCTCTGGTTGGACGATCAGCGTATCATGAATGTGGAAGAGGGGGGGCTTCTGGAGGGAGGAATAATTACCGTACCTGGAGCCCAAGGGGGAAGAGCCTTTGCACCAGGTATTATGCTGAGTTATGATTCCCGCGACCAGGTCAATTATCCCGGGAATGGGATATTTGCCATTTTTGAGAGTAGGTTTTCCCCAAAGGGCCTGGGCAGCGAATTCAACTACTGGAGAAGCAGCCTAGATGCCCGTGCCTACCTGACCCTGCCCTGGAATCACATCACAGCTAGCAATTTGTACATCGAAAATATCGAAGGGGAGGCCCCCTTTTTCGCCATGGCTACCATGGGCGGAAATAAGCGGATGAGGGGCTATTACGAAGGTTTTTACAGGGATAGAAAATATGCTACCCTTCAATTTTCCTACCGAATGCCCCTCTTTTGGCGTTTTAAGCTACACCTTTTTGGAGCCGTAGGTGGAGTAGGAAGAGAATGGCAGGAGATAAGCCGGGAGGACATAAGGTCTACTTATGGAGCCGATCTCCGCTTTTAAATAAATGATGAAGATAATATCCATATTCGCTTCGATGCGGCCTTTGGCAGAGAAACCCAGGGCTTTTACCTTACCGTAGGAGAGGCTTTCTAAGAGGCATCGGATGCAGCTTCCCAATTGGAACAGATCAAATAAATCCTGGGTTGATGATCTGGGACAGTTCCAATCGTTGGGTTTCCAACCCATGTTCATAAATCCAGTGAAGAAAGGTCTCTACCATTTTGGGATCCATCTTTCCCCAGTTTTCTTCCCTACCAATATGAGCAAAGGTACGGTTATGAGCCATCTGTAAGTCTATCTTACGGTCCTTTTCGGGTAGGTGTGGCTGGAGGATGTCAATGGCTTCCCGGACTTGTTCCTGGCTGTAGAGCCATCCTTTTTTACTGGCCTCCATAAAGTTGATGTAGGTAGCCTTTTTGGCATTGACCAGGGTTTCACTGCCGGCAATAACCGGAGAGTAGGAATAAGGAATGTCGAAGTCCTTCATTTTGAAATAACGAAGGTCGAGCTTCATTTGCTCGGCTTCTACCCCCTCCCAGTTTACAAAGATCCAGGTTGCCTGATAATTTCCCTTTAACAGGGTATTCCAAATGCCGAGTTTGTCGGGATAACCGATTTCTAAATTGCCTTCTCCTCCATCATTACGGATCATTTGTTTGACAATGCCATCTTCGTACCTGGCTTGATAGGAGGCGTAGGCCTGTCCATCCAGGTCTTTAGGTGAATGAATAGGGGAGTCGACCTTGACGGCAATGGCACTCAGGTCTTCCTGGAAGAGGGTAGCTATGGCGATCAGGTCAAAAGGCTCGGATTTGCTGCGGTAGCTGATGATGCTTTCGGTGGGACAAAGAGCGAGCTGAGCCTGACCAAGCTCTACTTTCTTGGCAGGAGTAACTGCATAATTATCTGCCGATGGATCGACGATTTCTACATTCAGCCCATGTTCCCGGTAAAATCCTTTCTCCAAAGCCACGAAAAAACCAATGTGGTTGATATTGGGAGTCCAGTCGAGGGCAAGGGTAAGGGTGTTCATAATATTTAGGAATTAAGTTTATCCATAAAGTATGGCATAACCTCCGATCTGAGGACCTGTTTTCCTGCATGGGCCAGGAGGACATTTGTTTGTACATGACCTGGGTTTTGGTAGCCCTTGGTCTCAGCAGAGCTCCCAATTTTTTACTTGATCCTGAAGACCATGGTATTGATGGTCCGACTGTTCCCGTCCCCGGGACATTTGGCCCTGATATTTTCGAAGAAGTAAATATCACCCGGCTTCGCCCTGTTAATCAGATTTCTGGAATCGGAATTGAACCTCGCTCCTCTGTTAGACACATGAACGGGGTCCTGTTTTTTGGCTACATAGTAAAGATCAAAACTGACAGTCTGACATTTGGCAAAAAAATCAAAGTTTTCCAAGATGGCCAATACACCTCCCTGAGCCCTGAATTCTCCTGTGCCCATGACCCCACCTGTGCTTTTGCCAAGGTATGCCTGGGGATCAGGTATTCTTTTTATGCGGAAATACTTTTTAAAGGCAATTGGCTTTTCTTGTGATATCAGGCATTCTCCAGGTTCCTTGACGGTAACCACAAAACGATTGCCCCCAGTTTTTTTGATTTCTCCCTGCCCAGTTCCACTGATTTGAGGGTTTAATTCCTCAGGGGAAAGCCCCTCAGCGGTGATGGTCAGAGGATTTTCCACACCCACATAAAGGACATTCATCTTGTCTGCAGAAATCAACACCTGTTTGGCATCCTTGAGTATGGTATCCCTTTTTTGAATCCGTAGGGTATCTTTAAGAACTAGGGTATCTCGGGCCTGAGCTTCTGGCTCCTTTTCAGCTTCAGAACCCTGGCTACAGGCATTTAGCAGCAGGAGGAGGAAGAGGGAAAGGTAAATCTTATCCATGAAATCGAATCTTTTCAGTATAATCCATAAAATTATCCGAATATACGATAAATCAAAGCTTGTCAATCATTCCAATTGGCAGATATTTTTTCCTTAAAGTAGGAAAAATACCTTCTTTCTTCATCAAAGTCCCTTCAGCAGATAACCTTCAGCCTCGAGTTGCTTGTGGAGGTGGGCAATGTAAGAAGGTCCTACCTCGCAGCATCCCCCCACAATAGAAGCTCCACCCTCAACCCAGGATAAGACCTGTCTGCTGTATGCTTCTTCGTCGAGGTCTTTCCGCACCGAAAGAGAATCAACAGTTCCTCCTGGTTTGAGGGGATCTACGGTGGTAAATCCATTGGCATAGGCACCAAAGGGAATCTTCATGCCCTTGAGGATTTTGAGGCCTTCCCCGATTATCTCCGGAAAGGAACAGTTGAACATCAGAGCAGATAAATCATAGGCTGACAGGGCTTCTTTTGTTTCTTCAACAGATTCGCCTGAGCGGAGCCGGATAGGGGAGTCATCGGCAAGGGTCAGGCTGAGGGCATAGGGTTTTCCACTTTCCTGGGCCACCTCACAGGCTGCCTTAGCCTCTTTTATATTTGAAATGGTTTCTATAATAAAAAAGTCTACCTCCGAAGCCTGTATATCCACGATCTCCTTGTATTCTTTTTTGATCTCCGAGGGAGTACGTGGGTCCAAAGAATAGCTGCCAATGAGGGGAGGTAGACAACAAGCTATTTGTATTCCCTTTTTTCCTGATTCCTCACGAGCTTTGAGGGCTGCCTCTGTTGCCTGCCGCTGAAGAGGCTCAAACCATTCTAACTTCCCATCTCTCTGGAGTCTGCTAGGGGTAGAGGCATAATTATTGGTGGTAATGACCCTGGCTCCCGCCTCGATAAAATCACGGTGTACTTCTGCCACAACTTCCGGTTGTTCCTTCATCACCATGACCGACCAAAGGGGATGGGCGGGCTTGCCTGACCTGCGGTATATTTCCTGACCCAGCCCTCCGTCGAGTAGTGTTATTTCTCGCATTCACTTATATTAGAAAAGTTTAATGTTCCAAAATAGAACCAAGAGAAGGGGGCTTTTGTGTGAAAAAATCTAAATTTTTGAGGAAATTATTCTGTTTTTGAAAATATCTCAGGCTGGGGAGGAAAGTCAATCTTTACCTCACTTATTTTGCCCTGGAAATCAGGCAAAAATTCAAGGTAAAAAGAAATCCTAGTCCTATGGTGATGTACACGATGGCAGAATTTTCATCAAGGAGGAAGAAGCTAAAAAAAGCGTAGATCAAAAATTGTTGCCCGGAAATGAAGAAGTTGAGGACCAGGTGTTCGATCAGGTTATAGCCAGACCTTATAAAGGCGAGGTAGGAGGCCAAAGAAAAAATCAGCATGGATATGAGAATCGTATATGTTTGATAATCCCTTATCCAATTGACAAACTTATCTTCTGAGTTCCCTTCTTCGACACTTCCTCCTTGCCCTATATCCCTGGACAAACTGATCGATGAAGGTAGAATTGCCGATGAGCTGGTTTACGATCAGGTAAATGGCTGAAGCCAAAAGGATAAAGGAAAGAGGCCTGATATGATCAATCCTTCTCCCTTCGACATACCCTCTGATGCTGTGGCCTGGACGTGTCAGCGACTCCTTTACTGTAAAAAGAACTCCTCTGTTCAATTGAAATATGTTGCTCGCAATTTCATCCCGTAAATATCCAAAACCCAGCCGCTCTACATTGGATCTTTGACCGCAGGTACTGCAGTATCTGCCTTTAAGTTCAGCCCCACAGTTCTTACATTCCATATCTTGCAGACTGTTTGGATTTTAAATTTTTCTTCTTTTGTACAAATTGAACAAAGGCTCGTAAATCTGTTCTTTCATTCCTCACCACGAGCCTTATTTACATTATGCTTCAAGCAACATCGCCACAAGATTGCTACTCCGAAAGTACAAAAATTTGGAAACCGATTCTTCCCAGCTCTGTGTTGTTGATTTTAATTGTACCTATCTTTGAAGTAAAATTGATTTATTTTTTCCTTCAACTCAGAAGACATAGAGGATTTGTAGATCCATTTTATGTTATCTGAAAGATTTTTTTTCAATCCTGGTAAAGGTTGAATTTAGTAGTCTCCCTACTTTTTTCTGTCTGAATAGGGGTAGGGGATCACTCAAATTAAGGCTGGAAATTGTCGAGGTCCTTGGCCCAGTCATAGTTTTTGAAGCTAAGGCCCCATCCGCGCTCGCTGTCGATGACCGAAAAGTGCTCCAGGGTACCCTTAGGCCCTCCATAGACCCCAAAATCTCCTCGAAACCATTGCATGAGAGGGGTGGTAGCAATTTTCTCCTTTTCCTGATTAAGCTCGGTGATTTTTTTGAGGTAGGTCCTGGTCGCCAGGTCCAGTTGCTCGTCTAGTCGGCCCAGTTCCAAAAGCCGAATTGGGGGACAGGAGATGGCTCCACAATTTAGTACGAAGTGAATCCGGGGATCGACTTCATCGACCCTGAACTTACGCTCGAATTTTTTTGCGAAGGGATTGGGGATAAAACCAAGGGTCCATTTGGGCTTGGAACGACGTAGGATGCCGTGTTCGATGTCGTCAAAACTCAGTTTCATCCCTGCAATTTCCACCCTGGGCTTGGAGAAAAAGCTTCCCCTGTCATCCCAGAGTTCAGGGTTTTCCTTCAAAATGAGAATCACATAACTGTTGTAGATGTTGATTCAGAAAGTCTTTTTCTTCGCGTCGCTGTCGAGCTCAGAAGAAAGCTTGTCTAGGGAGATAGAAGAAATCCGATCTGTGAGTTTTTTCGTAGGTTTTTCCTCATAGATACTCTTTATAAGGCGGGTAATAGGTCGGGAAAGGATTGCTGTGCAAACAGCCCCTGAGAAACAAATAAGAGTATGAGAGAAACAATATGAGTTGTGGGAAATTTCATTGTATAAGAATTGAAATTCATGTGGCTTAGCTTTTTTCTTACATACAGTAGCTATCCTGAAATTAGATTCTAATGAGGATAAAGGCTAATTTAAGGTATTTAGTGCTTTGAAGGCCCTGTGTTTAGCAAGCATTTTTTCTTCAGCCAGAAAAAAATAAATAAAAGCAGGAGACCGTGGAAAGGAAAAATGATCCAAAGCAAGCCTAAATGAAGCATGACTCTTCTTCTGCCCATAAGGTAGGGTCTGCCCACATCCGGACTTGTCGTTTCAACAACAATTTACTCAATGAGATCCATAAGTATTATTATTCCCACCCTTAATGAATCCGAAAACCTCCCTCGATTGTTAGATTTTATCGAGGCTTATCGAGACGAAAGGCTTACCGAGATCATCGTCGCCGATGCCATGAGCCAAGATAATACACTGGATCTTGCACAGGCTTATCCTACCATTGCTCTAGCCTACAAAAGCAAGGGAAGAAGCTGTCAAATGAACCAAGGGGCCAAAATCGCCAAGGGGGAGGTCCTGTATTTTATTCATGCCGACACCCTTCCTTCAGTTAACTTTTTAGACGATATTTGTGATGCCCTCGATGAGGGCTACGATCTGGGCTCTTACCGCTCCTCTTTTACTTCCAATGATACTCGGATGGAGGTCAATGCCTTCTTTACAAGGTTTGACCTGCCCTGGTGCAGAGGAGGAGACCAGACCCTTTTTGTCACCCGTGCGCTTTTTGACAGGGTAGGGGGCTTCGATGAGAATTATAAAATCATGGAGGACTTCGAGTTTTTGGACAGGACCAGGAAGGTGGGGCGATTTAAGATCATGCCCGACTCTGCGCTAATCTCCGCCCGGAAATATGAAGAAAACTCTTATTTTCAGATAAACGTAGCGAATCTCGTCGTCTTCATCATGTTTCGCCTGGGAGCTTCCCAGCAAAAAATGATCGATACCTATAATCGACTTCTGCGTATCGACCGCTACGAGCACGAGGTCCAATAGAATTGCCTTCCAGAAAAAGTTGCGGCGAAACCTGAGAAAGGGTTTCGCCGCTTCAACTTGTACAAGGGTCAAGACATAAGCTATCATTTACCACCAGACGGCGCTTTCCATGAGGTCATTGCTACTACCACCTCCACCTGATCCGCAACCCCCGCATCCTCCGCAGCCACAGCCAGTGCAGGAAACACAGTCGCAATTATCAGAATTGGCGCAGAAACAATCCTCGCCCTGTTCAAACCTACAATCGTCATCATCATCGTCGTCGCCTTCCTTTTCGGCTTTGTTGCTTTCTACCATTTTGATGACATCCAGGTCAAGTCCATTGAGTTTTTGCAATTTTTCAGGAAGGATAAGAATAAAAGCATCTCCTCCCTTACGGGTATCCAGGTAGGTAACGCCAACGATCTTGAGGCATTTGATCTGATTCTTTCCGTTTTGAACCTTACTCAAAAGCCTGCGAATGCTATTTTTCTCACTGCTGTTGATGTCTGCCTTCTTGATCCAAGATTCGAAGGCATTGTAGCTCTGAGGTTGAAGGTCCTTTGGAGATACGGGCTGAAAAAAATTCTTGAAAGAAGTATTTACATAATTGGTCATTTGCTTTTGCTTCACCTGTTTAGACTGTGCCTGAAGGCCTGTAAGTGTGCCAAGCATCAAGAGGGAGAGAAGCAAACATAGGGACTTGAGTTTCATAAGGGGGAATGTTAAATGGGTAAAACAAACTGAATTCTTACCCATTGGTATCCCTGTCCTTTGAAAATGTAACCCCTCTTTACTTAAATTTTTAATTTCTGACCCGGTAGTAGATCCCCAGGGCTAGGAAGGGTTTCCATCCGTATGTTCCCAGGATAAACTGTTCTCTGGGGACCTCTATCTGATCATTGTTACGGTCGAAGGCCAGGAGGTTTCTGGCTACATCTCCTCCTATTTGGAGGCGAAGGGCGATGTTTTCGGACAAAAATTGGTCGGCATAGACACCAAACCTCAGATAGGTCCAAGGAAAAGTTACGGCACTCTCACTCAAATAATCCACGCCCTGGCGATTAATGCTGAACACGTTTCCGAGGGCCTCGTATTCGAAGCCGACTCCCTGCATGCGATTGAATTGATAGTTGATAACGGCGCTACCAGGGGCCAGAGCCAACAGGCTCCAATGCTTGTCTATGGTCCATTTGACCTCGCCAAGGGGAACGAATACCAGAAAGCGCACCCGATAACCTGCCAGGAAGCCCACACCTAAGCGAAGGTTTTTTTTGTACTGCCAGCGGAGGATGGTTGCCCCCAAATATTGCAGTCCTGACCAATTATAGTCCCGAAAATTAGAAAAGCTTCCCACCTGTAAGGTCGAGAGGCTGGACCATGTGGGGGTCCAATCCTTGGAGTAAATCAGGCCAAGGTAGCCTCCTCCAAGTACCAGGCTGCGGTTTTCGTCCAGAAACTGGTAGTAGGTACGGTTAAAGCTGCTGCTGAAGAGGAGGAAACTGCTATCTTTGAGGAAGATTGGAGCCCTTAGGGTAAAATTGGTCTCGAAAATCTGAGCGTTGCTGCTATCACTCCTATCAAACAGAGGGGAAAGCCCTTGGTTGAGGTAGATGACATCTGAGTAGGGCTGAGCCTGGGCAGCGATGGAGGTAAGGAAAATAAGGGAGGCGAGAAAACGGAGGAACATAAAATTGTAGGTTTTGGGATAATAGAGGCTTAATAAAAGCATAAGCCTTCATATTTCTTTACAAATAACTCTTCCTTTTAAACAGAAGGTATAGAAAAAAGGGAACCCCCAAGATTGCTGTAATGATTCCGATAGGAAGACCCGCAGGGGGAAGAAGCCACCTGCCAAGGATGTCGCAAGCCGCCAGGTAAATACCACCCATCAGGGTTCCAAGCCATATATTTTTTAAATGGAGCCCTCCAAAGAAGCTACGGCTGAAATGAGGAATCATCATCCCTACAAATCCGATGGGACCCGTAAAAGCGACAGTAGCTCCCACAACCAAAGAAGCCAGGATTAGAAGGAGAAACTTCATTTGAAAGACTTCCATCCCAAGGCTTTTGGCCTGAAAATCTCCCAGGTTGAGGAGGTCCAGCCTACGGTGAAGGAGAAGCCCCGAAGTCCAGGCGACAAGTAGCATGGAGGCCGCAATCCATACCCCCGGCCAACTAGCCCTGCTCAGGCTTCCGAAAGACCAGAATACCAACTGCCGGACTTGATCCGCTTCGGCCTGGGTATAGATCAACACACCCGTAGCAGCGGTAAAGATGGCAGACACGGCAACCCCCGCAATCAAGAGGCGGGAGCTATCCTCATACATGGCTCTGAATCCCATGCCTATGACCAGTGCCAGACTGGCCGTAGCCCCTATCCCCGCGAAAAGAGGAAGGGTAAGAATAGAATAAGAGGCTATGGGAATGATACCCAGGATGAGAAGGTTGACACCAAAGCCTGCCCCTGCCGTAACCCCCATGATGTAGGGGTCGGCAAGGGGATTTCGGATCAGGGCCTGCATAAAAAAGCCACTGAGGGTCAGGACAGCTCCTGTAATCAGACCAAGTAAGACCCTCGGCAGGCGTAGCTCGATCAAAATGAAACTGTAGGCTGTTTCTTGACCAGAAAGGGCAGCCAGGATTTCAGCCCAGGAAATGTCCGAACTCCCGGTCTGAAGGCCCATCAAAAAGACCAGGACTCCAAGGCCGATCAGCAGGATCGCCGGAAAGAGATATGACTTAAGGATTGGGGACAAATTGGTCGCGGGTCAGTTGGCTGTGAAAAATCTGGGTCAGGGTCAGGAGGCCTTCTAAGAGGCGTGGCCCGGGGCGATAAAAAAGATCGGGATCTACAATATGAACCTGGTTGGTCTCCTGAGCCCTGGTATAATAGAGGGCAGGAAAGTTGGCAATCAGCTCTGCATATGCCTGGTCATTGGCGGAAGGAAGGATGAGGTACTCAGGTTTGACAGTCAAAAAGTCCTCCGGAGTGATGTCAAAGTAAGCCTGATTGGCTTTGACGAAGGCATTTTTTGCTCCTGCCTTTTCGATCATGGTGTTGAGATAGCCTCCCCCTCCCACAACCTTCAGGGGACTGCCATTGGTGATGAGCATGATGCTGCGGTATTTTACCAGATCCTTTGTGGCCTGGGAAATCTGCAATTCTAAGGCCTCTAATGAGTCGGCCACCGCATCCGCACGGGCTTTGGCATCCAAGATGAGGCCCAGCCTCCGTATTCCTTTATAAACATCCGAAAGGGTCTTGTAGGATTGCTGATAGACCGGGAGGCCCAGGCGCTCCAACTGAGCTACATCATCGGGAGTAAAAATCTCGTCAGTCACCAGCAGCAAATCAGCATTGGCATTTTTGATTTGCTCCAGGTCCAAGCTGGGAAAGGTCTGAAATTCCGGAACCTCATACACAGCTTCGGGATAATCACATGCCTGACTCCTGCCTATCAACTTATCCTCTGCACCTATGGCAAAGATGATCTCCGTGATGTTGGGAGCCAGGGATAGAACTCGCTTGGGCTGGTTAGGCAACCCTATTTCCCTTCCGGTATCATCCCGGTATTGCTGCGAAATGAAGGGGGCATCTTCAATCAACTGCTTTCTCTTATCCTGAGCCGGTTGACAGGCAGAAATGAATGCCAGAAGAAGAATTAAGGCAAAGTATCTTGTTTTCATATGCTTAAAGGTATAAAGCAATGGGCAATTAGACCTCTTCTTAACGCATAAAGTCTGCCCAGTATTCCTTGTCTCAAAAATAATCATTGTTGATATTGGTGACTATCACGAAAGAATTGGTGAAGCGCTGCTGAGGTTATGATAAGCAGTTTGTTTTCAGCCCCAAGAGCGCTATGGATTGTATCTTAAAAAATGATTCTTGATAATTACTATCTTCATTCAAATAATTTAGCGATATGGGCAAATGGGTGCAGGCATCAAGGGGAATATCTATGGCAGTCGTCATCATAGGACTGCTGTTTCGTGTGCTGCATTGGGAAGGTGGAGGAACAATCCTATTTGTGGGGCTTGTACTCTGGGTACTCTACCTGGGGCTAAGCTTGATCGAGTTGATCCAAAAGCGTAAGAAGATGAGTGTCCTGGCCTTTATCCGGCAGATCCTTGGTCAATTAGGTATTTCCTTCTTGTTGTTTAGTTTTTTTCTCCGATTCAGCCAGATGCCCGGACAGCAAGTTTGCCTGATCATTGGCATTACCCTTGGAATATTTTATGGAGTCCTTCTTTTTGTGGGTGGAGGAGAAGAAGAAGATACCAGCGAAGAAGAAGCTCTGATCGACCAAATTGGAAAGGAAGACAAATAGACCTTGTTCTGCAGATATGGAGTACCCCTGTCAGTCTTCTCCCACCCGCCAGTCGGGTTTGAGAAATAGGGTGATACCACTACCAGCCTTACAATCGGGATCAAGAGGATTGGCCCCCCTGTCTTGAATCAGAAATTTTTTCCTGTTCATCCGGGCCTCTTTGGAGAGGTAGTCAATGATGCGTTTGGCCCTGACCAATCCCAGGTAGGGCTTGACCTTTAGTTCTTGCTGACAGGTAAAAACCTGTATGACGATGAAGGTACGCTTCATGATCTCCGGCTTTTGTTGCAAAATGCGGCTGATAGAGGCTAGTTCCTCCTGACTTTTGTCTGTGGGTATCAGAGAAAAGTTTGGGTATTGTACGAGTCGTTGCCTCCCAAACAGGGCTTGAGCGCTCTCGAAGGGTAGGGTTCCTTGGGCATAGGCCCAGGAAAATAAAGTCATCAACAGCAGCAGAGATGGCAGATGTTTATTCGTCATCGTCATAGTCTTCTTCTTCTACCTGAGCATCCTCAAGGTCGGAGAAGGAACGCCTCATCTTGGTGTCCGCTTCAATGTTTTGCAGGCGGTGATAGTCCATGATACCCAGGTTGCCCAGGCGAAAGGCCTCGGCAATGGCCATGGGAACCTGTGCTTCTGATTCGATGAGTTTGGCCCTCATTTCCTGCACCCTGGCCCGGAAGTACTGCTCTTCAGCCACGGCCTCAGCCCTTTTTTCTTCGGCTTTTGCTCGGGCGACCTTGAGTTCGGCTTCGGCTTCCTCAGCCTTGAGTTCAGCACCCTTATTTTCCCCAATGTCTACGTCGGCTATATCTATGGAAAGGACATCATAGGCTGTACCCAGGACAAGACCAGCGTCCATGATGGTTTCTGAAATAAGACCGGGGTTGCTGAGGATGACCTCGTGGGTTTCGGCAGAACCGATGGCTGTTACGATGCCCTGGCCTACCCTTGCTACCACGGTTTCTTCCCCGGCACCCCCTACCAGTTTTTCGAGTTGGGCCCTTACGGTGATTCTGGCCTGTACGATCAACTGGATTCCGTCTTTGGCTACTGCTTCAACCTGGGGAGAATTGATAACTTTGGTATTGACCGAGTCTTTGACAGCTTCAAGCACATCTCTACCCGCGAGGTCAATGGCGGCTGCCTGTTCGAAGGTGAGCTTTATACCTGCATTTTTGGCCGAAATTAGGGCGTCCACCACCGTCTTGGCATGTCCATTGGCGAGGTGGTGGGCCTCGAGGGCGTCTCTTTTGACATCCAGGAGCTTGGCCTTTTTGGCCTTAATGAGCTCATTGACTATGATGCTGGGTTGAATGCGCCTGAGCCTCATGCCCAGCAGTTCGAAGATCCCTATGCGGACTCCCGAGAACAATGCCGAAATCCAAAGTCCCAGTGGGACAAAGTAGAAGAGGGCAACCAGGACACCCCCCACCAGGATGGCACCCACGACCTCCAAGGCAGTCCAAAAGGTTCTAAAATCCTGAAGAAGGAATATATCCATACAGCTTTATTTAGGTCAGGCCAAGCCAGATTTATTTAGTTTGTTCTTGTCCTGATATTCAAGCTAAAATAATCATAAATTTGGTATCTGCTACAGCAAATAGTAAGGATTTATCCACCGTTTTTGATAATAATTGAGGTGTAAAAAAAGAAAAGACCCGCCCGGAGACTTCTGGCGCGCCTTGACTTTTTAAATTTTTGATAAAGACCCTTAGCTTTTGGCCAATTCCAGCATGCGGTTGATGCTCTTCTGAACGACATCGAAGTCGGATTTGTTCATCTCTCTGACCATGGAATCGGCAATGCTCCTGGCAGGAGAATTGACATCGCCCAAAAGGTTTTGGCCTTTGGTGGTGGGTTTGATGTAGATTACCCGACGATCATCTTTGGAGTTTTTACGCTTGACCAGCTTCAACTTTTCAAGTTTGTCGATGGTGCTGGTGAGGGTACTCAATTTGATATTGAAGTGCTCTCCCACTTCCTTCATCTTCTTTTGCTCGTGTTCCTGAAGGTAGGCAATGATGTCGACCTCCATCTCAGTGACCTGGTAGTGATCTAACAGGGACTGACGCTTTTGGTTGAAGGCTAGGACCAACTCATTGAGGGTGTTTTCCAGAGCGATTGCATTCGGCTCGGGAAATAATTTACTCACGGTACTCATCTGGCTCGTACAATTTTAAGAACAATGATATTTGACGATCTGCAAAATAATACAAATTGGGAATAATTAACAGAAAAAATTAAAAATTCCACTTTTACCAAAATCGAGGTGAGGCTCGTGAGTCGGTGAGACTGACTGCTTTGCCTTATCTCTTTTTGGTATATTCCAAAATACGGTAATTTTTGATCTAAGTTAATGACAATGGAGTCAATAATACTTGCTATCGTAAGAAATTACCTATTCTGGCAGTATTTTTTGGGAAAAGGTGATCAGTCGTGGGCTCTGCAGGGGATAAAAGGGACAGCCTTGGTAGTTGCCCCAGGTCTTTTTGATGTGAAAACCACAGGAATTCAGTAGCTTTTTCAATTCTTTTTCTCTTAAGGCCTGAATTCTTTCAACAAAGGTCAAACGATCCTCCTGATCATTTATTTTTATTTCCTTGAAGATTTTTTCTCCCTCGATATATCTCCTTATCTGAAAATCAATCCCCTTGATACTTTTCGATTCTTCAGTTATAAGGTTACGAGAAATAAAGGAAACATTCAGATAATCCAGGATAAAATAAGCCCCTGGAAGCAAAGCTTCGTAGCAATGCCTAAGGACAGCTTCATTTTCCTCCAGGGTAGAGAAGTATCCAAAGCTGGTAAATAGGTTGAGAATGAGGTCGAAATCCCTCACAGGAAAAGGGAGGCGCATATCGTGAAGACGATAGTCAATGTCGGGAGAAGAGAGGGCTTTTGCTTCTGCGATTCGCCTGGAAGATATGTCAAACCCAAAAGTCTGGCAGCCCAATTGATTCAGCTTGCGGCTATACCTGCCCTTGCCACAAGCCAGGTCTAATACTTTCTTGCCTTTGGGATCAAAAAGATGATCAAACAAGCCCTCCAGGAAGAAACTGGCCTCTGCCTCGTCACGATTTTGATAGAGAATTGGATAATAGGGGCTGTCAAACCAGTTTTCGAACCACTCGGAATCTGATTTCATACTGTGAAATAGAAGAAAAAAAAGAACTTTTCCTCAATAAACAGCAGTATCCCATCCAAAAGTTTAGCTTCCGGATGGGATTAATTCCTGTCTCTTGATCCAGAGATGTGAAAGGATTTCTTTGAAATGTAGGTGGGGTAGCTCGGGCCAGGGCCGCGCTAGGATGGGTCGCTACCGTCTACAAACTGGCTCATGGTTGTAAGACCGGAGATGAGAACACTTATTTCATTGCTGTCCATCTCTGACTGAAGCATGTTGGAAATGGCTTTTACATGTTCAGTGTAATCCTGGTAAAGCTTCTGACCCTTTTTGGTTACCTCAAGGTAGACAACCCTACGATCATTGCTGGAATTGACACGTTTGACCAGGCGCTGCTTTTCGATCTTATCGATAATTGATGTCAGGGTACTCAGTTTAACGTTAAAGTAATTTCCAATTTCTTTCATCTTTTTACGCCCTTCTATCTCGATTAATTGGATGATTTCCATTTCCAGGCCATTGATCTTGTATTTGGCTTTGATGTATTCATGGTGCTTGCGATTTAACTCACTGAGGAGGAAAAAGGCTTTTTCGAGTTGAGCGAAGGATGGATTGTTAGGAACAATGTCTACAGTACTCATGTCAGGGGGAACATTATTGTTTGTTGTAGGTACTAGGGGCGTATTTCGTAGGCATTAGGCTAATGATTTGACACTTATAATTGCCGAATCAGAAGTTTTTTAGTGAAAAGAACTTATAAAGTATATATACATCCAAATTTGGTAATTTGACTGGGCAATTATACAACAAATTTAAAAATAGAACAACTATTCAAAATAGGTTTTTTTTTATTTTTCTGTTTAATTGATTGTTAATCAGTGTTTTTGTTCAAAATATTTTAATAAAAAAAATGTGTACTTGAGATTATTCTGTAAATGAATAGTTTAAAATTTAGGGGATATGCATTGAAAAAAACTCCAAAATTTGAAAGTAGCAATTTTGACTTTCTTTTTTGTGAGTAGAAATCTCCTTACCAATTCGGCTTTAGGAATAGAATCAAATTGAGATAATTCACCTGGCTCCATGATTGATGTCATATCCAAACAGCCCCCTCCTCTTTATCATAGAGTCGAGAATATGAACTTTAAGGATTAAGCTACACGATATGAAAAAATTATTCGTTCCCATCGATTTCGACAAGGATGCCACCTATGCGGCTGACTACGCCTTGCAATTGGCTCAAAATATCCATGCCGAGGTCCACCTTTTTCATGCCTATGTCTTTCCCTTTACTCCCATTGATGTACCCACTCTGGAAGGACACAGGCAGCATGAACCCCACGCCTATGTCTCCCAGGATGTCATTGACCATCTGAAGTCTCAGATGGATGAACTGGTGGATGACCTGAGAAAAAGGTATCCCGATGTTAGAATTGAAGTAGACATGGACGAGGCCTTTCCCGAAAGGGCCATTTCTGACAAAGCCCTGGAAAAAGAGGCTGACGTCATCATCATGACCCCCAGGCAGATCCCCCGATTCCTCAAATGGATCACCGGGAGCGTCTCACAGGGTGTGGTAAACAAAAGCCAGGTCCCGGTACTCATCGTGCCCCGCCATTATCGCTTTGAGACACCCAACCAACTGCTCTACGCCTCTAACTTTGACCGGGTGGATGGGGAAAAGATTACGGCTTTCATGAACCTTTTTGAAAACAAACCTGCCCGACTCTTTGTGAGCTTCATTTTCAATGATAAAGGCAGGGACTATCCCCAAGCCCAGTTTAATGTGCTCAGGGACGTCCTGGAAGACCACATCAGGAAGAGCCACCCTGAGGCAGATATGCGCTTCCTCGTAGAAGGCGAAGAAAACCTCTTCGAAGGCCTGGAAGAACAGATCGAGGATTATGGAATTGATATGCTGGCTATGACTACTCACCAAAGGGGCTTTTTTGAGCGGCTTTTCAACCCCAGCAAGACACACAGGATGATTTATGAAACCAAAATCCCACTGCTGATTTTCCATGCAGAGACTCAAAACGAAGGAATATTAAAAAAAGCAAAAGCCAATTAACCTGACTTTTGAAATACTTAAATAAAAGAGCGGTAAACGGACGATTTTCATCCAGGTGCCGCTTTTCCTTTAACCTAAAAGATTAAACCTGAATGGGCCTTTATAGAAACACCCAAGAAGTACCGAAAGGAGGAGGAGTTTAAGGGCGATGGCTCAATTTGAAGACTTTACTCCCCTCATTACTCCTCAGAAGGAGGGTATAGACTCCGGGAGCCAGGCCATTAGGAAGGTTGATTGGGCTCTCCTCTCCTATGAGTATCTTCCTTTCTGACCACAACTTCTGCCCCAGGCTATTCAGTAGGCTGAGTTCGCATGGGAGTCCCGATAGTCTTTGATGTCTGAGCTTTATCCTGCCCTGATGAGGATTGGGATAGAGGAAAAGCCCCTCGAGAAGCTCGTTTTCTATTTGAGTGGGCCCGGATACTTCTATGATCTGGGTAAACTGAGTTTCGCAGACCCCTCTACCTACTTTCAAGCTTACTTCATAGAAACCCGGGGTCTTGAAGGTGATGCTGGGAGTCCGGGAATCCGAGCTTTCTCCATTGCCAAAGTCCCAGTTCCAGCGGTCGGCACCGGGATTATTGTCGCTAAAGGAAACGGGACTTCCGACCTTGGGATCTGGAGAATCTATCTCAAAAGCCACTTGGGGCCGCTGTTTTAGGATGTTGCAGGGATAGTAGATTCTTGCTTCATCGATGGCTTCTTGTAGGCCTCGCAGGCTGTCGCTGGCCAGGAGCAGAAAAACGAGGGTGTCTTTTTGTTGGGCAAATAAATCTAAAGGTCCGGCGGAGACGAATTGGGCTACATCTAGGCCACCTTCCAAAGCTCCCGCCCTCCCTGTGTTGGGAGCAGGCAGGCTGCGTAGGTAATCAAACTTGGCTCCATTGGAGTAGGAACTGCCCTGCTGATTCCCTATGGCTCGGGTATGAAAGCCCTGAGAACCCAACAAGGCAATACCGTAATAGCTGGGATATTCTCCCCCTATTTCATAGGTATAGCCTAGTTTATAGTTTTCGTCGTAGTCGGCAGCATTGCGGGTAATGGGATTGCCCTGGGTGGAAAAGCTAAGGCCGATGTCCCAGTCAGCATAGAGACCAGCGTAAAGGTCGGGCAAGGGATTCGAAGATTGATTTTCCAAAATGTATCGGAAAAAGACGACCGAAGAAACCTCAGGATCATTGGAGGCAAAAATATCCTGCTTGATCTTCAGGCCGATAGGCTGTGGAGCCAGGCTGTCATCAAAGGAAGCGTAGGCCGCCAGGAAGTCCCTCTCCTCATAATCACGCTCAATTCGGTCAATCACCCTGAAATCATCATCTCTGAACTGATTGTTGCGAATGCGGTCTGATACCCGTCCCGAGTTGTCTGAGACCAGGAGTCCACCCTCGAAAAGTACATTTGCCCGGCGGTCCAGCCTCACTCCCAGGCCGCTTCTGCCGGAGGAAAGACCGTCGAAACCAAAACTTCCGTTGCTGATGCCGGTGGTGTGTAGCCTGTTTTCGCGGATGTCAAGATGAATAGGATTGACCTCAACCTCTACATATTCGAAATCATGGTAGCCCAGGGATGTATCGGTATAGGTCAGCCTGAAGGATATGGTGGTATTAAATGGGATAGAATCCTTCAGAATAAAGGCAAAGCCTTCCTCCAACTGAAATAGCGTCTCTCCTTCAACCCTTCCAAGGAAGCTCTGACTTTCCACCGCTTCGGTAAAATTACTTTCGGAGCCTTCCAGACAAGAGATGTTTAGGTTTTCGGTACGGCTGAGGTAATTGAGCCATCTTCCGGAAAGGAAGAGGGTATCTCCAGGCAGAAAATTTTGCTCTCCCCCCGGCCCGGTAAATTCGTGGGACTGAAGGCGAATAGAGGCTAGGGGACCTGCGGATAGAGCCTTGTACATATTGACCCTCCCTGTTCCGATCTTGTCTATAAAAGCGGGATTGACGTCGTAGGTATCGTCGGTGGTGACCCTGACTCGCTGTGCTGCCTGAAAACCTGTAAGCTGAGGAAAATGCGCCTTGGTAAGGGCAACGGTAGCAGCGACTACAGGAGACGCTGCAGAAGTTCCCCCCCAGGCCCAGTAATTGTCTACATCGAAGGTACTCCTGATATTGTTTCCCGGAGCGCTCATGTCCACACTGTAGTGATAGGTAGAATTTCTGAAAAGGCTATCCTGATAGGAGGAATTAGCTACTGAAATTACGTTAGGGTAAGCGGCTGGGTAGAAGGGGCTATCAGAGCCGCTGTTTCCACAGGCGGCGACTACGGCTACCCCTCTGATCTCGGTGGTATAGTTGATGACATCCCTTCCAAAATCAGATTGAATAAACCCTCCCCAGGAGCAGTTGACTACGGAGGCTCCCTGCTCGACGGCGTATATAATTCCCTGATAGCCATGGCTGATTCCGGCACGATCGTCCGAACTGGCCTTGATGGGGATATATTCGCAGTTGAAACAGAGGCCTGGAATGCCGATTCCATTGTCGGCGGTGGCTCCGATGATACCTGTGACCCAGAGCCCATGGACATTTCCAATGGAGGGATTGTTGTCTCCAACGATCTGCCCACTCTGACTGCCCCCAAAATCCCAGCCTTCAAAATTGTCAATATACCCATCAAAGTCGTTGTCGCGTCCGTCGATGGGGTCGTCATAATTGTAGGAAATGTTGTCCTTCAGGTCCGGGTGGTCGCTCCAGGTTCCGGAGTCAATGATGCCCACCTTTACGGTAGTATCGTTCCTTTCTAGGTCCCAGGCTTCTCGGGCCATGATGGGGCTGAGGTGCCACATGAGATTCCTGTTGGTGGAGGTGTCGGCCTGAATATCTGAGGGCTGGTAGAAAAGCTGCTGGAGGTACCAGGGTTCTGCATAGAGAATGGCCTCGTGCTGGGAGAGGTAAGCCTGTACGGCAAACACGGAGAGATCCTGATCAAAAGAAAGATAATAGATAGCAGCAAGGTTGGGGGCTTCAGAAAGGGAAACCATCTGAGTTTTTGGATGGAAGGAAAGGTGGGGAAAAGCCTGGCTTACCCTTGCTTCGGGAATTTGCTGGATGAAATCTTCCCAACCGGGCAAGAGAATTTGTTCGCCTTTGCAAAGCTGATCGAACTCAGGAGATATCCTGAAGATCAGCTTGCCCGGGAGGTACTCGTCGGTGGGGGTATGCTGGATTTTCTGAGCCTGGGAGGAAAGGGAGAAAAGACCAAAAAATAGTCCTAAGCAGATTCGGCCTAGCATATATTTTATGATTGGTAAAGGTTATCAAATAAAGATAAAAGTTTTCTGAGGAAGATGTCACAAAAACCGTTGAACCATTGTTATTCCTGTGTAAAACGTAAATCGAGGCAAATGAAGGAGTAAATGGTCAAACTTTCCACCTAAGTGGTAGGCCGCAAGGCAGTCTTAAACAAGATTTGCCAACATGTAAAAAACGAATTCACCTGCCCTGAGTTTACTGCCGAGAAAGAAAATGTCTGTCGAGAAAAGCCGGATGTTGAAGAGGGTTGACCTCATATCTGGATTCTCTGTCTGACCTTACTTTCTCACAGCCAGATTAGCATTTATCGTTAAATAATTTTTACCTTTATCAATTCAGGATATATGATGGATTCTATGCCAAACAACGAGTTTCAAAAATATTGGTCCATGCACATGGGCAAAAGTTCCATGACCTTGCATGATTATCAGAAGGAGGTGGACAAGCAATTCACTTCTTCTCCTAACATTAACGGCATCTACGGCCTTACCCCAAACATCATTGAGGAGAGGCAGATGAATGTCATAGCCATGGATGTGTTTTCACGTCTGATGATGGACAGAATCATTTTCCTTGGTATGGCTATCATGCCTCAGGTTGCCAACATTGTGAGTGCACAATTGCTCTTTTTACAGTCTACTGACAGCAGCAAAGATATCAACATCTACATCAATTCTCCAGGAGGTTCAGTCTATGACGGCCTGGGAATCTATGATACCATGCAGTTGGTAAGCCCTGATGTAGCCACCATCGTAACAGGTATGGCCGCTTCTATGGGTTCTGTCCTTTTGACTGCCGGTGCAGAAGGTAAGCGATCTGCTTTGACTCACTCACGCGTGATGATTCACCAGCCACTGGGTGGTACACAGGGGCAGGCTGCAGACCTCAACATCTACGTAAATGAGATGAACCGGGTAAAAAATGAACTCTACACCATCATCGCCCGTCATACAAAGAAAGACATCGAGACCATCGAAAAAGACTCCGACCGCGACAACTGGTTCACTTCCAAAGACGCCAAAGAATATGGCTTGGTCGATGAGGTCCTCGGTGGTGCTTCTTCAGCTGAATAATAAACTTTATAATGAGAAACGAGAGCTGTTCCTTCTGTGGCCGGTCAAAGCATGAAGTACGAATCCTCCTTGCTGGCTACGGAGGGGCTCACATCTGCGAAAATTGTGTGGCCCATGCCAACACGATCATTGAAGAGGAATTCAAGGAAAAACCCAACACGGTCATCAATCGGATCCCGAGGCCCAGCGAAATCATGGCTCACCTCGACCAGTACGTGATCGGGCAAGAGGAAGCTAAAAAAGTTCTTTCCGTATCGGTATACAACCACTACCGCCGAATCATGTCCCTGGAAGCCCAGGAGGATGGAGTAGAGCTTGAAAAGAGTAATGTGCTGATGGTAGGACAGACCGGAACAGGTAAAACTCTGCTCGCCAGGACCATTGCCCGCTTCCTCAATGTGCCTTTCTGTATCGCCGATGCCACCGTACTCACCGAGGCTGGATATGTGGGAGAAGATGTGGAATCTATCCTCGTCAGGCTCTTACAGGAAGCTGACTATGATGTGGAAGCCGCCGAAAAAGGCATCATTTATATCGATGAGGTAGACAAGATCGCCCGGAAGTCCGACAATCCTTCTATTACCCGTGATGTGAGTGGTGAAGGTGTGCAGCAAGCCCTGCTCAAGCTACTCGAAGGTTCCGTAGCCAATGTGCCCCCCAAAGGAGGACGCAAACATCCGGAACAAAGCCTCGTGCAGATCGATACCAAAAATATACTCTTTATTTGCGGAGGAGCCTTCGAAGGCTTGGACCGCACCATTGCCAATAGAATTTCAGTCAAGACCATCGGTTATGGCTCATCTTCTAAGTTTGACAATGTCTCCAAGAGTAATATGGTCCGCTACGTACAGCCTGCCGACCTGAGGACTTATGGGCTTATCCCCGAAATTATCGGCCGCCTGCCAGTACTCACCTACCTCAATCCCTTGGACAAAAAGGCCTTGAGGCGAATACTGATAGAGCCCAAAAATTCTCTGGTGAAGCAGTACGAGAAAATGTTCAACCTGGAAGGCAAGACCCTGAGCATTGATGAGGGAGTCCTTGATACCATCGTTCAGCGAGCCATCAACCTCGAACTTGGAGCCAGGGGACTGCGTTCCATTATTGAGGCCATCATGCTCGATCTTATGTACGAAATGCCCGACAGCAAGGAAGAACACTACCACATTACCGTAGACCTTGCAGAAGAAAAGCTTTCAGCGGCAAACCTGATCGATTTCAGACAGGCTGGCTAAGGAAAGTAAACATACATTGAGCTTTTAAAATGGTCAATCTTCGGATTGACCATTTTTTTTTGTTAAAGGAGGCCTCCATCCCCAGCATTCCTCCTCTTTTATTTTACTGCGCAGTTGTTAGATTCATATCCCCCTCTCCCAATTATAATTTTTTCATTTTTTTCCCAGCATTTCTTATTTTCAAAACGTCTGAACAGGTGAATGAAGGATGGAAATGTTATCGCCTCAGCTTTTATGCTGCTTTTGGAATTAAAGGTCAATTATTTTTGACTATTTCCCTTGGGCTTTAACAAGCTATTTTGAAAGACATTAACCATGTAATTTAAACCATTAAGTGAGTCTACCATGAAAAAAATTCTGGTATTTACGATCGTATCATGTCTCGGTTTGGGCCTCTATGCACAACAGGGCTTATTTTCGGGATGGAAACTCAGGAGCTTTGGCTTGTCCATGGGCCTGGAACAGGACATGATTCAGGGATTTGGAGGAGAGTCCTTTATACGAATGTCTGGCTATGATGCCTTGTTTGATGAATTAGGTGTGGATCCAGACGACCTTTCTGTCTATGGAGGGATTTGTGAGAATCCTCACCTTAGGTTACAGGCCATCTTTGAGCCTTCTCTCCTGCCTAATTGGGAGGTCCATACTTCCCTGGTTGCCGTCATCAACCGCATCGATGGCATCACCTACTATTCTCGAGATGAGTTTGGATCTTATGAAAGTGAGTACCTTACCCTGGATGCCTGGGGCCATGAGCTTGCTGCCGATATGGCCATTATTCGAAGACTTCGCCTTGGACCTTTGAGTGTTTATGGAGGAGTAGGGACCAACCTGGGATTCAACTTTGCCAATGACCTCCATATTTCGGCTAGCTATAATCAGCGGACCCAGCTCTCCTCATTTAGCGAAACAGGTCTGGCCCGTCGTGATTATGAGGAAGTATCCAACCCCCAGTTTTTTTCTGACCATAAAGAAATGCCCAATGGTATTTCGCAGCGCATTTATGCACAGGCAGGAGCCAGTCTAACCCTCCTCAATCGCCTCGAATTAGGGGGAGAACTTCGCTACGGATATGGATACCGGCTTCACTTTGGGGGCAGTGCGATCGGTACCAATCTTCAGTCTTTCGGAATTTTTGCCCGTTGGAATCTGAAATAAAAAAAGTTACAGCACAACCTGATCCGGTGTCTCTGGCATCGGATTTTTTTTGAAAAAGGCCCAAAGCTGCCAAAAATCTGTTCGATAAGGCCAAAATTAGCCTATCTTCCTTCAATATTATTCAATATTAAAAGATTTTACACTAGTTTAGCATAAGGGTCGGGAAGTACCGATCTTTATGCTAATAAAAACCCAAAAAGCAGGCCATCAAGCCTCTTTGGGCAGCAAAAGCAGCTGAGTATTCATGCGAATTAAAGGTCTTATTCTGCTTTTTTCCCTTTCCTTTTTTCTGCTGGCTTGCGATAAAGGAAACATAGATCTCGACAATGCCGGGGAGGAAGACCTGCGCGTACAGATTGATGAGATCAAATACGACATGCCCTCCAATAGCTACAAAAATCTGAGCCTGGACCCAGGGCTTCATACTTTGGTCATCAGAGACGATCAGGGAAAAGTACTCGACGAGTCCCGTTTTACTGTGGAGGAAGGAGGACTTGTCAACCTGGGCAAGTCGGCATACGTGATCTGGACGGAGCTTTATGGTGCTTCTGAACTTCGAAAGGAAAAACTGGAACTTGCCTATTACGAGATAGAAACTGATGACGGGATCCAAAAAATATGGGGAGAATTCGAGAAAATCGAGCCAGAAGAACTGTATGTAGAAGCCCGATGGGATTACGGCCTCAGCGAACCCTTCAAAGATCATCTGTGGCGCCTCGACCTCATACAGGAAAAATACGTCATCCTGCGGAAACTCTTTCGGGAGAAAGAACTCCTAGAAGAATATAAGGCCTTGCAAAACAAGGAATAACCCATGCGTATCAGCGCAAAAACATTTTCCATAAGATCCGGGCACTGCACCGTGTATCGGGACAGAATGGAAATTTATCAAAATGACCTCTCGGGAAGGGTAGGAAAGTGGCTGTTTATAAGAAATATCTATAGCGCAGCTCCTTTTTATCTCCTGCTGGCCTTTCTTCTTTTTTTGGCAGGACTACTTAGCCTCAGCATTCAAAATTATTTCCTGATGGCCTTTCTCTGCCTTGCAGCTGTTCTTGCGCTGTCCCTCTTTTATCAAAATCGAAGGCGGTCATTTGTACCAATCATCCGCCGCGAACAAATCGAGAGCCTGACTTACAGAGAGGCAGTACCAGGGAAGGCCCGCCCTAGCTTTGAGGTTCTATTCATGCCGCAGCCGGAAAAAAAGCCTAAGCTAAAGCTTTTGCGCCAAATCGTCTTGTCCAACAGCATCCAAAAAGGGACTAGGGTAGCAGATACCGCTTACTGGATACTCAAAGATGAGGGGATGCTTACCGATCCCCAGGACTGAGTTCTTCAAATACTCCTGTTTTTGAATTTTTTCTGACATTATTCGCATGAAAATAACGGCCATTCATGACGATGTAGGTGCCGTGAGGAAGGGTCTGGGCAAAGGCCAGGGCCGAACCGAGGTTGAAAAAACCGTCGGAGGAACCAAAGCGATAGGGAATCATGGCGCCCGTCAAAACAATGGTCTTGTCGGGTACCTCTTCGGCGAGTAGACGGGCGGTCTTGACCATGGTATCCGTGCCGTGGGTGATAAGGATGTGATCCTCATCTGCAGCCTTACAATTGCGGGCGATAAGGTTGCGGTCTTCGTCAGTCATCTCCAGGCTGTCGATCATCATCAAGGTACGAATTCTGACATTTACACTGTTGCGGCCCAACTTTAACATCTCCGGAAGCTGGGTGTCTTCAAAGAAAAGCTGGCCCCGAAGCATGTCGTAAGTCTTGTCGAAGGTACCTCCTGTTACGAATATACGAATGGTCATGAATGCTGTCCTAAAAATGACTGACTGTAATTAAAGCAAAAAAACTAAAAAAGCTCGTACGCCAAATAGCCAATAATCGGCAAAACATCACAGCTTCCACTAGAAAATCATGTCAAATACTCCCTTTGTCCCTTATTACTCGGCGTGCATGAAGGAGAATGGGGTAAGTATTTTTGATTTTGGTTTATTTTAATAGAAAAAATATAAGATTAATCATTATTCTAATATAATACTCTTCACTGGGTTGAGTTTCTGTACGACAAAGCTAGTCTTATCAATGGTATATCCCAATGGGTGAGCCGCCAATATCCCTGTTTTAACGGGGGACTATCTCTGTTTTGCCGTCTTTTATATCCAAAATTCCTACCTGACTTTACCCTGTATCTAAGTTTGAAAGTCATTGAAAAAAAAGAAGTGAAAGAAGATTAAATAATTACGGTATTTCGGAAAAGGCTAAAATTCGGAATATGACATTCGATTTGAGAAGTTGGATTCTTTTTGTGTGGGCTTTGTTGATCTTGGGTTTTTGCCGGGGAGAGGGTACTGCTCAGCTCATGCCATCAGTTGCTTCCTCTGGCTGCCAGGCCTACGTACAGGGCAACGACGGCAGCGGTAAGGAAGGCCCTGGCTATGGGAGGCCCGAAACCGACCTGTTGCACATTAGAATCATGGACCCCGATGAGGAAACCATTTACTTAGGTTTCACCCGAAGACTGCCCGGTTCCAAACCTGTCTACTATCAGGTCCTGGACCCAGATGGAAATGTGGTGTGCTCGGGCAGGGTGGCCGAAAGCAGTTCTGATCCCGGCTATATCGACGATGACGGAGTCGAAGCTTATGTAGGTCCCAAAGATATTGGTGGAAGCCAGGGCTATGAAGCTATCGAATGTGAACCTGCCATGGCGGGAGACTACCTGCTCCAGTTCAATGTCAATGACTCTCTTGCACCAACTCCATCTGAGACTAAGTATTACCTCCATCCTTTTGATGTAACGGTGGCTGATATTTCCGGGCCGGGAAATCCCGTGGCCATATCAGGGAGACTTTATACCTACCGCTGGCACCTCAATACTAATGGAGGATCTCGAAAGGCCTGTATGGACTTCTATACATGGACCCCAGACAGCCTGGTAATGAGGATGGACATGAATGAAATAGAACCCTACGGATTTACGGTTTCTTTTAACAGTACTGGAGCCACACAGACAGGAAACATCGTAGCTGACCGTCAGTCGACCAATTCCACTTCCAATACAATTCCGGAGTATCCGGTATTTCTAAACGAACCCGATCCTGAAGCCTTTCCTTCAGGCACTCCCGGTGAGGTGGTCTATATAGAGGTAAATGCCTGTACCCGTAATGGCAGCTATTGCATACTGGTCAATGCGACCAAACCAGGCGAGATGAACGTCTATATAGACCTGGACGGAGATGGAAATTTTTCAGCCTCTGATACGAGCCGGGATGTATACTTTCCCTACCGAAATACCGAGGTGGGAGAACTGTGTATACCCTGGGATGGGATAGACGGACAGGGAGAAAACATATCCTCTGACCAAAAAGGAGTGGTAAAGGTCGAATTTTTGGCTGGAATCGTCCATTTTCCAATTTGGGATGCCGAAAATCATCCCAATGGCTTTTCTTGCGACCTTATCCGTCCCCCGGGTTTTAGTCCCAAGATGTATTTTGACAATTCTGAGATCGGAATCGGGACCGTCAACCTGGATGGGTGTACCGTTAACTGCAACTCTTGGACTTCCAATCAGGGCGACCAGGTCCTGGTCAATACCTGGCTTAATACCATCACTTCTGCTGACCAGGACAGTTTTATCATCGGAACTTTCTGTCCTCCTCTTCCTGAAAACGACAGCTTTTGCACCCTGCCGGGTCAGGGCATACAGGCCCCCATCCTGGCCAATGACTGGGATCCAGACAATGAGTTGGATTCTGCTTCTGTGGTCTTGGATACCCTTAGGAGTGGGGCAGGAAGCATCAGTTTTTCCCCTTCCAATGATCTGCTAACCTTTTTCCCGGATGAGTATGACAGTACCCAGGTAAGGTTTTGGTACTGGGTAAGCGACCAAACGGCGCCCGAAGATGGAGGCCCCCTAAGTGATTCTGCAGAAGTAATCATAGACATCACCTCTACCTGTACCGCCTCCGCCATATTGCCTATTGATCCCATTTACCTGACACTGGAGAGGAGGAGAAAAGGCCCCTTTTTGAAATGGAGGCCTGAACTGGTAGAGGAAAATCCCGTCTACCTGATAGAAAAATCTTTGGATGGACATACATTTTCCTCGTTTAGAGAGACCAAAGAAACCTACTACCTGGACCCATGTTCTAAAGGAGAGGTGAGGAGCTCTACCGATGATTTTCAGTATTATCGGGTGAGGATGAAGGCTTTAGGAGGGGGAAGGGCCAGCAGCAATGTAGTCCAGCTTCGGGTGGAGGAGCCTGCCAGGATCGATTTTTCCCTTTACAGAGAGGGAAGTGGAGTGTTAAGGATGAGGTATCGCAGTCCGGAGCCTGCAAGGGTAGAAGTTCATGACCTGAGGGGAGCCATGATTTATCGGGCAAATCTTCCGGAGGCCCACCACGAAAAATCCCTTCCCCTACACCTTTCGGATATCTATCGGGGGGTCTTCCTGGTATATATCTACACCCATGATAGGCAGGAGGCAAGACGGATTTACCTCAGATAGGAAAGATCACCTAACGACTAATGATCTGCCAGCGGAGTTCAAAAGTTGCGTAATAGTGGCAAAAACCAGGAAGGTTGTTGAAACAGCTTGACCGTCTGCCGCCCTGGGTAAGAAAGGAAATCGCCGAGCCCGATATTCGGCTGGAAAAATGTATTTGTTCGCTGATCCTAAGGACGATTCCCCCCACCAACTTGTAGTCTACCCGGTGATAAGTCGAAGTGGTGTTGATGTCGGTAATTTGGTCCCGTGCTCCGAGGAGATAACCGATGGAGGGCCCTGCATCCAGCCCTATCCTAAATTTCTGTTCGTTGATTTCAAAGTTGAGGTTGGCATTGAGGAGGAGGGGGAGGCTGACATAATTGGTTCGCAATCCTTCGGTGCCCAGGCTATTTCGGCTGCCCAGCCCTTCATAGATGATTTCGGGCTGAAAGTTGAGGAAGTCGTTGATGGGATACTGCACATAGCCCCCGGCCATGAGTCCCGCCTGCCGAAAACCGCCGAAATTATCGCCATTTATGGTGGAGGCGATGAGGCCGGCCTTGAGGCCCCCGGTGAAATTTTGACTCCATGCTCCAAGTGTGGCCAGGGACAAAAGGAAGAGCAAACCGAATTTTTTCATGTGCCTTATTTTTATGGAAAGATAATTGATAATCACGAATCTTTGTCTTTTAACAGGACTTATCCTCCTCCAAAGCAAAAAACCAATTACTTTGTTAAGCCCATATGTTTTTTCAGTCCGGTCATGATCCTTTTTCCTGCTAAGCATTGGAAATGAGGATGGTGGCGGGGACTACTTTTCATCGTTTCAACTCCCAATTACCATGAAAGCTGCAAAAAAGAGGAGCTGTATTACGTAAAGGGCAGGAGCGACGGGGTTTTCCTTTTGGCCGGGGAGGGTATGAAAACCAAATGAAAGCAGCCAACTGACCAGGAACCAGGCAATAAAGTTTTGAGCGGGAATGATGCCTTGTTCGGTATCCCATTCCCAAAAATTAAATTCTATTGCCATGGGTTCAATAAAAAAGTCCAGGCTGATCATGAGCAGGGCCCCCAGGCTGGCCTTTATCCAAATATTGGGACTTATCTTTTGGGAAATAATGTTGCAAATGTAGACCAGCATCAACCAATTGACCCCGATCATGGGAGGAACTCCAGCCACCTTGAACCCCAATGCAGTCTCGTAGTGATAGGGTCCAAAAACAATCCCTGTCTGAACTCCTGCCACCTCGATGAGGTAGCCCACCCAAAAAGAAATAAAGGCAAAAATACCAAATGGAATGGTCCATTCCCTGTGAAACCAAGCCAAAACACCGATTGAAAGGAGCAAATTAAAGGGTACCAACTGTTCGAAGAGGGGACGGGTGGCCTGGAGGTTGAGTCCTACAAGGCCTACCTGATGAAAAACAGCCAAGATGAGAATTCCTATGACAACTGAACGTTTCGACCTTTCCATTCGTTTTTACCCCTAATTTTCCTGAGGGTGGATAGGATGCCGATCCATGCCATGACCAACATCTGAATAGGGTGCCTGATCAGGTTGGCCCTAATATTCTGACCCGCTAAGTAACTAATCATTCCTCTCAGAGACAAGATTAGGAATAAACTAAGGAGGATGAATGACAGAGGAAGGTAAAATACTGCTACCATCCACCCAGGGATGAGGAGGGTGAGGTAGATCCAGAGCCCCGAAATGCTATTGCCGAAGCCCGCCAGAATATTTTTGCTGAATCCCCTTACCCCCTCCTGAAGGTCTTTGTACATCCGAGTGCGGATCAATCCATTTCCCAGAACAAACATCCCTTTAAGTCCGGCCTTTTTGACTTCGGCCATGATGGCATTGTCCTCTACGATGACCTTACGGACTTTTTCGTGCCATCTATGTTTGCGATAAGATTCTCCTTCGAATAGCATAAACTGTCCACTGGCGGCGGACATAGAAGGAAATGAAAAGCGGAATACCCACCTGAGGGGCAAGAGGGACATTAACAGGTAATGAAGGAGGGGGACGACCCACCTTTCACCTTCACTAACCATGATCTGGTCGGGAAAGACCGAAAGGAGAGAAAGTTTGAATTTTTTCATGTGAGCCAAACCGGAGTACAGGATGGACGGATCGATGTAGTTGACATCCGCATCCATGAAGAGAAGGTATTCTCCCTTCGCCTGCTGGCTTAATTGGTGGCAGGCCCAATTTTTTCCCAACCAGCCCTGTGGCAGGGGATCGCCGTTGATATATCCCAGATGATCTTCTTCCTCACAAAATCGTCGGAGCAGTTCTTCGGTTTCATCTTGCGAATGGTCATTGAGAAAAATAAGTTCCAGATTGGGATAATCAAGCCGCCGAATTTGCCCGAAGAGCTGTGGTAGGTTGTGGGCTTCATTTCGGGCAGGAATCAAGATCGAAAGCGACGGGAAATGCAGGGTAGAGGTCTTTTTGATCCTGGAAGGAAAAATAAAATTGAGCAGACCCATGCTCCATCGAAGGAGGAGAAACCCAAAAACTATATAGGAAAAAACCTCCATGGCCATGTTGCAAAAGTAAATAATCAGGTATGCTATTTGAAACACCTCTAGCTTTGGAAACAAAGTACCTCTGTCCGGAAAGCATCTGGCGGAGATGTATATTTCTCAAACAAGGCAAGAGGGAATTGCCTGGATAAATCTAATAGAAATATACGAAAAGGGAGAAATTTAATTTTTTTGTCTTCTAATGAAAGAGGCTTAGGAGAAGGACTTTCGATTGGCCCAGCGATCTGCACTCATCGCAAATTGGTCCAGGTCTACCCAGCGGCCGTTGACCTCGCCGGCATCATAGGTAATGTTTTCCCACTGGAATCCCAGGCGTTGGGCGACAGCCTTGCTCCGCTTATTGGTATTGGCACATTTGATGACGATTCGCTGGACCTCCTTTTCATCAAATAAATAGTCCATGCAACAAGCTACTGCCTTGGAGACGATTCCTTTTCCCTGGTAGTCTTCATCGATCCAATAGCCTATAGAAATTTCTTTTTGAGATGAATTGGGCTCATTGAAGTCCAGCAGTCCCACCATCTCTGCTCCATACCAAATACCATAGACCCATTTACCTGAGTAGATATTTTTATAGTTGACCGAAAAGAGAAACCTCCGGCAGTCTTGCAGGGTTTTGATGTTTTCAATCCAACTCAGCCATCTCTGAAGATGATAGCGATTTTTTTCGATTAGAAAGAAAAGATGATCGATTTCTTCGGGTTGGAGGGAGCGCAAAGAGACCCCAGTTCCGGCTGCCAGGTGAGGAGCTGGACGAAAGAGGATGGGACGCAATGCCGATTGTAGGAGTGTCTTGGGATCAACCATGAGTATTCTTCCTTTGGGCCAAAATAATGGTTCAAAACCCATACCGTTTTAGGCATTTTAGGGCAAAAGAGAGAAAAACTCTCTTTATAGCCTGAAACTAGGGCATCTCATGGGCTGATCGCATCTGTCGGGGAATGGAGGAAGGATTCGATCAGTCCCAAAGTTTGAGTTTCTAAAATAAAGTTAGGGATAAATCCTTAAGTCTGGATCAGCCCTGCATGACCCGTCACTTTTGCGATGTATTTGACGACGGCATCGGTCTTATTGGTTTCAATGATTTCATGGGCCAGTTGTTTTACCTCCGCCCTGGCATTGCCCACGGCTATTGCCTTCGGTGAAAGTTTGAACATGCTTAGGTCATTGAGGTTATCGCCAAATACCGTTAGGTCCTGAAGGGAAAGGTTGAGTTCTGAGAGCAGGGTCTTTATGGCTTCACCTTTGGTCGCCTTCTTGTGATAGACCGATAGCCAAAGCCAGCTTTGATCGTACCAGTCTTCATAGGTATATATGCAAAAATCACCGGGAAATTCTTCTTCGATTCCAACTGCGAGTTCAAGGATAGGTCCCTTGCGATCGATGACATTGAGGCTGATCACATGATCTTTAAGGCCCATCCTTACATCCACTCCTGCCTTCAGTCTTTTGTCCCTGGCCTTCTCTCTGTCCCTCTTGTACCATGCCATGCCCTCGTTAGGTATTTCGCCCAGGTACAGGTGGTCTTGAACTCCGTCAAAAGTACCCAAAAATGGATGAAAGCTTTTTCCCAGCACATAATCCAATAGGTCCGTATCGGTGGGTTTGGGATGAGAATTGATATGCCTGTGCTCGCCGCTTTTAAGGTCAGAAATATAGGCTCCATTGGAGCAGACGATGGGGAGGGAGAGACCTAGTTCACCCAGGGCCAGGCGGGTAGAGGTGATGCTCCGGGCAGTAGCTACCGAAAAGGCTACACCCGCCTCTAGGAGATTTTCCAAACCCTGTCGGCTATAGGGGGAGAGGCTGGAATCGTCGTAGAGCAGGGTACCGTCGAGGTCGGAGATGAACAATGCCTTTGGAGTCATAAACAAAATGGAGTAAAAACTATTGTGTCTGAAGGAAAAAGAGGTGTAGTGGAATCTACCCTAATTTGCTTTACTTTGTTTAGAAAAAATCTTTTCTCCCCATATGAAATTACTTGTCATCCACAGCCTGGCTATCCATGGGACAGCAAGCCTAAAGGCCATGATGAGTATCCTGGGTACCCGGGTATTGCCTCTTCCTTCGATGCTTTTGACAGGTCTTACCAGCATTGCCGGCGTGGAAAAGACAAGCACAGACCTGAGAACCCTGATGCGGGGAAGCCTTCAAATCGCTAGAGAAGTCGGTGAAACCCTAGGCATTTATGTGGGCTATCTTGGAAATTCAGCTCAAGCCCACATCATTCTGGAGCTCATGGAGGAGTATCGGGATGTGATTGAACTCCTCATTGTTGATCCGGTCTCGGGTGACCACGGACGCCTGTACGTACCCGAATCCATCGTGGCCACCTGGCCCTTACTTTTGGAAAAAGCAAACTGGACCTTCCCCAACTTTACCGAGCTAAGGGTTCACGCAGGCTACGGGTTAGAAGATAAAATCAAAGAAGAGGTGGTGCTGGAGGGCTTTCGGGATCGCTATCCTCAGCTTTCTTTCCTGGCAACCAGCCTGGATCGGGGAGATCAACTGGGGCTCTATCTTTGGCACCGGGAAGAATCGCTGACCTACGAACATCGACGCCTGCCCAGTAACTTTGGAGGGACGGGAGATGTATTTGCCTCCTACTTTATTTTGCAATTTATTTTTAAACTTAAGTCCGCCAAAGAGAGTCTAAGTTTTGCAGCTCAGCAGACAGTGGCCTGTATGGAACGGACGATTGAAGCCGGCGAAGCTTTCCTGGTCATCCAATGATGAATTTAAGTATTCTGATTATAAGGATTCTAGGACCATGTAAACAGGTTCCTTGCTGAAAAGCCTATGACAAATAAGGATGTCGGGAGTATCAGAGAGAGGTTTTTTGAAAATAAAGGGGGATTCCGATAAAATTTTCTTTTTTATAAAAAAAAATAGTCAAACATATTGACCCTTTCATTTGTCCATTCAGGAAATGATATGAATTATAGGGTCAGGCTTATTTTTTCTTATATCTTTGTAAGACAGACGAACAACTTTGGTATAAAATGTTTTTTTCAAATATGTTGAATGCAGGGTTTTTGCTGCTCGGGCTGCCAGGCGGTCCCGAGTGGATCTTGATTATTGTGGTGCTGTTGCTTTTGTTCGGAGCCAAAAAGATTCCTGAACTGGCACGTGGGCTGGGCAAGGGCATCCGTGAATTTAAGGATGCTTCAAGAGAAATCAAGCGCGAGATCGACGAAGCTTCCTCTGTGGAAGACACCAAGCGGATAGATTCCTAAGGTTCCATCTCTGTGAAAGATTATGATACGCTCGCTGAGATTCAGCGAGACATTGAGGCCAGGTTGCTGTCATGCAGCGATCTGGTCGATTTGTATTTAGAAAGAATTAAAGCCCAGGCATCCCTCAATATTTTTCTGGAAGTCTACGAAGAAGAAGCCCGCCAAAAGGCTCAGGAAATAGACCAGAAAATCAAAAGGGGAGAGGCAGACTCTCTAGCCGGATTGGTCCTGGGAGTTAAGGATGTCATTTGCCATCAGGATCATGGATTGGGCGCCTCTTCCAGGATGCTTGGGGATTTCAAATCCCTATTTACCGCCACGGCTTTGCAGCGGCTTCTCAACGAGGATGCTATTGTGATCGGCAGGCAAAACTGCGACGAGTTTGCCATGGGCTCTTCCAATGAAAACTCTGCTTTTGGAGCGGTAAAAAATCCCCTGGCCAAAGGGCGGGTGCCCGGAGGGTCATCTGGAGCTTCGGCAGCAGCGGTAGCAGCAGGTCTTTGCCATGCTTCCATTGGTTCCGACACAGGAGGTTCGGTACGTCAACCTGCATCATTTTGTGGGGTGGTAGGATTCAAGCCCAGCTACGGGCGCATCTCTCGCTACGGCTTGATTGCCTATGCTTCTTCCTTTGACCAAATAGGACCCCTGACCAACTCGGTAGCCGACACAGCCCTCCTTTATCAAACCATGGCCGGGTTAGATCCAAAAGACCAGACTTCCTCCTCAGAGCCTGTACAGGCCTACCGTGGAAAATCCACCCAGTCCCGAAGCATCGGATACTTCAAGGAAGCCATGGAAAGCGAAGCCCTTGATCCCGAGATTAAGCAATCCTGCCTGGATTTTCTGGAAAAGCTCAGGGACGCCGGACATCAGGTAAAAGAGCTGTCCTTTCCCCTCCTTCCATACCTAGTATCAACCTATTATGTCCTGACCACAGCTGAAGCCTCTTCCAATCTGGGTCGCTATGATGGGGTCAGGTATGGATACCGAAGCAAAAAGGCCAACAATCCCGAAGAACTTTTTACCTTATCAAGATCGGAGGGTTTTGGGAGCGAAGTCAAACGGAGAATCATGCTGGGAACCTTCGTCCTTTCTTCGGGCTATTGCGATGCCTATTACGGCAGGGCCCAGAAGGTAAGGCAGCGAATCAGGCAAGAAAGCCTGGGACTCTTCGAAGAGGTGGACCTGGTCCTGTCTCCCGTCTGTCCGGGAGTAGCTTTTGAATTAGGTGCCAAAACCCAGGACCCCATTGAAATGTACCTCAGTGATATTTTTACCGTCCATGCCAACCTCGCTGGGCTGCCAGCCATTTCCCTGCCTTTGGGTACACATAGCAGCAGATTGCCCTTTGGCTTACAATTGATGGGTAGGCCATTTGAGGAAAAGCTGCTACTGGAATTCTCCGATGCTTGTATGTCTCTTCCTAACATAAGATAAACAATTCGAACTTTTTGATGTCAAGAAGATTCGGAAATTCTCTTATTTGCTTGTACTTTTAAGATTCAAACCCTTTAAGCCAGAATCCCCGCATGAAACACTTGCTGATCCTCCTCCTCTCTCTGATTTTTACATTTTCCCTTTCTATCGCCCAGTCTGTTTCTTCATCTAATCAAGAAAGTACCTCCTTTGCCCGGGCGGAGTTTGAAGAAGAGGTGAAGCCCATCAAGGGTAACCTGGATGAGTTTTCTGAATCTTACCGCTTTCCCCAGCCTACTTCCACCCGTTATGACACCCTCCTGGACAACATACATGGGTTTGAGCCAGATGAGATTCCCAGCTACTCTCCCGCTGTTGTAAGCCAGAGGCTTTACGAGTTGCCTACCCTTATTCCTATGGAGTACAACAGCTACGTAGAAAGGTACATCGACGTCTACACCAAACAGAAGCGGGAATTGACCTCACGGATGCTGGGGCTAAGGCGGGTGTACTTTCCCTTGTTTGAAGAAGTACTGGACAGAGAAAACATGCCTATAGAAATCAAGTACCTTTCTGTGGTAGAGTCGGCCCTCAATCCACATGCCCGATCCAGGGTGGGAGCTACGGGTTTATGGCAATTTATGCTATCTACGGGGCGTCTCTATGGCCTCTCTGTCAATAGCTTTGTCGATGAGCGCAAAGATCCATACAAGTCTACTGAAGCTGCTTGTCGCTACCTGAATCGGTCTTATGAAGAATTTGGTGATTGGCTCCTGGCTATTGCCTCTTACAACTGTGGTCCGGGCAACGTAAGGAAGGCTATCCGAAGGTCCGGGGGCAAAAAGGATTTTTGGGAAATCCGCCGCTACCTGCCCAGAGAAACCAGGGGCTACGTCCCGGCATTTATCGCCGTCAACTACGTTTTTCGCCATTATCCTGACTACAACATCTATCCGGTCTACTCTAGTTTTCACATGGAGCAGGACACCCTTCATCTCCGCAAACTCGACATTACCCTTGCCGAGATCGCTAAGATGGCCAAAACGGATCTCGATGAGCTTAAATACCTCAACCCAGAACTCAAACTGGCCCGAATTCCCTATAGTTCAAAGCCTTATGTCCTTCGGGTTCAGCCTGAAGTCGCCAGCTATTTTGCCCAAAACTACCGGCTGATCTACGACAAATACGGCAGAAAGCGCAACCAGGCCTACAGTCGTCCCAAAATCGTAGAGCCCAGTAGCAGCTATGCCTCCTATCGTCCCAAGGGGACCAAGCTCTATTATTATCGGGTGAAAAGTGGTGATGTGGTAGGAGCCATTGCCGAAAGATACGGAGTAAGCAAGCGTCAGATCGCTACCTGGAATCATTTGTATCGCTACAAGATCAAGGTAGGGCAGCGACTGAAAATCTATGCTAAACCTTCTCAGGTGAAGCCAGCTTCTTACACCTCAAAGCCTTCTGCACAGGTACAGTCCTCTCTTCTCCCCTCATCCAAGGGCAACATGAGATTTCACAAGGTAGAGGAAGGTGAAAACCTGTGGGTCATTTCTAGGGCTTATGCTTTGAGCTTGGACCAGCTAAAGGCTCTAAATCCAGGAGTGAAGGCCAGCAATCTGAAAATCGGTCAAACCCTTAGGGTGAGGTAAGTCTCATTCTTCCATTTTACTTCTGATCCAATCGGCGATCCGCTCGGTAAGCAGATAACTGAAGCTGCTTTGATAGAGGCCAAACATTTGCTGAGGATCTTTGCTTGCTGCTATCCCAGCTTCCATGCTTCCCACTTCCAAAAAAATATGATTGGTGGCAGGATGAGAATAAAATTCTGCCTTGTCAGGATGATAGGTGTTCACCAAAGAGACGATTTGCTGATGGCCGCGGGGATCAAGGGTCTTTGCATCGGCCTCACCAAATATCGAATAGACATAGGCATCGGTCTCCGCCCAGGCTTTGGCAAGATTCAGTTTGTCCAGAGATTGCCAAAAGCGATAATGCCGGCCCAGAATCATCTCTTCCCCATTCCAGTGAAAGTCTTGTCGGAGAACAGCTTCCAGGCTGCTGTCTGCCTTGGCGATTTCCCGGGGAGATTTATCTTCCAGATAAAGTTGACTAAGAACCTTCATGTAGGTCGCCCGGTTTTTTTCGATTTCCAGGTAGTCTCCTCCCAGTTTGGGGGCTTGATGGCGCATGAGCCCGATCAGGTATTCCATCCAGGATTCCAAAAAAGTACCGTAAACAATGACCCCTTTTGGGTCTAGGGCTGTATCGGCAGCTAAAACAGGGGCCATGACTCCTCCGAGAGAATGGCCCATGATGAAGATATTACTGGTATCGACAAAGTCATAGTCCAAAAGTGCTTCATATCCAGATTTAAAACCCTGGATTTCTTCTTCAATGGCCAGGTCTTTACAGTCAGGAGTTTGAACGTCGTCTCCTAGACCACTTTTTTCTACCCTCATGACGGCAATTCCTTGTTCGACCAGGGCTTCCACGAGTTTTTTGTAAGGATGCCAGGGAGGAAGGTTATCGATGGATTCGCAGGGATAGGCAGGGATGAAGAGGAGGCTGGGAAAACGCTGCTCCGGTAGATCGGGTTTGATGGTAATGGTCCTTAGCTTTCCCTCTTTGAAGGGAGCTTCTCCATACAGAACGGTACCATAGCCCGAGCTTTCTTTAGCTTTGTTGAGCAGCATGCCTTCCAGGGCTACTTCTTTACCCTCTCTCCAAACCAACATGGTGATTTCATCTCCCCCTCGCTTGTTTTTGAGATAGGCATCAAGGGCCTCAGGTGTATCCAATAGAGAATCTTTGATCCCCAGGATTACGTCTCCGGCCTCAACTTCCATGACATCTGCACTTCCATTTGGGCGCACTGCAATGACATAGGTGCCTTTGGCTTCTTTCATGGAAAGGGCCTGTGCAAGGGAGTCAGAGACGGCTTTTTGCTGAATGCCCAGGGAGGTTTTGCGCCTCAATTCCTGACCAAAAATGACCTGGCTACATAGGAGCATGGCCAGGAGAATCCATATCTTTTTCATGTTGGAGCTTGCTTGTTAATATATTCTCGCATTGCACTCAGGTCCTCATGATCTTAGCCTCTTGAATTTTAAAATCCCTGGCTGTCCGATTATGGGAGTTCTTCCTCACATTTGGAAAAATTATTTGAAGAGAAACCTGAATTCCATGTGCTCGCTTACCTTAACATCAAAATATCGGCCAATGGCAAAGTAATTTCCAGGCTTTCGTTTAAGGAAAAATAATTTTTAAGATAACTGTGCTTTTCCGGGAATATTATTGATCATCAAGAATGAATTTAAAAAGCACTGTTGGGCTTATCAAGAGTAACTTGTTTTTAACCCCGACAGCACTATTTGTTATACCGAAAACAATGATTCGTGATAATCATTATTTACATCCCTTTTTTTTCCCAATAAAAAACCCATACCCCCGAAGAGGGAGGATGGGTAAATTTTATGTTAGCTCGATCTAACGGGACAGGTACATATTTCTTTCGTTGTAAGCCTTGACAAAGAAGGGATCCTGAAGGTCATTGATAAAGTAAATTTTCTCTCCGGTAGACTTCATTTCAGGGCCGAGGGCCTTATCTACATCGGGGAATTTGTGGAAGGAGAATACAGGAACCTTGATGGCATATCCCTTAAGTTTGGGCTTAAAATTGAAGTCCTTGAGCATGTGGGTGCCCAGCATGATCTTGGTGGCATAGTTGACGTAAGGAATCTGATGGGCCTTGGCGATAAAGGGCACGGTCCGCGAAGCCCTGGGATTGGCTTCGATGATGTAGACCTTATCATCTTTTACTGCAAACTGTACATTGATCAAGCCTTTGATCTGCATAGCCAGTGCCAGTTTTCTGACGATCTCCTCTACCTGAGCGATCACCTCTTTGCTGAGGTCGAAAGTAGGCAAGACAGCCATAGAATCCCCGGAATGTATACCTGCTGGCTCAATATGCTCCATCATTCCAATGATATGGACATCTTCTCCATCGGCAATGGCATCCACTTCCCCTTCGATGGCCATGTCCAGGAAATGATCGATAAGGACCTTGTTTCCGGGTACCTGGGAGAGAATGCCGATCACGTGTTTGGTCAGTTCCTCATCGTTGATGACAATGCGCATGTCCTGCCCGCCGAGTACATAAGAGGGACGAACCAGGACCGGATAGCCCACCTTATGGGCGATTTCAAGGGCTTCTTCTGCATTGGAGGCTTCACCAAACTTGGGATAGGGAATCTCTTGGTCCCGGAGCAGAGAAGAAAAGCGCCCCCTGTCTTCGGCCATGTCCATCATGTCAAAGCTGGTGCCCATGATGTCGATCTGATAGCGATCTAGCTTTTCGGCCAGTTTGAGGGCGGTTTGCCCCCCTAACTGAACGATGACACCTTCGGGTTTCTCGTGTTGGATGATGTCGTAAATGTGCTCCCAGAAAACTGGCTCGAAGTAGAGCTTGTCAGCGACGTTGAAGTCGGTAGACACCGTCTCGGGGTTGCAATTGATCATGATGGTCTCAAAGTCCTCCTCTTTGGCTGCAAGGACACCGTGGACACAGCAGTAGTCGAATTCTATGCCCTGCCCAATCCGGTTGGGCCCGGAGCCGAAGATCACGACCTTTTTTCTGTCGGTAACTTCTGATTCGTTTTCAGTATCAAAGGAGGAGTAATAATATGGGGTCTCCGCCTCAAATTCAGCGGCACAGGTATCTACTTGTTTGTAGACCCGCTTGACCTCCAGCTCCATTCTCCGCTTGTAGACTTCACTTTCGAGGCAACTCAGCAAATGAGCGATTTGCCTGTCGGAATAGCCATTCTTTTTGGCCTCCAGCATCAACTCCTGAGGAATGGTATCAATGGTGTATCGGGTAACTTCTTTTTCTATGGTTACCAGGTACTCGATCTCGTTGAGGTACCACATGTCGATTTTGGTAGCCTCGTGAATGTCTTTGAGGGGCACACCCAGGTGCATGGCATCCTTGACATGGAAGATCCGATCATCCTTGGGATTTCGTAGGGAGTCCATGATCTTTTCGAGGTCGCGAAGCTCCTTGCCGTCGGCTCCCATTCCATTTCGCCGAATTTCGAGAGATTGACAGGCTTTTTGCAGGGCTTCGTTGAAGGAACGACCGATACCCATGACTTCGCCTACTGCCTTCATGGATAGTCCCAGGTAAGGATCTGCCCCGGGAAACTTGGCGAAATTCCATCGGGGAATCTTTACGATGACATAGTCGAGGGTAGGCTCAAAAAAGGCTGAAGTATTCTTGGTAATCTGATTGCTGAGTTCGTCCAGGCGATAGCCCACGGCAAGTTTGGCGGCAATACGGGCGATGGGATATCCCGTAGCCTTGGATGCCAGGGCGGATGAACGGGATACCCGTGGATTGATCTCGATGACGATGATGTCATCAGTCTCTGGATTTGTGGAAAACTGTACATTACAGCCCCCGGCAAAGTCTCCCAACTCGTCCAGGATACGGAAGGCATAGTCCCGCATTTGTTGGTATACAGTATCGGGGAGGGTCATGGTAGGGGCTACCGTGATGGAGTCTCCGGTATGGACCCCCATGGGATCGAGGTTTTCGATGGTACAGACCACGATCTTATTGCCTGCCCGGTCCCGAATTACTTCGAGTTCGTATTCTTTCCATCCGTATACGGACTGCTCCACCAGCACTTCATGGACAGGACTGGCCTGAAGGGCACGTTGGAGGAGTAGGTCGTAGTCTTTGGGTTCATTTACAAAGGCTCCACCAGCCCCTCCCAGGGTATAAGAAGCCTTCAAAACCAGAGGGAAGCCGATTCGCTGAGCGATTTCCTTGCCTTTGAGGAAGGAATTGGCGGTTTCTGCCTTAGCTATCGGAATCCCAATTTCCTCCATGGTCGTACGGAAAAGCTCCCGGTCTTCGGCCTTATTGATGGCTGAGACATCAGCCCCCAAGATTCTTACCTCGTTTTTTTTCCACAGGCCAGCCCGGTGGCATTCCATGGCCAGGTTGAGGGCAGTTTGCCCTCCCATGGTAGGAAGGACAGCGTCTATATCCTGTTCTTGAAGAATTTTTTCTATTGAATTCTTTTCCAAAGGAAGGAGGTATATCACGTCAGCAGTGACCGGATCGGTCATGATGGTAGCGGGATTCGAGTTGATGAGTACAACTTTTACCCCTTCTTCCTTGAGGGCCAAAGCCGCCTGAGAACCGGAGTAGTCGAATTCGCAGGCCTGACCTATGACGATAGGTCCGCTGCCGATGATAAGAATGTTCTTAATGGTGGAGTCTAAGGGCATCTACCTTAAAATTTTGGCAAAATTAGTAGGATATTGATGAAGGTCAAAGGGATAGAAGAAATTGTTTGCCATCCTCCACCATTTGCCTTGAAAGCAGGAATAATTATTTCTTCCTCAAAATCGATGGCCTACCAGTAGGAGAATTCTTATCATGAGTGTCCTCGTGGAAGTCCTATCATTAAGATAGTCCCCAAAAGGGTTATTGGTGTAATTCTCAGTTATGATCTACCTGCACCTATACCTCCCTCCATGACCAGTCCGTTTGGCATGACTAGCTTGTAATTGCCTTGAAAGCCAGCGGAATATCTTTGGCCGAAAGCATCGAAATTTACAGATGGCGCGCCAAAATATCTAAGGCGATAGCGAAAATAGGCCGCCAGACAAATTCCCTGTCCATTTGCATTCCGATTGGGATAGAACTTACCCAGAATCCTCCCTTCCAACACTTGACGGAAATAGTCTAAGTTGCCGTCAAAAACCTCTCTCTTCCATTCGTAGCCTAAGGCGGACTCGACACCTATCTTTCCTCCCCATATTTTTTCAACATCTGAGGTTGCGCTTCGTGCCAAAAGAGCGCCGAGGTTAAATTTTGCTTCCCATTGGGCTTGACGGCCTCCCAGGAAAAAAATAAGCCCCAAGAAGAGAAATACCGTTTCATGGATGGAAATTTGAATCTGAGATAGCTCTTATACCTCTTCATTGAACCGGAACCTGTGTAACCGGGACTGGCCTGAAATTTAAAGATAGCAATGAGTGAAAATAAAAAAAACAGTGAGACTATGCTGATTGTCAACAAGGGTGTGTACCATTTATCAAGATGTTCAAAAGCGCCATCCCAGCAATAATTGCAAGCGGACATCTATGTTTCCAAGGTAGCTCTGTCTGTCCAGGTAATCGCCAAAAGGATTGTCGCTGTACTCCAGGTACAAGGCTCTTCCTCCTCCCAGACCTGCCTCAACCAAAAGGTGGTCAAAAAATATTTCTTTATAAGTGGCACTGACACCCGCGATGAACCTCGTGTAACCTGCATCGAAGTCCAAAGAAGGACTGGTGTAGGTTCGTTTTCTAAACCGAAGATAGGTTGCAAAGGCCACACCGCTTCCATTTTTCTGGGGAGAAGGATAAAATTTTCCCGAAATTCCCGTACTCCATCCCCAACGAAAATAGTCGAGGTTGAAATCGTAATCTCTGATTTCTCGGTTGATTTCATAGCTGCCAAAGGCCTCTAAGCCTATATGCCCAGCAAAAATCCGCTCTACCGTTACTTCTCCCGCACGATCGAGGAGAAATCCGAAGTTGTATTTGACCTCCCACTGTGCAGATGCGGGTGAAAGGATAAGGAGAAAGCTGAGTACACTCAAAAATTGCTTCATGGAAATTAAAATTCTTTTTGACAATATAGTAAAGCAGGTGGTTGAAATCATAGGATGATGCCTTTTTGAAGGTTACAGTAGGTAAAAAGTCGGGGCAAGGCCTGGCACGGAGATCTTTCATGAATTTTTCTTTTTTCTATCAGAATAAATGTCCGACTCAAAAATATTTATCTCTGACCCTTAGTCCTTGATTCTCACTTTTTCACCCCCTACCTTTACATGTCAATTTTTTCACCCAAATCACGCTAAGTTCCTCCCCCTATGGCAATGAAGTTGTCCGCCTTCAATTTTGAAGTCCCTGAAGAACTGATCGCCCAGCATCCCCACGAACCTCGGGATGAATGCCGCTTGCTGGTCGCCCACAGAGATACAGGAAAAATAGAACACAAAGTTTTTAAAGATATTCTCGGGTACTTTGACGAAGGGGATGTCATGGTTCTCAACGATACCAAGGTATTTCCTGCACGCCTAATCGGGCAGAAGGAAAAAACAGGCGCCGAAATTGAAGTATTTCTGCTGCGCGAGCTCAATGCCAAACAAAAGCTCTGGGATGTCCTCGTAGAACCTGCACGAAAGATACGAGTTGGTAATAAATTGTTTTTCGGACAAAATGACCTTATCGCCGAAGTCGTGGACAATACCACTTCCAGGGGAAGAACCATTCGCTTTCTCTTCGATGGAGAAAATGAAGAACTCCACGAACTGATCGACAAATTGGGGAAAACTCCACTTCCTCCCTATATCAACCGAAAGGTCCAAGAGGACGACAGAAAGAATTACCAGACCGTTTATGCGAAAAATGTAGGTGCCGTAGCTGCTCCTACAGCCGGACTTCACTTTACCCGCGAACTTCTCAAGCGATTTGAACTTAAAGGGGTGGAAGAAACACACCTTACCCTGCACATCGGTATCGGAACCTTCAGCCCCGTCGAAGTCGAAGACCTTTCTAAGCACCGCATGGATTCGGAGTATTTTGTCATCCCGGAAAATACCAGAGAAATGGTCAACGATGCCAAGCGAGCCAAAAGAAGGGTACTCGCAGTAGGCAATTCTGTCATGCGCTCCCTGGAATCTGCCGTCTCCGCCTCGGGGATGCTCAATCCATCCGATGGATGGACCGATAAATTTATCTATCCTCCCTACGATTTTAAGATCGCCAATACCTTCCTAACCAACCTGCACAGGCCCAAATCCACCCTACTCATGATGACAGCTGCCTTTATGGACTACGATTTCATGATGGAAGCCTATCAGGAAGCCCTGAAGGAAAAATATAAGTTTTACAGCTATGGCGATGCCATGCTTATCCTCTGATACATCTATTACTCACAAAGAGCAAGCCTCCCCTCCGAGGCTTGCTCTTTTTAATGATGAAGTCTTCTATGATCCCAAGTGCCATTATCGTAGCGGGAGGCTCAGGTAAGCGAATGAAAACCCAACTGCCCAAGCAGTTTTTACCGCTCCGAGGCGAACCTATCCTAATCCACACCCTCAGGCGTTTTCTGGACTGGAATCAAGAACTTCAATTGGCCCTGGTCCTTCCTCAGGCTCATGGAGATACCTTTGTGCACCTGGCCTCCAAGCATTTGGAAGAAGCTCATCTTTCGAGGATTCACCTTTGTCAGGGAGGAGAGAGCAGGACGGCCTCCGTTTGGGCGGGACTTGATTTTTTATGGACCCATCTAAATAATCCTGAAGGCCACTTGGTTGGTATCCACGATGGGGTAAGGCCCTTTATTGAGCCCCCCAGCCTTACATGGGCCTTCACCCTGGCGGAAGAAAAAGGCTCTGCTGTGGTTTCCGTAGCAGTCAAGACTTCCCTTCGAAGACGGATGAAGGGAGGGGATTCTGTCCCGGTAGACCGGGAGGAATATGTAGAAGTGCAGACCCCGCAGGTATTTCGACTCAAAGACATTCACCAAGCCTTTCAGCAGCGGCCCCATGACGCCTTTACTGATGATGCAAGTCTGTATCAGGAAATGGGAGGTCAGATTTTTTTGAGTGAGGGAAGTTATGACAACATCAAGATAACCACTCCTGAGGACCTGGCTGTGGGAGAAGAAATCCTGGCCCGTCAAGGCCTGTAAGTCCAGCTTAGGGTTTAAAAACCTTGTAAATATTTTTCTCTTGACCACCGAAAAGTTCCAGGTAATAGATGCCCGAAGGCCATGATGAAGCCTGAAAGCTCCATCCCTGAGCCTCCCCTTTCAAAGAAAGGCCATGGTTTAGCCTTTCTCTTCCATTTCCGTCCCAAACTTGTAGGCGGACTTTCCCATAGATGGGTAGGGTAGAGGATAACAAGAGGCTGTCGTTTTTAAAGCTGTGGTTAAAGGGAAAAGGCGGAGGAAGAAGGAGGAATTTCCTGCCCGGTATAAGTTCGTGTTTGGACATTGGAGCTTTCTCTTCTCTGCCCATCTCCAGAAGTAAATATAGAGCGCTGCTGTCAGGAGAGGCATCGACAAAGACATAGTTTTCCGGCAAAAAAGGATCGCCCTTGGTCGAAATACTCCCTATACGCCTTTTTTGACCTGAAACATCTACCTTCAATATTTCAAAATGACTCAGAGGAGCAGCATTTACGGCCTGCCAATGGAGGACGACCATGCCCTCGTACCAATTGGCTTCAGCAGCTAGTTGGGCCTCTAAGGGGGTATATGCAAGGGAGAGAAGGAAGATCAGAAAAATTGAGATTCGTTTCACAGTCTACTATAATTTATTCAAAATTACTATTATTGGAATAAAGTATGAAAGTCAATTGGCCTCTCTCTTAACATGGACATTGGTTATGTGGAATGGATTTTACACTTATGTACATGCAAGAAACCTCGGATTAAGGCAGGAGCTTTTTATCTCCGGATTAGAATAAAGTAAAGATGGAAGAACAAAGTTCCCCCTGGCTTGAAAGTTGGCGCAGGCATGAACGCACCCTGATTTTTGCCCTAGACCGCATTCCTGAGCCCTGGCTGGCAGATACCCTGGATAGGGAGGAGCGACAGGTGGGCGGGGTTTTTGCCTACATCCATCAGTTGAGGAGGGTGTGGCTGCAGGTCGGTGCCACTGATATCTGGGAAAAAGGCACAGCAGGGGATCGAAAAAAGTTTACCTACCGGCATTACCTCAAAAATTTACTGGAAGAGTCTGCCGAAGGTATGGCAGGGATGCTGGAAAGGGGAATGGAGAGGGGGCACATCAAGGGATTCAAATTGGACCCGATCAATTTTTTGGCCCACCAGATTGCCAGAGAGTCCCACCACCGGGCTGAAGCCCTGATGATGCTCCGCCTCAAAGGCCGTGATCTGGGAGAAGAACTTAGCTACAGGCTTTGGGACTGGGGCAAGCGATGATGCCTAGCTCAAGAGTTTGATTATAGCCCTCCTATCCAAACCCTGATTCATATTACTTTTTACATTTGTCCTAAAATGGTCCTACTAAAAGAAATTCTGATCCTTCTCAAGAAGGAACTGCTCCTGGAGTGGAAGCAGAAATATGCTTTCAATGGTCTTATCATGTATGTCCTGTGCATGGTGGTGGTCATCTCTTTGGCTTTTGTCAATAAACTCAATCCCCTCATCTGGAACATTATTTTCTGGATCATCATGCTTTTTGTGGCTATCAATTCTGTGGCCAAGAGCTTTCTTTCTGAAAGTCCGGGTCAAGGACTTTACCTTTATGGGGTGGTAAGTCCCTCAGCCATCATCATTTCAAAATTGATCTACAATTTGCTTTTGCTGGCAGTAGTATCTACGGTAGCCCTTTTTTCTTATTCTTTTTTGAGTGAAGTGAGGGTCGAAAAATTAGGACTTATGCTTCTCATCACCTTGATGGGGTCCGCAGCACTTTCTGCCAACCTGACCCTGGTTACGGCCATTGCATCCAAGGCCGCTAATCGGGGAACTTTGATGGCCGTTTTAAGCTTTCCTTTGTTGGTCCCTGTCTTCTTGGTCCTGATCCGTCTGTCAAGGTATGCAGTCGAAGGCCTTGATGCAGGACTGAGCAGCGATAGTTACCTCCTACTCTTGGGAATTACTGCGGTGCTATCTGTTATTTCAGTGATTCTCTTTCCTTTTGTGTGGAGGGATTGAGGATTGACACAAATCAACTATAAGTTTCGTTTAAAAATACTAAATTTACCCTGCTAAAAGTTTAGGGTGGTTTTTCATGCTAATTGAGCAACATTCGGCCCGGGTGAATAGTTGAAATCCTATATGAAAACAGCTTGGAATGTTGGATACAAGGCCCTCGGAGTAGGACTCGTCGCTTTTGCCTTGATTTATGGCTTGCTCGTACAAATGCCCTACAATCCCATATGGGGTCAGTCGTCCAGAAACCTCTTTTACCATGTACCCATGTGGTTCAGTGAAATTGTTGTAATGACCATTTCTGTTGTATGGAGTGTCCTTCTCCTCCGTCGCCTTGATCCCGACCGAGAAAAAGAGGGGAATCCTATACTTCTGGATGCCAAAGCGAGGATCGCCGCCGAGGTAGGTGTCATGCTCAATATCATTGGTCTGATTACAGGCATCATCTGGTCTAGGGTCACCTGGGGAGAGAATCTCCCGGGCAGTGATTTTTCGGCATGGTGGGTATGGGACCCTATACAGGTCTGTGCCCTTATTTCTCTGTTGATTTACCTCGGCTATTTTTTGCTTAGGTCTTCATTCTCAGAGCCCGAACAAAGGGGAAGAATAGCAGCGGTCTATAACATATTTGCCTACGCTACCCTGATTCCCCTCTTCTTCATCGTGCCCAAAATGCTCCCCGGTCTGCACCCAACAGCCGAACAGGGAACCATGATTTTCCAAAAGAAGTACGATGGTACCTCTTACATGATCATGCTGATCTCTATTGTGGGATTTTCCCTGCTCAGTGTCTGGGTCTGGGAAGTAAAAAGTAGAATGGCCCTCGTCAAAGAGCGGCTTGATGATTATCTGGCCAACAGGACTTACGCAGAGGAACAACAACTACAAAATTGATCAAAATAAAAGATGATATATCCAGTTTTGTCTATATTTTTACTGCAAGAAAGCAGTCAGCAGGAGTGGCTTTTTGCCAGTGATAAGATCAACGCTGTCATGACGGTAACCCTGGTAATTTTTTTGGCCTTTATTGGCTATCTTGTTATCAATCAAAGAAAAGTGAAAGCCCTGGAGAAAAAAATGGACAATTTGGACCATCGGTCATAACAATGAAGCCATATGAAAACCATTCACATCATCATTCTTGTCGGACTGGCCATCTTTGTGGTGAGTCTGGGATTGAATTTTTCAAAGTCTGCTAGTATCTACACAGACTTTACCCACGCAGAGAAAGTCGATAAGCAGGTCCATATTGTAGGAAAATGGGTCAATCGTGAGCAGGCCAACTACGACGCTCAACGCGATCTCTTTACCTTTTTCCTTCAGGATACCCTGCAACGCACTGAAATGGTCAAGTATTACGACCCTAAGCCTACCAACTTCGAAAACGCCGAAAAGGTGGTCGTCGTGGGAGGATATAAGGAAGGAACCTTTGTGGCTGATAAGATTGTCATGAAGTGTCCTTCCAAGTTTGAATCTACCGACCTTCAAGCTACGGAAGAAAAGTCCGAGCTTTGATAAGTTTGTTTTAACCCTGATGAAAAAATAAGAATATATGTTTGAATTCACCGGAGGTAAACTCGGAGAATTAATGGTCTCCCTGGCTTTTTCCTCTGCCCTGGTATCGATGATCAGCTTTCTATTGGCCGATCAGCGGGAAGGAGGAGAGCAAAAAAGCTGGATCAGAATGGGGAAGGTTAGTTTTATGGCTCATGTGGGTAGTGTCATAGGAATCATTGTTACCCTCTTTTACCTCATTCACAGCCACCAATACGAGTATCACTACGTATGGGCCCACTCCTCAAACGAGCTTCCCGTCTACTACATGATTTCCTGTTTCTGGGAAGGGCAAGAGGGGTCCTTTTTGCTCTGGACCTTTTGGCATGCCATCCTGGGTTCCATTTTGTTGTTCAATAAATCAGAATGGAGAAACAGCGTCCTGGCTATTCTGGCCTCAATCAACCTTATTCTGTCTTCCATGCTCCTGGGGGTCTACATCAATAGCTCTTGGGTAAGTGGAATTTACCTGGTGCTGGCCTTGCTACCGGGCATCTATTTTCTCTATCAATTTGCCCGAAACAGAGATCAGCTTCCCATAAAGGGAAATTTCCATCTGGCTTCTGTCATCGTAGCTGCTGCCTTTCTCCTCCTTCTTTTTCGGGGGCAGTTGGGCTACAGTGTTTCCTTTATTCCGGGAGGCAGCGAGCTAAGTCTGGGAGGATTGGGCTTCTGGTTTTACCTCTTGGTCATGATCGCCTACACGGTCATGTACTTCATCTATGCTTATGTTGCACATCAGGCCAAAGAAAATCACTTTTGGACCCTTTTTTCAGGAGCGGTACTAGCGGCTGTAGGGCTCTTTGCCGTCTTTTTTGAGCCTGAAGTCTGGAAGTTGGGATCTACCCCCTTCCTTTCCCTCAAGGCTGCCTTTCCTGAAGATGAGGTTTGGGCCTCCAATCCAAACTTCGTCCCTACCAATGGAAATGGACTCAATCCCCTTCTGCAAAATTATTGGATGGTTATACACCCGCCGACCCTCTTTCTGGGTTTTGCCTCTACGACCATTCCCTTTGCCTTTGTGATGTCAAGCCTGATCCGTAAGTCCTACACCGACTGGATCAAGCCCGCCTTGCCTTGGATGAGCTTTTCTGTCATGATCCTCGGCATTGGCATCATCATGGGAGGGTACTGGGCCTACGAAACCCTGAATTTTGGAGGATACTGGAATTGGGATCCGGTGGAAAACTCTTCCTTCGTCCCCTGGCTATGTGGTGTTGCCTCCCTCCACGCCATGCTGATCTTCCGCAAGACCAAGGCCTACCTGCGCATGGCCATGTGGCTCATCATTGGTACCTTTCTCCTGGTCCTGTACTCTACCTTCCTGACCCGTTCGGGTATCTTGGGAGAAAATTCCGTTCACACCTTTACCGACCTGGGTCTGACGGGCCAGTTGCTTGTATTGATTGGCCTTTATACAACCTTTGTAGTGGTCATGATGATCTTTCGAGGAAAAGACATACCCAGAGGCGCAGATGAATCCAAGATTTGGAGCGCCGAATTCTGGCTTTTTGTCGGGATTCTTGTCTTTCTCTTTTCCTCTTTGGTTATCACCTTCACGACCTCTTTACCCGTATTCAATAAAATATTCGGTACCAATCTAGCCCCTCCCCCCAATGTGCAGTTGTTTTATTACAATTGGAATGTATGGTTTGCCATCGCCTTTGGTGTGGCTTCGGGTATTGGACAGTTTCTTTGGTGGAGAAGGGTAAAGGGCAAGCAAATTGCAGACGCTCTCTTTAGGCCCTTCCTGTTGGCAGTTCTGACGGGATCAGCCGTTATGCTAGCCATCTGGTATGCCGATTGGGAATTTGCCTTCGACGAAGAGTTTGCTTCAATGATTGATCCCGAGCAGACCAGTACAAATGTATTCAACAAGGCCATCGCCTATATCCAATATGGAATCCTTTCGGTAGCTGACGAACTCCTTTTATTCTCGGCCCTCTTTGGCTTTTTCGCCAACACAGACGTGCTAATTTCACTTTTGAGGAAAAATAAGAAGGGATTAAAGGTCATGGGTGGAACAGTAGTTCACATTGGGTTTGCCCTTATGCTGATTGGAATGCTTTTCTCTTCGGGTTATGATTCTGTCATATCCAAAAACCTGAGGCCCGGCGACCTGGAGCGCTTTCCCGAGGATGAACGCGTGGACAATGTCCTGCTTCCCAGAGGTCTCAAGACACAGATCATGGGTTATGATGTTACTTACATCGGTAAAAAGGAAGCCCAGGCTCCTGTGAGTGATCTTGAAGTATTGGAACAGAATATTCTCAAATTCAAACTGGCCTTTGACGATAAGTCAGGAGATCAATGGGCCCTTATCCTGCCCCGTGGACCCTTCCTCAAAAAGGGAAGCCAGAAAGTTTCTTCTGAGCATAATGCAGAAGACCATCAAAAAGAACTGATGGGAGAACTGGACATGGAGTTGATCGAGGAAAAGCTCAACGAAAACCTGGCAGCTTTCCAGCCTGAGCGAATCAATACCCGCATGGAATTTGGGTTGAGGTTTGAAAACAGGGCCACAAAGCGGGATTCATTTACGGTCTTCGCACAGACTGAGCTCAACCAGGCCGAAGAAGGTCTTATCCCTCATCCCAGCAGAAAGGTATACTGGAACCGCGACATCTATGTCTATACCTCCAGCCTTCCAGCTGATGAAAGCGCAGAGACCAAGTACTTCAGCCTGGACCTGCAGATTGGTCAAACTGCCAAGTGGGAAGGCTTTACCTTTAAGTTGGAAAACCTGATCGACCTCAGCCAAAGACCTGACCTCCAGGACTACGATGTAGCTGCTGCGGCTAACCTTCAGGTCACGAATGGCGGCAATACCAAGACTGCCCGTCCCATCTTTACCATCAAGGGCAACAATCCTGGCATGATCCAGGATGGAATCGAAGAGTTTGGCCTGGATTTCGCTTTTGTCGACATTGAGCCCGCTCAGAACAAGGTTCATCTCCAAGGGCGTTTTGTCAACCCTGAGGCTGATTTTGTGATCATCAAAGCGATTCAAAAGCCCTTCATCAATCTTCTCTGGTTGGGAACCTTTATCCTTACAGCGGGATTTATGATTTCTATCTACAGAAGGGTGCAGGAACTAAATAAGGCCAGACCTGCCAAATCAGGGAAGTTAAAATAAGCTAAGAAAAATTCAAGGTATTTGATAAGCAGCCGGGAGTACAATGCTCCCGGCTTTTTTGTGGGTTTTTTCAGTCTCCAAGATTCAGTCCCTGCTGCCGCTCCCTATTTAGGGTCAGCCGAAGTACATCCGGGCGGAAGTAATGGCCAGAGGGATCAAAGTTTTGCCTTTCTCTCAGCACTTTTCTGTGGTCTAAATCCACTACAAAGAGTTCTTCTTTTTCGGCCTGAGGTTTCAACCCCCATTGGCCATCTAGGCTGGTACCCCTTCTGCCCATATCTCAAAATGGGGCATATCCTCGGAAGTATCGGATTTGTGCGTGAGTCCACAGAAAGAAAGCACATAGGACCGGCTTTCCATCGCGATAAAGCAGGTGATGTCTTCAGTATTTCTTACATTTCCCGGCCAGATGGCTAGATGAAGGTCTTCCCCCTGACCATAGAGGCTAGCCCTGGGCATAGGTATCCAGTTTTCCCAGCAGTTGAGTCCACCCACCCGAAAGGGGTAGAGGTCGTGAACCCTAAGGCCATGCCCATCGCCTACTGACCATACCAGTCGCTCTTCGTAGGTGGGCATGAGCTTACGATGAGGCGATCTGTCCTTTGGAGTCAATGCAAACAAGGCTGCAATACAAGGTGTGATAGCCCCTAGAGGCAGGTTTTTCTATGATTCCCAGGTAAATGGCCATCTTGTACCTTGCAGCCAACTGGCAGACTTGATCCAGGTCTCCCTCCTCGATGACGACTCCTTCAGAGAGATAGTGGGCAAAGCTGTCCTTTTGGATATCGGAGTTGAATTTTGCTCCCCCTGTACATTCTATCCAAAAAGGATAGGCCGGAACCAGGGCTTCGCCAAAAGCCAGCAACTGACAGCCCTTTTCCGCCGCCTCTCTGGCGTATCGGGACACTTTTTCGAGGTTGGCTGCCTTGTCCAGATACACAGAGGAAATCTGAGCAAGACCGATTTTGAGATGGTTTTTGGATGATGACATGAGATAGAGAGTAGTTGAATCTATTGGAGCTTTTAAGGAATAGGCTGCCCCTTATAATTTATCTATCTTAAGCGAGTCCATCATTACCTTAATACAAAATAGCCATGGAGCGATATTTTCTCCCTTTGTTTTTAATCTTTGGTCAATTTGCGCTGGCTCAAATCGACCCTTCTCAGATACAGATTGCCAGGGATTCCTTTGGTACCCCTCACATCTTCGCCTCTACCGATGCCGAGGTAGCCTATGGATTTGCATGGGCCACGGCAGAGGATGATTTTGAGACCCAGCAAATGCAACTGCTGGCGGTTAAAGGCCTTATGGGACAAGTCAGGGGTAAAAAAGGAGCCTTCTTTGATGTGGCCGTACATTTGCTCGATCCCCATAGCATTGTGGCTCAAAACTACGAAAAGGAGGTTTCAGAAGACTTCAAAAAAGTCCTCGAAGCTTATGCCCAAGGAGTCAATGCCTACGCCCGGACCTATCCCAAGAAGGTAGTCCATAAAAAATTATTTCCCGTAGGCCCCAAAGAGGTACTCAAAGGATATGTGGTGGGCCTTGCCCTACTCTCGGGAGTAGACAAACCCCTTACAGCCATTCTGGATGAAAAAGTAGAGGCCTTTAGGGAGTCGGAAAGCCGTGGCTCCAATGCCTTTGCTTTGAGCCGAAAAAAGACCCTGGATGGAAAAACCTATCTGGCAATCAATTCTCACCAGCCCCTGCAGGGATTAAATTCATGGTACGAAGCCCACCTCTGCAGCGAGGAAGGCTGGAATATCCTGGGAGCGACTTTCGCCGGAGGAGCCAGTATTTTTGTGGGATCTAATGAACATTTGGGGTGGGCACACACGGTCAATCATCCTGATCTTGCCGATATCTATGAATTGCGAATGGACCCCGAAGACGATATGGTATATGAAATAGATGGAAAAAAAGAACGTCTCCAACCCTATCATACCAAAGCCAGGATTAAATTGTGGGGCTTTATTCCCATTTCTCTCAAGCAAAAATTTTATAAGAGTAAATATGGGGTGACCATTAAGACAAAGGAAGGGGTCTTTGCCCTTCGCTTTTCAGCCAATCAAACCCTCAAAGCTGCTGAACAATGGTATCGAATGAACAAGGCCTGTAACCTCGAGGAGTTTCAGCAAGCCCTATCCATGCAGGGAATTGTGTCGACCAACATTGTCTACGCCGATAAAGAGGACAATATCTACTACATTTCTAATGGCCTTTTTCCCAAGAGAGACAAAGGCTTCAATTGGACCTCTGTACTGCCCGGAGATACGACAGCTACGATTTGGCAAGAATTCTATCCCTACGACAGTTGTGCCCAGGTACTCAATCCCGGTTCTGGCTTTGTCTATAATTGCAACCACAGCCCCTTCCTCTCTTCCGGTCCCAGAGATAATCCCGATCCTCAGAAGGTACCTAGGACTATGGGCTACCAAAATCCCAATGACCTGACCAATCGTGGGGCAAAACTAGGTAGCATGTTAAATAAGAGCCAGAAAGTCACCTGGGAAGAATTTCTGAGGATGAAGTACGACCAGTCTTACGAAATCCCCTCTCCAGTCTATCCAAAATTAAATCCTCTCTTTACGGTGAAACCCACAGCTTATCCTGAGCTTGCCGAAAGCCTAAGATTGCTACAGGCATGGGATGGGAAAGCCGATGTGACTAGCGTCGCAGCCCCTCTGTTTATCATTACCATCTACCACTTGTTAAATGATGTATTGGAAGATAGAAAAAGCCTGGAAGAGGGGGAAGAACTGACTGAAGCCAAACTGATGCAAGCACTGGCCTGGACCCAGGATTATCTGATCAAACACTTTCAGTCTTCCAGGGTCATGTTAGGCCAGGTTCAGCTCCATAGCCGAGGAAATAAGCGCTTGCCCTACGGAGGAGGTCCGGATGTTCTGGCCGCCGTGGCAAGTCGATTTCGTAAGGATGGTACCCTGGTACCCTGGGCCGGGGATTCCTATATCCAAATGGTCAGGTTCAACGAAGAAGGTCCGGAAATTTTCTCCATCAATGCTTATGGAGCTTCGGCAGATCCTGCAAGCCCTCATTACAATGACCAAATGGACATGTTTGTGAAGCAACAGCTTAGAAAAATGACACTGGACAAGGAGAAAGTTTTAAAAGAGGCCGTCCGCACCTATCATCCTCGTTAGGGATGGTGATGCCAGCCCTTTGATTTCGACTACATGGTCAAAATCAAAGGGCATAAAGCAATTTAGCATGATTCTATTCCTATTCATGGGGCTTTCCTTGAGCCAGGTTCAGGGAGGACAGGCCCATGTCCAGCATCCTGGAGACAGCCATCAGGAAGTTTTGCTTTTAAAAAAGAAGAAGTAAAAACTGAGAAAGAGGGGAATCTGGAAAAGAGTGGTGAAACCGGCTTTGGAAAAATCGACAGTTTTCGCTTTTGCCAGCCTTATATTTTCGGGCATGACCCTGCTGAGCATCTTGTTGATTCGGGCAGAGGCCTTTGTGGCTGTTATAGTTGTAACGGGAGGCTTTCTGCTCCTGGCCCTGGTATCGGCTATTCTGGCTCTGGTCTTCCGTCTGAGGGAAGTGAAGACATAAAAAAATCCCCTGCTGTAACTAGGAGGGGATTTTTATGAAACTATCGGTTAGAGAATAGCTGCTGTTTTATTGGTAGATGACTCCCTTTCCACCCTCGTACCAGTCTTCAAAGTGCTTTTCGAAGCGCTCATCGAGCACATTTCGCTTGATCTTGAGTGTAGGGGTGAGGACGCCGTTTTCTACCGTCCAGTCTTCCTTCATGACCACGATCTTTTGGAGAACTTCGTGGTGGTCCAGGGTTGCATTGACTTGATTGAGGGTATCTCTGAGGCTTTCTTTCACCTCTTCTATATTTTTTTCCTGAGCTGACTCGGAAAGGACGACCAGGGCAATGGGCTGGGGGATACCGCTTCCGACGACACAGACCTGCTCCACAAAGGCATTGGCCGAAATTTTCTGTTCGATAGGGTTAGGAGCGACATATTTAGCTTTTGAGGTCTTAAAAAGGTCTTTCACCCTTCCGGTAATTTTGACAAATCCCTGGCTGTCGATGACACCCTTATCTCCGGTGTAAAGCCATCCGTCCTGAAGGGTTTCGGCGGTCTTTTCGGGCATTTTGTAGTATTCGCGCATATTGGCAGGCGACTTAACGCAAATTTCACCTTCTTCGGTGAGCTTCATTTCGACTCCCGTCATGACCCTTCCTACGGTTCCAAACTTGTAGGCGTCGGGCCGGTTGGCATGGGAAAGGGCACAGTTTTCTGTCATCCCATAGACATCATAGACTTCCATTCCCAGTTTTTTATACCACTCTAGCATGGATACAGACATGGGGGCTGCTCCGGTGAGTTTCACCCTTGCTTTGTCCAAACCCAGGGCTTCTTTAATTTTTCTTTTGATGACATTGCCCAGTACAGGAAGGGAAGTGAGTAAGTTAAGCCTGGACTGGGGGAATTTGGCAAGCACACCCATCTGGAATTTGGTCCAGATTCTGGGCACGGCCAGAAAGATGGTCGGTCTGGCATGCTTAAGGTTATCCGCGAAGGTATCGAGAGACTCGGCAAAGAAAATATCCGATCCTGCTACCAGGGCTCCCTGGGAGATGAGCATGCGCTCGGCGATGTGAGAGAGGGGCAGGTAGGAGAAAAAGCGGTCGCTGCCTTGGAGGTCAAATATTTTGTCAAACTGAGCGATGGAGTAGGAGAGAGAGGAAGCGCCGATGACTACACCCTTTGGTTTTCCGGTGGTCCCTGAAGTATAAATGATGGTCTGTACCCCTTCGATATCTCCCATGGGACTTTCTTCCATGGGAGATTGTTCGGCACAAATGTCATCCCATGAGCGATAATCAGCGTCCAGGCCATAATTGCCCATTTTGATGCTGGGAAGCTCTTGAGGAACTCCATGGCGCATTTCTTGCCAGTCTGCATCGATTAGCTTTCCTACCAGAATGGCCACCGACTCACTGTGGTCGAGGACATAGTTGACAGTGTCTCTTTTTATATTTGGATATAGGGGAACTGAGATACAACCCGCCATGCTAATGGCAATATCTGCCATGATCCAGTGCGCACAGTTGCGCGAGAGCAAAGCGATCTTTGACCCCTCTCCGTAGTTTTCCTTTAGGTAAGCAGCTATTTTTCTTATCTCCTGTCCGGCTTCCCCATAAGTCCAACTGTGCCATTTTCCATCGATGGGCTGATGCAGAAATGCCTTGTCAGGACTGTTACTTTCCCAGCGGTAAAACTTTTCTAAAGTGGTAGAAAGATTCCCAATATCTTCCTGTGTTTTTGTGAGCGTGGCCATAGTAGTTTATCCGTTTTGCTGAATTTTAGTTATGAATCAATGGGCGAATCTATGCAGCACTTCCCCCCGGCAAAAGCCATATACCCGAATCCCGGTATCAATGAGGCAGAAATACCACATTCGCTAAGTATTAAATTTAAATAATATTGTGCTTATCGACAATTTATTTTCTTCAAATCAAGATGATGACAGGATTTTTTTGACAATATCCCCATCTGAGTCACTCCTCTACGGCCATAAATATTACCTTTGTGCCTTCAGGTAACCCTGATTTTCCAAATACGTCTCTTTGCAATACGTATGGTTTATAGCTTTCTTTTATCTTGAAGGCCGAATGTCAAGCATAGGTAATATTCATTCATGAGTACGAACGAAACCCCCGCATCAAAAAACTTTATCGAAACCCTGGTAGAAGAAAATCTTCGCCAGGAGGGCGAGGATTACAAGGTATATACCCGTTTTCCTCCTGAACCCAATGGCTACCTACACATGGGCCATGCCAAGTCCATCGTGCTGAATTTTACCCTTGCTCAACAATACGGAGGAAAGACCAACCTCCGCTTTGACGATACCAATCCGACCAAGGAAAGCACAGAATTTGTAGAGGCCATCAAGAATGATATTCAGTGGCTGGGCTTCAAATGGGAGGACAGCGTAAAGTTTGCCTCCGACTACTTTCCCAAGCTCTACGATTGGGCCATACTACTTGTAAAAGAAGGTAAGGCCTATGTCGACGATTCTTCTGTTGAAGAAATGAGAGAGATGAGAGGAGTACCTACCTCTCCCGGCAAGGAGAGCCCCTATCGCAACCGATCGGTAGAAGAAAACCTGCGCCTGCTTGAAGGCATGAAAAATGGCGAATTTGAAGAGGGTTCGCGGGTACTGAGGGCAAAAATTGACATGACCTCTCCCAATATGCACATGAGAGATCCCATCATGTACCGCATCATCAAAGCTCCTCATCATCGCACAGGCAAGGAATGGAATATTTACCCCATGTATGACTGGGCCCACGGGCAGAGCGATGCGATCGAGGGTATCACCCACTCAATTTGCACCTTGGAGTTTGAGGTGCATCGACCCCTTTACAATTGGTTTCTGGATCAGTTGGGGGAATTCAGACCCCGACCTCGCCAGATAGAGTTTGCCCGACTCAACCTTAGCTATACCATCACTTCAAAGAGTAAGCTCAGCAAATTGGTGGAGGAAGGCATCGTCGAAGGTTGGGACGATCCCCGCATGCCTACCATCTCCGGGATGAGGAGGAGGGGCTACACCGCCCAGGCCATCCGCAATTTTGCCCAGGGTGTAGGTGTGGCTCGCAGGGAAAATGTTATCGAACTTTCCCTGTTGGAGTATTATGTAAGGGAGGACCTTAACAAGGTAGCTCCCCGGGTCATGGGTGTCCTTAACCCTGTCAAACTCATCATTACCAATTATCCCGAGGATCAGGTAGAGGAAATGGAGATCGAAAACAACCCCGAGGATCCAGCATCCGGCTCTAGGAAGGTGCCCTTTTCCCGCGAACTGTGGATTGAGAGAGATGATTTTAAGGAAAATCCACCCTCCCCCAAAAAATGGTACCGCCTAGGCCCCGAAAGGAAGGCCCGCCTGAAGGGTGCCTATATCATAGAAGGCAAAGACTTCAAGAAAAATGAAGAAACCGGGGAAATAGAAGAAATATATGCGGAGTACTTTCCTGAATCTCGCTCTGGCAATGATACCAGTGGCATCAAGGTAAAGGGAACCATGCATTGGGTTTCTGCTCCTCAGGCCCTGGAGGTAGAAGTACGTCAATATGACCGCCTCTTTGTAGACCCTGATCCTACAGGGCACAAGGAAAAGGGCTTTATGGAATTTCTGAACCCCGATTCTTTGCAAATCGTCGAAAAGGCCTATGTGGAGCCCAGCCTGAAAGAGGCTGCTGACGAAGACCGCTATCAGTTTATCCGAAAGGGATACTACATCAAAGATAGGTCCTCGAAAGAAGGTAAGTTGGTCTTCAACCAGACGGTGACCCTTCGCGACAATTGGGCGAAGAAAAACAAGTAAATGATTCCCTGACAGATCTGAATTGAAGTCAAACATGGTACCTTTGACAAGAAAGGGGGAGAAAAATGGAGCCAAATTTTCGTTATCTTGGCTAATTGAACCTTTGAATAATGAACAGACTAAGCATATTTTTATTCCTTTTTATTCTCCTGGGCAGTTGTAGGTCCACCAAGGTGCAAATGCCGACAGCCAAGGGCCCCACCAACGTAATCATCGTCATCGGCGATGGGATGGGACTCACACAGATCACAGCCGGGACGTACAACAACAAAAATAAGTTCGAGTTGGAGCGCTGTCCTGTCATTGGTCTGATTAAGACCCATGCTTTTGATGACCTTATCACGGACTCGGCTGCCGGAGCCACCGCCTTTGCGACAGGAAAAAAGACCTACCTGGGGGCCATTGGTGTCAATAAGGATACAATGCCGGTCAAAAACATCTTTGACCTTGCCAAGCGTAAGGATATGTTGACAGGACTTGTGGTGACTTCTGAACTGACCCACGCTACCCCTGCCGCCTTTTATGCCCATGAGGCCTACCGCCTTAAATATGAGAGCATTGCTGAGGATTTTTTAGATTCAGATATTGACATCGCCATCGGTGGCGGACTGCAATATTTTCGCAACCGCAGAAGGAGTGAAAGCCTTATTCCTCAACTTCAATCCAAGGGCTATCTGGTCCGAGACTGGCAAACTTCTTTTCGCAGCTTACAGGTACCTCCTGAGCAGAAACTCTTGTATTTTACGGCTTTGAATCAGCCTACCCGAAAGGAGAAGGGAAGAGACTATCTGCCGGAAGCCACGAAGTATGCCATTGATTTCCTTGATGAGCGTAGCAAAGGAGGATTCATGATGATGGTGGAAGGATCGCAGATTGATTGGGGAGGCCATGCCAATGACGAATCTTACGTCATTTCTGAAATGCTGGACTTCAACGATACCCTGAAGGAAATTTTGGACTTTGCTGAAGAAGACCGACACACCCTGGTCATCGTTACGGCTGACCACGAGACTGGAGGGCTGTCCATCAAGAGAGGTTCAGAACTTGGAGACCTCAACCTACACTTTGGCTCTGGAGGGCATACAGGCGCTATGATTCCGGTATTTGCCTACGGACCAGGCTCGGATCTTTTTGCAGGTATTTATGACAATACCGAGATCTTCGACAAGATTAAGGCCGCTATGGGACGGAAAAAATTCAAATAATTTTTTGAAGAAATCCTTATATTATCCCAACCCTTGAGGGCAAGCTCCATCTTTGGGAAGGAAACAATCGATCAATCACACCTGATTACTACCTTGGGCAAGAACAATTATAACATACACCTGGACCTCATAGAAGCCTGCAAGAAAGGCGACCGAACGGCGCAGTTTCGCTTGTATCAATTGTATAGCCGCGCCATGTACAACCTCTGCATTCGTATGCTGGGAGATCAGGCTTCTGCCGAGGATGCCCTCCAGGAGGCATTTTTTAACGCCTTTAACAATATTCACAGCTTCGAGGGAAGGTCTTCTTTTGGGGCCTGGATCAAGAGGATCGTGGTCAATAAGTGCCTGAGTGTCCTCCATAAGAGAAAGATTTTTTTTGAAAGCATTGATGAGCGTGTGATGGAATTTTCTGAGGATGAGCCAGAAACCTACCTTTGGTCGGACATCTCACCGGCAAAAGTCCATCAAGAGATCAAAAACCTTCCACAGGGATGCAGGGTTATCTTTAACCTCTACCAATTGGAAGGCTATGACCATCAGGAAATAAGTGAAATTTTGGGTGTCTCGGTATCGACCTCTAAGTCTCAATACCACAGAGCCAAGAAACTGCTCCGCGAGCGGCTTTCCAAAACCCTTGAGACCCAGTAGTTTCATTTTAATTTTTAGCAAAGAGATTCATGCAACAAAAATTGGAAGAATATATAGCCCAGCACCGAGAGCACCTGGATGTGGAACCACCGGGAGACCGTGTTTGGCGAGAAATCAGCGGCAACCTGGACAAAAAAAGTCGTCCCCTCTGGAGGCGATACCCCCTCATTCAGGCAGCTGCTGCCCTTTTGCTCTTGGGCATGGTAGCGGGGCTGTGGTGGAATTTTCGCGACAGCTTGCCACAGCAGAGCGAAATGACCGTGGCCGATCTGCCAGCGGTCAAACTGCCTTCCTCCATCGATGACTGGAGAAAGGCGGAAAAAGAGTATCAGCAGGAAATACAATCATTACTCAAGGAAATCCAAACCTACAGCATAGAATGGGATCAGAAAGCCAAGGCCATCCTCCAGAAAGTAGGCAAAATCAATGATCGACTGGCAGAACTCAAAGCAAAAATGGCCAGGGTTGACTATGACTCTGAAAAGGCCGCAGACATGCTTTCCCTCTATCAAGCCAAAGTAGACTGCCTGGAAGAATTGAGAGATCACCTCAAGGATCGCTAAAAGACCTAGAGAATTTAAGGTAAAGGCAGGGTTCATCCTGCCTTTTTTTGTGCATTTTCTCCTGTTCTCCCTTCTTATCAAGCGAAATGCTTTTTCTGCCATGGTTGATTCCTATGGCTTTTGCTGTTATTTTTCCCTTATATGAAGCTATCAAAACTAATACTTGTCACAATAATATCCTTCCTTCTCCTCCCGGGGTGCTGCGTCGGACAGCGCATCATCAATTCCAAAATAATCAAGAAATTTCCCACTGATGAGGACCTGATGTACCCCTATGCTACTCCAAGTCTGAGTAGCGAAGAGGTCTTCCTTACCCACGATCCCTGCCTTCGCATGAGCGATGGAAGCTTTGTCCACATTTGGGAAAAAAGCTGGTCCAGAAATGGAAGCCTGGAGATGACCCATTACGACCTCTTTCTGGAAGAACTCAGCAGTGCAGAGATTATCCTTGAAAGGGAGGAAAGTATTTTTTACCAGGAAATAGAAGATACCCTTGTCCATCTCTACACCATAGAATACGACTATCGTGCCCACAACTACCACGCCCGTCACAGGACCCTGGGCTTGAAAAGTGGCAATATCCTGGAAACCGAGAGTATCTGGCTTAACGATGGAAGATATGCCAATCCTGTCTCTTTCTATACCTCCCCCAATGGCCGGTTTCTCATGCTCTCCCAGCCCGTAGGCTATCGTCCAGGCAAAAGAAGCTACTACATGGATGACTTTATCCGAAGTTATGAAGATCTGGAAGCCATTCACACCCGCACCGGAGGGATCAGTTACATGATCTTTGACCTCTATGCTAAAGAGTGGTACCACAGGGATACCCTGAGATGGGGGAATAAAAAAAAGTGGGTCAGCATAGGAGCCGGTATCGATGATGAAGGGAAAATTTACACCGGCATCTTCGACCGAAAAAGCCGGGTCACCATCTATCAGGATGCGAAAGGCGAAACTCCGACCTCACTTTCTTATGACGAATTGCCTGACTGGAGAGAACTCCTGGACCCCTACAGCGGCTTCAATCTCATCAAGGTGGGGGCCAGGGGAAGGGTCTACCTCAGCCTTGCCGACAGAGTGAAAAGAGGAAAGCTAAGGGGAGTAAAGAGCTTCGATATCATTAATTTTGATTTTTCCAAGATGGAGGTAGATCTCAGGCGGAAGGCCAACATCAGTTCTGGTCTTAAGGTTCAGGTCGGAAAGGTGAGGGAGGACTTTGGGCTAAAACCCAACCGTCGCTTTGAGCATTATCTCGTTACCGAAATGGTAGAAATGGCCGATGAGAGCCTATGGTTGGTGGTGCAGAAGTATATGCTAAACACTCCAAATGCTGTAACGGTAAATTTTCCCCGTAGAGGTAGTTTTGAAGAGTATGCCGAAGAAATCATCCTCTTTGAATTCGATCCGGATGGTACCATCCTTAAAGCTTTGGTTATACCCAGTCTTCAGCGTGCCACTCAGGTTATAGAAAGAACAGGGTATTTTTATCACATGGAGGTCGACCGGGAGGCCAAGCGCATGAAACTCCTCACACGAGAATCCTCCGGTGATAAGCTCAGGGGTCCCGACCGCTTGTATTATCGGGAGGTAGACCTCGAAAAAGGAACCTATGCTCCAAGAAAGATGGTCTACGAAGGGGAGCGTCGGGACCAGTATTTCATCAAAGCCTTTACCCAGTGGCTCAACGAAGATCTGCTCACAACCCTGATCATCGAAGGGAATAAAGGAAGGGCACAGCTCGTTTCTCTCAATATAAATCAAGATCCCAAGAAAGAAGAAGAAAAATAAGCCCCGGATAGCCATCTTGATCCCCGGATTGTTAATGCCAGCAATTTGATATACTTTTAAATTTCCCAAATTCTGTTTCATGAAAAATACCATAAGAGGCAGCATCGCCTTCCTCCTGGGCTATATCGTTTTGATTCTTCCCCTTCATTCACAAGGCTGGACCGGGGATACCCTAGCTTACAAATGGGACATCTTCAGCATGGAGGAGAATGGTCAGAAAAGTGACTTTGACCGAAGACAAAATTATCGCCTCCTCATAGACAGCAATGGGACCCTGACCCTCTTTCTGGATACCCTGAAGAGAGAAGGTAAGTGGTCGGTCAACGGCGATAGCCTCTTCCTGAGCTTCGAAAAGGTAGACATTCAAAGTGGGATCGATTCTATTTCTTATTATAGCAAGGAGGACTCCAACAGGATGATCTTCTTTTCTGAAGGGGAAAAAATAGCTGATATGAGCGGGGGAGACTTGGATTCGCAAAGACGAATTGAAGTTTACCACATGGAATGGACAGATGAAGGTGGAATTCGACTCATTTCCAGGGAAAAAAAACTTGTTTTGGGTAAAAGAACCTTAAAACAAGGGAGTTTTGCCCTCTCTGATCTCCTAAGAGGAGTCCTGGGCATCCTGGTCATGCTGGGCATTGCCGTACTTTTCTCTACCCACCGAAAAGCCATTAATTGGCGTCTGGTCCTGATAGGCATCAGCCTGCAAATCCTGGTAGCCGTATTGGTTCTTCAAGTTCCAGGTGTGGGACTGGCGATTCAGGCTGCCTCCAAGGGCATGGTTAATCTGTTAAACTACAGCAAGGCCGGGGCTATATTCATGTTTGGCGACCTGGCCGACAGCGACAGCTTTGGCAATATTTTTGCCTTTCAGATCCTGCCTACCATAGTATTTTTCTCTGCCATTATGTCTGTGCTCTATTACCTGGGTATCTTGCAGCGCATTGTCTATGGTTTTGCCTGGATCATGAACAAGACCATGAACCTCTCCGGTGCCGAAAGCCTCGCTGCTGCTGGCAATATATTTGTCGGGCAGACCGAAGCTCCCCTCCTGATCAAGCCCTACTTGAATAAGATGACCCGCTCGGAGATCATGGCCCTGATGACAGGAGGCTTTGCCACCATTGCCGGGGGCGTATTTGCTGCCTATGTGACCTTTTTGGGAGGGGGCGATGAGAAACAGGCAGCGGATTTTGCCAAGCATCTCATCACGGCTTCGGTAATGTCTGCCCCGGCAGCCCTCGTACTGGCAAAAATCATGGTCCCCGAAACCGAGGAGACCCAAGAGGATTTGAGTGTACCCAAGGAAAAGATTGGTACCAATATCCTGGACGCCCTTTCCAACGGCATCACTGACGGACTGAAACTGGCCGTAAATGTAGGGGTCATGCTCATGGTCTTTACCGCAATCATGGCCCTGCTCAACTCCTTTTTTGGTGATTGGCTGGGAGCCTGGACAGGCCTCAATGACTGGGTCAGGGAATGGACCGAAGGCAGATACCAGTCCTTCAACCTGACCTTTATCCTCGGTTTGGTGGGAGCTCCCTTCGCCTGGTTGATGGGCGTTCCACAAGAAGATATCCTCTTGGTCGGGCAGTTGTTGGGAGAAAAGACCATCTTGAATGAGTTTTACGCCTACACCAGCCTGGGCGAACTCATGGATGAGGGGGTAGTCCGTAACTATAAATCTGTCGTAATCGCCACCTATGCCCTTTGTGGCTTCGCCAATTTTGCTTCGATAGGGATACAAATAGGGGGGATAGGTGCCCTGGCTCCGGGCCAGCGTAAAAATCTCTCCGAACTTAGCATGAGGGCTTTGTTGGGAGGTACCTTTGCCGCCTTCCTTACTGCCTCCATTGCAGGTATGCTAATCTTTGTATGACCAAACATATGCAGAAAGTAATATATTAGTATTTCTATTCTTGCAACAAATGATAGTTTTTACCTATTTTAGAATAATAAGGACTATGATTGTGTGGCTATAAACTTAAGATTGGATCCCATGCCAAGCTTACAACATCAACTTATCAAGCTCTCTGCCAATAATATAGGCAGGGCTTTGAACAAGGATATCACTCAGATTCAGTCGCTTCGTCGACTGCTGGACATGAGTGCCCTTCCCCTCAATATGCCAAGAGGAGTGAAAACAAAGGCTATTAAAATAGGTAAGATAGCCGCAGAATGGTACTATCCCAGACAGGCGGATATGACCAAGGTCATCCTCTTTGTCCATGGTGGAGGCTATGCCGTCGGTTCTATCCAGACCCATCGGGCATTAGCGGCTCGCATTGCTCAGGCCTCTCACTGTGTTGCCATAAGTGTGGATTACCGCCTGGTGCCGGAACATCCCTTTCCCGCAGCCCTCGAAGATGTAGTCCATGCCTATGAATGGTTGATCCTCAAGGGATATAATCCCCAGGACATCGCTATGACAGGAGACTCGGCCGGAGGAGGGCTGATCATGTCTACCCTGATTACCCTGCGCCAGATGAATAGCCCTCAACCTGCTGCTGTAGCCCTCATGTGTCCCTGGGTAGACCTGAGTTTTGCCGGAGATTCTGCCAGCGAAAACCAAGCCTTCGATCCTATTGTCAGCGTAAACCAAGTCAGGGACTGGGGAATTGTATATGCCGGGAAATACACCATTTACCACCCCATGATCTCTCCCCTGAATGCCAGCCTCAATGACCTCTCACCTATGCTCATACAGGCCAGTACCAAAGAAGTCCTTACCGATGATGCCATTGGGTTAGAAAAGAAAATCCGTCAGGATGGAGGAGAAGTGGAACTCCAACTCTACGATGGACTTCTCCACGTCTGGCATCTTTTCTGGAAGTATGTACCCGAGGCTCAGCAGGCCATTGATAAAATGGCTGATTTTTTCCAGCAAGCCTTCCAAGAGCGGGAAGAGGAAAACAGCAGTTCGACGATTCGGAAGGCCTCCTAAAGTCTCAAAATTTTCCCTATCAAAGCGAATGGCGCTCAATATACCGATATAGCCAACTGTACTCTACTTCTACCCCCTGGTCCCTACGCAGCCACTCCTGTAAATCTTCTAGCCTGGCCTTGGGATATTCTTTCCTGTATGTCCTAATGGCAGCCTCGTATGGCGCCAGTTTGCTGCTTCGCTTTTCGGGATAATTGAGTTCAAGCAGCCGATCAAAGCCTCCCTCCAGAAATAGCTTGATCCAGGTAGTCAGGGTTTTTTCACTTACCCCTACGATTAGGCAAATGTCCTTTACCTTATATCCGAAATGGCGGAGGGAAATGGCCAAAAGCCTTCTTGAGAGCTTTTTATTGTTGATCTCCTTCATCTTGTCTGCCAGGATGTAGGATTCTTCCGTACTGAGATCTACCTTATATCCCATCTGAGTAGAAGTTTTAATAGCAAGTTGACGATTTTGTCATAAAGAATGGATTATTTTTGTGTTTTTTTGTGCTAAATTAGTATGCTATACTAATCCTGATCCTGACTTAAAAGGTACTTGGGATCATGTAACAACAGAGGAAAATGGAAGATTTTTTCAAGAAATTTTTATATACCGGTGTGGGTTTGGCTTCGTTGACGGCGGAAAAACTACAGGAATCCATCGATGACCTGGTGGGCAAGGGAAAGCTTTCTGAGAAGGAGGGTAAAAAGATTCTCGACGATTTTTTTGATTCTACCGAAGCCAGGAAAGATGAATTTGAATCTAAGCTTAAGGAATTAGCTGACCAGATGATGGACCGTTTTTCATTTGCAGATCAGAAAGAGGTGGACCAACTTCAAAAAAGGGTGGAGGCATTAGAGAAAGAGCTTCAATCGCTCAAATCAAACAAGGGATAGTTATATAATTTCCTCCCTCTGCACATGTGAGGTTCACAGTTGAAGCTTGAGGGGCCTTTTTTTGGGGATGCCCTCCTCCCGTATTCGCTGCAATTCTTCTACAAATAGATTTTTATAGGGCTGGGGACAAATCAGGTATCCAAAGGGATGGGGGGTACATAATTCGTTCAGTTCTGCCTGGCTGCCATCGAAATGGCAAACCACAAAGCCCATTTCCTCAACCATGGCTTTGCCTGCTGCCCAGTCCCAGACAGGAATATGTCGGTGGGGTCCTATGATGACTTCAAATATTCCCAAAAGAAGGTCAATGGCCTTCGAACCAATGCAGCCGGAGGAAATGATTTGCTGGGGCTGAACCTCTAATTGTTGGTAGATGTGCCATAGAAAGGCATTGAACCTAAGGCGATGATGTCCATAGCGGAGATCGGAAAAGGGAGGAAGGTTTGGGGAAGTAAGCTTTCGATCAAAACCCATCCTGCTGATCCAAACACCCTGCCGGGGCAGGGACCACAGCATGACATCTTTTAGAGGATCGTAGATAAGGCCAATTTTTAAGTCCTCGTAATCCTCAAAATAGGCCATTTGGAAGGTAAATCCTGGCCTACCCCTTAGATAGGACTGTGTTCCGTCCAGCTCATCTACGATAAACCCTCTTTCCTGAGGTTGAAAATGGCAGAAGCGCTCTTCGGTGAGGAGGGCAAAATCGGGATATCGCCTACAGACCCTCTGATTGACAAGTTGGCTAATCTTGAGGTCCACCTCGCTTACCAGGGTATGGTCCTGCTTTTGACGAACGGCCAGGGGCTTTTTCCAATGGCTTCGCATGAGGGCTCCCGCCTGCCGGGCCACCGACTGCATGAATGCCAACTGTTGCCGTAATCGATTTCTCATGACTAAAAATAGGAATCTTCCAGGCCTAATTCCAGTATGTCGGGAAGAATGGTCAGCATTTTTATTTGGATGGAAAAAAGAACCCCCTCGCCGGAGGGGGTCAACACAAACAAAAACACAACCCAAATTAACCTAAAACCTTATGAAACATACCTTATGCGCTCACCATTAATATTCTATTGCCTTGAACAATACAAAAATGAAGCTTAGTCCTTCCATTTGAAAGCAAGGGTTTACTGACTCCAAACCTGTGTAATACTTCGAAGCTTACACAGGAAATTGAGCGGCTACATTATTTCTAAGGTTTTATATTTTTGTTCTGGAAGGAACTTTGTCTCAAAAGTCCCCCTTTCGGAGAGGAAAGATTTTTCCTTGAGACGAACTTTATACCCGAAAAAGAGATTAAACATAGCCGAGTATAACTGTTTACCATCATTCGCATCCTTATGAAAAAATCTCCTTCTGCCAAATATCAAAAGTGGAAATGGATGGCTCCCTTGGGGCTTATCCTGATCGGAGCAGGACTGAGCCTTACTGGTGAAGGCATTATCATGAAGTACGAAAATCCCGACTCCTGGCAATGGATCGGTATGGGAACGCTGGCGCTCGTCGTCTTCAACAGCGGCATTGCTATCGTGAGTGAAGCGGTAAAGCGAAGCCTTTGGGCCGAGTGGGAAGCCAAATATGAAGAAAATACGGACAAGACATGAGACTGAGTGAAGAAGAGCTGGCTATATTGGAAAACGATACCTTCATGCCCCTAAAAGCTAGGGTCTGCGAAAAGGTAGAGCGGGAACTGGCAGCCTTGCATGTGGATTTGAAGGAGATTGTGGATGCCTTCGACTTTGGGGAGTTTCCTGAAATCAAACAGTCCAGGGGCAAACTCTCCAAGGGAGAAAACTACCACGATTACGCTTACAGGGTCCTCGACTATCCCAGCATTCTTACCCGAGAAGACATGTTTCTTTTCAGAATCATGATGCTTTGGGGAGATGCTTTCAGCTTCCATTTTATCCTCTCCGGAAGGTACATGGAGGAATTTCTACCAACATTAAAGAAGAAAAGAGGACGGGCTCCCCATGGACTCCAATTCTCCCGGCACGAGGATCCCTGGACATGGCATCGATCCGCAGCCGGGTGGACCGACTGGAAAAATAGTTCCGAGGAGGAGTTGGAAGAGATCATCCGCCAGCGCAACTTTTTCAAGCTTACTTATTTTCTTCCCCTCAAATCCTACAATAGCTTGGGAGAGGAGGCAGAGGCCTGGATGAGGAATATGCTGGCCCTATTGGCCTGATCAAATTGAAATCTCAAAGAGGTCACTATCCATCCAGGCGGGAAATTTGTTTCTGAAGCTGATCATTGTTTCTGGGTCCAGTTGCTGCTCCAGGATACAGGCTTCATCCCTCTGATGGACGAGGACCTGACCCAGGGGATCGATGATCGCCGAGGAACCATTGTAGGCGATCTCATTTCCATCTACCCCTACCCGGTTAAGTCCAGCTACGAAGCATTGATTTTCGATGGCCCTCGCCTTGAGCAGGATGTTCCAATGCTCGATTCGCTTGGCTGGCCAATTGGCTACATAGAGCAAAAGGTCTACCGCCAGGCTTCTGTCCTCGTCGAGACGGTTGCGGCTCCACACCGGAAAGCGGAGGTCGTAGCAAACCATAGGTGCGATCTTCCAGCCCTTCAAGCGAGCACGGACAAATTCCTCCCCCTCCATAAAATAATCATGCTCTTGGGCCATGCGAAAAAGGTGGCGCTTGTCGTACTCAGCCATGATGCCCTCCTGGCTTACCAACAGGAAGCGGTTGTAGTAGGACCCTTTCTCCTTGATGATGAGGCTACCCCCAATCCAGGCTCCCCGCTCCCGGGCCAAATCTTGCATCCAGGATACGGTAGGCCCTTCAATTTCTTCATAGTTTTGACTTACCTCCATGGTAAATCCAGTGGTAAACATCTCCGGGAGGAGGATCAGGTCAGTTTCCCCTCTATGGCTGTTCAGGATTTCCCTCACCTGACGTCGGTTTTTTTCAGGTTCCTGCCAGGCAAGATTCATCTGCAAGAGGGTCAGGTGCAAGGGAGGCAGGGTTGTAGGCTTTTGCATAAAGCAAAAATAAGAAAAATGGATGCTTTCTCTGAACCGATGACAAAATTCAGGCAATTCGCAAGTTCTCTCCCCAAAAACAGGGATGGCAAAGATGGAAATTCGACTGTCTAAAGCAAAGACCCCTGCTACATTCGACTCTATCCATCTTCAAATCCTTTTATCCATTATGAGATTACTCATTTACCCGATTCTTCTGCTGCTGGCCCTCCTTTGCATGAGCTGTGCCAAGACCATTATCGTCGACCTTCAGCACTCCTCTCCAAATACAGGAAGCATTGTGATTGCCCCAACTTCGCCCATCATCAGAAGTGCCGTAACCCTTTACTAGGAATTGATCTATAAGGAAAATAGGGCAGTCAAAGAGGTCATCATCAACAATGTACCCGCAGGCGAACATCAACTCATCTTTCGGGCAGATTCCTGGACCTATAAATATGAACTCAACGAAAAGGTAGACCTGTCTTTGACTGAGGGAAAAACCCTGACCCACATTGTAGCTCCTTCGCCCTACAGTGGTTGGTACTATCCCTACCTGGCTTCCTTAGGAGCCCTTTCATTGTTGATTTCCTTGTCCACCCTCTCCTATACCTATTGACCTATTCAAATAAGTCGATCATCTCCCGGAGTTCTTTGATAACAGGCAAATTGGTCGAAGCCTAGCTCAAGTAGGGAAGGAAAGTTTTCAGAAATTCCTGGGTGGATATATCTCAAAGCATAACAATGCCTAACCGCTAAGGGTCTGTCCTTGTAGTCCTTGAGGCAAAAGAAAAATCAGAGGTAGCCATAAGCTCAGAGATATCTTCGAATGAAGAATTGCCTGTTTTGATTGGTTCATTTTGCTGGAATTCCATTAAAGTTAATTAAGTGTTTGGCTCAAAAACGGAATTCAGTAGGGAGAGAAGGGTTTATTTTTGAATCAGGACGTTCTGATTCAGGAATCGAGACAGGACTCCGGGAAAAAATCACCCACCCGGAGTTATATGTTGCCTTTTTGGAGCATGATGTGGCTGCTGGGATGGAAGATTCTATCCCTGAGGTTCATGGGCCGTAGGGAAGTAAAACCCCTGGATTCGTAAAAGCGAATAATATCCAAAGGATCTAAAGAACTGACAGCATCCTCATCACAGCCCAGGTAGAGATCGTAATTGGGATTTAGCTTACCGTAAGCCAGGGGGAGAGGTTTCTTGGTCGAAAGGAATAGCTCTCTGAAGGCTCTTCTGGCTATGATGGGAGGAAAACGAAAGAGGGGAAATTCTGTTACCTTGGCTGCAAGGGCAATCATTTTTTCCCTTGAGCTCATATTCTCAAACTTTTTGAGGCCGACAATTCCATATCTCAGCCACCAGCGGCAAAACCATGCGTCGTTGTGGACGACAACCCCTCTGGGTTTGAGGACACGAATGATTTCTTCAAGAACTTTTTGAGGTTGGAGAGGATGCTCCAAGAAGGTATGGGTGAAGATGCAGTCTACCGAGTTATCTTGAAAAGGAAGGTCGCTGGCATCGGCAATAATACTTTCCTTCTCGTATTTTGCAGCGTAGCGGCGCATATTAGAGGTGGAAATGTCCAGAGGAAAGTAAAACTTGAACCTTTTGTAGGCATTCGCTGACCGATTCTGGTAGATACCCCCGGCAATCTCTATGACCCTTGCCTCCAGGTCAATGTGTTTTTCCATGTCGTCGAGTATGCGATCCATTTCCTTAAATACCCCATCCTTACGCTGTTCATCCTCTTTGATCTCACGATAGAGTTCGGGCTTTTCGTATTGAAACTTAAGAGAATACTTTTTGGAATAAAACTCTGCTGGTTCGCTGTTGTCAAGGCAATTGTAGACCAGTCCATTTTCTACGGCCTTTACTTTTTCAGGGATGAGAATAGCCGAAAGAGCACTTTGCTTATCTACAGGTCCATTAATATCTGACATGGCAATTGTTCAAGGTGTGATACTGTCTTACAGAATGGGCTTAATTTAAAAAAATCCTTGTTTTTACTTGGTCCACCCCTGTAAAAAAGGAAAGTCATACCGATTTTTTTCTGTTCTCCCTCTAGGGAAAAATAGCCAGGAGGAGTGTGGGGAAGATCTTCTTCCTTTGAAATCCTCGTAAGAACTTTACGATTTTTTAAGAATATCACTGGCCGTAATTCAGCCTTTATGGCTTTTTCGATCTTTTTTCAAGCTGCCGGAGTCAACCCTGTAAATTTTTTGAAGGCGTTATAGAAGGCGGACTTGGACCTGAAGCCTACTTCCTGAGCGATGGCCTAGGGTATGGTATTCGTAAGAGGGATGTTGGAGCAGTTCCTTGGCCCGCTCAATGCGATGAGAATTGATATCGTCCATGAAATTCATGCCTTCAACTTCATTGATGACCTGAGAAAGGTACTTGGTATTGATTCCCAGGCGGCGGGAGAGCTCGCTCAGGGTGAGGTCCTGTTCCAAAAGGGGCTGTTCCTCCTTCATCCGACGGGCAAGTTTGCGATGGTACCTTACCTTGCTATCCTCCGCTAGGGAAGAGGACTCATAGCGTGAGGGGAAAAGGTCTTCTTCTTCATCTACCCTGAGGAGTTCGGGTAAGCCTTGTAAAAAAAGAGGGTCTTACCATGGATATGATTCCCAATGAAGCCAGCATGAGGGTAATCCCTAGGGCAGGAAGGGGGTAAATCCTGGCCAAAATTGGCCTTCTAAGGAGCACAAGGGTCAGAATGACGCTAAAGACCGGAAGGAGAAGAATGAGATTCAGCCCCGTCAGCCACCTGAAGTACTGATCTTCAAAGGAAGATGCCTCGGTCTTGACGCAACGATAATATTTAAGTAGCAAGCGAAAGCCGAGGATAATGTAGAAGGAGGTTTAGAGAATGACCAGAATGGGAAAAATTAATATCCATCCGGGAAGTTCTCTTCTTCGCATAGACTCAGATACCTCCATATCATCGGGAAGGAAAAACAGCAGGACGGTCCAGGAAAAGATAAAGGCCAAGAGACCCGGAAAAAAGTGGTACCAATAAGGCCACCTTAGCCGAAATCCCCTATCAATGTAACTTTTGAGGTAGAGATAGTAAAGGGGACCATAGAGCAGGGTAATGGGCAAGGCATTGAGGGTCCAAAAATTGGGGTAGATGCTACTCCCCTAAAGCTGATAGATGGTATTGAGGATTCGTAGGGAAAACATAAATATCAAAGTAGCCCAAAGCTTGTAGCCCGCCTCGTTACCCTCTCGGCGAAACCAAAGAACCGGGGATAGAATCAGTCCCTGATAGACGCCCATCCAAAGAAAGGCTGCCGTGCAGGTAAACTGAACCCTGATTTCCATTCGCTCGATTTTAGGACAAAAAGAAGGAAAAGAGAGAAGAATTTCAGGGACAAAAGCAGGGATTATAGGATTATCTCCTAATTTTATCCACAAAATCATCTTTATGAAGAGTTTAAAAATGATTTTGGCGATTTTTCATTGAAAAAATGTTAATTTTCAATAGTTTATATGCTAATTCGTCATCCCTTTGCTCAACATTTGAGACCTATGCAAACCCAGCAACTGATACAACAATCCGAGGAATTGCGTCAATTGGTATCCCAAGCCCAAAAGATTGCAGAAAAATTACAGGATCAACTTCCCGAGTTCGACGAGCCCGCCATGTTGGCCCAGTGCAGCGTCCTACGTACCTTTCTCCTACAGGCAGAAAAACAGGAAGAGCTCCTGACCCGTATGCTCCGCTCCCGAAGCGAAGGCTGAACATTCATATCTTACGCTAAGAATAATTATCTTCACCTTTTTCTGGGTGAAGATTTTTTTTAGGTAGGCGAGCACAAAGAATTCCGAAATGAAATTGCGAGACTACTTATTATTCCTAAGCATCCCATTCACATTGGCAGGGTTTATCAAGCCTGCATCACAGAGGAAATCCCTTTTCCCTCAAATCCTTTCCCTTATCCATGACTGACCAAGGCCTTACCATCTACAAATCCTCTGCCGGCTCCGGAAAAACCTTTACCCTGGTGCTGGAATACCTCAAAATTATTATCCTGGAGCCTGGCCGCTATCGCCACATCCTCGCCGTTACCTTTACCAATAAGGCTACCGAGGAAATGAAAAACCGAATCATCGAATCCCTCGGGACCCTGGCTACGGCAGGCAGAGAAGAACTGGAAGATTACACTTATTTCCATAAACTCAATGATTTTTTGAAGGAGCATGCTCCTGACTCCAACCTAGATGTGTCCAAACAAGCCCGGAGAGCCCTCAATTATATTCTCAACGACTATTCCAATTTTGCAGTTAGCACCATTGAAAGCTTTTTTCAGCGAATCATTCGGGCATTTGCCAGAGAGCTCAATATTCCCTTGGGGTATGATGTAGAAATGAGGCAGGACCTGGTCCTCGAGCATATCATCAACGACACCCTCCTGGACGTGGGGTCCGACCCCGAACTCACCCGCCTCTTTGTTCAATTTGTGGGGCGCAACCTTACTGAAGAAAAAAGCTGGAATATAGACCAAGAGGTAAAAAGCCTTGGAGGGGAAATTTTTAAGGAGAATTTTCAAGAGCTTATTGTCCAACTTGGAGAAGGAAGGCTGGATGTAAGCATCGAAGGCTTAATGAAGCTAAGTGAGGAGGTTCGAACCATAAGGGAGAAATTCGAACGAAAAATGGCCCGTATCGCCGAAGAAGCCCTCCAGGCTCTTCTAAAGGCAGGAATGGAAATCGCGGATTTCAAGTACACCCAATCCGGAGTCATGGGCTACTTTCAGAATATTCACAATAACCAGGATTATGAGCCCGGGATTCGGGCAAGGGCCTGTTATGAGGATGAAGAGGCCTGGGTCAAGAGCAATGCCCCTCGCCGAGACATGATTCTTTCTCTGGTCCGACATCAGCTTCAGCCCCTTTTGCGTGAAGCCATCGACCATTACGATCATAATTTCCCCTTTTATAATACAGCTAAACAGGTCTCACGGACCATCTACAGCTTTGGAGTGCTCAATAACCTTAGGGATAAACTCAACGAATATCGAAGGGAAAACTCCCAGTTGATCATTTCTGATACCAATTTTCTCTTGAACGACATTGTCTACAACCACTTTGACCATGCCCCATTTATCTATGAAAAGGTAGGAACCCAATTTTATCACTACCTCCTTGACGAATTTCAGGACACCTCTGAGATGCAATGGAAAAATATGCTTCCCCTTCTCCACGAATCCCTCGCTTACGGCAACAAAAGTCTGATCGTCGGAGACGTGAAACAATCCATTTATCGATGGAGAAATGGGGATTGGCAACTTCTTCTCTTCAAGGTGGAAGAGGATATACGCCGTCAGCGACTGGTTTTCCATGTCAAAAATCTTCAGCAAAATTACCGTACCTCCAAAGAGATTGTAGATTTTAACAATGAGTTTTTTCGAGTTGGAGCACGCTTACTGGGCAACGAATTTCAAGAAGATGCCAAGTTTGAGATGGCCTACAGTGAAGTGGAGCAGGAAGCCAAAAAGACCGAAAAACCTGGCTTTGTAGAGCTTCGCTTTTTTTCCAAGCCCTCTAAGAAAAATCCCGATCTTCCACACTGGCAGGAACAATCCCTGGAGCATTTGTACGAAAAATTGGAGGAGGTTCAGGCGGACGATTTTCTGCTCAGCGACGTTACCATCTTGGTTCGCACCAATGGAGAGGGGGTAAAGGTAGCTGAATTTCTTCAGGAGAAAGATATTCAGGTGGTTTCGGCAGAGTCCCTCCTTTTGATCAGCGATCCTCGCGTCCGCTTTTTACAGGCTTTGCTTCGCCATCTCAACCATGAAGATGATATCATCGCCATGGCGGGCCTTGCCTACTACTTCCGACAAATTGCTGGTGAAGGAGATGCCGATCATACCTGGTTTGCAGATATTTCCACCTCCCTGGACCGCATTCTTCCTCCTCATCAAAAAGCCCGCCTTCGCCAACTTTCAGTTTATGCCTGTGTAGAAGAAATTCTTAATTTATTTCCTCAGGTCAAAGCCTCGGCCAATGCCTATCTCCAAGGCTTTTTGGATGCAGTTTTGGAATATGCCTCTGCTCAGGATGCGAGCATCTCGGGATTTTTGACCTGGTGGGAGCAGGAAAAAGAAAAGCGATCTATCCATGCAGCTCCCAATCCTCAGGCTGTACAAATCATGACCATTCACAAGTCCAAGGGCTTGGAATTTCCTATTGTCTTCATGCCCTTTGCGGAGTGGGGCCTCACTCCAGAGGGTAGGGGAGTTCTCTGGGTTAAGCCCAAGGTGGAACCCTATAATGCCTTCCAGTTTTTTCCCGTTTACCCCCACAATCATCTGCTTCGCTCCACCTTCGCCGAAGAATTCAAAGAAGAGTTGATCGCATCCAAGCTAGACAACCTCAATATTCTCTATGTAGCATTTACCCGGGCAAAGTATCGCCTCTACATCAATTCGGTCAAGCCGGGAAAAAGTAAGGCCAACTATGAAATGGGAATGACCCATCTCAACCGACTGGTTTATGATACCGTCAAAGCCATGGGAAAGGAGGGAGACGAGAAGGAAGAGGTCTACCTATGGCGTACTACATTTACCAAAGAAAATAAAGCCCCATCCCTCAATGGAGGAAATGAGGTTCAATCCCTGGAACTTACAGCCCTTGACCGGACTTTGACTGATTGGAGCGATAAGGTGAGAATTAAGTATCAGATCAGTAAGGAAGCAGGGCGCAATTTGGATAGTGATGCTGAACAGGTACGCAGGGGCAACCTCCTTCACGATGCCCTTTATAAGGTCATCACGCGAGAAGATACCGAAAAAGCAGCCCACTCTATTTTCCTAAAAGGCCTGGTAGATGAAGAGGGTAAAAATTGGCTCAAGGCCCAACTCGATGACGTGGTGGGAAATCTGAGGGCCATGGATTGGTTTTCAGGCAATTGGCAGGTGAAAAACGAAGCAGAAATTATCACTCCTGGAGGTCGAATACTAAGACCAGACCGCGTCATGCTCAAGGATGATAAGGCCCTGGTCGTTGATTATAAGACCGGCCTGCCGAGAGAGGAGCATCAAAAGCAGGTCATGCGCTACAAAGAAGTCCTTAGACAAATGGAGTACAAGAAGGTTTTTGGATATCTTTATTACCTTTCCCTAAACAGTGTGGATGAAGTCTGATGGGCAGGGACTCTGGGAGATCGATTCATCAGAACCTCATTTTGTAAATTTCAAAACTTGCAGGGGAGGGGATGGAAGTTTTCTTGATCTTTTTTATCGTCTGAGTCCCAAGAGCGCTGTTGGTTCTATCGCAACTAGGGATTCAGGATAATCATGGTTGTACTAGAAAATAGGCTATAATTCCCAAAGCCAGGACTCCAATGACCGCCAGGGCGATTTTCCAGGGTGATTTTGGCTTTTTTCCGGCCAATTCAGCGGTCTGGCCATTGAGGACAAATTGATAGGTTTTTTGCTTGAAGGAATAGGCTGCGACCCAAACAGGATAGAGCATATGTTTGAAGGTAAGGCCCTCTTTATGGGTGTCTACTCGGAGAAAGCGATGGGTATCTCCGGGTACTTCATGTGCACAAAGTTGGTGCAGACGTTGGTCCATGATCTTATCCGCCTCCCGAAATCCTTCCTTTATACTTTTTTGATAGAGTTCTGTCTCCCATCCTAATAGGTAATGGTCATCAAAATTATTGGCATCTTCTAGGTGGTAGGGGAGGATCAGGCGGAGCAGCCTGGAGGATATTCCATGAGATGCCTCTACTGTAACGTCGTCAAAAAAATGATCGAGGGTACCCGAACTTGGGTTCCATCTTACTTTTTGAACCTGTTTGCTTTGCTTACGCCCTTCAGAATCAGTGTAATAGACAGTTTCATAATAATAGTATCCCGATTGAGCTTTCCATCGCGAACGGGTATAAGCGTCGAAGGTCCAGAAGGGAAGGTATACACCTCGGATATTTTTTAGACGTGCAGAAGAAGCCAGGCCCTTAGGGGTAAACCAGCCCTTGGTCAACCACTTGCGATAGCGGCTAAGGGCTGTTTTTTTATCTATTTTGAAAGGAATCAACCCAGTAGGCTTGACGATTCTCGTCTCCGTTGCCGCCTGGTTGACATTTTCAGATCCGCAGAAGGGGCAGGTCAAACCTACCTGATCTGCTGGATGGGAAGTCTCGGACCCGCAGGAATGACAGTGAAAGACCTTTACCTCAATTTCTCTCCCGGTAAATTCACCCATGAACTCCCCCTTCAGATGAAGGGGATGCTCCTCAACCTGGTCAAAGGCAGGTATCAACTCTTTCACATAGTCGCAATAATCACAATGAATGCCCTGATGGGCCACATCAAAGGAAAGGGAAGAGGCACCACAATTGGGACAAGTGATGCTGAGGACTGACTTATGCTTTTTTTCTTTTTCCAAGGTAGTGGCCCAATGTAACAAACCTACAGCTTGGCATGACTCCCATCACAAAAGGGAGGGTTACCGCTGTGCTTGCAGCCACAAAATGCAACTTTTCTGTCAGCTTCAAAAACTGCCTTTACCGGAGTAAATTCGCTCCCCTTGTGACTGCCATTACAAAAAGGTTGATTGCTGCTTTTGCCACAAGCACACCAAAAATAAGTGCCTGCCTTTACTTCCATAACATAGGGAGCTTTCTGGGGAATTTCAGGTTTTGTAGCCATGAGGGGTTTCTGTTGAAGGTGAAATGGATGAACTCAATTTGTTTGCTCAGGTCGGAAAAGCCTTTTTTAATCCGATAACAAGAGCCGATGTCAAATTCTTTGTCATATACCCTTTGGCCTTTCCCTTTGTTTGAGATATATTTACCCCTGTGAAAGTAACAATTACACATTCCTGCCTTTTAGATCGGGTTGTTCAACCCCTTTGGAATACTCCCCATCTCCATTCTCATTCCTCCTAAGGAAGGAGGAAGCATTTGCTACATATCAATTCGCCTCGTGAATTGTTCCAATTGGGACAGTTCTTTTTACCTTTACCTTTCATTTATCAAAAACCAAATAATTGGAAACAAGTATTCGCCTCGCAGTTCAGAAATCCGGCCGCCTCAGCGATAAAAGCTTGGCTATCATTGAGGAATGCGGCATAAAATACTCAAGAAATAAGGTCAAACTTAAATCTCCATCCTACAACTTTCCCCTTGAATTTCTCTTCCTCCGCGACGACGACATCCCCAAATATGTGGCGGCAGGAGTGGCAGACATCGGTATAGTCGGAGAAAATGTTCTGGCTGAAAAAGAAGCAAAAGTGAGCCTCCTCGAAAGACTGGGATTTTCCAAGTGCAGGCTTTCTATTGGTATTCCACAGGCCGTGACCTACACCGGAGTTCAGCAATTTCAGGGGAAAAAACTCGCCACCTCCTACCCAAAATTGCTGGGAGACTTTCTCTCCAAACACGGAGTAGAAGCTGACATACACGAAATCAGTGGCTCGGTCGAGATCGCTCCCGGCATAGGGCTGGCAGATGGAGTCTGCGACATTGTCAGTTCTGGCTCCACCCTTCTTGCTAATGGACTGAAGGAAGTAGAAACCATCTTCCGTTCCGAAGCTGTCCTCATCGGCAATGAAAAGCTAAGCCCTGAGAAAGAAGCTATTCTCGGTCAACTCCTCTTCCGCATTCGTGCAGTCAAAAAGGCCGAAGCCTACAAGTATGTCCTGATGAATGTCCCCAACCATGCCATAGAAAAAGTAATTTCATTGATGCCCGGTATGCGAAGTCCTACCGTCACCCCCTTGGCCCTCGAAGGATGGTCTTCGATCCACTCGGTACTAAAAGAAGATGACTTCTGGGAGTCTATCGACAAGATCAAAGCCGCAGGAGCTGAGGGTATTCTGGTCATCCCAATAGAAAAAATGATTGTATGATACAGGTATTCGAATATCCTTCCAGGGAAAAAATGGAAGAGATTCTGGCCCGACCCGTGATGGATTATAAGACCATAGACCAGCGGGTACAGCCCATCCTCCAAGAGGTAAAAAGCAAGGGAGATCAAGCCCTAAAGGAACTGACCCTACGCTTCGACGGTGCAGAAGTTGATGACCTTAAGGTAAGCCCAAAAGAATTTCTCCAAGCTGAAGCAGAAATTTCAGCAGAACTGAAAGAGGCTCTCCACCAGGCCAAGGCCAATATCCACCACTTCCACCAATCCCAGGAGGAAGAAATAAAGGTAGTAGAGACAATGAGGGGAGTCTACTGTTGGCGAAAGTCACTTCCTATTGAGAAGGTAGGACTCTACATTCCTGGTGGGACGGCCCCACTTTTTTCAACCATTCTCATGCTAGGCATACCAGCCATGCTTGTAGGATGCAGGGAAGTGGTCCTTACTTCTCCTCCCAACAAAGAGGGCAAGATCCATCCCGCCATTCTTTATACTGCCAAGTTGGTAGGCATAGAACAGGTGTACAAAGTAGGAGGAGCTCAAGCAGTGGCTGCCATGGCCTACGGTACCGAGACAATTCCTAGGGTTTACAAGATTTTTGGGCCCGGCAATCAGTATGTAATGGCTGCCAAACAGGCAGTTGCCAGAGAAGGACTAGCTATTGATATGCCCGCGGGTCCTTCGGAGGTCATGGTGGTGGCAGATTCGACGGCTCCCCCTTCCTTTGTTGCGGCAGATCTTCTGGCGCAAGCTGAGCATGGGATAGACAGTCAGGTTATCATGCTCACAGATCATGCCCCCCTTATCTCAGAGGTGCAGGAACAGATCGACGTACAACTCGGAGATCTACCCAGAAAAGAAATTGCGGCTCAGGCCCTCGAAAATAGTCGGATAATCTTGCTCAAAGAGAGGGAAGAGCTTCTTCATTGGATGAATGCTTACGCCGCTGAGCACCTCATCCTTTCGGTTGATGAATCTCAGGAGGAAGAATGGGCTGCCGGAGTTGAAACTGCAGGCTCAGTATTTTTGGGTCATTACAGCCCTGAAAGTGTAGGCGATTATGCTTCAGGTACCAATCACACCCTGCCCACCAATGGCTATGCCAGGGCTTATTCGGGGGTATCTCTGGATTCATTTGTCAAAAAAATCACTTTCCAGAGACTTAGTCCACAAGGCCTTGAGGCATTAGGGCCCCACGTAGCTTACATGGCAGAAGCCGAAGAATTGCAAGCCCACAAAAGAGCCGTAAGCATCAGGCTTGAACAAAGGAGAAACGCAAAAACATGAAGAAAAACATTGAAGTGAATAAGTTGGTCAGAGGACATATCCAACTCCTCAAGCCTTACGCTTCGGCCCGGGACGAATATGAGGGCAGTGAAGGAATTTTTCTGGATGCCAATGAAAATGCCCTGGGCTCTGTTGCTGAAGGTAGCTTCAACCGCTATCCGGATCCCCTTCAGCGGAGACTAAAGGAAGCCCTGGCAGCCAATAAGGGGATAGATGCCGCACAGATTTTCCTGGGGAATGGCAGCGATGAAGCCATAGACCTCTTATTTCGGATTTTCTGTGAACCCGGACGCGACCATGTCATACTCCTACCGCCTACCTATGGTATGTACAAGGTTTCCGCAGATATCAACCGGATTGAAACCCAGGAAGTACCCCTCACCGATGATTTTCAATTGGATACGGCCGAAATCATGGCTGCCCTCCGTCCGGGGACAAAGATGATCTTCATCTGCTCCCCCAATAATCCCAGTGGCAACCTCATAAAGAGGAAAAGCATAGAAAGAATACTGGAAAAGGCACCTGGACTGGTAGTGGTGGATGAAGCCTATGTAGACTTCGCTCCTGAGTCCAGCCTGCTCCCCCTCCTTCACGAATATCAGAACCTCATCATCCTGCAGACTTTCTCCAAGGCATGGGGAATGGCCAGACTTAGATTGGGAATGGCCTTCGCCCATCCCGAAATTATCCAACTCTTTAATAAGGTAAAGCCTCCCTACAATGTCAATGGCTTGACCCAGGAAAAGGCCCTTGAGGCATTGGGACAATCTCAAAAGAAAGAGGACATGGTCAGTAGGCTCCTTTCCAACAAGGCCAAATTGATTCAGGAGCTGAAAGATTTTTCCCTGGTAGAAAAAATCTATCCCAGCGATGCCAATTTTATCCTGGTCAAGGTTCTTCAGGCTGACGAGCTCTACCGACGGTTAATCAAAGAAAAGGTGATCGTCAGGAATCGCTCCCGAATAACCCTCTGTGACAATTGTTTGCGTATCACCGTAGGTACAGAGGGAGAAAATGAAGCCCTTGTTCAAACCCTCAAATCCCTTCAAATCGCATGAAAAAGCGCGTGATTTTCCTAGACAGAGATGGGACTCTCATTGCAGAGCCGCCCCACGATTACCAGGTCGATAGCTTTGAAAAGCTACATTTTCTGCCCGGTGTCTTGCGGAATCTCTACATTCTCCAGCAAGAGCTAGATGTAGAATGGGCCATGATTACCAACCAGGATGGCCTGGGGACAGATGAATTTCCTGAACACAGTTTTTGGGGCCCTCACAATAAAATGCTGGATGTATTTGCCGGTGAGGGTATCACCTTCAAAGAAATCTTTATCGACCGTTCGTTCAAACACGAGAATTCCCCTAATCGCAAGCCTGGGAAGGGAATGTTGAGCAAATATTTGAACGGCGATTATGACCTGGCCCACTCCTTTGTTATAGGAGACAGGCCCAGCGACATAGAATTGGCAAAGAACCTGGGCGGCCGAGGAATATTGATCGGAAGGAGCAGCGATGATAAGGACGACGGATATGAGATGGGAGAAGCTCTGGCCCTTGAAAGCCATTCCTGGGACGAGATTCGCTCCTTCCTTCTGGCAGAAATGAAGGGCAGAAAGGCCTTTGTGGAGAGAAAGACCCAAGAGACCCAAGTAAAAGTGAGGGTAGACCTGGAGGGAAATGGAAGCATGAACATCAATACAGGTATTGGATTTTTGGATCACATGCTGGACCAAGTGGCCCGCCATGCAAACATCGACCTAGAAATCGAAGTCCTGGGAGACCTTCATATCGACGAGCATCACACCATCGAGGATACGGCCCTGGCGATGGGTGAGGCTTTTAAGAAGGCACTAGGAGAAAAGCGAGGTATAGAAAGATACGGTTCCTGCAACCTCCCTATGGATGAAGCCCTTTCCAGGGCAGTGATAGACTTTTCGGGAAGGCCCTATCTGGTATTTGATGTAAAATTCGACCGTGAAAGGGTAGGGGATATGCCAACGGAAATGGTTAGCCATTTTTTCAAATCCTTTTCGGATACTTCGGCAACTACCCTTCATATCGAAACAAGGGGTAGCAATGCTCATCACATGATAGAAGCCAGCTTTAAATCATTTGCAAGGGCAATCAGAGAGGCGATCCGAAGGGATGGGAAGGGGAATGATATACCCAGTACCAAGGGCGTACTATGAATCAGGCCGCATAAGAAGAGACGAGTTCTTGGATCTCGTGAAGATATCTTTCTTTGGTAGGTCTGCGGCGCTTTCGGGCAGTCTGGGTAAAAAATTCGTGATTGGAAAGGAACTTCAATTGGATTTCATTCCATCCCTTTTCATCGCAGACGATGCCTTGATCACAGAATTCGTGAAAAAGGGTTCTTCCTATGGGATAAAAGTCCTTTCCTCCCAGGTAATAGAGGTCGGCATCGCAGAGAATTTCGCCCAGGTGCTCCTTGGGACTTTGGGGAATGCGGGTAGCCATGATCATTTCCGCTATACGATCGATTTGGGCAGGAGAATAGCCGTAAGAAGGGAGGTGCTGGCGAGCAATCTCGATGCTCACTGCCTCATGGCCCTGATAAGTTTGGGTAAATCCTGAATCGTGAAAGAGAGCTGCACTCAAAAGGAGATAAAGTTCTTCTCCTTGGACATCTTCGTGGAGAGCGATCTCCTGGGCGTCCAGGCAGACGCCCAAGGTATGATGAATGCCATGATAGGGAAGGTTTTGGGGAAGGTTTTCCCTCAAGTATTTGACGATAAATTCTTTGACCGCAGGAAAGTTCATGGAAAATTCAATGTGGCAATCACCGCAATGATGCAAAATTTGATCAATAAGGAATGCCAGACATCGCAATTGTAAAATACAACGCCGGAAACATACAGTCGGTAATATACGCCTTACAACGCCTTGGTGTTGAACCTGTTGTAACCGATGACCAAAATTGGTTAACATCCGCGCAAAAAGTGATATTCCCGGGGGTGGGAGAAGCCTCGACCGCCATGGGCTATCTCAGGGAGCGCAAGCTTCACAACCTGATTCCCAAACTCAAGCAACCGGTCTTGGGCATCTGTCTGGGATTGCAGCTAATGTGTACACATTCTGCAGAAAATGATACCCCTATGCTGGACATTTTTCAAGCAGAAGTAAGGCGATTTCCAGATTCTGTAGGAAAAATCCCCCATATGGGATGGAATCAAATGGAAATTCAAGACCATCCTCTTTTGGAAGGTATTAGTGGGGAGGATTATCTTTACTTTGTTCATTCTTACTATGCAGAACCGACTCCTTACACGATAGGTCAGGGGCTGTATGGAATCCCCTTCAGTGCGGTGATGCACAAGGATAATTTCTACGCCACCCAGTTTCATCCCGAAAAGAGCGGAGCTGCAGGAGCCCGCCTACTCAAAAATTTTCTTAACCTACCTTCATGAGTACATTCAAAGTGATTCCGGCCATTGACCTGATAGATGGAAAATGCGTGCGGCTGGAAAAAGGTGATTACAACACCTCCAAGACTTACGATAAAGATCCTCTGGACCTGGCCCTTCAGTTGGAGGATGCGGGGCTGACCTATCTCCACATGGTCGATCTCGACGGAGCCAAAAATGGTCGGATCGTCAATTATCCTGTTTTAGAAGCGGTAAGCAAGGCCACAAAGCTAAAAGTAGACTTCGGGGGAGGGATCAAACAGGCCGAGGACCTGAGGATTGCCTTTGAAAGTGGGGCCAGTCAGGTTTCGGTGGGTTCGGTGGCGGTCAAGGAGCCTGGGCTTTTTGCGGAATGGATAAAAACTGTTGGCGCCGAGCGGATCATCCTCAGTGCCGATGCCAGAGAAGGTAAAGTCGCCATGAATGCCTGGCAGGACCTTTCCGACTATTCTGTGGAGGCTTTCATAGAAAAATTTAGGAAAATGGGAATTCGGGATGTGGTTTGCACGGATATTAGCAAGGATGGTATGCTGGAAGGTCCCGGATTTGACCTCTACCAAAGGATCATGGAGAAGGTGGAAGGGATTACCCTGATTGCCAGTGGAGGAGTCAGGGACTTGAAAGACTTGGAGAAACTCATAGAGATGAAGATGGGCGGAGCCATCGTAGGCAAGGCCATGTATGAAGGTAGGATCAGCCTGGAAGAAATGGCTGGAATTCAAAAAATGTATCATGCTGACTAAAAGAATCATTCCTTGTTTGGACATCAAGGACGGTCGCACTGTCAAGGGAGTAAATTTTATAGGTCTTCGAGATGCTGGCGACCCTGTCGAACTGGCTGCCCGCTATGCAGAAGAGGGAGCAGATGAGCTCTGTTTTCTCGACATTACCGCCACGGTAGAGAAAAGGGAGACCCTGGCCGAATTGGTGCTCCGCGTAGCCCGGGAGATCAATATTCCCTTTACGGTCGGAGGTGGGATCAAGGGCATAGAGGATGTATCCCGACTGCTGAAGGCAGGAGCTGACAAGATTTCCATCAATTCTGCGGCAGTGAAAAGGCCTGAATTGGTCCGGGAATTGGCCCTAGAATTTGGAAATCAGTGTATTGTGGTGGCCATAGATGTGAAGCAAGAAATCAATGGAGAGTGGTACGTCTATGTTCATGGTGGTCGAACAAAGACCGAATGGAAGGCCATGGATTGGGCACGGAAAGTGGAAGAACTGGGTGCCGGAGAGATTCTGCTTACCTCGATGAACAGCGATGGAACCCAGGAGGGCTTTTCCCTGGACATCACCAGGCAGATGTCTGAAGCCTTATTTATTCCTATCATTGCTTCGGGAGGTGCCGGCAAAGTGGAGCACTTCGCAGAGGTATTTGCAGATGGCAAGGCCGATGCTGCCCTGGCGGCTTCTGTTTTTCACTTTGGAAGTATTCCTATTCCTGAGTTGAAAGCCTATCTGAATGAAAAGAGTATTCCCATGAGACTGAACCAATCTAAAGACATATGAATCTCGATTTTGACAAGCAAGGGGGCCTGATTCCGGCCATCATACAAGATGCTAAAAGCAGGAAGGTTTTGATGCTGGGCTACATGAATGAAGAAGCCTTTGAAAAAACGAAAAAAGAGGGTCGGGTGACCTTCTATTCACGGAGTAAAAATAGGCTTTGGACCAAGGGAGAAAGTTCAGGAAACTATCTTCAGGTGGAGTCCATAAAAGAAGACTGCGACGAGGATACCCTTTTGATCAAGGCTCATCCCTTGGGTCCGGTCTGCCACACAGGAGCGGATACCTGCTTTGACGAGGAAAATTCGGGTTCTGGACTTGCCTTCCTGGAGCAGTTGGGCAATACCATCCGGGACCGCCACAAACACCCTTCTGAGAACTCCTACACATCCAAACTTTTTGCCCGAGGCATCAACAAGGTCGCCCAGAAAGTAGGGGAAGAGGCAGTCGAATTGGTCATCGAGGCTAAGGATGACAACGAAGAATTATTTCTTAATGAAGCTGCGGACCTAATATACCATACCTTGGTCTTGCTTGAAGCTAAGGGGCACTCACTGGCAGAGGTGGTGGAAGTACTCGAGGGAAGACAGAAATAGCAAAAGACAGACCTAGGAAAAAGATTACTCACTGGCCGCCAAAGCTGCTCCTACGATTCCGGCTTGATTTTGTAATTCAGCGGGGACTATCTCAGTAGGTACTTCCAGTTGGTCCTTGTATTTGTCAAATTTCTTGGATATTCCTCCACCCAAAAGAATCATATTCGGGTAAAAGAGGCGGTAGACGTGGTTGAGATATTCATTGAATCGAGCTCCCCATTCCTCCCAACTGAGTCCTTCGTTTTTTCTTACGGCATCGGAGGTATATTTTTCTGCAATCCCCCCTTTAAAGCGAAGATGACCCAATTCGGTATTGGCGACCAGCCTTCCTTTGGCAATCAGGGCCGAACCAATACCCGTTCCTACTGTGATGACCAGGAGTAATCCATCCTTTCCTTTACCTGCTCCAAATACCACCTCGGCCAGTCCGGCAGCATCGGCATCGTTGACCACTACATAGTCATTTCCGGTGGCTTCCTTAAATGTCTGAGGTACGTGGGTCCCAATCCAGGCATCGTCAATGTTGGAGGCAGTCTGAGCGATGCCGTCAAGTACCACAGCAGGAAAACCCGCTCCGACCCTGCCTTTCCAGCCAAAATGATCGACGAGCTCCTTAACCCTCTGGCTGACGGCCTCCGGTGTGGCGGGTTGGGGAGTATCTATGCGATGTCGATCAGAAATGAGTTCGCCTTTTTCCAGGTCTACCATGGCTCCCTTGATGCCGGAACCTCCAATGTCAATGCCTAATAATTCCACTTAGTTCTGTATTTAAGTCCGGTGAAAGTCGATCTGACGGTCATCACCAAAAATTCAAGTAGTTTAGCAGATGGATTTGCTGTTCAAGCCAGAACCCAATGTGCTCTACTGCTTGAATTCCTGAAACTTACGACATTTAAGGTAGATATACCAACGGATGGAAGACTTACTGGGATTAAGAATTTAGCCTAATTTTTATCTAAAAAACTACCGCTGACACCCACTTTTTTGCAGAGGTTTCTCAACTGTAGCCTAAAGCGAAAAGGGGTGAGGTGCTCAAGGCGCTTTTCCTTGTTTTTCAGGCAGCGCTGGATTTGTATGCGCTCCTGTTCATCTTCAGCATGGGACAAACTTCTCTCAAGCTCCGCTATCTTGCGAAGCAATGCATCAATTTCCAATATGTATTTCGGATCATCCACCCCCGCAATTTACGATTTTTTGCCAGGATGCCAGCGGATTCTAGCCATGATTTAAGAAATGGAAGCTACAGAAATGATCGGAGCCGTTCTCCCTGCTGCCGCACTACTTCCTTGCCTATGGTTACCAAAAACTCTAACTCTGTGGGGCTCAGGCTATACTTGGTAGGGATGTTGACCGCTAGTTCGTAGAGGATCTGCAAGTCGAGGGGGGATAGTTTTTCTCCCTTATTGATCAAGGATACCAGCCTTTCCCTTTCTCGGGTAAGGTAGATTCTTTCAGGAGGGAGGACTTCGTTGCCGTCGATCAGAGCAGTGAAGTCCAGGTAAATGGGCGTAATATCAAAGATGGAGCATTTTTCTTCGATTTCCTTGTTTCTCATCATCCTCCGTGAATCTAGGCCACTAAAAGGGGTGCGGTACAAGCTGGAAATGAAAAAACCACCACTTTCCCGCTCGCTGTAGGTACGGGGATAGGCGCTCATGTCTACATCGACGACAAAAAGGAGCCGTTTCTTTGCGATGCTATCCTCCTTGAGCATATCAATGGCTGCTCTCCAGCCCACATTGTCGGCCAGGCCTCCGTCAAAAAGATGAAGGTACTTTTCTCCCCTATACCTGGCACTAAGTGTTGTGTTCATGACCGCCCCCGGAAAGGTACCACTGGCCTTTAACCCTACGGAAAGGGGCATCTGATAGGGGTCGATGAGGGTATCCAACTGCTGATTTTTGAAGCGGTGGACATATCCGGATACGCGGTAATGCTTCAAGATTGCTGGGGTAAAGCAAAAGAGGCGGATATTAGAAGTAAGGCTGGCATTGGCCACCAACAGGGGAAATTGAACCTTGGACTCCCTGTCATTTTTATCTATAAAAATATCACCCAGCCTGATGCTTTCCAACGGAAGGCCAAGTCGCTTTCTGAGCTTTCTGCCGCAGATCTGGTCATTGACGGCTTTTTCCAGGGCATCTCCGTGATCGAGGTGCGCAAAGAGGGTACGAGGATTGAAGCGGGACAGGATGACGGGATTGGAATAGCTCTTCAGCAGACTTTCTTTTACAAATCCCTCATAGTAGTCCTCGAGGAGAAAAGGTTGCTTACTTCCCTGAAGCAGGTGAGCATGACGAGCAGCGATGAAACAGCCGGCGGTAAATCCCCCGCCCGATACGGTGGACAGGTAGTCGAGTTCGTGAAGAAAATTGTGGTCCATGTCATTGTCGACCTCTTCCAGGCCCAGCAAAACTCCTGCTGCAAAGCCATAGGCCCTGGAACCTCCTCCGGACATGGCTACAGCAATGGCCAAATCTGAATGTTGGCCCTCCCTTTCCTGAGGAGACCGGTAATGGCCTATGTCTACATAATCCTTAGGGGCAGGAATATACTTGTCTCGCTTGGGCCTGATGTTTTGTCGGCAGGAACAGGTCAGGGACAAAAGGGCGAGAAAGGCAATGCCAAGGGTAAGTTTTTCCATCTTAAAGGGCCAAGATAAGCAGTAAGAATTGTATCTAATCTGGTTTCCTGTAAAAACTACCAAAGAAACTTTGACAGGTTCAGTGAATATTTGGTAATTTTATGCAAAACACGAACTACCCATGACAGTTAATCCATCTCTCCCGGATATTCCTTCCTTTGACCAATCAGGCCCTCAATTGAAAAAGCAGGCACTCCTGGTAGAAGTTGCCTGGGAAGTCGCCAATCAGGTGGGCGGCATTTACACCGTAATTCGATCAAAGGTTCCTTCTATTCAGGAAAAATGGGGAGATCGCTACTGTCTGCTGGGTCCTTATGTCCATCCCAATGTATCGGCTATTTTTGAAGAGGTAGAAGCCCCCAACGATCCCTTTGGAAGGGCAGTTCGCAAGATGCGCGACATGGGCTTCCAGGTTCACTACGGAAGGTGGCTCACCGACGGTAGGCCCAGAACCATCCTCTTTGATCCCCGGACCGTCTATGACCGCCTGGGAGAAATCAAATACCTGCTTTGGGAGCATCACAACATCAGCCTGCCGGGAGATGATGACCTGCTCAATCAAGTCGTGGCCTTTGGCTGGCTGGTAAAGGTCTTTCTCACCCGTATGACCGAGCCCGATGTCTCCTCTCAGCCTGTCATCGCCCATGTTCACGAGTGGATGGCCGCCACCGTCATCCCCGAAATTCGAAGGGATAACCTGCCCATTGCTACGATCTTTACTACCCACGCGACCATGCTGGGCCGCTACCTGGCCATGAATGCAGACAATTTTTATGAGCACCTTCCCTTTTTCGACTGGGAAAAAGAAGCACATTACTTCAACATAGGTCCCCGCATTTATATAGAAAGAGCAGCCGCACACGGGGCACATGTCTTCACGACGGTAAGTGAGGTAACAGCTCGGGAATGCGTTCACCTTATCGGGCGGAAGCCGGAGGTCATCCTCCCCAATGGAATGAACATCCACCGCAAGGTCGTAAGCCACGAGGTGCAAAACGAGCATCAGCGAAGCAAGGAATCCATTCATCAATTTATTCAGGGACATTTTTTCCATTCCTACAATTTCGACCTGGACAATACCCTTTACTTCTTTGGTTCGGGCCGCTACGAATACAAAAACAAAGGCTTTGATCTGGTTCTGGAAGCCCTGGCACGACTCAATTGGCGCATGAAGCAAGCCAATATCAACAAGACGGTCGTGATGTTTTTCATTACCAAAAAGCCCTATCACAGCATCAACCCCGATGTGCTGCAGGCCAAGGCTACTTTGGATAAACTACATCAGACTACAGTGGCCATACACCGTCAAATTGGCGAACGCCTGTTCAATTGGGCTACTTCCAACAAACAACTGGGCTTTCCTGACCTGAATGAATTTGTGGACGACTTTATGAAAATTCGCCTGCGAAGGAGCTTGCAAATCTGGCAATCGGGGCATTTACCTTCCATTGTAACCCACAATCTCCACGACGATTATAATGATGAAATCCTCAATTTCCTTCGTTCGGCAAATATGCTCAATTATGAAAGCGACCGGGTAAAGGTGGTCTATCATCCGGACTTCATCAATTCCTCCAGTCCCCTCTTTGGCATGGATTACCCCGACTTTGTCAAAGGCTGCCACCTGGGAGTTTTTCCTTCCTACTACGAACCCTGGGGCTATACTCCGCTAGAATGCATGGTCAGTGGAGTTCCAGCCGTCACCAGCGACCTGGCAGGCTTCGGTAATTACATCGAGCAAGCCTTTCCCAATACTGAACAGCATGGGCTTTACCTGATTCATCGTAAAAACAGAACTTACGACGAAGCAGCCAATCAACTGGCCGATGTGCTATTTTCTTTTGTCCAAAAAGAAAGGGCAGATCGCATCGCCACGCGCTATAAACTGCAGGATGCCGCTGAAAACTTTGACTGGCAGCAGTTGGCCCGACACTATGAAAGGGCCTATGACCTGGTCTTAGAAAGGGCTTACAAGGATAAGATTTGAGGCTCTGATTGGCATTGGCCTAATTGCATAGGGCTGAGATTCCCTTGAAGAAGAAAAATTTATTTCTCTATTTCGAGAAATGTACGCTCTTGTAAATTAGGGATTTTCATGGGCTTGCTTGGGTAAGTATTTGAGCTGGAAAATTTTTTGTATGTTCGTAGAAATTCCATTTTCTATGCAACCAGAAATTCTAATGCTGGGCTGGGAGCATCCGCCCTTTTTTAATGGAGGACTGGGAGTCGCTAGTACAGCCCTTGCAGAAGCCCTATCTTCTCAGGTAAAACTGAGGCTACTGGTACCAAAGTCGGGCATTCTTCCCCAAGCGCCAGCCTATGAATTGATCGGTTTGAATACCCTGAAGCTTCCTCCAAGGAGGATTTGGGTAGACCCTAGCTGGGAGGAAAAGCTCAAGAGGGTAAAAATTCATTATGTAGAAGTCGATCTTCGGGGCTATGAGACCAAACCCAATATACTGCGAAAGGAGGTAATCCAGGAAGACTACCTGAAGATCAAAAGAGTGGCTAGGGAAGAAAGGGAAATTGAAGGCCCATTTTTGATAGATGAATTATACGGGAAAGACCTCTTTGAAAAGGTATTGGAATACACTGAAATCACAGGTCAATTATCACGCGAGGTAGATTTTGATATTATTCATGCCCATGACTGGATGACTTTCCTGGCAGGTCTGGAGATCAAAGCGTATAGCGGAAAGCCCCTCCTTCTCCACGTTCATTCCCTACAATATGACCGAGGGGGGCCAAAAACCAGAGACCTCATCTATGAGATTGAGCGCCATGCCATGAATCAGGCAGATGGAGTCATTGCAGTCAGTGCCTACACCAAGGGATTGATACAGCGCTATTATGGAATTTCAGGAGAGAAAATTCACGTGGTTCACAATGGGGTAGTTTCTGGAGAGAGCTATCGGGCAGAAAAGCCCTTTCGTGAGAAGTTGGTGGTCTTTTTAGGGCGCTTGACAGGTCAGAAGGGGCCCAGGTATTTTTTTGAAGCCGCTAAAATACTCCTGGCCCATCGCCAGGATTTAAGGTTCATGATGGCGGGAAAGGGAGAACTGATCGAAGAGCTTATTGAAGAAACTGCCCGGGAAGGCCTGGGGGATCGACTCCATTTTGCAGGTTTCTTGGAGCCTGATCGGGTCAGGGACCTCCTGGCCATGGCCGATGTCTATGTTATGCCATCGGTATCCGAACCCTTTGGCCTTACCGCCCTCGAAGCTGCTCAGATGGGGGTGCCTGTCATTCTTTCCCAAACTTCGGGAGCAAGGGAGGTGCTTTCCCACGCTATTGCTATTGATTACCAAAAAACCGACACATTGGCCAAGACCATAAGTGGAATCCTGGATGATCCGCTTTGGCAGCGACAAATCGTCGAGGGTCAGAAAAAGGACCTTCATTCCCTGGCCTGGGAAGATGCTGCCGATCAAGTCCTCGAACTCTATCGCCATTATGGCAAGGGAAACAAGCAAACTCAAGTTCAAAGAGGCTAATGGCAGATATTTGTCTTTATTTTCAGGCTCACCAGCCCCATCGCCTGAACCGAATTTCGCCCCTGGACATCGGTAGGGGTAAAGATCCCTTCGACAGCCTCCTCAATACCCATATCCTAAATCGGGTGTCAGATCAATGTTATCTGCCGACCAATAAACTCCTGCTTCGCCTGATCCGGGCTTTGGGGGGCCAGTTTTCCTTGGCCTTTTCCCTAAGCGGATGCCTGCTCGACCAACTCATGGCTCATAGAATGGATGTAATCCTTTCCTTCCAGAGACTGGCTGGCAGCGGCTGTGTGGAATTTTTAGGTGAGACGTACGAACATTCCCTGGCCTATCTGTGGGATGAGGATGAATTTCGGGCTCAGGTGGAGGAGCATAGCCAACTCGTCTTTCGTTTGTTTGGTCAAAGGCCACGGGTGTTTAGAAATACCGAATTGATCTACGATGATAAACTTGCGGAAAGGGTAGGAGAAATGGGTTTTAAGGCCCTGATGACAGAGGGAGCGGATAGAATATTAGGAAGGAATTCTCCCCACGTGCTTTATTCGTCTGCTTCCAGGCCCTCTTTGCCGCTTTTGCTTCGGGATTATCCCCGTTCGGATGACATTGCCTTTCGATTTGGAGACGAAGATTGGGAGCACCATCCCTTGGAAATTGATCTTTTTCAGGAATGGATTCATCAGTCCTCATTTCCCATCAGAAATATATTCATGGACTATGAGACTTTTGGGGAGCACAAAAAGCAGGATTCCGGTCTTTTCCACTTTTTGTCTCATTGGATAAAAAAAGCGCAAAGGAGAGATCGTTTTTTGTCCCCAAGTCAAATCATAGCTAATCATGCTCCAAAAGAAATCCTCCGAGTTGCTTCAAGCATTTCCTGGGCGGATGAGGCCCGTGATCTATCTGCCTGGATGGGGAATGACATGCAGAAAGACGCACTTTCCAAGGCTTATGCCCTCAAAAATAGGGTCCACGAAAAGCCTTTAAAAAAGAAAATCTGGCGTCGTTTTCTTCAGTCTGATCATTTTTACTATATGGCAATAAAATCGGGTGGGGATGCTGAAGTTCACGCGTATTTTTCCCCTTACGGATCACCCCACGATGCTTATTTGGTCTATATGAATGCGCTTGCGGATTTTGAAGCAGGGCTTTAGCCATATATTTATGTAAATAAAGTCCCATCTTTTTGTGTTAGGGTCTATTTTTTGCGAGGCAAGTATGATGGAATCATACAGATTTTCTACTTCTTATTCCTTAACTTGAGTTTATGCTAATAGCTGAAAGTGGTGCTACCAAAACAGAATGGAGGTTGATCGAAGGGGAGGAGTTAACCCTGGCCTTTCGGACATCCGGCTTTAACCCCAACGTCATGACCGAGGAGGCCATTCGTAGGGAAATGGGGGATATTTTCAAAAAAAATCTTGCCGAGCGAAGGCTGGACCGTCTTTACTTTTACGGTGCGGGACTGAGATTAGAGTCTCAGCGCAAGGTAATCGAACGCATATTAAACTCCATTCACCCGGAATTAATCGTAGAGGTGGCCCATGACTTGGTGGCTGCCGCCCGAAGCACGGGATTTGATGAGGGAATTGTGGGTATCCTGGGCACAGGCTCTAATACCTGTTACTACAAGTATGGTAAGATTCTGGAACAAAAAGGTGGACATGGTTTTATCTTTGGGGACGAAGGTTCGGGAGCAGACCTAGGCAAGCACCTGATCAAGGGGCTGCTCGAAGATAGATTTCCTCCTTTGGTCCGCGATTTTATTGTATCTCAGGAGGGGGTGGAAGTAGAAGAATTAAAATTGGCCATTTATCGCTCTGAAAAGCCTAATGTACGCATGGCCCGCTTATCCAAGCACCTCGACGAAATTTACCTCCACGATTCAGTCCGTGAGATGATCCTGGAGCGCTTCCACGAATTTCTGAGCCGAACCATTTGCCATTATCCCTTCTACCAGACCTTGCCAATCAGTTTTGTAGGGTCAATCGCCTTTTATTTCAGAGAAATATTGGAGACAGCCTGTCGGGAAAGGGGAATTTCCGACCCTGATATACGTCATGATCCCATCGATCGGCTGGTGGACTACCACCTCCGTCAACTTCAAAGTCAAGCCTAGTCCATAAGAGTTAGACCCTCTAAATCATCAGGTAGAAAATCCTTCCCTGAGTTTTTCTGTGTTTTCGGCTACTCGTAGGGGTTCGATGACCTGATCGAGGTCTCCTCCCATGATGGCATCTAGGTTGTAAAGGGTGAGGTTGATGCGGTGGTCGGTGACCCGGCTTTGGGGGAAGTTATAGGTTCTTATCTTCTCACTTCTATCTCCGCTGCCCACCATGGAGCGCCTAAGGGTATCAGATTCCAGCTTTCTTTTGTCCATTTCAAGTTTATAGACCCTGGCTCGTAGAATTTTCATGGCCTTTTCAAGGTTTTTGTGCTGAGATTTTTCATCCTGCATCGAGACCCGAATTCCAGTAGGTTTGTGAGTCAGTTTGACCGCGGAGTAGGTAGTGTTGACTGACTGTCCACCGGGTCCGGAGGCATTAGTGATTTCCTTTATGATGTCCTTGTCTTGGATTTCTACATCAAATTCTTCCGCTTCAGGCATGATGGCCACGGTAGCTGCGGAGGTATGAATCCGTCCTTGAGATTCCGTCTTGGGAACCCGCTGCACCCGGTGAACCCCGGCTTCGTATTTGAGCAAGGCATAGGCATCTTCTCCGGAAATGGTAGAAATAGCTTCCTTGTATCCTCCCTGAGAACCCTCACTGACGGAGGTCACGTCGAACTTCAGCCCCTTTTTTTCGCAGTAGCGCTGGTACATCTTGAATAAATCTCCAGCAAAGAGGGCTGCTTCGTCTCCTCCTGTGCCAGAGGATATTTCCAGGACTACATTCTTTGAATCATCGGGATCCTTGGGGATAAGTAGAATCTTGAGTTCTTCTTCCAGGGGTTCTTTTTGGGGCTGCAAGTCGTCCAATTCCATCCGGGCCATCTCCTTCATTTCGGGATCGGACTCGGAGCGAATCAATTCTTTTGCATTTTCGATATTGGAGATCAACTCCCTGTATTCGGCTGTTTTCTTGACGATCCTGTCCAGGTTGCGGTACTCGATATTCAGTTCCTTATACCTTTTCTGGTCTCCCATGATCTCGGGATCTATGATTTTTTGGCTGACCTCTTCGAACCTTGCCTCTATTTGCGATAATTTATCCAGCAGCATCTCTTCAATGTGGTTTGATGAACCCTGATATTTTTTTAGCCCCTTAAATTAATCACTTCTGGGGTATATGTAAATTCCTTTTGTTGTTAAAAAATAAAAATGTTGACGATTTGCGGCCAGATCGATCACCGGAGGCAGGGGAGAAAGGTCCAATTGGCGAAAGCTGCGGGTCGGTTTGTGATAAATATGCAAGGCATTCTTATAATGGGACAGGATATATTCCCCCAAAATCTGAAAGTCATCTCCCTTCCAGCTTTCGGGCAGATCGATGCGGTATTCCAAAATGCCATAAAGGGAGTAAACCAAAATGGCCTGAGGCTCCCGGTCCCACACATGGATGAACTGCTTATCGTCCACTTCCAGGTAAATGGGATCGAAAAGCGAACCTTCACCATAGTTGGTCCCTCCAAATTTTCCGTTGGGATTGAGCTGATTTGAAAATCGGAGTATCTGATTGTCCCATTGATTCAGGACAAACAACTCCCCCGTAGGACTGAGGTCAAAAGCAATGGGAAATACCTCATCATTGCTTTCTATATCGTCTGAGAGGCTCAGAAAATCAAAGCTCTGCAAAACTTTGAGGTTGGTGTTGAAAAGTATGAGCTTACGGCTGGCGTCATCCAGGACATAGATTCGCTGGCGATTTTTGCTGCGAATGTCTATGGGGTGAAGAAGGCCATCCTCACGGGCACTGGCCCCGCCGAGAAAAATGAGCGAATCGTAGTTGCTGGCGAAAAGCAATTTATATATTTGCCGCTTTTCCGGGGAGAGTAGAAAAATATTGCCCTCGCCATCCACCCGAATGCGCTCCGCTTTTACCTCCAAGGCTAACTGCCTTACGGGGGCCTTTAGAAGGCTGTCAAGTCTATTTTGACCATTTGCCAGGCAAAAAGAAAGGTTTATCAGTGCCAGAAGTATCGCTCTCATCCTCTTGTTTGTGATGGTGCAGAAGTTTTCTCCTCCAGGAATCTCATTAGCTTGGGCCCTTCTGGGGTGATCTCCAGGTAGGAATAAAAGTGAATCCAATCTCCGAGTATCATGATTTCGTAGCCTTGTTTGGCTTTTTCCCTGACCAGGGCATGTCTATGTCCGAATATAAAAAAATCGATTTGATTGTCCTTTGCGTAGACCTCCTCAGCATGGGTTCTGAGGGCAGGGTTCATGGCGTATCTCCAAGGTTCATTTCCTAATTTAGCATAATCGTGGTTGCCTCCATGCCTGGAAATACCCAGAGCAAGCCCAATGGCAAAATTGGGATGGATTCGTGAAAAGAGCCATATGGCGAAGGGATGGGTGAGCACCTTTTTCATGAGTTTATAGCCATGATCCTCCGGGCCAAGGCCGTCTCCATGTGCCAGGTAATAGGTTTTTCCAAAAAATTCTCGGATTTGGGGCTTGTGATGGACTTTTACGCCCAGGGTATCGGGAAGATAATCCTTGTACCAAAGGTCGTGGTTGCCTGCAAATACATGTATGTCGATGCCTGCATCTGCGAGTTCACCTATCTTACCTAGAAATCGGACAAAGCCCTTAGGAACGGCGTGTCTATATTCAAACCAAAAATCAAAGACATCTCCCAGAAAGTATATGGCTTGGGCATCCTCTTTGATTCCGTCAAGCCATCGGACCAGGAGTCTTTCTCTTTCCAGACTTTTTTGTGGATTTGGAGCGCCAAGGTGGATGTCTGATACTAAATAAATATGCTTGCTCACGGATCGATTTCTTTGGCTGAAAGTTAGGGCTTTCCCTCATGATATCACGAATTTCAAATAAAAAGAAAAGGCCAATCCTAAGTGGAGGGCCTTTCTGTTGTTATTATGTATCCGAATCAGGTATTCTTTTCTTCTTCGTCGGAGATCTCTACGGTAGTACTTCCATTGCTGGAGGTACCCTTGTCTGGAGTAGATCCCTGATGATCAGTAGGGGTATCTGGCTCAATCTTTTTTCCATCTTCCTTGGGGAAGAGCACAATCTCTTCGTCAGTTCCCCAGGGACGTGTACCGATTAAACGGATAAGGTCTTCTTTGAACAGAACCTCTTTCTCCAGAAGGGCCTTTGCTACAGCTTCGAGGGCATCTTTATGCTCATTGAGCAGGTCAATGGTCCGTTGATAGGCATTCTGGATGATATTCTTTACCTCCTCATCTATGATCTTGGCAGTCTCGTCGGAGTATGGTTTTGTAAAGTTGTATTCACCCCCTTGATTGAAGGAAAGTTGACCCACCCGCTTATTCATTCCATATACTGTGACCATGCTGTAGGCCATGGAGGTAATGCGCTCCAGGTCGTTTTGGGCACCGGTAGAAATTTCACCAAAGATGATTTCTTCTGCGGCTCTTCCACCCAGTGTCATGCACATGGTATCCATCAGCTGGGGCACGGTGTAGAGATATTGCTCTTTAGGCAAGTACTGGGCATAACCCAGCGCTGCCAATCCTCGCGGAACAATAGAAACCTTGACGAGGGGATGGGCATGTTCTAAAAACCAACCGGTTACAGCGTGCCCGGCCTCGTGATAGGCTACAATTTTCTTCTCTTCAGGAGAAATGATTTTCGATTTCTTCTCCAATCCTCCGATCACCCGGTCTATGGCATCCTGAAAGTCGCTCATGTCTACAGCTTTCTTACTCTTTCGGGCGGCGATGAGGGCTGCTTCATTACAGACATTCATGATGTCTGCCCCCACGAATCCAGGTGTCTGGGCTGCGATTTTGCTTACATCGACCGATTCGGAAAGGGTAAGCTTTTTGAGGTGAACAGAAAATATAGCTTCCCTACATTTTATGTCGGGGCGATCGACACCGATCTGGCGGTCAAATCTACCCGCACGAAGCAGTGCAGGGTCTAGGACATCAGGGCGGTTAGTCGCTGCCATGATAATGACACCTGTGTCGGAGTTGAATCCATCCATCTCGACCAGGAGTTGGTTGAGGGTGTTTTCGCGTTCGTCATTTCCTCCGGTCATGTTCATCCGGCCCCGGCTTCGTCCTACTGCGTCGATCTCGTCAATAAAGATGATACAAGGAGCTTTTTCTTTAGCCTGCTTGAAGAGGTCTCGCACACGAGCGGCACCTACACCCACAAACATTTCGACAAAGTCAGATCCACTTAGGGAGAAGAATGGTACCTTAGCTTCACCGGCTACGGCCTTGGCTAGCAGGGTCTTACCGGTACCTGGAGGGCCTACCAAGAGAACTCCCTTGGGGATGTGCCCACCCAGTTTGGTAAATTTTTGCGGGTATTTGAGGAATTCTACCACCTCCTGGACTTCCTCCTTGGCCTCTTCCAGGCCGGCCACGTCATCGAAGGTAACGTTGACCTTATTTTCTTTGTCATAGAGGTTGGCTCGGCTCTTGCCGATATTGAAGATTTGCCCACCTCCGGGTCCTGCACCCATCCTTCGCATGAAGAAGAACCACAGTGCCACAAGGATGGCGATAGGAATCATGAACTGAAGGATGCTATACCAGTCAGTCTCCTTGGCTACTTCCTGATTGATTTCAGGATTTTTCCTAAGAAAATCATTAATGATATCTTCAGAAAATGCTTCTGCAGTGTATTGGGGTCCGGACTTGTTGAGGTCCTTATCCGAGGTCCTCTCTGCTTTAAGACCATTGTCATTGAGGTAAATGAGAACCTTATTCTTATCCTTTACCAGCTCGACCTTCTCTACATAACCTTTGTCATATAGAGACTGGAGCTTGTTCATATCCACGGTCTGGGTTTCACCTCGCTGGCCCATGATATAGGTTGCCAGCAGAAAAAAGGCGAAGACCACCAGGTAAATCCAGTAGATATTATTATTTGGTTTTGGCGGTTTACGATCTTTATTATCAGCCATAAATGTTCAATTCTGCAAAAATTTCATGTCCTCTCCCTTTCTACAAGATCAGAAAATACTGCTAGAAGGTTTCTGTAGGACATAGGATTTTAACCAACAATGAGTACTTATGTTTTACGAGGGTTTTTCAAAAACTAAGAGGTAATTTACAAGATATTTTTATCATATGGCACAGATGGCCAGCGGATGATAGAATAATTGTGAATTTCCCTTAACATTTGGATGCCTTATGGACGATCCGCTTACTTTCTTATTGCAAGAGGGATCATAAATAAGGAATATTTCTTTGGGCAAAAGAAGATTTGGGTCTTATGATCCCTGACATTTGGGGAATTACCAAATCTTTGCCATTTTCTCTTTATGTGTGGCCGTTATACCTTTACCCAAACTCCAGACCCTCAGCAGGTGGTCCTTCCTTTTGAGGCTGATGATATTATCAAGCCCCGCTACAACATTGCACCTTCACAGTGGGCGCCCATCATCCCTGACTTCGATGTCGGGCACATTCACTACTTTCGATGGGGGCTCATTCCCCATTGGGCCAAGGACATGAAAATCGGATACAAGATGATCAATGCCCGCAGTGAGACGGTATTGGAAAAGACTTCCTTCAAGCCTTCGATGAAGCGACGGCGCTGCCTGGTATTGGCAGATGGCTTCTACGAATGGCAAAAGCAAAGCAAGGACAAACAACCCTTCAGGATTACCCTCGCTTCCAAAGAGGTGTTTCACATGGCAGGACTTTTTGCCCCTTGGTCTCATCCTGATGGGAGCCTCATATTGTCCTACACGATTCTTACAACGGCTCCCAATGCACTCATGGAACCCATTCACAATCGAATGCCGGTGATACTAGATGAAGAAGGAGCCAGTCGCTGGCTGGATAAAGATGAGGATCCTGAAGGTCTTACTGAACTTCTGAAGCCTTTTCCAGAGGAAGAAATGTATGCCTACGAAGTGTCCAAGGCGGTGGGCAATGTGAAAAATGACCACGAGGGATTGATTATTCCCATCGGCAGCCAGGGGGGTCTTTTTGATTGATTTACATAAAGCCCAGCTCGAGTTTGGCCTCGTCAGACATCATTTCCATGTCCCAGGGTGGCTCAAAGGTAATTTCAACTTCGACTTCTTCTACTCCTTCTACGCTGCCTACTTTTTCTTTTACTTCTTCTGGTAGAATTTCAGCAGCCGGGCAGGCAGGAGCTGTCAGGGTCATGAGAACGTGGACATCCTTATTGTCCTTTACGGTAACTTCATAGACCAGGCCCAGTTCGAAGATGTTAACGGGTATTTCAGGGTCGTAGATGGTTTTAATCTTTTCTACGGCCTCATTTTTTATGACAAGTTGTTCTTTGGTCATGGTGAGTCAGGATTGAGGTTGATTTTGATAGGCGAAGGCATAGAGCTTCATTTTCTTGATCATGGCGCTCAGCCCATTGGAACGGTTGGGAGAAAGATGCTGCCGGATACCAATCTTGTCGATAAATTCAAGATCTGCCTCAAGAATTTCCTCCGGACTATGCCGGGAAAGCACTTTGATCAGCATGGCAATCAGTCCTTTGGTGATGACTGCATCGCTGTCGGCTCCGAATGTAATTGTTTCCCCATCGAAATCCGGCTTGAGCCAGACCTGAGAGACACAGCCCTTGACGATATTGTCCGGATTTTTTTCTAATTCAGGCAGTCCTTCGAGGTTCTGTCCCATCTCGATGATGTATTGGTACTTATCCATCCAATCGTCAAAGAGTTCGAATTCTTCGATGAGTTCCTGTTCGATGTTTTTTATTGCTTGGACCATAAATATCTAACTAATAATTGCCCTTAAAGTTAGCAATATTACGAGGAAGCGCACAAAGTGTTTATGGAATCATTAAATCTAAAGGGGGCGACCATCCCCAAACTTGGTCTGGGTACTTATCGGCTTAATGGTCCTTCGGCAATCCAACTCATCGGAGAGGCGATAGACATGGGCTATACCCACCTGGATACAGCTCAGATGTACGACAATGAGTCGGAAGTAGGCAAGGCCATTTCGGAATCTGGGAAAAAGCGGGAAGAACTCTGGGTAACGACCAAGGTGTGGTACAGCGAGTTGAGCCGCAAGCGATTTCTCCCCTCGGTCAGGAAAAGTCTGGAAAAACTCAAGCTTTCTCAGGTAGATCTTCTCTTGATCCACTGGCCCAGCCCTAAAATCAGCGTAGAGGAAGCCACCGAGGGCCTGCTGGAAGCCCAAAAATTGGGGCTGAGCCGCTACATCGGAGTCAGTAATTTCCCCTCCGATCTCGTCCTCAGAAGTATAACTCAGGGAGCTGACCTTCTCACCAATCAGGTCGAGTATCATCCCTTTCTCTTCCAAAATGCCCTGATGGAAACCCTTAGGCAGCATGAGATTAGCTTGACTGCTTATCGCCCCATTGCCAAAGGCAGGGTGAATGAGGATCCAACTATAGCCGCCATTGCCCGGAAACATGGGAAGACCGGGGTACAGGTTGCCCTGCGCTGGTTGCTGCAGCAGGAAGGAGTATTGGCCATACCCAAGACCAGTCATGCTGACCGACTTAAGGAGAATGCTGCCATATTTGACTTTCACCTCGATCTGGAAGAAATGGATAAGCTACATGCCCTCACCCTGGCCAATCAGAGGTTTATCGACCCCGAATGGGGACCTAAGTGGGATTAGTCCTTGTTTTTAAGTCCGTATTTGACTGTATGCCAGGAGGCCTTGCTTCCCGAGGAAGAGGAACTCCTTGATCTACTGGCAACTTGGGTGGGTTTTCTATGTGATTGTCTAGGTTTGCTCCAGCGATTTTTCATGCCATCGAAGGAGCGTTTGACCCTCATGACATTGAATTTTTTTCCATTTTTGGGCCGGACCAGATATATGTCCATGGCATCCATGCGATTTTCGGGAGAATTGACCTTTATGTCTACATCGATGTTGCCGGTAAGGGCTGCAAACATGGGGGGACGCCAACTTCTGAGTTCAGCATCCACCATTATGTTGGGGCTTCTCTCAAGGTCATAATAGCCCTTGGATGAACCGGAGAGCGAAAGAAAACCTGCCATTTTTTCGTCATCCCCAAAGATGTTTTCATATACCCGGGGAAACTTGATCCTGAACTCAGGAATATTCGCATAGGAAACCTTGTAATCCAGGTCTGTGTAGGTATATGCTTCTTCGAATTCATACCTGATCTGACCTGAAAGGACGTAGACATCCCTATTGAAAGAAAAATTTTCCGATTCGAGTATCATTTCTGTGGGTCGGTCTTCTTGGATATAGATGGTCAAATCTCCTTTGAGGGGGATATGGTTGACATAATTTCGACCCTCCCAGTTCATGTAAAAATCCCGGGCATCCGTAAAGGTCTCTATTCGGTAATCCTTTTCGGTCATGAAGAGTTTGCCTTCATGATGGGGAACCCAGGCCTGAAGGTCCATTTGCCATCCGATATCCCTGTAGTCAAGCCTTCCATTGCCCACCTTGTACTCATCAATGATGAAGGTCCAGGGTTCTTTTACACAAAGGCTATCTCTTATGATGGTGGTATCCTCCTGCACAATATCGTAATTGACTTTTCCATCTTCCTGTAGGATAATCTGTAGGTAGGAATCGTGAAAATTAAGGTAATCGAAGCGAAGAGTTCCGTCCTTTAAGTAGGACCAGAAGTTCCAGGCTGCAGAGGCTTGGGGGGCATAAAGGAGGGTGTCTCCTTCGAAGGAGGATTGGCCAAGTATACTAAGTCGATCGGCCTCCAGGTACACATAGGGAAAACTTTTTAGCAGGGAAAAATTGAAGTTGGTGAAGTCTACCTCAGCTTCCAGGAAGGCTGGAAGGCTTTCTCTGATAGATCTTTCTACTTTTCCTTTGAACAGGGCAGGGAGGGTGTAAAGAATGATACCCAGAGAGGCTAGGACGATACCTGCGATCTTTAATATTCTGGTCATGACTATGGGGCTTTGGGGAAACAGTCGAATCTAATGAATTTTTCTCACCCCCATATGGTCAATTTTTCAAAAAGTAGACAAAAATGCCATGGATTTTTATTCGCTGACCACCTTTACGCTATCAGCTTTTAGGACGAGGGTCAACCAGCTTTGAAGGCGTTTGTTTTGATCATCGATATCGCGGCGTCGGGTATTAGGCTGCCATTGAGTGATGGCCAGGGAAAGGGTATCTGTCTGTAGGCTATCCAATTCGGAGCTGTAAGCAGCTGATGCCAGGGTGAGTTTTTTGAGTCGGGGAAAAATGGCTTTGGCCTCGGCTTTAATTTGCTGAAACCCTGGTCCTTTTTCCTCATCAGTTTTTTTCAGGGCCAGCTCCAGCGAGTCCATTCGCAATTTGAGGCGGGAAAATTTTGGATTGATGGCCTTGATCACATTCTGTGTGGATCGGTCGGCCAGTTCTTCTGCACTGAGGGATACTTGCAAAAACTTGATGTTCAGCTTTTCCAAATTGTAGGCCTTTTTTCTCTTTTGAAAATACTCAATCGAATCATTGCTAATGGGGCTTCCGGCGATATAGAGGATCAGGCGTGGGATGCTGTCGCTTCTGTCTATCTCAGAGTTGCTGACTTTATAGGTATCGCTGTTGATCTCCTGAGAGATAAAGGCCTGCACATCGTTTTCCATCTGCACCTTGTCGATCACATTGATAAAGAAAAAGATAGAGGGAATGATCAAAATAAGGGCAAATACCCCTATCCAGCCAATGGCTTGACGGCGGGAAGTCTCATTGGGGTATTCGGCGTAGGGAAACTTAAGGTACCTGACGATGAGATAGGTAGAGAGGGCGATGAATACTGCATTAATAAAGAACAGGTAAAAGGCTCCGAAAAATATGGACCATTCGGATTTTGCCAGGCCATATCCAGCTACGCAAATGGGAGGCATGAGGGCCGTGGCTATGGCTACACCGGGTATGGCATTGGTCTTGTCCTTTCTTGAATTTGCGATAATACCTGCCGTACCACCGAAGAGGGCGATCAACACGTCGAGCAGGGTAGGCATGGTTCGGGAGGTGATTTCGGGTCCCGGTGCACCATCAAAGGGGGTCAGAAGGAAGTAAAGTACACTGACTCCCAGGCTGGCCAGGGCAGAGATGGCAAAGCTCTCAATAGCCTTGATGAGATGCTCCCTGTCATTGATCCCAAAAGCCAGGCCAATCCCCAGGATAGGAGACATGAGGGGAGAAATCAACATGGCCCCAATAATGACAGCTACGGAACTCATATCCAGGCCGATGGAGGCGAGTATGGCCCCACAAGCCAGAATCCATAGGTTGTATCCCCTAAGGGTGGTAGCCTGTCGGATGCTATCAATGGTCCCCTTGGTATCCGTCGTCGCGCGGAGGTTCAGAACTTCATAAAGAACTTGTCGGAGGTCTTTCCACATGGGGCAATCTTGAAAAATAATGCAACATCAGCCGAGCTTTCTGTCATATTGAAGATAGTCTCCCGATGCGATGACAGAATAGGTATTGTAAGCTTGGTTAAAGAGGTAAACCCAACAATTTTTAATTTCATCCTCATGCCAGATTGGGACGACCTTTCTCGCAAAAAGGCTTTCGGATTCATTATTGGGGTCATAATCCTCATATTCGTCGAGGACTTCGAATATAGATTTTTTTTCCTTTAAAAAGTATATATCGCCCTTTACCAGGCTATGAGCATCGGGTAGGTATACTGCACCGGGATAAAAATCTACCATAAAGAGGAGCCCGGGCATGGAAGCCTCCCACATCTTTTCGCTTTTACTTTCCAGGTAATTGGACATGATATTATTGGCTTGCTTGAGCAGGGAGCCATACACAAAGAGATAATCAGAATCCATGGATTAGGCCTTTGGGTATCAATTTACGATTAGCTGGCAGAACTATCCAGCCTCATGAAAAAAATATCCCGAAGACCTATCATGGCCTTCGGGATCATAATTAGGTATCTAAGGGACCTCGTTTACTCCACGCGGAGTTTGCGGGTCATGGTCTGATCATTGAATCTCAACTTGAGGAAGTACATGCCTGAACCTACTTCGTTCAGTTCGACTGACTCCCTAAAGTCTCCGATGGTCTTGCCGTAATCCTGATAGAATACGCGCTTGCCACGGATGTCGGTAACTTCCACCTTGAGGTCTTTCATTTCGGCCAGCTTAAGCTGGATGTTGAAGTTGCCCTTGTTGGGGTTAGGATAAATATCCACCTCTGACAGCCCTGGGATTTCCAGGCCAGTCCTGATGAGGAAGCTGGTAGTATCACAGATTGTATCATTGCCACATACACTGTAAGCGATCTGGCAGATGGTATAAGTACCTGTAGTCTGATAGAAGTGAGAGGCATTGCCTTGGGTATCAGCCAATTGAGAGGTACCATCTCCCCAGTCGTAGCGGATAGAGTCGGCGCCTACGGCTACAGAGCTAACGAATACGAGGGTTGAGGTATCTTCTACCAGTCCAAATCCAGCCACAGCGGCAGGACAGCTTACACTTACCTGGGCACAGGCCGTATCGGTACCACACTCATTGTAGGCAATCTGGCATACAGTGTAGGTTCCGGGCAGGGCATAGGTGTGGACAGCGTCAGCGCCAGTGGTACCATCTCCATATTCGTAGGAAACAGAGTCAGAATCGCTGGCTGCATCGGTGATGGTGATGGTCAGCTGGCTGTCAGCCGTAGTGAAGGAGGCTGCAGGAAGTTTCTGCGAAACTGCCGTTACAGGATTCCTGTCTTCAGAACAAGCAGGACCTCCATAGTAAATGGTACCGTTCCAGACACGGACAGAGAAGCTGATTCCAAAGGGATAGGCTAGTCCAAATCCGTAGTCAACCCTGATGTCATTATTGGCATCAAAGTCTCCGGCATTTCCATTAGTATAACTGATATTGGTGCTGGTAGTCAAAGTGACATACACACCATAGGTTTGACCGGCAGGAATGGTAAAAGGTGTAAAGCCATTTATGCGGGTAGGGTTACCGGCGCCATTTCCTGTTACGGTCTGTGTTCCCGCAAGGGTCCATGCAGTAGGATCGGTGGCATTGGCGGTAAATCCTCCGGGCTGATCGGTAAAGTACACTTCCACGGTTTCTGTAGAGGTACCATTGATATGAATATCGAGGGAGTCTATGATGATATTGTTGCTAAGTGCCGTAACATCAAACATATTTCCAGACTGTCCATTACCTCCACTGAAAGCCACGAAGCTGGTAATGTCGCCTACAACTGACAGGTATCCCACATAATAGGTATTCTGTGCAGCAATAGAAGGCACGGTGAAGAACTCGCCTGCACCTACCTGATTTCCACCAACCAAACTATCGTACCAAGCATAATTGGCACCTGGGAAGGCATTTGCCTGCAACACCGCCGTATCTGCCAGACAGATAGACACAGTATCCATCAGACCTGTAGGTACGATGGGAAGGGCTGTGTAGGTCTGGGTTGCCAAGGTATCGTCAGACACATCTTGGTCGCCAGGCAGAGAGGTAGTTACGCTGATGGAGTAGTTACCACCAAGAGCAGTGTTATAAGTACCCAGGGAAACAGTATCCAGTTGGAAAGGCGGCAGGGTGTCTGTGTAAACTGTACCCAGGCTACCACTGATATCCCCGGTCAACTCAGCGTCGATAGGGAAGTTACTGATGCTATCTGTACCCAGGTTCCTAATGATTACGCTGAGTTCCTGCATGCTGTCTCCACAGGCGGGCACAGCAGGAGGCAGGAAGATAGACAATGGAGTAGCATTGTCGGTAAGGGCAGTATACTCATCTGCGCCAATGTCGACAGTGGTCGAAGGTGCCTGAGGACGGGTTTCTCCATCGATGTCCATCATGACCATGACAGAGTTGTCGCCTGAGTTTTCGGCCAGGCCTCCCAGGAGGTGCAAGTCTCCAAAAGGATCGACAAATATGGGGTCTCCTTGCAATGAGTTGGCGTTGATGCTGGTCGCAGCTGCCTGCCAGGAAGCCAGGTCCGTGTAGGAGTTAAATCCATCATCCACAAGGTCTCCAGTTCCACCTGTAAAGTAGATGTTGTAGTCTAGCGTTACGTTGAGGGCGCTGGCACTTCCTACTTCGTCTAAAAAGTCGGCTGCCAGTCCATCAGGGCTGTAGAAGATATTGTTGCGAATATCTACATCAGGATAATCGTTGATCAAGATCCCTGGAGAGCCTATAACAGAATTGTGGAAGAAGTTGACTTCTTCGAAATCATCCAGGTCAAAGCCATCGTCAGTGGGTGCAATCACCATGTTGTTGATCACCTCAGATGGGTTTGTTGTGGTGATTTCGTCGTTGGCATCATCAATTTCTATACCCCGGTCAGCTGAGCCTACGGCGTTACCATTGATGCGGAAGTTAGATATATCAGAGAAGTCCATGCCTTCTTGAAATGAGGAGCTCAAGTCCATGACGATTGTGTTCCCTATAATATCTACACTATCCTGGTAGAAGAGCAAAATACCGTCATCCTGGATATTGGAGAAGGACGAGTTTGTTACCCTATTACCTACTGCAAAGCTGTCGGATTCAGCGTAAAAACTTACCCCTGCATCTCCATTTTCAAAGGTACAGTTGCTCACGGTAGTATGGCTGGCATTCTGTCCGGGAGTAAAGCGACTGGTGAGAGAGCCAGATGCTACCAGGCCACCTGCATCGCCAGCACCACCAAGGCGGAAGCTTACCGAGTCAAAGCTATTGTTATTGGCACTGTTTTGTAGCATCACAGCCCAGGCATCATTAGTACCGGTATTCTCTATGGTCAAATTGGAAAAGGAAATCCAGTCTGTACCAAAGAGGTAGACAGTAGGAGTATCTTCAGCAGATACAAAGGTGATGGTCGTACTGTCAGCACCTGACCCAATGAAGGATACGGTGTTAGCTGCACTAGCACCAGGAATCTCTTCCAGGAAGATATTCTCATTGTAAGTACCTGGAGCTACGTTGAAGACAACAGGTCCAATTACACCACAATTGTTGAGGTCAAAGACGGCTTCGTTAAAGTTGGCGTAGTCAGCTCCTGTACCCCCTACGGTGTAGGTACCATCCAGGCCGGTACAAATATTTACCATGAGGGTATCGTTTTCAAATTTCTCATCGGTAACTCCATTAGGCAAGGAGGTATAGGCCACCAGCGGAGTATTGCCTGCAGGGAAGTTGAAGCTTCCCACGGGTATTCCTGGGCTGAGAACACCCTGAGCCAGGGTTGTAGAGTAGATGACCTGAGGCAGAGCCGTACCCCCTACGATGACGTCCAGTCGGACAGAATCCACAGCCAGGGCACCGAAGTTTTGAATGCTCACCTCGATGTTTTGGAGGCTGGGTCCGAAGGGTGGGTTAGGTGCAGCCACAGAGACAGCACCGGCATCGTTTTGGGGTAAGTCAAACTCATCCGCACCAATATCAAATCCGGTAGAAGGAGGTAAAGGACGAGTTTCTCCATCGATATCCACGGTTACTCCCAAGGTATCTGATCCTGAATCATAAGCCAGGAAGCCTTCTACGTGGAGGTCTGACCTTGAATCAACAAAGATAGGATCACCTTCAAAAGAAGAAGCATTGATGGCGGGAGCTGCAGCCTGCCAGGAGGCAAGGTCAGTATAACCAGTAAATCCGTCGTCTACCAGATCGCTACCATTTTCAGTAAAGTAGAGGTTGTTGTCTACAAAGGCACCTGTAGTTCCGGAAACATCGTCGCTGAGGTCAAGGGCTTCTGCATTGATCCCGTAGAAAATATTGTTGCGAATCTGACAACCCTCGTAGTCATTGATAAACATACCAATGTTTGCTACCACAGAGTTGTGATAGAAGTTGGTGTACTCCGTATCATCTATGTCAAAGCCATTATCATTGGGCGAGATGACCATGTTGTTGTAGATCTCAGAATTTTGAGTAGGAATGTCTTGATCATTTCCATCATCGAACTCGATGCCCTTATCATTGGAATAAATCCTGTTTCCATTTATTCTGAAATTACTAACATCAGAAATATCCATGCCCTCTACAAAGGTATCGGTAGAGTCAGTGGCGATGTCATTTCCAAGCAAAGCAAGGGTATCCTGGTAGAAAATGTAAATGCCTTCTCCTGTATGATCTCGGAAGATACAGTTTTCAACAGTATTGCCAATGTTGAAGGTACTGAAATCTCCCTGGAAAGAAACACCTCTTATACCATTGGCAAAGTAGGAGTTGCTGACCGTGGTGTAATTGGCATTGATACCAGAGCCGGTCGCAAAGGACAGAGAAGAAGAGGCAGCAATACCTGCCACATCACCAGAACCTGGGGGCAGCTTAAAGTGAATCGCATCAAAGCTGTTGTGATCAGCTGTATCATTGAGCACAACACACCAGGCATCATCTGTACCCGTGTTTTCAATGGTCATGTTTTGGAATCTGTACCAGTCTCCACCGCGAATCCAAACTGTAGGAGAGTCATTAGGTGTCACATAGGTGATCCTTGTGGTGGTGGAGTCCAAGCCGTCAAAGGTCACAGTGGTGTTAGGACCGGCGTTGGGATAGGCAGTCAGGAAAAGGTTGGTATTGTAAGTGCCGGGATTTACCTGAAAGGTTACGTTAGCGGAGGCACCACATTCGAGCAGATCATCGATAGCTTCTGCAAAGGTGGGATAATCCGCGGCTGCACCCCCGAGGGTATAGACACCTGCAAGACCTGTACAAATGGTAATCTCCAGGGTATCATTGCTGTTGTCCTCGTCGGCTATTCCGTTTGGCAGGGATGTCCAGGCCTTGAGGGTATTGACTCCGGCGGGGAAATTGAAGGTACCTGTAAGGATATTGGAGTTAACAGAACCAATGGCAATGGGAGTGGTGTAGTTGAGGTTGGGTTGAAGTACCCCATTGATCTCAACATTGATCTGGACAGAATCCAGGTCTACCAATCCGAAGTTTCTCACAGCTACCTCGACGTTAGACACACCGGGTGCAAAACCAAGGAAGGGAGAGTTGAAGGCGTCGATACCAGCATCATTGACATTCAATATATACTCATCAGCACCGATCTCCACACCTGGATTTATTCCCAGAGGTCTGGATTCCCCATCGATGTCCGTGAAGATGTCAAGGGAGGGATCACCAGCTCCAAAAGGAAGAAGGCCGATGGCGTGGAGGTCGTTGACCGCAGAGATAAATCCTGGATCACCCTCTTGCGAACCATCATTGATGGTAGGAGAAGCTGTAACCCATGAGAAAAGGTCAGTGTAGCTATTCGTACCATCATCTGCCAGGTCAGCACCTCCACTGTTGTAGATGTTGAAGGCGAGGATGGCACCCGTTGTACTGGTAACTTCGTCAGTAAAGTCTACAGCTAGTCCTGAGGCACTGGTGAAGATATTGTTCCTGATATCCACGTTAGGATAATCATTGATGAGCATGCCCGGATTACCATTGACAGAGTTGTGATAGACATTGGTCGCCTCTACGTCATCTAATTCAATAGCTCCATCATTCAAAGCAATAACCATATTATTGATCAGCTCTGAATTTGCTGTGGGGGTAGAAACATCATTTCCATCATCGAAGTCTATGCCCACGTCATTAGATATGATAAAGTTGGCATTTACCTTAAAGTTTGAAATGTCATTAAGGTCCATGCCTTCTACGAAGGTGTCGAACTCATCGGTAGAGACATTATTTCCAATGATCTCGAGAGAGTCCTGGTATATGGCATATATACAATCATCCAGTTGTCCTGTAAAGACAGATGAGTCGACTCGGTTGCCGACATTAAAGCCGCTGAAGTCTCCATAATACTGGACTCCATTGCTTCCCCGCTCGAAGATACACTTGGTTACCAGGGTATTGTTGGCATTGTTGCCAGAACCAAACCTGGTAGTGAAAGAGGAAGAAGCTACCAAGCCAGCAGCATCAGTAGATCCTATAGGCAACTTAAAGAGAACTGAATCGAAGGTATTGTTATCGGCGCCATTGTTGAGCTGAGCTGCATAGGCGTCAGTTGTAGCCTGGTGCTCAATGGTCATGTTTCGAAATACAAACCAATCGGCTCCATTGAGGTAGACCGCTGGGGTAGAACCTGCGCTGGAAGCCAGGGTAACCTGGGCTGTACCCCCTCCATCAAAGGTAATGGTATTGGTGGCACTGGCTCCTATGACGGCTTGAAACTCTACAGGGTCAATATAGGTGCCGGGATTGACATTGATGACTACCGGACCGCCTATTCCACAGTTGTTGAGGGCAAAGGCAGCTTCACTAAAGTCAGCATAGTCTGCAGTTGCTCCTCCCAGGGTATAAGTTCCCGAAAGAGGATTACAAGCCAGGATAGACATTTCCATGGTATCGTTGCCATTGTCAAGGTCAACATTACCATTGGGATTGGATGTCCAAACTTTCACATCGCTGAAGCCATTGGGGAAGTTAAAAGTACCCAGGAGCTGAGATCCTGAATTGGTAGTAGGTGCCAGGTTTCCGGTAAAGGTAAAGGGAGTCTGTACCGCACCATTGACCTCCCAGTTGACCGTCACGGTAGTGATGGCATTGGTACCAAAGTTGAAGATGCTTGCCTCCACATTGTTGATACCGGGTATGGCAGGAGAAACCGGAGCGTCGATGCTGGCAATACCGGCATTGTCGGGAATTGGCAGGGAACCTGTCAGGCTTATGTCATCAAAGGTAAATCCGTCCGATGCGGTAAGTGTGGTGGACGGAAAGTTGTCCTCCTGTCCAAAACGGATTTGGAAGGTAGCTGAGGGTGTCTGGCTGTTGGCCAGCAGGAAAGAATCCACGTCTATTCCACTCACGAAAATCTGTGTACCCAGGGGTGGATTTGGAGCAAAGAGATCATATACTTCAATCCAGGGAAGTGTATCTGCTCCTCTAATCCAAACGCGGTCATTGGGATTTCCCTCTTCTCCGTGATCCATATAGTAAAAGGAAAACTCCAGGTCGGAAGAGCCGGCGTAGGTGGACAGGTCCAGGGTACCAATGAGGTAGTTGATAACTACCGTTCCAGAGGGATCTCTGTCCAGGGTCGCTGCTTGGGTACCCGTATTGGGATAGCCCGGCCCCGCAGTAAAGCGAAGGCGCCCACCTGCCTGAGTCTCAAAAGACCATTCGGGGACACCATTGATAGAAGGAGTATTGGCGGTGAAGGTCGTTGTCGGGCCAGCGCTCTCGAATCCCTCCGTGTAGGGAAGGGAGATCTGACCCATCAAGGACTGACCAGCTCCTATCCAGAAAAGAAAGCTTAGCCATAGCCAAGCCTGGATAATGTAACTGTTAAGTTTCATAGAAATTAGTTATTGATGATTACTTCCTTAAAAAGTACTCTTCCAGGCAGGATTTTCCAAAGATTTTTGAAATATCATAGTCTTTTGAAAATGCCAAATTGCGTAGAAGAATATTGGAATTTTTACAAACCGTTCATTATAAAGCAATTATAATTTCGGCTATATATTTTTTTGTTTCGATCTCTCAAAGGACAAAATAAAGGACAGTTGAAAAACTGATAGCCACGATCATTTCCAGCAAGCCCGCCCCCAGGTTTTGATCGGTCGATATTTCCACAGTTAAATTCGAATTCCTCAATACCAATCGATCAAAAATGAGGCGGACCACGATGAGGTAGACGAATATAATGAGCACATCCAGCCCCAGGGCAGTAAGGTCCTGCTGCCATCCCATGAAATCTCCCGATACCGCCTTCATGACAATGATACCTATGGAAATAAGCCCCCCTGCAAAACCCAGGCCCGCAGCCGTATTGTCCTTCTCGATCTCGTCGTGAACGGAGTAGGGGCTGGTCCTTACGTAAATCAAGCCAAATATGATCAGGCAAAGCTGCCCCAACAGGTAAAAGACAAAGGAAATGAGTGGACCCCCTCCTTCACCTGATATAGCACCCCCTATGATGAGACCTGAAGCCACGTACATCGCTCCTTCGACCACACCTGTACCGGGATTCTGATCCTTTACGATTTCTTTGTCTACAGAAAACTTATATAAAATGATTTTGCCATTGAGCCAGCGAGAGAAATTGAGCAAAATAATGCCCGCTAAGGAATAAGAGCTTACCGAAATGAAATCTTCGAGGATGGATGAACTTGGACCCAGGACAGCTCCCAAAAAGATAGCTGTGATACCCAGGATATACCCTGCAAAACTCACCGAAACCGCATCGTTGTCGTAATGGGTGAGTTGCTCGTCCAGTTTGTAAGAGGAAAAGAGGCCCTTGGTCCATTTCGCTACGAAAAACAACAGCAGATAGAGCAACAAAAAGCCTGCATCATAGAGTATGATCTCCGCTTGAGTAGGTAGTTTCATATTGAGGTATCCGCTTAAGCTAGGTATAGAGTGAATGGCTTGTTTCCGAGGCTGAGCTGAGGCATGTAAATTTTTTTCCGATTGGCTTTGGAGAAAAGCAGAAAAATTGGAAAAAGGAGAAAAATTAATTTCTTCCAAGCTCCAATTTAGGGAAAGGATTCGATAAAGGAAAAAAAATCCTTCCTCATGACTGGCTGAGTCCTATTTTCTTTCTTTCTTTGGTGAATTAAATTCTTCAGGATATTGTTAAATAGAAGTTTGTTTATTTTTTGGCTTCCCTTGCTGGCCATCCACATTCTTGTCCTCTTCTACCAGTCCTATCAAGAGCGCTGGTACCTGGTAGACTCCTATGAATATTTGGCGGCTGCCGAAAACATGGAGGAAAATGGCAGTTGGTACAGCAAGGACAGGGAAGAAGCCTATGACCCTGCCCACCACAGCCGGAGGACCCCCTTATATCCCTTTCTCCTCATGTTGAGCAAGGGCTTGGTGGATCATCCTGCCTTTGTTGCGCTTTGGCAGATCATCCTGAGTCTGTTCAACATACACCTCATGCTTCGCACCCTGAATGAATGGCGCATCCCCAGAAGGTTTCGCTTCGTAATTTTGCCCTTTCTTCTTTTGCTTCCCGCCCAGTATATTTACGCCAACCTCATCATGACAGAAATTCTTTTTCAGACCCTGCTTACGGCAGGCATCTGGATTGCATTTCAGGCTTTGAGCAAAAAGCAAATGAAGTGGTTTTGGATCATGAGCCTCCTCCTGATGCTGGCCATGCTTACCAAACCTGTGATGTACTTTTTTTTTCTGCCATATCTAATCTTATTGGGATATCTGGCTTTTAAATGGAAAAAATACCTCATCCTTCTGCCTGCCTTATTGCCTCTTGCCTTGGTTTTGACCTATCAGGGGATCAACTATCAGCGGACGGGCTATTTTCACTATTCCTCTGTGCAGAGCCTCAACCTGCTCCAACTCACCACCTACAACCTTTTGATCAATCGGGTAGGGGAGGAAGAAGCTGTAAAAATTACGGACGATATTTACCAGGATGCGCTTCGAGCTCCCAGTTTTGCTCAGGGCCAGAAGCTTATGCAGGAAAGATGCCTGAACATCATGTGGAAGTATAAGGGCTTTTACCTGCTCTACCATCTCAGGGGAATGGTCAATTTTTTCCTTGATCCGGGACGCTTTGACCTCTATCACCTCCTGGGCATACAAAAGGTAGGTTCAGAGGCCGGACTTTCCAGGAGCTTTAGCGAGGGTGGCTACCGGGCCGTTTGGGACTATCTCCAACGTCAACCCCTGGGTATCCTGTTATTCTTATCCTTTGTTTTTATTTTTAATCTGGTAAAGGCCCTGGGATTTCTAGGATTTTTGTTCTACAAAAAAATACCTATCTCCTTTAGACTCGCGCTTTTTGTCCTGGTAGCCTATCTGGCAGGGGTAACAGGGCCTTACGGAGCCTCGCGTTTTGCCCTTCCCACAGCCTTGATTGTAATAGCTGCCGCAGTGGCTTTTTACAGCTGCTTTTGGAAAAAATGGGAAAGGCAACGTCCCCTACTTCCCCCAAAGTAGCCGCCAATAAAAGCTGGGTTTGCTCAGTTGACTGCGAATGTCGATGTCGTCAAACATAGAGGACATCATGGATTGAAGGGCTGGATTGGAATTGGCTTTTTTGACAGCAAAATTGAAGAGCCATCCATGATTGGCGAGGTTTTGCATCTGGGTGCTCACCCTGAGTTCCTGCTGAATTTTTTTTCGCAGTTTGGTCTCGTAAGGCGCCAGGCTTTGAGCACCAAAGTCGCCACGATCAAAGGCTTCGAGGGCTGTTTCCGTTGCGATCTTCCCGCTGATCATGGCATTGCCAATGCCTTCACCCGAAAATGGATCGATCAGACCGCCGGCATCTCCCGTCAGCATGAAGCCATCTCCGTAAATTTTTCTCCACTTGGAGCCTAGAGGAAGGCCAAAACCCTTAATTTCCTCCATGGGCCTGGCTTCTTTGAATCGTGGACTGATCTGGGGATGCTCCTCAATGATCTGACGAAACAGAGCCTTGAGGTTAACTTTCTTTTTGCTGACCACATCTGACCTGAGTCCCAGGCCAGCATTGACCCACCCATCCTGAAGGGGAAACAGCCAAAAGTACCCGGGAAGGAGGCGGTCGAGGAAGTGAAGTTCGATGTATTGTTCTGCTGCAAAGCCCTTCACCCCCTGATAATAGCATCTCAGGCCGGCAGCATGGTTCTTTTTGGGCTGTGGGCTGGGGCTCAGGTAGCGACGAACCACTGAGTGAGCCCCATCTGCGCCGATGATCAGGCGGCAGCGCAGGTCCAGGTCCCTGGCCTCCACCTTAAACCCCTCTTCGGAAGAGATAAAGTCTATCTTTTCGATGGCCCTGCCTTCAATGACCTCTACCTCTCCCCTTTTCTTCACCTCTTTTAATAGGAAATGATCGAAGTCCCTGCGCTTGGCAATGTATCCGGGTGCCCTTCCCGGACCTGCAGGAGCTTGTTTTTTGAAGGGAACGTCCAACTTCTCTCCACCTGGGGCTACAAATCGTATTCCCCAGGAGGGAAGTTTTTGAGATTGATCGTGGAGAGATTCTTCTACCTCTTTATCGGTATATTTCAATACAGAAATCACCTTTCCACTCAGGGCATCTCCACAGATTTTATCTCTGGGAAATACGGCTTTGTCGATAAGACCTACACGCAAGTTGGAGTCGGTAAATTTCAGGGCGGCAGTAGTACCCGCAGGGCCTGCACCTACAATGAGGATGTCAAATTCTTTTTGCACAGGGGTAAAATATAGAATTTTCTTGCTATTTACCCATTGCTGCTGGGATTAGGAGGAAGTATTTCTGGCTTCTTCCATTTTCTGCTCCAATTTGAGGATTTTCCTTTGTAAGTCTTCGATTTCTTGGTCGACCTCCTCCTGAGAATAGCTTATTTGTGTAGGGGAAAGGCGAATTTTATATACAGACTATCATATTCATGAAAAAGAAACGCCGATTTCCATCAGAAATCGGCGTCTAAAGAGGCGGGATTTTAATTATTTGATACCCAGGTTAGGAAATTTCTTCGTCTATGGGAGACAACTCTTTGCTCCGCCCAAAGTGATTTCCTAGGGATTTGAGGCTACTTATCTTTTGGTGAATTTGCCCCTTATACTTTTTCCCTTAAAGTTTATCTGATAGAAATAGAGTCCTGAGGCCAGTGCATGAGTTTCTAAGGGTAAGACCTGACTTCCCTGAAGGATGTCTTTTTGTTCCTTCATTACAGCCTGGCCCTTGGTCGTGAAAACTTTGATCTCCAGGCTTCCAGCCTCGGGGCTTTGAAGATTGAGGAAGAGCTTCTCAGAAGCAGGATTTGGGTAGGCCTGTAGGAGGCTCAGTGTTTCATAAGCTGCCAGCCTGACTTCGACTACCTGTGATGCGGAACGGCTGCCATCCAGGTCTACCTGTATCAGACGGTAATAATTCCTTCCTACCAGAGGTTCCTGATCTACCCAGTTGTAGATTCCCTGCCGACGACCGCTGGCGGGGACCTGTCCGAGGGGCCTAAAGCTTTCTTTATCCGAACTTCTTTCCAGGATAAAATGGCTGTTGTTGATCTCAGAGGAGGTTTCCCAGTTCAAAAGAACCTGATCGCCCTGTCTTTCTCCGCGGAAATAGATCAGTTCGATTGGGAGGGGATTGGCATCTGTAAATGTAAAGGGACTGAAATTGGTTACTTCTGGGGAGGTTACAAAGCCGGTATTTCCAGAGCCCGTCGAGCTTAACTGGCCACTTCCTCCTGCCAATTCCCAGAAATTCGTGCTGGGATTGGCAATGGTATTCAGACGTACAATGCTGGGGTCGCTGACATCGGAATTTTTGGCCTGGTCCCATCCAAGGGTTATTTCCTTGCCGACTCCTGTCATTCCCATCTTTTCGATGTTCCAATACTCGGCATCGGATACTCCAATCATATTAGAGGCAGTAAAGGGTCCATCGGGGTCCATAGAAAAGTATTCTATCCTGAACTCATCTGTGGGGCTAGCTCCGCTACCTCCTTCCAAAGCGGCTGGCCTCAGATAGGTGCCATCTCCTACGGGAAAGGTAAAATCTTCATCTCCGATTTTGGCCAGAATACCTGTAACGTGGCTGGCATCGCTGGCCCCGCTGACCGTGGCATCATCGGCGAGGACGAGAACATTAACGGCAGACATAATTTGCGAACCATCGGGAGTTCCACTAGCTGAGGTGATGATTCCTTCGTTAAAGATGAGTTCCTCCTTCACTTCTACGCGGCCATCAATTTCGAGGCCCTGAGGATTGTCTATTTCCATGAAAGCGAAGCTTTCGCCTGCTGAGGGGCTTAAAGCGGTAGCTGCTACATTGATTACTTGTTGGCTGCTTCCGGCAAAGATAACTTTAGATGCCTCTCCTTCTAAAAATAAGGTTGAGGGAAGGTTGTTGTCAATCCATTCCCCATAAAGGAGCAAGGTACCCCCGGTTGTTCCCCCTGCATCCTCCATGTCCAGTTCACCTCCATCGTCAGCAGCGGAGCTCGCTCCTTCTTCCAGGATGAGATCACCATACACAAAGAGGCTGTCTTCTGAACCGGAAGATAGGTCGAGTTTATAGATAGGGCTGCTAACGGTCAGGTCGTTACATTTTGCTATGTTTCCAAATTTTGTGGAAAGAGTGGAGGCGGACACATCGATTTCGCAGTCAGCTATGGCATCATTCCCTACCAGTACGCCAGTGAGGCTATCAGGCACCTGTAGGTTATCCCAGTTAAGGCAGTTGAACCAGTCGGTATCGGTATCACCAATCCAGTTTCCGGCCTCAGCTGGCGCGGTAAAAGTGAAGGAAACAGAAGGCACACAAAGGATGGAGCTGATGTTGTCAGGGTCTCCGGAGGTCCCTGATGTGGTTCCCGTAGTCCAATTGGTGGAGAAGTCCGAAATTTTTTTGAGAAGGTCGTGCTGGGTACCGCTGGTAGGATTGGCCGTTATATCGTAATATCCAAAAAATCCTGAGGGAGAACCTACAGCATCTATGGCAAAGCACTCGATATCGGGATGGACCCTGGAAATTCTGTTCCCCCCCGAATTTCCGGCAGTACTGAGATCGGTAAAGGCTCCTGCGGTCTGAATCGCTCCCAGCACCCTGCCGTTGGTCAGGCGCCCGAAATTATCGCCTTTTCCATCCATCAGACTGCCGACGAAGGTCCCTTGCATGAGCCAAATGGCATCAGGGGCAGAAACCGCCAATTGGACGAAGTCTCCCCCATCATCAGAAAACTGAGCGGTAACATCTACTCCTCCTATGCTGATTCTTCCCAAATCCCCAATTCCAGATTCATCCACTCCGATACAGATGACACTTCCGGCGGGGATACCGCTTCCCTCGTAGGTGACATTGATGACAGGGGGGGCAAAGCTGAAATTTCCATTTCCATTGTACCACTTTCCTGTCTGCTCTCCTGCAGCAGCTTTGTTTTCATAAAGGAGATTGCCGATGATGAAGGTCGTGCCTGTTCCCAGAGGCTTTGCATTGGTAACTACGATTTTATCTGCAGAGGAACCCGCATAGTTGTCGTATCCGATCACCGTAAGGTCTCCGGGAAGCAGGGTGCTAGGATTGGCTGTTAGGGTGGTGGCGCTGGGAGTGGGGCTGATGGCAGCTGCATATGAAGGCCCATTCAGGCAGCCGCTTGCGTTGAAGGCAAAAACAAAGGCAAAATAGGTCGTATTGGGATTCAGTCCGCTAGCCACGATGGAGTCGCTGCTTCCAAAACCTACAATGGTGCCTCCATCAAAGGGATCACCGATCACGTAAGAAGTACCATTGGTAGGAGTGACTATGGAGTTGGTGGTTTTCAAAACTACCATGTAGCCATCCGCTCCTCCGGGAGGTGGAGTTAGGTTGATCTCCATGTTGGACAGGTAGGGAGTGAGGGAAACTCCTGTTCCTGTGCCAGGAGGGGTACAGGGAGCTACAGAACAGTTAATGCTGTGTGCCCCGAGGCCAGAGACATCATCTGTACCGAGTACCATCCATTCGCTGGAATTATAGGTGGTGGTGGGAGTAATGACGGAGGTTTGGCGGCGCAGGGTTTTGTTTTTACCAAAGTCTACATTTGCCGCGATGACACCCAACTGGTCTATGAGAGTACCTGAATTTGACAGGACAACGGCATCGTTTCCATTAAAAATTAGGGATCCGCTGGCAAGGTCTACGGTTCCACTGAAGACCCCTGCAGAAGAGTTGGCCACAATATAGGTAGCTCCATCGGCCAATGTACCTGACAATGGGATGCTGTTTCCAGGAGTCGAATTGTTATTAAAATAAATGTCAATGGTATATCCACCCAGCGAAACAGATCCGCCCGTCCCATTGTAAATTTCGAGGTACTTATTGTTGCTGCTCCCCTCTACGTACTCAGAAATAATGAGATCCGGGGCACACTGGGCAAAAAGGGAGTGAGAGCCTGTGAGGAGTAAGATACCCACAAGGCAGTGTAGAATTTTTTTCATAGTCATTTGTCGTTTAGGTTAATCCAACATCAAGGGCGGATCTTGTCTGTGTGGGGTTGAGAAGGAAGACGAATGTTCAGAAGCCAAAAAAGCTTGTCATTCCGCACTTAACCTGTCTTAATTACAAAAATACCATCACTACACTGCATTCACTAAGTAGTAATGGTTAACAAATCATTAACTATACTTCCTACGAAGGATTGATTCACGACTATAAAACCTTTACATCTCAGGATTTATTGTGGAAAAAAAGGAGGGCTTTCTTACATAGACCTGACCCTGGATTGTGCTTGGTGGGGAATAAATGGGAGGCTTTGGCGGGGAAAAGGCCTGGAATTGATATATTCACAGCAGCATGTTTCATTTTGCCGCCATTTTCAACATTCTCTGTCTTCTGACCGGCCTTAGCGGGCTTGCCATGCTGCTGTCTCTTCCTTTTTCCTATTACTATCAGGATGGAGCCCACCAAGGCATACTCTTATCGGGGATAGGAGCTGCCCTCTTGGGTTTTTTGGGTTGGTGGGCCAGCAGGGCGGAGACCAGAAAGAAGGAGCTCCGCAAGCGGGATGGCTATATCATCGTATCGCTGGGATGGATTGTCATGTCTTTTATCGGAGCCATTCCTTATGTCGCCACAGGGGCTATTCCTTCCTACACGGATGCATTTTTTGAGACCATGTCGGGCTTTACCACCACAGGAGCTTCGATATTGGGCCAGGAAATCGAAGCCCTACCCGAGAGCCTTCACTTTTGGCGGGCCATGACTCACTGGATTGGGGGGATGGGCATTATCGTCCTTACCATTGCCATACTTCCCCTTCTCGGGATTGGTGGGATGCAGCTCTACGCCGCTGAGGTGCCGGGGCCTACGCCCGACAAACTCACGCCGAGGATACAAGAAACCGCCAAAAGGCTGTGGTATGTCTATGTCTCCATGACCCTGGTCGAATTGATCCTGCTCATGTTTGGGGGAATGAATTTCTTCGAATCTGCCTGCCATGCCATGGCTACCCTCTCTACCGGTGGTTTTTCTACCCGCCAAGCCAGCATAGGAGCCTTTTCGCCCTACGTGCAGTATGTGGTTACCATTTTTATGTTTTTGGCAGGGATCAATTTTGCCTTGACCTACTATGTGATTCAGGGCAAACCCATTCGCCTCTGGAAAAACGAGGAATTCCGGCTGTATCTTTTTATGAGCCTGATTCTCATCGCCATTGTAAGCCTGGTGGTATTTTTAAGAGGAGATATAAGCCTTGAAAAAGCCTTTAGGGACTCATCATTTCAGATACTGGCCATCATTACTACCACGGGATTTGGTACGGCGGATTACACCTCCTGGGGCTCTTTTTTGATGGTCCTTTTTTTCATTCTTATGTTTTCAGGGGCCTGTGCAGGAAGCACCAGCGGGGGCATGAAATTGGTTCGGTTTCTGGTAATTTTTAAAAACTCCTACCTCGAACTCAAGCGGCAGGTCCACCCCAAGGCCATCCTTCCGGTTCGCTTCAACAACAAAGCCATCCCTCAGGATGTCGTCTCCCGAATCCTCTCTTTTTTTATTGTTTTCATCATTCTTTTTGTGGCGGGAGCCTTTATCATGGCAGCCATGGGCCTTGACTTTGTCTCTGCCCTGGGTGTCGTAGCCGCTACCCTGGGGAATATAGGTCCGGGTATAGGTATTGTGGGTCCTAGCGACGCGCAAAACTTTGCCCAGATTCCCGATGTGGGAAAGTGGTTTCTTGCTTTTTTGATGCTACTGGGGAGATTGGAATTGTTTACCGTCCTCATGCTATTTTCTCCCTTCTTCTGGCGTGACTCCTAATGCTGATCCAGCCCAAATTACCCTTAGTTTTTCTTGCCTCAGATTGGAAGGTTGAAAAGTAAATTTCCTTCTTACCTATTTAAAAATTTGTAGTTAGAAAGAAGTACTTTCTCCCATTATTTTAAATAATCATTCAATAATTATAATATTTCTATTTTTAGAAAGTACTGCATATATTATAAGTGAAAATCAACCACGTAAGCATATGTAGCAATCAAGGGTTTGAACCATATCATAATCATTAGACCTAAATTATGAGAATAGTATTTGCCCTGTTTTTGTTATTTTCAGTAAGCCTTGAGGCCCTATGTCAGGAAGATGTCCTTCGGGGCAGTCCCTTCACCTGGAACTTAAAGATACAAAAGCTCAAGCCCCTACATCTACGGGATTCCACAGAAGCTTCTTTTTGGCTGAGAAACGACAGCCCTGACACGGTAAGCATTTTTGAGATCAAGGCAAAGGGGGAGGGGGTCAGAAAGGTTATCCTTTCCCAAAGAAGGCTCAAGCCTCAGGAGGTAGCTTATGTAACCGTAATGATCAAGCCTGAAAATAAAGGCAGACATGAGGTAGTTCTGGATATTATTACAAGCTATCACGGTTTTAAGGACCAATTGAAAATATATTTTAATGTTTACTAGCTAACCCCAGATCCAAGAATAGAAAGAATTTTTAAGGGAATTTACCGGTTGTATCATACCCTCTCACTTACCCATTTTATTTCTTCCAAACCTGAGTCAGCTCTTTATAAAATTCCTTGTCTGGTTTTATAGTAAGTTGTACTTTTGTGGTCCCGCCTTCGTAGTTCAAGGGATAGAATAGGTGTTTCCTAAACACTAGATCCAGGTTCGAGTCCTGGCGAAGGCACTTTACTCCAGGTTTGCCTTCCCGGCAGACCTTTTTTGTGCTCAAGTTAGAATCTTCTTGTAGAGATGATTAACAGCAGGTAAAATCCAGCCCTCCTGATAACCTTCTCCCTTCAGGCTGGAGCATGGAGGAGTCTATGGATAAAAATTATCCTAAATAATGCTACAACCTAGGTCTTAGGCTGCTTAGTTTTCTTAAATTACCTTGAGAATACTGCAAACAGCTTTTCCAATTTTACCTATTGCTCATGGCCAGGATAGCAAAATCTGATGTCCATGCAGCCCTGAGGAGGGCTGCCGATCACATGATTCAGGCGGGAGGGCCCGATGGAATCATCAGCAGAAAGGATATTAAAGAAAAGCTCACTGGATTGAAGGGAGTCGAACGGCGACTGGTTGATATCTTTTTTCGCTTTATTGACTACCGCGACGCAGGAAAAGGTGCAAGGGTGACTGCCGGAGATGTGGAAGAAGCCCTTGCCTACGCCAAGGAAAGAATGATCGATAAGTATGACCTCAATCAAAATGGTTTGTCAGAAGAAGAAATTATCCGTATGTCTCTTACAGGCAGGCTTGCTGTAGCCTTGGCCCGCATTCTAAAACGCTCAGCTTTGAAAGAAGAAGATCAGGCATCAAAGGCTCTTTATGGGGAAATTGAGGACCTCTTAGAAGGACTTTTTTTTGATGACTTCGGTTCTGAAGCCGCCGAAAAACTCTTTCCTGTCTACCTCGATACCCGCTTTGAGCAACTCACAGAGGAAAATTTTGCCAAGGCCCTGGACCTCGATTTCTCACAGCCCAAGGATCAATTGGCCCGTTTCATGCCCGTGGGGAATTTTTGGGAGGACTTCGTGGACGTTCAGCTTCCCGAAAGACGGGCCCAGGCCTTAAATCTGGTCGAAATTCTTCGGGCCAACCTAAGAGACATTCATATCATCATCGTGGGTGCCGATCAGGATGGGGTAAGCCCTCAGCATCCTGTCTATGTGGTAGGCCTCAGTTCGTGGGGAGACATCCTGGGCTTACGCTCCACTGTCATCTGGACCTGATCCCTTACGAGAAATAGGAACTGGCTATCAGGGCTGGAGGAATTCGACTACCTTTTCATGCTGGATTTCCATGGTGGGAGTACCCTGTGAGATCCGTATTTTCCCTTCAAAACAGGCCTTTTTACCTTCCAACTCGATATGGGGCTGGTAGCTGAAGTTGTTTTTGTAATCCTTCCAGATTGCCACGGTAAAGATCTGATTAGGAAATTTTTTATCCAGGTTGATAAAGCTATGTCCCCCTCGGGTCAGTTTGGTGCTGACCACTGTCCCACAAATCCTTACTTTTTCCTGGGTATCGGCAAATAGTCGGGCCTGTACGGTATTGTAGGATTTGGCGGGAAGCTCTTCGACCGCAATGGGAAGAATGTCATCCTGCATGGCTGCGGGTAGCCAGGCTTTGGGATCGATTGAGGCTTCGAGGGCATTTTCCATGTCATCGGGGAGGGTATGGAAAAAATCAATCCCTGTCAACTCCTCTACTTCATCCACAGCTAAGGCATAGCTTTCGATGGGAGCCAGGCATTCTTTGTTGGGCAAAAGGAAGGCGATGGCTTTTTGTTGGGCCAGGTCCAGGACTACTTTGAAGTATTGCTCCGGAATGGAAAGTCCATTGATACTTCTCTCTACCTTAGACAGGTCTTTTTTTAGTACAGGTCCTGTGACTACATAGAGCTGGGTTTGGGGATTGCTTTCGAGGTAGGAGCGGAGGAAGCCTTCGAGTTCGGCCCACTTGCCACGGTTGAATTCAGGGCGCTGCGGCGACATATTAGAATAAAAATAAGACTCCGACAGGGCCTCCTGGGACCATCGAAAATCTGCCGAAGGGGCGAGGTGTCCCCGGTCATAACCAAAGCCATCATATTCATAGCTGCTGTCTGCCTGCAGGTATTTGAGAAAATAATCTTCCTCCTGGGCAGATTCGGTGGGTATGAGGGGATCTTGGCGAAAATCATTGCTCCGACTCACATTGCCATCGATGACCTCTGGGCGAATGATATGGGCGACCCATTCTGCCTGCTCGTGATCTTCGTTGTAGACCAGACAAAATGCCTTATGAGATATAAGTTTCTGGCCTTCTTCCAGCTTGGGTAGGCCCCTTTCCATGAGGTCTACCCCTAGCTGTGCCAGTTTTAAATCTTCGATTTCCCGCTCTATGTCCCTTTGCTGGTTGAGCAATTGTTTGAGGGCTACTTCTTTCTCCTCGATCTGTTGGTCCAAGTCTTGAGAATGAAGGGAGAGACTGGCGAAAAGGCACAAAAAGGACAGGATATATATTTTCATAAGTAGAAGGGAATAAGTAAGTATCGTTTCTCCTTTCAAAAACTGATTTTTGAACGATTTATTTTTTTGGAGCCTCCAAGCATTTGGGGGAAATGCCAAAAACGTATTTTTCTATGACTTCTAGGCTGGAGGCCACCTCAGCTCCTTCAAAGCCCTGTATCATGTCGGGGCCTACCTCAGTCCGGTAAGATTTTTGGTATTGCTGAGCAAGGGGTAGATAGGACCAGTGCCATTTTTCTTCCTCATATCCATAGGGGCGGCTTTCTCCTTTGGCCGTGTAGGGGCGGGCGAAGCCATATGCTGAAGCATGGGCTTGAAGCCATTGAAATTCTTTCAGGCCCTTACCTGATTCAAAGTAGGCGTTGGTAAAGGCATTGAGGTCAAAGTCTGTCCCCCAGTGATGGCGGGAAGTACCGGGCATAGAACTATAGCGCAGGATGATGCGGGCTCTCTCAAGGGGGTCCTGAACCGTAGTGGCCAGGTTTCTACCTCCAACTTGAGTGATGCCCTTCCACTTGCGCTCCCAGATACCCTTTTGGTAATAAAAATTACGGGTAGCAGACTTAATGACAAGGCTTATCTCATCCTTTTTGGCGGCCTCGTACATTTGTATAAAGGCTTCATATGAATCCTTGTGGAGGTACTTGCCCCTCGCATTGCCGGCACTGTGGATGTCCTGAAGTTGGACGAAGTTACTGTCTTCAGCCGGGTCAAATTTGCCGAGCAGGATATCGGTAGCAATGGTATCAAAGGGCATGGAAGTCAAAGGATTAGGGTAGGGATTTTCACTATCTGAGACTGTGCTATCCCGGGAGCCAGCCTCTTGGGCAGAGGCGGAAGGTTCGCAGGCGGATAGGAGGAGGAAAAGCAGGACATTGGATAAAAGAATAGGGAGGAACTTCATGCCAGGATAGCTTTAAACATACTCGAGTATATCGGAACGGGACGATCAAACGATTCTACATTTTCCCTCTCAACTTTGCAATAGGTAAGGATAAAATTCCTCCAACTTAAGCCAATAAAATCCCTTTGTCATTATGGTGGGTTACTCCGCTGTTTGAGCAATAGCTGTGCGCCTTAGAGGGTTTGGCCCTTGTTTGAATCGAGTTGGAAAAACTTTTACAGGTCCCAGACGTGAAAGAAATTTAATCTTTGTTCCTGCTCTGTAAAATACTCCCATTTACTCCAATCCCTTTTTACAAAAAATCTTTATCTTTTTTGAATAACTCCCATGCAAGGATAGCACCGCTCAGGGCTGCATTGAGAGACTCAGAGTCGCCCCTTCCAGGAATTTGAACCATTTTTACTTCCTTCTGGTTGAACCAATGAGGACTTATTCCACGGGCCTCATTGCCCAAAAGGATCAAAGCATCCTCGGGCATTTGAATTTTCCCCAAATTTTCTCCCTCCATGTGAGCGACAAAAAGGGAACTCCTTCGCTCTTGGATTTGCTCCTGCCAGGGATCAAGATGACAAACCTCCAACCTGAAAATCCCCCCCATGCTGGCTCTCAGTGCCTTGGGGTTGAAAGGGTCGACACAGCCCTTTGAAAGATAAATACGGGGAAAGCCAAACCATGCCGAGGTGCGGATCAGGGTACCCATGTTGCCTGGGTCTTGAATTTCTTCCAGCAAGAAGGCGGGACCTTTAGGAGGGAGGGGGGCAGAAGTCTTGGGAAGGCGAAGAATGGCCAGGATACCTTCAGCTTGCTGAAGGGTGTGAACCTGGGTAAAATCTTCGGAAGATATGATTTGAATAGGAAAAGAGAGGTTTTGAGGAAGGACAAAGCTGTCTGCCTGATTTTCCCGAAGAAGGATATGTTCAATCTCCCATCCCGATTGGATGGCTTCCTCGACGAGTTTTCGTCCTTCTACCAGAAATAATCTCTGCTTTTGACGATTTTTTTTCAGCTTAAGGCTGGAAAAAAGCTTTATTTTGGATTTGGAAACATCTTGCATGAAGTCACTGATATCATTACCTACCTTTTTTCTGAGCTTCCTGGCCCTTGGCCTCCTCTTTAGTTCCTGCAACATAAGCAGACATTTGGATAAAGATCAATACCTCCTGAAAAATGAGCCGGGAGTAAAGACCACAGGTGCCCTTCCCTCTGATGAGTTTGACGAAGGTATACAGAGCCAGAGCAATCGAAGGGTAGGGGTGACCCGCCTTGCCCTGAGGGTTCACAACTTCGGTAGGAGCTTGGAAAAAACTTTCTACAAAAAGAAAAACCTAGACAGCCTGGATACCTGGTGGGCCAGAAGGGTCAAGGGCCTTAAGTACAGCCTGGGAGAACCTCCCAAACTTCTCGATACCACCATGATCAACAGGGATGAAAGAAGGTTGCGCAACATCTGCTTTGCCAATGGCTATTTTCACCCCCTGATTAGCTATGAAATAGATACCCTGGATGGACTTTTTGGCAATCAACAGCAAGCAAAGGTAACTTTTAACATCAAAGAGGGAACTCCCTATCGAATCCATGAAACCCAGTTTATCGTTGACGATAGCACGGTAAACTACGGCCTGCTTAAATCTCAGTATTTCCGTACCCCAAGCCTCATTCAAAAGGGGAAAATCTATTCACACAGCCTTTTTGGAAAGGAAAGATCAAGGGCAACCACACAGACCCGCATAGGAAGCTATTATTCCTTTGAACCCGGACTCATCAATTTTGTCGTAGATACCAACCTTGTCCAAAACGATTCCATCAATGCCCTCCCCCCTGAGCAGCAACGAAATAAGTGGGTAAATATAGATATCCGGATTTCTGGAAGGCCCATTCCCTACAAAATTCAGGAGATTGAATTTCAATTGTTGGCTCCCGCCGGACTGAATCCCAAAAATACAGAGAGCTTTAATCCCAGCCAGATGACGCTCGGAGAAATGGAAGCGCTTGGAATAAAACCCAGAATTCTCGATTCTTCCATCGACCTGAACTTTGTGGTCTCCCGGTCATTATTAAAGAAAATCAATTACAATTTTCTGACGGATCGTGTCAGGATTCGGGTGGGACAATTTTATTCCCTAAAAGAAGACAACCGGACCCGACAGATGCTACGCGAGCTGGGCATGTTTCAATACCTGCTTATTCGCTATCAGACCCTGCCAGGATCGAAAGACAAGTTGAAGATGATCATAGAAGGTCGTCTGGTTCCCCAATATCAGGTTAAAATGGGCTTAGAAGTATTTTCCAACGACATCACAGAGACGACCAACCTGGTCCCCAACGCTGGTTTGCAACTCAGCCTAAGAAATAAGAATGCCCTCAAGAAATCGGAAATACTGGACCTCAGCCTGATTGGTAACATAGGCTACAATACGGGTGCCAATAATAATCCCAGAGATGATTTCATCTCCTTTCAAACGGGTGCAGAAGCCAGTATTCAGTTCTATGAATTTCTTTTTATCAAGCCATTTTTGATCTTTCTTCCACCTAACATTACAGAAAACCTAAGTCGTTACAGCCCTACGACCATTCTGAGTTCAAGCATTAATTTCAAGCAGTTCAATGGGATCAATCAGATTGTACCGAGTGCCAGAATTACCTATCAGTGGCAGCACTTCCCTTCCTTCCCCAACAAGGCAGTTTCACGGCTTTCTCCCTTGCTAATTTCCTTTTTTGACCCTCAAAATAACCCATCCACACAGATCTCTCAGGCCCTGGACCCCACACAAATTGGGTTTTGGGACTTCCAAGAGCGTCTGACCAGCCGCCTGACCTATTCTTATACCCATCAGAATTACAGAGAAACCCGAAGCAGGCCAACTTCTTGGTACCAACTGGGCTTTGAATATGGGGGACTCATTCCTAATCTGATTGAGCGCTACAACCTATCCCAAGGCACAGACCGGGGACCAGATACCATAAACAGCATCATTGAGTGGTTTCCGGATAAGAGCCAGCCGGTCAACGAAAGAGAGATAGGAATCATCCATTACGGGTACTTTGGAAAATTATTTGCGGAGGGCAAGGTTTTCTTTCCGATTCGAAAGGGCTTCGATTTTGTGGTCAGGGGCAAGGCCGGGGCTGCAGCCCCCTTTTTCAATAGCCGGGTAATCCCCAAGGAGGGGCGTTTCTTCAGTGGAGGGGTCAATGGACTGAGGGGCTGGCAGGCCAATACCCTCGGTCCGGGAAGGACTACCCTGGTTGATTTTGGTTTTGAAGAAGGATCAGTGGATAATTTCGGCCCCCTGCTTTCTCCCGGTGGGGATTTTATGTTTGAAGCCAATGCAGAACTTCGTCTTAGGCCCATTAGCTGGGTCGAACTGGCGCTTTTTACCGATGTGGGTAATGTATGGCTCAATCGGAGGTCGGCGGAGGCTTTTTTAGGTGAAGGAGGAGCCGACAAGGCCGTTTTGAGCAGGGATAACCTCTACATGGGCTGGGATACGGGGCTAGGACTCCGCCTTGACTTTGCTTATCTGATCCTTCGTTTTGACCTAGGCCTCCAACTTTACGCGCCTTCACGGGTGGACCCTGACCTGCCCGGAAGCGGATGGAATGTCAGGCTGCTTCAGGAAAATATCTTTCCCGATAATTTTATCAATCCCATCCCTTCTATTGGCCTAAACTATCCTTTCTAAATGAAGGAAATTGAAGATTCCAGGCAGCATCGATGGTATCAATAATAAATCACCTCACAAAGGGGATGTTTTTCCTTGAATTTAGCCACCCTTCGCTGGGACACCCTCGTGTTGCTGCAGTTGAGAGTTTTTAGCTTGAGTAAGTCCATAATGGGATCCAGCTTCTTGACATCTGTACTGGAACAGTCCAAATGTTCTAGGTCGTAGAGTTTTTCTAAGGGAGAAAGGGAGGATATCTGGTTTCCCGCACATACCAGTCCCTTGAGTTTGGGATTGTAACGAAGGGGGTCAAGGGATTCAATGGCAGTATTTGATATATCGAGGTAGCTTAGCTTGTTCAATTTTGTAAGAAGGCTGATGTCCTCGATGGGGTTTCGCGCAAGGCGTACCACTTCCAGGTGCTTCAAATTCTGTATGCCCTGGAGATTTCGAATGCCCATGCCTTCCACGTCCAGTTCTTCAAGGGCAAACATAGGGGAAAGCATTTCCAGGCTTGTCAGTCTCCACTGAGTGGCAAACTCGAGGTTTTTTCGGGATGTAAATCGGTGCAGGACAAGGTTGTCTTCAGGACTTCCTTCCATACGGGTCTGAAAAGCCTTTTGCCAGGGAGATCCAAGTCCTTTCCACCATTCTTGAAGAAATTCACTGCGAAAAACAATGTTCAGTCCAGGTTTTTGATCCAGGAGTACCCAGACTGAATCGGTAGGGAGTCCACTTTGATCGGCCTCAATAAGGCTTAGGTGTTGGAGTCCGCTGAGGGGAGAAAGGCTTTCTACCTTTGTTGCATTCAGGTAAATTTGTTCTAGGTTTTGTAAATTTCCAATGGGAGAAAGGTCGAAAATAGGATTGTAGCTCACTTTGAGCCATTTCAATTCCTTGAGGTTTCCTACTTCTTTTATGGAAGACAGCTTGCAGGCGTCCAGGTTAAGGTTTTCCAGGTCCGGATGGCTTTCCAGTCCCTTCAGGCTTTCCAGGGGGCTATGGCTAAGGGATAATTGCTGCAAAAAGCGGAAAGGTTCCAGAAATTCAAGGTCAGACAAGGCTGATAATCCCTCCAAAACCAAGTTCCTTTTTTTGATCAACCTGTGGAGGTCCCGAGGTTCGGGCTCCTGTGCGGAAAGCTCCTTATCCAAAGCAAATTTGATCTCGGCTGGCAAAGCCACCCACCATGCTACCAACTTTGCTGATTGATAATATATGGTTACGTAGTCATTTTTTGCCTGAAAGGCCTTTACATGGGCAGGGGAAACCTGACTTTCGTTGATGTCGATTTCTTCCAAAGAAAGTAAGTTGGAGAGGGGACTGACGTCTCGGATCCTGGTATTTGAAGCATCCACATAGGTGAGTTGATGGAGTTCCTTCAAGGGGGCCAAACTGCTGACAGGGCAATTTGCAACCCTGAGTTCATCCAGGGATTTGATTTCTTTCAAAGGACTGAGGTCACTCACCCCACTGGCATCCAAAATCAATATTTCCAAGTCTTGAAGAGCTGATAGTGGGTTTATATCGCTGATGGGACAAGCTTTAAGAGAAAGGTATTGGAGGAGGGTCAGCTTTTCTAAACCCTTGAGGTTGGTGAGGGGAGCAGCTTCCAGCGACAGCCATTTCAACCCTTTTAACCTTTGAAGACTTCCAATCTCTGAAATGGAAGTTTGGCTCAAGTCAAGGCTGTCCAGGTGGCTCAGGTATTTCAAGGCTTCAGTCTCCTTTACTCCTGTCTGGCTTAGGTCTAGCTTTCGAAGATGTTTAAGTTGGCGAAGGGGAAACAGATTTTCTACTGCAGTCTGAGAAAGGTCAAGTTCTTCCAAGGCCGAAAACATCTCGATGGGGTAAAGATCGCTAATGAGCAATTGGCTGAGGTCGAGTTTTTTTAAGGAAAGCAGATGCTCTAGGTCGGCTTTGAGCCTGAGGGTATTGATGTAGACAAACTGGGTATCAATCAGGAAAAGAGTATCCCCAATCTCCCCTTCTAGTCCTTTGAAGAAAAGCAATTCCAGCGTCAGAGAGTCGTCCACAAAAATTGAAGATCGCTCTTCGACCCTCAGGGTATCGCCAATATCGGGATAGAGACCGGACTCATCACGGAGGTCTGCCAGGGAAACGGAATCATTGAGGAAAATCCGGGGTGCCAGATGGTCTTTCCAGGCCAGGGGAAGCTGGTTCCACCATGTGCTGAGTTCAGGCCTGAGGGCTTCTCTCGACGTGTAGATGCTGGCTATTTTGATATTTTGGGTTTGAGGATTGAGGTTGATCTCGAAAAATCTCCTGTCCTGGCTCAGGACACTGTCTCCGTTGTTATAGACCCCCTGCAAGAGTCGCTGACATTCCAGGAGGAAAAATATTCCACTCTCCCCCCTATTGGCCATTTGCACATCGATGACCTCGTGCTCAAAATTGACGGATTTGAAGAAAAAATCAACGTCTTTGAGGTAGGCCTGCACATCCTTGTTGGTCATGGTAGACCGTCCTACAATCAGGTCATCTTCGATCTGCACCTCAGGAGAACCAAAAATCTTCAGGTAACTCTCCTCAATGATGGTCTGTTTGTGGTTCGAAGGATTATTAGGATCGCCGAGCATATTGAGCATGAAGGTGTAGAAATCCACCAACTGTCGGGCATCCTTTTTATAAGCCTTGATTTCCAAGCTGCTAAGGCTGGAATCTGCGGGCTGTTGGGCTTGTAGGGCGGAAGTGAACCCCATTAGGGTCAGGATCATCCATCCAATAAGTCGCTTCATCTTCTATAAATAAAATTCAACAAGCGCTCCTTCTGTCCCTGGGGGACTCGGCTCAGCTGGGTGATCAACCAGCCGCGGTTGGCCGATTCTCGAAATACCTCAGAAAGCTGGAAGTACCAGCTGTCGATCTGGAGAAAGTGGAAGCTTACCCGATCTACTGATCTGAAGGTAAGGTTGTTTCTCTTGATTTCGTATAAAAATAAGGTCAGGTAATCGGGTTGATAGTTTTTACTTGCATACGATTCCAAGTTACCACCGTTTCTGAATACCTTCATCAGGTTCATGAAGTCCAATTCATGACTCAGGGGATGGATGAAGGGAGGACTGGGAGGGGGCAGGGCCGAGTCCGATTCGAATACAGACCAAAAAGGCTCAAAATAAATGCCTGAAAAGACCCAATTTGAGCCAAGACCTACTTCTTCCAATGAGAGGAAAAGCAAGACCCTTTCTTCCTTACCTTTGTAGGTGAAGGTGGTCAAGACCTCAGCAAACCAATCTCCACCCAAAAATTCGAGTTGGTAGTCCTCCTTTTGCCCTAGCATTTCCTTGATGAAGGCTTTTTTTAGGCTATCGGAAATATCAGGACTTTCCTTGTCGAAAATCATACCCAGATATTCCTTCCGCAGGACCCTTTGTCGATAAAGGGAATCGCCCGGGTACAGCCGCCTTCCATCGGGAAGTTCTTCGGCATTGAATCGGCGAAAAAATTGGTTGACCTGCTTGGTCTCTGCGTAAAGGACGTACTCATCGCCCAGGTAGTCGGACATCCATTGGGCTTTGACCGCAGAACCCGCTAAGCAAAGAAAAAGGACAAAAAGAATCGTAATGACTTTCAAGGGCAATTTATGGTAAGGTTTCCTTTACACGGATGTCCCCGAGCAGGACATCCCAAAATGCTACTTCCCTTCCCTGAATCTGAATGGTTTTTCGTTCCACGTAAATGGTAATATCTTTTTTTGTGGTGTCCTTGTACTTCAGCCCATCTTCGGTTATTCCCTCGAAGCGTTGGAAAATAGTAATGATGCCTACATATCGCCCATCTGGCTGGCGCTGAAGATCGGAAATATATTGAATGTTGTACCACTTGATTTCTACCCTGTCGTAGTTGAGGGCCATGAGCCTTTCAAAATACCTCCTAACGCCAAAATACTTGATTTCCTTGCGATAAAGTGAGGAGACTCCTATTTCGCTTTCGTCAGCAAATAGTTCAACCGCCCGGTCTATGACCCTGTTGCCTTCAGAAAAGGGAGTGGACTTATTGCCTATGATACTGATGTAGCGACTCAGGTCTTTTACCTTTTCCAGAGCTAGAGAATCAATGGCCTCTTTGCGCTGGGGGGTAATATCGTCCTGGGCCGATACGAAGGCTGGGAGCAACAGGAAAGCTAATGTGATAAATTTGGTCAAAAATGTATTCATTGGATCGGGAAATCAAGGGTAATGGGGGACCTGTCAAGCCTTTTTCTAGAAGAAAAAATTAAGGTTAATCCTTTTTGAGTTCGAGGGAGCTGATTTTTCCTTCATCGTCCACATTTATCTTGGCCACTCGATAGCGATATTCCCCCCTATCCTTGAGATAATTGAGGTATTTTTCGGCAGTAGTGGGCCGGTCGTAGGCTCTGTCTTCTCCCTTTTGATCTATGACAATGAGTATGGGGCTATCAGTCGAGGAAAACAAAGGCAATGCCTGATCGATGAGGCGGTTGGCCGCCTCATAGCCTGAAGCTTTAGCTACCCGCTCGAAATAATCTTCAACCTCTCTCATCAGGGCTGAATTAAGAGAGCTTTCTTCTGTCTTTTCCTCTTCTTCCATCATGGCTTCTTCCAGCCGCTTTTTCTCGGACTGAAAGAAAGCCTCTACCTTGGCCAGGGTAGCCTTGACCTCAACATCATCTGAAAAGGGGTGGGAGTCGGCCAGGCTTTGAAAATCCGCATAGCGTTCTTCCCATTCTTCCATATCCCTGATCGGGGTGCGGGTGAACTTTTCAAGTTGAGAAAGGTAGGTTTCTTTCTCTTTTTTCATGGCCTCGGCTTCCTGTCTGGCCTTTTCCTCGGCCAACTTCTTTTTGCTCTTGCAAGCAGGAGAAAGGAAGGCTAGGCTGAGCAAAATAAGGACCAACCAGGGAGAAAAACGATGAGTGAGATGGTTCATGTGAAGTTCCTTTTCAATGGATCGGAATCTGCTACTGAGGAACAAGGACCCTCTTCCATAAAGAAGGAAAAGGCCCCACGTGCAGCCGTCATCATGTCAAGAAGTAAAAATAACAACTTGACTTATTTTAAAAAATATCAGAGGAATAATAAAATCGAAAGTCGCCCAAATGTTGTCTTCCTTACAGATATTTCAGGCTTTAATCGAGTTTCTCGCTTCCCTCTACCACGTGGATGAGGGCGGGACCCAATAGTCCCATGGGAGATGCCTTAAAGTCAAAATAGGGAAAGCCTTCTACCCAGACCTCGACTACATTTAAGCCTTCTTCAATATAGGGACTGATATCAATGGTGTAGGGCTGATAATAGATCGTTTTTACCTCCTTGGTATTTACAGATACAGTGGCAATACCATTCACGCGACCCAGGTCCAGGAGGAATTGCTCCCTTCCCTCCAATTCCAGGACTTCGAATTTACTGGAGTAATGGACTTCCTTAGGCATGTTTTTAAGCTCGTCCAGGTCCCTCCAATCCATGAGGAGGGTATCGCGATAGTCCAAAAACTGCCCACTCCGCAGTTGGCTGCCCAGGGCAAGGTCCCACCTCTTAAGGGGAAGCTTATCCAGGTATTCGTATTCGAAGGGATTGGAAGCCTCAAGGGGCAGGGAGGACAAGAGGCTATCTGGCAGGGAATTTTTAAGGCTCAGGAGGACAGCCGTACCAAAGCCATGCATATAGCCCTGAAGGGTATTGGGGCCTCGTGTTTTAGCAGGGTATATTTCTCCATCGTGGGCACTGAGCCAATAATGCTTCCAATCTTTTCCTCTAATATCAAGCTGGAAGACCCTTTCTTTGATGCTGGTATTCTGAAAAAAGTTTATTTCTCCCTGACCTGTCATTTGTCTCCTGAACCTCCGCAGAAAGGGATAGGTATCGCCAAAACTAATCGTCTGAGGGATATAAATTCCCTCGATCAGGTTTCGAAGCTCTTTGGGGTCGAGCATAGGAGATCGAAAGACGATGGCTTCCATCGCCGCAGCTACTCTTTGATCTCTGGCTTCGTAATCGTAAAAACCCTCCTGCCCCCGGGGAATGTCTCCATAGGCAATAACCCTGGCCCCGGAGCGGACGAGTCGGCCGATATTTTCGGCGCAACCTACCTCCATTCGATCGACATCAGGGAGAAGTAGGAGTTGTGCCTCTGCTTCACCTATTTGCAGGGACTCTCCCTCCCAGGTAGCAGCTTTTAGGTATTCCTCATTTACCCAAATCCAGTTGAGTCCCTGCTGTTCCAATTCCCTCACCAATGGCCACAGGGCCCTCAGCCATGAAATTCGGGGGTCGTCTTCCTTGTCAAACAAGCGACTGAGAAGGTTGGAAGGACGGGAAAGGGACTTGTCTCCACTGACAGGTTCCAACTTTCCATTGAAAAATACTTCCTCGTGATTATCCTCAAAAATGAAATCCTTGGGAAAGCCGTCAAAAGGATAATAGATGGCTATGTCCACTTTTGCTTTGCCCATTTGGGCTAGGGCCTGCATTCGAGCCAGGTATGCATTGATTTTTTTCCAGAATAAAGTTTTCTCACCTGATCCTCCCACGGGAAAAACCTGGGTTTCCCTCAGAGGCTGATAAGCATTTTTTTGAATCGATGTACCAAAGCTGGCCCCATCAAATACAAGCTGATTGGCTCCATTAAGGAGGTTATGATCAATAGCCATTCGAATCTCCTGGGTACTCACCTCCGGGATGGGATGCCTGTACCCTAGTGTCCTTCCCCGGAGCAGTTTTCTTCCCCCGAGCAAAGCCCCTGATGCCACCAAATACTGCTGAAGGCGGCTTCCACCAAAGCTGTACTGGTCGACCACGGGTATGTCTACCTTTGAAGCCGCGGAGATTTGATCAAAATCCCATCCCGAGCAGCCCATGGCGGACCTTAGCCCCACTTCTTCGAATCCCTGGCGGGCCCTCGAATAACTTACCTCCAAAAATCTTTGGTTGCAGGCTTCCTGGTAGTCTCGCCTGATTCGCTCGTCTTCTGATGAAAGGATATACTCTGCCTCTCCTCTGATGCCAAAATAGGGATAGAGAGCATGGTGAAGTCCAGGTTTTAAAAGGATAGGCAGCCAACTGTCCAGCTTGTATCCCTTCAGAGAGTCGAAGTCATGGACAATATCAGGCACATAAAAATTATCCACTTGATAATCGGAGGAAAGGTATGAAGCCCCATGAACCTGAGCCCTGGCCCTGGGACTAAGCCAGCCCAAGGTTCGGTCGATGTAGTCGATATGCTCTTCCACCGCCAAGGTATCAAAAGGAGATATGCTTACGCCCCAACGACGGCTTCCTGGCAAGTAGGCCTGTTGTCCATTAGGGGCCTGGTAGAGAGCTACAATTTTCCAATATCCCTGAGGAGCCCGCCACTTCAATTCACCCTTCTCGCTTACATTTTTATCTAAAATAAAGACAGAATCGGCATCCAGGAGGGTCTGGTCATCAAGGTCCCAGAAGTATTCCGTTCGTTTCTCTTCCAAGGCCTTGATGCCATAAACCCGGAGTAAGCTTGCCTTTTCCCATCCTCCCCGGATAAAAGAACCTTTGTTTTTTTCATTTTCACCGATCCAGGCATTCAAGTAATAGTATGCGGGTACTTTAGGCTTGGGAAGTTGGATAGCGATTTCCTTTCCCCCCCTTACATGGCTTTCTCCATAGAGCAACTGCTTGACTTTTAGGGAATCTGGAGCTCCTGAAGGTAGGGACATCCCATGAAAACCTCCCAGAATATCCGCCTGAATGTCCATTCTACCCGCTGCTGTAAGGATAAAATCCAGGTACTGCCAGAGGGGTAGGGGATGGGCAGGAGCCTTTTGGGTATAAATGGGAAAAATTTCTACTCCTCCGAATCCATTCTCCTTGATCTGGATCAATTGACGGAGGAGTTCCATCTTATCAAGCTTTTCCATTTGCCAGTACCAGGTGATCCAGCTTTGGGCTTGAGAAGGAGGAGAAAGAAAATTGGAGATGTCGAAGCTATCGGGAAAGCGATAGGTGACAAGCTTGGGCTGTTGAACTTCGATCAGGCTGTCCGGCTCTATGTTTTTCCAAGCTACCACAAGACTTTCAGCTTTCAGGCTATCCCGGGTACTCTGATTGAACTGAAACAACCCTATCCCGGCGAAAAGGCCAAGTCCCAGGAATGTAAGGACGAGAAAGCGGGAAATAGTCTTAGCCATAGGTGGATTTTGGCTAAAATTACAAAAAGCCGAACATTATGCCAGTATTTCAGCTAGCCACCTGCCAGCCATCCTTTCCTCGGTAAGCCCCCTCATCCAAAAACCAATGCAATTCTCCCTCCTTTGCCTCTACATGGGCGGCGGGATAGGCAGAGGCATCCTGGTCTCCCAATATCTCTTTGATTTTTGGAAATTTTGAGCTTCCCGCCACGAGGAAGGCGATCTGCCGGGAGTGATTGATGATGGGACCTGTCAGCGAGATGCGAAGCTGACCACTCTCCGGATGGGTGGCCACAAAGGTGCTTTGCTCCGTCTGAAATTGCTCCAGTTTTCCAGGAAAAATCGAAGCCGTATGCCCATCTTCTCCCATTCCCAGGATCATGAGGTCAAAAATGGGCTTACCCGACCGCTGGTCCAGGTGTCCTTCCATTTCTCGTGCATAGCGAATGGCCTCTTCTTCAGGGTCCTCTTCCCCACGGATTCGGTGTACCTGTGTCTGGGGAATATCTATACCGGAAAGGAGGTGCATGGCCGTCATGCCGTAGTTGCTGTCTTCGTGGTCCGGTGCTACCATGCGTTCATCTCCCCACCAGAGGTGAACCCTCTTCCATGGAATCTTATCCGCATAATCGGCAGATAATACCTCAAACAGCTTGCGGGGGGTAGATCCTCCGCTAATGGAAATATGGTAGTCTTTTTCGCTGGTCAGGATGTCTTTGTACATCCACTTTGCAAAGCCCTCAGCGAGTTTTTGTTTATTAGCATAAAGGTGGAGGTGCCACATAGATCTGTGATTAAAAAAATAGAAAGAGAAGAGCAAATCGTCTCTTCCCTTCCATTTGGCCAAGTAATGAAAAATTTATAGTTCGCAGAAAATACCGTCGTCTGTCAGGTTGCGGCAGGGATAGCGCCAGGTAAGCGGGCCTTCGATCATTTGGTCGGCCGTCTCCGGGCCCCAGGTTCCGGCAGGGTAGCCATAGAGCGGTACGTGTTCATCTTCCTTCCATGCCTTTATAATCGGATCGACGAACTCCCAGGCGGCGATGACTGCATCCCCTCGGGTAAAGAGGGTAGCATCGCCAAGCATAGAATCCAGGAGTAGTCGCTCGTAGGCGGAAGGCAGATAGCTCTCCTTCATGTCCGAATAGTGGAAATCCATGTTGACCGTCTCTGCATTGAAACCAAAACCGGGTACTTTAACGCCAAATTTGAGCAGGACCCCTTCATCGGGCTGTATGCGTAGGACCAATTTATTCGGTCCATGGGCCATGCCGTCTTCATTTTCGAAGAGCCTAAGCGGGGTTTCCCTAAAGTAGACGACAGCTTCGGCCACCTTGGTTGGGAGACGCTTTCCGGAGCGGATATAAAAGGGAACTCCACCCCAGCGCCAGTTGTCTATGTAAAGTTTGATTGCTGCATAGGTTTCGGTACGAGATTCGGGGTCTACTCCTTTTTCATCTCGATAGCCCTTGACGGACTCGCCTTTGACCATTGCAGGACCGTATTGTCCCCTTATGGCATAATCGGCAACCTCTTCCCTTTTGATGGGTCGTATGGCCTGAAAAACCTTAAGGGTTTCATTTCTGATGGCATCAGCTTCGACCCTGGTGGGAGGTTCCATGGCTGTCAGTCCCACCAGTTGCATGAGGTGATTCTGGAGCATGTCTCGAAGGGCACCCGAGCCTTCATAATAGCCTCCCCGATCTTCTACCCCGCCAAATTCAGAAGCAGTAATTTCTACATGGTGGATGTAGTTACGGTTCCAGAGGGGCTCGAAGATGCCATTAGAGAAGCGGAAAACCAGGAGATTTTGTACCGTCTCCTTTCCCAGGTAGTGGTCGATCCGGTAGATTCGCTCCTCCTCAAAGTGTTTGAGCAATTCCTCATTGAGCTCCGAAGCAGTTTCTAGGTCATAGCCAAATGGCTTTTCTACTACCAGCCGTCTCCATCCCTCCTCCTGGGTGTTCATGCCATGAAGGTGGAGGTTATGTGGGATAACTCCGTAGAGGCTGGGAGGTGTAGAGAGGTAAAAAACCACGTTGCCCTGGGTGTGGCAATTGTCGCTGATCTCTCTTAGTCGCTGTTTAAGTTTGGGATAATCCTCGGCCTCTTTGTAATTGAGAGGGGTATAGTAGAGCATCTGTACAAACTCTCTGACCTTTGCTTCATCATCGGTGGACTGCAGGGCAAATTCCCTGATTCCCTTTTCCATCTTCTCCCTGAAGGACTCATCGGTAAATTCGGTCCGTCCCAGACCGAGAATAGCGAAGCAGTCAGGCAGGAGGCCCTGCATATGGAGGTCATATACAGAGGGAACCAATTTCCGATAGGCCAGGTCTCCTGATGCGCCAAATATGGTAAGGGTCAAATTATCTTTTGCTTTCATTAGCTAGGTATGAATGGGTATATCTGTGTAAGTCCTACTTAATCTTCACTTTTGACGGTAGCATGCCCTCCAAACTGGTTTCTGAGTGCAGCCAGCATCTTCATCGCAAAGGACTCCTCTTGTCTGGATTCGAATCGGGTAAAGAGAGAAGCAGAAATGACGTGGACGGGTACGTCGAAGTCTATGGCTGTCTGAACGGTCCAACGCCCCTCCCCGCTGTCGTTGACAAAGCCTCGGATTTCATCGAGTCGGGGATCTTCCCTTAGGGCCAAAACGGCGAGTTCGAGGAGCCAACTTCTGATCACACTGCCATGCATCCACATGTGTCCAATAGCAGAAAGGTCCAGGTCGTAGGGAGATTTTTCCAGAATCTCAAAGCCTTCTGCGTAGGCCTGCATCATTCCATACTCCATCCCATTGTGTACCATCTTGACCATGTGTCCTGAGCCACTTTCACCACAGTAGAGGTAGCCATTCTCGGGAGCCAGAGTTTTCATGATGGGTTCTACATGGTCAGCGGCTTCTTTGGTTCCTCCATACATGAGGGAATATCCATTTTTCAGTCCCCAGACGCCTCCAGATACTCCACAGTCGATGTAGTGGATGCCTTTTTCAGCCAATTTTTTTCCTCGGGCGACAGAATCCCTCCAGAAGGAATTTCCTCCGTCAATGATGATGTCTGCTTTGTCTAGCAAAGGCATAAGGGCGTCGATATTTTGGTCGACGGGATCACCTGAGGGTACCATCAGCCAGACTACCTTGCGGTCGGGCAGTTGCTTGACGAGGCTTGTTACTCCATCTGATCCGATAGCTCCTTTGGAGACGGCAGCATCTATTTCGGGTTGGGTAAGGTTGTAGACCACAACTTCGTGATCCTCGCGCATGAGGCGCTGTACCATGTTACCGCCCATTTTTCCTAGGCCAATAAATCCGAGTTTCATATGTGTGATATTTTGATTGTCAAGCAAGTAACATCGGGAGTTTCCTTCTGTTTGATACACGACAAAACTCGAATATGTCAAAAAGGGCAGGGGCTTTCCGAATACGGATATAGGAGAAATAAGCAGATGTAGAAGAAACCAAAAGGGGTAAAGAAGCCTCCAGGTATCCCTTCAAGAAGGCAGGAAAATGGGAATAGGACTTGCTTATAAAAACTTAAAATTCACGGCCAAACTGGAATATACAGGTACTTGCTGACCTGCGATCTCACCCGGAATCCAGGCAGGCATCATCCTTACCACCCTGAGGGCCTCCTCATCGCAGCCAAAACCTATTCCTTTCATGACCTTAACCTCTGTCAAGCTTCCATCTTTTTGGATAATGAAACGCACAAATACCTTGCCTTCAATTTTATTGCGCAAGGCAGCCTCAGGATAGCGAATCTGGCTGGATAAAAACCGGTAAAGGGCTGGTTCCCCTCCCGGAAAAGCCGGCATGACATCGGCCTTGGTAAATGGCTCAGAATAATCTTCAGGAATGTGAACCATGCTGGTATCCTCCCCCCTGGCAAATAGGCCGTTGCCTACCTGACCGGGAGACTGTAGGGTAGCATCATGGATAGAAGCCAATACAAGGAGGTATTCCTGTACAGAGCGGATCGTATCCACCCTGCCCAGGGTTTTGTCTTCCACCAATATTGGGCTTTCATCTGCGTTGAAAAGACTGGCTACCTGAGAACGGGTGAGTTCTTCTATTTGAAATCGCCTGAATTCAGGTGCTTTTTCTGAGGAGCCCAGGTCTACATTTCGCAAAAGGAGAAAGGCAGTTGCCCCCACCAAAAGAATAAGGGCCAGGCTCAATCGCAACCAGCGAACTCTTCTTTCCCGTTTTTCCTTCTGACGGATAAATGATACGAGGTCTTCCTGATGTTCTGGCAATGACAGCATTAGAGTTGAAACTTCTTCCTAAAGTCTTGATAAAATGAATCGCCCATAACCCTGGAAAAGGCCTTGTGAGTAGCCTCAACCATCTCGTTGTTGGAGACGTCTTCAGAGGTAAAGCCCACAAAATTGATGGAGATGTTTTTTTGCAAGCTCCACTTTCGCTTCTCCTGTACAATGATGTTTTCCTCGTTGAGGTCTGCATGAGGCTGGGTCAAAGATCGTACCTCTCTGAAGACCATCAGCATGAACTTAAGTTCGTTGCTGGAAAGGCTGTCTACCCTTTCCTTCTTATTGAAACCATTGCTAATCAGGTAGTTTTTTAAAGTATTGCGCTCGATGTAGGGCCGATAAAAGTAGAGTCCTTCTTTGGACTCGGATATATCGCTGACGTTGCCATAGAAGTCCATCTCTTTGAGGTGCAACTTCTTAAAAGCTTCCAAACGCTCGGAATTATCCATGTCCTCTTTCTTGAGAAGCCTTAGGGTCTGGAGAACGGAATCAGCTTTGAATGAAACGACCTTGGTGATGAACTCTTTATCTTTGAGATCCGTCTTGAGGGAAAAGATATCACCCAGGCTAAAGCGCTTTTTCCCGTTTTCGCTGATATTTTCCTCTTTTTTGAGGGTAATGACAGGATTGGATTCCTCTAGGGCAGCTTGAGTGAGCCCAGGGTGCTCCCTTCTTTCTGCAGGGGAGAGGACAAATACGGGCTCTTCTTCATTGGATTCTTCATTTTCGGAGGGAGACATTTTTTCCTGGTGGGTATCCTGAACTTCACTCACCGATCTGAAGGGACTCTCGAAAGCAGGAGATTCTTCTTCCTCCTCTCTGCTATCTTGGTCAGTCTCTCCATTGATTTCAGATGACTCCATACGCTCAAAGATGGGGTCGTTCAGCACAGGGCCTTCTCCCTCCTGACTTTCTTCCTCTGGGCCGGAGCTTTCTGGACTTTTATCCTCTGCCTCCGGTTCAAAATGTGGCTCGGGCTGTTCTGGCAGACTATGTGGGGTCCCTGCTTCCTGATGAGAGTTCTCTTCAGCAGGCTCCTGAGGTTTTTCTTCCTCCTCTTTTATGATTCCAATGGTCTGCGCCTCCTCTTTCAGGCTTATTTTGCTCAGAATCTCGCTGATGTTCCACCTGATGACAACATCTGGAATGCCCAGTTGCTCTCCTTTTGGAATAAAGTCTTGCTCGTATTTTTCCTGTTTGCCGGGGTCTACACAGGCCTCCTGTATTTCCTTAAAGAGGGATTCTCTCGCATCCTTAGCTTCGAGTTCGGCCTTAACCTTCATTCTTTTCTTTTCCTCTTCCTTACGGCGTCGAGCCTCTTCTTTTTCGACTTCGATGCGTCGGATTTCAGCATTCCTTAGTAGTTCTGCCCTGATGGCCAATCCCAGAAGGATAGTATCAAACTCTTGTTTTTCTGTGTAGTAAGGTACTTCGATTAGGCTATTTCCCAGGCGAAGATCTTCCTTGAGGTATTGTTCTAATACTTCGTTTTGGAAAAAGGCCCCCATTAGGAAAACATGCTTGATGCCCTCTCTATCCATGATGTCCCTGGAGACATATGAGTGGAGCTTGTCTCTGTTTAGGGCATAGATTTCTTCGAAAGTTCGTTTTTCAAAGCTGGCTTTACCTTCCAGTGAGACCCTGTCTTCTTGCTGAGTAATGGTAAAGGTGTAGTTTTCGGGAGGTGTGATCAGTTGGTGGGCCAGTTCGGTCTGGCTGTCCAGGTTGAGGGTCAGGCCTGCACTGAGAAATTTTTTGATCAACTGGCTCATGAGGTTGCTTCTCCCAGCCGAGGGTCCAAGATCCTTGATAAGCTCGGTTTTGACCTGCTCGATCTCCCTGAAGGTCTGCCGTCCGATAAGGTCACGCTCGTTTTTTTCTTCTATATCGAGGGACCAGAGGTGGAGGTAATCGTCAAGGGCCTCAAGGACTACACTTTTATTTCCTTCGAGTTCCTTCCTTTCCAACAGGCCATGGACGAAGGACAGGGCAATGGGGTCTTCGAAGAAAATTTTGAATCTTCCCCTGCCAAGTCTTTCTATGGTCTGGTGAATGCTTTGACGGAGCCCATCCTCGAGTTGGGCAGGCAAAGAAAGGGCTACAGGGGCTTCACCTTTCTCCCCGTGAATCTCTTGGTAAGCCTCAAGAATATTCTCCCAGGCGTTTTCTATCACCTGGGGAATGGATTTGCCTTCGTATGAATGGGCCCATTGGCCATTGATTTTTAAGAGGTCAGGTTTGCGGTCTGGGTTTTGAACTCCTGCCAGCAGTCTCTTTTTGGTAATAATGAAAAATAGCATGTTATCGAGGCTGATCATGATGGTCTGGCGTTTTGTTTGGGATTGGAAAAGTGATTTACATCGGAAAAGAAGAACCCTTGGCCATGGGTCATTACTGGCCGGATGCTTTGGCCTTCATATAAAGCAAGAATGGTGCAATTACGATGGGAAAATGATCGAATGGAGAAAAAGACCAGCTTAGTGGTTAAATAGCGGGGATAAAAAAATGCCCGTGAGGCAAGTAAGGGCTTGACACTCACAGGGCATTTTGTAAAAATGTTTCAAAAAATGGACAATCTTGCCCCTTATCAGACCTTTTCTAGGGCGGTTTCAAGGTCCTGAAGCAAATCTTCGGCTTCTTCAATCCCTACTGAAAGGCGGATGAGGGTATCACTCAAGCCGGATTTTGCTCTTTCTGCTTTGGGAATGGAAGCATGGGTCATGGAAGCTGGGTGCCCGATGAGGGACTCCACCCCTCCCAGGCTTTCTGCCAGGGAAAACAACTGTGTTCCTCCCAGTACCTTCTGTGCATCTTCCATCTTATCTCCAATGAGGGTAAAGGAAATCATGCCACCAAAATCGTGCATCTGACGCTTGGCAACCTCATGGCCTACCATATCTTCAAATCCCGGCCAGAACACCTTCGACACCTTGGGATGAGATTTGAGAAAGTGGGCGATCTGCTTCCCATTCTCACAGTGGGCCTTCATGCGAAGGTGAAGGGTTTTTATGCCGCGAAGGACCAGAAAACAGTCCTGAGGACCGGGTACGGCACCCACTGAGTTTTGAATAAAACGAAGGTGCTGGTGGGTTTCTTCGTCATTGGTAATGACGCAACCCATGACCACATCAGAGTGCCCTCCTATATACTTGGTGATGGAGTGTAGAACCATGTCTGCCCCGAGGTCCAGGGGGTTCTGAAGATAAGGGGAGGCGAAAGTATTGTCCACGACCACCTTGATTCCATAGGAGTGGGCAATATTGGCAGCCCTTTGTACGTCAATGACCCTGATCAGTGGATTGGTAGGCGTTTCCAGCCACAGGAGTTTGGTATTGCCGTTGATCAACTGAGGAAGATGATCCAGGGTAGTGAGATCGGTAAAGTGAAAATTGATTCCCATGGGCTCGAAGACTTTGGTGAAGATTCTGTAACTTCCTCCGTAGAGGTCGTTGGTAGAAATGACTTCATCTCCGGGTTTGAGGGATTTGATGATGGCATCAACTCCGGCCATGCCCGAACCGAAAGCCGTAGCAAACCTGCCGTTTTCCAAGGAGGCCAGGGAAGCTTCCAGGGCTGTCCGGGTAGGGTTTTGGGTTCGGGCATACTCGTAGCCCTTGTGGTCCCCGGGAGCAGCCTGTACATAGGTGCTGGTTTGATAAATAGGAGTCATAATGGCTCCTGTACTAGGATCTGGCTCTACGCCCGCATGAACAGCTTTGGTCCCGAATTTCATGTTAATTTTTATTGCGTTTATATAACCTAAAGGACTTAATTAAGGTAAAATAAAGAACAATTGTTCCAATCCTGCGCTTTATGGCTAAATTAAATTCTTCTGAAAGAAAAATCCTCGACGAAATCGCCAAGTGGAAAGCCGAGAATCCTTCTTTCCTCAATCGATCCACCGACTTCGTAAGCAAGCCTATCAGTTGGCTGACCGAAAAACTTACCCCTGAAGATGTAAAGGGCAGTGTTGGAGGAGTTACCGAATCCGTCTTGGATCGCCTGCAGGACATTTCCAAGTGGAGCGTTAATCCTCAAGATATTCTCGAAGCCACCAGAGAATTTGAAATAGAAGCCAAGGCCATCACCGAACTTCGAAGAGAGTCTATTCACGACCTCGATCATGTCGCCTTTGGGCAGATTGATTCCAATACCCGCTACGCCACAGCAAGTGGTGTGGGAACCGGACTGGCCAGCCTTGCAGGACCCGTTGCCGGATGGGCAGCCCTTCTGGCCGACCTTCCAGCTTTGTTTACCTTCGCTACCCGCACCATATATCAGGTAGCCCTGTGCTACGGCTTTGACCCCAATGATCCTGAGCTTTCTGTCGAAGAAAAAGCCTACGAGATGGAATACATGATGCGGGTCTTCAAAGTAGCCACATCTTCTGACCGAATTCAAAAACAAAAAGCCCTCGGAGAACTTAAAGACTTTGAAGCTGGAAGGTATACTGATCGGTACAGCGAGATTGCAGGTGATTTTACGAGCAAGCACCTCGGAAAAAATGCCACTTCCTACATTTCCAGGATGATCATCAAGGAAATTGTAGAAAGAACCATTACCAAAAAAGCTGTCGGACTGGTCCCCGGATTAGGTGCTGTCTTCAGCGGAGGTTTCAATTATGTCTACATAAAGGATGTAGGAAATGCCGCCTATATGTTGTACAGGGAAAGATTTCTGCTCGACAAAAAAGGCCGGAAAAAAACCATCAAGATAGAAATAGAGTGATCTGAAAAAAGTTCCCTTCTATTCTTGCGATCCCACATTTCTTTAATCCTCTATCGGGCGGACATGGTTTGATGTGGCAATCAGTTTAAACCTTTATCACATCTCAACAGTTTATAGAAAGGCAAAAGTTAAATGTTTTGCATTTGTAGTCCTGCTTTCCCAAATTTCGTTTCGATTTGTATTTATGGTAAATCAAACAATATGATTTCCCCAATCAAATCCATTTAAGGGTGATTTTTGCGTAAAATTTACAATTACCTTATCGGAATGAGATTTTTTCTTTGATAATGAAGAGGGAATGCATATAATTGGTTTCATATTAAGTTTTTACAATGAATTATAGACCTGTCAAGTTTTCCCGAAACATTTCCAAAGATTTTCACCAGACCTTGAGGAAGCGGGTACAGTCCTATTTCAAGGAAGAGGGAATCTCAACCTACGGCAATTACAAGATGGTGATCAAGACTTTGGTCATTTTTTCCATGTATGCCATTCCCTATGTTTTTGTCGCCAGCGGACTGATTACCAACATTTGGCTCTATGTCGGAGCCTGGGCCCTCATGGGATTGGGTACGGCTGCCATCGGAATGGGCATCATGCACGATGCCGTCCATGGTTCTTACTCGAAGTATCCCATCGTCAATAAGATTGTCGGCCATGTACTCAACCTTGCAGGCGGCTTCGTAACCACCTGGAAAGTTCAGCACAATCGTCTGCATCACTCATTTACCAATATTGAAGGGCATGACCACGACATTGATGCCGGAGACCTGCTTCGCTTTTCTATCCATCAAAAGAGACATTACCTGCATCGCTTTCAATTTATCTACGCCTGGTTCCTCTATGGTCTGATGACCGTTTCTTGGATTACAGCCAAGGATTTCAAGCAACTCAAGGAGTTTTGGGAGCAGGGCTTCCTCGGAAGAGATGAGAAAAAATATCGCAACCTTCGCTTTCGACTCATCCTTCACAAGATATTTTACTACGCAATCACCCTTGCTTTGCCACTGATCTTTGCACCCTTTGCTTGGTACGTGACCGTTCCCCTCTTCCTGATGATGCACTTCATCGCAGGGCTCATCCTTTCCAGCGTCTTCCAGATGGCCCATGTCATGCCTGAATGTGAATTTCCTCTCCCTGATGACAACAATAATCTAGAGGAAAACTGGGCTGTCCACCAGTTGCAGACCACAGCAAATTTCTCCCCCAATAGTAAGATTATGTCTTGGTTTCTCGGAGGCCTGAATTACCAGATTGAGCATCATCTTTTCCCCAACATCTGCCACGTTCACTACCCCAAAATTTCCAAGATCGTGGAGAAAACTGCTCGGGAATTCAACATTCCCTACAATGTTCAGCCTACCTTTGTGCATGCATTGGCCAGCCATACCAAGCTGCTTTATGCCTTAGGAAACAAAGACTGAATCGATCATATAAGGATTTAAGAACTTGATTTTATCTTAGAAGCTCGGAGATCAATGGTCTCCGAGCTTTTTATTAAATCTTTTTCAATTTCAGGCCTAATGACCCCTGCGGGTCTCTACCCTTATTTCGTTGTGCAGGGTACGATGGACCGGGCAGCGATCCGCAATTTCCATCAGCCGCTGTTGCTGCTTTTCGTCGAGGTCGCCTTCCATTTCGATGATTCGGTCGATATGGTCGATCTTGGTGGGTTTTTCATCCACCATTTGTTGATCCTCCACATATTGGTGGCTATGCTCGAGATGAACCCTCACTTCCCTAAGGTCCCAGCCCTTGCGGTCAGCATACATCCGCATGGTCATGGCTGTGCAGGTGCCAAGTGAGGAGACGAGTAGATCGTAGGGAGTAGGTCCCAAATCATCCCCTCCCACGGAAGTAGGTTCATCGGCCAAAAAGCTGTGTTTTCCGGCTCTCACCTCTGTGGTAAAGCCTTGCTGGCTCAGTCGCACCACCGTTTGTTTTTCCGTGACAATAGGTTTTTCTTCCTGCAAATCAATGTATCTTCTGACCCAGGAGGAAATCACGTGGCCTGCATAGATCGAGTCAGATTTGGAAGATAGAAGATGATCCGCACCATCGAGGGTCATAAAACTCTTGGGATGGCGGGCAGCTTGGTAGATATGGCTGGCATTGTCGATCCCCACAATCTGGTCTTGGGGAGAATGCATGACCAAGAGAGCTCTATTGAGCTGCTGGATGACATCTTTGAGTTCGACCTGTTCTATGTCTTCCAGAAAATGCTTGCGGATGCTGACCTCTTTTCCCCCAATCAGGATCTGTCCCTCTCCCTCATTTCTCACCCTTTCTTCTATGGCAGAAAACAAGTGCCTGACATGTCGGGGTTCGGCAGGTGCTCCTAGGGTAGCCACAGCTTTGACTCCATCCAAACGCGAGGCGGCAAGGAGGACAGCGGCACCTCCCAGGGAATGTCCTACCAAGAGGGCTGGTCCCTCATGGTGTTTTTCAAGATAATCGGCTACATCGAGGATATCGCTGACATTTGTAGAGAAGTTGGTATCGATAAATTCTCCCCCACTGTGTCCCACACCCGCAAAATCAAAGCGGAGTACGGCAAACCCATTCTGTGTCATGGCCAGGCTGATGTTGCGCTGAGCCTTCAAGTTCTTGCCGCAGGTAAAACAATGAGCGAAAATGGCGTAGGCTTTGGGTCTTTCTCCCAGAGGTAAATCCAGGCTGGCAGAGAGTGTCAGGCCTTGGCGATTGGGAATCTTCAGGCGATGGGACTTCATTTCTTACTTTTATTGATATATTATTCCAAAAAATAAGGAAAAGCCCTCGGATTTTATCGGAAGCAGGACATTTTGATTTTTTTCCATCAAAAAACCACCGGCTTCCCTGGTATTAGAGATAGGTCGGTGGCTTTTTCAATTAATCGAAGGTGATACTGGCTAGTATTTTTGAATCAGTCGGCTTGCCTTAAAGTTCTTCCCGCGGACCTGGAGGACATAATTTCCTGGTGAGAGATTTCGGAGGTCCAATTGCTCTCCGGAGCTAACGCCCTCTTGATACAGGATGTGGTTTCCTTTCAGATCATAGACCCTTATCTCTGCGGGAGATGGGGAATTAAAATCAAGGCTGATCCGATCTACAAATGGATTGGGATAGGCCTTGAGCACCAGCCTGTGGTTCGAGGAAGTTTCTGTAGACGTAGGAGCAGAAATTTGCAGGTTGTCCAGGCAAAAGTACAATGGAGTATTGATGCCAAACATGCCCGTGTCAGTAGAGGTGAAACTAAAGCCCAGGCTGTCTATGGCGCCTAATGAACTGAGGTCTACAAACGTCCACTCGTCCACAATAAAATCTTCTGTAGAATCAGCAAAGCGATAATCGGCCAGGTAAAAATCCACGCTTTCAGCGACCGGATCTCCATTAGCATAGCCCTTGATGCTCAGCAGGAAAAAGTCTGGATCATCTCCACTTGCCCCACCAAACTGCTTGGCAAAGCTATCTCCGTCTCTCATGCTCAAATAAGCATAGGTGCTGTTGGTGATATAGGCTCCATCTACCACTTTGGGAGAAGGACTGGCAGCAGTGTCGAGTTCGATGATGTTTTGAGAACCAAAGGAAACGGCATAGTTGGCAGAGCCTGAAAATCCCGAGCCTGTAATGGCCGAGTATTGGTTCATAAATCCAGGAGTAGTCGTATCCGTGGTACGGGAAATCGACCATCCCGACCAACTGCTGAAGGTAGTGTCAAAGGAATTGGGCAAGAAGACTCCATTTGTGGCGAAGCCTCCGCTAAGGTCGCTTCCATTGAGAAAAGAGTCCTCAGCAATGATAAAATCTTCGAAGTCTATAGTAGTCTGACCGAATAGCAGACCTCCCATGCTGAGGAAAAAAAAGGTAAAGAAATACTTCATTGAATTGCATTTTTGTGTAATAATAGATTGATTCCTGCCTGGTAGTGAATGCCAGGCATGGGACGTCTTTCGATGATTTGATAGCGGACGTTCCAAATATTCTTGACTTCTCCAAAGACCTCTCCTTGCAATTTACCTATTTCAAATGCATGGCTAAGGAGGGCATCTGCCGTCTGAAAAGCGGGAAGGGGATCATTGATGCCTTGGGTAGCTCCAGTGTAGGTGTGCTGGTAGTATCCCTGTAGTTTTTTCCAATGAAAGGAAAGGCGGGCATTGCCTTGGTGGATCGGGGTGTAGATCAACTGATCACCAGCCTGAATGCTGGGTAGTTCCAGGCTAAATTGACTTGTGGAGCGAATAAAGTCATAGCCCAACTCCATTTTCATCCTCCAGTCTTTTTTTGCAAAGATTAGGGTCCATCGCGGTTCGACTCCCCGGCTCCAGACCCTTTCCACATTGTTGGCGGACCAGTAGCTTTGTCCATCCTTAATGGTCCATAGAATCCAGTTGTCGATTCGGCGGGAGAAGGCAGCGATTTCAAACTTGCTTGTCCATTGACCCAGCGAAAAGGAATAATTAAGCCCAGCTTCCTGGCTCCATCCGATTTCGGGAAGGAGATCGAGATTTCCTCCTGGCCTCCAAAAGCGATCGTTGAGGGTGGGAAGGCGAAAGTTTCGGCTGGCTTTGAGGCGAAATCGTAGGGAAGGGCTGGCTTCATACACCAAACCTAAGGCAGGGATGAGAGGCAGCCACCTGCTATCCATCCATTGCTGACGTAGGCTGGCCTGCAACTTCCAGGGCTGGGCATCCCACCTCCAGGCGGCAAAGAGAGAGGCGCGATACTCAGCGGGGATGTCTTTATAGCCCGAGGACCAGGCCCGGGTAAGGGCATGGGTACTGCCCACCTCCAAGTGATGATCAGGATGAAGGGCTGCATTTCCGCTTACATCCGCCTGCAAGGTCTGAAATCTACTGATAGACTCCAGCAGGATGAGATCGTCAAAGTAAGACAGCTTTTCATCAAAAAAAGAGGTTTTGGCTTTCCAGTGTATTTTCTCTCCCACATGGCGGTAGGTGGTCATGAGTCGAAGGGCCTCATCCTTTTGTCGTGCCTCGCTTCTCCGCTGTACGAGGGTAGGGGGGATTTGCCTCTGACTTTCCTGTAGCCAAAGGTGAAAAGAAAGCCTGTCTTGGGGAGAAAGCCTCCATTGGAGGTCCTGAAGAAAGTTGTTGGACTTTAACCTAGCATTGCTCTGATTCTTAAGGGGAAGTCCGGGAGCAGGCTGAAAGGGAAAGTCATTATCGGCCTTTCTCACAAGGATCTTGCTTCGGCTTCGAAAGTGCTTGTTGCCAACGCTAAGTTCGATTTGCTCCTGTCTGTTGCCAAAACTTCCCAAGCTGGCCCTGGCTTCAAGTTTAAAGCCAGATTCGACCTCCTTGTCGCTTTCCAGGGAAATCATCCCTCCGATAGCTCCGCTGCCCCAGAGGGCCGAATTGCCTCCTTTTTGAAAGCTCAGCCTATCAAAAGACCCTAGAGGCAGGAGAGATAGGTCCAGTTGGCCCAGCATGGGACTCATCAGGGGAAGACCATTCCAAAGGACCAGGGTATGTCCGGCACTGCCTCCCCTCACACTTGAGGTCGCCAGGCTACCCATGCCGTAGCTTTTGATGTAAATGCCTGATTGGGCAGAAAAAAAATCGCTTAATAGGTGGGTGCGATGAAGATCAAGTTCAGCATCCTTCCAGCTTTGCTTATCCCCCCCAAGGGCCTCTTCTCTCAGGCTGGCGGCTGTGATAAGGACGCTATCAACCTGCCAGTCCTGGCCTTTTATTTCCTGGAAAAAGAAAAGGATAAAGGTCAAAAAAGCTATAATGATGGAAAGAAATCTCATTTACCAAAGTATAGATTCGGGGAGAAAACTTTGGCAACAGATAGACCTCGGCGCTGTGATGTACCCTTCATTTTGGATACACCTAACCCACGTGCTATGCGATCGCCAACTTTTCCTCCGAAAGTCGATCAAGCGAATACATACTGGCAGGTCTTCTGGCTCGTTCTACCTTTGAGGCCTTCCCATCTCTTTGGTGATCGAGACAGTGGCTGAGTATCAAAGGCTTGTTGTAGAACTTACAGCAGCGGGGACTGCTCCGGATTTACACCGGATTCCCTTTTAAGCTTTGCATAAGCAAAACACCAATAATGTTCCAATATAGGTAAATGTAACCCAAAGAAAAAAGAATTAAATTTATCTGAAAATACCATAATGATTGCCACAAATGAATGGCTAAGGAGATATGGGGCTTACCCTCTGGAATTTATTTTTAACCCCAATAGACATATCTGTTCTATCTATAAAAAGATTTGTCATAATCGTGGAGCCCCCTTTCGCTTGCCAAATATGCTATGTCCTAATATCAAAGTTGCTACCTGCTTAGGTCTACATGAACATTTTTCCTAAGTCGAATGAATTTACGCCAGCAAATTAGGTCCAAGGCGTGGCAGGGAGAGTCCGGGATCAAAGCCAGAGGAAATAGCTGAGAATATTTTTCCACAAATAATCCCCTTTTAATCCCCACTTCAAAAAATGGCTGTGGATTGTTCTTCCGGCTTCTCACCTCCGTCCCTGCAAAACAGGAGAGAAGCCAGCTCAAACTGTGGATTTCTTTCAATGGAAATATGTTATCTTACATGGATGGACTAAGCCAGAATCATTGACATCAAAGGGAGTACTGTTGTACCTTTAAGCCCTTTTTAGCCCCATAAAATCTAAGCAAATGGCCGCACTTTCCCCCATGAATCCTTCCTCCTCCAATAAAAACATGGATGGCAGCAAACGTCGGCTGTCATCCACTCCCTCTATGCCCGTTGGCAAACTTCCCCCTCAGGCCCTGGACATGGAAGAGGCTGTGCTGGGTGCCCTCATGCTTGAAAAGGATGCCCTCCATCGCATCATGGATATTCTCAAGGCTCATATGTTTTATAAGGATGCCAACCGCTTTATCTTCGAGTCCATCCTGGAACTCTTCGAAAATTCGGAACCCATCGATATCCTGACCATCAAAAATTCCCTTCGACAAGCAGGAAAGTTAGACAAGGTAGGGGGAGCTTTTTATCTTACTGAATTGACTTCAAGGGTGGCTTCTGCGGCCAACATCGAATACCATGCACGGATCATCGCTGAGAAGTTTATCCTTCGCCAACTTATTATTTTTTCCGATGAGGTCATTAAGTCGGCTTACGACGAAACGACAGATGTCTTTGAATTGCTGGATAGCACCGAGCAGAAGATATTCGAAATTTCAGAGAATAACCTTCAGCGCAACTATCGGGGCATGGGGGAACTGGTGATCAAGACCCTGGAACGCCTGGAGGAAATTCGGGGCAGGGATTCCAGCGTTACGGGTATTCCTTCGGGATTGGCTGAACTCGACAAGATGACCACAGGCTGGCAAAAGTCCGACCTGGTCATCATTGCAGCCCGTCCAGCAATGGGTAAGACAGCCCTGACCCTGACCTTAGCCCGGAATGCAGCCCTTAGGTTTGAAGAACCCGTCGCCTTCTTTTCCTTGGAGATGGCAGCTACCCAGTTGGTACAAAGGCTGATCACCTCAGAAGCTGAACTGGATGCCCAACGGGTAAGGACCGGACAGCTTGAGGACTTCGAATGGCAGCAGTTGATCACCAGAATTGGAAAACTTAACAAGGCCCAGTTGTTTATCGATGACACTCCGGCCTTGGGCATTCCCGAACTCCGGGCCAAGTGCCGAAGGCTGAAAGCCGAAAAAAATATCGGTATGGTTGTCATCGACTATTTGCAGCTGATGACGGGGAGTACCACGAAGGGAGGCAATCGAGAGCAGGAAATCGCCGCTATCTCCCGGTCTTTGAAGGTAATCGCCAAAGAACTGGATGTGGTCATGATCGCCCTATCTCAGTTGAGCCGGGCCGTGGAATCCCGTGGGGGGGACAAGAGACCTGTCCTCTCAGACCTTAGGGAATCAGGTTCGATCGAGCAGGATGCGGATATGGTCATGTTCTTGTATCGTCCTGAGTACTACGGTTTTGAGACTGATGATGAAGGGAATTCTACAGCGGGTCTGGCCGAAATCATCATTTCTAAGCAACGTAATGGACCCACGGGGACCTGCAAGGTTCAGTTTATTGGAAAATACGGAAAGTTCACCGACTGGCAGTACTCCGGAATGTCCGAGATGGAAGGGGGAATGGGAGGCGACATAGCTGCCGGTGGAGGTAATACAATTACCCTTCCCTCCAAAATGAACGACAAAAACGGCAATGACGCTCAGGTACCCTTTTGAGTTGCCGTCTAGACAATACCTATGCCACAATCCCTGCCTCGAGGGGCCTGATAGGGAGAGAAGCAGAGATTCAATTTCTTGCGTAATGTTAGGTTTTTGACAAAAAATAGATTCCAGGCCTTGTTTCAGGGGATTAACAAGTGTTTTAATGGAGGGTAAGCATGACAAAACTTATCTGAAAGCTCAGTATGCTTGAAGAGGCTATGTTTTAATTGAGATATTTTTGCGCTAAAAGTCAGGTAAGGAAAGCTCTTGGAAATCAAAGTTTATTGTATATTTACACCATAAAATATACACCCTATCCAATATTCAGGACAGTTTTGATCCCAAACCCTACACAGTATCCATGAGCATCAGGTATCTACTTATCATGGTTTTTCTTTGTGTCATGCTTCCCCTGCATGTTTTGTCCCAGCCTTCCTGGGATAAATTGACATACAGGTCTAAGACCCATCACAAGCCTATTTTGGTCTACCTGCATGACCCAAGGGTCAAAGGTGCCCGAAAGTTAAAGCGAAAAACCTGGGAAAATCCTGAATTGCTAGCCTGGATGGGAGGAAGGTATCTGACGGCCATCCTCAGGCCCGGCAAAGCACCGGTAGGATACGAAAGATTTCTCCAAAAATTCGATAGGCACTCCCGGCCCATGCTTCTGATTTTTCATCCAGAAGGGCACTTGATAGGGCAAATAGAAGGATTTGTAGCTCCTTCTACTTTGAAAGTCATTCTCGGCAGGCACCTCAAGCGAATCCGTGATGAAAAACCACGCCCGGCCCTTACCCTGGCCCTGGCCCCTGAACTTCCCTCAGCCTCCCCCATTCTCGCCTACCGTTTGGGCAACACCCGAGGCATGGACAGGAGAGATACACTTCCTTCGATTCAAACTAAAGTCATGGGCTTCGAACCCTATGCCCTCGAAAAGCTTAGGACAGACCTTGATCCTCATAAAGATTTTGGTCTGAGTTTGGGAAGCTTTCGCAAGTCCAGAAAACTCGCCAAAAAAATCAAAGAGGTCGAGAGATTTTGGAGGGGAAAAATCTGGGTTTATGCTACCCATCCTTCAGGTAAAAATCCAACCTATCACCTCGCTATTGGCCCTTTTGACTCTCCCCGACAGGCCCAGACTTTTTCCAGGGGCCTTGCCAGCTATCGCCACCTCCCATCGGACATTATTCAGTTTTCACAATTTTTATTCTAGGCTATCGTTTTCTATTTTAAGCTCGGAAGATAAGTCTGCTTTCCATGGAGACTTTCCCCGCTGACAAATTTACCTGGATTTTCCCTTGACAGACACGATGATCCTATCACCGGTGAGATATATGCTCTTATGTGCCCTGGTACTTGTCCTTTGTTCTATTGTTGGAGCTCAGGATCCGGGCAGCGCATTGGCCCGGGAAGACCTAGTCCTCATCGAAGAAATCAGCGGTAATTTAAATCCTCAGGAGATTATTTGCTCTGAAGAAGGCCTTTTTTTTGTGCCAAATTCACGCACCCATCATAGCATTTCCGTCTTTGACCGCACCTTCCAGAAAGTTCAGGAAATCGACGACGAGGTATTTCTTTCCGATTATTTATTTGCGGAATACAAGGGCGCTTACCAGGGAGATCCCATCAATGGGGCCCTGACTCCTGATGGTGAATACCTCTGGATAGCAAATTTTCGTTTGTTTGGAGAGGGTTTGCAGCAATCAGGATATGGGAGGTGCAATTCTCCCGGAATTTACGCACCAAGTTTTTTATACAAAATACATACAGAAACCTACCGGATCGAATCGGTCATAGAGGTAGGGTCTGCACCCAAGTACCTGGCTATCAGCCCCAATGGAAAGTATGTGGTGGTCAGTCATTGGTGCAGTGGAGATGTTTCCGTCATTGATACCGAGATTGAGGTCGAAAAATTCAGGATCGACCTTGGAGAGCACCCCTCCGGCATCGCCATTAGCAGCAACTCGGCTACTGCCTTTTTAGGTTTATATGGAGAGGATCAGGTAGTAGCTATTGATCTGATTCGGGAGCGGATGAGCAGGTTTACCTTTTGGGGACGTACGCCCGATCGTTTGTTATTGGGCCCCTCGGATGACTTTCTATATGTGAGCTTTTTAAGGGAAGGAAAAATCGGAAAAGTCGATATTCAAAAAAGAAAGCTGCTTCAAAAAGTGGAAACTGGAAAAGTTCCGGTAGACATGGCCATGACTCCTGACGGGAGGTACCTATATGTCATCCATGAAAAATCTTTATCCCTGGTTAAGCTGAGGACAGAAGACATGAGTAGGGTTCAACAGATTTTTCTGGCCTTTCCGCCGGTAGGCCTGGATTTCGATCCCCTTACTTCTCAACTTTGGGTGGCCCATCAAGAGGGAATATGGATTTTTCAGGATCAGCACTTCAAACCAGTCAATACATTTTCCACCAATCCCTTTTTGAGTCGGGAAATAGGGGGAGATGATTTTTCACCAGAGAGAGAAGAAGAAGCTCCCCAAATTCTTCCCTTGGAAGAAAAAGAAGGTGAGACCCTTCAAATTGATGAAGAAGGGAAGGTATATCCTCAAAGTGAAAACATAAAATTACTCCGGTTTCACATCATCATCGCCAGTTATTCTTCTGAGTATGCTGCAGAACAGAAGCTGGAAGAAATCCGACAAAAAGGCTATACCCAAAGTCGGATTATAGCTACTCCCGAAGGCTATTTCAGAATTAGCTGTGTTTCTTACCTTGATATAGCAAAGGCTCAATCGGCCCTGTCCCTGATTCAGGAAAACCTTCAGCCCGAGGCCTGGATCATGGAGGATTGAGTCGGCTGACAGTCTACTCTGCCATTTGCTGAACTACTTCCTCTGATATTTTTTCCTGTCTGTCTTCAATGATCATCTCAGCTCCCTTTTCGGCAATGGCGACGGTGGGTGCATGGGTATTCCCCCTCGTGATATGGGGCATCACAGAAGCGTCTATGACCCTTAGATTTTGGATTCCATGTACCCGAAGACGGCTATCCACTACGGACAGGGGATCATGACCCATCTTACAGGTTCCAATGGGATGGTAAAGGGTCTGGGCTGTTTCCCTTACATATTCCTCCCATTCTTCCCTTTGACTGGGCAAAAATTTTGGCGAAAGGTGTCCCTCCGTAAAAGGTTGAAGGGCGAAAGTCTGGCTGAGTTTGTAGGCGACCTCAAGGCCTGCAACCAAGGTGTCAACATCTCCTTTTGCCTCTAAGTAATTGTGATCGATGAGGGGGGGGGTGGACATGTCAGCAGAGGCCAACTTTATTCCACCCACACTCTCAGGTTGTAAAAGGGTAGGTCCTATGGAATAACCCCTGCCTTTTTCGAGGAGTTCGAAGCCATGATTCTTAAAGAAGGCGGGGCCAAAGTGAAACTGAATATCGGGTCCTTTGAGTCCCTCTCGGGTATGAATAAAGCCTCCTCCCTCGGCGACGTTGGAGGATAGGGGCCCATCGCCCCAAAGGAGAAATTTAAGGTAATTGCCAGGAACTTTATCTGCCCTGTCCAGCGAATGCCGGCCCTTATTTCCCATAATGAAGGGGACAATGAGATGATCCTGTAGGTTTTTCCCGACTCCCCGGAGATCCTGCTTGACATGGATTCCCATCTCTTGCAGATAAGCTGCCTCACCGATTCCGGATACCATGAGGAGTTGAGGACTATGATAGGTACCCGCAGCCAGAATGACCTCTTTACGGGCCTTTACCTCCTGGTAGTGGGTGGGGCTGCGATAAAGTACGCCCACAGCCTTATTCCCTTCTATCAAAATTTTGCTAACAGGGGTCTCAGTGAGGATGGTGAGGTTTTTTCTATTTCTAATGGGTTTGAGAAATGCCTTGGCGCTGCTATGCCGCTTTCCCCGAATCTGATTGACATGGTAGCAGCCAAACCCTTCTTGTCTTTCCCCGTTAAAATCTGGGTTGAGGCGATACCCCAGTTCCTCGCCTGCCTTTACAAAGGCCTGGGTAACGAGAAAGGGCTCTTGCAAGGTTGACACATGGAGGGGCCCATCCTGGCCATGGAAATCGTCTGCTTCTCCCTGAAAATTTTCTGATTTCTTAAAGTAAGGAAGGAGATCATCATAGCCCCAACCTTCATTGCCAAGGTCTTTCCAGTAGTCAAAGTCGACCTTATTGCCGCGAATATAGATCATGGCATTGATGCTGGAAGAACCGCCCAGCACCTTTCCCCTCGGCAAAAAAAGCTTTCGATTGTGGGCATGTGCTTGAGGAGTGGAATACAAGCCCCAGTCAACTTCTGTCTTGAAGCATTTGCTGAAGGCCGCAGGAATATGTATCTCCGCCTTGGTATCCCGCTGTCCTGCCTCTAAGAGCAAGACCTCAGTATTGGGATCTTCAGAAAGACGATGGGCAAGGACTGCACCGGCAGAACCCGCACCGACAATTATATAGTCAAACATGATTTTGATCTGCTATTTGTTATGCAAGCATAACATTAAACTAAGAAAAAGGGAGTAAAAGACAAATATAGAGATGAGTGATCTTTGTTAGCCGAATAAAGGATTCAGCTCAGGGCATAGTGGATCAATGTCTATACAAGGCGGGCATGTCATTTTTTTTCGTTAGTATTCGGTTAGATTAAAGTAAAAATAGAAAATGGGTAGCTGGCCCTTCGATTTGGTATTTTTTAGCCAAAGGAAGTTCGAAGAATAGCGAAGCGAAACGGCCAGACTATCCAAAGTTCTACAAAATAAGAGTCTCCCATGTCAGAAAAACCACAAAGCAAACTAGCCCTTGTCCAAGATGATCCCTGGTTGAGTCCCTATGAGCAGGACCTTAGGGAAAGGATTCAACGGTTTGAAGACAGAAAGAAAGAAATTTCCAGTGGTGCCGGGGGCTTAAGTGCCTTCACCCATGCCCATCTCTACCTTGGAATCAACTATGACAAGGAAAAGAGGGGATGGTGGTACAGAGAGTGGGCACCCAAGGCTAAAGCCCTTAGCTTGATCGGAGATTTTAATGATTGGAACCGCGAGAGCCATCCCCTGGAACGCAATGCTTCAGGCATTTGGGAGATTTTCCTTCCTGATGATACCTACGGGGATAAACTTTCTAATGGGTCCAAGGTCAAAGTCCACATTGTGGGAGAAAATGGAGGCATGGACCGCATTCCCGTCTATATCAAGCGGCTTATCCAGGATGAAGAGAGCAAAGACTTTTCCGGCCAGTTTTGGTATTCCAGAGACTTCGAGTGGGAGGATGAGGGGTTTTACCATCCCCGGGAGGAGGTCTTGATGATATATGAAGCCCATACCGGCATGGCCCAGGAAAAGGAAGGGCTGGGTAGCTACCGCGAATTTGCCGATGTGGTCCTTCCCCGAATCAAAAACCTGGGCTACAATGCCATACAATTGATGGCCGTACAGGAGCATCCTTATTATGGATCCTTTGGCTACCACGTCTCCAATTTTTTTGCTCCCTCTTCCCGTTTTGGAAAACCTGAGGACCTCAAATACCTCATAAATAAGGCCCATCAAATGGGCGTTGCCATCATCATGGATGTGGTGCATTCCCATGCTGTCAAAAATTTTGCCGAGGGTATCAATCAATTTGATGGCTCTGAGGATCAGTACTTTCATCCTGGTGGCAGGGGAGAACACTCGGGCTGGGACTCCAAACTCTTCAACTACGGAAAGACCGAGGTCTTGCAGTTTTTGCTGTCCAACCTGACCTATTGGATGGAGGAATTTCACTTTGACGGATTTCGATTTGACGGGGTTACTTCCATGCTTTATTTCCATCATGGGGAGGGAGTTTCCTTTGATCATTATGACAAATACTTCAAGGAAGGGGTAGAATGGGATGCCATTACCTATCTTCAGTTGGCCAATGACCATGTACACCGTCTGAATCCTTATGCCATCACGATTGCTGAGGACATGTCGGGCATGCCGGGGACCTGCAGAAAGATCGAGGAAGGAGGCCTGGGATTCGACTATCGGTTGGCCATGGGACTTCCTGACTATTGGATAAAGATTCTCAAGCACAAAAAGGACGAGGAGTGGAACTTGCGCGAACTGTGGCATACCCTGGGCAACCGCCGCTATCTGGAAAAAAATGTGGCTTATGCAGAGTCACACGACCAGGCCCTGGTAGGAGATAAGACCCTGGCTTTCTGGCTGATGGACAAGGAAATGTACTGGGACATGGAGATAGGTCGGGAAAATCCTGTCATCGATCGTGGGATAGCCCTTCACAAGATGATTCGACTGATCACAGCCGCCATGGGAGGAGAAGCCTACCTCAATTTTATTGGAAATGAATTCGGACATCCTGAGTGGGTGGACTTTCCTCGGGAAGGGAATGGCTGGTCATATAAATATGCTCGCCGCCAATGGTCCCTGGCTGACCATGATCGACTGAAATACAAATACCTATATGCATTTGATAAGGCCATGGTTCATTTGCTGAAGGAAAAAAAAGTTCCTCACGGACTCCCTGCCAAGGAACTCAACATTGATGAGCACAACATGGTCATAGCCTTTGAGCGGGCTAACCTTATTTTTGTCTTTAATTTTCATCCCAGCCATGCGATTCCGAATTATAAATTTTATGTTCCATACAAGGGTGAGTATGAACAACTCCTCAACTCCGACGACCCTGGCTTTGGTGGTTTCGATCGGGTAGATGCCCAAATGACTTATCCTACCCAGGAAGATGAGTATGGCAGTTCCTGGCTGAGCATTTACTGTGTCAATCGCGCCGTGCAGGTATTCCAATTGAAAGGCAGATGAAGGCAGAGCGGGAAGCCCTGAGGCAGAAGCTGGAGCAAGATTATGATCTTAAGCATTTTTCGATCAGGGTAGGGGAGAAGGAATACCCACTGGCTTGTATCACCAATGTGGACGAAGTCTTTGACCGGCTGATCGAGAGGGGGCCGGAGCATCCTTCTTTTCGGGACGAACAAATTCCATACTGGACAGAATTGTGGCCAGCTGCCTTGGGGCTTTCTGAAATGATTGCTGCTGGCAGGGTCTGCAAAAATGGACAGCGAGTGTTGGAGGTGGGCTGTGGCCTGGGACTTTGTGGCATCGTTGCGGCAGATCAGGGAGCAGAGGTAATTTTGACCGATTACTTGCCTGAGGCCCTCTTGCTGGCCCGCTACAATTGGCTTCTCAATCACAACAGGGCAGCAGACTGCCGGCTGTTGGACTGGCGAGAACCCCGCCCCGAGTGGAAAATCGATCTCTTAATTGCTTCTGACGTGGCTTACGAAGAAAGGGCTTACCAACCCCTGGTCAATTTTTTTCGAAGCATGATCAGGGAGGGAGACATATGGTTGAGCGAACCCGGCCGGAATTTTACCAAGCCTTGGATTGCGAAATTACCAAAAGAAGGGTTTTCTATGGAAAAACATTTATTTTTGGTAGAAGATAAAAATTTTAACCAGCAAGTAGGCGTTTACCATTTGAAACCCAAAAACTGAAATTTTTACCCGTTATATCTCCTAATTCCCTGGCCAATGATCAAGCACTTCCTATTCAGCCTGCTTATCTTGATTTCCTGCGCGGCACATGCTCAATCCGGAGGGCAGCGGGGAGATCTTGTGAGTTTTATCCAACTAGATAGCCTGGACCAACAAGAGATATTGGCACTGTACACATCTATCAGCCTCCCTCCTTTTTTAGCTCCCATCAATTATGACATAGAACTGTACAAAGTGGTCTACAGGACCCCGGCCGCCCGTGGCGACAGCCTTACCTCAGCCTCCGGACTAGCCATGTTTCCCGTCAATGATTCGCTTTGCTTTCCCCTGCTGAATTACAATCATGGAACTTACTTTTACGGGGATGAATTATCCACCCTTGGTTTTGAATGGTTTCTGGGTGTTCCCATGACCACCGGTGGATACGTCATGTCCATGCCCGATTATTTGGGATATGGAGAAACTCCCCTTGACCATCCTCATCCCTATCTACATTCCCAAACAGAGGCCTCGGCCTCTATAGATATGATGAGGGCGACCCGACAGCTTTGTCAGATTAAAGGTGTGGGCCTAAGCGAGGAGGTATTTTTGGGAGGATATTCTCAAGGGGGACATGTGACCCTGGCCACCCAACGGGAGATCGAAGCTAATCTTTCCAGTGAGTTCAAACTTGTTGCCGTAGGCGCAGGAGGTGGGCCTTATGACATGTCTCAGACTACCAGAAATGAGTTTTTGAGCGGTAATTCGGGAAATTCTTTCTTTCTCGGCTTTATTATGACCTCCTATCAGTTTGTCTATGGAGATCTTTGGCAAAATCCAAGTGAGGCCTTTGTCAGTCCCTATGACTCCCTCCTTCCCCTGTACTTCGACCGCACTGTAAGCCCAAGACCCAATGTGCAATTTCCCAGTTCGGCCATTGATATGATCCAGGGGACATACATTCAAAATGCCTTTGGGGATTCCCTACACCCGATAAATGTTGCCATAAGGGACAATGACCTGCTGAACTGGAAGCCAGAAAATGACCTTCGTCTTTATTACTGTGAGGCAGATGAAATCGTTCCCTTCAAAAATGCCCTTATCGCCCTGGATTCCTTTGTGGCCAGGGGAGCTACCCAAGTCTCGGCCATTAGTATTGATCCCAACCTGGACCATGCTTCTTGCTCCATCCCGACCTTTTTACAGATCAAATTGTGGTTTGATGGCCTTAGGCAATCCTGCGTTCTTCCTTTTCTTCAAAAAGACAGCCTCAAGGCCCAGGTAAAATTGGATTCTCTGGCTACCGCTGCAGTCCAGGCAGGTTTGATTACCCGAATTAAAGTATTTCCCAATCCCGCCAATACGGAGGCCTTTGTTTACATACCTGAAAAACTGGGCATCTCATCCATTAGCCTGACCAACGCTCAGGGGCAAGAGATTCGGCAAATAGAGGTGAATAGCTCCACGACCAGGGGTAGCAAGGTCAGATTGGACCTGAATGCACTCTCCAAAGGCATCTATTGGGTCCGAATCGCTTTGGAAGGCCAGCGACTCTACCTTCCTCTTGTAAAGAAAGAGTAAGCCTCTTGGTTTTACCTGCTTAAAAATGATACTCAATGGCCTTGCTCTTGTTAGGGCAGGGCCAAACCCGTGGATGCTTCTTCGCTTTTGATATATTTTTTGCTTTCGTACTATTATAAAATTTAGATTTTGCAGGTAGAAATATTAAATTTTTATAAATTGAAATTCTTTCAAGGATTCCCTACATAAGTGTAAAAATTGTATTTTTTATATATAAAGTATAGGGAAGGAAATAAATAGGTAGCCTTTCAAGCATGGATGACATAGATGCTCAGATTCTATTGGTGGACGATGATGAATTGACCAATCAGATACACGAAACCATTATTGAGGTGTGGTCGGGGGGAAAGGTAAAAACCCATGCTTGTAGCAAGGCAGTGGAGGCCTTAGAAAAATTGAAGAGCAGGGCCCATTCGCCCCGCTATATCTTTCTCGACCTCAACATGCCCGACATGAATGGATGGCAATTTCTGGAAGAGTACCAAAAGCTTGATCTTGGTATTCCTGTTTTTGTCTTGAGTTCTTCCATTCAAAAAAAAGACAAAGAGAAGGCTGTATCTTTTCCTTGTGTTTCCTCTTACGTCATCAAACCCCTGAGTCCACAGGTCCTTGATGAACTGGGATTAGATACTTCTTATTAAAGCCTCATTTGAAGGCCTGCTGAAAGCCATCTTCTTGGCATTCTGGCCCCAAGAATATCCTGATACTCCACATCCGTGAGGTTGTGGGCTTGGAGAAAACAGGCTAGTTTTCCTTGGGCAATCTGCACAGAAAGCTTGGCATTCCACACCCTGTACTGATCTTCCAATATGCCTCCTATGGCTTCATCTTCAGCTCCTTCCCGGATTTTTGTGATTTGCTGCAAGGCCAGATTTATGCCTTTATAAGCTCCGATCACCTGAGCAGAAAAGAGGAATCTGGGCCTATTGGAAAGGTAGCGGGTTGCCGCTGTGCTGGGATTAATGGTCCGAATGAGTTGATTGCCCAATAAGGCATTCAAAGAAAAATCCCCCTTATCTACCCTGTAGCTCAATTGGGATTCCAGCCCAAGGCTTTGTACTGAGAGGATATTTTGGGCCAGAAGGTACTCCGAGTCCGGAAGGAGATTTTGATTGTTGCTGATGTCATTGCTGTTGGCCAGACCATAGTCGATAAGATTGTTGTCTCTTCGATAATATCCCGTCACCGACAATTGAAGTCCTTTTACAGGTCGGAGATCCAGGCCTGCTTCGCCATGCCAGGCCCTTTCTGCGCGAAGATCGGGATTTCCGATATTTCGTCCCGGGCTGAGGTTGTCGATCTGGGACGAAATAAAGCGCTCGGTGAAGTCGGCAGCTCGAATGGCCCTTCCCCCCATGGCCCTGACAGAAAGCAGGCCTTGGAACAGGCGATAATTCAGGCTTAACTGGGGAGACAATTCAAAACCATAATTATTGTCGAGGTCTCCCCTTAGGCTGGCATTAATGGAAAAATCAGGGCTGGGCTGAAGGAGAGAGGTCAGGTAGACGCCCAGGTGGAGGTTGTTGTGATCTCCCCGATCGGTGCTCTGAATGTCTCTGTAATCGCCCTGTGCTCCAAAGGCCAGGGATATTCTTTCGTCCACCTGCTGGGTATGGTTAAACTGTGCGAAGGCAAAGCGGGTTCGGTGGATATTTGCCGGGAAGACAGGATTGAACAAAAAGCTATCTCTGGTAGATTTGAAGGCCAAATCCAGAGAAGATTTCCCCCTGGAATGACGACGACTGATCCTTGCCTGACTCCAAAACTGCTTTACTTCCTCTCTCGATAAGTCGGCAGGGCTATTGGTATAAAAATACTGAGCACTGAAAAGGCGGTAATCATAGGCGGCCCTGGCGGCCAACTGCCACTGGTCCAGGTCTTTGTGTAGGGAGATGGAGGCCGTACGAATGTCAAAATCCGAAAATATTTCATTGGAATCCGGTGGAAGTGGCTGGCCATCGGCTTTGTTGAACTGCACCCCTGCGTTGATATAACCAATTTTGGTAGGCACACCCCCACCCAGGCGAGAACTCAGGAATCCAAATTGTCCTGCACCTGCCTGGGCTTCGCCGAAGGAATCCTGAGGCTCTGATCCGTCAAAATTGTGGGTGATGATATGGATGACTCCTCCCACAGCATCTGGGCCATACAAGGCTGCCGAAGGTCCGTAGATGACCTCGATGCGCTTGATTTCAGAAGGTGCAAGGGGAAGGTAATTGTTGAAGTGACCGGTGAGGGGGTCATTGATCCTTACCCCGTCGATGAGCATGAGCACCTGAGCAAAGGTAGCTCCCCGCAGGCTGATATCACCCTGAGTACCAAATCCTCCCCGACTCTGGACATTGATTCCGGGCAGGTAGCGAAGCAATTCGTCGAGAGAAGCGATAGGAAGATCGAGCAGATCCTTGCCCTCGATGACGGTCACGTCCCGGCCGCTTTGTTCGATGGTCTGGGGAATGCGTTGACTTGAAATAAGGACCGTGTCCAATTTCTGGTTTTCCTGTCCTTTGAGTAAGCCCAGGCCAAGAATAAGAGCCAGAGCAGTGAGAATCCGTTTCATGCGCCTCGATTTTAAGGCGCAACCTTACATTAATTTTGTTAATTATCCAAAATACGTCAAGCTAGGGTTTTTGGGAAGGTCTGCTCTGATCTCTTCTTTTTCTGAAATTTTTCCTGCTAAGGACGCGCATCTCCCTCCCCAATTGACGAAGTTGAGCTTCGCTGAGGTATACCCCCAGGCTATCCCTTAATGCTTCTATTTCCGTCCGGAATTCCTCCTTGTGCTCCCTGTGGATGTGGCGCATACGTCCGAAATGATGCTCCAGAATGGGAGCGATTTTATTCCTTTGTTCCTCACTGAGATCGGTATCCTGTAGGATCTGGGTGATGTTCCCCTTTCTATTTCTGAAAAACTCCCTGTTTTTTTCCAGGCGATGCTTGACAACTTGGCCATTGATCAAAAAGCCAAGGGCAATACCTATGCAGAGGGTCAGAAAAAGAATTAGAAAGGATTGTAGCTTCGATTTCATTGGCTGTTAGTTTGATTCTTCCACATTATGGGTCCATTCCACGATGAGCATATTTTCCAAGGAAACTTCTTCGGTTCCGGACAGGGTCTCAAAATCGAGGCTTTTTTCCTGCCAGGCAGTAAAGGCGAGAAGTCCGAGGATCAGGGCAAGGGCGGGAATCCCTACCCATTTGAATCCTGTCATCAATTTAGGAGCTGTAGCAGGAGGCGCTTCCTCGAGTTTTTGCATGACCTTGGCGGCGAAAAATGGGGAATAGTCAGGTTGTTGGCCCTCAAATTTTTCATGCACTTCCTTTACCTCTTTCCAGAGTACCTGAAGCTCAGGTTTCCTGCTTATGGCTTGATTGAGCTTGTCGGAGGCCTCCGGAGAAAGCCTTCCCTGGAGCTTGTCCAGCATTTGATCCCGGTATATAGCTAGCTTTTCAGCTTTCATGATTCGATAGATTGACTTGGTCTAATTTGTATAGAATAATTCGGAGTTTTTCCTGTCCCCGGGCCAACCTCGATAGGACGGTTCCCTGGGGCAGGTTGAGGATATCTGCGGTTTCCCTGGTGGAGTAGCCCTGCATCATTCTGAGGACGATGACAGAGCGAAACTTGACTTCCAACTGTTGGAGGGCAGCCTGCACCCATTCCTGTTTGGCTCTATCCTCCTCGTTGGCTTCCCCACCCGGGAGGTTGAGCAAATAGTCATTTTTTTCCCCATCATTCAGAGAAAAGAAATTCCTCCTTTTTTTACGTTTGAGTTCATTCAAGGATAAATTGATGGCTATCCTTGTAATGTAGGTTCCCAGGCTGGATTTTCCCTCGAAAGCCTCAAGAGAGCGATAAAGTCGGATGAAAACCTCCTGTCCCAGATCTTCGGCCTCCTGGCCAGGTCCCAACATGGAGACCACCGTGCGGGCCACCTGATCCTGGTACCTGAGGACCAAGGGCTGAAAGGCCTCTTTTTCTCCTTCCAGGCATTTTTGAATCAATTCCTTATCGCTGAGTCGAGTCAAATTCAATGGGCTTCCTTTTCTGTCTGAATAGCTCTGCTTTGCTTATTTGACAAAGAAGCTGTGGCTTTTATTCCCGAAGACATATATTTTCTGTAATTTACCTCTTGCGAAACAAAGAACATGGTAAAAAAACTACTTAGCTACTCGTCGATTTTTGTATTGCTTATTGTTTTTCCTCGGCAGATGAGCGCACAGTATGTACTCAATGGGGATGCTACCCAGTCTGGCAATTGTTTTACCCTTACTCCTAATGTAACCTGGAAAAGCGGCTCGGTCTGGTACCTCGATAAGGTTGACATCGGGGAAGGTTTTGAAATCTACTATGATATCTTCTTGGGATGTACCGATGCCATGGGTGCAGATGGTATTGCCTTTGTCCTGCAGCAAGTGAGTACCAGCGTAGGGAGCCAGGGAGAAGGGATCGGTTACCAGGGTATAGCTCCCTCCCTGGCAGTGGAGTTTGACACCCATCAGAATTTTAACCGCTCCGACCCGGCCAATGATCACCTTGCCATCATGAGAGATGGCATCGTCAACCACAGTACCCCCAATAACCTCGCAGGGCCTACATCCATTCTCGCTACCAGCCAGAATGCAGAGGATTGCCAGTGGCATGAACTGAAGATCACCTGGGACGCCGATCAAATGAGCCTGAAGGTTTTTGTGGACTGTAACTTGAGGCTCAATTATCAGGCAGACATCATCAACGACATATTTAATGGAGATTCTGAAGCTTTCTGGGGCTTCACCTCTGCCACCGGCGGTCTGGCCAATACCCATCAATTTTGCCTGGATTATATTTCTTTTGTAGAAAAACTCAAGGATACTGCCATCTGTAAGGGGGAGTCGGTACAACTTAGCGTAGGATCAGGCGATCAATTTACCTGGACCCCCGCTACGGGATTAAATTCGGATACGGCACAGAATCCCATCGCCGCTCCGGATACGACCACCACTTACTTTGTAGAAGTGCTCAACAATTGTGGCAATCCCCGCTATGATACAATTACAATCTACGTTCAGGATTCGCTGGACAAGGTCTTCAGGGACGACTATAAACTTTGTCCGGATGGGGAGGTCCTTGTCATCCCCGATTATCCCTTTGCCGATTTCCAATGGGACAATGGCCAGACAGGGGACAGCCTTCTTGTGACACAGGCGGGAACCTACACCGCACAGATTACCAATGAATGTGCCACCTTCTCCGATACCTTTACAGTCCTGCCGCCGTCTTTCCCCAACCTGATTACCGATGACGTAAACTGTCAGGGGGGCAACAGTGGGCAGGCGAGTCTGAATTTGGATGCCCGGGCCTCTGCTAATTTTGTGTGGTATAATGCCAGTGGAGTACCTCTGCTTACCTTCGCCCTGGGGCAGACTGACTATAACTTGAATAATTTGCCTGTCGGTACCTACTCTTACGAGGTTTTCGATTCTACAGGCTGCTTCTTGACAGATACCTTTTTTATAGATGAGCCGCCTTCCCTGCAGCTCTCCCTGGACAATGCCGTAGATATAGAATGCGGGGGTGATAGCAGTGGAGAGATCCGTATTCAGGCCAGTGGAGGCACTTCCCCTTATGAATTTTCTATAGATGGAAACAACTTTCAATCCTCTAATTTATTTGATGGCCTTGCGGCAGGGAGCTATACCCTTTACGTCAGGGATAGCAATGATTGCGAGGAAAGTCTACAGATAAGCCTTAGTGAAAATCCTCCCCTACAGCCTTCTATTCTTCAACGTAGTGATAACCTCTGCTTTGGGGACAGCCTGGGAGTTGTAGAATTTTCCACCAGTGGAGGACTTCCACCTTATGAATACTCTCTGGATCAGCAAACCTACCAGCTTAGCAACGGATTCAACGGGCTCGCCGCCCGCAACTACCGGGTCTATGTAAGGGACTCTATGGGTTGTGAGGCCTCTTTATTTTTTGGAATACAGCAACCACCTCAACTTCAACCGGAGGTCTCCGGCCAGCGAGACATCGACTGCTTTGGGAATAGTACAGGAGCAGCAGAAATTTCAGTCAGCGGAGGCACAGGGAGCTATAGCTTCAATTTTGATGGTATGGGTTTTTCAAGTCAGAACAACTTCAGTGGCCTTCCTGCCGGGGACTATCCTTTTGTTGTCAGGGATAGCAACCTCTGTCTGGCCTATGATACCCTTACCCTTTCTGAACCGACTCCTCTCGATGGGCTTGTAGATCAAGTTATTGATGTAGCCTGTTTTGGTGATTCCTCCGGAGCCGTATTTTTGAATGGGCAGGGGGGAAGCCAGCCTTATACCTTTGGTCTCAATCCCGTTAGCCTTTCTACGGACAATCAAATCAGGGGGCTTTCTGAGGGAAGATACATCTTTACTGTCATGGATGATAGCAGCTGTGTGGATACAGTATCGGCACAGATCAACCAGCCTTCCCCGCTGAGTATATCGGTGGTAGACAGACAAGATGTCGACTGCCAGGGCAACCAAAGTGGGGTATTGGAAGGACTGGGAGCCGGAGGTAGTCCTCCCTACCAGTACGCTATCACCAATTCGGGAAACGTAGGTAGTGCTTTTGGAGCCAGTCCGGTATTTGACTCCCTTTTTGCAGGGATCTATACCCTCGAAGTCCTGGATGATAATGGTTGTACGACTACCGTAGATACCTTTATCTCTACCCCAACTACCCTTAGTGGAGGCATAGACACCCTGATTGATGTGGCCTGCTTTGGCGACAGCACAGGGTCTATTTTAATGACGGCATTCGGGGGTACGGGGCCTTATGAATATAGCTTTGACGGAGTAAATTTTGCTCCTGGACCTCTCTTCGACGGACTACCCATACTTAGGGATACGGTGATCCTGAGGGATGCCAACAATTGTATCATTCCCATTCCATTTCAAATCCGGCAGCCGGACAGCCTCATTGCTTCGGTGCTTTTCGAAAGAGACATCGACTGTTTTGGGGGCAATAGTGGGGAAATAAGCTTGGGTGTCAGTGGGGGAGCATTTCCTTACACCTATGAAATGAATGCTCAGGCCGTCCAGGGCGATTCTGCTTTCCCTCAATTAAATGCAGGTACCTACGGTTTTGTCATCAGCGATGCCAATGGCTGTACAGCCCAAACCTCGACCAGTCTGTCGGAGCCCGACTCTTTGGAGTTGATGGTAGATAGCCTTCGTCCCGTAGCTTGCTTTGGCGAAAACAATGGATATCTCCAATTTTCAGGTAGGGGAGGAGCAGGCAATTATACCCTCTCTTTTGCCGATTCGAATTTTTCCTCACAATTTTCTTATGACAGCCTGGGTGCAGGAATATATGAGGTAGCCATACAGGATGACAGCGCTTGTGTCACACGCCAGCCCATCGAAATTTCTCAACCTGATACCCTGATGCTCGAGGTCGCAGGAAAAACCGATATTCTGTGTCATGGGGCTCAAACTGGGGAAGTCTTCCTGAATGCAGAGGGCGGAAATGACCTCTACACCTTTTTCATCGATGGTGGCAATCCCCAGGATACCTCTCGTTTTGATTCCCTGTTCGCAGGAGCTTATACCTTTGCCGTAGAGGATGAAAAGGGGTGCCGGGATACGAGTTCTGCCTTCCTGAGTGAGCCTACTCCCTTGACCTTGGAATTGGTAGAGCAAAATCAGGTAGATTGCTTTGGCAATGGGAATGGCGAGCTTATCGTCGAAGCCGGAGGAGGTACTCCCGAATATGTCTTTCTGCTAAACAACGGCATGGGCAGAGCTGAACCTCAATTTGACAGCCTTGCCCCCGGCAACTATGAAGTCAGGGTAATGGACGGCAATGGCTGTGAAATTCCCCTGGACAGCCTGGCTATTACAGAGCCTGACAGCCTTATCGGAGAACTGAGGGTGAACGACGTTCTTTGCTTTGGCGAGGAGAGCGGAAGCCTGGCTTCAGAGGTAAGTGGAGGAACCCAACCCTATGCTTATTTTTGGAGGGAATCGCCCATGTCAGAGGGTCCTAACCTGGAAGGTATTGCCGCCGGTGATTACTTGCTGGAAGTGACCGATGCCAATGATTGTCAGGATCTAGCCAGCGCAGTTGTTAACCAACCCGATACCCTAATTTTGTCCTTGGATAGCCTTCAGGAAGCCTACTGTGACCTGGCCAATGGATATGCAGGAGTAAGTGCTCAAGGCGGAACCGAACCCTACAATTTTGTTTGGACAGGCTCTGCAACCTATGAAGGACCCATACAACTAAACATTGAGGGAGGTAATTTCCTGGTAGAGGTGAATGACCAAAATGGCTGCCTGGATACCCTGGTTGTGGATGTACCCTTTGATCCTCCGGCTACACCCTTCTTTATTTCCGATCCTCCTATTGATCAGCCCCTTCTGCTTTCAGAAGCTCAAAATATAGATTTTGTCAATCAGTCCGAGAACGCTGTTTCCTATTTTTGGGACTTCGGTACCGCTAACGGACTTTTCGATAGTGAAGATGTGACCTTTGGTTTTGACGAGGCAGGGACCTATGTCATTAGCCTGACTGCCTACAACAAGTATTTTGTTTGTCCTGAGGTATATAGCCAAACCCTGGAGATCATTCCTGATGGGCGCCTTCTCATCGCCAATGCTTTTACCCCAAATGGAGATGGAGTCAATGATGATTTTTTCCTGACTGGAGAGGGAGTTGTCAGCCTGACTTTCATCATTTTTGATCAATGGGGAAGGGAAATCGACCGTTTTGATGACCTCACCGACAGTTGGAATGGAAAGAATGCCCAGGGCAGAGCCATGCCGGAAGGAGTTTATGCCTATCGGGTAAGGGCAGTTTTCAACTCAGGAGATGAATTGGATCGGGCAGGTACCATCAGCCTGCTTCGCTAGGTGATCAGTGGAGTTGCCCAGGTCTTCAGTATGGTTAAGGAAAATCGAGTGAAACTTAGAGGTCCAACTCGATTTTCTTTAGTTTTAACTTTACTTCCTGGGTATAATCACTGTAGTAAAAAAGGTTATTGAGTCGGTCTCGCTCCTTTTTTCCTCCCGAACCCATGCGGTATAGGCGGCTGTTGACGAAGCCTACCGCATCGGTACCTCTTAGGTCCTTGGGCCTTCCGAGGGCTCCGCTTCGAAGGTTCAGCTTTATTTTCTGATTATTTTCCAGGTAATCCGGCAGTCCTTCCTTGGGAATGATGAGTTCATATACCCAGTAATCTCCAACTTTGGTGAAGGTAGTCCTGTATCCTCCGATTCTATTGGCAGGGCCAATGAGGGTATCTCCCTTTCCGTTGGAATTGATGATTTCCATTTGCTGGAAGGTCTTTACAATGCGGTCGGCCTTCTCATCCCAATTGAAAAGGACCGACTGAAGTTTTTGAGTCGTATGGGGGATCTCCGAAGTGGGAAGGCCCAGGGGGAAGCGAAAGCCCATGGACTTTTTGTGTTCGGCTTTTTTCCCCAACCAAAGGGTAAGCCCTGTCATCAGTACCTGCTGAGATTCTTTTCCCCGGGGAATGAGAAGGCCCAGGTAGATATAATCCCGGTCTTCTCCCAGAAAGTGTTCCCAGTCGGACTTCTTGAAGGAAGTGGTCTCGAGGGTCCAGGGAAAGGGAATTTTTTGTGCCAAGGGTTGGGCCTTCAAAAAAGTAAAGGATACCAGCAGAATGATCGTGAGGATAGCACGCATCTTGGAAAAGAGTTCTTTAGGATAATGTCGGGAATCAAGGTAAAAAAGTTGCCTTAAGGCAAAGGTGATTATTAAAGACAGAGCGGTGAAGGGTTGTCATGTGTATCGGGGTTGGGGTTAAAATATGTTATGTACAACAGCGCCAACAGCGCATTCATTCGTGATAATCACTATACTCTTTTTTGAAGAGATCGTTTCATGGCGGGGGTTGGTAGCGTCATCTTCTTAGCCGATAAAGTCAGGTACTTAAAGGCTGGCCTTGAGGCAGCTAACCTGGAGGAATCTATTACGATTTGACCAGTTGATGGGCTTTTTTGAAGAAGGGTATGGGGGTGCTGGTTTTTGGTTCACTATTTTAGTTATTTGCGTCGCCAAATCGATTGCTACACACATGAAAGTCCTTGTCATAGGTGCCAATGGAAGGTTGGGTTCTCTCCTGGTAGAATTCTCTCTGGAGAAAGGCCATGAGGTAACCGCCTTCGCAAGAAGTATCAAAGATTATCCCATTCAACATAAAAACCTCACCCTGGTCAAGGGAGACGTCCTCTATCCTATGCTAGTTGAAGCCTCTATGAAGGAACAGGATGTAGTCCTTTCTGTCATAGGAATTAGAAAATATAGTGGTCCCATCACCTTTCTTTCCAGGGGCATTAAAAATGTCATTGAGGCCATGAAGGGAGAAGATGTCAAGCGCCTCATTACCATTACGGGTGCTGGTATCCTTCAGGATAGCGAAGACTACCTCATCATGGACACCTTGAGCTTTCCTCCCAACCTTCAAAATGTGTCCTTGGATCACAAGCGTGTATTCAAAGCCCTCAAAGAGAGTGATTTGGACTGGACCATCGTCTGCCCTTCCTTTATGCACAAGGGGAAGCTCAGTGGCAACTACAAAACGGCGGTCAATTATTATCCCAAGGGAGTAAAAAATGAAGTTTCGGTTCAGGATGTAGCCGACTTCATGACAAAAGAGATGGAAAATAACGAATTTGTCCGTCAGCGAGTTGGCATTGCCCATCCCCTTTGAACAGTCTCATAAAGCAGAGCAGGTATGATGAATCCCAGGTATAAGGCTTCCGAAGCCATAATGAAGCGCTCACCCAAGGTCAGGAATGAAAAACAGCTTCGTGCCAGGGAGATCTTTGGAGAAAATGTGTTTCACAAGGCTGTGATGCGGCGTTACCTTCCCGATCAGGTCTATCAGGCCCTCATCAATGCCATGGAAAATGGAGAGGTGTTGGACAGCAGCATCGCTGCCCCTGTAGCGGAAGGCATAAAAGCTTGGGCCATCGATAAGGGAGCCACTCATTTTACCCACTGGTTTCAGCCCCTTACAGGTCGTACTGCCGAAAAACACGAGTCCTTTCTGGATTTTTTTGAAGGGGAAGCCATCGATAAATTTTCTGGCGGGGAGCTGAGTCAGCAGGAACCCGATGCTTCCTCCTTTCCGAGTGGAGGGCTTAGGACGACCTTTGAGGCCCGGGGCTATACGGCCTGGGACTCTTCTTCCCCGGTTTTTATCCTAGATACCACCTTTGGGACTACCCTCTGTATTCCTACCATTTTTGTCAGTTATACAGGCAAATCCCTGGACTACAAGATGCCCTTGCTCAAGTCCATCAGTCGGATCGACAAGGCTTCGGTTGAACTTTGCCGTTTTTTTGGCATGGAGCTGGACAAAGTCAGTCCCACCCTGGGCCTGGAGCAGGAATATTTTCTGATAGACAAGCAATATTATTATTTGCGACCTGATCTTTATCAGACAGGGCGCACCCTCTTTGGAGCTGCTCCAGCAAGGGGGCAGCAGTTGTACGACCACTATTTTGGAGCAATACCAGAGCGGGTGTACGCCTTTATGAATGAGGTGGAATACGAATCTCATCGCCTGGGCATTCCCCTTAAGACCCGCCATAATGAAGTGGCTCCGGCACAGTTTGAGTGTGCCCCCCGCTTTGAGCGGATGAATGTAGCCATCGACCATGGCCTTATGATCATGGACCTTATCGACCGAATCGCCCAAAAGCATGACTTTGTGGTCCTGCTCCACGAAAAACCCTTTGCGGGCATCAACGGATCGGGCAAGCACAACAACTGGTCACTTCGTACCAACACAGGCAAGAACTTGCTGGCTCCTGGTAAAAAGCCGGAGGAAAACCTTGTCTTTCTTTCCTTCTTTGTCTCCGTAATTCGAGCGGTATACCAGTATGCTGACCTGCTGAGAGCTTCGGTAGTCTCCGCCGGCAATGATCATCGCTTGGGCTCTCACGAAGCTCCTCCAGCCATCATTTCGGTTTTTTTGGGCCATCAGCTCGATAAGGTTCTCAATGACATCGAGCATCCTCCCCGCAAGAAAAAAAACGTAGAGGTGGACTTTCTCATGCACCTGGGAATAGCAAGTATTCCTGAGCTATTATTGGATAATACCGATCGTAACCGTACCTCTCCCTTCGCTTTTACAGGCAATAAATTCGAATTTCGGGCCGTGGGAGCTTCCGCCAATTCTTCCTTGGCAATGACCGTGCTCAATACCATTGTGGCGGAGCAGTTGGAAGACTTCCGAATCCGGGTAAAATCCAAGATGAACCGGGGCCGCCCTCAGGATGCAGCTGTGGTAGACATGCTCCGCGAATTTATCATAGACAGCAAGTCCATTCGTTTTGAGGGAGACAGCTATAGCACCGAATGGAAAAAGCTGGCCCAGAAGCGAAAGCTTTCCCCAACTGCCCAGACCCCGGAAGCCCTGGACGCCCTGATCTCCGAAGAGGCCCTGAACCTGTTTGAAAGGCAGAAAGTAATGTCCAAAGAAGAAGCCAAAGCCCGCCAGGAAGTCCTGCTGGAAAAATACCTCCGCCAAGTCGAGATGGAGGGTCAGGTGATCGAAGAAGTCATAATGACACAGGTCTTTCCCCTGGTTCAAAGCTACCAACAGTCCTTGGTAGACCTTTGGGAAAAGAAAAAATCTCTTGGGGGGGATCGTTTCATTACCCTAATAGAAGAAAATCTTCTTTCTCAAACTGAAGAAGCCGTAAAGGCCTTATGGGTACAAATAGGACTGCTCAAAGAAGCCCGGGAACAACTGGGAAAGGAGACAGATCTTGGTAAAAAGGCCAGAATGGCAGGAAAAAACCTCTTTCCGGTCATTGGAGCCTGTAGAGAGGGCATCGACCTGCTGGAAGGCATTATCCCTGATGCAGACTGGCCCTTCCCTAAGTACAGGGAAATGCTGCTGGTGAAATAAAAGGAATCGCGGTCCTATATTTTATTTTACGCCTAGTAGCATTGGTTTGCCTCTAAATTGGGGATTTTTCCGTGATAGGGTCACATTCAAGAACCTCTTTCCATCATACCGAGAAAGAACGTAATTTGCCCCCTCAATCAATGAAGGAAATTCAAACATGAAAATCGTCATCGCAGGAGCCGGCGAGGTAGGCTTCCACGTAGCAAAAATGCTGAGCCATGAAGACCACGACATTACGCTGATTGACCGCAGCGATGATCGCCTGGCACATGCCGAATCACATATAGATGTTCGCATTCTCAAGGGAAATGCCCTCTCCATTCAGTTGCTGGAAGAAGCCGGGGTTAAGGAGTCCGACCTTATGATTGCTGCTACCTCTTCTGAAGAAACCAACATTACGGTTTCCATCATTGGTAAGCACCTTGGGGTCAAGCGGACCATCGTTCGCATTTCCAACCCTGAATTTCAGTTGGAAGAAGAAAAGGTAGACATGCGTAAATTGGGAATCGACGCCATGGTTTTTCCTGAAGATCTGGCTGCAAAAGAGATTTTTCGCCTGATCAAAATTTCTTCTCTTACCGATTCCTTCGAGTTTGGCGAAGGCAGGCTATCCCTCACCGGGCTGAAGATCGAAGAAGATGCACCTTTGGTCGGCAAAAACCTCATCGAAGCGGCTCAGATAAATCCCGAATTGAAGTTTACGGCGGTAGCCATTCAGCGAAAAAACAAGACCCTCATTCCCCGAGGTGATACGGTATTTAAGCGAAATGACCACGCTTACTTTATCAGCCATCCCAACTGTGTGGACAACCTAATTGAATATGCAGGCAAGGAAACTTATGAGATCAAGAATATCATGATTCTTGGAGGAGGATTGATCGGTAAAGTATTTGCCAAAATGATACAGGACAAATACCACGTCAAACTGATCGAAGCCGATAAAGCCAAGTGCTTTGACCTGGCCGAAGAATTGGCCCAGACCATGGTCATTCACGGAGACGGATCCAACGTAGAATTTTTGGAAGAGGAAGGCATAGAGGAAATGGATGCCTTCATTTCAGTAACCGGAGATTCAGAAACCAACATTATTTCCTGCCTGGTCGCCAAAAACCATGGAGTCAGGCGGACCATTGCCCTGGTAGAAAACATCGATTACATCAGCCTATCTCAGGATATCGGAATAGATACCCTGATCAATAAAAAGATGATCACGGTCAACGAGATTTTCCGCCATGTAAGAGAGGGCAAGGTGGAGGCCTTGACCAGTTTGCACGGGGTAGAGTCCGAGGTACTGGAGTTTAATGTACATCAAGGGTGTAAGATCAAAGATTTGCCGATCAAAAAGCTGAAATTTCCCAGGGATGCCATCATTGCAGGGGTCGTCAGGGGAGAGGAGAGCTTTATCGCCGATGGTGATACCTTCATAGAGGCAGGTGACAGGGTCGTTGTCTTTACCCTTCCCTCTGCGGTACACAAGGTGGAGAAATTTTTTAAATGATCAGGACTGGGATAAAAGCTTTTCATATTCCAGGACCTTCCATTCGAAGACCCTTTTGGTTTTGGATGAAAAGCTGATGCCCAGTGCCATTGCCGTCTCATCGTGATTGAGGTAGGGTGATCCGTATCTTCGCTCTTTTATTTGTTCCAGAGCTTCATCTGCTGATTCATCTAGTTTAAACTCTATGACGTAAATCGAATTTTGTGCATGAATCAGGCAGTCTACCCTTCCTTCGGCTGTGCTTACCTCTAATTGTGTACATAAGTCTATTCCTTGAAAAGTAATGTGTAGGATAGCATGGAAGAAGGCTTCTTTTTTGGCATCGAAAATCTGATATAGAATACCGGCAAACAAAGCATCTATGGCCTGAATCAATGCGGGAATATCGTCTCCGTCCAAGGCTCTTTTGATCCGAGCGAATAGGGGGGATGTTTCCAAATAACTTCCTTCCCTGAATTCGGCAAGGAGGTATTGAAACATAGAAGCCCTCACTTCACGGTTTGCATATCCCAAGACATAGATATCCATGTCAGCATCATGCCGATGGAGCCTTAGGTATCCAGTTTGGAATAGCAAACTACGCCAATCAAGGTGGTCAAGGGTATAGGAGCGAAGCAAAGCATCACCTACCTCTATTTCTGTAAGGTCATATTTGAATTTTTTTCTCAGTAGTTTGAGCAAAAAACTGGGGGTTCAACTTTCCCAACAATAATTGTCAAAACGGCCGGATTCGAATAAATTTAATACCGAAAAAGAGTTATAGATAGGACTGCCTACTTTCCATTGATAGCCATTATACCAGTTTTTTATTTTTGATTTGACATCATTTACCCCGACATCGTTGATGGCTGCAAGTCGATCATACTCAGATGAAAAGTAATGATCGATTTCTTCCTGCGTATATCCTGTCAGGGTAGCATACCCTGGGTGGAAAGTTATATCCTGCAGATGGTTAAGGTCTGAAAATAGGGAGACCTTGCTGAATTTTGAAACTCCTGTTATGAGAAAGAATTTTAGATGGGGATCAGCATCCTTGATAACAGAAAAAAAAGTCTTCATCACCTCACGATGCCTCTTTGCTGTAGGTATGCTATTCAGATAATCGACGAGGGGTTTGTCATACTCATCAATGAGGAGAACCACCTGCGAAGGATTCCTGGCCATTTTCTGTATGAGTTCTTCAAATTTTTGACTCAGGCCCTCTCGTTCGAGTTTAAGTCCTACACTTTAAGCCTTGAGGTCGATTTCTTGGTTCAAGGCTTTTTCCAAACCTAGGTCTTCGTATCCCAGGGTATTGAAGGAGAAATGAAGAACTGGATATTCCTTCCATTCAAAGGAAGACTCCTGACCGATCCAGGTGTTTTCGAATAGGTCTCTTCGACCCCCAAAGAGGTATCTTAAGGTAGAAATCAGGAGAGATTTACCAAATCGTCTTGATCTGGAAAGAAAATAGTATTTGCCACGGCTGATCATTTGGTGGATCAACTGGGTTTTGTCCACATAGAGGTAACCACCAACCCGTAATTCTGAAAAGTCCTGAATACCGATTGGATACTTTTTCATAGGATCAAGATCAAGATAAAATTCAAATATGGCCTGGAGGGGCTTTCCAAATGATGCAAAAAAAAACACGAGCCAACCTATTTAGGGGTGGCTCATGCATTTCATTTGGCGGATCAGGATCAGGGCATAGCCTCTGTATAGTAGCTTAGGTAGTATTTTTTACCCTGGTAAAAGAAGGAAGTAGAAGATACTTCCAGTTCCTGCATCAAACCACTTTTGGTAGTTACCACAGCTCTGTTGTTATGAAAGGTCCCATCCTCGGGAATGCTGGCGATGTTGCGTCCTACGATGGCCCTGTAATTGGGATCGGGATAGAGCCTTTCGAGGAAGGTGGACTCACTTTCATCGTTGGCCTCCTCTCTGCTGTAGCCGATCAATTCCCTCAACCTGGGATTGAATACCAGAAAATAGCCATCCTGGTCAGAAATTGAAATTCCCTCATTGTCGAGGTCAATGAGTTTTTCGTAGACAGAAGCGGGCAAAAATTCCTTCAGGCCACCTGTAAAATTCTTGCCGATTTCGGCAAAGCCCTGTCTCAGCAATTCCACTTCTTTTTCTAGGTTTTCTTTTTGGGCAGAGTCGCTGGGATCCAACTCATACTCTTTCTGAATGGCAAACCAGTCCTTCTGCTCATCGAGGTCATTTTCGTGTTCAGGATAGACTTCCTCTGGAGGGGAGAGGGGTGCTGGAGGGGTTTTGAGTTTTTCAATTTCCTCCTGCAAAGTGGCGATACGGGCATCCTTTCTTTCCATCTCCTCCTGATAATCGGGGGGAAGGCTATTCTCCTGGGCCTGGTAGGCAGCCAATTTCTCTTTTAATCCTTCGATTTCACGGGCGTAGGTATCGATGGTCGACTGCTGGCTCTCGATCAGTTGGGTAGGAGGCATCTCCAAGTCCTGTCCTTCGAGATGATAGCGGCCCAACTGTGCCCTGAGGTCAGAGACTTCGTTTTCTTTGTGTTGCAAACGGCTTTCCAGACGAGCAACATAAGCGATTCGCTGAATTTCTGTTTCGGGCAATTCATCCTGAGGCCTCTTTGCTGTGGCCTGAAGTTCTTTGATTTTTCTCTCTTTTTCCTCCAATTTTTGGCGGAGTTGGCTGATCTCCTCAGTCAGTTGGCCCAACTCCCGGTCCTGGCCTACGGGTTTGATGGTCTGTTGCTCTTCTCCCTCTGCGTGAGAGGCCCGCTGCATGGCGGCAAAGGCCTCCGAAGGAGACACTTGAACTTGAGGATTCTCTATCTTTTGTCTCAAAGCAGAGAGTTCTGCCTCCTTGTCCATCAGCCTTGCCCTGAGTCGGTTGAAAGCCTCCTTGGGAGAAAGCTTTTCACCCTCTGGCATGCCTTCGGCGTCTACGAGCAGGTCAAATTCGGTTTGTAGCCGGGCGATTTCTGCATTTCGCCGGGCCAATTGATCTTTGAGGCGCTGAAATGCTTCTTCGGGCTTGAGTAGCGTACCGTCTTCGTTGTTCATTGTTAAGGAGTCTAATGCTGCTGTTAATCGTGAAATCTCTTCGTCTTTCTCTATCAGTTTTTGCTTGCTTTTTCTCTCAATAGTTTCAGGAGATACTTCCTTCTCCTCCCATGTCAGGCTAGGGGGAGAGGCAGTCTCTAGTGAAGTCAGGGCAGCCTTCAGTTCTTTCCTGAGTGCCTGGTTTTCCTCCTCCTTTTCTTCTATCTCCTGTTGGTAGGCTTGCTTAGCTTTGCTGAATTCTTTCTCACCCTTTGACATTGAGGCAAGGCCTACATCTTCCACACGGCTTAATTCTTTTTTCAGTTCGGCAATTTGCTGGTCCCTCTGCTCCAGTTCCTTTTGCATTTTGATGACATAGTAAGAGGCGCTTACCTTTTGGCCTTCGATCTGAAGGTGGTCCAGTTCGTGCTGGAGTTGGGCGATTTTCTCGTCTTTTCGGAAGAGCTGGGATTTTTTACTCCTGAGGTATTCGGAGGGGCTGACTTTCACTCCTTCCACTTCGAGTAGGTCCATCTCAGACTGTAGCTTTTCTACCTCTCTTTCTCTGTCAAAGATGGCATGGCTGATCGCCCGTTCTTGCTTTCTCCTCCAGTATAGCCAGGTCATGAGCACCCCGATGAGGAAGGCGCCGATAAGGAGGAGGTTGAGCTGTATGGATGGTGCTATTTCTTCCATGGGTTTATGGTTGAATATAAATATCGATCCTACAGTTTTTGCCGGGAGGGACAGTTCCCGCCTTCGTGGCATTTGGGTAGACCCTAAGCCGCTTCTCATCAAAACCCATTCGAAGGAGAAAATCCCGGCTTGCCCAGGCTGCTCCTTTGGGACCGGATATATAGATCTTCGATTGGGGAGGGGCTCCCTGTAGGCCGAGGTCCAACTTGCGCACGAAATCCGAAAGCTGATCCTCATCTCTGAGTTTGCCGCTCTCTTCGTCAAAAGAAAGCCATTGGCTCAAGAATTTCCTACCTCGTGGAGCTTCATCTGTCTCTTTTAGCTCTTCAAAGGATGGATTTGCCAACTGCGCCCCTTCAATATGGGTAGTTGATGCTGTACCGCATATCTTCATCAATCGGCACAAATACCAATAATTGCTGAATGCCAGCCAACATAAAAAAGCCACTATCCCTATACCGATGATTCGCATCCCTCAAAGACTTTCCATTCACCTTTCCTCAAACAAATAAATCGAATTAATTTCAATTCATGAGGTCAGTATCAATGAATTAACAATTATTTATAGAAGAAAATAATTTCGCTTTATCGCAAATAAGCCAGAAGCAGGGATTTTATATCTAAACAAACCTCCAGAAGAGGCCTTTATTGCCCTCTATCCTCCATGTAGACATGTAGAGCTGCCATCATGAAGAAATTCCATACCCAGAACACTTTTTTTAGTCTGTTTTTGCAGGAGGGGCAAGGGCACCGTTTATAGGTACAAAGAAAAGGCGACCTCCCGGCCGCCCTGATGAGTAAGGTTTAGATGTCTAAAGTTTTTATACCCCCGTCAAATATTGATTGTAAGGATATGCATGAAAATTGAACTATTTTCAGACTTTTGCAAACTCGGACTCGGGACGGCCATGTTAGGTTCCTGGAAGAACTGCCAATAATTTTCCTAGATTTTACCTTCTTTGCGGCATTAAAAGTATTTTTTGGGATTAGAAATAATTGTACTCCCCGAAAGGTTTTTTGTCTAAATGTCAAAAGTTCCACATGTAAAGTCCAGGCTGTTTTTTTCACTAGCACTATCTCATCACCTCTTGCCTATTTCAATCCAGGCTGAAGTTGTACTTTTTAAAAACGATGTTGTACCCTCCTTGCTCCAGGTCCGAGACCAAAAATTCTACCATTTCTTGCTCTTCGGGATCATACTCCTTTTTTAGATTAATTCCGAAAATAAGTCCGATTGACTGCCAAAAAAGGGCGGAGGCACCGTTTTTGTTAGATTTGATGAGGTCGTACATCGAGTCGCCTGTCTGCCGGTGCACAAGTTGAACCAGAATTTTACCCTGGCTACGGCTCATTTTGCGGATGTCCTTTTCATATTTTCCGAAGAGTGATTGTTCCTTTTCCTTGATGTACTCCTTTAGTTCTTTTTCATCTTCCATGCGGTCCATCTCTGCCTGCACTTCCTGGAGGATTTCTCCTACCTTTTCGGCATAGGGAAAGGTCTTATGGACATTCCATCTAAGTTTGGTGAATTTCCTCAGTTTGCGCTTCCCTCTCCTCAACTGACGCTGTGACGGGGGAGTTTTGGAAATCAAGACCGTATCCAGGCGGGCGGCCATGTAGGTGACCCCATCCACCTGATAGGTATAATAAGAGTTGGTCCTGACCTTGTCCCTCTTCTGTGCCTCTCCCAAATGTGGCATCAACAAGCCAAAGCTGAGAAAAAGGAAGCTAAGCACAAGTCGTAATCGCTGTCTTTTCATTGATAATAAGATATGTCGAAAGCCAACTTTGATCAAGTATAAGTGGCGATATTCTTATACGTGAGAATAAAAAAACCAGTTATTAGCTGCTGAAGTCCTGAAGATAGATCTGCCTAAGAGGGAAATCTCTACAAGGAATGTAAGAAAGCTGAAAATAAAGATAGAGAGATGGGAGGTTTGATTCGCAAATCATAAATATTCATATTTAAATATCAAACAGTATTCGTGAATTACAAAAAAATAGATACTTCTTGTAGATGTAAGAAGTATGCTTGCATCAACCTTAGAACGACTTCCCGAATAGCTAATTTTGAACAGAAAATGATTTTTTTTGAAATGAAGAATTTCAAGTGCTTCCTTATCCTTCCCCTGCTGTTGTTTGTATCCATACTGGATTGTTCTCAGGCTCAGCAAATTCCCGAGATGAGCAACAGTGTTTTTGGTCCAGTAAAGCACTATCGGTCAGGCAGAGAAAATGTTGCCGTGGCAGTCGTAGACATGAACCGGGACGGAAAGCCCGACATTGTGAGTGCCTCCCGTTCAGACGGAAAGATAACGATTCACTACAACGACAAAGAAGGTAATTTTGACAGCAAACGAGACCTGAGATGCCAGGACAGCCACCACTCTCTGGTTAGCTTGGATGCCAATGGCGATGGTTGGCCCGACATTGCTACCCTGACTGAAAAAGGACGACTCTGCGTCTTACTCAATGATGGAAATGGCTTTCTTGCCCGGCCCAGGGTCTACTTTTCCGGAAACTTTGGCTTCGATCTGCTGGCCTGCGACATTGACCTCGACGGGGACCCGGATCTCTGTGCCATTGCTCATCGAGATGAAACAATCAACATCCATATCAATAATGGCAAGGGAATATTCAAAAAACAACATAGCATAAAAACAGGGGCAGAGCCCAGAAGCCTGGCTATCGGTGATCTTGATGGAGATGGGGAGTTAGATGCAGTCGTAGGGGGAGATCGGGCCTACCTGTATTTCCATAAGGGAAAAGGCTTTGGAGTATTTGAAGAAAAATACCGCAGCATTCCCAGTACCATGGGATCATGGGGCCTTGCCCTGGCAGATTTTAATGGAGACAAAAGGCTGGACATTGCGGTGAGTTCCTATTACAAAAAAGAACTTAGCATACATCTTTCTGGTGAACATGAGCTTAATGCCTCTCATCAAATCCTGGTTTCTGGAGACCATAATTTTGATCTTTTCATAGCCGATATCGATAAGGACAAAGACCCGGATATCGTTACGGTTTCCAGGGTAGACAATGCGATTAACCTACATTTGAATCAGGGAGACGGGACCTTTTCGGACTTTATCCATAGATCTACAGGTATAGGGTCGGTAGCCATAGGGGGTGGAGACCTGGATGGTGACGGTGATATAGATATTGTGACAGGCTCAAAGGAGGATGGCAATGTCAATGTTCATCGCAATTTTATCATGGAGCAAAATGTAGTTCAGCGTCGGGCCTTACTTTTTGTAAAGGGGAAGGTCTTTGATATAGATCAGGACAGCCTGGTATTGCCTCGTGTAAGCGTTTCTCTCCGCAACAGTCGCGACGAGGGAGTAGATGCTACCTTTACTGATGAAAATGGCTACTTTGAGTTTGTGGTCGACCCCAATACCTCCTATTTTTTGGTTGCCCGTACCAAGGATTTTCCGCCCGGGCGGGTAGCCTTTGAGATGCCTGAACAACAGTATCAGCAAAATATCTACCTTCAAAGCATAAAAGAAACGTATCTCAAGGGCAAAGTTATTGATGCACGCAGCCAGATGCCTGTTGAGGAGGCCAGTCTCACCCTGGTCGATCCGGAAGGCAAGGCCTCGGAAGAAAAGAGGAGCAATGTCAACGGAAATTTCGGCTATCAGAGCCTAAAAATCGGGTATAACTACGAAGTTCAGGTGAAAGCGGACGGCTACGACCTTCATTCGGCTTACTTTGACATTGAAAAATCCGATATAGGTAGGGGGGTAGAATTGCTCATCGAATTGGATCGCGAACCCACAGGAAGATGCGTATCCGGTCAGGTGACGGATGAACAAAGCGGGCTCCCCCTGCCTAAGGCAGGGCTCATCATCAAAGACTCTTTGGGGCGGACCCGGGCCAAGTTTCGGGCCAGTGAGGAGGGGACTTACCGCAAATGCCTGCCCTACGGAACCTTTGAAGTTACCGCCATCGCCAAGGGCTACTTTTACAAAGTCTCTTCTTTTGACCTGCCCAAAGATGAACTAAGGGCAGATTTTGAGTACAACCTGAGCCTTAAGCCCCTGGAGAAGGACTCTTCCATTTTACTCAATGTTTATTTTGATAAGGACAGGCATGAAATCAAAGAAGAATACTTCCCTGAACTCAGGCGAGCCATAGAGATTATGGAGCAAAACCCCAGTCTGATCATGGAAATTGCTGGCCATACCTCTTCCGAAGGTTCTGCTGAGTACAACAAAAGGCTCAGCCAAGAAAGGGCTGATGAGGTGGTCCGCTACATGGTAGAAAAAGGCATATATCCCGACAGGCTAAGGGCGAGGGGCTATGGAGAAGAAGTACTGGTCATCAATCCAGACGATACCCCCGAAAAAAGAGAGAAAAACCGCCGCACAGAATTTAGGGTGCTTCAAACTTCCAAATAGTCAATAAAAAAAATGGCTTTAACTGGCAATTTGGTCCATGTTGCATTTGGGCATGCTAAACAACAGGAGCTTGCTGTACAAGGATTGAGCAAAGAAATCCCTATCAAAAAAACACCGATCTCCCTTTTGAGGGGATCGGCTTCCAGGATAGGAATGAAACAGCTTGAAAGATTATTCCTTGACAAATCTCACATTGGAGACCCTATCAGCATCTCTCAGGTGTAACATACATATGCCTTTGCTGAGGGCACTGATGTCTAATTGTTGGCTATTGCTTCGGGTGCCGCTTTTTAAGACGACCCTTCCGGCATAATCAAACACCTTTATTTCGGTCTTTTCTCCTCTCAGGCTTCCTCGGTATCATTGATTCCAACCCCGTCCAAGGCATCAGGATCAGAATAGTTCCAATTTCCCTGCTGAAAGGTGGCACCGTCTGATCCGGCAGCGGTGGTGACATAAATGAAATCTCCCTAGTTCAAGGTGATGGAAGGTAGGTTGGATTCTATTTCCGAACTACCATTTCCATTGTTGGCAGAGCCAAGGGCATAAATGCTAAGGTCGGGAATCGCCTCAAGGGCATAGAGTTCTTCCGCTTTGGGTACACCTCCAGGGAGGGGACCGTCCACGACTCCGGTGATGATTAGCTTACTCTGTGCGCTGGACAAATAAGCCCAGGTCATCAAAGCAATGAGTAAAAGATTTTTCATGATTGGTTTGAGATTAATTAGGTATTGAAATAAGTAGGCAGCAAGCCGCCTCAAGGGAATTGAAAAAGTCCATTTTCCTTATGGCTAATTTATCCCCATGTCATACCCTAATTTTTTACAAAACCATAATATTTATTTATGAAAATAGAATTTTTTAATAAATGGGCCATTCATAATTTTTATCTAGTGTTTAAATATTGATATGAACAAAGCTAACTATCCTTTCAAATAGAATTCAAAAAATTTCTCAATTATGAATATTGTAAATAACTGATAGAGAGTTGTTTGTGTCTATTGACTTAAAGTATAAATAAAAGGTAGTCCAAGAAGCTTATCCCATAAATGAAGTTTACAAATAGTAGGGGAGAAGGGAAAAGAGAACTTCCTTCCTACCCTTTATTTTCAATTACTTTGAAGTTCAAGAAAGACAATCCTATTTCGTTTGACTTCGAGCTTGCCTTCTTGTTCAAGCTTTTTGAGGAGGCGAGAGACGACTACGCGGGAGGTGTGAAGGTCATTGGCTACTTCACGATGGGTGATGACCAACTCTTCTGATCCATTGATCAGGGCTTTATCCCTGAGGTAGTAAAAAAGTCTTTCTTCCATGTTGAGAAAGGCCAGGTTATCCACGGCATCGAGGAGTTCGTTGACCCTCAATTGGAAGCTGTCAAGGACGTAATTTCTCCAACTGTGATACTTGTTCATCCAGGCTTCCATTTTGTCTGTTGGAATCAGTACCAGGGTAGAATCCTGCTCGGTAGTGGCTCGGATTTGACTTTTTGACTTTTTGACACAGCAATTGAGGGTCATGGCGCAGGTATCTCCATATTCCAGGTAATAAAGTAGGAGTTCGTTGTGATCCGCATCTACCCTCATGATCTTCACCGAGCCATCTATAACCAGGGGCATGAAGGAAATATTGTCACCAATGTCCAGGATGATCCGATCTTTTTTTACCTCTCGCAGGGTGCCGGATGCGATGATCTCCTCCAACAATTCGCTTTCAAAAAAGTTGCTGTATGTATCCCTAACCAGTTGTTGTACGCGGGTATCTAATGTCATGAGTCTCTAGGTTTGATACATTACTTTGAGTGTCCTTGGAAGTCTCATTTGCATAAGCCCAGCTCTCAAATATAATGATATTATAAGTTTGTAATAAGTATCGAGAAGGACTTTATGTTTTTTCCGGATAAAATAAATACCTAATTCCCTAAAGAAGGGAGAAAAAAAGCTTTTCCGGGACGCAACTCTGGAAAAAATTAGGGATTGTGTATATTTGGGCTCATGGCTGTAGGAAAAGTAATTATATACCTGGGGCTTTGTTTGGCCTGCTTTATGTCTGCCTGTAGTTCGGAACAGGGCCCTGAGGGCATGGTAAAGGTCCCCGAAAGTAAATCAGTAGATGCTTTCTGGATAGATCAGCACCCGGTGACAGTGGAGCAGTTTTCTCGTTTTGTGGATGCAACAAATTTCATCACCGATGCCGAAAAATTTGGAAATGGAGCTGTCTTTGATTTTGATCGGGGAAGCTGGTTGTTGGTAGATGGATCCAACTGGCGCTATCCTCAGGGACCTACAAAGGCTGCTGCCCCCCTCAATCACCCTGTTACCCAGGTGTCCTGGCACGACGCCAAGGCATATTCCAAATGGGCCGGAAAACGCCTGCCCACCAATGCCGAGTGGGAGCATGCTGCCAGAAATGGAAACAACACCCAAAGTACCTATCCCTGGGGCGACCAGCTAAAAGTAGAAGGAAACTTCCAGGCTAACTTCTGGCAGGGAGCCTTTCCCCGATACAACAGGGTAGAGGATGAGTTCTTGACCACTTCTCCCGTGGGCCAGTTTGGGACCACTCCCCTGGGACTCCAGGACATCGTAGGCAATGTATGGGAATGGGTCGAAGATTGGTCCTCTGTTGAAAGGAGCCAGACTGGCCCGAAAAAGCTGGCTCGTGGAGGCTCATTCCTCTGCGACCTCAATGTCTGCCATGGATTCCGGATCGTAGGCGAAACCAGCTCTACTCCAGAGACCAGTCTCTTTCACACGGGTTTTCGCTGCGTGAAGGACCTTTGATTTGGATGAAGGCCTATTTGCTGCCCATCCATTTCCCCAGAAAAGTTTCTACCTCTCGTTGGAGTAATAATTTAGCTTCCCTTATGGCCCTTTCCCTGTCTACTTCGCCCTTCTTGAGCGATGATATGTGGATAGCTCCAAATTCTTCACTTTCTTTTGGAGAAAGGGCAAGTTCCCCACAAAATATAGCCAGCTTTCTTTGCCTGGAAAGTGCCTTGTCGGCGATCTGTCTTACCAATTTCCCATGAAGCGTTTGCCGATCCAGTCGACCCTCTCCTGTCATGATGAGATCAGTCTTTTTCAAGACCTTGTCAAAGCCGGTCAGGTCCATAAGGGTCTGAGCACCAGGAAGAAGTTTGGCATTCAGAAAAGCTATACCCCCTCCGCCCAAGCCTCCTGCTGCTCCGCTACCCGGGATTTCTGCCACGTCCACGCCCAGGTCCCTTCGGATGACTTTGTTTAGGTTTACCATTCCGTCCTCAAGGAGGCTGATTTCTTCGGAAGAGGCTCCTTTTTGCGAGGCAAAAACCCAACTTGCTCCCTCCGGTCCGAGAAGGGGATTGTCAACATCTGTCAAAACATAAAAAGCTACTTTTTCCCTCCATTGACCCTCAGAAAGGGGGACAATATTGTGAATCTGGATCAGGTTTTCACTCCTGCCCTGTAGGGCCTTACCTTTTTTATCCAAAAATCGATAACCCAGGGCCTCAGCCATGCCTGTTCCTCCATCATTGGTGGCCGATCCTCCTATGAAGAGGTATATCTTTTGGGGCTTTTTTTTCAAGGCTGCTGCCAGTAATAGTCCACTTCCCTTGGTGCTGGTTTTCATGGGATTTCTCTCTTCCGGACTTAACAATGCCAATCCCGAAGCTTGGGCCATTTCGATATAGGCTGCTTGCTTATGAAAGGTGTAAAAAGCCTGGATGGGTCTTCCCAATGGATCCAGTGTCTTTTGTAGGAGGTAATCCATATCCATGACTTCGGCGAGGGCATCCAGGCTACCCTCTCCGCCGTCGGCCAGGGGATGAAAAATTACCTCAATGCCAGGATCGACAGCCCTTATTCCTGCTTCCATGGCCTTGCAGGCTTCGAGGGCTGTCAGGGAGGATTTGAACTTATCCGGAGCGAGCAAGATTCTCACGATGGATCTACCTTTAATTTCATTAAAATGGGAATGCATTTGTCTACCACTCCATAGCGGGAATAATAGTGCATCTCTTCCTTTTCATATAAAATCGTAGAGGAAGTAAACAATAAATCTCCAAAATAAATGGAAAACGCAAGAGGAAAAGTCTTTTGGCTGGCCTGAAGATTTTTGATTCTCCTTTCAAAATCGGGGATGGGATCGGAGCTAAAAAGCAGGCAGATGTACTCATCTCCGGGGTGTTCCAGTTTAAAGGCTACACCGATTTCGGGAAGGGTAAGCAAGGCAGAGGGAGAGGATATGATGGAACTTTCTTTTTTTCTGGGGAAATGTATCTTGATTCTCCCCCTTGCATCGTAGGTGAAGGCATAGAGGTACTTTTCATCGGTAACGTCGGAGACTTTGATCTGGAAGAGACCGCCAACTTTCCATTCTGTTCTCGGAAAACGATAATAGAGGTTTTGATAAAGGGGGGTAGCAGGGCGAAAAACCAGGGAGTCTTCCATCACAATCCGTTCGACTTCGACCCGGCCCTCGGTAGGCCTTCGTTGAATTTGCTGGGCGATCTCCTTCGGTTCTTCGAGAGAGAGCTCGTAAGCCCGGGTACACAACTCGGCAAAGGTCTCGTATTCTATCCAGATGAAGCCCTGATCTCCCCAGTTTACCCCCCAGCTATTCATCAAAAGAAAGGCCCCCTCCCTGCCTCTGCCATCATCATAGCCTACCACAGTCATAGCATGAGCCTCGGCGATGGGACTTCTGTCGGCAAAGTACATCTCCTGACCAAATTGATTGTAAAAATTCTTTTTGATAAACATACCAACGATGACAGGATGCTGTCTTGCCAGGCTCTTTCTGATGCTTTTGATCTTGTTTTTTTCGTTGGCATCCAGTTTAAAGAGACGCCTAAACTCCTTGATTCTATGCTCTTCGGCCTTGTCGAAGTCAATGCTGGAAGGATAGCGATCACAGCCGCCCGGGTCAAAATCTCGGTGCTTGACATTGCCTTTTTCCTGCAGCAATTGGAGGGCAGCTTCAATGGAAGAGGGGCTGCCGCAGTCTCTGTTCCGGATCTCCCGAATTTGATTGTAGACAAACAAGGCCGAAAAAGCCTCCTCCCTTACTTTGTTGTAATTATTCTCCCATTCTTCCCTCACGGCGTGCTCGATGGAAAGGGCAGCGTATCCCACCGCCCATCCGGTACAGGTAGCTGTTCTGCCCTGGTTTTGGACCGGAGGACAGTAGGGGCGGAGATCCACCCTAAGGGCATTGTCCTCGGCATCACTTTTTTGACCGTAAGAGGGCTGAAGAAGAACATCGCTGTAGGCTTCATCGTCCAGTTTGAGGCCCTGAGCCCGCATGCCTTCAGGAAGAAGGCAAATACTCCATAGGCTCAGGAAAAGCAAAAATCTAATCATAGGGGTGGGCATTCAGCTGATCTCTTCCCAACTTTTAAAGGAATATTTTTGGATAAGCTCTTCGTCGAGCAGCTTCTCATTAAACCTCTTTATTTCAGATTGAATTTTTTTCAATACATCAAAGGCCGTTTTTCCATAGCGGATCAAGTCCGGTACCAATGCCAGAAAGGCAGAGCCTGTAACCTCGCCCTTGGTTACCCTGATGACCTCCTGTCCATAGGTATTTTCATAGAATTCCCTGGCTCTCCTAAGGTCGCACTCTACCTCCTTTGAGTAATTTTGAGGAAACTGAACGATGTACTTCCTGCGTTGGGGATTGAGAAGGTCGGCTTTAATGTTGTAGAGCATTTTATTGAAATAAGCAGCTGACTGCTCATAACTGGCTCTGATTTTTTCTACATCTTCTGGTGAATATTCACCCTGCCTGACCTTGAATTGGTGGACGGATTCGTAAGCCCGCTCTCTCAACTGTAGGTATTCTTCAAAGAAATCAGTACTCAAAAAGGTAAGCAGGGCGCGATAGGTTCCGGGTCGGGCCTGTGCCCATGCTGATTGTCCAAGGGCAAATAGCAGGATACAGGTCAATACGACGTGTTTCATCATTTTGGGGTTAACTTTTACATTCAAAAATCCAGGTCCTTTGATTTTTAGGGAAATCTCAAACACCTATTCTTCCTGACGATCGAAGGGGAGAAAATCCATCTTCAGGGATTTCAAAGAGGACTTTTTCATAAATTTTTTCCTCCCTGCCTGTAATTCTATCCCTTCGCTCGTCTTTGCCATAAGCCTCTCCTTCACTTGTTCGAAGGAGAGATGGAAGCATCACAAGCCCCTTAGGAAATGAAGCACACATCTAAGTCCCTGTTATCCATTCTTTTATTGGTCCCGGCCCTTTATCTCTGGAGTTGTAAATCCTCGACCCCTGTTTCGGAGGGGGTTTCCATCGATTTTTCCGGAGGAGAGGGAGCTGTCATCATTTTTGACAGCACCAAGCAGGTAAAATTTGAATGGATTTACCCTGTCGAAAAATACAGCCCTGCCAACAAACAGGTGAGGATAGAGCTCAAGGTCACCTCTACCCACAGTCTCAAGGACGAAGATTTCAAGGTTTTCAGGGACGACCTGGGTAGCTTAGAGTCTGGCAAGGCTGGAGAGGTTACCCTTACCCCTCTTTCGAGAGAAAAAGAATACATTTACTCGACTGTAGTTTCCCTCAATACCTCTGTCGCAAGAAATGCCATTTACGTCAGGGTCATGGGCATGGACTCTCCGGTTCGTTTTATTGATATTGCCGACCATTCGGATGTATCTATCTCCTGGATAACTCCCAATCCAGCGACCCTCTCTCCCCCTCTCTATATCCACAGCCAGGAGGAAAAACTGATGAAGGTCAGCTGGGAAATCCATTCATTGAGCCTGCCCAACAAGGAGGATATTACCCTTCACATCAATGAAAAAGACCTCGCCCTCAGCAATCAAGCCGAGATCGTAACCCTGCGAAGCAACCAATATCGCCTTACTGACATCATCGAAATCAAAGACCCGGGAAGGGTGCAGACCCTTAGCGCCGAGTTTGGTGGGATTCGCTCTTCCAAACTGAAATTCAAATACGTCATTCTGGGCAAGCCCAATCTCTACGTCATATCCATAGGCCCTGAGACAGACCTGGACTTTACCACCCACGATGCCACCGACTTTGCTGATGTCTTCCGGGATCAGGGAGGTTCGGGTACCAATAAAATTTTTGACAAGGTCCATGTTTTTCCTATCACAGGCGAACAGGCTTCCCCCACAGAAATCAAGGCGACCATCGAGACCTTTCAGACCAAGTACCAGACCGACAACCTCAAGGCCAATGACCTCATCGTCGTCTTTATTTCCTCACATGGTTTTATGAAAGAGAATGAATTTTTTATTCAGGCCAGTGGATATAGGGCTTCGGCTTGGAAGGCTTATTCCATTTCCTACAAATACGACATCATAGACCTTCTCGATCCCATCCCCTGCAAAAAGATAGTTTTAATCGATGCCTGCCACAGTGGAGGAGCCCGTAAAAACAGCCTCAATCCCCTGGAAGTGCAGAAAGCCATTGGCAGCCTAAATAAGGTCAGGGATGGCTTCATTACCATTACCTCTTCTTCCAGAGACGAGTTTTCCTACGAAGATTCAAGTTGGAGAAATGGAGCCTTTACAGAGGCCCTGGTCAAGGGCCTACGCTATGGCCATGCTGATCGCATGGGAGACCGAAATCGGATCGTAACGGTAAGTGAACTTTTCGCCTATCTGAGAGTGGAAGTACCCACCATGGTTAAGGAAGTAAAGAGGGAAAATCAAAATCCCCAGTTGGACAGCGATTTTGATACCTCACAGATTCCCTTGTACATCGTCCAGAATTAATCTTTTGAAAACTACTGTTCTGAAATTCATAACCCAATAGTCATGAGATTCTCACTGTTTATCATTGCCTGCTTGCTCATTAGCAGCACCGCTTTTGCCCAACGCAACTTTGTCAGAAACGAAAGGGTAACGGCCTCCGCAGATAAGATTACCATCAGCTTTGACATCATCCCCAACGGAAGCCATGAAAATTTTGAGGTCACCCTCCGCACCTCTGATCCCAACATCAGGCCTCAAAATGGGCTCACAGGAGTCTCCAGAGCCGGACAATACATAAGGGCAGGAACTGACAAGCGGATTACCTGGTATTTTCAGGAGGATGGATATAGCCCCTCCGACCTTCAGGGCCTGCGAATTTTCGTAGTGGCGATAGATCCCGTGGATATGGGGGGCGAAATTCCAGGTTCCAATCTTTCACCTACGGTCAATCCTCCCAGTGTGTGGGCAGGATTGAGTGCCTCGGCGGCCACAGGGCTGGGCCTCCTCACCTCGGGTCTGGTTACCCTTTCCAATTCAGGTCCGGGATCAGAAGAATATGCCCTGTACAGCACCTATACCAATCCCTCGGTAGCTGGCTACGATTCGGTGTACAACAGCTTGATCAACGAGCTTGGCATCACGGGACGGGGAGATGAAGGTGGAGGAGGAGAGGGCAGTTATTACGACTATCTCAATAAGAGATATAAGCGCTCACAGTGGATGATTGCGGCGGGAGGAGCTATTTTGGCTGCCTCTGCCATCATCATCGTCAACCGCATTCGCCTCAATCGAAAGTTTCAAAACGGAACCCTAAACGGAAGCATAGAAGTATCTCCAGATATTAGAAACTATGCTTTTCCGGGAGCAAACTCTCCGGGCCTACAAAACAATTCCTATGGCCTGGGGATCAAATTGAGATTTTAGTTTTTTCCCTTTGTCATTCGGACCCATTTTCTGCCTAAGGAGATGGGTTCCTTTTTTTTGAAATAATGACGGGATGACCAATTTTGACCAGATCGCGACCTCCCTTGCACCTATTTTAGTTTTTCGTATTTGCTTGGTTTTACAAATGGGATTTATCCTTTTCAATTTGGGAAAAATTTAGGAAAGAAATGTATTTAATTAATTGATATTCAACATTTTGCATCTCTTGGCATTTCTCTTGGATATAGGTGGATGTACATGACTATCATTTTTCAACCACCACTAATTTCAACCCGCCATGTTCAAGAAAAATAATAAGCAAGCGGGTGGTAACAGCCATCGATTCAACGGCCGCCAGCCAGGTCGAAGGCCTGCAGCACCCGAGACTCCCAAAAACATAGACCTTTTTCCCATTGCAGTCTTTATTATGGGAATCGTAAGTTGCTATACCACCGCCACAGGTTTGATGCCCATGTTGGACAACTGGGTTCTTTCCTACGCGACTGCCATTGCCCTCTCGGTATTTATGGTAGCCATTGCCTTGAGGATACCCAAGGCCTACCAGGAAGCTAACCAGGCCAGACTCATTCTGGGCTATATTTTTGTCGCAAGTTTCTCGGTTTTATTGAATTTCAATGCCATCTACGGAGTTTTTACCTCCGAAAAGTTGCTCTACGAAGAACTTAAAGAAAACAAATCCCAATTGACCTCGGTCAGCGTTTCAGCCCGGGCTGCCCTTGACCAGTATTTCGATACCCGCGACATAGAGGAGCAGCTCAGCGAAGCCAAGGCCCTGCTCAAGGAAGAGACCACCAATCGGATGGATCCCGGCTATGGCTCCAAGGCTAGAAGGCTCAATAAGGAAGTAGTCATTCCCTTGACAGCCAAGATGGAAGCCATCAAGTCCCGCTACGATCCTGCCATCCATTTGATCGATTCCCTGACCGGCACAACTCAAGCAGAAATCGACCAATCCCTGGCCTCCGGCAATATAAAGTCCTATCGCCAGGCCGTGGACAAGAGTATCGATGCTCACGCTCAGATCGGAGAAATGACTACCCGTATGGTAGGAGAGAAAAATTTCGAATATAAGCCCCTGACCTTTCAGCACAGAGATGTAGGCAACCTCAACCACTCCCTTTGGACATTGACCAATATTGCCCAACTGGACAGCAAGCGGGCATCCTCAGTTATTGTCTCGCTTCTGCTCTCCTTATTGATTGACTTTATCGTCCTCTTTGTCATTGTCATGATCAACCGCCCTCCCAAGGAAAGAAAAGAGGAAGAAGATGATAAAAAAGGCAGCAAAGAAGGAAGAAAGACCTTTGCCAAGAGTCAGTCATCCTCCTCGAAGGAGAGAGGGGAATCCGAGGGTATTTATGCTCTAAGAAAGGAAAGAAAGGCCAAGGATAACTCCCATAGACCTTACAAGGATGCAGTCGTCAAGGAAGAGAAAGCCGAAAAGGAGGCTGCACCTCGACAAGAATTCTCGGAAGAAAGTAAGATCATTAGTCCTTCTGAAAATAAACCCAAAACCGAGGAAGTGTCCGCTCCGCCCATCTGGATACCACTAAAGGATGAAGATGTAAGCGAGGATCAAGGACAAAAGCAACAGAGTATTCACGACACTTTCCAGGATAAAGAAGAGGAAGAACCTGATTCGGAATCCCCTTATGCCTCCTTCGATTTGGAGGTCAAGGAAAGGAAGTCCGAAACCAATGGATTTTCCCACAAGGAAAATGGATTGATCCCCTACGAAGAAAAATTTTGATCCCAGCCCAGCTCATTAACCCCAAACCCTTTCACTTTAAATCTTAAAAATAATGGACCGTAACAGAATAAAACTTCCCATCCACGATCCCGAACTTACCGAGATCATCGAAGATACCCTTCACATGAGGGCCGAGGCCGACCGCCGCGAGCTCGAAAGGCTCAAGCAAAAAAAGGATATTCCTCAGCACTCCCGAAATGAAGGCCCTGAAGAAGGCATCCAAGCCACCCCCTCTCAGAAAGAGGCTAATTCCCTTCCAGCTTTCCGTCATCAGAGAGCCTTCCAGGGTCCTGCCGAAGAGGAAATCAAAGCCGACAAGGACCCTTCTGTCAAGACTCATGAAGAGATATTGGACAAGAATACCAACTACGTCTTTATTTTTGGCTATACAGGTGCCGGAAAATCTACGGTACTCACGGCCATCAATATGTACATGAGGCAGCACTACCGAGTCATCCTGAACCAGGGAGACAATCAGCAGGGCATCCGCCTCATTCACCAGATGATGAGGGATGTGGAGGATGGAAACTTCCCTCAACCTACCTCCATTGGTCAGATTACGGAATATGACAGCGCCTTTATGATGGAAGGGGAGGATGTCAACCTTACTTTCCTCGAAATGGCAGGGGAGGACCTTAAAAAGGTAGATGTGGATACCGGTGAGGAAGGCCTTCCGGAATCAGTCAAGAATTACCTATCCTGTCCAGAAATCTCTATCTCATTTTTGATTGTGGCTGACTTCGAAAGGGTTATGAACCGCAAAGAGGACAAACTCATCCTTCAATTCCTGTCCTACCTATACAACGAAGGGATTGACATGTCCAGGGTAGGGGTGATTCTGAGTAAGTTTGACCGTGGTCGCACGGATATGAATGTCGAAGAGGTCATCAAGACTTACCTCCCCCAGGTGGATAAATGGCTAACTTCCGGCGATATACAGCAGCCAAGGGTATTCCCCTTCAGCATAGGAGAAGTGGAGTCTGACCGAGGGAAGAAGGACGAAATCCGAAACATTGATCTGGAAGACTGTTCGGAACTGGTCCCCTGGATACACCAGGTTCTTTCCCTGCCCGGCACACAGGCTGGCAGAAGCAGAAACCAGGGTAATAGCTTGGTGGGAAGGTTCAGAAAGCTCTTGAATATATAATCTCAAGTAGCATCATTGGCGAAGGAGAAGCCTCTCCTTCGCCCCATTTTTCACCCCATTTCCTTCCAAACTTTATGACGATGAATTCACCATCATGGGGCTATGCCCTATTTGGAAAAAAAGACGGCTTTGAGGTATTTCAGACTGCCGGTCTCCTTCGTTCTCTCTACCAGGGTGGGGATCGGGAAGAGGTCAGCAACTTCCTCCAATTGAAATTGGAAGAAATCAGAATTTTCGAGGATACTTGCATTTACCGGCTGAGTCAGCATGCCATTCATGGGCAGACCCTCTTGCTCTATTCCCTCTTTACCTATGCTTTGGATGATTATCAGCGGGATGGGTATCGGGCTGTCAGTCTGGCACTTCAGGGCCTGAGCCTCGAAGCTGAAGGTATCCGGAAATTTCTTTACTCGATGCTTCATGAAAAGGGGCAGGAAGATCACTTTATTCGCCGCCTGGGTGATCAAATGCGTTCCTTTTCTCAAAAAGCTTTTACTGGTCATCCTAGCTTCATTCCCCTTCAGACTTCCTCCCCGGCTGAGGCAAATATCCTTATAGAAGCTTGGACTAGGGGGCAGTTAGAGGAGAGTCCCATTTTGTACTTTTCTCATTCAGAAAAAGTAGGGGCTTCCATTAAGGGGAGGAGTATACAGTGCATGGATTATAATCCACTTTGGCAAAAAGCAACCAAGGCAAAGCCGGAAAAGGTCCTTAGTACCAGAAACTCCTCTCTGTTTTCAAGGTCAAAAACCGAAGATGCCCCCTCGGATTCTCTTATTTTCGCCTATGAGGAAGAGGGTGGGGATCGTTGGGCCAAAGCAACTTCAGCACCCCAATCAAAACCCAAATCAAAAATATGGGGGTGGGTATTGGCCATATTTACCTGTATCCTGATTGTCCTTTTTCTGATTAAATAGTACTTCTTTTGATATTATCCATAAAACGCCTTCTTTCAAAAAGGGAGGCGTTATGGTGTTTATATCTATTCGATTAATTATATTAAATTACAATCTAACCTTAAATCATTTTATTCATGAAGAACCTCAACTCAATTTTTTCTTTCATCCTCATAGTGATCCTGCTTTCCCTCTCCTCTCTTTGGGCGCAGGATCGGGGGATTTCCTATCAGGCGGTGGCCAGAGATGCCAACGACGCCCTGATCACCCAGCAAAATTTGGTGGTGAGATTTACCCTTTTACAGGGAGGATCGAGCATCTACCAGGAGGAGCAAACCGTATCGACCAACAAATTTGGTCTCTTTAATGCGGTCATAGGTAGCGAAGACTTCGTTTCTTTTAATGCCATAGACTGGAGCCCGGCAACTTCCCTTCAGGTAGAAATAAACCCCGGAACGGGCTTTGTAGACATGGGAACCACTGCTCTGGAGTCGGTACCCTACTCCAAAAGCTCTCAGACAGCCAGCACGGCGGAAAAAGCTACCAACATGTCTCTGGGCGAACTCACCGACGTTAGTGCTGTAGCCCCTGCTAGTGGTCAGATATTGACCTGGGATGGCAGCCAATGGACCCCTGCAAATCCGGTTTCAGTCTCTCCTTCCCCCTGGTCGAGCAGCGGGTCAGATATCTACTACGATCAGGGCAATGTCGGTATTGGAACCTCCAATCCCAATGAACCTTTAAGCATCTTTGCCGATGGAACAAGTTCCAGAAAGGTAAAAATTGAGACAGACTCTATAAGAGGCAGCAATGACCTCCTGGAAATGAGTGTTCCAGCCTCTGCTCCAGATGGGGCACAGTTTATCGAGTTTGAGCGGGGATCCACCATTGAAGCTCGGATCAATACGGATGGAAGTGCAGAATTTCAATCCATTGAATTTGGTGATGGGACCGTGCAGGAATCGGCAGCCCAGGGTCCTATCGCATTTGGATACATCAATTCCAATGGAACAGTTTCTGTAAGCTCCGGAAACATAACGGCCACCTACAATTCGGCATCTTCTCGGTATGAAATCACCATTATAGGAGAAAGCTATTTTTTCAATCAGTATATAACGGTTGTAACTCCAGGAGGGAGTGCCATCGTGGATGATTGGCGGGTATCCAGTGGAAACGGTGCGATGTATGTCTACCTCAAAAACGATTCGGGGTCAGGAATACAAGGTGATTTTATGTTTTTAACCTATAAACCCTGATCCAAATGAAAAAAATAATTAGCGCTATCCTGCTCATGACCACTTTTACCTTTGTCGCAGAGGCCCAAAGTCTCTCCAGACAGGTGATTAGTAGTGTAGGAACATACACCGAGACTATGGACCTAAGCCTTTCTGCTACCGCAGGAGAGGTGGCTTACACGAGCAGCATTACGGGAACCCTAACCTTGCTCCAGGGCTTTCAGCAGCCTGAAGGCTTTATTGTATCCAGCAATGAAGAACTTTTTGCTGTTGCGATGACCTACAAGGTTTATCCCAATCCTGCTACGGATCGATTGACCGTAGAACTAAAGACAGCCTCCTTCGTGGAAATAAACCTGTTTCTCTCCGATCTGAGCGGTCGGAAAATAGAGGGGTTCGACCGGGAAGTGAAGGGCAAGGGCAGCCTGAAGGAGGTTCTGCCACTTTCAGGACTACCTGTCGGTGCCTACCTGTTGAGTTTCAAAGACTCGAAAGGTAGCATCATCGAAACAAGGAAGATAAGTAAGGCAGGAAATTGACATTCCGTATTTTGATGCTTGTGGGATTATGCTGATGGCATCTCCCAACAGAAGTCGGGACAAATAATTCTGAATCAACATCCAGCCCTTACGAGTAAAATAGAAGATAGGGCAGGGAAGAGGCCTTCCAGGTTTTTATCCCTGCCCTCTTGCTTAACGTGAGTTCTGGCTAATAGTCGCTGACAATCAATAAATTAGAGCTTTAAGCGTAGATTTGTGTCG